>NZ_CVSW01000120.1 GCF_001180265.1 Prochlorococcus marinus | reverse complement strand
CAAATATCCTCTAATCCGAAAGCCGTAATAACAGGCTATAAAATGACAGACGGCAGGAGTATTGGGATCACCGCAAAATTTCAGAATGGTGAGCAAAATTGGTTTTTCCCAGAAGAAATTGAGAAAGGTTAAAAAGTAAAGTGAATGATCCAAAACAACTATTAGGAATTAAGGGTGCCTCTGAAACATCAAGCATATGGAAACTCCGCATACAGTTAATGAAACCCATAACGTGGATCCCTTTGATATGGGGGGTTATTTGTGGAGCAGCTGCAAGTGGGAATTTTGAATGGACATTTAGTAATGTTCTAGCTTCATTGGCATGTATGTTAATGAGTGGACCACTTTTGGCTGGTTATACCCAAACCATAAATGATTTTTTTGATAAAGAAATTGATGCAATTAATGAACCAAACAGACCAATTCCCTCTGGCAAAATTTCAATTAAAGATGTAAAAATACAAATC
>NZ_CVSW01000119.1 GCF_001180265.1 Prochlorococcus marinus | reverse complement strand
TTTTTAGTCTAATATTTAATACCTTAAAATTTGACGTTTCTAAAAATAAAAAGTCTCGGGAAACCAAATATTCTTACGTAATATCATCTTCTGATAATAAGATACTAAGCAAATTAAGCCGCAAATTTGAAATAGATAATAATTATCATAAAATTCCATTTTTTCTTAAACATTCTTTTATATCTTCTGAGGATAAAAGATTTTATAAACATAATGGAATAGATTTAAAAAGTATTTCTCGTGCCGTTATTCAAAATATTAGAAGTGGTTATGTTAAGGAGGGAGGAAGTACTATTACACAACAAGTTGCTAGATTACTTTTTCTAAATAATGATTTAAGTTTTCAAAGAAAAATCAAAGAAATCTTTATATCACTAATACTTGAATTTAGATATAACAAAAATCAAATTTTAAAATTATATTTAAATAATATTTATCTAGGATCAGGAGCATACGGGGTAGACGAGGCTGCCCAAGTTTATTTTGGAAAATTTATAGAAGAATTGACATTATCAGAGATAGCATTAATTGCAGGATTAGCTCCAGCTCCATCAATTTATTCACCTTATCAAAATTTAGAACTAGCTATTAAAAATAGAAATAAAGTTCTTGAATCAATGTATGTTGATGGATATATTTCTCTTGCAAATAAGAATAAGGCTATTAAAG
>NZ_CVSW01000118.1 GCF_001180265.1 Prochlorococcus marinus | reverse complement strand
AGATTTTTTAGGTTATTCAAAGTTCTAGAAAATAATTCAAAATTTTTAATTCAAGTAGAAATTAATCTTTGATTGGTTGTTTTGTGAGACAATTTTAATTTAACATTTAGAAAAACTATTGGAAATTAATAAAAATAAAGAGAATAAGCATTGCGGTACAAAACCAAAAAAAATTGCTTTTGGAATAGCACCTCTAGGTATAGTTTCAATAGGAATAGTGCCAATGGGAGTAATAAGTATTGGAATAGTCCCAATGGGAGTATTTTCTTTTGGGGCAGTAGCAATGGGAATAGTCAATTTATCAGTAGTAGGGATGGGAATAATCTCTGCGGGTTTAACGACTATGGGAATATGGGAGTATTCACCTAACTCTCAAAACAATCATCATAATCATTCCGGACAAATTTCAAATTCAACCAAAG
>NZ_CVSW01000117.1 GCF_001180265.1 Prochlorococcus marinus | reverse complement strand
GAAGCGAATCTAACAGGTTAGATGAGTTGATAGATACTTATAGTGTTTTTAAAAAAGAGGAACTCCAAGAATCTGTATTAAGGATAAAAAAAAGATTAGGACCGCAAAGAACAAAAATAGCTCTGGAATCAATTAATAATGAGAAATGGGACTTAGTTTGCAAATCAGTTCTAGATTATTACGATAAGTGTTATGAATTTGAAAAGGTTGGCAAAAAAAATATAAAGTTATTAGATTTAACC
>NZ_CVSW01000116.1 GCF_001180265.1 Prochlorococcus marinus | reverse complement strand
TGTTGAAGATTTTGGATCTACTTTAAAGCAGCCTAAAACAAGTGATATCATTAATGGCCTTGCTCGATTGGGTATACAAAAAACTGAAAAAGTTTTGGTTATCCTTGATAGCCCTTCCGATATTATAAAAAAATCCATTAATAATATTGAGAAAGTAAAGTTAATCGCTGCCGATCAATTAAATGTATTTGATATTCTCAATGCCAATAAATTGGTAATAGGTCAATCAGCGATAGATAAAATTCAGGAGGTTTATGCATCATGAGTAAATTATTCGATTCTCGTTTAGCCGATGTAATACGAAAGCCAGTTATTACTGAAAAAGCTACAAATGCACTAGATCTTAACCAATATACTTTCGAAGTAGATCATAGAGCGGCTAAACCACAAATAAAGGCAGCTATTGAAGCATTGTTCAGTGTTAAAGTCATAGGAGTTAACACTATGAATCCTCCTAGGAGAACAAGAAGAGTCGGGAAATTTTCCGGTAAACGTTCTCAAGTCAAGAAGGCAATTGTACGTCTTGCT
>NZ_CVSW01000115.1 GCF_001180265.1 Prochlorococcus marinus | reverse complement strand
GGTGCAAGGATTCCAAAAGGCGTTCTATTGGTAGGTCCTCCTGGTACAGGTAAAACCCTTTTAGCAAAAGCAATTGCAGGTGAAGCAGGTGTGCCATTTTTCTCACTATCAGGTTCTGAATTTGTTGAAATGTTCGTTGGTGTTGGTGCTAGTAGAGTTAGAGACCTATTTAAAAGAGCTAAAGAGAATAGTCCTTGTTTAATTTTTATTGATGAAATCGATGCT
>NZ_CVSW01000114.1 GCF_001180265.1 Prochlorococcus marinus | reverse complement strand
TGGAACAATATTTAATTGTTTAAGAATTTTTTCTGCAAATATTTTACCTTTAGTTGTTATAACTCCAGTTTTTATTCCTCTTTTGCTTAATTCTTTCATAAAATTTATAATTTCGAAAAAAGGTTTATGTAAATTTACCCACGATTTAAAATCTTTATCAATTTGGTACTTGCGAGACTTATCTAACATTTTTTGTATATCTTCTGCTATCCAGTAATTTTCATTTAATATCCTCTGGCAATTTTGATGATAATTATTAATGAAATCATCTTTGTTATCACTTTTTAATGGATTT
>NZ_CVSW01000113.1 GCF_001180265.1 Prochlorococcus marinus | reverse complement strand
TCATGACCCAAAGAAATATGAGGGAGGCATAATGGCATCTGAGATAGAGAGAAATGCACTAAATAAGATTCTAAAAGAAAGATTAATCGATTCTTTCAGGATTTTTGAAAAAAATTCTGGCCATTGGACTTGGTGGGATTACCGTAATAATGCATATGAATTAAATAAAGGTTGGAGAATAGACCATATATACATCAGCAAAGAATTGTCATCAAAACTTAAAAGTTGTGTCATAGACAGCTCACCTAGAGGAAATTTACGCCCAAGTGATCACGCACCAGTAATGATTGATCTCAATTTAAACGATTTAAATGTAGATTTTCTTGAAGAGGAAGATAATTTTTTCGAAATATAAATAAAATCAATTGAATTTCATCAATTCCCGAAAACGCCCATTAATAGTGAGTTATTTAATATGAAATTTATTTCTATAATAATTTCCTAACAATTAATAATTTACAATCCAAACTATCGCAATAAAAATATCATAATGTAGAATTTCAATCTGATTGACAAAATTTTTACTTATTTCTAACTTAGAACATGACAAGATTTTTCTCAAAGCATCATTTATTTAAATTG
>NZ_CVSW01000112.1 GCF_001180265.1 Prochlorococcus marinus | reverse complement strand
TTTTTATTAAAACAACGAGCATCTTTTTAAAGATTAGATTAACTTTAGTCTTAATAAGTAAATTTTACAAATTGGACAAAAAGTATTTGCCAATAGTGAATAGAAGGAATCCACATCCATTAAAAATTTGTCTTGATAATTTCAAAAAATCCTGCGGAGACTTAGATAAACTCTCTAAAATCAACGAAAACTGGAAGAACTTAATCGGATTAGAACTATTTCAAGAATGTAAACCATTAAATATTGAAAAAAAAATACTTACTATTGCAGTAAATCATCCACAGTGGCGCCAAGCTTTAATTTATAACAAGCACAAATTAAAAGAGAGAATCGAGAAAATTGGAATAACTTTGAATGAAATAAAAATAATACAAAATTATGAAATTAAAAATAAAAATATCAAAGCTACTAACGCAAAGATAGTTTGGGCAAAGCATCCAAGCAGAATCAATCAAAATAATATGTGCATTTGTACTCTTTGTAATTCCCCTACTCCTGAGGGCGAAATCAAAAGATGGGGAAAGTGTTCTTTTTGTTGGAGAAAAATAAAAAACTAAATTCTTTATTTAACTAAAATTAGTATTCCCATTTGCCCCCCCAAAATAGTCCTATATTCAGCTTTTTTAAATCCAACTTCCTTAGCAATATTTATAAGCTCATTTTTCTTTGGAAAATTACTAATACTTTTTTCAATATATGCGTACTCTGGACCTAAATTAAAAAGCCGCGAAATGGTTACTACAATTAATCTCAAATAAATTTTCTGAAAAATATTGGATAAAGAATTTCTTGTTGAGTGATTAAAATCCAAAAATCCTACTCTTCCTTTATCCTTCAAAAGATCAAAAACTTTTTTTATTCCTTCTTCAACATTATTTAAGTTTCTAAGTCCATATGACATGCAAATCCCATCAAATT
>NZ_CVSW01000111.1 GCF_001180265.1 Prochlorococcus marinus | reverse complement strand
TATGATGGTAAACACGATCAGAACCCCAATATTTATTTAATAGAGATAAATCTAAATACCAGTTAGGTACTTTTGTTTTTCTTGAACTTAGCTTTTCTTCAGCTCTTTTATTCATTGTAAAAGGGCTTAATCCTGGGGGACAACTTAATCCCTTTTGA
The DNA here is from genome assembly GCF_001180265.1 of Prochlorococcus marinus. Taxonomy (GTDB): domain Bacteria; phylum Cyanobacteriota; class Cyanobacteriia; order PCC-6307; family Cyanobiaceae; genus Prochlorococcus_A; species Prochlorococcus_A marinus_H. The sequence continues at coordinate 49 of NZ_CVSW01000111.1, read as the reverse complement.
CTACAACTGTATGCTAGATCAATTTTCCATTCGTCTATCAATAATTCTA
>NZ_CVSW01000110.1 GCF_001180265.1 Prochlorococcus marinus | reverse complement strand
GGCAGTGAAGAAAATAAAGATTCTTTTGATGATATTTTTGAAGTAATTTCTAAAGAATATAAGCTTACAAAATCTCTTGTACTTGAAATTACTGGAAAAAATAAGCTTCTTGAATCTGATAGAGACTTAAAAACATCAGTAAACTTGAGAAATAAGACAATCATCCCATTAGGATTTTTGCAGGTTTCTCTTTTAAGAAGACTTAGAGACCAAACAAGACAACCCCCCTATTAGTGAATATATCGT
>NZ_CVSW01000109.1 GCF_001180265.1 Prochlorococcus marinus | reverse complement strand
AACCTTTCAAAATGAACCTAAACATCAATAAATATATACTTTCCCTTATCTTTACTGGCTTTAATTTTAGTTCACTTATCACATGGCCTAACCCTTCTTCTTGTCCTATCGGAAATCTATCAATCTCAACTTTTACTATATTCTTTTTATCAGGTTTATAGATGTATTTCTTATCCTCATTTGGAAGTTTTATTTTTGATAGAATCCTATCATCTATAGGTACTGCATATATATCATTATTAATTATTTCAACTTTAGAAAGAAGTATTTGATTGGATCTTTCAAGAATACAATCAACTATTCCTTCGGGTGATCTTCTTCTATAGCCATCTTTTATTATTCTTACTAAAACTTTATCTCCATTCCAGGCATAATTAAGTAGATTTTCTTTAATGTATATATCCTCTTTGTTTTTTTCTCTTACTGCAAAGCAATAACCTTTGCTACTACATCTAATTTTGGCGACAATGTGATTACTATCTTTTATGCAGGTATATTCATTATCTGAATTTTTATTAATTATCTCAAGTTTTTCTAGAGCTGTTAGAGCGATATCTAATTTATCCTTATCAGATTTCTTTGTTATTTTTAATGATCTGCATAATTTTTTATATTCTAACCCTTCTGATTGATTTAGATTATCAATTATTGAAGATGTTGTGAACATGGTATAAATGAAAATTATGAATTAATTAGGGTGTATATACTCCATTATTACACCTTTTATCCAAGCTTAAAACTAATTATTTTCTTTGTCTTCTTTTTCTTCTTTGTCGATAGATAATGAGCTTATAAAAAGCCTCAGACCAATAATAAAAAAATGTTATGGAGGCTATTGCTTTAAGAACTACTTCGGGTAAGAAACTTGAAATAGAACCACCCGTCAAAGCTCCCAGTAAACTTGCAAAGACAAGTGCAGAAGAAGATCCTAAAAAAACTGCTAAAGGTTTATTGGAAGTGCCACTTATAGTTAATGTGGCTAGTTGGGTTTTGTCACCTAATTCAGCTATAAAAACCGTTAGAAATGTTGAAATTAATAAACTTAAAATCATTTATAAATAATTTTTGAAAGTTTCATAGGCTAAAAATAAACTTATTATTATCATTAATGCACCAGTAAATAAGGCAAATTTGCTTGGAGATATTTTCTTTGATAACCATTTACCAATTAGAACTCCCACAATACTAGAGCTTATAAGAGCTAGTGAACTTCCTAGAAAAACAATTATTGGTCTCCCCGATTCAGCAGAAAGCATCAGAGTAGCTATTTGTGTTTTATCGCCAAGTTCAGCAATAAAAATTGTCGTAAAAGTCGTTATAAATATAGAAAAAAAACTTTTTTCTATATCGTTTTCTTTTTTTTCTAATTTACTATTCATTTTCCTGAAACAGCAATTCTAAAAGTTTTCATCTCTTTACTTTGGTATCCATAATTTGATGAAATGTGTTGTTTGCAGCAATCTATTAAAAATTTATCTCCAGATTTCAAATATCCTTTAAATGCAGTTGAAAATTCATTTACTCGGCAAAAATGTGGTCTGGTTTCATAAATCAAACACTTTTTATTTACTCTGTCCAGATTTTTACACCAACCATCTTTAGCCGTCATAGAGTTTATCAACTCTATATCTTCTTTGTTAAGTTTGTCTTCCAAATCGCTTCTTTCGTTCAAGTCAAATTTACAACAAGCTCCACAATTTTCTATACAGGTCCATGATTTCATAATTTAATTCAATCTCGTTACGTATCAGTACAGTTTCGTCATTTATTTGTAAAAATAGTATCACAAAACATATTAATTAATCATGGCAACACTTATTCCTTTAGCTGTAGTTGCGTTAGCAGGACCAGCAATAATCGCTCTTGTATTTTACCGTAAATAAAAGATATTCTTTTTGGTGACGTATCTCGAAGGTGTTTATTGGGATTTAGATGGTACCATCGCAAATACTGAATTAGAGGCCCATTTACCTGCTTTTAATAATGCTTTTAATGACCTTGGTATTAGTTGGAATTGGGACACTAATAAATATATAAAACTTCTGAAGATAAATGGGGGAAAAAATAGAATTGCTTATTACGCTAAATCTAATAATGATGATTTCTCAGAAGATTTAATACTCAAAATTCATAAAACAAAGCAGTTTCATTATTTAGAAATTTTAAAAAAAAAATGCGTTAGTTTAAAAACTGGTGTTTTTAGATTAATAAATGAATTACATAAAAAAAAAGTAAGACAATTTATTGTTACTTCAAGTTCAAGAATTCAAGTCAATCTACTTGTTGAATATCTTTTTAATGGCTTCAACCCTTTTGAATTCATTATTTCAAGTGAAGACGTTGAATTAAAGAAACCAAATCCATTACCATATTTAAAGGCAATCCAATTAAGTGGTATAAACATAAACAACTCAATTGTTTTTGAAGACTCCAATCCAGGATTGAAATCTTCCTTGGCAGCTAACTTACCGACAATTTTTGTTCCTTCAAATATCCCAATCGTTCTTGATGAAAATATTAAGTTAGATTGTATTTTAGACAGTCTTGGTGATGAGAATAATGTGGCAAATGTAATTAAAGGACCTAAACTAAAAAAATCATACGTTGACTATAACTTTCTAAATGATTATTTAGTATCTTTTAGTAATGCAAAAAACTAATTTTTCAAGAATTACCTTCCAGTTAAATAATTTATTTTTTGGTTTTCTAAGTGATACTTGGAGAACAAAATCTATTGGTCTTATTTCTGTTTTGACAGGTTATTTTTTGTTCGCAAATTTTATAACAAAATTTATATCTGAAGGTAAAAATGAGTTGATAATGGTCCCAATAATTATTTTTTTTATTGAAATCATTATAAGAATTAAACCTGCCACAAGTTCAAAGTTTTATTATCTATGGACCGTAGTTGATAAATTAAGAATTGGTGCAATTTATGCTGTTATACTTGAAGCATTTAAATTAGGGTCTTAAAAGCTATTCATCATCTTCTTCTTCATCAATAGGATAAACAAATCCTTGAGCTTTCCCAGTTAAAACTGATTTACCTAAAGATATAGCTTTTTGAGCTGCTATTGCTGCCTTCCCTTTCCAAACAGCGTGCCTTTGGTTCCTTTTGCTCTTTGATTTTTTCTTCTTTGGTACAGCCATTCTGTTTCTTTATTTCCATATAATAATATAACCTTTAACTGGTTATCTCCAAAACTTTTGAGTATATTTTGTTTATATACGTCAATTTTTTAAATAAGCATATATGCTTTATTAATCACTTATAAAGATTAGTGTTTAGACCAAAATTCTCATATTCAGATTCTAAATCAAGTTATTCGGATCTTCTAGAAGATATAGAGACGGGGAAAATAGAATCAATATTTTTCTATCCTAGGCAGAGAGAAATTGATGTTCTGTATAAAAATGGCGATAAATTTAAAATACCTATTCTCTACAACGATCAATTAATCCTTGAAAAGGCTTCTGAAAATAAGGTAGATCTAACTATTAACAATAGTAGAAAAGAGGCCTCTGCTGCTAATTCATTTGCTTCAATAAGTCTTTTCCTGATTTTCATATTAGCTATAGTCTTAATCTTGAGGAGTACATCTAAATTGGCTTCCAGAGCTTTTGGTTTTACCAAAAATCAAGCTAAATTTGTAACTATTGATGATGTTGAAACGAGATTCGATGATGTAGCTGGCGTCCCTGAAGCCGCTGAGGAATTAAAAGAGGTAATAACGTTTTTGAAAGAACCAAAGAAATTTGAAAATCTTGGAGCAAAAGTTCCTAAGGGAGTTCTTCTAATAGGCCCACCAGGAACAGGTAAAACATTATTAGCTAAAGCAATTGCTGGTGAATCTGGAGTGCCTTTTCTTTCAATATCGGCATCAGAGTTTGTGGAACTTTTTGTTGGTGTTGGAGCAAGCCGAGTTCGTGATCTATTCTCTAAGGCTAAGGAAAAATCTCCTTGTATAATTTTTATTGATGAAATTGATTCCATTGGTAGGCAAAGAGGTTCTGGGATCGGAGGTGGAAATGATGAAAGAGAACAAACCCTTAATCAGCTTCTAACTGAATTAGATGGTTTTGCTGATAATTCTGGGATTATTGTTTTAGCAGCTACAAATAGACCAGATATTTTGGATGCAGCATTATTAAGACCAGGTAGATTTGATAGAAAAATTGAAGTAATGCTTCCAGATTTAGATGGAAGAAAAAAAATTCTTTCAGTTCACTCACTTTCCAAACCACTTTCAAGCGAAGTTGACTTAGGATATTGGGCTTCTAGAACGGTTGGATTTTCGGGAGCAGATCTTGCAAATTTGATGAACGAGAGTGCTATTCACTGCGCTAGAGATGAATCTAAATTAATAAGTGATCTTCATATAGAAAACGCTCTTGATAAAATCACCATCGGTTTGAGAAGTTCATTAATAACTTCTTCAAATATGAAAAAAATTATTGCTTATAACGAGGTAGGAAGAGCGATTGTATCTGCCGTGAGAAATGGAATTGAATCAGTTGATAAAATTACGATCTTACCTAGATCTGGATCTATAGGAGGATATACAAAAATTTGCCCCGATGAAGATGTAATTTCTAGTGGCTTGATTTCAAAAAAATTATTATTTACAAAAATTGAAATTGCGTTAGCTGGAAGAGCAGCAGAAACGATAGTTTTTGGTGAAGGTGAAATTACACAATGCTCTATAAATGATATCTCTTATGCGACAAATATCATAAGGGAAATGGTTACAAAATATGGATTTTCAATTATTGGTCCAATTTCAATGGATTTAGATAATAATGAAATGTATTTAGGAGATGGATTATTTAGAAGAAAGCCTCTCATAGCAGAAAATACCAGTTCTAAAATAGATAATGAAATCATAAATATTTCCAAAATTTCATTAAATAATTCAATAAAAATACTGAAAAGAAATAGAGTCTTACTAGATAAATTAGTTGATTTACTTTTAAATCAAGAAACTATAGATAAAAAAGTTTTTAAATTAACAACTTCTAAATTGTTGAAAGTTTGATTTAATAGTTTTAAATTAATATAAATATTTTCTTGATAATTAAAAACAATACACCGAAGTTATTTGTCACACTTTCATTTTTACTTATTCTTCCATTTGTACAAAAACAATGGTTTAATTTGTATTCACTCAATAATAATGATATTTCCCTTTATTCAATCCTTTACTATTTGAGCGGTGCAATATGTCCATCTTTAGTGTGTTTAAATTCCTTAAAAAACTATACATACTACAATTTTTATAGGGATAAAGTCCATAGTATAAAAATAATTAAAGGAAAAAGATTATTATTTTTAGTAGCAATAAATTTAATATTTCTCTCTTACTTAATAGCTGATTATATAAATATAAATTTTGATCTTATATTTAATTTATTTCTTGAAGGAATTAATGTGCCAAAACAGGATATTCCACAGTTAAGTTTTTTCATATTTTTAATTTCTATCTTATTAATTTTTAAGAAATCTAGGTTTCTGTTAAAAAAAATCATATTGGTAAATTTTATTTTGATTTCTCTCAATATTTGGTATCTTCAAATTAATAATATTAGTGTTGATAATCAGTTTCGTATTTATAGATATTTTGGTTTAAATGACTTAAATTTAATTAATCTTTTTATCCTCCTCGGCATAGAAATTTCTTTTTATACGTGGTCCTTCTTATCATATAAAACTAATTTAAGCGATTGGATCGTGCCCATACCTCAAAAAGGGGATTTTCTCCCCTTTTTGAATATATTAATATTTTATTTTTTTATAATTATTTACTACTCAAAACTTACTTAATAAATCTAATCCTTCTATAGCGCAGAAAAATATTCCTTACTACCTTTGGGGTCCTCTAACATTGTTTTCTCCCCGGGGGTCCAGTTTGCTGGACATACTTCATCTGGGTTTGCAGCAACGTATTGATAACCTTGAAGGATTCTTAGCGTTTCATCAACATTTCTGCCTACAGGAGCCTTGTTAACAGTAGTATGCATAACTACTCCTTCGGGGTTGATTAGAAATAAACCTCTATCTGCCTCTCCATCATCATTAAGAACATTGTACGCTTGGCAAATTTCTCTTTTTAAGTCAGAAACTAACGGGTAGTTAATATCACCAATTCCACCTTCATTTCTTGGAGTTTGTATCCAAGCCAAATGACAGTGTTTGCTATCAACTGATACCCCAAGTATTTCCGTATTAAGTGCTGAGAAATCTTGATATCTATCACTAAATGCAGTGATTTCAGTTGGACATACAAATGTAAAATCTAGAGGGTAAAAAAATAAAACAACCCATTTACCTCTTAGACCTGAAAGTGTAATATCCTTAAACTCTTGATCATATACTGCTGTAGCACTAAAGTCTGGTGCTTCTTGTCCAACTCTTAAGCTCATGAAAAAATTTGTCCTTTTTTAAATTATTTATGGTCTGAATGACCGTACTAAATATTATAATTTTAATGATAATGAATTAGCAAGTTTTTTTTTAATTCAATGAAATGGCATTATTCCTTTACTAGGAAATTTACAATTTTGAATCACAATAAACTTTTAAAAAATCTAAAAAAGGAGTTAATTAAATATCCCATTAACAGGCTTGACAATAAAAATCCAAATTAAAAGAAATTTTATTTTATTTAAGATTCCTTTAAATTCAACTCTCTATAATTAGAAATATTCTTTTTAAGAGTTTTAAATATGGCTAAATATATTGAAAGACTAAAGGAAAAAGTAAAAATAAAAAAATTTGATTCTAATCAGCCAATTGGAGCTTGGATTTTCGTTGTAATTTTGAATATAGTTGGATTTGCAGGTTATTTTTACTTAAAAGTAAATCATATACAATTAGGTAGTTAGAAACTTATCTTATTTCCTTCTTAATTGAGCGACAAAAATTTTTTAGTCTTTCATTTCTCGTTAAGTCAGGTAAAGTCCAAATTAATTCTGTCTCAGGTAATGGATCTTTGCTCCATTCTTTGAATTCTTCCATTATCGAGGCATTATTTAATTTTGATATATACTTTTTTCTTTTTTTTAAATATTTTCTTATAACTGTAAGATTTGCCTCAATATATTCTCTCATAATAAATATTTACCCTTATATTAATTTATCATCTAGCAAGTTCTACTTTAAAGAGAATATTAATTATACATTTTGAACTGCTTGAAAAAGTCCAAACGAATAACCTCCTATTAGAATCCAGCCAAGTACACTTGATATTATTGTAGATCTTCTATTGTGTCTCCTTAAAGCGGATTCAATCATTTCATTAACTTCATCTCTATTAAGGTATTCTTTCTTGGAGTTTTTTTTCATTTTTTTCTTTTTACAATAAACGAATTTATAAGAAAGTGAGCTAAAGATTTTTACTTATCAGTAGGAGTTATATTTTTGATGATTTTTTAGATATTTATTATTTTTGTCTGCAAATATAGTATGAAATTTTAAAAGTAAATTTTAAAATCATAAGATAAGGTATAGAAATTGAAGAATCATAGTTTTTATAGAAACAATGAATATTAATGATAAATCCGTTTTAGAAATGCTTAATAAACTTATTGCTATTAATAGGCTAAATAAAACTCAAATTCTTCAAATGGTGAATTTAGTTTCAATTTCTAATGATTTCAACGATTTAAAGGATAATTTGAAATGGGAAAGTTCTAAATCATTTCATCAAAATATTTAAAATGAATAACACCTTTGTTTGATAATTATGAATTCTTATAATTTATATAAAAAAAAAATAATATTTAAATGAATTAATTAAGATTTTGTAAATAATTTATATAAGCTATTCAAATTAATTTTTGAAAATAATTTTTCATATAAGTAATTTGCTCTTGATTACTATAATTAAGGGTTGTTTTCTTATCCTTGCTAAATGATTTAATTAGTATTGTGGAAGTTATTATTATTATAAGTAAGAATAGTAAATCTCCAATAGTAATCCCTCTCTCCTTAAGATTCATAATAAAACATTTATTTTATTTAAATATAGCCTTTTTTATTTGATAATCTAATGTTTTTAACAAACGTGCTAACAAATATATATTAAGGAAATATAAAAATAATATAAAAATATAAAGACTATTTTCTTTTGAGTCATATAAAAAAAATAGATAAATTATTTATATGGAAGTCAAAAAAAAAATTAGTAGTTCTAATTCTCCTGATTTTTTCTCTAAGGAAATGATTATCTCAAAAAAATCACTTAACGAAAATCAACTCAAGTTTACTTATCAAAAACAGCTAATCTCAGATCTAGATTATAAGCACAAGGAATGGTCAAAATCGATTGACAGAAAATTTTAAAAGCTATCGTTGAGTATATTTAAGAGTTTATTTCTTTTATTTATATTTTTCTCTTCCCAATGAAGTGTTACTTCATCATCAATGATAGGTTTTGCTTCATAAGCTAGATACCAAAGAATTAATCCTGCAGGAAATATTAAAATATGCATAGCAAAATTAGTTGACTTAAATTAAATATAGTGCAACACTTATAATGTGCAAGTGTGACACTAATTTTTTTAATTATGCCCTCCCCGAGGAAAAGAATTGGTTTTTTGCCAAGTGAAGAAGTTCATGAAATTATTGAAAAATTGTGCACAGCTAATGAATTTAGTCAGTCAAAGGTTACAGGTTTATTGGTCGAGGAAGCGTTGAGGTCTAGAGGTGTATTAAATCAATCTTTTGTTCAAAATAAAACTCGCAAAGGGAATTCTAACAATTTTTCTTTTGATCAAGTAACATCGATTGAAAACAATAAATCTCCACTTAATGTGGACGACTATGAAATTGATAAACAAGTATTATCTGAGGATATTAGAATGATGTATGAATTTATTGAGTTTAAGTATTTTAAGAAAATTATGAAGCGAAATAATAATATTATTGATTAAATAGTGTCACACTATTAATATTTATATTAGAATGCTTTTCAATGGGATTTAGAAATTAAGCAAAGATAAATATTTTTGAAAATTTATAATCAACTTTTTTAAAAGGGATCCAAAATAAATTGAATCTTTAAAATACAGCGGACTAAATCCTCGTGGAGATATGAACCTTAGCCCGCTTTAAAAAAATAGCAATAAAAAAATATAAATACAATAAGTATGTAAATTTACTTTTGATTTAAAATTGGAATATAAAAACTCCTAATATAAATAGCATTAAGTGAATTATATGAAGATACACAGGATCAAATATGTGATCTTCTTGAAAATCTTCAGCAAATAGAGAAACTTAAAAATAAAGATATACGAATTTTACTTGATAAGATAGTTAGAAAATATGGAGGAAAAGTAGTAAATAAATGAGACGCCTATTGATCCCACTATTAGTTTTGCTTACTTTACCAAGAGTCGTACATAGCTCCCACTTAAATAATCAAAGAGAACTTATAGTCACCTCAGAAAGCACTAGTGAATCAATCGAGTTAGCAAAATACCTCAAAGATAATGGTGTAGTTAAATATTCAGCGTATTGGTGTCCTAATTGCCTTAATCAAAGTGAATTATTTGGTAAGCAAGCTTATAGAGAACTTAATGTAGTTGAATGTGCAAGAGATGGAATTAATAGTCAAACTCAATTATGCATTGATAAAAAAATTACAGGGTTTCCCACATGGGAAATAAATGGAAAACTAATTTTAGGTGTACTTTCACTAAAAGAGTTATCAAAGTTGACCGGATTTAAGAATTAAGGAAAATGTAATATGATTAATGGCTAGATATTAAAGCTTATTTCTTGAGTACCTTTCATACATCCTCCAGGTGAATAGTTAATTAATTTTTTTGATAAAAATCCAATACTTACAGCAACTATTCCAATACTAAATAAAGCTTTTGATCTTTTGCTTGAGATGAGATACTTCATTGGGTATTTGTAAGTATAAAAAAGTAAGAATTATTAGATTATAACGTGGATTTTTTTGTTGAAAAATAACAGGTAAGTCTAAATCTATAATTTTTAAAATAAGTTTTAGATATTAGATATCTTGAAAATCTTTAATCAATAAATGCTTGTAAATCTTTTTTTCAGTATTTTAAATTTGCATTTGACAGTCTTTTTATAATTAAAATGAGACTATTATCTTTTATGAAAAATAAAGAATTTAATGTGACTCAAGGAATGGCTTTGTTAATGTTGAAGCCATTAAATTTACCCGCTAACTACGTCTTAAATCTCATAATTTATATAACTAATCCTAGTAACAATATTGGATACTAATAGTCTTCCCACACTGGTTTCGTTCTCCTCCAACCTTGAGCGATTAACTTTCTCCATTCATCTCTAGCTTTATCAACTTTAAGTTCTGCTCTGGTTGTCATAAGAGGTGGTTCTTTTCCTAAAACACCAAGAATTCTTCCAGAGTCAATAAACATATATTCAAAAAATTTATCTTTATTTTGATTATTCTTTGAAAACCTTTTAACCCTTGAACGATTCGAATTTATAAGCCAAAAATTTTCTGTCAATCTTACTTATTTTATGTTTGCTCAATTGGAGCCATTGTTAATCCTTTGCTGAATAGTTGCTCATGATATAGCTCTGCCTGCTCAAGATTACCTTTCCACACCTCTGCAGATCCTGTCTTGTCAACTTTGATGGTTAGATCCCATGCTCTTTGCTCACTCATGCATGGGATTATTGTTAGAAGACAATTTGCGACATGCTGAAAAGTATTAAAATTGTCATCAAGAACTATAACTCTCGCTTCTGGATATTTTGCTTTAGATTTTTGTGGATCTAATACTGTGCCGAGTGAATTAAACATTATTATCTTTAATAGTTTAATGAAATTAAAATTTGAACTAATTTCTTCAATTGAAAAGTATTGAATATGTCTCGAGCGTGACTTGAACACGCGACCTGCGGGCTATGAATCCGCCGCTCTAACCAGCTGAGCTACCGAGACATGGGAATATTGTAAGGCATTGGTTGTCCTTAATTACCATTTTGAAAATTTATTTGTTTGTGCGCCTCATATATAGCAATTCCGCAAGCTACAGAAAGGTTTAGACTTCTAACACCTTTTTGATCATTATTTCCAGTCTGAATATTTGGCATAAATATTGATATTAAAAAGTCGCTTTTATCAATAATGGAATCGGGTAATCCTGAATCTTCTCTCCCAAATAGCAAAATATCATCTTTCTTAAATTTAAAATCCTTCAAATATAATCCATTTTTTTTACTAAAAGAAATTATTCTTTTTGTTGATTTTGACGCTAAAAATTTTTCAAAATTCTCATACTGATTAACAGTAACTAGAGGCCAATAGTCTAATCCCGCTCTTTTTAAATATTTATCTTCTAGCTTAAAACCCAAGGGCTCTATAAGATTTAAAGGTATATTAAATGCCGCACATGATCTGGCAATATTACCAGTATTTTGTGGGATTCTAGGTTCAAAAAGAGAGACTTCCAATTTTAAGTAGGTATTTCAATACTTATTTCATCTATTTTGATTGCTCTGCCGTTTATGGCCAGCCAATTATCTTTTGATATTTTGGTTATTCTCTTTTGAAGTTCGCCGATTCTTTCAATATATGTATTACCAATTTTATATTCAGAGACCAAACTCCAACCTACTTGTTCTCCAACAATAATTGTTATGCTTTTTCTTTTTACTAAGAGACTTATAAGTGAATTCATCTTGCTTGACCATTCATTTTGTTTCTTGCCAATACTTTTCATAACGAATCCCCCAATAGAATCTATTAATAATGGACCTTCTTCTTTACTTAATGTATTTAATAGATCAGTCGTTTCTATTAATTTCCAATCTTTTGGCCTTCTTTTTCGATGTAAATTAATTTTATCTTGCCATTCTTTATCTTCCAAATTGTTTTCAGATAACGCAACATATGATAATTTTTTTACCTCCTTTGCAAGATGCTCAGCGAATTCACTTTTGCCACTCTTTGTCCCCCCTGTAATAAAAACTATATAAGATGAATATTCACTAATACTTAAATCATTGGAATTCATAAATTCTCTATTATTTAGAGAAATACCACCATGTTGCTAAAGGAATAATTGTGGCAGCAATTAACAAACCTATAACTATGTAAGTGGCAGTTGAACTCTCAGTATCTTTTGATCTCATAGTGTTAAAATTTGGATCCACTACAGGGTTGTCAATAGATGAAGGCTGACTTTTTTCGTAATTTATAACAGTCTTCTGTTGAGTAATTCCAAAATATTTATTTATATTGTTAATTTCATTTGCGTATGCAGTCGTAGGGATAAGAATAAAAATAAAGCCAGTAAAGATAAGGGAAAGTATATATTTATTGATGTTTAGGTTCATTTTGAAAGGTTTTGGTTAATTATATATTAAAAACCATATGTTTGAGTAATTTTAAATGTACTAAACAATATAATATTTGAATAATTTAATTAGAAATAACATATTTAAAATATGGGATTCAATGGGAAATCATTAATATCAGTCGGTGTAATACTCTTTATTTTTCAGATAGCAAATTTCATTTCAATAGAAACAATCACTCCAGAGCTTGAGAGAGCACAAGTGTTAGCTGCAATAGCTTCGTTAATTATTATTTTGATAGGTTTTTTATTTAAGCAATTCCAACCCATAGCTGGGGAGAAAGTTCTTTTAAAAGGAGAAAATAAGTTTCTCTTCGAAAAAAACATGCCAGATGAAGTTATTGATGAACTTGCATGGGGTTCTGAAGCGATATTAACTTCTACAGCAGCAGCAGCAATATTAATCCACAATGATGGCGTTAATATATTGAGGAGGGGTATCACTTCTAGTAATGATTTTAAACCTGGGGAAACTTGTCTGAGATCTATTAAAGATATGAAATTAATATCATTGGCAAACACTAAATTCTATCCTGGAAGAGATGAATTTTATAATTTTTGCGCTGAAATTCCATCTATTTTAGTTGTACCTATAAATAATAAGGCTTTCATATTGATAGGAGGCTGGAGTGCAAAGTGTTTTACAAAGTCTGATGAAAAATGGATTAAAAACTGGTCCAAAAAAATTAATAATATTCTCTCAAAATATAAAATTTAAAAATATATTATTGATTTAACTCTGTTATCTTTTGCTTCAAAGCTTACTGATTCAGTATTTAAATTATAGAAAGCATTTTCTGAGTTTATTTCATATTTATTTTCGTTATTTTCATCTTTAATTATATATTTTACTGGATTGAAAAATTCAATTATGTTATCTGAACCTAATATGGCTTTTCCTGAATTTAAGATGATATTTTTATTTTCAAATCTTATATTTCCCTCTAATAGATAGTTAGTATTTTCTATATTCCAAATAAAATTATCAGCATTTAGAATATCCTCACTCTCTTTTAAAGTTTTTAATTTAACATTCCCTTTCAATTTCAAGAGTTTATTGTTGTCAGATAATGTAGATTCTTCTGAACTAATAATATATTTAGTTTCTTTACCATTAAGAATATTAATAATAGGTTTTTTTAATTCGAATTTTTGTTCATTTCTGTCATAACTTGAATTTGCACTTGTAATAGAATATATTTTATCTCCACTTTTAGAGAAAATAGTCATATCTAAACTGTTTATTTTTTGTATAACTTTATTTTCATCAATTAATTTTGGGGCGCAACCAAGCATAAATAATGGAAGGAAAATTATTAATCTATAATTTTTGCTCATACTCAAGTTTATTTATGATTGGAGTGGGTTTAGGAAGACTTGAGTTGCTAACTAATAATCCCCAAATTAATTGTTTTTCCCAAGGAATTTCCTCTCTGTATATAGAACCAAGTTGTTCATTAATTTTTGTAGATAATTCGGGCAATAAAGGTAGTAATAATAATCCTATTATTCGAGTACTTTCTAAAACGTTATAGATAATTTCTTTAACTAGAGGTAGATTATCTTTCTCTTTTATTAACAGCCATGGCTGATTATCATTCAAATACAAATTTGTATTAATTGCTAGGCTAAGTACTTCATTAGCTGCTAAATCTAATTTGTAGTTATCAAAGTTATAAATATAATTTTCAACTGCAATTTTGGCAAAATTCTCTAATTTATTTTCACTTGATTTTTTTTCATTATTTGGCACTTTATTATCAAACCATTTTCTAGACATAGATGATGTTCTATTTAATAAATTACCAATTGTATTAGCTAAGTCATTATTGATAATGTCAACAAATCTTTTATCTTGAAAATCTCCATCATTTCCTAGTGATATGTCTTTAATGAGGTACCACCTTACGGGATCATTTCCATATTTTGTTAGCAATAAATCAGGGTCGAGTACATTTCCTAAGCTTTTACCCATTTTTTGCCCCTCTCTTGTAAGAAATCCGTGCCCAAAAACCTTTTTAGGAACTCTCATTTTGGCAGAAATTAGCATTGCAGGCCAATATACAGCATGGAATCTCAGAATATCCTTACCAATTAAATGAACATCAGCTGGCCATCCTCCATTAATTGATTTTTCCAATGAATGATCTGTCTCATCAGAACTAATGGCACTTACATATCCAAGTAAAGCATCAAACCACACATAAAAGGTATGATTATCGTAATCAGGGACTGGAATTCCCCATGTAACATTTGTTCTTGAAATTGAAAAATCCTTTAAACCTCTAGAAACAAAATTTATAATTTCATTCTTTCTTTCTATTGGCTCTATAAAAGAAGGTTCGTTGATTATTTTCTCAATTTCTTTTTGATATTTTGAAAGCCTAAAAAAGAGATTCTCTTCATTTTTCCATTCTAGATTTTTTTGATGTATTGGACACTTGTATGTTGATGAGTTTTCTGGATTATCTTTAAATTCTTCACAACCGACACAATACCAACCTTTTTGAACTCCCATATAGATATCATCTGATGCTTTTACTCTTTCATAAAATTCATTAACAACAAATTCATGATTTTTTGAGCTTGTTCTTATAAATTTGTCAAAGGATATATTCCAATCTTTCCAATTATTACTAAAGACTTCTGAGATTTCATCACAATGTGATTTTGGTTCAATACCCTTTTCATTAGCTGTTCTTTGTATTTTTAAACCATGTTCATCAACACCAGTTATGAAAACAACATCTTCACCTGCAAGCCTTTTATACCTAGCTATTGAGTCACATATAATTGTTGTATATACACTTCCTAGATGAGGTTTATCATTAACATAATATAAAGGTGTAGTAATGACAAAACTCATAAAGCTTTTTTATTAATACTAACAGATATTTTTTAAACTAATAACAACTAATTATATTTATTATCTTATTAATAAATAAATTCTAAAAGATTACTATCATTTATAATATATTTAACTTTATAAATTTTATTACTATATATTTCTATTGATACAAAAAGAGTAATAAGTATTTCTAGTGAATAATCTGGGAAATATACCAAAGCAATATTTTTTTTAAAATTAATCCACTTAACGAATATGATTTTATAAAAAGGTTTTTTTTCATTCTTAAAAAATAATGTTAAATACTTAAATTTATTATTTTTAAATATATTATTATTCTCTGATTGTCTATTTTTTGAATAATCAATAATCTTAGAAATTGAATCTCTATTTAGAACATCGTAATTATTAATTTTGTTATAGACTTGCCTTTGTATAATTAAATCAAGATATCTTCTCAATGGTGAAGTACATTGTACATACATTTTAAGGCCTAATGATTCATGGATTCCTGGCTTAGTAGTTATGTAACTTCTTCCCATATATTGTTTTAATATTATATATTTAATATCACTATCATTGTATTTATTGAGTATTTCAGATGGATTGCAGTTTATTTTTTGAATCCTAAATGCAGCCGCTAAATCATATTTATCTATAAATAAACTTGTTACATAACCCATTAATATCATTGATTCTGCAACTATAATTTGTGATATTGTTTTCTCTAATTTAGTTATTATAATATTATCCTCATATAATTTAATTTTATTATTGGGACTTTCAAAAATAATTGCCCCTTGTTTCTTTCTGAATGTAATACTTTTTTCTAATAAATTTTTAATCTCAATTAATTCTATTTCTTCTTTGGGTTCTATTTCTAATATTTCATCTGCATCTTCATATGTTAATTGATATTTTGGTTTTATTATTGCTTCAGTTATTTCATATTTATTTATTGATCCATCGTCATTGAATTCTATTGCTGCACTAATAGTTTCTGAAACTTTATTTTGAGCTAGATTTGCCTTTTCAAGAATATCTTTAGGAAGCATTGGGACATATTGATCAATTAAATATAAACTGCTATTTCTCTTTCTTGCATTTAAATCAACTTTAGAATCATGCAAAAAGAGTTTGCATGGATTACTAATATGTATCCATAAATTTTTTTTATTTCCTTCTTTTATTTCTAATGAAATAGCGTCATCAACCTCATGTGGATCA
Source organism: Prochlorococcus marinus (assembly GCF_001180265.1). Lineage (GTDB taxonomy): Bacteria > Cyanobacteriota > Cyanobacteriia > PCC-6307 > Cyanobiaceae > Prochlorococcus_A > Prochlorococcus_A marinus_H. Next base: position 25,641 of record NZ_CVSW01000109.1, on the reverse strand, counting down.
ACAGAGTCAATAATATAAGTTTTTAAATCAGTTAAATCTTTCAAATATTTGAAATCTTAATTATAGTGCCAACTATATTCAATATAAAATTATCCTTCAGGATTTACGAAGGGTAAAAGAGCTACAATTCTGGCTCTCTTGACAGCTAATGTTAGATCTCTTTGTTGCTTAGAGGTTAAACCCGTCATTCTTCTTGGTAGGATTTTGCCCCTCTCAGTTATGAATTTTTTTAGTAGTTCTACATCCTTATAGTCAATAGGATCACCTGGTTTAATAGGTGATAATTGTTTTTTAAAAATTGAATTAGCCATGATTTAATTTGATTTGATTACTTAATTTCTTTGTGAATTGTCATTCTGTTTAAATGAGGATTAAACTTTTTTAGTTCTAATCTTTCGGTTGTATTTCTACGATTTTTTTCAGTAGTATATCTTGAGACACCATTTGATCTTTTAGGATCTGTGCTTGTCCTGGCTTCAGTACATTCCAGGGTCACTACAACTCTTGTCCCTTTTTTGGCCATTTTAATTAATACTTTATTGTATAATTTCCTATTGTACATCTTCAACAAACTTTTTTGAAGATATACTCATTTCTTTTTTCATCATTGATTAAAAAATATATATGAAAGTTTCTCAAAATTGGTTGAAAAATTTAGTAGAAATTACTTCTACTCCTGAAGATCTCTCTGAGAAATTGTCTATTGGTGGATTTGAGGTTGAATCATTAGAAGATTGTTCAAAAAATGTAAATGGTGTTGTTTTAGGTAAGGTATTATCTGTTTTAAAACACGAAGGATCTGATAAACTTTCAATTTGCCAAGTCGATATTGGTAATTCAAAGAATTTACAAATTATCTGTGGTGCAAGCAATATTAAACCAAATATTTATGTTTTTGTTGCTACTGTCGGCGCGAAATTAAATGCAGTTGATTTAACTATTAAAAGAAGTGAAATAAGAGGTGTCATGAGTGAGGGAATGATATGTTCATTGCAGGAACTGGGTTTAGAGGACTCTAGCGAAGGGATAGAGATAATTGATGAAGATTTAGCCCTTAAACATGAATTAGGCACTCCAGGTTCTGATTTGCTTCAATTAAATGATTTTATATATGATTTAGCCATTACAGCTAATAGACCTGATGGAATGTCTGTTATAGGTATAGCCCGTGAAATTTCTGCCCTTTTAGAATCCACCTTAAATTTTCCAGAATTAAACCATAAATACAATATTCATTTACTTAAAGGATTTAAACTTTGTCCAGAGGCTTTAGACTCTAATTGTATTTATACTTTAAGCTGCATTGATGGAGTAAATGGAGAAAAATTATCGCCAAATTGGCTTAAAGATCGTATAGAAAAATCAGGTATAAAATCTATTAATTTTCTAGTTGATTTGACAAATTATATTCTTTTAGAACAAGGTCAACCTTTGCATGCGTTTGATAAAGATAAACTGTCAAACTTAATTGGTAAGGAAGTTTCTCCAGAAGATTTCTCTGTAAGAAAAGGCAAGGATAACGAAAGCCTTGTTTGCTTAGATGGTAAAGAATATAACTTAAATGACAATATCACAGTTATTACTTGTTGTGATAAACCGGTAGCTATCGCAGGGGTTATAGGCGGTTTAGAGACTTCTGTAAGTAATACTACATCATCTATTTACCTTGAAGGCGCTGTTTTTAATCCAGTTGCTATAAGAAAATCTTCAAAGGCGGTTGGCATAAGAACAGAATCTAGCAGTAGGTATGAAAAAGGGATTTCATCAAAAAATTCAATAAGTGCAGTAACAAGGGCAATTAATCTTTTAGAAGAATATTTTTCTATTAATGCACCAATTATCAATACTTCAATTTTAATAAATAATGAGGACATATTTATTAAGCTGCGGAGAAATCGAATACATAAAATTCTTGGTCCATTAATAATTAACGATCAATTTGAAAAAAGAAATTTATCTGATAATGAAATAGTTGATAAATTAACACTCATAGGTTGTACTTTAAAGAATAAAGAATATGGCTGGGATGTATCAGTAATACCTAATAGATCACATGATTTAACAAGAGAAATAGATTTAATTGAAGAAATAGCTAGATTAATAGGGTATGACAGATTCGACTTAAAACTTCCTAATCCAATTAAGCCTGGAAAATTGTCATCAGAACAGTTGGCATTGAGAAAAGTCAAAAATGGTTTTATAGAAAATGGTTTTAATGAGGTACTAAGCTACTCTCTTGTTCCTGAAGATGATGAAAAACTTATAAAGATTTCTAATCCTTTGTTATTAGAAACAAGCTGTCTTAGAGATAATATCTGGAAAGAACATTTAGAGATTGTGAACCGTAATATTAAAGCTGGACAAGCAAGTTGTTATATATTCGAAATTGGAAATGTTTTTCAAAAGAAAACTGAGTTCATTCAAGAAGAAGTTCTGAATGGTGCGATTTACGGAAACAAAAAATTTGGAAAATGGATAAATTCGGGTAAGGATAACGATCTTAATTATTTCCAGGCCAGAGGAAAGTTAAAGGAGGCTTTATCATCTTTGAACATAAAAATTGATGATAAACCTACTGATTCAATTGATTTTCTTCATCCAGGAAGAACAGCAAGATTAGTTATCGAAGGGAAAGATGCAGGTTATTTTGGTGAAATACATCCCAAACTAATATTAGAAAAGAAGTCATTAAAAAAAGTTTATTTGTTTAATATAAATGTTTCTAACCTCTTAGGAGCTAGTACAAGAAAAAATAAATGGATTCCAATATATAAGCAATACCCAATTGTTCCTAAAATTGAAAGGGATATAAATTTTGTTTTCAGTAAGAAATTTTTAATTAGCGAAATAACATCACAAATAAGGAAAACAGGAAAAAATCTCTTAGAGGATGTAAATTTACTTGATGTTTTTGAGGATAGTAAATTTGGAGATGATCATATAAGTTATACATTTAGATTATCTTATAGGGATAAAGATAAAACATTACTAGACTCGGACATTACATCAATACATTCAAATATCATTTCTAATGTTGAAAAATGTTTTAACACTAAATTGAGGAATTGATTGTATTACTATTCTCATATAAGACTATAAACTAGTCTATATATGATTCTTATATAAGATAAATAATAATCCTATAAAAGTAATAAATGTTGTATGATAATCACCATGATCAATTTGTTATCTCTACTTCTATCTTCAGTGCTGTGGGTACAAGTACCTCAGTGGTCAGATGATTGGTCAAAATGTGCTGTTGATATACCAGATGCATCATGTCACTGGTATGTTGCTTCACCAGATAATACTTTTGGCGAAGGATTTGATTGGGCTAGCGCCCCATGGTTCGATGCAAACGGATTAAGTGATATCCCTAGTATTGATAAACAAACCGCCATTGAAAAGCTTCAATCTCAGTAGTACTGTCTTTAAGGCAGTACGGAGGCACATAAAAAGCCTTTATAGCAATGGTTTCTAGCTCTTATTAATTTCTTGGACACTTAAAGGACATAATTTATTGATTTATTATTCATTTTTTAATTTTTCCCAGAAATTAAGCAGCTTGGGCATGATTCATTCAAATCGATTAATTTATTTATCTTACTTATCTATTTTGAGACTATATAATAGACTAATAATAAGTCTTATTTAAGAATTGCTATACAAGGAAATTTTTATTTTTTAAAAGCAAATTTTGTCTTAATTTCATTAATACATATTTTTTGCTTACATAAATTTGAATAAAAATAATTGATTAAAATTAGAAATTTTTAGCTTAACAGTTATCTTATATGAGACTATTAATTAGACTTGTAATTAGTCTTATATGAGAATTACTATACTAGTCTCTATATAGATTTTTTAGCAATTGATACGCTTCATTTAATTTTCTCATTTGATCTGTTGATCCTCCAGCATCTGGATGTGTCTTTAAGGCTATAGATTTATAGGCCTCCCTAATTTTACGGAATGTATGAGCTGATCCTGCTGATGTTGATAAATTCAATAATTTAAGTGCTCCATGTACTGTCATTGTTGAGTCCAAAGTTTCAAATGAATTTGATCTATTATTTCGCTTAAATCTACTTACAAACCTTCTCATAAGTGTTGGTATTCTATTTATCAGATCTGATGTTGCAAAAGGGTCTTCTAAAACGCCAATCATTAATAAAACAATTTCAAGTGATGGATTTTTCTTTATCCAAAATGGGCATAATTCTGACATTAATTTATTGGCTGCACTCCAAGTAAAGAGTAGATTTTCAGTCCCATCAAGATTTGGCCATATATCCTTTTCAAACCAATCCATTGAAGCTTCTACTACATGGTCATTAGGAACTGATCCATATAGTGTTTTCCAATGACTAATTAACTCAATTCGACATTTTATTAATTCAGTTTCTTTGATTGTATTAATTTGAATATCATTAATATTCTCCTTTAATTGTTCACTATTAATACTTCTTCTTAGATTCTTTACTTTTTTTTCAACGAAATTGGGAAGGCTTATATTTGAGTTGGCTGTTTCTTTATATTGATTGTTATTTGTAGATCTTTTATTTAAAGATATCTCATTAACTTCTTTTTTTACGTCTGATTTAATTAATACCAATGCAGTATCTTCATCAATATTTGAATTTTCATTAGTATTCTTATCGTTAAAGTCTATTTCTTGCTGTTGGTTTTTAGGTAGTAAATCATCTTCTTGAAGAAGTTCTTTAAGTATCTTTTCTATTACAGGTCCTCTTGCTCTAAATCCCCACTCTTTTCGTAATTGATCAAACCTGGAAATTAGTTCCTCAGGTAAATCAATTGAAATTCTTTTTGTATTTGAATTTTCAGGACTATTCAATAATATTTTCTTGAAGAGTATGGAATTTATTTAATTTTATTCAAAAAATATTGAAAGTCCATAAGGAATATTGTTTTTAAATTAAAACCAATTTATTTTTTCTGTCACAAGTCAATTAAGTATCTTTTTATAATAAAAACAAAAATGTTTAATTGTTATTTCAAGTTATCTAAAGAAAAAAAGAGTTTTTATCAACACAAGAAATTAGAAATGCTCAACTATATTAAGGATTCACTTGAACGTAAAATTGCATCAGTAACAGCATCTATAGAAGTTCTAGAAAGCCAAATAAGCAGGGATAAGGAAGTTGAGGTAACTAATTAGTATTCAAACAAAACTTTCTAGAAGTTTTTCAGGGCCAAATTTCTTTAAATAATTAATATTTGAATTTTCAGTTACTAGTAGATATCCTGCAAATCCTAAACCGTTAATACTGAACCCATGAATATGATCATTTTTTCTTTTTATAATAGCGATCCATTTATTAGTTATTAAAATATTGTACGGACATATCGGTTTCTTATCACTAATAGGATCCCCAAGTCCCAATTTCTTGCATAATTCTAAGTAAAACTCAAAAAGACATGATGGATTTTCTAAAAAATCAAATTTGGACACAATAATATTTTTTTTAAGCTTACTATCTAGATCTTGATCTGAGTTCATCTCTAAAAACCACTTTTCTCTAGGGCATGATATCTCACCTTTAGATCTACGCAGAAGTTGAAAATGTCTGTGAGGTTGACTTGCTCCCGCAATTGGAGAACTATTGAAAAACCATAATCCACTAGTATCATTATTAACTTGTTGGATCGCTCTCCAATCTTTAATATCTAACCATCCATTTTGAGGTTTCCATTTATTTGTAATAAGTAAAATATGACCTTTTTGTACAGGGTACTTATTTAATATTAGTTGATGATTATCACCAATTTTATCAATTTCTAGTATCTTTTCCCAAGGACAAAACGGATTTTGCTTAGGACCATAAATTTTTTTTTTAATAAATTTTGAAGTATCGAGTTTCCTAATTATGAAGTCGTCTTTTTCATATAAATCTCTTGTAATAATCTCAGTTTTGAGAGGATATAAAGATTCATCATCAATTGATAATCGAGTTTGTTCTAATGCTTTTTTCCAATATATTTCTAAACTCATTAAAAAAAATTTATCATAACCATTTTAAAAAAAAAAATAAACTTGTAATTACTTTTTATTAAATTGATATTCTTTCAATTTTTCAATAGGTACTGATTCTAAGACTACAATATTAGTTGATTCTAATATGACTTTTGGTGCCAGACCGTCTAATAATGCTTGCTTCCACCTATCAAGACAAATACACCAATGATCACCATCCTTTAGTCCTGGGAAGGAATAAATAGGCATAGGAGTAATTAAATCATTACCTTGTGATTTACTATATTTCAGGAAATTATCATCCATCACACAACATATGGAATGATTCCCTCCATCATTCTTGTTATAGTTGCAAAATCCATCCCTGAACCACCCTGTCATAGGTGCGCAACTACAAATCTCAATTTTTTCTCCAAGGACATTTAACTGATTTTGATTATTTATGTTCATAGATTTTTTTAATAATAATAAAACACCAACATTTCTTTAAAAAAGGTTGACGAGTATGGGGGGTAAGGAGGTAATAATTCTAATAAGGTTTTTTTCATTATGGATTGGGACTTTACTGAAAACATAGCATTTAAAGCTCTTTATGAAGCTTTTAAAGATAGTGATGAAACTTCCGCATTAGAATTTTTATCTAGTGATGGCGCTTCATATTATCTTGAGTTAACACAGGACGCGGCGGGTGAGGGACTTGATTTAGGTGATAATGAAACGATGGTAGAACTTCAAGAAGAAATTATTGAATATTTAGAAAACAACTAAAGATTTAGATTAGGCGCTGAAATATTTAGCTTTTGAGTGCAGTGAAATGATAGCTGTAGTACTTTGTTCTGGATGAAGTTGTTCAGATTCATCCATGGTCAAGCTTATTCTTTTTGCATCCAACAATGATAATTGTATGTTTGAATCAGATACTTTTGGACATGCAGGATAACCAAATGAATATCTAGCTCCTCTATATTTTTGAGCTAGTATTTCTCTATTTTTGTCTGGTTCTTCAGTCCTAAAACCACATTCAATACGAATTAATGCATGGACATACTCAGCTAGAGCTTCTGCTAATTGCACTGTAAGTCCATGGAATAATAAATAATCGCTATATTTATCTTCTTTAAATAATTTTTGAGAATATTCACTGGCAATATTGCCCATCGTTACTGCCTGCATAGGAAATATATCTATAGGTTTATCCTTTTTCAAATCACAATAAAAATCAGCTATGCATAAATTATTCCCAGATTTTTGTCTTGGGAAATTAAATTCGGAAATTTTATTTAATGATTTATCATCAAATAAGAAAATACTATTATCTTTTCTACCGCATCTGAAATATCCATAAACTGCTTTGGGTGAAATAAGTTTTTTTTCTACAATTGTCTCTAACCATCTATCTAGCAATGGTTTAGCATATGAATCCAAATAGTTATTGTATTCATCTACGCTTTGGTTTTTTCCTTTTTTTATTTGCCATTGTCCGCTAAATAGAGCTTTTGTATCTAAATAAAAAATTAACTTATTTAAATCTATATCAATCTCGTTCAGGACTTTCGTTCCCAAGAAAGGAGCTTGAATTGGTTCTTCTTCATTTATAAATTTAGATCTAATAAAATTTTCTTTTAAATTTAATTTAGAAGTCTCTATATCTATAGATATTGATTTTTTAACAGCTTGAGAGTTGGACTTTGATGAGGCTAAATTAATATCTATTCCCTCATTGTTGATGAATCCCTCTGTATTTGACCAATTACCCTTTTTTTTATTGTCCATATATTCATTCATGAATTTAAGATCAGTGAACGCATCTTTTCCGTATAAAATTTTCCCTTTATATATTTTGCTGCAGTCCTCATTTACAAATTTTGGGGTTAAGGCTGCACCTCCTAATATTACTGGTACACTAATTTCTTCATTGTTAAAAGCTTCTAAATTATCTTTCATAAAAGCAGTTGATTTAACAAGTAATCCGCTCATAGCGATGCAATCTGCATTGTGCTTTTTTTGTGCATCTATAATTGCTGAAACATCTTGCTTTATTCCAAGATTTATTACTTCATAACCATTATTTGTAAGTATTATGTCAACCAAATTTTTTCCTATATCATGAACATCGCCTTTGACTGTTGCAATTAAGAGTTTTCCATTTGATATGTTTTCTTCCACAGTTTCCATATGTGGTTCTAAAATTGAAACGGCAAATTTCATTGTTTCGGCGGATTGGAGTACAAATGGCAATTGCATTTGACCTGAGCCAAATAAATCACCTACAACTTTCATCCCATCTAGTAGAAAGGTATTAATTATTTCTAGAGGTTTATATTTTTTTAAAGCTTTATTTAGTTGATCCTCTAAACCTATTTTTTCTCCATCAATAATATGATTTTTTAGGCTTTCTTCCAGAGATAGGTTTTTATTTTCTGAAGATGCTTTTTTGAAATCTTGAATAGATAAATCTTGAAAAGCTTTTGTTAATTCTACTAATGGATCATAAATACAAATATCATCTTCAAATTTTCTTTTGTCATATATCAAATCTAAGCAAAGCTTTTTGGTTTCTTCAGAAATTTTTGATAATGGCAAAATTTTATTTGGTGCGATGATAGCAGAATCCAATCCTGCTTTAATGCATTCATCTAAAAATATTGAATTTAGATTAATTCTGGATAATGGTGAAAGACCAAAACTAATGTTTGATATCCCAAGTATGATGTGAATCTCAGGAAAATTTTCACGGATTTTTGATATAGCAGTAATTGTTTCTTTAGCATTTAATCTATCTTCTTCTATCCCAGTAGATATTGGAAGAGCTAATGGATCAAAAAAGAGCTCATAATCAGACAAACCGCATTCCCTGGTTCTATTAATTGCTCGTTTAGCAATGTCATATTTTTTATCTGCATTCCTTGCCATTCCATCTTCATCAATAGTTCCTACAACAAGACCTGAACCATACCCCAAGGCTAAATTTAGAACTTGATCAAACCTTTCATTACCGTCTTCGTAATTGGTTGAATTAATAATACATTTACCACCAGCTGACTTTAATCCACTTTCCATTTTGTCAGCATCTGTAGAGTCAATCATTAATGGCAAATTTATATTGGTAACAAGTCTTGATATTATTTCTTTCATATCTTTCACTCCGTCTCTCCCTACATAATCAACATTCACATCAAGAACGTGTGCATTTTCTTTTTGTTGTTGCTTGGCAATTGATACTAGTCCATCCCAATCTTCGTTATTTAACAACTCCCTTACCTTTTTAGATCCACTTGCATTTAATCTTTCGCCTACAATCAAAATAGAATTGTCTTGTTTGTACGGTACAGAATTATATATTGATGATGCAGAAGGAATATAGCCACTTAAATTGTTCTTACCATTTTTATTTGGCATTTCGTTATCAATAATTTCATCTATTATTGAAGAAAGATATTTAATATGTTCGGGTGTTGTCCCACAACATCCACCTATTAATTGAACATTAAAGTCATATATAAAATTCATTAACTGCATCTTTAATTCTATTGGCTTTAATCTGTAGTGAGCAACACCGCCAATATTTTCAGGAAGTCCTGCGTTGGGAATACAGCTTAAAGCGAAGGGAGAATTTTCAGACAAATATTTAATATGTTCTTTCATTTGTTCTGGACCAGTAGCACAATTTAGTCCAAGGATATCTATATTAAACGGCTCTAATATTGTTAATGCAGAGGCAATGTCAGATCCAACAAGCATAGTACCTGTTGTTTCCATTGTTATAGATACCATTATAGGTATATCTATATTTTTACTATCAAGTACTTCTTTAGAAGCTAATAAGGCAGATTTTATTTGCAATACATCTTGACAAGTTTCAATTAAAAGTAGATCAACTCCTCCATCCGTAAGACCATATATCTGTTCTTTATATGATTCCTTTAATTCATCAAAATTTATATGTCCTAATGTGGGTAATTTAGTGGTTGGTCCAATTGAACCAGCAACAAACCTTGGCTTATCAACTGATGCATATTTTGCAGCAGCTTTTTTTGCTATTAGTGCAGCATTTTTATTTATCTCATATGCCTTATTTTTAATATCATATTCATCAAGAACTATTGATGAGGCACCAAAAGTATTAGTTTCTATAACATGACAACCTGCTTCTAAGAATGAATTATGGACCTTTTCAACTATCTTTGGTGAGGATAAAACAAGGTTTTCATTACAACCCTCTAATTCTTTTCCTCCAAAGTCGTCTGCTGTAAGATTTAAGTTCTGAAATGATGTTCCAGTACCTCCGTCAAAAATTATTAATGGCTTTTCATCTCTATTTAGATAGGTTCTGAAAGATTCCATTTTTAGGTGAAAATTATTTTAGAGAAATTCTTGTTACCCAATTATCATAGTCTTGAGAACGACCTTCTGTTATTTCTATAAGCTTACTTTTTAATTTATTCATTATTGGTCTGTCACCATTTAATTCACTTGATTCAATTTTTTTAACTGGTGTAATTTTTGCTGCTGTACCAGTTAGAAAAACTTCATCTGCTATTAATAATTCTGTTTTATCAACAGGCCTTTCAATTACATTTATTCCAAATGATTTTGCTAATTCAATTACACTAGCTCTAGTAATACCCTCAAGGATATCTTGATCAACACCAGGAGTGATTAAGTCTCCATTCCTTACAATAAATAAATTCATACCACTAGCTTCACTTACCTTACCACTTGAATTTAATAGCAGGGCTTCATCAAAACCCGATAAACTAGCTTCTGTTTTAGCTAATGAACTAGTAATATAAGCTCCACTTATTTTTCCTCTCAATGGGAGAGATCTATCTTCTTGTCTTGTCCAACTACTCATTCTACATGAAACCCCATCTGGGGATAGATAATCCCCTAGTTCAATACAATATATAAAGAAATCTGTTTCAATATTGTGTAACCTTGGAGCTATACCTAAATCGCTTGTATATACGAATGGTCTAATATAAATAGGTTTTTGTGGCTTATTTCTTTTTATAACTTCCTCTAAGGCTTTAAAAATATATTCTTCAGATATATCAGTTAAGAGTAATTTTGCACTTTGAGATAATCTTTTTATGTGTTTATCAGTTCTAAATAAAAGGAATTCTTCTTTATTTGTAGGGTTAGGTATCGCTCGCATTCCTCCAAATGCAGCAGTACCATAATGTAGTGCATGAGTAGCTATTGATATTTTTGCTTCTTTAAATGGAATACATTTACCTTCGAACCAGGCGTATGGAAGAAATTCATGCATATTCAATTTATTTAATTAAGGTAAACTTGTTTTATCCTACTTACGTATTCTAAACCTTATTTATATATAAAAATGCACAGGATATTAAATGTAGCAGGAAATGAAAAGAATAATGGTGATTTAATTGAGCAACCAGCGGCAGATTTTATTTTTATAACAAGTGTAAAAGCTGATTTAAATCTCATATCAAACTTATTGTTAGAAAAAGAATTTGCTTCATTAAAAAATAATATAAGAGCTTTAGAAATTTCTAATTTAAATTCCTCAGCTCAAATAGATAATTATTTATTAAAAACAATTAATTATGCAAAAGTTGTCATACTAAGAATTTTTGGCGATAAAGGTACATGGAACTATGGACTTGAACAACTTTTAAATTGGCAAGCAGTCAATAAAAAAAGGAAGTTAGTAATCCTATCAGGTACCGTTGATCAGGAAGTTTCCTTAAGTGAAATAAGTAGTATAGATAAAAATATTGCATTAAATATTTCTAGATTACTAAGATCGGGAGGAATGGAGAATTATAGAAAATTTCTTAATTGTTTAAATTTTCTAAAGGTAAATGAAACATTAATTCCTGATGAGTTTTTGAATATTAGTTTTTATCCAGATCCTTATTTATATGATTGGAAAATTGAAAAAGGAGAAAAGATTGGAATAATATCCTATAAATCACTTTTTTTGGCTAATGAAATTGAAGTAAACGAAAAACTTAACTTGCAGTTACGAAGATGTGGACTATCGCCTAAAACGTTATTTATTTCAACACTAAAAGATCATATTATTCAAAAGAAATTAATAGAAATTTTTAAAAAGGAAGATATTAAATTAATAATTACCACAACTTCATTTTCTTCATCTCAAATCAAAAATAACGAATTAATTGAAAATTCTACAAATATTTTTACTTCTCTTAAAATTCCAATTTTACAGCTTCTCTCTTCAAATAGATCAAGAAAAAATTGGTTAAATTCATCCATTGGAATGAATTCATCTGATTTATTGATGCAAATAATTATTCCTGAATTTGATGGAAGGATTACTACCTGTCCTTCAGCATTTAAAGAAATAATTTCTAAAAAAAATACACTCTACAGTGAAATAACCAGTTACAAAGCTGATCAAGTAGGTATTAAATGGATTTCAAAATTCGCAACAAATTATGTGAAACTTCAACAACTTAATAATTTTGATAAAAAAATTTGTTTAATAATAAGTAATTATCCAGTAAAGAATGGAAGAATCGGTAATGGTGTTGGTCTTAATACACCATCTTCGATAATAAATATTCTTAACTGGTTAAAAGAAGAAGGTTATGATCTTGGATCTTGTAATTATCCTCAAGATTCTTCGGAATTAATGTCAATACTTATAAAAACTAGAACTAATGATATTGAATCTCAAAATAATAAACCATTAGATTACTTACCACTTAGTGAATATTTAAAATATTGGAATTATTTAGAACTTGAACCAAAAAATATTATTGTTAACCGTTGGGGCAAACCATCAGAAGCGATCGATCTTGATAATGAAGGCTTCTCAATAAATGGTATTAGATTTGGAAAAATAACATTATTGATTCAACCTCAACGAGGTTATGACGCTTTTACTGATAGAGATATTCATTCTCCCGATCTTCCACCTCCCCATAGATATTTAGCACAATATTTTTGGATTGAAAAAGTTTTTAACGCAAATGCTATTTGCCATATTGGTAAACATGGGACTGTTGAATGGTTACCTGGCAAATCTATAGGTCTCAGTAATAAATGTTTTCCAAATATTATTTGTCCAGCAATACCAAACATATATCCTTTTATAGTAAATGACCCTGGGGAAGGATCCCAAGCTAAAAGAAGAACTGCTGCAACAATTATTGATCATTTAACCCCTCCTTTGGATAGGTCAGAATTATATGGAAAATATTCAATATTAGAAAATTATCTAGACGAATATTTTGAAGCAAAATTATTAAATTCTAATCGGATTGAAATTATAGAAAAATCCATTTTTGAATTAATTAAAAAAGATTTTAACGAAATCACTTTAAATAATAAAAATAATCAAATTGAAGAGATTGATTCTTTTCTTTGCAAAATTAAAGAATCTCAAATTAGGACAGGTTTGCATATTTTTGGTAATAGGCAGAATGACATTAATGAAATAAATTTATTCTTGTGTGTCGCTAGAGTGCCAAATGCCAATAGAATTGGGATTGTTCAATATATAGCAAAACATTTAAAACTAGATTTGGATCCTTGGACAAATATATATGATCAAAAGTTAAGTGAAAAGGATAAAAAAATATTATTGACTTTTTCCAACAAAAACATTTTAAACTTTAGAATGGCTATTGATTTTTTGGAACAACAAGCAAAGTATTTAATATATTTGTTTTTTTACAAAAAGAATACCAATATAAAAAATCTTGAAAAATATAAAAATCAGAAAATAATATACTATTTCTTTAATGAAAAAAAACATAATAAGTATTTTTTATTATTAAAAAAAGAGATTCTATATCCAATCATTAATTCTTCATATAATGAGAAATTATCATTTATTAATTCGTTAAATGGACAATATGTAAAAAGTGGTCCATCTGGAGCCCCTACGAGAGGTAAAACTGAAGCTTTACCCACTGGTAAAAATTTCTTTTCAGTTGATTCGAGAGGACTTCCAACTGAATCAGCATGGAGTGTTGGTTGTCAATCCGCCTCACAAATACTTGATTTATACAAACAAGAAAATGGAGAAGATTTAAAAAATATAGCAATATCTGTATGGGCAACATCCACAATGAGAAATGGTGGTGAAGACATTTGTCAAATACTATATTTATTAGGAGTACAGCCTATTTGGGATGGGCCCTCAAGAAGAGTAGTAGATCTAGAAATCATTCCTTTATCTGTTCTCGAAAGACCAAGGGTTGATGTTACTTTAAGGATTTCAGGAATGTTTAGAGATGCATTTCCACAGTTAGTTAAATTAACTTCTAAAGCAATAAATCTTGTTTCTAATCTTAATGAGGATGATAAATTTAACCCTCTTGCTGGGGCATCAAGGGATGGTGATTCAATTAATCGTATATTTGGGTCAGCGCCAGGTTCATATGGAGCTGGACTACAAGAACTAATTTCTAATTCTAATTGGGAAAATATTGATGATTTTGGAGAATCTTTTCTTAATTGGAGTAAGTGGATTTACAGTGATAATCTTGAACCTATAGAGGATAAAAAATCATTAGAAAATGCTCTTAAAAATGTTCAGTTAGTTGTTCATAACCAAGATAATAAGGAACATGATATTTTAGATTCTGATGATTATTATCAGTTTCAGGGTGGCTTATCTTCAGCAGTAAAAAAATTGAGCGGTAAATTTCCTGAAATGTATCATGGTGATTTATCAAAATTTGGATTATCCAAAATTTCAAAATTACAAGATGAAATTAATAAAGTTGTTATATCAAGAATACTTAACCCTAAATGGATAAATGGAATGAAGGATAATGGTTATAAAGGAGCGTTTGAATTTTCAGCTACACTAGATTACTTATATGCTTTTGATGCTTCTACTGAAGTAGTCTCAGATTGGTGTTATGAGGAAGTTTATAAATCATGGTTATGTGATCTGGATCTTAGGAATTTCTTTCTAGAGAATAATCCATGGGCTTTAAGAGATATTGCACAAAGATTTCTTGAAATTGTAAATAGAAAAATGTGGAATAATTGTTCATCAGATGTCATTGAAAATTTAAAGAACATAATTATTAATACTGATTCAATAATTGAAAAGAATGAATTCTAAATTATCTACCTAATAGCGAAAGTCCATGACTATCTGTTCCGCATGTTTTTAGCATTGAATATTTATCTGCTAATTTATCTATTTCTGAACATACAAATAAACTAGGATTCCATACTTCATTAAGTTCATAATCGTACCAAACCTCTATTCCATCAATACCTTGTATTTTGGCCTCTGGAATTAATTTATAAAAGGGAATCCTGTATCTCGCTGGATGTGCAAGAAATGATAAACCACCAGCTAAATTTATTGCTTTTGTAACTGATTTAATATTTAAATCATTACCTATTGGAGACTCTCCAAGGATGTAGGGATTTAGGTATTTACTTTTTATATCTATTCCCAATCCAATTACATGTACTAAACATCCTAAAATCAAACAATTAATTTCTATGCCCGAAATTAATGTAAAGGAATCTTTAGGATAATTTTTGAGTATATTATTTTTTTTTATATATTCATGAGCTTTAATTGTATGATGATCGGTTATTGATAAAAATTTCAAGTTATTTTTATAAGCTTGATCTAAAAGTTCATATGGTTCTAAACTTCCATCACTAAATTTTGTATGACAGTGAAAATTAATATTATTAGGACAACTATTTTTATTAATATTGGAAGTTAATTTTACTAAGTCTTCCCTATTCATTACTTAATGAATTCTCATTTTTCTTTCTAATCTTTGCATATAATTGAATTGAAGCTAACATGAAAATAATTAGTCCAACTACGCTCCATGTAGCAATACTAGTTGGAAAATTATTTTTAAAAATAACTAAAAGTACAATTATAAATAATAATAAAGTAGGCAATTCATTTAATAATCTAAGGTTTTTTGCTGAAATGGTTGAAGTACCATTTTGTAATGAATACATTATTTTATAACAATAAGAATGATAAATTACTAATCCCAAAACAAAAGAAATTTTAATTTGCAACCACTTCTCACTTAACCAACTTGGTTGCATAATAACCATGCAAATAGCCATACTTAAAGCTAATATCATCCCGGGTGTTGTGATTATATTCGCCAGCCTTTTTTCCATCAAGGTGTATTGTTTATTAAAGGCAATTTTTAATTCATTATCCATATTTTTAGATTCTTCATGATATATAAAAAGTCTTACTAAATAAAAAAGTCCCGCAAACCAAACGATTACACCAATAATGTGAAGTGATTTAAACCAGAGATATGCTTCAGCTGCCAAATTACTAGATTAATTTAAAAATATATGTTTTTAATATAGTTATATTTAACAATATCAAGAAATCTATTTTTCAAAATTTAATTAATATTTATAACTCGTTAAAATATTCATATATATCATTAACTGAATTTTTTCCAAGTCCTTTAACTTTTGATAAATCCTCCTTACTAGCTATTCTTATTGCGTCTATTGATTTGAAATGCTCAAGCAATTCTCTTATTCTTGATGGTCCTAATCCACTGATTTGGGACAATTGAGATCTATTCATTCTTTTAGATCTTTTGTCTCTATGAAAAGATAATGCAAATCTATGTGCTTCATCTCTTACCCTTCTTAATAGAAGAACTCCTTTTTGATTTTCATCAGTATCAAGAGACTTAGTAAATCCTGGAATAAATATTTCTTCATTTTTTTTTGCCAATGAACATATAGTTACTTCTTCCTCAAGATTTAATTCTTTTAATGCTTTAATAGCTGCATTTAACTGTCCTTTTCCTCCATCAATCATTATTAAATCAGGCCAATCTGATAGAAGTTCGTTGTCTAATTTACTGTTCGTTTTATCATTTAATATTGAAAAATCCCCTCCGCTTTCCTTAAATCTTGACCATTTTTTAAACCTTCTTTGTATTACTTCATATATCGAAGCAAAATCATCACTATGTCCTATAAAAACGTTTGGATCTTTAATTTTATATTTCCTATAATGCTGTTTAGAAGGAACCCCATCAATAAAAACGACTTGTGATGCTACAGGGTCACTACCTTGAATATGGCTTATATCATACCCTTCAATTCTTTTAGGTTGTTCGCTTAATTCAAGTATTTGGGCAAGATCCTCAATTGATGATTCATTATCTTGTATCCCATTTAATATTCTATCTAATTCCAATTTCGCATTTTTTAAAACCATTTCTACAGTTTCATGTTTTTTATTTCTTTTTGGGATTAGGATTTTTACTTTCTTTTTTCTTAGCTCCGTTAACCAATCCTCTATGGTTGCTTGTTTTGGAAGGTTATATTGAATAAGAATTTCTGATGGTATTTCTACAGGTTCAACATTCATATAATGCTCTTCTAATATCTTTTGTAAAATAAGATTTTCATCTTCATTATTTAATTTTTGACTATAGCCAATTCTCCCAATGAGCTTACCTGATCTCATTTGGAAAATTTGTATACTAGCTACATTTTTTTCTGAAACTATTCCAAAGATATCTCTATTAATTGAAGAATCTGGTATTGATATTTTTTGTGATTCAGTTAATAATTTTAAACCTGAAATTTGATCTCTTATTTTTGCTGCATTCTCATAATCTAAATCATTTGAAAATTGCAGCATTTTTTTTTGTAAAAATATTTCTAAGTCATCATTTCTTCCCTGAAATATCATAGATACTTGTTTCATTATTTTTTTATAATCGTCAGATGATATAACTTCTTGGCAAACACCTGGACATCTTCCTATTGAATAATTCAAACAAGTTCTATCTTTATAGACTGGCCTTGGTCTTTGTCTAAGTGGAAATATTTTTTTTATTGTAAATAATGTTCTCCTTAATAATCCGACATCAACATAAGGTCCATAATATCTATCTAAATTATTTCTATTTCTTCTTCTTCTTGTAATAAATATTCGAGGATATTTTTCACTCCAAGTTATACAAAGATATGGATATTTCTTATCATCCTTTAAAAGAATATTAAAATATGGTTTGTTTGTTTTAATTAAATTTGACTCTAAATTTAATGCTTCATATTCGCTATCTGTGACTATTATTTCTATTTCAGTTATTTGACGAACCATCAAACTTAATCGAGGAGTTAAATCTGAATAATTATTGAAATAACTACTTACTCTACTGCGTAGTTTTTTAGATTTACCGATATAAAGTAAGTTATTATCAATATCTTTAAAAAGATAACAACCAGATGACTTTGGAATTTCGGATAATCTTGATTTTAATAACTCCTTATTATTAATTAATTTATATTCAATTTTAAAATTATATTTGTTATTTATTTTTTCGATAGAGGAATTACTCATTTATAGTGGTTAACCTCCATAATTCCAGCCAGTTGAAGATAAATTTAGTGAGTCAACATCATTATTCAGATAAGCAGATTGCACCTCTCCTACAAAAACGGTATGGTCTCCATGCATAACACTTCCAACAACATTACATTCAACACCACCAACACTATCAACTAAAATAGGCAATCCAAGCTCACCTAAATTAAATTCAACAGATTCAAATCTACCTCCTAATGCTTTTTGAGGTTTAAAGAAAACAGCCGCTAGATCCTTTTGATCACTTTTGAGCACATTTAATGAGAACTTATTGGTTGACTTTATTATTTCATGACTAGAACCCTCTGCTCTAACAGCCATTACAACTAATGGTGGGGTGAAAGAACCTTGAGTCACCCAACTTGCAGTAAATCCATTCACTTCATTTTTATCCTCGTCTCTAACGCCACAAATAAATAATCCGTGAGGTATTTTTCTTAATAAGATTTTTTTTGCTTCTAGATTTAATGTCATAATTGATTTAACTAATAATATTATTTTAACTAAATTTTTTATTCGATCATAATAAATTCATGAAAATTCTTTATCCAGGTACATTTGATCCTTTAACAAATGGGCATCTTGATTTAATAGAAAGGGCTGAAAAAATATTTGGCAATCTAGTAGTTGCTGTTTTAGAAAATACCTCTAAAACACCTACATTTAATCTTGAAAGAAGAATAATACAAATAAAAAATTCTCTTTCTCATTTACCTAATATTAAAGTTATTTCTTATTCTGGTCTAACTGTTGATTGTGCAAATGATCTAAAAGCTAATCTTATTCTTAGAGGCTTAAGAGCAATGAGTGATTTTGAGTATGAACTACAGATTGCTCATACAAATAAATCACTTAATAATGATATTGAAACTATATTTTTATCGACAAATACAAATTATAGTTTTCTTAGTAGTTCTTTAGTAAAAGAAGTTGCAAAATTTGGTGGTGAAATTAATCACATGGTCCCCCCCTCTGTTGAGAAGGATTTAAAAGATTATTTTAAATAATATTTATTTAACAGGATCTCAAGTAATAAAGATCACGTAATAAATTAAAAGCTTTTTCTTTATCAATTTTATTAGAATTTTGGATAATGCTTATAATTATTGGCTTATCATTTTTATATAAAAAGCCAGATAATGCAAAGACATTCGAAAGAGTACCAGTTTTGCCAAAAAACTTTCCAGACAATTCACTATTTACAAATCTTTTAGCTAACGTTCCTCTCACTCCAGTAATTGAAAGTGTAGATTGATAAGCATTAAAATCATTAGAATATCTCATTTTATCTAAAAACAATACAACTAACTTTGTTGTAATTTTATTTTTTCGAGACAATCCACTAGCATCTGCAAAGTATGCATTATTTGCTGGGAGGCCTTTATTTTCAAGCCATCTTTTCAATTTTATATAGTTATTATCGTTCCATGTATTTGAGGCATTTTTAAAAAGAGATTCAGCCGTAAAATTATGGCTTTCAGAATTTGTTAGAGTTAATAATGAAAGAATTGGAGTTGAATATACTTTATTTATCTCTTTAATATTTTTTAAATAAAAAGTTTTTTCTGAGTCAAAAAAATCTATATTTATTTTTGAATTTGGAAATTTATTTTTTAAATAATTTTTAATAAAATTTTTTAATGCATAAATATCATAATATTTATTGTTATTACTTTCTATTGCAAGAGATGTAATTGGAGATCCATATTCGTAAAGTTTATCAGTATTTGTCCAACCATTAGGCCAATATAATTTTGAATCAATTTCTACAATATTAAAGTTAATAATTTTATTTTCTTTAACATTTGAAATTAGTTCGATTATATCTTCATAATTAAGATCTGGATCACCTTGACCGTGTAAATAATAATCGCTTTTATTTTTATATAAGGAAGTTTTTAATTTATTATTTAATTTATATTTACTTAAAACATAAGCTGATGAGAATAATTTTTGGTTAGATGCTGGCAACCTTGGAACATCCTCATTGTAGGAACTTATTATTTCCCCTTTATTATTAATAATTGATACACTAAAAGTATCATCAAGCGTTTGATTCAATAAAGCATCATAAGAAGGACATATTTTGTTTTTATTAATTATTCCCGGGAAATTAAAATAAATACTATTTAAAATAGTTATTTTCTGTTTTGTTAGTAAATATCTTATTAAGAAAGGAGATGTTACTAATATAAGTATAATAAAGAAAAATGAATATATTTTTTTTATCACATTCAATCTATAAATTTACAAAAATAGATTCATTGTCGGGTTTAATTTCAAATTCTTTTTTAAAAAAATACCTTTTATTTTCTTCTTTGAAAAGCAACCAGTTATTTGGATAAATATGCATAAGAGCAGCTTTATTTAAAGGCTGTAGAAAATAAATATTTTTCCATGTTTTGACAAAGTTTTTACGTCGCTCTCTAATAACACTTCCTATACCAATATTGGCATCTTCAAATTTTGGATTTAATGAATAATGCGTACCTTGATAATTATCAGACATTGGTTCAAATGAATCGAAATCATATGGCTGAGGTAGTATCGATATCATTACACTATCAATATTATTTATATTATTTGATTCATTAAATGATTTAAAAGTAAAAATTTTATCTTTTATATCTGGATAGTCTCTTTGAGCCAAAGCCACAGCACCTTGATCAGCAAATGTTATGAATACATTATTATTTTTAGACAATATCTTGTAGATAGTTATTCCAATTCTGTTAAACTTCAACCCTTCAAAATTAAATTCTATAGTAAATCTTTTATTTGAATCTAATAAACTTGGAATAATTGCATCCTCCATATTCTTAAGAGATTCATTTAAATCTTTAGGTAGTCTGTAATTGGTTTCCATTAAAAATTGTCAATACATATTTGAATAAGTTCTAAAAATTTATCTATTTCTGACTTATTGTTTATTGAACCTAAAGTAACACGAATATTTGAATATAGTTCATCATCTTTTAAACCAATATTTTTAAGTGTTGAGCTAGGTTTCCCAGATGAGCTTGAACAAGCACTGCCACTACTTATGGCTATTTTATTTTCTGACATGAAATTAACAATCTTATAGGCCTTTATAGGCTTAAATAGTTTATTTAATAGTAAAAAAGAAATATGACTGGGAAGTCTATGGTTAATACTACCCGTAATCTTTATATGATTATTATCTTTAATTTTTTGAAAAAAATAATTTTTAAGTTTATTAATTTTATTAGAAGGAAATTCAGTTATGTAATCATATAATTTTATTTTTCCTTCAATATTCTTTAATGATTCATACATTCCAGCGATTAATGGCAAAGCTTGTGTACCTTGTCTAATTGAAAATTCTTGAGTAATTGATATGTCATAATTTTTTAAAATTTGTCTAGACTTTTCTTTTGTTAAAAGAATACCGATCCCTTTTGGACCTCCAAATTTATGAGCGGATAAACTTAAAAAATCACATTTAAGATCTTTCCAACTGAATATTCCATTACTTAATATTTGAGTTCCATCTAAATGAAACATTATATTTAATTCTTCACATTTAGAACCAATAAATTGGACAGGTTGTATTGTCCCAATTTCACTTTGACCCCAAATAATTGATACAAGCTTAGTATCATTGTTTAAAAATTTTTTGATATCAGAAATATTTAAAATTCCATCATTATTTACCGGCCATTCGTAAATATTCCAATTTTGTTTTCTTAGTTTATTAGCACAAATAGTTGTTGCTTGATGTTCAACATTTGAAATAACAACCCTACCATTTTTAAATTTCTCATAGATATTATTAAATACAATATTTGTCGATTCCGAAGAACCAGATGTAAAAATTATATCCTCTGGATCTGCTTCAAATATATAAGCAATTTTAGATCTAATTTTTTCAAGATAAGTAGAGCATTTTATCCCTAGCTCATATGTAGATGAAGGGTTATGCCAATAATTCCTATAAGTTGAATTAATTATATTTAAAACATTCTCAGATAACGGAGTTGTGGATGCATTATCTAAATAGATAAAATTATTTTCCATTAATTTACTAACATTGATCCTGAGAAAACCTTTTTAGCATTACCGGTCATCATTACTTCACAATCGTCTTTTGACCAATCAATTTTAAGATTACCTCCTGGTAAGGTTACTATGGTTTGTGAACTACAAAGGCCTAATTTATAAGCTGCCACATGGATAGCACAGGCACCTGTTCCACAAGCTAAGGTTGGACCTGCACCCCTTTCCCATACTTTTACTTTGATATTATCTCTATTTAAAATTTGACAAAAATGCACATTAGTTTTTTCAGGAAATAATTCATTTTTTTCAAATATAGGACCAAGTCTGGAAAGAACAATTGACTCTATGTCTTTTACAAAGAATATTAAATGAGGATTTCCCATTCCTACGGCATAACCCATATTATTAAAATCTTTCTCAATAAATTGGTGTGAAGGAATTGAATTTATTTTTTTTTCAATTGTTGTTGGAATATTTTGACATTCTAAAATTGGAACTCCCATTTTTACTGTAATTTCATCATTTATATATTTTGCAATTTTTAAACCTGCTTTAGTCTCAATTTTATATTCTATATTTTTATTTTTCATTGAATCATTTACGTGGAGATACTCAACTAAACACCTAATTCCGTTTCCACACATTTGTGCTTCAGAACCATCAGAATTAAAAATTATCATTTTTGCATAATTATCTTCATTAGGTTCTTCTATAAAAATCACACCATCTGCTCCAACACCAAATTGTCTGTTGCAAATTTTTTTTATATCAAATATTTTATTTGTCTTGTAATTTTTATAGAATTCATTTCCTCTAGAATCTATGATTACGAAATCATTTCCGTTACCTTGATATTTTTCAAAAGTTATATTTTTCATTTGTAATTCATATATCTTAAATTTTAATTATAAATTATTCCTTTTAACAATCTATTTCTATTTTATACAATGGATATTAAAATAATAATTTAACAAATAAAAATTAAGTGATTTCTCCAGATAAACAATATGAGGCTGATACCAATTTATATAATCCATCTGAAATAGAAAAAAAATGGCAGTCAATATGGACAGAAAACAATTTATACAAAACTGATGAATTAACTGAGAATAAGGATAAATTTTATGCCTTATCAATGTTTCCCTACCCTTCAGGCAATCTTCACATGGGGCATGTTAGGAATTATGTTATTACAGACTTAATAGCTCGGTACCAAAGGTTTAAGGGTAAATCTGTCTTACATCCAATGGGTTGGGACGCTTTTGGTTTGCCTGCTGAGAATGCAGCGATTGAAAGAGGAATTAGTCCCAGTGTCTGGACTAAAAAAAATATTTCTCATATGAAATCACAATTAAAGCTTTTGGGACTATCAGTTGATTGGAATAGAGAATTTGCAACTTGTGATGAAAATTACTATATTTGGACACAATATCTATTTTTAGAGTTATACAAGGCAGGTCTTGTATATCAAAAGGAATCAGAAGTTAATTGGGATCCGATAGATAATACAGTCTTAGCGAATGAACAAGTTGACTCAGAGGGTAAATCTTGGAGATCTGGGGCACTAGTTGAAAAAAAATTATTAAAGCAATGGTTTTTAAGGATTACTAATTATGCAGAAGAGTTATTGAAGGATTTAGAAAAATTAGATAACTGGCCAGAAAGAGTAAAAATAATGCAAGATAATTGGATAGGAAAGTCAATTGGTACAAATATTAATTTCAATATCAATACCAATCCAGAAAAGAGAATAACTGTATTTACAACAAGGCCAGATACTTTATTTGGAGTTACTTATTTAGCAATTTCTGTTAATCATTCATTAATTAAATATATTTCTGATAAAGAAACCATACAAGATATAGAAAATCTTAAACAATATTTGAAAAATAATAAAAATAATGAACTTGAAAAAATTGGAATAAAAACTAGCTTAATAGCAATAAATCCAATTAATTCAAAACCTATTCCTATTTGGGTGGCAAGTTATGTTCTCGATGAATACGGTACAGGTGCTGTTATGGGCGTGCCTGCTCATGATCTAAGAGATTTTGAATTTGCTAAGAAAAATAATATTGATATTAAACAGGTAATAATAAAGGATAAAAGTGAACAAACTAAAGAGCTTGATGAAGCTTATGTGGAAAATGGAAATCTTATTAATTCAAATCAATACAATGGTTTAGCAAATACTATTGCTAAATTAAAAATTTCAGAGGAAGGCGTAAATAATGGATGGGCCGAAAATAAGATTCAATATCGTTTAAGAGATTGGTTAATATCTAGACAAAGATATTGGGGATGTCCGATTCCTATCGTTAATTGCAAAAAATGTGGATCTGTTCCTTTAAACCAATCGGAATTACCTGTTGCATTACCAAAAGATATAGATATCTCGGCTAACAAGATTAATGCTTTAGGTGATAATAATGATTGGATAAATACAACATGTCCAAAATGTGGATTAGCGGCAAAAAAAGAAACTGATACTATGGACACTTTTATGTGTTCATCATGGTATTTTTTAAGATATCCATCTTCAAAATGTTCAAATAAGCCATTTGAAAAGAGTGAAATTAATAAGTGGTTACCTGTAGATCAATATGTTGGAGGAGTAGAGCATGCAATATTGCATTTGTTATATGCAAGATTTTTCACTAAAGCTTTGCGTGATAATGAACTATTTGAAATTGATGAACCATTTAAAAAACTATTAACGCAAGGAATGGTTCAGGCCGCAGCCTATAAAAACAATAAAACGGGTAAATATGTTTCTCCTTCCGATATAACTGACTTATCTAATCCTACAGATCCAATTGACAATACAAAACTCGAAGTTCTTTTCGAGAAGATGTCTAAGTCTAAATATAATGGAATAGACCCTGAATCAGTAATTAAAAAATATGGAGCAGATACAGCAAGAATGTTTATATTATTTAAAGCACCACCAGAAAAAGATTTGGAATGGGGAGATACAGATGTTGAAGGACAATTTAGATTTTTAAGTAGGATTTGGAAGCTTTATATAAATTGTGCAAAAGATATAAAGAGTAAATCTAATTCCTATCCAGATAAAGAAAAAAGTTTAATAAAGTCAATGAATATTGCTATAAAAGAAATTTCAAATGACATATTAAATAACCAATTTAATACAGCGATTTCAGAACTAATGAAGTTTTATAATTCATTATCAAATTCCATTAATGAGATATTCTAATGATTTTAATGCTTATCAATCTACACTTTCAATTACTGGAGTGAGAGG
>NZ_CVSW01000108.1 GCF_001180265.1 Prochlorococcus marinus | reverse complement strand
ATGAACCCAAAAAAGATGAAGGATATCTAAGTGATTTTCAATGATCCTTGACCAATCACATTTGAAGTCAACTAATACCTCTTCAAATACATAATCCTTATGTGTAAACCCATTTTCATACAATTCGTAGTTACTTATTGGTACATCTTCACTTACATTGTTTAAATCAGTGTCAGATTTTTTAGAAAAATGTACAAAAATATATCCATTCTTTTCTAAAGCTTTGTATTGAGATAAA
>NZ_CVSW01000107.1 GCF_001180265.1 Prochlorococcus marinus | reverse complement strand
GATGTCAAATAAAAAAAGAATTCTTTCAGGAGTTCAACCAACTGGTGATTTGCATATTGGGAATTGGCTTGGGGCGATTAATAATTGGGTGTCACTTCAAGAGCAATATGAAACATTTTTATGTGTAGTTGATTTGCACGCAATCACAGCTTCATATAATCCCAAAGAATTATCTCAGAACACTATCTCTACTGCAGCTTTGTATGTCGCTTGTGGAATAGATCCCAATATATGCTCAATTTTTGTCCAAAGTCAGATTTCTGCACATTCAGAACTTTGTTGGATATTAAATTGCATGACGCCAATAAATTGGATGGAAAGAATGATTCAATTCAAAGAAAAATCCATACAACAGGGAAATAATGTATCCATTGGATTATTTGACTATCCGATCCTAATGGCTGCAGACATTCTTCTATATGACGCTGACTTTGTACCAGTAGGTGAGGATCAAAAACAACATCTTGAACTTGCCAGAGATATTGCACAACAGAGAATTAATGCCAGATTTAGTAAGGATAAAAATATTTTAAAAATCCCTCAACCAATAATCATGAAGAATGGATCAAAAATAATGAGTTTAATTGATGGTTCAAAAAAAATGAGCAAAAGTGATCCTAATGAAGGCAGTCGTATTAACTTATTAGATGCTCCTGAAATAATTACGAAAAAAATAAAAAGAGCAAAAAGTGATAGTTCTATTGGAATTGAATTTAACAACCCTGAGAGACCAGAATCTAAAAACCTTTTGATGATTTATTCAATATTATCTGGCAAAGAAATTTCTCAATGTGAAAATGATTTTTCTGAGACTGGATGGGGGACATTTAAAAAATTAATTACAGAACAACTTATTGAATCACTAGAACCTATTCAGAAAAAATATAAATTATTAATTAATGATCCCTATCAATTAAATAAAATCCTTGATGAGGGGAAGGAAAAAGCTGAAGAACTAGCAAATCAGACTTTAAAAAGAGTTAAATCAAAATTGGGATTCTTTGAAATGGAGAGATAAATTATGCCAACAATTACCTTACCTGATGGTTCAAAAAAGGTTTTCGAAAAATCTGTAACTGTTCTAGAGATTGCCCAGAGCATAGGCGCTGGATTAGCTAAAGCAACAATTGCTGGGAAAGTAAATGATGTTCTTCTTGATGCAACTATTCCTATAGATGAAGATTCCGAAGTTGTAATAATTACATCAAAAGATAAAGAAGGAATTGAAATAATTAGACATTCCTTTGCTCACCTTATTGGTCATGCAGTTAAACAAATTTATCCCAATATTAAAATGGCAATTGGGCCAGTAATTGAAGATGGTTTTTATTACGATATTTTTTCTGAATATAGATTTACCCCTGAAGATTTAATAAAAATCGAAAATAGAATTAATAAATTAATACAAACAAACTACGACGTTAAAATTTTACAAGTTTCTAAAGAAGAGGCAATTAAAACTTTTAAAGAAAGAGATGAGACTTTTAAATTACGAATAATTGAAGAAATTCCTGAAAAAGGTCTCATTAATTTATACAAGCACGAAGAATATATCGATATGTGCAGAGGGCCTCACGTTCCCAATACTAGACATTTGAGACACTTTAAATTACTTAAATTATCAGGTTCATACTGGAGAGGGAATAGTGAGAATGAATCATTACAGAGAATATATGGAACTGCATGGGCAAAAGAAAAAGAACTCAATGACTACTTAACAAGAATTGAAGAAGCGGAAAAAAGGGATCATAGAAAACTTGGTAAAAAACATTACCTATTTCATATACAAGAGGAATCACCAGGAATGATTTTTTGGCATCCAAATGGATGGACAATCTATCAAGTACTGGAAAAGTACATAAGAGAAATACTCAAAAAAAATGATTATTTAGAAATTAAAACTCCACAAGCTGTTGATAAATCTCTTTGGGAAAAATCCGGTCATTGGGAAAAATTTAGAGACGATATGTTCACTACTGCATCAGAAAATAGAACTTATGCAATTAAACCGATGAATTGTCCATGCCATATTCAAGTATTTAATCAAGGTTTAAAAAGTTATAAGGATTTACCTATTCGTCTTGCAGAATTTGGTTCTTGTCACAGAAATGAGCCTTCTGGTGCACTACACGGCTTAATGAGAGTAAGAAACTTTACTCAAGATGATGCACACATATTCTGCACAGAAGAGCAAATTCAACAAGAGGTATCAACTTTTATAGATCTTGTTTTCGAAGTTTATAAAACTTTTGGTTTTGATGAAATCATTATCAAATTATCAACCCGTCCTGAAAAAAGGGTAGGTAGTGAAGAGATTTGGGATAAATCAGAGGAGGCTCTTACCAAAGCCCTTGATAATAAGAACCTAAAATGGGAGCTCCAACCAGGAGAGGGGGCTTTTTATGGTCCCAAAATAGAATTCTCCTTAAAAGATTGTCTTAATAGAGTTTGGCAATGCGGTACTATTCAGGTTGATTTCTCAATGCCAATTAGATTAGATGCAACTTATGTAGATATTGATAATGAGAAAAGAAATCCAGTTATGCTTCATAGAGCAATTTTGGGGTCCTTTGAGAGATTTATTGGAATCTTAATTGAACAATATGAGGCAAAATTCCCAATTTGGCTTGCGCCTTATCAAATAATTTTATTAAGCATTACTGATAGAAATATTGAAAAGTGTTTAAAGTTTAATGAATTAATAAATAATAATGGTTACCGATCAAAAGTTGATGTTAGAAATGAAAAAATAGGTTATAAAATAAGAGAGGCAACTCTCGGAAGAGTTCCTTTAATTGCAGTTATTGGCGATAAAGAAGAGGAAATTGATTCAGTTGCTTTAAGAGCTTTGGATGGGACAAATTTAGGAATTTTCGACCTACCTAATCTATACAAATTAATGGATGAATTTATAGAAAAAAAAGGAAGAACAAAATAATTTCAAATAGATGAATTTTCTGGCTTGTGATTTAGGAGGTACCAAGGTGCTATTGGGGATATTTGAAAGAGTAATAAATGATTCGCCTAAATTATTATTTAAGAAGAAATATATATCTTCTGATTGGGATTCCTTTGAACTGATCCTAGAGGATTTTCTCAAAAATGAATGCAAAAATATTACTCATCCTTCTTCTGCATGTTTCGCTGTAGCTGGTCCTTTATCTAACAACAACGCAAAAATCATTAACTTGTCATGGAATATTTCTGGAAATGATTTACAAAACAAATTTAATTTTAAAAGCTGCGAGCTAATAAATGATTTCGCTGTACAAATTTATGGAATACCTTTTTTAAAAAAAAATCAATATTCTACTATCCAGAATGGATACCATGCTGAAGGTGCTAATAATGATTTGCATGCCATTGTTGGAGCGGGAACTGGTTTGGGCATTGCAAGAGGAATAATATCAGGTGAAAAGGTAAAAGTTCTTGCTAGTGAAGGTGGTCATGTTGAGTACTCCCCAAAGTCAAAATTAGAATGGGAATTAAAAACTTGGCTTAAGAATCACCTTCAAGTTGAAAGGATATCCTGTGAAAGAATTATTAGCGGCACTGGTTTATCAAGAATTGCCGAATGGAGACTAAGCAAACCCGATGCCCAAAACCATCCTCTACAACAATATTTAAAAAAAATTAAAATTTTTGATGCTGCGAGAAAAGAACTACCTGAAAAAATTTGTAATCTTTCTAAAGAAGGGGATCAAATAATGATAGAAGTTGAGAGGATATGGTTAGGCGCTTATGCCTCTCTATTGGGAGATGTTGCTCTTCAAGAATTGTGCTATGGCGGTTTATGGATTTCGGGAGGAACCGCATCAAAACATTTCAAAAACTTTAAATCAGATTTATTTTTAAAACAATTTTTCGACAAGGGAAGATTAAAAGATATTCTTAAAACAATACCTATGAAAGTAATTTTAGATGAAGAGTTTGGACTTTTTAGTGCAGCCTGCAGAGCAAAAATGCTTTTAAAAACTTAAAAACAAAAAATGTCTATTCCTGAAGTAGGAAAAAAAATAAGGGTAACAGTGCCTTCCACAACTGCCAATTTAGGGCCTGGATTCGATTGTCTAGGAGCAGCATTAGATTTATATAATGAGTTTATTTTTACGAGAATTGAAGGTGGTGGAGATAGATTTGATTTAATAATGGAAAGTACAGATGGTAATCATTTAAGAGGAGGACCTGAAAACTTAGTGTTTAGAGCAGCGCAGAAAGTATGGGAGAGCGCAAATATGGATCCTTTTGCACTTGAAGCAAGAGTTAAATTGGCAGTACCGCCTGCACGTGGGCTAGGAAGTAGTGCTACAGCAATAGTTGCTGGACTAATCGGAGCTAATGCAATAATGAACTCTCCATTGTCCAAAGAAAAACTCCTTGAACTTGCCATTGATATAGAAGGTCATCCTGATAATGTAGTCCCCTCTCTTCTGGGTGGGCTTTGTTTGACAGCTCGGTCTTCTTCACAGAGATGGAGAATCATTAGATGTGATTGGCACGATTCAATTAAAGCTGTTGTGGCAATACCTGCAATTCGTCTAAGTACGAGTGAAGCAAGAAAGGTTATGCCAAGGAATATACCTATATCAGATGCAGTGACAAATATGGGAGCACTTACTTTGTTACTTAACGGCTTAAAAGCAGGGAATGCAGAACTTATAAAAGAGGGAATGTTTGATAAGCTACATGAACCCTACAGGTGGAAACTTATTAAGGGTGGATTAGAAGTTAAAGATGCCGCACTAAATGCAGGAGCTCTAGGATGCGCAATTAGTGGGGCTGGGCCAAGTATCTTAGCTTTGTGTAAAAAAGAAAATGGTAAAAATGTCAGTCAAGCCATGGTGAAAGCATGGGAGAAATCAGGTATAGCTAGCAGAGCACCTTTTTTAAACGTTCAAACATTCGGCAGCCAATTTAGCACTATCTCCGGTAAGTAGTTTTACTTAGGCATTTTTAATGTTATAGTCTCAAGCTAGTACATCTTCAACTAGAATAAAAAAATTATTCATTAATATAAATGAATTTAGAATCTTTTCCTTGGCTATCATCTATTGTTTTACTACCTTTAATTGGGGCATTAATAATGCCTTTCTTGAGTTCAAAAGAAGGAGAAGATAACACACTCCCTAGAAATATCTCATTAAGTTTTTTATTTATAGATTTTTTACTAATAATCGGCGTCCTTTTTCAAAAATTCAATACTGCAGATAGCTCTTTACAACTGGTGGAAAGAGCTTCTTGGTTACCATCAATAGGCTTAGAGTGGTCTCTTGGCGTAGATGGGTTATCTGCTCCTTTAATAGCATTAAGTGGGTTAATTACATTTTTATCAGCTGCCGCTAGTTGGAAAATTAAGAAAAAATCTAATTTATATTTTGCTCTTTTATTAGTTCAAGCATCAGCACAGGCACTAGTTTTCCTTTCTCAAGATTTCCTACTATTTTTCTTGGCATGGGAACTTGAATTAGTTCCGGTATATCTTCTTATTGCTATCTGGGGAGGGAAAAAGAAATTATATGCGGCTACTAAATTCATTCTTTATACAGCCTTAGCTTCTTTATTAATACTCATAAGTGGCTTAGCACTTGCCTTGAGTGGTGATACCTTTACTTTAAATATTACCGATTTAACCAATAAACATGTTTCTGGCAGCCTAGCTTTATTATCTTATTTAGGATTCTTAATTGGTTTTGGAGTAAAACTTCCTATCTTTCCATTACATACTTGGTTGCCAGATGCGCATGGAGAGGCTAATGCTCCAGTTTCAATGTTACTCGCAGGAATACTTTTAAAAATGGGAGGTTATGCCCTCTTAAGATTTAATGTTCAAATACTACCTGAAGTACATCTTCAAATTGCACCTGCGCTAATTATTCTCGGAATCATTAATATTATTTATGGAGCTCTTAATGCATTTGCTCAAGATAATGTTAAAAGGAGGATTGCATGTAGCTCTGTAAGTCATATGGGTTTTGTTCTATTAGGGATTGGGGCAGTAGATGCTTTAGGTATAAGTGGAGCAATGCTCCAAATGATAAGTCACGGACTTATCGCGGCAGCCATGTTTTTTGTTACGGGCTCATTCTATGAGAGAACAAATACTCTTTCGATACCAAATATGGGCGGCTTGGCAAAGGTCTTGCCAATAACTTTTGCTTTTTTCTTAGCAAGTTCTTTGGCATCTCTAGCACTACCTGGAATGAGCGGTTTTATAAGTGAAATAACTGTATTTTTAGGTATCACAAGTCAAGAAGGATTTAGCTCTATCTTTAGATCAATCACGATTCTAATTGCAGCAATAGGATTAGTTTTAACACCAATATATCTTTTATCAATGTGTAGAAGAGTATTCTTTGGCCCTAGAATTCCAGCACTAGCTACAGTTAAAGAGATGAATGGTAGAGAATTGACTATTGGTTTCAGTTTATTGTTGCCTACATTGGTAATAGGTTTTTGGCCCAAAATTGCCATAAATTTATACGAATCCTCCACCAATGCTCTCAGTCAGGAGCTTACTTTAGCTAAATTAGTTGGGTTAATTCCAACTTTATTTAATTAAATTATCTCAATAAATGGATACCTCAATTTTTAAATATGGAGAGTTACCGCAATTTAAAAAATTTACTCCCGAAACCATAAGCCAACAATTTCCAGTAGTACTAGAAAAGATAACTGAAGAATTTAAAAACATAGAAGAAAATTTATCTAATTATTTGATTCAAAATGATTTAAGTTGGGATAAAGTAATAAATCCTTTAAATGAAGTAAATGAAATCCTTAGATGGAGTTGGGGAGTAATAAGTCACCTAAATGCTGTAAATAATTCTGAAAGTTTAAGAGATATTTATTCAAAATTCCTTCCAGAGATTATTAGCTTGAGTAATAAATTCGGGCAAAGCAAAATAATTTATAATTCTTTAGTCAAGCTTAAAGAAACAAATAACTTTGATCAAATTAAAAACAGAATTTTAGATAAAGAAATTCTTGAGATGCAACATAGAGGAATTTCACTACAAAAAAATGATCAAGAAGAATTTAACAAAATTTCAGAAAAGCTTGGAAAGCTTTCAACCGAATTCAGTAACAATGTTCTCGATGCCACTAACGAATGGTTTTTAATATTAAATAAAAAATCTGAAGTCGATGGTCTTCCTGAACGAGTACTTGAATTGATGGCAATTTCTGCACACAATCACTTAAAAAAAGATGAAGAAGTTGATATTAAAAATGGTCCTTGGAAATTAAGTCTAGATATTCCCACTTATACTTCGTTCATGACATATGCCAGAGAGCGTAATCTTAGAGAAAAACTATACAAGGCATTTGTTAGTAGGGCGTCTCAAGGTGAAAAAAATAATTCTCAAATCATTGAAGATATATTATCCCTTAGAACTAAACAAGCTAATCTTCTCGGTTATAAAAGTTGGGCAGAACTAAGTTTGTCAACGAAAATGGCAAAGAAAATTAAAAATGTAGAAAACCTTTTAGAAGAATTGAGAGAACCAGCATTTAAAACCGCAAAAATTGAATTAGAAACGCTCGAAAAGTTTTCTAAAGCTAATGGGTTTCCAAAATCGCAGAATATTGAGCCATGGGATATTAGTTTTTGGTCTGAACTTCTTAGGAAGGAAAAGCTCAATTTGGATCAAGAGTCTTTGAGACCTTGGTTCCCACTAAATGATGTTTTGAAAGGTTTATTTAAATTAAGTGAGAAGCTTTTTGAAATTAAAGTAGTTGAAGCGACTGATGAGGCTCCTCTATGGAATGATGACGTCTTATTTTTTAATATCCTTAATAAAGAAGATAAGAAAATAGCATCTTTTTACCTGGATCCATATTCAAGGCCTGAATCAAAGAGAGGAGGAGCTTGGATGGATGAATGTTTGAATAAAAATAATGTTGGCAAAAAGACCCTTCCTGTAGCGTATCTCGTTTGTAATCAGACTCCACCATCAAAAGATAAACCAAGTTTGATGAGTTTTGAAGAAGTTCAAACACTTTTCCATGAATTTGGTCATGGTCTTCAACACATGCTTACTACTGTAAATCTTCCTCAAGCAGCTGGCATCAACAACGTTGAATGGGATGCAGTCGAACTTCCAAGTCAATTTATGGAAAACTGGTGTTTTCATAAAAATACACTTATGAATATTGCTAAGCACTACAAAACAGGAGAAAAATTATCCAATGAGAATTTTGAGAAGCTCCTAAAGAATAGAACTTTTAATTGTGGTATGGCTACTCTTAGACAACTACATTTTGCAATTACAGACCTCAGATTGCATAGTAGTATTGATAACAACGAAGGTAAAACAGCAGATGAAATAAGAAGAGAAATTGCAAAACAAACTACCGTTATTGAACCAATTCAAGAAGATCACTTTCTTTGTTGTTTTAGTCATATATTTGCAGGCGGATATTCTGCAGGATATTACTCATATAAATGGGCTGAAGTTCTAAGTGCTGATGCATTTTCAATGTTTGAAGAAGCCGATCTAGAAAACTCTGAAGATTTAAAGTTAATAGGAAAAAAATTCAAAGATACAATACTTAGCTTGGGTGGGAGCTTACCTCCCATAGACATATTCAAACAATTCAGGGGAAGAGAGCCACAAACAGATTCCTTAATAAGACACTTAGGCTTATCTGGAGCTACATAGTAATTTCATCGATTATCTTATCAACCACAAATTTATTTCTTACAAGATTTCTATGTTTATATACTTTTACTGATATTCTTTTCCCAAAATTTAAATTTGTCCACCAGCCAGGGAAAACCATCAAATCCCAATAAGTAAAGAAATTTACACACTCAATATCATTAAGAAAAACATCATTATTCGCGAGTCCTCTCAAAAACTTACTGTTGATTTTCATTTCTGATATTCCTTTAAAAGGGTATTTAGGTATAAACTGCGCCATCAAAGTTCCTTTATGAGGGGAACCTATAGATATTAATCTTCTTGTTCTTTTATATCCATTAAATTTTTGAAGCCAGTTCCTACCAATTATTCCTCCCATAGAAAATCCCAAAATATCTATTTCTTTTTCTAAACCGTATTTCTCTAAAATTAATTCGTTTAATTTATTAGTCAAATCAAGAATTGAAGTCATTCCATATGAATGTTCAAGAGTTGGGGCAAAATATTCAATCCCAAGATTATCAAGTTGTGGGGTAATAGAAGAAAAAATACTAGAAGTATTCCAAAGACCATGAATCAATATGATAGGATTTCTTTTTTTCAATACTTTAATTATTTTCAAGAACTCTTACTATTGACACCTTGCCATCGAAACCTGTAATAGGAGGATTACATTTTGTCAAAATAATTTTAATTTTAGAAAGTTTAAATTCCTGATCGATGATTTCCAAAATTTCTTTGGAATATGTTTCGATTGTATAACAATATATTTTCTTTGATTGATCTTTTAAAATTTGAACTAACTTTGAGTAGTCAACTGTTTTTTTTATATCATCATTTACTGTACATTTGTCAAAATCAGTCCACAAAAAAATATCTAAAATAAATAGTTGACCTAATTCCCTTTCTTCATCGAGCACTCCAACCCTAGACCAAAGTTTAATATTTTCAATTTTTAAAAAAGTTTCCATCTTTAAGAGTATTAAAGATCTTTATGTGTATAAATAGCCTTTCCTGATGAAAAATCATCAACTATATTCCCATCACCTTTTAGAAAATATTTATAAGTTACCAAACCTTCTAGACCTACAGGTCCCCTTGGTGGAAGAGTTTGAGTAGATATACCAACTTCAGCTCCGAATCCATATCTAAACCCATCTGCAAACCTAGTAGAGCAATTATGAAAAACACCTGCACTATCAACTACATTCATAAATTTATTGGCAGTATTTGAATTTTCAGTAATTATTCCATCTGTATGTTTTGAACTATATTTTTGAATATGTGCGATTGCTTCCTCGAGATCATCAACAATTTTTATAGATAAAATTAAATCCAAATATTCAGTTTTCCAATCTTCTAGACTAGCCTCATGTTTTAACCCTAATTCAACTGATCTCTTATCTCCAATTAATTTAACATCATTAGAATTAAACAAAGGGATGGCCTTTTCTAAAAAAGCGGATGAGATATCTTTATGGACTAATAAAGTTTCGATAGCATTACATGCTGCAGGATATTGAATTTTGCTGTCCAAAGCGACTGATAAAGCCATCTCTAGATTTGCCTCAATATCTATAAACAAATGACAAATTCCATCAGCATGGCCTAGCACAGGAATTCTTGTATTCTCCTGAATAAACTTAACTAATTCATTACTTCCTCTTGGAATTATTAAATTAATGTATTTCTCAAGATTTAACATCGCCATGCTATCTTTTCTGCTTGTTAGTAAACATATTGCATTTTTATCAAGGCCTGATTCATTTAAACCTTCTTGCAATGCTTTCACTATTGAAGTATTTGTTAAATTAGCTTCACTGCCACCTTTTAGCATTACTCCATTACCTGATCTTATTGCTAAAGAACTTATCTGCATAACAGCATCCGGTCTAGATTCAAAAATAACCCCTAAGACTCCAATTGGCACAGTTTTTCTCTCTAAAATCAATCCCTTTGAAAGCTCTCTTTTTATTTGAACTTGATTTACAGGATCAGCCAAGTCTCCAACTTTTCTTACCCCTTCAATTCCTGAATTTAATTTTTCTTTTGATAACTTTAATCTAGAGAGTAAAGCTTTTGGAATTCCTTTCTTTTCTGCTCTTTTATAGTCCTCACTATTAGCCTCTAAAATTTCTTTAGTATTTTTCTCTAGATAATCAGCCATAAAATTTAAGGCTTTAATCCTATTTTGATTTTCAGTCTGACTTATTTTTATTGATGCCAAACGAACTTGATCTGCCTTTTCTAAAAGATCATTACCTGGTTGAGGAACTTCAAAGATATTAGCCATAATATTTTCTAGTTAATTAAATAA
Organism: Prochlorococcus marinus; assembly: GCF_001180265.1. Classification (GTDB taxonomy): domain Bacteria; phylum Cyanobacteriota; class Cyanobacteriia; order PCC-6307; family Cyanobiaceae; genus Prochlorococcus_A; species Prochlorococcus_A marinus_H. Next base: position 40,586 of record NZ_CVSW01000107.1, on the reverse strand, counting down.
TAATTCAAATTAACGATTCTTTAAACTAAATTTCTTTCTGACTTAATATCTAAAAAATAATTGAACTTGACTTTTCCAATCCCCATCTGAATCATAAGAACCCAATAATTCTAAGTTTGGATTAGCTTGAAAAGTCAAAATTCCTGTAGGTGGAACGTCATCTCTTCCAGGAACAGTTTGAAAGGCAAAATTTATTGCATCAGTAATATCAAGTCCTAGTTCAGCCACCCAAGCTTGAGAAGAAAATTCCTCATTAGAAGATGATTCCCCGTCATTTTCTATATCTAAATTTTCATTGGAAAAAATATTATTTAAGGAATCATTATTTTCTATTAACGCTGGATATAAAGACAACTGAAATCTTTCACTAAATGCTTCCGCATTATTAAGTTGAGAAATAAATGCTCTATTTATTAAATTTGCAGAGTTACCTCCAATCAAACCAATTATTTGTGATCTGTTATAACTTGGGGTACTCCTTAATTGTATTCTTTTATTTTCATCTTCAAAGGATAATTGATCTAAAAAACCTTCGTAGGAAGCTTCAATTTTAATAAGTCTTGTATTACCTATTCCAAAAGAGCCAATACTACTTGAATTATTATCTGGATTAATATCGGAGGAGATATTTGAATCCTGATTATTTTCACTTATAGGTATTATAGAATCTGGAACTTTACTAACCAGAGAAAAATTAATAAATGGAACAACACCACTCCTTGATGCAAATAAAATGTAATTGTCTTTATTTTTATCAAGTTTAAATGGAGTAGTATATAGATTAGCTCTACCTTTTTTAAGATAAATTAGTCCTCTAGCATTTAAATCTTTGCCTACCTTTCCGTTTATATTAAGGTCTAATTTGGTATCTAAATAAGCACGAACTAATTCTGAATATTGAAGTTTAAAATCTGGACCAAGTCTTAATTTAAGATTATTAAAACTCAAATTATCTAAATAATTAGGCAAAGTTTCTCCCAAAAGAACTGAATCCAAGATTGTTTCATTTGAGATTATTTCAATATTTTCATTGTTATTCCAATAGAGTTCAGGCCAATCTTTTTTATCCTCTTTTCGTATAAGATTATTTTCTTTTTTATTATTTTGATTGGTGCTATTAAAATTAATAAATCCATTATTAAAAGATAGAGAACCTCCTAATACAGGACTTTCAAATGATCCACTTAAATCTACATCCGAATCTATTTTAAAAGTAAAATTATCTTTCTTCAAAGTAAATCTATTAGTTATCAAATTAATTTCTGTCTTCTCAAAATCATTCTGACTATAAAAAGGCAAAGAACCTTTAACAAAAATTTCTCCAGAATCTTCAGACTTCGCTTGTAGATTATTGATCTCTAAAGAGTCAAAATCAAAGATTATTGTGCTATTGATATCTTTTACTATATTGTTAAAGAAATCAATTTCAGAATCTTTAACTACAATAAATCCATTTAATAGAGGTTTATTTAAGGTTCCTTTTAGGATCACTCTCATATTCACATCACCTTCTTTAAAGGTAAAGTATTCATCAGCAACAATATCTATTAATTCAATAAATTTCCCATTCCCAATCAATCTTATATCTAAGTTATCAGATTTATTTATAGGTATAGTGCCTTTAATTGTAATTGGAACTTTTGAGTCATTTATGAGTAAGGAAAAATCAATATCAAAAATAGAATTATTAAATTTAACTAGTCCTTTATCAAATATTATTATGTTATTTTTAATTGATGAACCATTGGAGAAAACATCGCTGGAGAAAGATTTTGTATCAAGATCATAAAATAAATTCATGTCCAACCCTCCAAGAAAATCTCTTGGTTTACTTAAAAAGATATTTGCTGCAGTTAATGGAAATTTTTTAATTCTTAAAGAACCTTTCCCTTTTAATAATCCTCCTTCCAAATCAATAGAAAATTCCTCTTTATTATTCTTATAGACATCACTAGATACATCAAGATAGCCATTTAATTTTGCATCTAATTTGTAATTATCTGGCCTATCGCCATTAATAGTTAGCTTTGCATTATATCTACTACTAAATTTATTTAAATATTTTTGCAAGTTAAATTTGTCTTTTAACGCATTATTATTTTCATTTAAGTTTTTTATAAAATCTATCCTTTCTTTCAACGAATTATTATTTTTATTTATTTCTAATTCATCTAAAACATTAGATTTACTTATGGGAATAACTTTCTTATTATCAAAATTAAAAATATCAACAGCGGTAAGGATAGTCCAACTAGTGCTTATATTCTTGAAACTTGAATTAATTAAATTGTTTTTATTTGAATCATATTCGACTTCAATTATTCCTCCATCAATTGGATACAATGAAGAGTTTACATAAAAAGAATTATTTTTGACATTGAAATCAAATAATGAATTCGAGAGATTAATATTTCTATATTTTCCTAAACTCCAAGCAAGTCGGCCAACAAGTGATGACTGGTCTGATGAAATTGATCCCTGACCATTAATAATTCCATAAATTCTATCGAATTGATTTTTATTTATAGATAATTCAAGTTCATCGAGAGGAAAATTGTCTGCTCGCCAATTATAACTATCATCCTCTTTAACTACTTCTATGCTTCCTTTATTAGAATTAAAAATTCTACTAAAAGACAAATTATCTAGTTTAAAGTCAGAAGCAATCCTGATTGAGAGAAATGAAGGGATTGGAGAATATCTATTTTTCATATTTAGGAGAAATTTGTCATTTTTATTTTTAATATCTCCCTCCCATGTTTCTCTTATGCGGATGCCTTTATAGTGCGGATAATCAACATTAAAGTTTATCGAAATATCAGGATCATTAATTTTTCCTTTTAATTCTCCTTTAGCAGTAATGAAACCCCTAATATCATTTTTTCGGAAAATATTTAAATTAGATAATTGAGTTCTATTTATTTTAAAACTAGTATCTATATCGCCAAAATTAATACCTCTTGTATCAGACCAATAGGGGATATTACCCGATAATTTGATATCTGGATTCAGACTATTAACGTATCCAATACTTCCTTTTAAATCAATAATATTAGAACTTTTATTTAATGGGACATTTAGATTCAAATTCGAAGTCAAAGTTCCATAATTTAAGTTTTCTGAATTACCAATTAGATTATTATTCTTACAATAAAAACTAGTTGAATCGAATTTAATATTCTCTGAGAAAGTTTTTGGTTTTATTTTTACATTAGTAAAAGAAAATCTTCCTCTGCAAAATGTTTCAGTTGGTGTTTTATTAAATTGAAAGTTAGATTTAAAATTTCCTTTTTTAAAATTAATTTTTCTATTCCCAATAATATATTCAGAATTCTGAAGATCTAAACCCCTAGAAAATAAATCTAGTTTTAAAAAGTCTTGATTTAATTTTCTATTAAATTTTACTTCTAGAAAACCTTTTTCATCAAAATTAGATTTTATATTTGCAGTGATCTGTCTATTAATTGACCTGTACATAACATTACCTTTTACTTTTGTTTTTAATCCTGATTTATTCAAATTAAGATTTGAATATTTATTTAAGTTAAAGTGCAATTCGTACTTTGATTGCAATTTTTTTGTACTTCGAGCATTTTTATAAGATTCATCCCTTTTAAAGAAATTTCTATCTATATTTATGGCAGCTTCCTTAGGACTTATTTTTACTATCCATTTTTGTTTTAAAAAAGATCTAAGAGGCATAATGCCCACATATACATTTTTGGCTGTAATTTCAGAATCTATATTTTTTTTATCGTTAATTTTTGAATTACCCAAAGAAATACCTAGAAATCTAATCCCGACATAATCACCTAAATCAACATTTTTATCTAGAAGATTCTCAATACTTTTTTCTAGTTCTAATTTCCTAGAACTATAAGTTTCTTTTAAAAAATTATTTAATAAAAAAGTGCTTAAAAAACCTAAAGGTAAAAGCATCCCTACCAAAAGAATCTTAGTATTTAAATTTAGAGATCTAATTTTTTTCAAGTTAGAGCCCAAAAATAGAGTAGGCTTACAAAATATAAGAAATTAATCAGGTCAAAGCCACTAAATGTCTTTTTTTGAACTATTAGAGAACACGCCCAAAATTTTTGGATTCTTTGGAATATTCCTTTTCATTTGCACAATAACAGCTTTTATATTTAATTTTGGTTTTAAATTTAGAATAATTGGAGCAACTATCTTTTCATTATTGCTTTCTTTGAGTAGTTGGGCATTTATACAAAGTTACTCCGAAAAGGTTGTAATAGAAGGTGCAAAATATGTTCCAATTGTTTATGACAATGGGTTCGATTTGATTATTGCTAAAGTACATGATGACTTTCCAATAGAATCTATCGAACCAACTTTAGAGCAATTATCGGAAAACTTAAGGAAAGGTAGCAGATCTGGTGCGAATGTAAAAATCAAGATAAGAAAACTTGAAAAAATTTCAGATGGTGTAAGTAAACCAGTGGTTATGGGAGAAGTTAATAAAAATATAAAAATGAACTAGTCTTTTTAAAAAATGGAAAGTGAAACTTTTTTAGATTTTTTGCCAACTAATTTTAGACATGAGAAATCTTTTTTTATTCAAAATAATCTAACTGACTTTAAAAAATTAAGTAATCTTTCGGACTTAGATATAAATCAGATTCAAAGAAAATCCTCACTATGTACATTGAATAATCTAAAGAAAATTAGAGCTATAGCTATTTTTAAAAAAGAAATTGGAATTTCTCCACCGCAAGCATATCTACTTTTACATTGCGGTATATCTTCGATAAAATCATTATCACTATCTACTCCTTACGAATTAGAACGCAAAATTGGTAGATTAGAGAGAACTCTAAGAGTAAAAACTGAGACAGATACAACTTTTCTTCTCTTAAAAGAATGGATTAAAAAAGCATGTCAAATCGACAAATCCATTTGAAATCTTGGATAAAAAAAATTTTTAATGTAGAATTTAGAAAAAATTAGTGATAATGAAACCTTTGTTATTTTTTTTATTTTTGTTTTTCAACTCTTTATACCCTGTTTTAAGTCAATCTAATTTATTGGAAACTGTAAAAAAGAATCCAAACGAAGCTAAGAATTTATGTAATAAGTTTAGAGAGTTTAATTCCAAAGGTATATCAGCTAGTTCAGATAAAGCTATAGAGTATGTATCAAACAAAAAAAAGTTAAATCCCGTTAACGCAGAAATCTTTTCTATTTACGTCATTGGGCTTCACTGCCCAGATATTATCTAAACCTAAATGTCTGGTTCAAGATGGTTTGATAAGTCTCTAGTACTTAGAGATGGAGTAAGACTTATATCCAGGGTTTGGTTACCTAATAGTAATGGGCCATGGCCTGCATTATTGATGAGACAACCATATGGGAGGGAAATAGCTTCAACTATTACCTATTCTCATCCAGAATGGTGGGCTTCCAAAGGGTATATGGTAATAATTCAAGATGTTAGAGGTATGGGTTCGTCTGAAGGGGTTTTTAATGGTTTTTCTCAAGAAGCTAGCGATACTTCAGAAACACATGAATGGGTAAGGTCTCTAAAAGAATGTAATGGAAAACTTGGCTTATATGGTTTTTCATATCAAGGATTTACTCAACTAACTGGTGAATTAAATTCAAAGCCACCCGATTGCTTATCACCAGCAATGACTGGAATGAATATTAAGGACCATTGGTGCTCAGATGGAGGAGCATATTGGTGGCATAACAATATTGCTTGGGGACTTCAAATCGCAGCACTAAAAATGAAAAGAGAAAAAAAATTGCTTGAGTGGGAAAAGATAAGATTAGCCTTAGAAAATAAAAGTTATTTAAGGGAAGGAATTGATATTTTAAAAAAATATGATCCTAATAGCTTTGTTTTGGAATGGCTTAAAAATTTAAATATTGCTCGCCCATTTGAAGAATTTAAACCAATTTCAACCTGGATTAAACAACCTATGTTAATTATTGGAGGACTATGGGATCCTCATTTAAAAGGTGCCTTTGATCTTTATAAAATATCTAAAGAAGCTGGTGGAAACCCTGAGATTATTATTGGAAATGCAACACATCTAAATTGGTGGAAGGGATCACAAGAATCATTATTAACATTTTTTGATAAACATTTAAAATCAGATGAAAAATTTAATTCTAAGAATTTTAAAGACGAGAAAAAAATATGGAATATTTCATTAAATAAGTGGGAAGAATTAGATAATAAATTTCACCCTGAATTTATTTTTGGGCTTAAAAGCGATGGAATAGCAAATGTAGAGGTAGAAGATGGAAGTCTGACCATAAATTCAAAAGGATCAGGATGGTTCACAATTGTTAATGACCCATGGAGACCTACTCCATCTGACGGCGGTCATTTAGGTCCAAATCCAGGAAAGTTTAATAGAAGTTTTATTGATAAACGCCTTGATGTAGGTGTTTTTCAAACCAATTCTTTTGAAAAAGATCAATATTTGAGAGGAGTTCCTATATTAGAAATTCAAGTAAAAAGTGATCAGCCCAATTTTGATATCTGCCTTGCTTTATCTCTAGTTGAAGAAGGGAATGAAAAGGTGAATCAATTTTCAACCGGTTTCTTAAGAGTTAAAAACTCCAAAATAAGTGAAGAATGCATTTATCAAATAACAATGCAGCCAACAAATATTTGTTTGATTAAAGATAGCAAACTTCGTTTATCTATATCTTCATCAGCTTATCCCGCTATTGGAGTTAATCCTGGATTTGGGGAGGAAAATGTTGGAGCGCCTTCGGCAAATCATAGAGTTATTACTCTAAGTTTTAGTCTTAATAAAACATTTATGAAAATCAACCCTTTTTTTTATAAATAATTATTTTTTTGGTTAATCATTTGATATTATTAATCCTTAATATCTACCAGTCATGATCGAGACAATTCAAGCAGACTGGATTAAATCAGAAGCCATCAACCTAGAAAATTGTTGCAATGATAATCCATTAAAAATATTAGGTCCTCATTTTTATCAAGAACAGTGGGTAATAAGGATATGGATGCCTGAAGCCGACGAAGTTAAAATAAATTTCAAAAACAATACCTATAAGGCGGAAAGCATAAACCATAAATGGCTTTTTGAAGCTATCCTACCTGAAAATCCAAATCATAATTACGAAATAAATATTTCACGAGGAGGAATCACACATACACAACATGACCCTTGGTCATATAAAGAAGAGTGGATGGGAGAAGTTGATAGACATCTTTTTGCAGAAGGTAATCATCATCATATTTGGGAAAAAATGGGAGCACATCTCATTGAAGAAAAGAATCGAAAAGGGGTCATGTTTTGCATTTGGGCGCCAAATGCAAAATCAATCTCAATCATTGGAGATATAAATTCTTGGGATGGAAGACATCATCCAATGCAAAAAAGATTAGGGGGAATTTGGGAACTATTCATGCCAACAATGCAAGAGGGCGAAACATATAAATACGAAATAAGAACTCAACAAGGTCATATTTATGAGAAAGCTGATCCATATGGTTTCCTTCATGAAATCAGGCCTCAAAATGGTTCAATAGTTTCAAAATTGAAAAACTTTAATTGGAATGATAGTTCATGGATTTCAAATAGAGATTCTTCTAGTCAAATAAACAAGCCAATTTCAGTTTATGAAATGCATTTAGGAAGTTGGCTCCATGAATCAACAGAAAATAAATATTTGGAGGAAAATGGTGAACCAAGAGAACCAGTGCCTGCAGCTGATTTAAAACCTGGAACAAGATTATTAACTTATCCAGAATTAACCAATAAACTCATCCCTTACGTAAAAGAGAGAGGATTCACTCATATTGAACTAATGCCAATATCTGAACATCCTTTCGATGGTTCATGGGGATACCAAGTTACAGGCTGGTATGCACCAACAAGTAGATTTGGCACTCCAAATGAATTTAGAGAGTTTGTAAATAAATGTCATGAAGAGGGCATAGGCGTAATTCTTGATTGGGTGCCTGGTCATTTTCCAAAAGATAAGCATGGTTTAGCATTTTTTGATGGTTGCCATCTTTATGAACATGGAGATTCACGAATAGGTGAACACAAAGAATGGGGAACCCTGATATTTAATTACAGCAGAAACGAAGTAAGGAATTTCTTAGTAGCCAACCTCGTTTATTGGTTTGAAGAGTTTCATATTGATGGCATAAGAGTAGATGCTGTAGCTTCAATGCTTTACAGAGATTACCTACGTCCAGATGGAGAATGGATACCCAATGAAAATGGTGGGAATGAAAATATAGAAGCCGTTAAATTTCTTCAACAGGCTAATCATGTACTTTTCCAACACTTCCCAGGTGCACTTTCTATCGCTGAAGAATCAACAACTTGGCCAATGGTAACCAAACCAACTGACATGGGAGGGTTAGGGTTTAACTTGAAATGGAATATGGGATGGATGCACGATATGCTTGATTATTTTGAAATAGATCCTTGGTTTAGGCAATTCCATCAAAATAGTGTAACTTTCTCAATTACATATAACTATACAGAGAACTTTATGCTTGCACTTAGTCATGATGAAGTTGTCCATGGGAAAAGTCATCTTTTGCATAAAATGCCAGGCGATGACTGGAAGAAATATGCAAATACTCGAGCTTTACTTACTTATATGTGGACTCACCCTGGCAAAAAAACGATATTTATGGGGATGGAATTTGGGCAAAGACAAGAATGGAATGTTTGGGATGATCTGCAATGGGAGTTACTAGAATTTGAGCCTCATAAAGGTATCAGAAACTTGATTGATGACCTAAACGTTCTTTATAAAAATGAACCCGCATTATGGAAAAATGACTTTGATCCTTATGGATTTCAATGGATTGATTGTAATGACAAATCTAATTCAGTTATAAGTTTCATGAGAAGAGAAAACGATACCAATGAGTGGCTTGTTGTAGTTGCCAACTTTACACCTAATACTCATGGTTCATATAAAGTAGGTGTTCCTGTGGAAGGATTCTACAAGGAGATATTTAATTCAGATGGATCTAAATATGGAGGCAGTAATAAAGGAAATATGGGAGGTAAAGAAACTATAAATTACAACATTCATGATTATCAAAATGCTTTAGAACTTACTTTGCCCCCGTTAAGCGTAAGTATCTTCAAACATCAACAAAAAAATAAGGCTTATTTAACTTAGAACTTCATATAAATGTTCATATAACGCTTTTGATATGCTTTGCATTGTAAGATTTTTAAGTTGGAATTTTAAATTTTTTTATCATATCGAATTGAAAAATGGGTGAAAATTTACCGCTACTACTTTCTGCCGCTTTAGGGAAAAAAGTAAATAGGCCTCCAGTATGGATGATGAGGCAAGCAGGAAGATATATGAAAATCTATAGAGATTTAAGGGAGCGTTACCCAAGCTTTAGAGAGAGGTCTGAAAATCCAGAACTATCATATGAGATTTCAATGCAGCCTTTTCATGCTTTCAAACCTGATGGTGTGATCCTTTTTTCAGATATTCTCACACCTCTTCCAGGAATGGGCATAAATTTTGAAATAATAGAAAGTAAGGGTCCAATTATTGAGGACCCAATAAGAACACTCAAACAGGTAGAAAATTTAAAAGAATTAAATCCAAGTGAGAGTTTGAGTTTTGTTGGGCAAGTTCTTTCTTCATTAAAAAAAGATGTAAATAATGAGGCAACAGTTTTAGGTTTTGTTGGCGCACCTTGGACTCTTGCTGCATATGTAGTTGAGGGTAAAAGCAGCAAAAATTATTCTTTAATAAAATCAATGGCTTTTAATGAACCAAATTTACTTCATAAACTTCTGGATCATTTTGCAAAATCTATCGGAGAATATCTTAAATATCAAATAAAATCTGGAGCGCAAGTAGTACAAATTTTTGATTCATGGGCAGGTCAACTGAGCCCACAAGATTACGATATCTATGCAGGGCCGTATCAAAAAAAAGTTGTTGAAATTGTAAAAGCAGAATACCCTGAAACACCAATAATACTTTATATTTCAGGAAGTGCTGGTGTCATAGAAAGAATGGCAAATACTGGAGTAGATATAATCTCATTAGACTGGACAGTAGATATTGAAGAGGCTGGTAAAAGAATCCCTAGTGGGATAGGAATTCAAGGGAATGTTGACCCTGGCATTTTATTCGGAAACAAAGAATCAATAAGAGAAAGGATAGATAATACTTTCAATAAAATTAAAGACAGGAAATATATTCTTAATTTGGGTCATGGGATTTTACCTGGAACTCCAGAAGAAAATGCTCAAACATTTTTTGAACATGGGAAAAAACTCACTTACTAGTCAAAGTCTTGGCATATAAAAACTTACTTATCACAGGTGCGAATGGATGTGTTGGCCAATATTTAATTGATTGGTTTTTAAAAAACACAAAATTCAGGCTTTATCTCATGGTAAGAGACAAAAGTAAGTTGCCAATTTCTGTTCAAGAAAATAAAAAAGTCAATTTAATGGTGTGTGATATCAGGGAATCAAATAGGTATAAAAAGGAAATTAGTCAAATTAATTACTTAATACATACTGCTACAGCTTGGGGAGATCCAAGAAGAGCCTATGAAGTAAATATTAAAGCTTTTGAAGAATTACTTGAAATGCTTGATATTGAAAAGTTAGAAAAGATTATTTATTTTTCAACAGCTAGTATTCTTGATACTCAAACAGAATTAATGAGGGAATCAATGATTTATGGAACAGAGTACATTCAAACAAAATATGAATGTTTCCAGAGACTTAGAGAAAGCATATTTGCAGAAAAAACTTTCGCTGTTTTTCCTACCTTGGTTTTTGGAGGAAATCTTGGAAAAAAAAGTAAATATCCTGTGAGCTATTTAACTAGTGGATTGAAAGAAATTAGGAAATGGCTTTGGTTAGCAAGATTTTTAAAACTCGATTCTAAATTTCACTTTATACACGCAAGTGATATCGCCCAGATTTGTGGGTTTTTAATTAAAAATCATAAAGAAGAGCAATACAAAGGATTTAGAAAATTTGTGCTCGGTCAGAATTTCATTTCAATTGATGATGCAATAATTACACTTTTAAAAAAAAATAATATGAAGAGATTTTTTGCCATACCCCTTACAAAAAAAATTCTAAAAATATTATTAAGAATTCTCCCCATCCAAACTACTCCGTGGGATAGCTTCAGCATCAATAAATATGACTTTAATCATGTCCACATCACTAATCCTGAGACTTTCAAACTTAAAAGTTATGCCAAGTCACTGAATGATATTTTAAGGTTATCAAAGTTACCAAGCTGTAATAACAATTAAAATTCTCGCAGTTAGGTTACCAAAGCCTTGTAATATGTATAGATAAGCAAATTTAAATTATGTTACGTTCAATTTTTACAGGGTTATTTGCAATAGTTTTAACTCTAGGCCTAGGTATTTCTTCAGTTTCAGCTAAAACTGTTGAAGTAAAACTTGGAACTGATGCTGGGATGCTTGCATTTGAACCAAGTACAGTAACCATTAGTGCTGGTGATACAGTTAAATTCGTCAATAATAAACTTGCCCCTCACAATGCTGTTTTTGATGGGCATGAGGAACTAAGTCATGCAGACCTAGCTTTTGCTCCTGGAGAGTCTTGGGAAGAAACATTTGATACTGCAGGAACTTATGATTACTATTGCGAGCCACACAGAGGTGCTGGAATGGTAGGTAAAGTTATTGTTGAATAAATCTTCTAAATTGTTAAACAACCTTACTAACTTAATATTTACTACGGTCATATATAAATTTTGATTGATGAAAATAGTTCCAAGCGAATTTTCAAATTCTGCTTGGAACTGTTTTATTTTTGCCAAAGAAATTGCTTATAAAAATTATCAACAAAACGTAGACTCTGATAATTTATTTTTAGCTCTGATACAACAAGATAATCTTACAAAAAAGATTTTAAAAAAAAATAATGTAAATTTTAAAGATCTTGAGAGGGAAATAATTTCTTCATTAAATGCGAAGGCAAAAATGAAAAATAAACAAGATAATTTATATATTGGTGATACCCTTCACAAAATATTTTTGAGGGCGAATGATATTAAAAATACTTTAAATGATGTAGTGATATCAACAGAACACTTAGTTTACGGTTTCACATATGATGATAAATATGGATTTCAAATTTTAAATCAAAAAGGTATTCCAGAATTTCTTGAAATTATAAAGAAAATGAAGTCAGATCCGTCAGTAAAAAATGAATTTAATAGTTCAAATGAGTCTTTGGAAAAATATGGTATTGATCTAACTCAATCTGCACGAGATGGAATTTTAGATCCAGTTATTGGTAGGGATGAAGAGATTAGAAGAACAATTCAAATATTGAGTAGAAGAACAAAAAATAATCCTGTTCTTATTGGAGAACCTGGGGTTGGCAAAACAGCCATTGTAGAAGGGTTAGCTCAAAGAATTATTAATGGCGATGTACCTTCTGCGCTACAAGATAGGAAACTAATTTCATTAGATATGGGTTCACTTTTAGCAGGAGCAAAATATCGTGGAGAATTTGAAGAAAGAATAAAAAATATTCTAAAGAAAGTGAAAGAATCAGACGGTAAGATTATTCTTTTTATTGATGAAATTCATACGGTAGTTGGGGCAGGCGCTAGTGGAGGTTCCTTAGATGCAAGCAACCTCTTAAAACCAATGCTTGCAAGAGGAGAACTTAGATGTATTGGTGCTACAACTATTAATGAACATAAACAAAATATAGAAAAAGATCCTGCTTTAGAACGAAGATTTCAAAAGATAAAAGTTGATGCTCCTTCAATAGATGATACTGTATCAATTTTAAGAGGATTGAGAGAAAGATACGAAGTTCATCATAGTGTGAGAATTTCTGATAATGCTTTAGTTGCTGCTGCGACCCTTAGCGAAAGATATATTAACGATAGATTTCTTCCTGACAAAGCAATAGATCTAATCGATGAAGCAGCCTCAAGATTAAATATGGTCATAACTTCCAAACCTGAAGAAATTGATGAAATTGATCGAAAAGTTCTCCAGTTTGAGATGGAAAAATTATCTTTAAAAAGAGAAACAGATGATTTTTCTATAGAAAGATTAAAAAAAATCAATAATGAACTTATATCGCTTAAAGATAAACAGGCAGAATTAGGCGCTAAATGGAAAAAAGAAAAAGATGAAATTAATGAGATTAGCACCATAAAAGAAGAAATTGAATCTGTTCAATTGCAAATAGATCAAGCCAAAAGGAGTTTTGACCTCAACAAAGCAGCAGAATTAGAATTTGGAACTTTAAATTCTTTGCAAAAAAAATTGAAAGAAAAAAGTGATTCCCTAGTAAATTCCCAAAAAAATGGAGAGACAAGTCTATTAAGACAAGAGGTAACTTTTGATGATATTGCAGAAGTTGTCTCAAAGTGGACCTCTATTCCAGTACAGAACTTAAACCAGTCAGAAAAAGATAAACTCTTGAGCCTCGAGTCAATCCTTAAAGAAAAAATTATTGGTCAAGATAGTGCTATTAGCGCTGTTGCAGATTCTATTAAGAGATCAAGGACTGGTCTAAATGATCCGAGTAAGCCATTAGCCAGTTTTCTCTTTTTAGGTCCAACTGGTGTTGGGAAAACAGAGCTAAGTAAAGTAACAGCCAAAATTATGTTTGATTCAAATTCCTCAATTACAAGACTCGATATGTCTGAATATATGGAAAAGCATTCAGTGAGCAAAATTATAGGTGCGCCTCCTGGATATTTAGGTTTCGAATCAGGCGGTCAACTAACTGAAGCTGTACGCAAAAATCCTTATTCATTGATACTTCTCGATGAAATAGAGAAAGCTCACAAAGATATTTTAGATATTCTCTTACAGGTTCTTGATGATGGAATCATTACTGATGGTCAAGGTCGTACAATCAATTTCAAAAATTCAATCATTGTTCTCACAAGTAATTTAGGAAGTCAATCAATAAATGATTTATCAGTGAGAAAAGAAGATACAAATGAAATTAAAAAAGTTGTAGATAATGAAATTAAAAAATTTTTCAAGCCTGAGTTTTTAAATCGACTTGATGAAATAGTTATTTTTAATAATTTAGAATTAAATGACATAAAAGAAATTGCAAAAATCCAGCTTCAAAATTTAGAAAAAAGACTTAACAAAAAAAACTTAAAATTCAAAATTACGGATGAGGCAATAAACCAACTTGTCGAAAATAGTTTCGATCATGCCTATGGTGCTAGGCCTTTAAAAAGAATTATTCAAAAACAAATTGAGACAAAAATTTCAAATAATATATTGAATAATCATTACCTTAATAAAGACAAAATTAAAATTTATCTGGCTAATGGAGAGATAATTGTTGATTAAAGATCTAAATTAAAGATTTCTATATGACTTGAAATTTAACAACTTTAATCTAAGATTTGAACCAATCAGGAAATTTCTCATAACTTGCTTTATTAGATTTATTTTCTTTTGATTCTGTTTTCCAACAACATGTTCTTCCCTTATCCTTGTCCTGCAAGTATTCATTAGCCCATTTCCAAATCAATTCAGAAGTGAACTCCATCCCCACATTATCCATAATTCTCAGATCTAAAGCATCTAAGTCATGTAATTTTTGCCAGTGATTCAACAAAGGGTCATCTTTATTTACTAAAAAAGTATGGTCAAATTGCTCCTTTAGTCTATATTCTAAAGGCTTTAGACTTGAAAAATCCACAACAAAACCATTTAGGTCTAATTTTTTGGCAGTGAACCAAAAGGTGAATGATCTTGAATATCCATGCACAAATCTGCAGTGGCCTTCATGGCGCCATTGCCTATGTGAACAGGGAAAATCCTCGTAACTTTTGCTGCATGAAAATTTCAAAGAATGAATATACATCAATTAACTGTTAGGATAATTTTTAATAAAACACAATGAGTAAGATTTAACATAACGAAAATAATGACTTATTCAACTAATTTTTCGATAGAAGATCTACGCTTTGATAATTATGGATTAATCCCTGCAATAGCACAAGATTGGCTTGACGGATCAATTCTTATGCTCGCTTGGATGAACAAAGAATCGTTGACAATGACACTTGAGACCAAAAACGTTCATTACTGGAGTAGATCAAGATCAGAAATCTGGAGAAAAGGAGCTACAAGTGGAAGTACCCAAATACTTAAAGAGATAAGATTCGACTGCGACAATGATGCACTAATCCTTTTGATTGAACAAAATGGTTCAGGAGCATGTCACACTGGGGAAAAAAGTTGTTTTTTCAATGAAATCCAAATTAATCAAAATGATAAAAAAGAGAAAAAAATAACTCCCTTCTCAAATATTTGCTCTGAATTATTTAATACAATTAACGAAAGGTCAATAAATCCATCAGAAAAAAGTTATACAAATTATTTACTAACAAAAGGCAGCAATACCATTTTAAAAAAAATAGGAGAGGAATCCGCAGAATTTATAATGGCTTGCAAAGATGATGATAAAAATTCAATCTCAAATGAAGCTGCTGATTTAATTTATCATCTGCAAGTAGCCCTTATGCATAAAGGCGTTGAGTGGAGAGATGTACTTGCTGTTCTAGAATCAAGAAGAAAAAATTAAATAATTCAAATTTTGAATTTGTAATTTTTTTAAACCTAAAAATTAAAAAAAATGTTAATTAACTAATTAATAATTATTAATTAATTATTAATTAATTATTACATGTATGGCTTATTACTGAATTGACTATAAGTTGAATATATCAACAATGAGGTAAATCGTGAGTTCATTAAGCGATTTTCTTGGTGAAATAGGTCGTCATCAACTTTTGACTCCCGAGAGAGAACTCACTATGGGCAGAAAAGTCCAAGAGATGGTCGTGCTTGTTAATAGATGTCAAGATGCAGGAGGCAAGGGACCCGCGTGTGAATATTCCGAAGCAGAAAGAAAAAAGATCAAAATTGGTGAAAAAGCTAAAAACGAGATGATAACAGCCAACTTAAGACTAGTTGTCAACCTTGCTAAAAGATACCAAGGGAAAGGATTAGAATTACTGGACTTAATTCAAGAGGGAACATTAGGTCTTACAAGGGCCGTAGAAAAATATGATCCGTCTAGAGGACATAGATTTTCTACTTATGCTTATTGGTGGATTAGGCAAGGTTTAAATAGAGCATTGTCAACTCAAAGTAGAACGATTAGGATCCCCGTTAACATTAATGAAAAACTTACAAAACTAAGATCCGCAAAGGCAAAGCTTATGCAACTTAAGGGTATTCCACCCAGTAGTAATGAGCTAGCTGAAGAAATGAAAATAACCAAAGAGGAAATTGACGAACTCCTTTCTTGTGAATTGAGAAGTATAACCGTTAGTCTCCAAGGCACTGTCAAATCAAAATCAGATCCTTCCGAGTTAGTTGACATCCTTCCAAGTGATCAGGTTGCTCCAATGGAGTTAGCGGAATTAGCCGAAAGGACAGCCTCGGCTTGGAAGTTATTAGATAAAGCAAATTTAACTGAAAAAGAAAGAAAGATAGTAAGCCTAAGATTTGGTTTAGACGGCTCAAATGAATGGAGAACTTTAGCTGAAGTTGCAAGACATATGAGTTGTAGCAGGGAATATTGCCGACAAGTTGTTCAACGTGCTCTAAGAAAACTTAGAAAAGCAGGAATACAGAATGGATTAGTTGATAGTATTAGCTAAAAATACCATTAACAATATTAAAATTTCATTTATAAGGATGAAAGAGAATTACAAAAACCAAGAAAAAATCTACGATGCAGAAGTTTTAGAGAGTTCAACATTTGATGAAAATATTATTATCAAGATTCTTATTAAAGCAGGAAGAACAATTGCCAAGCCTGCCTTAGAAGTTTTAGAGATGGCTTTAGATCCTTATACTCCAGCACAAGTGAGAGTTTCATTAATGGCTGCGCTAGCCTATTTAATTATGCCATTTGATCTTTTCCCTGACTTTATGCCTTTAGTTGGTTTTAGTGATGATTTTGTAGCCCTCACAGCAGTACTCAGTATATGGAGCAAATACATGACTCCTTCAATAAGATCAAGGGCAGAGAATAAGCTTAATAAGTTATTTCCTTTTTTTTGAATGAATAAATTATCTATACAGGAAGAAAAAGAACTCATCTCCTTCATTAAAGATTGGTTAAAATCTCATGGATTTAACCAAAAAGACTTAGCTAATGAATTAAATATTAAATCGAGTAGAACCTCCGAGATTATTCTCAAAATTAAAGAATTATATAAAAAAGGCGGCATGTTCAATATTGCAAAAAATTTAATAAATATTGAGCAAAAATGGTTAAACAATATCAAGAACGATTATCGAGAAACAAAACAAAAATCTCCATTTAATCAATTAGATATCGACTCTTTAGTAAACCAGATAAATCAAGATACTAGTGAATAAATATTATTTAAAATATAATATTTTTAGTTTAAAAAAATATAACCTCTTTAAACTAACCTTTAAATAAATATCGTTTTAACTCCTAAATATGAGGAATAATTAAATTATTAAATCAAAAATATTATATATTTTTTTAAATAAATTTTTTTTCGATTGATAGTTAATAATTACTAAATTTTTTTTCGTAAATCATATTTAAAATGCCTTAATCCAAGGATAAATATCATAATTAATCCATATACCTTTTTCCCAATATATATCCTCCTCAATAAGATCTTTCACCTCGTTAATATCATTAGCATTAAAAATTCCAAACAAATATTTGGTACATTTGGTTGGCCCTAATGTAAAAAGAATATCACGATCTTTTAAGTTTTGAAGTCTATTAAGATGTTGTTCACGAAATGGTTCCCTTTTAAAAATCGCATCTTCACAGTACCTTCCAAAAACTACAAACTTTTCCATTTTTAAATATAAATAATAGAATAAATATATAGTAAATAATTGCATATATTACTTGCAAATTGCTATGTTATTTAATACAACTTTCTTTTAATTAATTATGCTAACTGGTAGCGATCTACTTGCAAAAGTTAAAGAACTTGGTGATGTTAGCAAATCTGACCTAGTTCGCGCCTGTGGATATGTTTCAACTAAGAAAAACGGAGGTGAACGCTTAAACTTTACCGCATTTTATGAAGCACTTTTAGAAGCAAAAGGGGTGAATCTTGGTGATTCTGGAGCTGCGGGTATTGGAAAAGGCGGAAGAAAACTAAGTTATATAGCAACAGTTCAAGGCAATGGAAATCTTCTGATTGGGAAAGCATATACAGCACTTCTTGATTTAAAAGCAGGTGATGAATTCGAAATTAAGCTCGGAAGGAAACAAATTAGATTATTACCTACAGAAGAATCTTAAAGACAAAAAAATCGGTTTATATCATTTTTATTATTTTTCAATAATTAATTCTTTTAAGTAATAAATTATCTTTGTATTTATTTTTTTTGATCAGCAGCTAAACGCATTTCTTTACAAAATTCACCAACATGATCGACAACATCTTTTTCACTTGAACTAGAAATTCGTTTTACAAATGCACTCCCAATAATTACCCCATCTGCTCCCCACTCACGAACTTTATGAACATGTTCTGGAGTAGATATTCCAAAACCAACAGCAATTGGATTGGTATTTACATCTTTTAATTTAGCAATAAGATTTTCTACTCTATTTTCCATTTTGTTTCTTTCACCAGTGACACCTGTAACACTTACTAAATAAGTAAAGCCTTTTGTATGATCTGATATTTGTTTCATTCTTTCAAAAGGAGTAGTTGGAGCTACCAATAAAATTAAGTCCATAGAATTGTTACTTACTATTTTAGAAAATTTATAAGCCTCCTCTAAAGGGAGATCAGGAATTATCAGTCCAGAAACTCCAGCGTTAAATGCCATCTCACAAAACTTTTCAAAGCCAAAAGATAGTAATGGATTTAAGTAAGAAAAAAGGATGATTGGAATATTTAATTTACCTTTTATAGAATCTAAAAGTTTAATTACTTTTCTTAGGCTGGTTCCTGACTTTAAGGCGCGAGTAGCCGCCATTTGAATAATAGGTCCATCTGCAAGAGGGTCACTATAAGGGATACCTAATTCAATAAGGTCAGCTCCATTTTCTTGTAACTTTAATAAGATCTCAGACGTTATTTCAATGCTAGGGTCCCCAGCCATTATAAAAGGCATCAAAGCTAATTTATTATTATTTTTTAACTCAAAAAACATCTCATCTACCTTAGATAAAGATCCATCTTTAGTAATTTGCATTTTGTTATCTTTCATGATTTTTTAGATAATTTTCTATGAAAAATTTATGGATTTTTCTCTAAATCTTCCATTAGTTTTTGCTGCTCTTCCTTTGACAATGCGTTGAATTTGGTTTCTAGTTTATCATTAACAACTTTTTCATACTCTCTTCTATAACGCTTCCTTTGTTCCATAAAAGTCATTTTTCCATTTACAACTCTATAAACATAAGATGTTACCCAAGTAATAACAATCAAGATCAAGATACAACTTGAGAGAGTATTTGCTGTAAAATTATCAATACCAATTTGCGGTGCAAATTGATAACTAATTAATCCTGTTAATGAAATAAATAAACCTATTTGTATAACTTTACCTTTAGTCAATTACTTACCCTTTACCACTACCTTTTAGTCTGAGATTTAAAAATGGAGAAAATAAAATTAAGCCTGGAAAGAAAAGAAATACAAGGCCATAAATACCTAATCTTTCAAATTTGCCCATAATATTCCACCTATTATTCATCCAGTAAAAAAGTAATAATGGAAAAACCAATAAATAGGTAGAAATGATTCCGATATAAGCAATTAAAGTAGCTAATGAATTATTGAAAAAACTTTCCATTTTGATTTATGGTTGCTTAGTTAAAACATAACAACTATTAGAGGTTATCGTCAGAACTAAAAAAGTAATTAAATAATGGGAGTGGGGGGACTTGAACCCCCACGAGCTAAATCGCTCGACGGATTTTAAGTCCGGCGCGTCTACCAATTCCGCCACACTCCCATAAGGAATTTGCGCTATCTAATCGTAGCCGAAAGCAACCCATTTAACCAAGAAAAATTGGAATATTTACACTTTTAATTGTCAGATTAAATATAATTTTTTAATTTGCTATCCCTTCTACTTGCCACTGTAAAGTTTCACCTGCATGAAATGGTTTTATTTGTCCGACAATATTTTTTTCTTCAACAACATCAATATATTCTTTAATTTTATTAGGTCTAGAAACTAATTTTAATTTTTCTTTATTTGGGGGGACATTATAAAAATTAGGGCCATTCAAACTTGCAAACTTTTCAAAATTATCTAGAGCATCCTCCTCTTCGAAAACTGTTAAATAGCTTTCTATTGCTACTGGTGAATTAAAAATGCCTGCACATCCACAAAATGCCTTCCACTTCCTAAGGTGTGGAGCAGAGTCAGTCCCCAAGAAAAAACATTTTTTCCCACTTGTTGCCGCTCTCCTTAAAGCGAGTCTATTATTTTCCCTCTTAGCAACTGGTAAGCAGTAAAAATCACTGTTTAAGCCTCCAAAAAACATTGCATTTCTATTTATATGCAAATGATGCGGAGTGATAGTTGCCCCAATATTATTTTCTTGAACAAACTCCACTGCATAAGAGGTGGTTATATGTTCTAGAACGATTTTTAATTTTGGAAATCTTTTGGTTATTTGAGAAAGTTCTTTATCTATAAAAACTTCTTCTCTATCGAATACATCTACTTCAGAATCAGTCACTTCGCCATGAATTAAAAGAGGCATTCCAGAATCTTGCATTAATTCAAAGATCTTATATAGATTTTCTATTTTCCTAACTCCATGACTGGAATTTGTTGTGGCATTAGCAGGATATAATTTTGCTGCAAAAAAAACATTATTTTTAAAACCATTAATTAGTTCCCCTTTATCAGTCTCATCTGTAAGATAGATTGTCATTAATGGTTCAAAATTAGAACTTTCAGGTAACGCTTCCACAATAGATTTCCTGTAAGAAATAGCGCTATTGATTGATGTTATGGGACTTTTAGTATTTGGCATGACAATGGCTCTTCCAAAATATTCCGATGTAAACTGAATGATATTTTTTAATACAAGACCTTCTCTTAAATGTAAATGCCAATCATCAGGTTTTATTATGGTTAAAGTCTTCAAAATTTTTTCTATTTAATCAATTTTAACAGCAAATTAAAATTGACAATAATTTATAGATATTCGAGGATAGTTATTAACCAATTATGAAAATTTTTATTATCTAAATAAAAGCCTAAATATGAGTGATTTTTTATTTCCAGTAATAGAAATAGTTTTAGGCGTAGTTCTACTTTTTGCTGGAGGAGAGTTCTTTATTCAAGGAGCCATATTTTTATCTTTAATTTTAGGAATACCTCAAATAGTAATAGGTTTGACAGTTGTTTCTCTTGGAACAAGCTCTCCTGAGTTGCTGGTAAGTTTGAGTTCAATTTTAAAAGGCAGTGATTCACTTGCGGCAAGCAATGTAATTGGAAGCAATATTTTTAATGTTCTTGTTGTTTTGGGCATAAGCTCATTGATAACACCTCTTAAGGTAAAAAGCAGAATAGTCAGAAGAGATGTGCCTCTTTTAATGGCAATTTCTTGTGCAGTTTGGGCTATGTCATCCACAGGCTTATTAACATTGCAAGCAGGGGTATTTCTAATATTTTGTTTGATCTTAAATACAATATGGGAAATCAATACCATCAATGAGAAAGGAGAGGAGACAAAAGATGCTGAACCAGAGATAAAAGAATTAAAAGATAACTATCAAGGGAAGATGAATATTTTACTAAAGTTAATATTGGGAATAATTCTTTTAAGCTTTGGTTCAAATATTTTAGTAAATGGTTCTCAAACGCTTGCAACCCTTTTGGGTGTTAATGAAATTGTTATTGGTTTAACTATAGTGGCCACTGGAACATCTTTACCAGAATTAGTAACTTCAATAATTGCAGCATTTAAAGGCAAAACGGATCTTGCGATTGGCAATGTAATAGGAAGTAATTTGCTCAATCAACTTCTAATACTTGGAAGTTGTAGTATTTTTTCAGGATTTAAAGGTTTAGTAATTGAACAAAGTCTTATAAAAGTTGACTTACCTTTTATGGTTTTAACTACCTTTGCATGCTTACCAATTTTCTGGAGCAAAGGGAAAATCACTAGAATTGAAGGATTCATTTTGATTAACCTTTATATTTTTTACATTCTCGATAAAATACTCTTTTTGAATAGATTTAATTATCTTTATGAATTAAGGATAGGTTTATTTATTTACTTTTCCCTACTTGTGGTAATTCTATTTGCTCAAGAAAAATTTAAATTTTCCAACTCATAATTTTAGCCATACATAGTCACAAATTCTTCTGAGATAGTTGGGTGTAAAGCCATAGTAATATCAAAGTCTTTTTTTGTTATCCCTGCATTTAATGAAATTGATACCATTTGAATAATCTCAGATGATGTTTCTCCAAACATATGACATCCAAGGACTTTGTCGGTTAGCTTATGAACTACAATCTTCAACATACATTTTGATTTATTCTCTTTAAAAGTATTAGACATAGGGGTAAATTTGCACTTGAAAATTTTTATATTTTCTTCAGAGTAAATCTCTTTAGCTCTTTTCTCACTTAAGCCAACTGTTGAAATTTCTGGAATAGTAAAAACCGCCTTAGGGATATTTTCATAATTTACTTTTCTTTTTTGGTCATTAAAAAAATTATCTGAAAAAACTCTCCCTTGTTCTATTGCAACTGGAGTTAAGTTTGGTTTATTTATGATATCGCCAACTGCAAAAATATTTGCGTTACTTGTTTGATTAAGTTCATCAACATCTAAATATTGGCCATCCATCTTTAGATTTAAAAAATCTAAATTTAAAGGCAAAAGATTTGGTTCTCTTCCTGTAGCAATAAGGATATTATTTGTAAGGAGTTTATCCCCCGAGTCTAGGGTGGATTCCAGATTTCCATTTACTCTGTTGATAGACTTTAATTGAGTATTGGAGATTATATTGATTTCAGTAAAAGTAGGTGATTCTTCTAAGCATGAAGAAAGATCCTCATCAAAACCATTAAGTAAATTTTGACCTCTAATTAATTGAGTTACTTCAGTACCTAAATTTCTGAAAATAGAAGCAAATTCACAAGCAATATATCCTCCTCCTACTATTAATATTGATTTGGGAAACTTTTCTAATTCAAAAATATCATCACTAGTCCATGCCAAATCTACCCCAGGAATATTTAATTTCTTTGGTTTACCTCCAACTGAAATAAGAATTTTTTTTGAACTTATTTTATTTTTGATTTTCTTCGTTTTTGGACAAATAATTTCTAATTCATTTTGGGTAGTAAATCTTCCTAGGCCCTCAAAAACAGTTACATTCAATTTTCTTAAAGAATTTCTATGTAAATTACTTAATCTTGAGACCTCCTCTCTAACATTCTTCAATAAGATATTTGATTCAAAATTAATACCTTCATTTTTTAATCCATATCCTTCAGAAGAATCCATATTTTTTTTACTTTTAGCTGCATAAACCATCAATTTCTTAGGAACACATCCCCTTATCACACAAGTTCCTCCTATTTGATTTACTTCTATGATTGCGACTTTTGCTCCATAACTAGCCGCACGTTTAGCCGCCGCAAGTCCTCCAGATCCAGCGCCAACAACAATTAAATCAAATTCAAATTCCAAGACTTTTTTTAATCAATTATTATAGCGTTAGTTTATAGCTTTAATTCAAATAATGAATGGGATTTTGACATGGGATGATTTAAATAAATTTGAAGTTGAAGATCTTGATAGAGTTCATGGTATAAATAATTCCTATGCAAATTTAAGATTATTTGGGCATAGTGAAAATGATGTATTAGTTACCCTCTATAGAGATAGGCATTCTTGGTGTCCTTACTGTCAGAAGATATGGTTATGGCTTGAATTTAAGAGAATTCCATACAGAGTTAAAAAAATAAATATGTTTTGCTACGGTCAAAAAGAAAGTTGGTTTCTTGAAAAAGTCCGATCGGGGAAATTACCTGCAATTGAATTTAAAGGGCAAGTAATAACTGAAAGCGATGATATTATAGCTTTTTTAGAAAATGCATTTGGAGCACTTGGATCTTTTATAAGATCTAGCAACCTTATTAAAATAAGAGAATTAGAAAGAGAAATCTTCAGATCCTGGTGTAACTGGCTCTGCCGAGAAAGCTTTAATTTTATAGATAACTCTTTTAGAAAAAAAAGATTTAAAGAATCCATTTCTAAACTCGAAGAAATCCTAAGTAAATCAAAATCAGGGTTTATTGATCCATCAGTATCTAATACGGGTGATATACAGCCAGGAGTAGGAGATATAATTTTTATTCCCTATATGGAGAGAATGAATGCATCACTTATTTACTATAAAGGGTTTAATTTGAGATCTAATTACCTTCATATAGATAACTGGCTTACCCTTTTTGAAGGTACAAATGCTTATAGAGGTACACAAGGAGATTTTCATACTCACTCTCATGATTTACCCCCACAAATGGGTGGATGTTATAAAGATAGCAATGAAGAACAGATTACTTTCTCTGAGCTAATAGATACTGGACAAGGTTTAGGTAATTATGAATTCAATCAAAATTATGATTCAAAATATTTCGCTAAAATCGCTCTTAAAAGAGTAATAAAGCATAAAGAAAATCTTCTAAAAGTAAACCCATACGATAAAGAATCCTTTGAGGAATCATTGAGATCAGCATTGACCCATATGATCACAGGTGAAGTAGCCATTCCTAAAAAACTTTCAGGAATTTCCCTAAGATACCTCAAAAATAGAATCTCAGTCCCAAGAGATATGACAATTATTTCAGCAAGGTTATTAAGACAATCATTAAATAAAATTGAGTCCCTCAGTGATATTAACGAGATAGATGAGATACCTTTCAGACATAGATATGATCAAGATCCTAGAAATTTCATTTCTAGTTAAAAGTAAACCTATAAATTTTTTCTCGAATCTATTTGCAGTAAATCTCTTATTTTTTGAACTTGACTTGCAATATTAGGATCGATAGACAATTTCTTTTCAACTTGTTCAATAGCATACATAACCGTTGTATGGTCTTTTCCTCCAAACTCATCTCCTATTCTTGGAAGGCTTAAATCTGTCCCATGCCTCATAAGATACATGCCTATTTGCCTAGCTTGACTTACTGGTTTTCTTCTACTGGAACTTATCAATTCATCAGTAGAAACTTTAAAGAAGTCAGACACTTTATTTATGACTTGTTTTGGAGTTACAACTACCCCAACACTATTAGGATCGAGCATCGGAGCAATTGATTGGACTGTCATTGGCAAGCCTGTTATTGAAGCAAATGCAACAGCTCTAGTAAATGCTCCTTCTAATTCTCGAATATTCGAAGTAAATCTTCCTGCTATAAATTGAATTAAATCTCTTGGAAGAATCATCCTCTCTTGTTCTGCCTTTTTTTGAAGAATAGCTGTCCTAGTTTCAAGGTCAGGTGGTTGTATATCTGCAGTCATACCCATTGAAAATCTAGAAATTAATCTCTCTTGAATTCCCGACAATTGATTTGGAGGTCTATCACTTGCAATAACTATCTGACTGCCTGATTCGTGGAGAGCATTAAAAGTATGAAAAAATTCTTCCTGTGTATACTCTTTACCTTCTAAGAACTGTATATCATCTATTAAAATCAAATCTACATTTCTGTACTTATCTCTAATAGCTGTCATTCCATCTCTCCTTATTCCACTAATTACGTCGTTAGTAAAAGTCTCTGTAGATACATATTTGACTTTTGCTTCTGGATCTATTTCTACTCGATAATGACCTATTGCTTGCATTAAATGAGTTTTGCCAAGACCTACCCCGCCACAAATAAATAATGGATTGAATTCTCTCCCAGGAGATTCGGCAACTGCCAAAGCAGCAGCATGAGCCAATCTACTATTTGGACCTACGACAAATCTTTTAAAAACATATCGCAAATTTAGACCATTAGGATTCTTTGATCTATTTTTTGAGGAATTTTCATAATTATTATTAGAAAAAGATTTTGCTTTATTATTAACTTTTTGTTCGTTAAATTTCTCTGTGCTAGTTAAATTGCTGCTGATATTATTTTCAGATTGAAAAACAACTTTTACATCATACCCACAAATTTCTTTTGCAGCTTTTTCTATAGTTTCACAATAATTCTTTCTTAACCAATCACTTGAAAATGTATTTGGAGCGCTTAAAGTCAAAAGGCCATTCTCAAAGCAATTAAATTTAGCTGGCCTTATCCATGTCTCAAATGAAGGCTTACTTAAGGTTTTTTGGAGTAATTGTTGAACTTCCGCCCAAATAGGATTAGTTGTTTGCAAAATTTTATTCTCTAGATTATTAATCTAGTTGGAATTTAATAATTGGCCATTAACAAATCACAAGATCACGACAAATTTAAAATTACTTAACAAAGCCGTATCTAAATGTAGCAAGAAAAAATTTTATATTTTTTATAGACTTATAATTATCATAAATCTAGTTGAAGTATTGGATAGAGCATTGCTTATTATCATGGCAAAATGGCATGGTTTTGGAAGATGTAAAACAAGATTAGCGAAAGATATAGGTAAAAGTAATTCTGCAAAAATACAAAGTGTGATGACCAACCATACTATTTCAGTAGTAAAATCTCTTCAAAAAATTAAACTAATTGACATTTCTTTAGCTATATCTGGTTTAGGAAAAAAAAATTGTAGAAGATGGTCTAGAGAATTAGGAATTAAAAAGTTTAATTTACAAGGCAAAGGCTGTTTGGGAGAGAAAATGAAAAGGCAAATAATCATTAACAAAAAATTTTGTATTAAAAATAAGATCGAAAACATTATTTTTATTGGAACTGACCTGCCTGATTTATGCCCTTTAGATTTATTTAGTACTATCAGAGAGCTTAAGCAAAATGATCTTATATTAGGGCCATCAGATGATGGAGGTTATTGGCTTATTGGATTATCAGGCAAAATAATCTCAAAACATCTGTATTTACCTTTTATTAATATTAAGTGGAGTAAAGAAAATGTTCTTCAAAATACAATTGATAATTTCACCTCTACAGAAATAAAATATAAGTTTTTAAATAACAAAATAGATATAGATACAATAATTGATATTGAAAAAAGAAAGTAAGCAACTTGTCTAAAATTTCAATTATTATTCCAACTATCGATGAAGCCAATAATTTGCCATTATTGCTTTCAGACCTGTCGATCATTGAGAAAGAGGGAGAGATTGTTATTGTTGACTGTGGAAGTAGAGACAGAACTATTGATATAGCGAAAATTTATGGAGCGAAAATATATAAATCTAAAGAAAGAAATAGAGGATTGCAATTAGATATTGGTGCTAATAATTCAAAAGAAGAATGGCTTATATTTTTACACGCAGACACCCGATTAACTCAAAATTGGTTTATCAAAATAAAATCAATTTTAAAAGAAGACAAAAATTACATATATTTTTTTAAATTTAAAATTAACGATAAAAAGATAATTTACAGAGTCCTAGAATTTTTTGTTAATTTAAGAAGCCAATATTTTAAACAGCCATATGGAGACCAAGGGTTAATAATCCATAGATCTACTTATCTTAAGAATAATGGATTTAGAAAAATTCCTTTAATGGAGGATGTAGATTTTTTAATGAGATTAAAAAATAAAAAAGATTTAAAGCAGCTAAATATTCCTATTTGCACAAGTTCAAGAAAATGGGAAAAAACTAATATTTTTCTGCAATCACTTAAGAATTGGAACTTTAGAAGAAGATGGTTAAAAGGTGAATCGACAAAATCTATATATTTTGACTACTACAAAAAATAATTAATTTGCATACCAAAAAGCACATTTAGAGCCTCTTGGTTCTAATATCCAACCTTGTCTTTTATAAAATTCAACAACTTCCGCATCGGCAAAAAGAGTAACCTTTGAAATACCAATATTTTTTAATTCTTTAAGAATATATTTCATTAACTCTTTCCCCAAACCTAATCCTTGATAAACAGGATTAACGGCTACATCCCACACTGTTGCTTCTAGAATTCCATCACCAGTACATCTCGCAAAACCTACTAACCTTGGAAATTTATTATCATGACGCCACAATCCAACCACCAAAATACTAAAATCCAAAGCTTTTTTAACTCGCCTTATTGGTCGCCTGCTCCAACCAACAGTTTGCAAAAGTTGATCTAGCTCTATTAGATCTAACTCTTTACTTTTACTACATACAAAAATTTCATTTTTATTTTTTTGAGTGAATTCATAAGAATTTAAACCGTAGATATCTAAAAGTTCATCTTTAGATAAATTCTTTGATTTTTTTATTGATGACCCTTGGTTCCTAAAAATCATTAAAAATTCGCAAATCCCTTTTGTTGAAGCTCAGAGAGCTGGAAATACAAACCCTTTTTCTCTCTCAATTCGTCATGCGTACCCTCCTCAACTAATGATCCACCTTTTAAGACTAAAATCTTATCACTATTTTCAATAGTTGCTAGTCTGTGAGCTATTACTAATGCTGTTCTCTTTGTAAGAATTCTTTCAAGATCTTTCTGCAATGTAGCTTCAGTAGAGGGATCCATAAATGCCGTGGCTTCATCCATTATCAAAATAATAGGATTTCTAATCGCAACTCGAGCTACTGAAAGAAGTTGTCTCTCTCCAGAAGAGAGGTTTCCCCCTCTTTCTCTGAGAAAAGTGTTCAAACCATCTGGTAATTTTTTTAACAAGCTATTTAATCCTAATTCTTTACAAAGATTTTCTAATTCAAGATTGTCTATGTTGGAATTAAGTTTCAAATTATCTGCAACATTTCCGCTAAAGATAAAGGTATCTTGCAAAACTACCCCTAACATATTTCTAAGGGTTGCTATAGGAATATCTTTTATATCTATATCATCTATTAAAATTTGTCCTGATTGAGGTTCATACAATCTACATAACAATCTAATTATGGTTGTTTTACCAGAACCAGTTGGGCCAACAAAAGCTACATGCTCTCCAGGATTAATCAAAAAAGATAAATCCCTTAAAATATCTTCCCCTTCTTTGTAGAAAAAATTAACATTCTTAAATTCAATCTTACCTTTAAATTGCTTTTTAGCATTTTGAGAATATTTTGAAAAATACTTTGAGGTAATAGAGTCTTTAATCTGAATTTCTACATCCAATAATTCATTTATCCTCTCAACAGCAGTAAGACCTCCTTGAATCTGAGTAAATCTTTCTGCAAGCTGTCTTAAAGGTTCAAAAAGTCTTTGGGAATATAATATAAAAGTTGTTAATGTTCCTAAACCAATATTTCCAGAAGTAACGAGATACCCTCCCACTGCTAAAACTAAGGAAACTGCTGCAAGTGAAATCCATTCTATGAATGCTGAAATGCTACTGTCATAAAATATTGTTCCATTTACTGCTTTCTTGTAAGCAACTCCGGTATTGGAGAATTTCTTGCTATTTAAAGACTCCCTTCTGAACATCTGAACTACTTCAAGACCTTGAAGATTCTCCTGAAAATCAGAGTTGAGTTGGGATAATTCCTCCCTTACTTGATAATTAGCCTTTCGATAACGTTTTTGAAGCCAAATAATGAAATATGAAACTGGGATTTGAGTTAGTAGTAATAAAATTGCAAGTCCTCGATCAATTGAAAGCATCGTCAATGAAATGACTATTAAACTTACAAAATCAGCAATTACGCCCACTGCTCCACTACCAAAAACCTCGGCTAAAGCATCAACGTCATTGGTTAATCTCGTTAATAATTTCCCAACAGGCATTTTATCGTGATACTTAAGAGACAAAGATATTGAATGATCAAAAAGTTCTCTTCTTATCCTTGCAGTTAATCTTTGCCCCACAGCTTGGATATTGTAAGTTTGGTATCCTTGCAAAAACAACCTAAGCAGAACAGTAATCAGCAAAGTTAAGATTATTGCATTTATTGACTGCCCAAAGAAAGTTTTACTAAGCCAGACATCTGTACTTTCGTTTTTAAGAATAGTAATTGCTTGACCTACTAATAGTGGTTGAATAGCTCCAGAAAAAGAAACAGGTAACAAAACTATCAAGATTAAATAGATTGTTTTTTTATCTTTAGTTAAATATTTACCTAACTTTTTAATCCTTCTAAAATCATTAAACATTAAACTATTCTTCTATTTAACATTATTAGATTCTATTGATAAAATTGTATCTCTGAGATGTTTACCATCTAACCTCATAGATAAAGGATTTCCAATTAGTCTTGCAGTCGAGTAGAAAAGATCATCTATTTTAATTAAACCATTCTCCTTAAGAGTCTTTCCAGTTGCCACCAAATCAATTATTGCCTCTGCCATCCCTGTAATAGGACCAAGCTCGACTGATCCTGTTAAATGAACTATTTCTACAGGGATATTTAATTGATCAAAATAGTATCTTGCTGTTTTCGTAAATTTACTTGCCACTTTACAATTAGCTGGGAGATCAGTTGGTTTGGAATAATTGCTATTTTTCTTAACCGCCAAGGACATATAACAACCCCCAAACCTCAAATCCAATAACTTTGCGACTTTTAATTCAGATTCGCGTAAAACATCATATCCAACAATACCCAAATCAGCCTGACCATAACTCACATAAACAGGAACATCTCCATTCCTTACTAACAAAGCTTTAGCCCGTTTACAATTTGACTCAAAGGTTAATGATCTATTATCTTCCTTTAACGCGTCAGAAAAATCTAATCCAGCTCTTTTAAAGGTTGAAATTGAATCTTTTAACAGAGCTCCTTTTGGTAAAGCTATAGTAAACATAGATCAATTTTTCTCAAAGATTCTTCATTCTAAGTCAACAATGGAATTTAATAAAGCTCGAAATATAATAGCAATCAGAGTTTTAAGTGATAACGTTATTTGGTTGTGGGTAAAAGATCAATCCGTTGTAGTTGTAGATCCATCTGTGCACGAACCAGTAATTAAATATATAGATGAAAACAATCTTCACTTAAAAGCTATTTTGCAAACTCATCATCATACTGACCATATTGGAGGAACAAAGTATCTTATTGAAAAATGGCCAAATGTAAATGTGGTTGCTTCTTACAAAGAAAAAAAGCGAATACCTTTTCAAAATGTATCTGTAGAGGACGGAGAAACTTTAAATATCTTAGGTGAAGAAGTAAAAATAATTGAAGTATTAGGGCATACAAGCTCGCATATTGCCTTTTTTTTGAGTGGGGAGAATCCTGTTCTTTTTATTGGTGATACATTATTTTCTGGAGGCTGTGGAAGAATTTTTGAAGGAACTTATCAACAAATGTATTCTTCACTAGAAAGAATAAAATCACTACCAAAAAACACTCTAATATATTGTGCTCATGAATATACTAAGGCAAATATGTTATGGGCATTAAATCTCAAGCCTAAAGATCAAGATATAAAAAATAAACTTTCGGAAGTTGAAACAAAACTCTCTCTTAATGAATTGACAATTCCATTTATGCTAGATGAAGAGATGAAAATAAACCTTTTCTTAAGAGCAAAAAATTTAGAAGAGTTTACTTTTTTAAGAGCAAATAAAGATTTATGGGTTTAAATAGATAGGTATCGACTAAAACAAATGTCCTCCAAACAAGTAATCAAAACATCAAATGCTCCAGATCCAGTAGGACCTTATAATCAAGCAATAAAAGCTGGGGGTTTTATCTATTGTTCTGGCCAAATTGCTATAGACCCAGCTTTAAATGAAATAACATGTTTGGGGAATATTGAGAAAGAAACTATTCAAGTTTTAAAAAATCTCGCAGCAGTTCTTAAAGCTGGTGGAGCAAAAATTGAGGATGTAATAAAAACAACTATTTACTTAACTGATCTTAGTAATTTTAAAATTGTTAATGAAATATATAGTGATTTTTTTAATATAGAAAATCCTCCTGCAAGGGCATGTGTGGAAGTTTCATCTCTACCAAAAGGAGTTTTAGTTGAGATAGATTGCGTTGCATTTCTAGATTAATTTCTAATTATTGAGAAATTTGAAATTTGATCCAAATCTGCACCATATTTGTATAGATTATTAATTGATTATCCATCTTTAGTCTATGTCAGCAGCAAAGCTCAATATAGATGAATTAGAAGCAGGGTATCCTTTATTTTGTAAAGCTCTAAGACTATTAATTTTAAAAGGTAATTCAGTTAAAGATATAGAAAAGACAGTGTGCTGGGGGCATCTAGAAACTCTAAATAGGTGCCTGCCAGGAAGATATAAAGCTCCTACATATTTAATGGCTTTAATCAAAAGAGATATTGCTAAGCCCAATAATTATTAAGAGATTTAATCTTCTAAATAAAAATTATCTATATCCGTTGAAAAGTCTTTTTCTTTACTAGATATTTCTTTATTTTCTAAAAATATTGAAAGACTTACAAAATTCTTACCAAAACTGATATTTGGATAGATATCCTTTTTTTTACATAATTGCTCAATTTTTCCCATGAATTTACTTATTTTTGAGTATTCCTCAAATTCAAATCTTTTTTCAATCCTCAAGGGTGATTCTCTTTTGTTCCACATTAAATTCTTTATTCAGGATTAATTACACTATACATTCAACAAAGTTTCTCTATAAGCTTATTTAGTTAAGTACTCAGTCATTCTCCCAATAATCAATAATACCTCCAATAGTTAAATCGGTTTGAACTTCTGGGTTAGGGCATGCAAATCTCGCAGCAGAGCCACTAGCAGTAAAAACCCAATTACCTTCTCTAGCGCCAACAGGATCAACAGCAACTAATTTCTTTCCTTTATTATTTTCTAAAATTCGTAAATTCATATGACCTAAGCCTGCGACTCTTTGAGTGCATACCATTTTTCCTAGGACCTTCATAATTTCCACAATTTATATCCTCCTTTTTTATGTCTTGTCAGGATCCCAATGATCAATTATTCCGACAATTGTTAAATCGCTTGGATAAGATTTACTTCCCGCTGCTTCCCTAGCTGCAGAACTTCCAACACAAATAACCCAATCTCCTGGCTTACAGCCAACAGCATCAACTGCAACTTTATTAGAAGAACCATCTAATACAACCTGCAGATGTTTATGTTCAAAACCAGGAATCCTATTGGTAGAAACAAGTGGTTTTAATACTTTGCAAATTAACATAATTAGTGAGCCTCCTCTGTTTTTTTATCTAAAGACATTCCAATAATTTGTGCGGAATGAATGTTGTCCCTATCTCTAATAGTAGAGCAAGTATGCAACAAACCTTGATCAACTAAATTTTTATATCTAATTGATATCGCATTATTAACTCTTTCACAATCATTGATTGCCCTCTCTTTTGCACCGGGTACTTTGCCAGAGTAATCAAATCTTATTACTACCGGAATAGGTAGATCTTGAGAAACATTTAATCCAGTAAAAATCTTCACTCCTACATCTAAATCTGGAGCTCCTTCTTCGACTGTATCTAAATGAGCAAAAT
This sequence comes from Prochlorococcus marinus, assembly GCF_001180265.1. Classification (GTDB taxonomy): domain Bacteria; phylum Cyanobacteriota; class Cyanobacteriia; order PCC-6307; family Cyanobiaceae; genus Prochlorococcus_A; species Prochlorococcus_A marinus_H. The sequence goes on along the minus strand of NZ_CVSW01000107.1, from coordinate 7,057 downwards.
AAGTTAAATTTCTGAGATGTACTTCTTTGAAACCTATACCAACTCCAATAAACCTCTCTGCATGTCCAATATCTTCATAAGAACCATTATAAAAACTCTTAACATAATCAATTTGAGAAATATTATTGACAATTAATTTATACGTAAATTTTTCCAGTCCACTGAGTTTATCTTTTGAAGATTGCCTAGAAATTATCTGGCAAATTTCTCTTTCCGCATCCTCTTTTGAAAAATTTATTGTTGAATTATAAATTTCTAATGTAGAAATAGTTTTTTCTAAATCTATACCCCCATCGCTAGTTGATAAATGTATTTTTAATGAATCAGTGTCTGTATCAAGTCCAATTAACATTAAATCCACAGAAGCTCCGCAGCAAAAGCTATTCTCTACAGCCTCTTTGAAAGCATATAATTTATTTCTGCCTTCTGATGCAGCTAACTCATCATTACTCCCATGAGCTGCACATCCCTGATGCAAAGGATCTACTGAACTAAAATGATAAGTTACAACTTTTAAGTATCTGGTATCTTTATGAGCTTCATTAGGAAAATTCTCTCTATATCTTTTATGTTCAGTTTTTACCCATCGATTAACGGTATTTTCAATATCGAACAATGCTCCAGCATGGGATCTTCTTCTTACTGAACTAAAAGGTATTCTCATTACATAAGCAACCGAATGAGCTAATCTTCCATCTGAACAAGGAGTTATATCAAGTAAATGTATTCCACAATCTAAGAGAAAATTTTCAAAGTCTTTCGCATCACTACTTCCAGCAGCGCCTTCAAGTGGATCATTGTTAAAAAAATTGTCGCTAAGTTTCTCATGTTGTTTGAAAGCACACCATGCATATAAAGCTCTCATATCAAGAGGTTTTACCCAAGATTTATCTAATATATGTATGGGTAAATCTATTCCCAAATTTTTTCTTGATATTTTTTGAGCCTTGTTTATAAAATCTTCGTGATGTTGAATTCGAGCAATTTCCTTTAGAGTTGGAACAATTTGGTCAAAATCACTTTTTATTTTGCTTTCGTACCTAAAAAGCTTTTCATTTTGGATATTGTTGGTTAATTTATGAGACTTTCCAGAATTTCGAAGATTATGTGATTCTTTATTTTGTACATGGATATTTTCAGTAAAAGTTTTCATTGGAGCGGTTGGCCCCAAAGTGAAGTTCTTGGCTTTAGCCAGTCCTCTTAAAGGCATTATTTAATTAACCTCTTGCACCACCTGAAAAGGTAACAAGTTGTCCTTCACGAGTATTACCACTAGATCCAGTTATCAAAAAATCTGGTTTTTCTGTTTCCTCATTTCTTTTAACTTCCATAGGAGGCATTGCGCTCATAAATCCTGCTCTTGATGGATTTCGCTTTCTAGAAGAAGCTCCCTCTGTACCTGTTACCTTATCACCGCGATCCCAGTCATCACCTGTTACATTTCCTACTGATTGTCCTTCACCAGTAATCCTTGATGCGACTCTTTTTTCTGGTGTTTTCGCAGCACGTTCTGTCTCTTCAATTTCCATTTTTTGTTTATAAGTAATATTCTTATTAGGTTCAAATCTAAATTTTTCAGTCCCAGTAACCTTATCAACTGCCATATCAAAAGGTCCTGTTACCTTTGAACCATTTTCATATTCATTACCGGTAACACCTAGAGTATTTTTTTCAGAATATTTTTCTCTTGATGGTGATTTAACAGAGAATTCATTCCAAGAGTTACCTGATGACTTTTCCGGATTCGCATAAGCAGTATCATGTGGAGGATTATCACAAGCTTGTGAGAACTGATCTCCACCAACATAAGGGGTCCCTGTTAGGTTTTTACAAGCACCTTTCTTAGCACCTGTCATTACCCCGCCAATTCCTGGTTGTTGTCCTGTAAGTCTGGCATTTGAATTATTTCCAGAATTAACTGTTGATCGGGATTTCATATCTTCAGAAATCTCGGTATTACAATTATCATTAATCTGATCTAAGCCTGCGTATGGTGTTCCTGTTAGCACTTTGCACGAACCTGGTTCATCTCCAGTTACTATTTTTGATCTTCCTGTCATAGTCCCGCTTATTAAATTTGACTTTGAAGAAAGGCTTAAACCTACTTTTCTAGCCTCTGGTTTTGGTTTTGAACCGCAAAACTTCTCATATTGTTGAGATCCTATGTACTCATCACCGGTTACATTCTTGCAACTCCCATGTTCATTGCCTGTCATATGGTCTGATCTTCCTACACCTGTTCCAGTTATATTATTCCCATTAAGAGTGTTGTAACTACCTACTTTTTCAAATGCTTTACCTTTTGGATTTGGCTCTGAGCCAAGATATTGATCTCCAGTTAACTGATGTCCAGAACCTGATTCATCTCCAGTAACCAGAGTTGATCTACCAGGAAGAGATCCAGATACTTTTAATCCATCAGTTGTAGTACTATGTTTAACCTTTGAAGGATTTTTTGGGACATCACCACAATACTTCTGTGACTGATTAGCAGATACATATTCAGTACCTGTAAGGGTTTTACAAGTCCCAGGCTCATCGCCTGTGACCCTCTCAGATCTACCGACTTCATTTCCAGTTACTTTATTCCCTGATGTTGTAGAGGTAACAGTAGATCTAAGTGGTTGTTTATAACTTGGTCTATCATGGCAAAATTGGTCAACTACTTCTGCTCCCATATATTGAGTACCAGTGACAGTTCTGCATGTACTTGCTTCATTACCTGTAGTTTTTACTGATCTATTAGCTTGTGTTCCAGTAACTATTTGACCTGAATCAGTTTCACTTTTACCAACTTTCCAGTTAGCATCTGCAATATTTTGTTTAGCTCCATTTTTATTTGGACCACATGGTCTACATTTACCATTACCTTTTTTGCCTGTGGCACCAGTTTTACTTCTTAGCTCTCTTACTCTCTGAGAAATCTCTCTACTGGTTAAATCTGGGTCTCCCCTTCTAGCTAAAGAAGCTGCACTGGTATTTTGTTTAGTTGCTGATTTACCATGCTTAGATTGAGCTTCTCTTCTCGCTAAAACAATATCTCTACTTGTATTAGTAATAGGCTTTCTCTTCTGATTAATTCTTCTTTTAACGTTTGGTTTTGAAGTTTTAATTTCTGTATTATATGAATTTTGAACTTCTTGATTTTTGATTGTGATAGCTTTAACTGTATTTACAGGACTTTCTTTTTTAACATCAGTACGAGTTCTATCGGATGAAGTTATAGCCGATTTCCCATGGGTAGACATTGCTTTTCTTCTCTCTATTACTAATTCTTTACTAGATAAAGTTGTGGGAGAAGACTTTCTATTTTCCTGAGTTTTTGGAATATGTTTTATAGCTGATTTAGAAATTTTTTGATTATTAGGAGAAGACTGAGTCCCAGAAATCTGTATATCTTGAGAAGATCGAACTCTATCTTTAGTAGTCGAAGAATAAGCAGCAGCTTTTTTACCACTATCACTCATCGCTTTTCTTCTTTCTAGTGCAATCTCTCTACTGGTTTTTTTTGACATAATCTTCAAATGTGAAACTCTTTTGAAAAACTTTCTCCAAAAATAATTTTTGGAGAAAGATATTTACTACATAAAGTAGATTTAACGTCCTTGGAAAACTACAAAAGCTGTTCCTTGGCTTTGAGTGTAAGCATCGTATCCGATGATTCTTACATGGTGATCAGGGTATGCTCTATGACATGCCTCTAATTCACTTACAACCAAGTTAAGATCTTTTTCCCCAAAGAATGGGAGTTTCCAATAAGACCAATAAGTTTGCATACTTCCACTAGGATGAACATGCTCAATAACAGGACTCCAGCCTTGAGCAATTATGTATGCAATTTGATCGTATATTTCTTCCTGGGTCATCGGTGGCAAGAAACCGAATGTTTCCAGGGTTGCAACTGTTTGATAGTCGCCTACTGTGCTCTGGAAAGGCATAATTAATTAAAATGTGAATGAAATTACTCGTAATAGAACGAGATTTGTAGAAGTTTGAGGAGAAGAAGAATCTCCTCAATTGTGAAATCTGGTTTAACCCTGAACGTCTAGTTTGTCGACGGTATCAAATTCAAACTTAATTTCCTTCCAAGTTTCAAGAGCGATAGCTAATTCAGGACTGTGTTTAGCAGCTTCCATAAGAATGTCTCTACTCTCTTTTTCGATTTCGCGACCAGCATTACGTGCTTTTACACAAGCTTCTAAAGCGACTCTGTTGGCTGCAGCTCCAGCAGCTGAACCCCATGGATGCCCATGTGTTCCTCCACCGAACTGAAGACAAGAATCATCTCCAAAAATCGCTAGGAGTGCAGGCATATGCCATACGTGAATACCACCTGATGCGACAGCAAATACTCCTGGCATTGAACCCCAATCTTGATCAAAGAAGTTACCTCTTGATCTATCTTCGGGAACAAATGACTCTCTTAAATTGTCAATGTAACCAAGAGTTGTTTGACGATCACCTTCTAGTTTTCCAACAACAGTTCCAGTATGTAGTTGATCTCCTCCTGAGAGTCTCAAACATTTTGCTAGAACCCTGAAATGGATACCGTGTTTTGGATGTCTATCAATAACAGCATGCATCGCTCTGTGAATATGAAGAAGCATGCCATTTTTACGACACCAGTTTGCTAATCCAGTATTTGCAGTAAAACCGCCAGTTATATAATCATGCATGATGATTGGCATATCTAGCTCTTTTGCAAATTCAGCTCTTTCGTAAAGCTCTTCAGGAGTGTTGGCAGTACAGTTTAGGTAGTGACCTTTAACTTCTCCAGTTTCTTGCTGAGCAAGCTTAACTGCTTCTGCAACAAACTCAAATCTTTCTCTCCAACGTTGGAATGGCTGAGAATTTATATTCTCGTCATCTTTCGTTAAATCAAGACCACCTCTAAGGCACTCATATACAACACGACCATAGTTTTTACCAGATAATCCTAATTTAGGTTTAATGGTACAACCAAGAAGAGGTCTTCCATATTTATTTAAACGATCTCTTTCAACTACGATTCCATTTGGTGGACCACCGCAAGTTTTGATGAAAGCGATTGGGAATCTAATATCCTCTAGACGTAAGTGTCTTAGAGCTTTAAATCCAAAAACGTTTCCTACTAGAGATGTTAATACGTTTGTAATAGAACCTTCTTCAAAAAGATCTAAAGGATATGCAATAAAAGCATAAAAAGCTTCAGGATCTCCAGGAACATCTTCGATTCGATAACAACGTCCTTTATAAAATTCTAAATCTGTAAGTAACTCGGACCAAACTGTTGACCAAGTACCTGTTGAAGATTCAGCGGCAACAGCTGCTGCAACTTCTTCTCTGGGGACACCTTCTTGACCTGTACATTTGAAACAGGCTAGTAAATCGGTGTCTAGGGGTACATATTCAGGAGTCCAGTAGGTATCTCTGTACTCCTTTACCCCTGCATCATACTTCTTACTCATAAGGATAAATTTAGGTCTGTGTAGGGAAAATAATTATTGTGCAAAATTTATAAATTTTGCTTTACTTAATTAGTCCTTTTGACCAAGAAATTCACCGTTACCAAGAGCAGGTTCAACCTCTCTATGAGGGCGAGCAATAATGTGAGCTGCGACTAAACCGTCTCCAACTCTTTCACAAGCATCAGCACCAGCTCTTACAGCTGCGTTAACTGCGCCTGTTTCGCCTCTAACTAATACTGTGACATAACCGCCACCTACGAATTCACGACCAATAAGGCGAACTTCTGCAGCCTTTGTCATTGCATCTGCTGCTTCGATTGCAGGTACAAGTCCGCGTGTCTCGATCATGCCGAGAGCGATACCCATTGTTTCTGTAGCCATTGTCTACTAATTACTAAATGTGGAATGTTCAATTCGAAGAATGCTTCATTAAGTACTTATAAGTCAAGCGTTTTCGATAAAATCTCCATTAATGTTTTTTCTATCATTCATAAGTTAAACTTATCACCCTTGGTACTATTGATATGTCAATACTTATGCAACTTAGTTAGTGCATCAAAACATACTGTTGTGTTAAGAAAAAATTTACATTAAGTTATTTCCGTACGAGGCAGGCCCTGTCTACACAGGTGTGGAATGTTCAACCTTTCCTGTCTCCGTATCTAACTTTAAAGTAAGATAATATTCTCAATAAATTTAATTGTTATTTTGAATCTTCCAGTCCTAACTATTGCGAGTGGCAACAAAAGTAAAGTTTCTGAAATTTCTGAAATGTTGGATGTTTTGTCTTTAAGGGTTCAGAAGCAACCAGAATATTTAAACGTCGAAGAGACTGGAAACACATATTTTGAGAATGCACTTTTAAAAGCAAAAGCAGCTGCTTTAGAGACCAAAACTTGGGCATTAGCTGACGATTCAGGCCTTGAAGTGGATATCTTAGATGGTCGACCAGGCATATATTCTGCTCGATATGCCAAAAACAATGCTGAAAAAATCAAAAAATTAATTATTGAACTTTCTGATAGTCCTTATAGGAGCGCAAGATTTATAAGTTGTATGGTTTTATGTGATCCCTCAGGAAATTTAGTGAAGGATACAACTGGAATATGCTGGGGAGAAATTCTTAAGGCCCCAAAATATCCGAATGGGGAGTTCGAATCTATTTTTTGGGTAAAAGAAGCTAACTCTGTTTATGGAGAACTATCACAAGCGCAACTAAGTAAGTTAGGAAGCAGGGGTAAAGCTGCCAAAATTATGTCACCTTACCTCAAAAAAGAAATTGGTTTAAATTAAAAAATTATCAATAATTTGAGATTTCATCAATTGCTCTTATTGCTGCTGCTGCTGCTTCTTCTACGTCTCCTTCTTTCCCTGCTAGAGTTAACCTACCAAACGCGCCAACTGCCTTTACATCAACAACAGTTATATTTGATGCTTTCTCTGCTTCATTTGCTGCTTTTAAAACATACCCAGCAGGTTCGGTTTCTAATATAAACATGCTCATTCCAGATTGAATCATAAATCTTTTGAGGGATTTGTTTGAATCTCTCCATGTTGAAGGAATGCTCCTTTTTTACGATATTGGGCACTTCCTATCCTCTTAAACCCAT
>NZ_CVSW01000106.1 GCF_001180265.1 Prochlorococcus marinus | reverse complement strand
TAGATCTACTTGAAAAATAAACATTAACCCAAGAGTTCCAAAGGCAAAAGGTAAAATTACACCAGCCATAGCAACAGTGAAAGCCTGAGCTCCCACGGCTACTAATTCCTCTAACTCACTTTCTAATCCTGTTAAAAATAAAAGAGCATATAACCCGAGAGTTGCTACTGCTTGGAGAGATGGAAAACTTTCAAAATAAACATCAGGTACAGCTTCCGGAGGTATTGACGCTAATGAGCTAATAACATTTACAAGTCCTTCATTTAATTGGGTTCCAGCTGAGGGCGGTATCAATAAATGGAATCCTGATGCCCCTATCACAACCCCTGCAAGAAGCTCACCCACTATCGTTGGCAAACTTAGTCTTACTAATACTTCTGCTAATGCTCTTGCAGCTAAAAATATCAATAGAAACCTTATAACTCCTATCAACGTTTCAGCAACTTCTAAATCATGTGCATTTAATTCAGCAAGTAAAGAATACATATGAAATGAGAGAAAAAATAAACTACCTAATTGGAAGATAGTTTATTGAGGGCCCACTTTAAGAAATATGTAAGAAAAAAGCAAAAATACTCAACAAGTGTGGATCTGAAGTTACAACAAAGAAATTTTCAAAAAAATGGCTATTGTCTGTTATATGGCTAATCCAATGAACTCCAACGAACCCTTTGATCTACGTTTGCCTACCCCAGGGTGCTACTTAGATCCTGAGAAAGCTGGCATGGATTCTGATGCTGTTTTCCAAGGAATGACAGCTCATCTTTTTTATACACTCGGGAAG
>NZ_CVSW01000105.1 GCF_001180265.1 Prochlorococcus marinus | reverse complement strand
GAATAGACATTTCAAGATTATATTTTGATTCTTTACGATTAAATTTTTATTAATTCATCAAATCTAAACATATACAAATTTTTATTATTTGACAAATAATTTATGGAAGTGTTTTTTCGATTAAATTAAAAATAAATTATAATTTCAGCCGAATTTATTCGGTATTTTGCTTAAGAGATGTCACTTTTGAAAAGATCTAGTTATTATCTTTTGCTAAATCCGCATAAACGACTACGATGAGAATATAGTTTTATAGTGCTAATTTCGTGACAAGTTTTATCACGGCAGTGCAGAACAAAGAATCTAATTTTAATCTAACTAATAGTAGATTAAGGTTAATAAGTGGATCAACAAATCCTAAATTAGCTGGAGAAATTGCATCATACTTAGGCATTGAAAATGTACCTTTAATATCTAAAAGATTTGCCGATGGGGAACTTTATGTTCAGATTCAGCAATCTATTAGAGGTTGTGATGTATTTTTAATTCAACCTACATGTGCTCCGGTAAACGATAGTTTAATGGAACTTATGATTATGGTTGATGCTTGCAAGAGAGCATCTGCAAGACAAATAACGGCTGTTATTCCTTATTTTGGATATGCAAGGGCAGATAGAAAGACTTCAGGTAGAGAGTCTATAACTGCAAAACTCACCGCAAATTTACTTGAGAAATCAGGCGTTGATAGAGTTCTTGCTATGGATTTGCATTCGGCTCAAATACAAGGTTATTTTGATATCCCATGCGACCATATTTATGGGTCACCAGTTTTGATTGATTATTTAGAGTCTTTAAATTTAGATGAGGTTGTCGTTGTCTCTCCTGATGTAGGGGGAGTTGCTAGAGCGAGAGCATTTGCAAAACTTATGAAAGATGCTCCATTAGCAATAATTGACAAAAGAAGATCCGCTCATAATATTGCTGAAAGCTTAACCGTTATTGGTGAAGTTAAAGGTAAAACGGCTATTCTCATAGACGATATGATAGATACGGGAGGAACTATATGTTCTGGAGCAAATTTGTTAAAAAAAGAAGGAGCTAAAAAAATATTCGCATGTGCCTCACATGCTGTATTTTCTCCTCCCTCTTATGAAAGATTAAGTACCAAGGATTTATTTGAACAAGTTATTGTGACTAACAGCATACCAGTTATTGTTAAAGATGATTTTCCTCAGTTAAAAGTTCTTTCTGTAGCAAATATGCTTGGTGAAGCCATATGGAGAATCCATGAAGAAAGTTCAGTTAGTTCAATGTTCAGATAATAAGCATCATTTTTTGCTTTGTTTTACAAGTTGCTTTACCCTTTTTTCATAATCATTTTTTATTTTATTCGGAATACTTTCAGGACAAATTTTAAGTGCACTTCCTACAATCTGGAATGTACCTGCGTTATATAGTTT
>NZ_CVSW01000104.1 GCF_001180265.1 Prochlorococcus marinus | reverse complement strand
GGTTTTTTCGTTTCGATATGATCTTTTACAAAGGAATTTAATTTACTATTTATATTTTTTTTTCTTTTAGATTTAGCAAGATAATTTTTACTGACCATTGAGTTAATGAGAGTGTAATTATAACCAGACTTGATTAATTCACTTTGCCAATTACCTCTTTTAGATAAAGTATCCATTAAAGAAAATTCTTTTTTGGTTAATCCATTTTTCTTAATATCAAATTCTTTTTTAGTTTCAATCCATATTTGATCTTTTAAACCTTTAGAAAAATTTTTATATTTACCAATCCAGCCAGGAGGAAATGCAGTTTTAAACATTTTTAAATTACTAACCATATAAAAAGAGGCTAGGGAGTCTATCAATTCTCTCCAAGATTCATCAATTATTTTTTTCTGCAAAATACTTTCAACATACAAATATCTTATGCTTTTTCCTCCAGTAATATTTGATTCATCATTATT
>NZ_CVSW01000103.1 GCF_001180265.1 Prochlorococcus marinus | reverse complement strand
CCTCAAACTTGTTTCGTTTTACCTCTGGTAGTTTCAAGTAACCATAATTGTTTTTCTTCTTATGAATTAAATTTTGATTTGGCTTGATATTTCCTCTTTTCTTTTCAACTAAACCTTCACCAATCTTTTTAAATGAATATTTTGGGTTAAATAGTTTAATTCTCCATCTATTTTGATCTAAGCCAACCATTTGCCAAGTCAAAGGTTGCAAATAAGTCTCTTCTTTAAATTCAATTACTAGCCTTGTTTTACCCTTATCTGGTTTACCT
>NZ_CVSW01000102.1 GCF_001180265.1 Prochlorococcus marinus | reverse complement strand
GGAGCAGAATTAAATCAAGAAGTATTTGAAGATGGTATTTCAATAAGCATTAAATCCCTAAATGAACATTTCAGCAAATTATTACCTTTATTAGATTTAATAATTAATAAACCAACTCTCTTAGAAGTTGAATTTCAAAAAGTAAAAAAATCCTCTATTAATTTAATAAAAAAAGATAAAGAGAATCCATTTAATATCTGTTTCGAAAACTGGAGAAGAATTGTTTATTCAAATCATCCTTATGCATTTAATACAAATGGCAATGCATATGATGTCTCTAAGATTACGTATAAAGATGTTTTGCTTGAGTTTAAAAATTTCAAAAGTCGAGATAAGTATTTAATTTCAAATAATATAGAAATAAATGGAGTAAGTATAGAAACATTAGAAAAAAACCCCTTTGAGGAAAAATCAAGAACTATAAATCACGATTTAAGTCCTAGCAATAGATTTGATTTCAATAAAAATGATTCAAATCAAACAATACTAATGATAGGGGACCAAACTTGCTCGCGAAGAAGTAGTGAATATTTGCCACTTAAGATTTTGGAGTCATATTTATCTTATGGAATGAGCGCTGCTTTATTTAAACTTTTTAGAGAAAAACATGGTATCACTTACGATTTAGGTGTTTATTATCCTATTAGAAGTGAGAATGCCCCATTTCTAATTTATTTATCCGTGTCTAATAAGCAAGCCCTTTTTGCTTTTGAACTTTTATCAACACTATGGGAAAATTTACTTTTTAGTCCGTTGACTGATGCTGAAATATTTTTAGCAAAAGAGAAACTAAAAGGTTCCTTTTTATTAGGTAGTCAATCACTAGATGAATTTTTACAGAGAAAGGTACAATTAATTAGTTATGGCATTTCCCCAATCTCTGAGATCGATTTAAATTCAAAAATAGAGGAAATTTCTTCTTTAGATATTCTTATATTAACCAAGAAATATTTTTCAAAACCTTTTCTGAGTATTTCTGGAAAAGAAAAAATATGTTTAGAAATTTCTAATAGGTGGGAGAAAAAATTTTAAGTTAATTTTTCTCAATCTTATCGATATCGATTAAAAACGAACCTCTTCTAAACTTTACTTCAACAGTATCTGGGGATTTGATTGATAGGATTTCCCCAATTTCATCAATTGCCACTAGATCTGGTGGTCT
>NZ_CVSW01000101.1 GCF_001180265.1 Prochlorococcus marinus | reverse complement strand
TATCTTTAAATACATAATTTAATTCAATATATTTTGATAACAACAAAACATATACTTTAAATTTATGAACTTATGCATTGTTGAGATATATATTTATTGCTTTTTAGCAAATTAAAATGAACAAAAATAATATGTTGAAGCCATATACAGTCCATTACCGTGATTTTCAAAATATAAGATTAGAAAATTGTTTTTATGCTCTAGACGCTTACGAGGCTAGAACACTAGCAATGGAATTTAATAAGTACATAAATGAGCATCCAAACAGTATAGATCTTATAAGTAAGGATGAAATAAAATTATTGGGTGAAGACAGAATAATAAATTATTTTTGGAAATGGTACAAAAAGTCTGAAGATAAAGATGAACCATGGATAAATAATATAAAAAACAAAAATCTTGATGTATATGACAAGGTGATATTGAAATATCCTCCTGAGATAAAGAAGTTAGAAATTGCAAATAATATAGATATTATAAGAAAAACATTCGTACGATTTGCTGCTCCGCTTATATTTTTTATGTTAATAATATAATTGATGAAGAAAGTAAATAGACCTTCATGGTTGAATTGGCTTTATCTTTTTATATTTATTTTAAGCTCGATTCAATTAATTATATTTTGGAGTAATAAGTTTTAGTGTTTAATAAATTTTGGTTTGACGCAACAAATATAAATTGTTATAAAAATGGCTTTAGAGTAATTAAAGATTTAAATTTAAAGTTAGCGTATTCAGAGAATGTAGTATTAATTGGACCAAATGGTTCAGGTAAATCATCCTTAATTGAAATAATTAATAGAAACATATACCCAGTAGTAGCAGATGAATCGAAACTGAAGATATTTGACAAAGAACTTATAAATTTATGGGAAATAAGAAAAAGAATAAGTACCGTAAATAATGAAATAAAAAATAGAATAAATCCAAATCTACAAGTTTTTGATTTAATTTTAAGTGGTCTATATGGAAGTTATTGTTACGTACAAAATAAATCTGAAAGAGACTCTTATAAGGTTGAAAAAATAATGAAGAAAATGAATATATCTAATTTATCTAAAAAATATTTTTCTTATTTATCAGATGGAGAAAAAAAAATTTCTCTCATTGCTAGGGCGTTAATAAAAAAACCAGATATCTTAATTCTAGATGAACCAATTGCAAATTTAGATTATAAATCAAAGTTTTTTGTAATTGATAAGGTTAATGAATTATCAAAATTAAATACCAGAATTTTTTGCGTAACTCATGATATTTCAATGATTACAAGAATATATGATCGTGTCATAATGCTAAAAGATGGCAAGATAATCGCTGATGGTCATCAAAATAAGGTTATAAATAGTGAGAAGATTAATACGTTATACGGTATTAATGTAGAGGTGACTAAAAATAATGGACTTTGGGAAATAAACAGATTATCTAAATAACAATTATAAAAATAGCTATGACAATAGCAAGAAATACAAACTTTTTGCTTTTAAAAAAAGAAGAGGATTTATTTTTAAATGAAAAAGACCCACATTTAGAGCACACAATCTTGCCTCCCAAAGATCGATCTGAGACAAACGAGGAACTTCCACAATTAAAACAAACTCTATTTACGCTCATCTAAAATAAAATTTTTAGCAATTCTATCTAAATTATATTGCTAAATACTATGTAAAGAAAAACTTCAGAATCTTTATGATAATGAGAATCTATTGCAATAAGTAATTTTATAGTGCATAATTGATAATAATTCTCATTATCAAACTTAAATTAATGAATTTCCATAGTTATGGAGAACCTGCTTCAAAAACGGTAAGGATAATAACTGGACAGTCCGTATTAATAGATCCTTCATCAAGACCAAAAGGAACATGTTTAGAAGTTGAGAGTGGAATTGCAAGAGTTTATTGTCCTTGTGAAGAAACTGAAGGAATGACACTCGCATTTTTACAGTCAGGAGATCAATTAAGAACAGACCTTTTATGTAGCGAAGGTGTCTGCGTTGAAGCACTAACAGATTTATCGTTTCAAAGCAATGTAAATATTGATGAGAATATGGGATTCGATGCAGTAAATGAATGGACTTTGCAACTCCTTAGGATTAGACACTTAGGAAATGCAGAACAGAGATTACAAGCCTTGTTTTCAATACTAGTAAATCGTCTAGGGAGAAGATGTGGTCAATGGTGTGAATTACCTTTTAGGTTGACTCACGAAAGGATTGGCGAATTAATTGGTTCTACACGAGTAACATCAACAAGATTAATTTCTAAATTAAGATCATCTGAGTTATTAATAGCTCCTATCGGTACCCAAACAGTCAGTGTTGCCCCTTCTTTTATTGAAACATCGCCCCTATAAAAATGAAGGAATCACAATCACTTACAAACAACTTGTTAAGGGAAGTTGATGTTTTATCGAATAGACTAAGAAATATCAAGCAATCCTACAAAATCACCGAAAATAAAGCATTGAAGGGAAGGTTATTTACTGAAAACAAAAATATTTTTAAAAGAGTTAATGAGATTCATAAAATAGCTGAACTCTTAAATAAAAATAATGAGAAAATCAACTTTTCGAATTTACTTTTTGAAATAACCAAAAGGACATTGAATGAAAATAAATTTGAAAGTAATTTATTTTTTCTTTAAATCACTATCTATTAATAAAATTGCCGAAGGTTGATTAGAAGCAAACTTTACCTTGCCCAGTATGTTCGCAAATTCATCTTCTGATTGTGTTTGAGCCTCTATTATTGGATCTAAAAATACGTTAGTTCTTGTATCTGAAATTCTTTCTGATATGGAATAAAGTTGTTGTAGAGATGAAGTTAAATCAGCCTCCATATTAAAAGAATAAGAAATCAGCTCCTCTATAGAACCCCATGTTTGAACGGGTGCAGGAATTTCATCTAATTTTACGCTTTGTCCTCTTGCGATTACGTAATCTGCAAATTTTTGAGCATGTTCCATTTCACCTTGTGATTCACTAAGGAAATGAGAGGCAAATCCATTTAAATCACGTTCTTGAAACCATAGATACATAGAAAAGTATTGAACATTCGCATATCTTTCCATTGTTAAATGTTCAAAAATGTTATCTAATAAACTATTGTCTATTGGTTGAGCAACGGCTCTTCCAGATGGACCAAAATTAATTAATTTCTTTGTTTTTAAATTATTTTCATTCATTATCAACTAAGTAACTAAATAAATAATACAACATTTTGTATAAATTAGTAATTAATAGATCCTTTAAATTAAATTAAACAATATGATAATGAAAATCAATCGCAATACTATAAATGAATTTAGAGTACAGTTTTTCTGAACTGCTATTAACTAAAAAAATATATAAAAGTAAAAAAAAGAAATGTAAAAAGAAAAAATGCTCTAACTGGAAGGGGGGGAAATGTAATTGCCTATAAAAAAGTCTATATATATTCCTTATATGCTCCAGGATATAAAAAATAATAACTATTTTTATTAATAGAAAGAGAACATTTATCTCCATTATTTAGAAGATTATTAATATCAGTTCTAACCCTTAATATGTTTCCATTAATAGATACTTTATATATAAGAAATTCACCAAGAAATTCTTTAGATATAACATTCGCATCACCAGATTCTGATCTTTTAATTGAAATAAATTTAGGCGAAATTGACATATTTTTGATATTTTTATTTTTCAAATACTCTGAACAATTTATTACACCTAAACAAGAAATATATGAATTACCATTTTTTTTGAGATTAATAATATTATTGCCCAAAATAAAACTACTAACAAATATGGTTTTGGGATTATTTAGAAGGTTAATTGGTGTATCAATTTGATGTATTTTTCCATCATTCATAACGGCGACTTTATCGCAAATTGACATCGCTTCTTCCGGATCATGAGTAACCATCAATCCGCTTGCATTACAACCTTTTAGAATATTAGGGAGTTCACTTCTCAATTTTAATTTGACATGCATATCAAGACTACAAAAAGGTTCATCTAATAAAATAAAATTTGTACCTGGTGCAAGAGCTCTCGCAATTGCGAGTCTTTGTTTTTGGCCTCCAGAAAGTTCATGTGGATACCTTCCAACAAAACTATTAAGACCTACAACATTTAATAAATAATCAACTCTAGATCTGTCTTTTTTGTTTTTCAAACCAAAAATTACATTTTCCAAAACAGTTAAGTGAGGAAAAAGTGCATAGTCTTGAAAAACCATGCCAATATTTCTTTTCTCAGGACTAAGAATTCTTTTCCTACTTGAAATTTCCTTTTCATTTAGAGAAATCCTACCTCTAGAGGGATATTCGAACCCAGCGATTAATCTTAAAAGAGTAGTTTTTCCGCAACCAGAAGGACCAAGCAACCCTAACAATTCGCCATTTTCAATTTTCAAGTTTATTTCGTTTAAGATCCAATTTGAAGATTCTCGCTTATCATATTTATGATGCAAATCATCAATTATTAACGCATCATTTTTCACTAAATTCTTCTTATTCGAATATATTAAGTTAGCAGAAAATATTCACCTAAAATATCCCTTGTATAATTTTATACACCACTTAATTTTTAAAATTTAATGCGAAAGTCTGAAAGAGCAGAAATAATACATAAGGAACTCAAAAAGTTATATCCATCGCCTCCAATACCCCTTGATCATACAAATGCGTATACACTTCTAGTTGCCGTAGTTTTAAGTGCTCAATCAACAGATAAGAAAGTTAATGAATTAACAAAAAGCTTATTTAAGGTTGCAGATAATCCAGAAAAGATGATGCAGTTAGGTATTAATGGAATTTACGAATACATAAAATTTTTAGGTCTATCTAATCAAAAATCAAAGAACATCTATAACTTATCTAAATTATTGATTGAGAAGCATAATGGTACGGTCCCAGATTCTTTTGAGAAGCTTGAATCTCTTCCAGGGGTAGGTCATAAAACAGCATCAGTTGTAATGTCTCAAGTGTTTAAAATACCCTCATTCCCAGTAGATACTCACATACACAGGTTGGCACAAAGATGGGGTCTAACAAATGGAGATAACGTAGTTCAAACAGAAAAAGACCTAAAAAAAATATTTCCTATTAATGATTGGAATACCTTACATTTGCAAATAATCTTTTATGGCAGAGAATACTGCACAGCAAGAGGCTGTGATGGAACAAAATGTTATTTATGTCGCACTCTTTATCCCAAAAGAAAAAAGAAATTTGTATGTAAAAAGCCCTAAGAAATCTATATAATGTTTAAATTAGATTCTTAATCATGAAAATAGCAATTACTGGTGCATCGGGGAAAACAGGTTATAGAATTTCCGAAGAAGCTGTTAAGAAAGGATATAAAGTCAGGCAAATCATCAGAAAGAATTCAAAAGTCTCAGCAGGTCTAGAGAGTTTAGAAACAATTAGGGTTTCATTAGACAAAAAAGGAGAACTTGATAAAGCTTTAAAAGATATTGATGCTTTGATAATTGCGACTGGAGCGAGAGCATCATTAGATTTAACTGGTCCTGCAAAGGTTGATGCATTAGGAGTATACAGGCAATTAGAGAGTTGCAAAAGAGTTGGTATTAAAAGAGTTATTTTAGTAAGTTCTCTTTGTACTGGAAAGTTATTTCACCCACTAAACTTGTTTGGTTTAATTCTTATTTGGAAGAAATTAGGTGAAAACTTTCTACGAAATTCAACTTTCGAATGGACTATTATTAGACCTGGAGGATTAAAGGAAAATGAAGATATTAAATCTGAAAATATAAATTATTCAAAGGAGGATACCCAAATTAATGGATCAATTCCAAGAAGATTAGTTGCGCAATGTTGTATAGATTCTTTAAAAAACAAAGAATCCATAAATAAATTAATAGAAGTAACAAGTTCGAATGATAATAAAAAAATATCTTTTAAAAAAGCTATGCAAATGATTTAAAAGATGTAAATATATAAATTAAAACTATGAAAATAAATCCCAAAATTGACGCATTACAGTTAATGCTAACTGATTTAAGAACTAGAAATGAACCAATAAGACATAAAGCTGCATTTAAAGGTTGTCAACCAGAATTTCAAAGTCTTGTATCAAGATTAATAAAGCAGTTAGAGGACGAATTAGTTGCTGAAAAGCTTACTAATCGTGATATTTAAAAAATTTAGATTACTTAAATGAAATTAAGTTATCCAATTTTGCTTGTTTTGAAAGTTCATCATATCCTCCAAAAAATTTATTATCCAAAAATATTTGAGGGAAAGTATTATGGCTACTTTGAGCCATTACTTTTTGAAAGCTCTCATCATTGTCTATTAAAGTAACTTCATGAGGGATAGATAAAGAATTAAGCAACCTAATTGCTCTTTTAGACCAAGGACAATCCTTTAAAATATATGCTTTTACACGTGACTCATTTTTTAATAAATCATTACTTGGGATATTAATAATTTTTTGTTCAAAAGAAACTAATAGTATATCAGTACCTTTTTTTACAATACATCCCTCCTCAAGATGCCCCCCAAAGACATTACATCCTTCATCTGCAAAACTCAAATGTAAATGAACATCTCCCTTATTAAAATGTCCATTTAAAGAAACTATCTCTAGATTTCCCTCAAATTTATTTATCTCTTGATTTCCTGGGCATTGAATACAAACTGTTCTAAGATTACCAACCACTCCAGAAATATACCCGTATAAATTATTCGATAAAGAATATTCTTTAATTGAATTTATCAAATCAGATTCTGGAGATAGCTTTAGGCTATGAGGCTGCATTAGGTATAAGGAATAATTTTGTAATATAAAACATCATCATTCATAAAGAGAAATTGAGTTCATAATCTTTAGGATTCAGATTCAAATTAAATTTGAAAATCTAGCTTTAAAAATCCTATAAAATTTTTACTAAAAATTTAAGCTTGTTGAGAGTGTAATATATTTTTTATATACAAAAACTAATTTGTTATTAAAAAAAAATCTTAAAAATTTGGCATTGAATATTCCCAACATATTATCGATATCACGCCTTTTCCTTGTATTTCCATTAATACTTTTTTTAGAAATTAAAAGACCTTTTTATGTCTTTATATTGATTATTATTGGAGGTTTAACTGATTATTTTGACGGGTTAATTGCTAGAAAATTTAATCTTAAAACAAGATTAGGAGCCATCCTTGATCCCTTAAGCGATAAAGTATTCTATTTAATTCCTTTAATCTTCCTTTGTAAAAATAATTTTATACCCTTCTGGTCTTTGTCATTAATTCTATTTAGAGAATTAATTATCTCTAGCCTGAGGAACTCTACAAAAGACGGTTTACCAGCATCTATGCTAGGTAAATATAAAACATTTTTCTTTTTTATTTCGGTAATTACCTTCTTTACACCATTAAAGATTAGCTTATTGAATAATTTGGCTTTAATTTTTTATTGGTTAGGATTCATTCTGACTTTTGTGACTTTATTAGGCTATTTAAGAATTAAAAAGAATATTATCTGAATTTTCATCAAACTCCTCACCCTTTTTATTAATAAAATCTTTCACAAAACTATCATTTAAACCATTAAGCAAATCAAAAGTTGGCGTCCACTCTAAATCACGTTTTATCTTAGAGATATCAGTCTGATAATGATTTAATCTAATTGGAAATCCCTTTCGAGATTTAGGATCTAATTTTTGATAATCAAATGTTCTTAAAGAAATCTCATTTTGGTTTAATCCAAGAACATTCGCGCAGAAATAAATTAAACCCTTTATTGTAACTCCTTTTTCACCTGAACAGTTGTAAATATTATTTTTGGAATTTTCAAAATTTATGCACCTAATCATTACATCAGTTAGATCAGAAACATGGCCTAGCTGAGTAATTAAAGACCCGTCACCAGGGATTGGTATAGATTTTTTTATAAATAACCTTTCAAAAAACCAATTTTCGATTTTATTATAATTTCCAGGTCCATAAATATAAGTAGGTCTAAAACTTGTAAAAGGAATTTTTTGCTTTTTCAACCAATTTTCCGTCTCAAACTTTCCTTTGTGCCTACTATCTGGATCAATTGGATCAACTTCTGATAAGGGTAGTTCACAATTTTCTTTATAAACACCTGCAGAGCTGACATATATATATCTCTGGAAAGAGTTATATAAATTTTCTATAAGAAGTTTGGTTTGTTCTAACTCTCGTCCTGAAATATCATAAACAACATCATACTTTTTATTTCTTAGCCTGACGATATCTTCTGAATTATTTCTATCACCCTTAATTAAATTTGTTTTTTCAGGATTACTTTTATTACCTCTCGTAAAAATATCAATATCATAATTTTTACTTAATAACTTTCCAACCAAAGACTTGCCAACAAATCTAGTACCACCCATTACAAGAATTTTCATATTCAAAAAATATTTAACTGAAGTAGTAATCTTAAATAGAATTACATATTGAATAGTACTACTAATAAGTAATTAATGAAAAGGATGATTCTATGGAACTAATACCAGCAATTGATTTGATGAATGGTAAGTGCGTAAGGCTTTTTAAAGGCGACTTTAACAAAAGAAAAGACTTCACCAAAAAGCCTCATGAGCAAGCTAAATTTTGGGAAAGCGAAGGGGCAAAATATATACATATAGTTGATTTGGATGCTGCAAAAACTGGTTCCCCAACAAACGATAAATCAATAAAAAAGATTGCAAAAACAGTGAACATTCCTATTCAAATAGGTGGGGGGATAAGGTCTCAAGAAAGGATAGAACAATTATTTTCTTATGGTATTGAGAAAGTTATCATGGGAACATCTGCAATTGAAAATAAAGAACTAGTTAAAGACTTATCAAATAAATTTCCTGGAAGAATAATTGTTGGTATAGATGCAAAAGATGGAAAAGTTAGTACAAGGGGTTGGCTTGAGCAATCTAATATTTTTGCCACAGATCTAGTAAAGGAGTTTTCTTCATTTAAAATTGCTAGTTTTATTGTTACAGATATAAATACAGATGGGACGTTAGAAGGTACAAATGAAGAATTCATTAAAAGCATACTTGAAATTACAGATATTCCAGTAATAGCCTCAGGAGGTGTTGGTTCAATTTCTGATTTATTATCATTAGTAAAATTTGAAAAATCTGGACTTTTTGGAGTAATTGTAGGTAAAGCTCTATATGAAAATAAATTCACGATAAACGAAGCGAATAATGTATTGTCATCAGAGAGATTAAATGACTTTGATTTAAACAGAAATTACTACGCCTAAAAGAGTATAAAAATTGATTTAAGGCTGGTATTTGCAGTGATTGTTAGTTAATTTTGTATAAGAGATAGGAAATCTAGTCTTGGAATTAATTTCAAAAAAATCGATATTGATTATTGCTCCAAGCTTAATAGCAGAATCTTTATCACTTAAGTTAACATCACTAGACCAAAATTTAGACATTAATTTTAATAATGGAACAGGAGATAAAGCTCCGGATTTAGTTATATGGAATGTTCTTAATTTCCAATCAGAAGATCTTATAAGATTAGAATTATTAAAATTAAGAGAAAGATATGATGAGTCAAAGTTTCTTATAATTCTCTCTGGCGAACTTGTTTATGAAGCAAATACCCCTTCATCGTTAAATTCTGAAGGTTTTCTTTTAAATCCCAGTGCAGAAAAAGTTCTTGAATCTATTGATACCATTTTTAATGGAGGAAGGGTATTTGATATTGAAAATAATTCTAGGGTTCAATTAAACAAAAATAAGCCTCTCTCTTTTAGTCAAAAAATCCTAACTTCAGGTCTTAAACAAATAGATTCTGAAATTAATTATATATTTAAATATGTCAACTCTGATTCAACACCCGAATTTTATAAATTCATTTTAAAAGGAAGATTAAGAGAACTTATTACCGCAAAATCTTTTCTAATTTTCTTATGGGGTAATTCACTAGAACTTTATACAGAGGCAGTTTACACTGAAAATAAAATTAATCTTGAAAAAAAGAACACTGTATTCATTAAAGATAAAAACACTATAGAAATATGGAATTTAATTTTAGATAGACTTAAAGAAAAGTATAGTGCAACTAACTTAGAGGTTGAATTTAATAATTCATCAATAATTCTCTCTGGGATAAAGAAAGAATTCATTTCACGACTAATTTGCAAAATGTTAGATGAGTTGGATAATTTAGTAAAAAATATTAAAGAAAACTATAAGGAGAAAGATTTTAAAGATGATTTAAATTCTCTTATAAAAGAACTCAAAGTAAATACAATTTCAAATA
This sequence comes from Prochlorococcus marinus, assembly GCF_001180265.1. GTDB lineage: Bacteria > Cyanobacteriota > Cyanobacteriia > PCC-6307 > Cyanobiaceae > Prochlorococcus_A > Prochlorococcus_A marinus_H. The sequence continues at coordinate 47,471 of NZ_CVSW01000101.1, read as the reverse complement.
TCGCAGACAGCTATTTTCGATTAAAAAAAGGAGGCGAATCTATTTCAATAAATGATTTTATCTATAATGAAGTAAGTTGCGAAGAGATAGATAGAGAATCACATGAATCAATAATGTTTATTGAGCCAATTATTAAAAATGAAGCTCTTGAATATGATGGGAAATTACTCCCTCTATATGAAACAGAATCATTTTTGATCCTTGAAAATATAATTTCAAATTGGACAATAAGGAACTGTAATTTATTAGCTTCTGAAATCTTTAATATTTGTTCGTCTTGGCCTGAATTAAGGACTGTACTCATAAATCCCGAATTACAATCGACAAGAAATTTTGAAAGATTTAGAAATAATATTAATAACTACAATCGCTGGCATGATTATATTTATATGCCTATGTACTTGTACGAGAGTAAACGAGAATATATTGATATTATCGATAAAAAATTTACTCGATACTTTAAAAATGAGAATAGGGAGAAAGAATTAGAAAATCTAGAATGGCTACAAAAACAAGTTACATTTTTAGTTGAGATAAGAGATGCCGTAGCACCGCAGTTAGAAGTTGCTGTAAAATATATCGGTAATCTTTTCGTGACTTTCCTTACAAAGGTTGTTGGCAAAGCTATCGGTTTAGTTGGGAAAGGAATCCTTCAAGGATTAGGAAGATCAAGTTCAAAGTAAGTTTTAAACTTTAATGAAAATAATTCAATGGATCCTAGTAGCATTAATTTTCTTAAGTCCATATAAAGCAATTGCCTCTAGAGATTCTGATAGTTACGATGGCAACATCTTTCCCATTTACGCAGGTAATGGAGCTATAGTTCCTCCCCAGACAACTCTTCAGGAATCATTAAAAAATAAAAGAGTCGCAGTTTTATTTTTTTATCTTGACGATAGCTCAGATAGTAAAGCCATGGCTCCGATAATATCTGGTTTAGATTTGATATGGAGAAATAATATAGATATCATTGCTCTAACTACTGATGAAATACAGGATAAAGAAAAGTCGGATCTTAGAAATGAACCTAATTATTATTGGAACGGATTAATTCCACAAACCATTATTTTAAATAGTGATGGTGAAGTTAAATATGATAAAAATGGAATGATTAATATTGATGAATTAAACAAAGTTATAGGAGAACTAAAAGGAATTGATATAGAAGATACTACATTTTCTGTAGAAAGTTTTAATGAATACAACAGTATCATTTCTGAAAAAAAAGATAAATACGAAAATTAATTAAAAAATGATATTAATAAATATCCTCTTAGTTCTTTTAATTTTTTTAATTCTTTCAGATTTATATATTAAAAACTCACCCAAATCAAAGTTAAATCTTGTACCTATAACTTACAAAATCAAAAAAAAAGATGGTTTAAACGAATTAATTATTGATCTAAAAATAACTAATAAAAGTAAAACAAAAGAGACGATGGTATCTAATATAAATTTTGAATTAGATTTTTTTAAAAGTAAAGGCAACGAATATTCCCAAAATTTTAATTATCAAGAAGATATTTATATATATGAAAATAATAAAATAAAGAATTTAAATAATTACTGGCCAACAACAATTATCAAGTCAAATTCAGAATTATTTGTGAGAATCATTTATAAATTTAGCAACAATAATTTTAGAAAAAAAATAAAATATCTATGGTTAAAAATATATTGGGAGAACTATGGACATTTTGGTATTTCAAATTATAAGGATTGTTTGTTAATTAATTTAGATGGTCAAAAACAAAAGACGAAAGAAGTTTTTGAAATTCCAATAAATAAAAAATATAAAGCTTTTGCTGTTAAAACTGATTTACTTGGTTGCTTTGATAATCCAGTAGATACTGTGATTGAATACTGCAAAGGAATTGTAGAAAAAGATGATATTTTAACAATCGGGGAGAGCCCGCTAGCGATTATGCAAAATAGATATATTTCCCCTCAAAATTTAGAATATGGTTTATTTTCGAAAGCTTTATGTTATTTTTTTCACCCTACAAGCAGTCTCGCAACAGCTTGCGGCATGCAATTATTAATAAATAGAATTGGAGTCACAAGAATAACCTTTGCAATATTTATTGGATTTCTCTTCAAATCAATTGGAATAAAAGGTATGTTTTATAGGTTAACTGGTTCAGAATCATCCCTCATTGATGATATAAGCGGTACAGTTACACCTTACGACAAGAGTATAGTTATGGGTCCTCTTAATGCGGATTTATTTTGTAAGGTGGTCTCGAACTATCTAAATATAGATGTTGCTGTTGTCGATGTTAATGATCTTGGAGGAGTAAAAGTCTTAGCAAGTTCAAATAAAAAAGTAAATAAAATACTCAAAAGAAACTTAAAATCTAATCCAGCTGGCAATGGAGATGAAAAAACCCCTATAGTATTAATAAGAGAAAAAAAGTAAATGAAAAAAGATACCTCTTATCCTTTTCAATCTAAAAAAGGAATTGAAGTAACTTTTGAAGAACTCCATATAAGGCACATTAATCTTTTAATAGATATTAAAAATAAGGAATTGAATAATTGGTTTTTAAAGATGGCAATTATAAATACCTTTGATGACTTAAAAATTTTTTTAAATAATCTTAAGAAAAATAAAAATAAATGCATAATTGCTATATATGGAAACGAAATTATTGGTTATTTGAATATTTTTCCTTTAAACAAAAAAGGGACTTGCTTAAAAGTATCTAAGCCCAAATTGATTAACAATAAGTGTGCTTTAACAGATAAACAGTTAACTTTAGGATTGATAAAAAAATCTATCTCAATAAAAGACATCAAAACTTCAAGTTGGATAATTAATGCTGATATAAATAATGTTGACCTCATATCAACCTCAAGAGAGTTAGGCTTTCAACCGTTAGGTGAGATAATCCTTTGGGAAGGTTCTGATATAAATAAAGATAGAAATCAAAATACCAATGCCTATGCATTAATTAATGAATTCCAAAAAATTAATAAACAAAATATTTTAAAAATAGTCAATTTCATAAGATCAAATCAATCCCCCTTATTAAGAAATATTTTAGATTTTGATCAAGAAGACATTCTTAAAAGAAATAATTTTAAGAGTGGTGCTTTGATATATGAAAATTCAGTTTTATGTTCAATATTAAAAGATATTAATTATCAAAATGAAGAAGTTTATACTTTAACAATGAGTAGATATTGGGATAAGAGATTCAATTCTATTTTAAAAGAGTTTATAAAAAGATTTTTTGAAAAATCACCTGTTTCATATTTAAAAACCTATAAAGAAAATTCTCAATTAAATCTTTTTCTCGAAGAATGTAATCTTAAAGAAAAAAATCAAGAAATAATTCTTATCAGGAACACAATAGTTAAGAATGAAGCAAAACAAGTAAATATAATAAATCAATCTTTGGAATCGATCTTTGAAAAATTAAGTCCACAAGGTAATCCATATCCATCTCCTTTTCCATTAAAAACAAAGTGAAATTTTGCAAACCCAAACCCAAGTCAATTTTGAGTTTGGATATAGGTACCAAAAGAATAGGATTAGCTTATTGTGATCCCCTCTGCATAACATCAAATATACTCCCAGCAGTAAAACGGCTTGAAAATAATCAAGAGATTAAAATCATTAAAAATTATATAAATGAATTTAATTTGACTGGGTTTATTGTGGGTATTCCACTAGATGACGAAGGGCAAATGACCACTCAAGCTATTGACTGTAAAAATTACGGTCAATTTCTTTCAAGTGAATTAAAGCTTCCATTTTCTTACGTCAATGAACATAGTTCAACTTGGGAATCTTCAGAAAGATTTGGGATAAAAAAAGATAAATCCGGGTTGATTGATAGTTTTTCAGCAAAAATAATACTTGAACAATGGATCGAAGAGGGTCCTGAATTAGAAGAAATAGCTGGTAAACGTCAGATAAAATATTAGTATTAAAAAGAATAGATAATTTTTAAATGAAAGAAGCCAATTCAAATGATAATTATGATGCACAGACTCTTTTATTAAATGACTCAAATGGAAACAAGTTATTTTGTTATCTTGAACAATTAGTAAGTGTTGAAGGACAAGAATATGCTTTATTAACGCCAGTTGATACTCCAGTAAGTCTTTTTAAGATAAATGAAAAAGATGAACCTGAACTAATTGAGAAAATAGATAAAAATGAACAAATACTAAAAAATGCTGAAGCAGTTCTTCAAGAACATGATTTAAGACTTATCAGATCAGCAGTTACATTAACAGTATCAGGAGAACTTGAAGAACCAATTTACGATGAATTAGAAGAAGATTACATCGATGATGATAGTGAGAGTTATGAATTGCTCGTTAACTTTAATCTTTTTGACCAAGAATATGGCTTATATATTCCACTAGATCCTTTTTTTATTGTGGGTAAATTAAAAGACAAAGGTGCCTTATTAGTTGAAGATGATGAGTTCGATAAAATTCAACCTTTGATTGAAACTGAGCTTGAAAAAAGTAGTTCTTAAAATTAATGAGATCTATCCTAAAAGTCAATTGGGATTCAAACTTACCAATATATAATATTTCTCAATCTGAGTTGCAAAAAAAAGGAATCAATTCTTTATTGCTTGACGTAGATGGGACTCTAGTAAATAGAAAATCAAATGTGATCCCAAAAGCTGTAAAAAATTGGATCATAGAATCTAAACAGCTTTTCTCCTTATATTTAATAAGTAATAATCCATCAAAAAAAAGAATCTCAAAAATAGCGAAAGAATTAAATTTAAGGTATAAATACAATGCATCAAAACCAAGAAAGAAAGTAACTTTGTCCGCTATCAAAGAAATTGGCAGAGAGCCCAAAAATATAGCCATTATTGGCGACAGAATTTTTACAGATATTATTGTTGGGAATAGATGTGATATAAAAACAATATTAGTTAAGCGATTAAATAGAGATGGCTTGCCTATTAAATTTAATTTAACTTTGACAATAGAAAAATTAATTTCTAATTTTATAAAATGAAAACTTGGGTTATAAAAATTGGTACTAGTATTTTAAGAGGAACAGAGGAAACATCTACAGAAGAAGTTATTGAAACCCTTTCCAGATCCTTTACAAGTTTTCTTTCAAAGGGAAACAAATTAATTTTAGTAACTAGTGGAGCCGTTGGATTAGGTTGCCAAAAATTAAATATTAAAACGAGACCAAATGATTTAAGTACCCTTCAAGCTACTGCTGCAGTAGGACAAGTTAATTTAATGTCCTTATACGATAAAGTATTTAATAAATTAGGTCATAATATTGCTCAAATTTTAATAACTAAAGCTGATTTCAATTCAAGAGAATCATTTAATAACGCTTCTAAAACTTTAAAAAAATTAATCGATTTGAATGTTATTCCAATAGTTAATGAAAATGATACCGTAGCAAATGAAGAGCTTAAATATGGAGATAATGATACCCTCTCTGCTTTAGTTGCCTTAGCTATACATGCTAACAAGCTTATTTTATTAACCGATATTGAAAATCTATACTCAAAGGATCCACGTAATAATAAAGATGCTCAACCTATTAAAGAAGTTCATAATAGTGAACTAAAAGAAATTAAAGATAAAAATATTCAAAACTCTAATAATGAATGGGGAACAGGAGGAATTTGTACAAAATTAATTTCTGCAGAAATAGCCACAAAAGGAGGAGTTGAAGTCCAACTAGTTGATGGAACTAATAAAAAAAACTTAATTGAAATTTTTAATGATAATAAAATTGGAACTTTATTTTATCCAGTAGAAAAACCTATAGGGAACAAAAAAAGTTGGCTTTCTCATGCAATTCAAACAGTAGGGAAAATCACTTTAGATGATGGTGCTTCTTTTGCAATTAAAAAAAAAGGTGCCTCACTTTTAGCGGTTGGCGTTAAGAATGTAGAAGGAAATTTTACGGTTAATCAGGCAGTTAAAATCGTAAATACAAAGGATAAAGAAGTTGCAAAAGGTTTAGTATCAATAAGTAGCGACAAATTAAGAAGTATCTTAAATAATAAAGAAAATAACAACTCCTCCATAATTGTCGTACACAGAGATGTTCTTGCTCTCTCTTAGAAACAAATTAAAAACTGAAAAATGCTTTTAAGTGATTTAGTTGATCTAATAAAAAAAGGAAATTCAAATTTTATTAGTGCCAATATTTTCGAAGATTTAAACATAGATGATGCTGCCTCACTAGATGCTGCAGTTAAACATCAAATATCTTTTTTAGAAGAAAATAGTATCCTTAAGGAAAAATTAGAACAAACTAAAGCATCAGCAATAATAACTACTAAAAACGATGAAATCATTAGTGCCCTAAAGAAACTCAATATATCAAACATAATCGTTAAAAATCCAAGAATTGCATTTGCAGAAGTATTGGATTGTTTATATAAAACTATCAATTTCAAACCAGGAATTCACGCTTCGGCGGTTATAGATAAAACAGCAAAAATTGGAGCAGATTGCCATATTGGACCTAATGTCTACATTGGAGAAAATACTGTAATTGGTGACAATAATCATATTCTTCATGGATCATCAATTTTAGGGAATGTTCGAATAGGAAATAATAATATAATTCATCCAAATTGTGTTATTTACGAAAATACCACTCTAAAAGATAATTGTGTAATCAATTCAAATTCTGTTATTGGATCAGAGGGATTTGGTTTTATTCCTAAAAGTGGCAAATGGGTAAAGATGCCTCAAAAAGGTGGTGTAAAAATAATGAGTTTTGTAGAAATTGGAACGAATTGTTGTATTGATAGACCCGCAGTTGGATTTACTTTTATTGATGAGGGAACAAAGTTGGATAATTTAATACAAATAGGTCATGGAGTAAAAATTGGAAAGAATTGTGCATTTGCAGCTCAAGTTGGTATTGCTGGAGGAGCAAATATTGGAGATGGTGTTATTTTGGCAGGGCAAGTAGGTGTAAATAATAGAGTAAAAGTTGGTAATAATGTCATAGCAAGTTCAAAATGCGGAATCCATTGTGACATAGAAGATGGCAAGATAATTAGTGGTTTCCCCGCAATGGAAAATAAATCATGGCTAAGGAGTTCAAGTATTTTTAAAAAATTACCAGAATTGGTAAAAAAACTTAGACAATTAGACAAGCAATAATTTATTGTTCTATAAAACAAAAATTTAAATGAAGAAATATAAGATTACTTTATTGTCAGGAGATGGAATTGGGCCAGAGATTTCAGAAGTTTCAAAAAAAGTTTTAAAAAAGCTTTCAAAAAATCATAATTTCGATATTGAGATAATTGAAAAATTATTTGGAGGGATAGCTTATGAAAAATGTGGGACTCCTGCTCCTGAAGAGACACTGGATCAATGCAAAAAAAGTGATGCTGTACTTTTAGCATGTGTTGGAGATATAAAATATGACTCTCTTGCAAGAGAATTAAGGCCAGAAAGTGGGTTACTAAAATTAAGATCTGCCCTAAACCTTTTCGCAAATATCAGGCCTGTCAAAATAAGAAAATCTCTCTTAGATGCAAGTACATTAAAAAAAGAAATCGTTGAGAATGTAGATCTTATTGTTGTGAGAGAATTAATAGGGGGTATTTATTTTGGGAAACCAAGAGGACATATAACAAATACAAAAATCCCAAAAGCTTTCAATACAATGTCTTATGATTCGGCTGAAATAGAGAGAATAACGGAAATAGCAATAAAAATTGCTAACCAAAGAAATAAAAAAATATGTTCTGTTGATAAATCAAACGTTCTTGAGGTTAGTCAATTGTGGAGAGATACAGTTCTAAATATCACCTCAAAAGATAAAAATATATCTCTAAGCAATATGTACGTTGACAATGCAGCAATGCAATTAGTTAGAGATCCTGGTCAATTTGATGTGATCTTAACTAGTAATTTATTTGGTGATATTTTAAGCGATTTAGCTGCAATGTTAACTGGTTCTATTGGTATGCTTCCATCTGCTTCTCTAAACAATAATGGCCCTGGAGTTTTTGAACCAGTTCATGGTTCGGCTCCTGATATAGCTGGTAAAAACATCGCAAATCCTATAGCAATGCTTTTATCTGCTTCCATGATGTTAAAAATCGGATTAAATGAAGAAGAGGCTGCAGAAAATTTAGAAACTGCCATTGATAAAGTTTTATCAAAAGGATTAAGAACAGCAGATTTAGCTGATGGGTCTTCTGAAGTTTTATCTTGCAGTGAAATTGGAGATAAAATAATGGATGAAATTTAAAAAAAATTAATAAATAAAAAAATATTTTTAAGTAAAACATAAAGTTGGCATATGACCTGTCAGAATCAAGAGATATTGTTTTTAAAAAATGTCAAAACGTCATCCAGTAGTCGCTGTAACAGGATCTTCAGGAGCAGGAACAAGTACAGTAAAAAGAGCCTTTGAGCATATTTTTGCCAGAGAAGATATAGTTCCCGCAGTTGTGGAAGGTGATAGTTACCACAGATTTGAAAGAATGCCTATGAAAAAAGCTATGGCAGACGCTCTTTCAAAAGGTGAAAATTTCTCTCATTTTGGTCCAGAAGCTAATCTTTTTGACAAGCTAGAAGAACTTTTTAAAATTTATGGTGAAACTGGAGGAGGAAAGAAAAGATATTATCTACATAGTCTTGAAGAAGCAGAAGAACATAATACAAGACTTGGTACATCATTAGAACCTGGGCAATTTACTCCGTGGGAAGATATTCCTGAGGGAACAGACGTACTTTTTTATGAAGGTTTGCATGGTGGGGTAGAAGGTGATGGATACAATGTGGCATCTTATGCTGATTTACTCGTTGGTGTTGTTCCGATAACAAATTTAGAGTGGATTCAAAAAATCCATAGAGATAACGCAGAAAGAGGTTACTCAGCGGAAACCATTGTGGATACAATATTGAGAAGAATGCCTGATTATATAAATCACATTTGCCCACAATTCAGCAAAACCGATATTAATTTCCAAAGAATTCCCACAATTGACACTTCTAATCCTTTCATATGCAGGAATATCCCAACTCCTGATGAGAGCTTCGTGATCATACATTTCAGAAAAGGGGCAAGAGAGAAATGGGGGATTGATTTTCAATACTTGCTCGGAATGATTAACGATTCATTCATGTCAAGTCCAACAAGTATCGTTGTAAATGGAGGGAAAATGGGTTTTGCAATGGAACTAATTCTCACTCCAATAATTCATAAAATGATTGAGGAAAAAAATAAATAATATTTAATTTTCGATTATCAAGTCAAATCATTATATTTTTTTATTTTGAGGAGTTTTTAATCTAGAGGATCTCAAATTTTTATATATCTTTCTTGATAAAAGTACCTTATTTAGATTTAAATAGAAAAAACAGGAAACGTTGTGTCATTAATCGACTGGTTTGCCGCGAGGCGTAAAGATCAATTTGTTGGGAAAGTTTCGCAAGATACTGATGAAGGAGATGGTTTGTGGGTTAAATGTTCAGAATGTTCGCAAGTAGCCTATAGAAAAGACCTAATTTCAAATTTCAATGTTTGTAGTAATTGTGGACACCACAATAGGATTAATAGCGATGAAAGGATAAATATAATTGCTGACAAAAATTCATTCGAAGAGTTTGATAGTTCATTGAGTCCTACAGATCCTTTAGGTTTTAAAGATAGAAGATCATATGCTGATCGAATTAAAGAAAGTCAAGCAGGCACAGGTTTAAGAGATGGAGTCGTAACAGGTATCTGTTCTGTAAATTCAATGCCTTTAGCATTAGCTGTTATGGATTTTAGATTTATGGGAGGATCCATGGGTTCAGTAGTTGGTGAAAAAATTACAAGAATAATTGAGAGAGCAACTTTAGAAAATTTTCCAATTCTTATTGTTTGCGCATCAGGAGGAGCAAGGATGCAAGAAGGCATGCTAAGTCTCATGCAAATGGCAAAAATATCTGGAGCACTAAAAAAACATAAAGAGAAAAATCTTCTTTATATGCCCTTATTAACTCATCCAACCACTGGAGGTGTAACAGCAAGCTTTGCAATGTTAGGTGATTTAATTTTGGCGGAGCCTAAAGCTCTTATTGGATTTGCTGGAAGAAGGGTTATAGAACAAACATTAAGAGAAAAATTACCCGATAATTTTCAAACAGCTGAATATCTGCTTGAGCATGGTTTTGTTGATGTAATAGTTAAAAGGAAAGATCTCAAGGATACTCTTACTAAAATTTTAAAAATTCATGGTGTGAAAGAACTTACAAAAGCAAATATATAAAATGAGAATTATTTCAAATTTCTTTTATTTTTCTTTAAGCATTTTATTTTTTATTTTAAATTTTGCGCCATATTCTTATGGGATAGGAAATGTTGACTGGGTCCTACTAAAGGAGAATAATGAAGGGAAAGAATGGCTTGATAAAGGCAGTATTAAGCCGCTTCCAAATGGTGAAATAAGTGTCTTAACAAAGTTCTTCAAAAATCCAACTAATTCTGATGATGATGGAAAGTTATCACTTTATGTAATGAGAATTAATTGTGATGAAAAAAAGTTTAAAGATACTTCCATAAATGGAATACCTCAATTCAATTCAAAATGGCAAACTTCCAATAATGATGAACTAATAGATGTAGTTATTGAAAATAGCTGTTCAGAGTTTATAAATGGATAAGAATGAATTCTAAAAATAAAAAATTAAAAATAGCAATCGCTGGACTAGGTTTTGGGAAAAAAGTACATTTAGAAGCGTTAAAAGAGTCGAATTATTTAACGCCTGTTGCTATTTATCATTATGACAAAAAGCAAAAAGCAATTCAAGAAAAAGAAACTGGATTAGAATTTTTTCATGATTGGGAAGACTTAGTTAAATCTCAAGAAATTGATGGGATTATTATTGCTACTCCTCCTGAATCAAGATTTAAATTAGCAAAACAAGCTCTTGAGAATAATAAAAATTTGTTATTAGAAAAACCTGTTTCAATATCTTCCTCAGAAATTGAAGAGCTTCAGAGAATATCTTTGATAAATAATTTAAGCGTATCTGTTGATTTTGAATATAGAGCAGTACCTCTTTTCCTTCAGACAAAAAAACTTATTGATGAAAATATCTTAGGAGATATATATTTAGTCAAATTAGATTGGTTAATGGGCAGTAGATCCGACCCCAAAAGATCTTGGAATTGGTATTCATTGGAAGAAAAAGGTGGAGGAGTTATTGGCGCCTTAGGTACTCACGCATTCGATATATTGAATTGGTTTTTTGGAGAAGCAATAAAGGTGTCTGGGATGTTAGCAACATCCATAAATAAAAGACCTTTACCTAATTCATCTGATTTAAATGATGTTACGAGTGAAGATGTATGTTTAGCCAATATAGATATATCAAACTACAGCTCGAATCTTATTCCATGTCAGGTATCTTTATCATCGATTTCTAAAAATGGTAGAGGATTTAGTTTAGAAATATATGGAAGCGAAGGTTCACTTATTCTTAAAAGCGAAAACCAAAAAGATTATGTACATGGTTTTAATTTGAAATATTCAAATAACGAAAATAAAATACAAAATCTAACTGCAGATTCAAGTTTTAATTTTGAAAAAACATGGACTGATGGGAGAATAGCTCCAGTTTTGAGAATTCAAAATTTATGGGCTCAGAGTATAATTAATGGAACACCAGTAATCCCAGGCTTATGTGAGGGACTTGCGAGTCATAAAGTTTGCGAAGCCATAAGAGAATCTTCGAAAAGTGGATTAAGTATCAAAATTTAAGGCTATACATTTATAAGTAGCAATTATCACCCGATAAAGTATTGAATTGATTTTATTTTTTTTTCATATTCTGGAAAAATCAATTGAACTGAATTATTAAAGAATGGCTTTAAATTATTACAAAAATGAGCTTAAAGAAAATGCTCAATTACTAGCTTCTAAAGGAAAAGGAATATTAGCAGTAGATGAATCCACTAAAACAGTAGGTAAAAGACTTGCTGGAATTGGCGTTGAGAATACTGAAGACAATAGGAAGGCATATAGAGGAATGCTTTTTACTACAGAAGGTCTTGGTAAATATATAAGTGGAGCAATCCTCTTCGAAGAAACTCTTTATCAGAATCACCAAGATGGTGAGTCAATGGTTAAGAAACTAAATGATTTAGGTATTATTCCAGGTATAAAAGTCGATAAAGGCCTAAATCCACTTCCAGGAGCAGGAGATGTAGAAACTTTTTGCTCTGGCTTAGATGGGTTAGTTGAAAGAGCAGCAAAATATTATGAACAAGGTGCAAGATTTGCAAAGTGGAGAGCAGTTCTGCAAATTACAATTGATGGTTGCCCTTCAAAACTATCAATTCAAGAGAATGCTTGGGGATTAGCAAGGTATGCAAGATCAGTTCAAGAATCAGGGTTGGTACCAATTATTGAACCTGAAATCTTAATGGACGGAGACCATACTATTGAAAAAACTGCTGAAGTTCAAGAAGAGGTAATAAAGCAGGTTTATATTGCCTGTCAAGCAAATGGAGTTTTTCTAGAAGGCACTCTATTAAAACCGTCTATGACTGTTAATGGAGCAGATTGTCCAACAAAAGCTGATCCTATGAAAGTTGCTGAAATGACAATTAGAACCATGGAAAGATGCGTTCCTGCATCTGTTCCAGGAATAGTTTTCTTATCAGGAGGGTTAAGCGAAGAAGCTGCTTCTGTTTATTTAAATAATATGAACACCCTTTACAGGAAAGCTTTATGGAATGTTTCATTCTCATATGGAAGAGCATTACAGCACTCATGCTTAAAGGCCTGGAAAGGAAGCGACGTTGAAGGAGGTCAAAAAGCATTAATAGCAAGGGCTCAAGCAAACTCTGAAGCTTCAAAAGGTGCCTATGTAGCAGGATCTCAACCTTCATCTGATGAACAATTGTTTGTAGCAGGCTACACTTACTAACTAAAAAATCCTAAAAATTTACTCTGGGTCATAAAATTAGTTTCTTTAATTTAGTATTTTGTATATCTAATGACGTGACATTTGATACCTCTTTGTACTAAACTCTCGGAAACATATGCTTTACATAGCATTTAACTTATTTTAATTATGGCCCTCGTTCCACTAAGACTACTTTTAGATCACGCTGCTGAAAATGGTTACGGTATTCCAGCTTTCAATGTTAATAACCTTGAGCAAGTTCAAGCAATCATGGAAGCTGCATATGAAACTGATAGTCCTGTAATCCTACAAGCTTCAAGAGGGGCAAGAAATTATGCAGGAGAAATTTTCCTACGTCATCTAATCCTTGCTGCTACAGAAACGTATCCTAATATTCCAGTGGTAATGCATCAGGACCATGGTAATGAGCCATCAACATGTTATTCAGCAGCAATAAATGGTTTCACATCAGTAATGATGGATGGTTCTCTTGAGGCAGATGCAAAAACACCCGCTAGTTACGAATATAATGTTGCAGTTACTAAAAAAGTAGTAGATTTTGCTCATTCAGTTGGGGTTAGTGTTGAAGGAGAATTAGGTTGCTTAGGTTCATTAGAAACAGGAAAAGGTGAAGCAGAGGATGGTCATGGATTTGAAGGTGAACTTTCTACAGATATGCTTTTGACTGATCCTGAAGAAGCTGCAGATTTTGTTGCTAAAACAAAAGTTGATGCATTAGCTATTGCTATAGGTACAAGTCATGGTGCTTATAAATTCACAAGAAAACCTACAGGAGAAGTTCTTGCAATAAGCAGAATTGCTGAAATTCATAAAGCAATTCCAAATACCCATCTTGTAATGCATGGATCTAGTTCAGTTCCTCAAGAATGGTTGGATATCATTAACAAATATGGTGGTGAAATTCCTCAAACATATGGTGTTCCTGTTGAAGAGATTCAAGAGGGAATAAGAAATGGAGTTAGGAAAGTCAACATTGATACAGATAACAGACTTGCTTTCACTGCCGCGGTTAGAGAAGCAGCATTTGCTGATAAGGCAAACTTTGACCCAAGACATTTCAACAAACCTGCTAGAAAATACATGAAGCAAGTTTGTCTTGATAGATACAAGCAGTTCTGGTGCGAAGGTCAAGCAAGTAAGATCAAACAAAACAGCACAAATTATTTTGCTGATCTTTACGCAAAAGGTGATTTAGATCCAAAAGTAAAAGCTACTGTTTAATTTCTTCCCAAATCAAATAAAAAAGACCTTCAAAATTGGGGTCTTTTTTTATTTCAATATTAATGATTTTAATGTAAAGAGACCATCAGTCCCACCAATTGTCTCGTCACATGCTCGCTCTGGATGAGGCATTAAACCTAGAACATTTCCCTTTTCATTAGTTATGCCTGCGATATCGAATGAGGACCCATTAGGATTATTTTTATATCTCAAAGCAATCAATTCATTATCTACAAGTTTTTTTAAAGTATCAGAATCACAATGATATCTTCCTTCCCCATGCGCTATTGGCAACTTAATAGTTTGTTTTTCATCTTCATTATTGAACCAACTGCCTTTTGAAGAAACAATATCCAGTTCAACGTCATCACAGATAAAATTAAGATTTTTATTTGCAACAAGAGCACCAGGCAAAAACCCTGATTCAGTCAAGATTTGAAACCCATTACAAATTCCTAAAACTCTTTTCCCGCTTTTAACAAACTCATCCAAGGCATTTATTAATGGAGAGAATCTCGCAATTGCTCCGCATCTTAAATAATCACCATAGCTAAATCCTCCAGGTAAAACTATTGCATCTACATCACTTAAATCTGAAGACTCATGCCACAAGTATTTTGTTCTTATGCCTAGACAACCTTCCAGTGCCCATGAAACATCACGATCACAATTAGAACCAGGGAAGACAACAACTCCTACAGTAAAATTATCCATCTTATAATTTTTCTAGTGAATACTCATAATCTTCAATAACAGTATTTGCGAATAACCTATCACACAATAAATCAATTTTTTCTCTTACTTCGTTTTCACCATTACCTTCTATTTTTACCTCAATCATTTTTCCTATACGTAATGATTTTATTCCCTCGGCTCCAAGTTTTATAGAAGCAGATTTAGTAGCTTCCCCTGCTGGATCTAAAACTGAGGGTCTTAGTCTCACAAAAACTTTTACAGCAAATTGGTCCAATTAAAAATTAATTTCTACTAGAAGATTAGTTTAAATTTTAATAAAAAGTACTATTGATTAATAAACAAATATTTTTTAACCTTAAGGTTTCTGAGTTATTAAATGTTTATATAGCCTCTACCAAAACAAACTAAGCAAGTTCTTCTTGAATTTTCAGGTGTTTTAAAATTTCCTGCCCCTCCACATTTTGAACATTTTATTTTATCAATTGAAGAAACGTCGTCAGAGATTATTTGTTTTAAAGCAATTTTTGGATTTTTCATCTTGGGCTGTTTACTATAGTAAGTATCCCGACAGCTAACTATAAAGTCAAATTGCTATTTTTGGGTCACTTAAAATCTTAAATTTCTCTTTAATTTTTCTATTGAAAGTTTTTATAGATTTTTCATCAAAGGAAATTATTACTAATTCAAGCCCAGCATTATCATTTGGTCTCCAACAATTGTTTGGAGCTTCTTCAAACCAAGTATTAATTTTCTTTCCAACAATTTGTATTTGTAAAGGCAATGATTTGTTTGGTATCCATATACGTCCTTTTATTCGAAGAACGTTTAATTCATCCAAGATTTTTGACATCTCCTTTTCAAAGTCATTTTTTTCAAGGAAATAATTTAATTTAAATGAATCTGATACAAGCTCAACATGATTATGGTCATGTTCTTCCTTTAAAAATTCTTTATAAGTCTCTTTTTTAAAATTAAAATCAAATAGATAATTTAAATCAATTTTGCCATTTTTGGATTTAAGGACTGGTGTAGATGAATTTAGACTTCCTTGAATTTTATTTTTTACAACGTCAAACTGATCATCATTTAAGATATCTGATCTAGAGACTAAAACGATATCAGAAACTTCTAGTTGCTCCTCAAAAAGTTCATCTATAGTGGCGTTGTGATCAATTTTATCTGTTTCATTATATTGTTTTGTTATTTTATTTAAATCATTAATTGGTGAACCATTTAGCATTGATTCTCCATTAACGATACCAACAACAACATCAAGGTAGATGGAAGACCTAATCTCAGGCCAGTTAAGTGCTTGAATTAAGGGAATTGGTAGCGCCAACCCACTTGTTTCGATAATTATTGATTCGATGGGAGGATTAAATTCTAGGAGAGCTTTTATTGATGGAACAAAATCATCTTGAACAGTACAACATAAACATCCATTGTTTAATTCAATTACGCAGTCGTCTTTAGATTCATCACATTTATCACAACTTTTAATCAAATCACCGTCAATTCCAACATCACCAAATTCATTAATAATTAAACCAAATTTTTTATTACTCTCTTTTAGTAGATATCTTAGAAAAGTTGTTTTACCTGAACCAAGAAATCCCGAAACAACTATAACTGGTATTTTTTTTTTCATCTTTGATGATTAACAACCTAAGCTATATTCTGTACTTTCTCCTGTAGAACTATTTGTGCCATTAGCAATCGCACATAATTGTTTTTGTTGTGAACGACTAAGAACAGCATCAGTAAAATCTGCACCATCTATTTTCGCACCTTCAAAATTACTCTCCATTAATAAAGCATTAGTAAAATTAACATCCGAAAGATCAGCATCTGTAAAGTCTGTTGCATAAGCTAGTGCATCTCTTAAATTTGCTCCAGTAAACTTTGAGTTTTGCAATTTACTATTATTGAACACCGCCCCTTCTAAATTACTTTCACTGAAATTAAACCCATTCAAATCAAACTTAACGTATTCGTTACCGCTTAAGTCTTGACCGTGCATATCTGGCTCTAAATTAAGGTCTTGCTGGTTTCTAATCTCAGGAGGTCTTTTAGCCCATACAGAATTTACAGAATTAAAAAATAAAATCCCAACGAATAACAAAGTTATTAATGCATTCTTTAGTGAGGGGAAAACAATTGATTTAATCATAATAAGACTGTATTTTAGAACTTAAGTATTTAAAGTTTGTAAGAGTATCTTAAAGGAAAATATATGGCAATGTCACTAAAGGTTATTGTTCCTCCTCATCCATTAATAAAACATTGGCTTTCAATATTGCGAGAAAAAAATACTCCAAATATTTTGTACTCAACAGGATATGAGCAATTAGGGAAATGGCTTACATATGAAGCATTACGTAATTGGCTGCCATATAAAAAAGAAATTGTAAATACTGATAATGGAGACGCAGATGGATTCTTTATTAATAATGATTATCCAATAAAAGTGCTCGCAATGTTGCCCGAAGGGTTATCTCTTTGGTTTGGATCTAAAGAAGTAATTCCTAATTCAACCCTCTCATTAGGAGAACTTCCCAAAACTATTGAATCAAATGAAGGAGTTATATTTTATTCAGAACAGATAACGACAAAATCAGCAACATTAGAAACTTTAATTAAATTAAAGGAATTAGGTGTTGATTCCAATAGGATTCTTTTAATAACTGCTATTTGTTCAAATAAAGGGTTAAATGAAATTGCGAAATTACTCCCTAACCAGGTCATTTACACTTCTTGCATAGATGAGGAAGATGAAAATACACAATTATTAGTCCCGGGTATTGGTAATCCTCTTTCGCGTTTAAGTACTATATTTCAAGATAAGAACTAATATAGAATATAGGAGTAAATATTTTACCAATGTCTGAATACAGAGATTCGTCTTCAAATAATCTTTTATCATTAATAAGCGGTGCTTTTATTGGAGCAGCAGGTCTAGCTTGGTGGTTAATATCCGAAGCAGACAAAAGAAAGGAGGAAAAAAAACAAAAAGCAATGATGTATTCCTCCAGAATTCAAGACGGCTCAGAAGCGATTGATTCAAATGAAAATATAAATGAAGTTGAAGGAGAGAATCTGGAGAAGAAAGTTGAGCAACTTAATTCTGCAATTGCTGATGTGAGGAAGCAACTTGAAGAGTTGGGGCAATAGAATAAAAAAGGTTCTCAAATAATATGAATAAACTCAGATCATCTGCAATAACCCAAGGTGTGCAAAGATCCCCTAACAGATCGATGTTAAGAGCTGTTGGATTTAATGACGAAGATTTTAATAAACCTATTATTGGAGTTGCAAATGGATACAGCACCATAACACCATGCAATATAGGTTTAAATAAGTTAGCTCTAAAAGCTGAAGAGTCAATAAAAAGATCAGGTGGGATGCCTCAAATGTTCGGGACTATAACAGTAAGTGATGGCATTTCTATGGGAACAGAGGGCATGAAATATTCCCTAGTTTCAAGAGAAGTTATTGCTGATTCAATTGAAACAGCATGCAATGCTCAGAGTATGGATGGAGTACTTGCTATAGGTGGATGTGATAAAAATATGCCGGGTGCCATGATTGCGATTGCAAGAATGAATATTCCCTCAATTTTCATTTATGGAGGGACAATAAAGCCTGGTAAATTGCATGGAGAAGATCTTACTGTTGTTAGTGCATTTGAAGCTGTTGGACAATTAACATCAGGCAAAATTAATGAAGAAAGGCTAATCCAAGTTGAGAAAAATTGTATTCCTGGTGCAGGTAGCTGTGGAGGAATGTTTACAGCTAATACAATGTCTGCGGTTATTGAAGTATTAGGGTTAAGTCTTCCTCACAGTTCCACTATGGCTGCTGAAGATCTTGAAAAAGAACTAAGTGCAGATAAAAGTGCTGAGATATTAGTCTCTGCAATAGAAAAAGATATAAGGCCTCTAGACCTAATGACTAAGAAAGCATTTGAAAATGCAATATCAGTCATTATGGCAATTGGCGGATCAACAAATGCGGTGTTGCACATCTTAGCTATTGCAAATACTGCAGGAATAGATATCAACATTAATGATTTTGAGAGAATCAGACAAAAAGTACCCGTTATTTGCGACCTTAAACCGAGTGGTAAATATGTGACGGTGGATCTTCATAAGGCTGGAGGGATTCCACAAGTAATGAAAATACTTTTGAATGCAGGATTAATTCACGGCGATTGCAAAAACATTGAAGGCAAAACCATCTCAGAATACTTACAGAATATTCCAGATAAGCCTCCAATAAATCAAAATGTCATAAGAGACATAAATGACCCTCTTTATAAAAAAGGACATCTAGCGATATTAAAAGGTAACTTAGCGAGCGAAGGTTCTGTAGCAAAAATTAGCGGAGTAAAAAACCCTGTATTAACAGGTCCAGCAAAGATTTTTGAAAGTGAAGAGGATTGTTTAAAATCAATATTAAATAACGATATCAAAGCTGGTGATGTTGTTGTTATTAGAAACGAAGGTCCTGTAGGAGGTCCAGGCATGAGAGAAATGTTAGCTCCAACATCTGCGATTGTTGGTCAAGGGCTAGGAGAGAAGGTGGCTTTAATTACCGATGGCAGATTTAGCGGTGGTACCTATGGTCTTGTTGTTGGTCACATAGCTCCAGAGGCTGCTGTTGGAGGAAATATTGCTCTAATAAAACAAGGTGATTTAATTACAGTAGATGCTGTAAAACAACTTATTGAAGTTGATTTATCTGAAGAAGAATTAGAAAAAAGAAAAAAAGATTGGATAAAACCTATACAAAAATACAAAAGAGGTATTCTTTCAAAATATTCGAAAATCGTAAGCACATCAAGTTTAGGAGCTGTTACTGATTTATAAACCAGCTCAAAGTTTATTTTCTTAATCAATAAAACTTTTTATCCTATTTGCTAAATTTTCCAATCTAGCACTGTATTTTGGTGAGTCGCATTTTTTTCCATTATTGCTATCCATCCATAATGTTTTAACTCCACACCATAATATTGGTTCATTGGGGAAATTAAGCTTAGAGATTACTAAAACCAACTCTTTATTAGATTTAAAAAGTTCTAATTCAAGATCATAAATTTCTAATCTTTTACCTTCTTTATCTCGACATAAGATATTAACTGTTAAATCAATGTCTTCTTCCTCAAATTCGTATTCACCATTTATTTTTACGACAGAATGAACAAAAGGTTTATTTGTTAAATCTGCTGACTTAGCGATTAAGCTCTCTATATTTTTGGGTGGATTTTCAAATAACACTTATTGATTTAATTAAAACTTTTATTGAACCTTGTTTAAACTCATTATTAAGTAATCCATCATCACCGAACTTAGAGTGTAGTAGTTGCAATCTCTTAATTCTAGATGGCTTGAATTTAAATGGAAAACGTACTTTATTTGCTCTTACTGAAGGTTTTAGCTCACTAAAAGGAATTTGAACATTTGTTGTTCCGAATTTTTTTGTTGGGAATGATTTAATCCACCTGAGACCACCTGGAATAAATTCGGTTAGTCCTAGTAAAGCATCTTCACAAGCGACAGCAAATTTAAAAGTTCTTCCTTGTCCATCAATATTTAATTCAAAGGATGAATACTCAGATACATTTAAAGAAGGTTTATATATAGAAGATCTACAACTAACAAATCCTCCTGCTTTCTCGACAATATTACCCTTTAAAATCAAACCAGAATTTGAAATTTCACAAAAAGCCGAACTTGATCCGCCCATAACAGTATCATTTAATGTTTTCCAACCATCAAACTCCCTTTTCTGGAATAAAAATTTTTTCTTACTCATTTAATAAATCTAATTATTTTAGACTTTAACTAAATTTGTAATTCTTTTGCTGATTCTTGATCACAAAATATTGAAATTTGATTAATAGATTTTATTAATCTTGATGGTGTTCTATCAAGAGGCTCTTTTTCATCTAATAACCTCTCAAGAGCAATTCTTTTATTGGCTCCACTAACCAAAAATACTATCTTTGATGAAGCTGAAAGTACCTTTGGAGTTAATGAAATTCTTTTTAATCCTTTACCTTCATTAAAAATAACATAATCATTTGCATTATTATTTTTTTGATAAGGGAATAGGGAAGCTGTATGACCATCGTCTCCAAGACCTAATAAAGTTAAATCAAAGGAGGGAGAATTTGAGCCGCATTTTTCAAATAATTTAGAAATAAATTGATATTTTGTAGTTTCATCATCAGCCTTTAAATCATTGAAAATTTCATAAAAAAAAGCTTTAGATCCAAAATTAGTTAACAATGAATTTTTCAACATTAACGTATTACTTAATTCTGAATTTGGATCAACACATCTTTCATCTCCCAAAAAGACATCAACCATATCCCATCCAAGATCACTATTAGATAAAAGCTGATAGACAGCTTTAGGAGTTGAACCTCCACTTACACAAAATTTGAATCTTTCTTTATTTTTTAAAGTACGAATAATTTGACTCTCAATAAACTTAAAAACAGCTGTTGATAGTTCTAACTTATCTTTGCATATATTTATGGTGTATCCATTTTTGACCTTTTCAATCATTTCATCCATTCAGTGTGAAAACTACCTTCCTTATCAATTCTTTCATATGTATGAGAGCCAAAACAGTCTCTCATTGCCTGAACAAGATTCTGAGGAAGTCTATTAGTTCTATAACTATTCAAATAATCTAAAGTACTGGATAAACATGGGACAGGTATCCCAGCTTTTGTGGATAAAGAAACTACTTTTGATAAGTTATCTAATCTTGTCGCAATTTCATTATTGAACCAATCATCAAAAATTAAATTTTTTAGATTAGGATCTTTGTTATAAGCATCTTGAATTTTACTTAATAATTTTGATCTAATTATGCAACCACCTTTCCATATTTGAGCAATTGACGGCATATTCAAACCATAATTATATACTGCAGATGCTTCTCTTAAAATATCCATACCTTGGGCATAGCTAGCAATTGTGGCGAGGACTACTGCATCAAATAAAGGCTTCATTCCATCTGAGATATTTCCCAAATCAAAATCCTCTATCTCTTTAGGTGGAATAGTTTTTTCAATCTCACTACGTTGCTCTTTTAAAGAACTCATTACTCTTGCATTTAAAGATGCATAAATAGTTGGGACTGATACCCCTAGTTCTAAAGCACTTACAACAGTCCATAATCCAGTACCTTTCTGGCCCGCTTTATCTAATATTTTCTCTACTACATCATCTCCAGTTATCTCATCTTTTGTATTTAGACAAATCTCTGTAATTTCAACAAGATAAGAAGCTAATTCATCAGTATTATTCCAAATACCAAATACCTCTGACATCTGCCGACCATTCATACCTTTAACTCTCTTCATAAGGTCATAAGCTTCTGCAAGTATTTGTTCAATTCCATATTCAATTCCGTTATGAACAGTTTTTACAAAATGACCTGAGCCGCCTGGTCCAACATATGCAACACATGGGCCGTCTTCAACTTTGGCAGCCATTTTTGTTAATAAGCTTTCTATCGCATCATATGAAACCTTAGTACCGCCGGGCATCATACTTGGGCCTTCTAGAGCTCCTTTTGCACCACCAGAGACTCCCATTCCAATGTATCCAAAACTTTTACTTTCAAGAGTATTTACCCTTCTTTCTGTATCTTTAAATTGAGAGTTACCTCCATCTATTAATAAATCGCCTTCCTCGAGGTAACCAGAAATATTGTCTATAACTGCATCTGTTGAGGGTCCTGCTTTTACCATCATTAGAATTCTTCTGGGTCTCTCTAGCTTATTAACAAATTCTTGAAGAGTTTCAGCTCCCTCTATATTCTTACCAAGACCACGACCTTCTAAAAATTCTACAGTTTTTGAATAAGTTCTATTAAAAACTACACTAGAAAATCCATTTCTCTCTGCGTTAAGAACTAAATTTTCGCCCATAACACCAAGACCTATTAAACCAAAATGTGCCTTGGACATAAAAAATTAAAAAACTCAATAAATATAGTGTGCCTGCAACTCAACAAAATTGCTTAAAAAAAATACTTATGTCAGCGAAAAATGATCGAAAAGATTTAAATTACAGTTCCATTTGCAATAGTTGCATTTTTAACTACCACAACAATTCCATTTCTTATATAGAAGCCTAATTCTGGCTTATCTGCTTCTTCTACTCGATCTTTATTAATGATTACGACGTTATCACCAATCCTTGTATTCTTATCAAGAATTGCTCTTTTTACTGTAGTTCCTTCACCTACTCCAAGCGGCGTTCCGCCTCCTCTTCTTAATTCAATCCTCTCTTCAGGCGATTCAAAGAAATCGGCACCCATTACAAGAGTGTCCTCAAGAACTGAATCACTTTCAATCCTGCTTCTTACACCTAAAACACAATGCAAAATACTACATGACTTCAAGATTGTACCTTCACAAACTATTGAATCAGTAATTTGAGCATCTACTAGTTTAGAAGGGGGAAGAAATCTTGGTCTTGTATAAATTGGAAATTTTTCATCATAAAAACTAAATGGAGGTTTTGGTTGCTCAGTCAAGGCAAGGTTTGACTCAAAGAATGCTCCAATGGTACCGATATCTTCCCAATAATCATCGAATACATAACTTTTAAGAGTATCTCCCCTATTTAGGGCTTCAGGGATTATGTCCTTACCAAAATCCGTATAATTAGGAAATTTATTTAAAAGATCAAAAAGGGTATTTCTGCTAAAAACGTAAATACCCATTGAGGCTAGATAAGGTTTTTCTGCAGCTGACTCTTTACTCAATCCAAATTTTGAAGTGTCTACTGCCATTGCCTTCAACTTCTCTCCAGTAGGCTTTTCACTGAATTCTTTTATATTTCCTAAATCGTCTGTTCTCATGAGGCCAAAACCCTCTGCTTGAGCTTCATCAACAGGTAAGGCTGCAACAGTTAAATCAGCACCATTATCTCTATGATGTTGAACAAATAAACTGTAGTCCATTCTGTACAGTTGATCGCCTGACAATATTAAATATTCATCAACGTCCCATTCTTGAAATAGCCATTGGTATTTTCTTACAGCATCAGCAGTACCTTCAAACCACTTAGGACTATCAGGAGTTTGTTGCGCGGCTAAAACCTCAACAAATCCTTGGCCGAAAGGGCCATTTAAATTATAGGTTCTTCCTATATGTCTATTTAGAGATGCACTATTGAACTGGGTCAATACGTACATTTTTTCAATGCCTGAATTTATACAATTACTAATTGGGATATCTATTAAACGATACTTACCTGCTAACGGCACCGCAGGTTTAGCCCTCATTTTTGTTAAAGGGTAAAGTCTAGAACCTTTTCCTCCTCCGAGGATTATGGCCAACACACGCTTCATTCAATCTAATGGAGGTAGATATACAACTATTTAAAGTAACTGATTATGGGCATATTTAGTAATACTAATGGTCAGTTTACAAAGGTATTTCGATAAATCACTAGAAAAACTTAATATAAATAGAAAAATTAGTTATTTTTTTCCTCTTCTACCAAAGAAAATAATTTTTCAACGATTTTCAAAGAAACTTGTCTTTCTTCTCTTGATTGAGGACTTCTCAACTTAGTAACAGGCGTGTGAAGTATTTTATTGATGATTCCTTTAGTAAGCGCTTCCACAACTTTTCTTTCTCGAGCCGAAAAATCTGGTCCCATCCTACTAAGTGCTTTTTGCAATTCCTCTTTTCTAATTAACTCCAAATCTGATCTAAGTTTATTAATTACTGGAACCGCCTCTAAACTTGCCCACCATTCTAGAAAAATGATCCTTTCTTCTTCTACTAAAGATTCAGCTTCCTTTGCTATTTTCTGTCTAAATTCTTGATTTCTCGAAACAACCTCTTGTAAGTCATCAACATCAAATGATTTTACAAATTCATGTTGTTTTACATCATTAGATATATTTCTAGGTACACCAATATCAATAAATTTAAGTCTATTGCTCAAATTTAATTTATCAATTTTTGCGAGATCAATAATTGGCTCTTCAGAAGCAGTACTTGTGAAAACAATGGAAGATAGTGATATATTTTCTTCTAGTTCGTTTAACCCTCTACAAACAATCTCTAAATCAGGGAAGTCTTGGGCAAGATTTAATGCTCTATCAATATTTCTATTTAAAAGGATAAGTTTATGACATCCTTTTGATTTTAAATGAGTTATTAAAAGCCTACTCATTCGTCCAGCGCCAACAACAAGAACGTTCTCTGATTCCAGACTTACAAGTGTATCAAAACCCTTTTCTTGTCCAATTTTTAATTGGGCAAGTTCTACCGCTGCTGAACTAATTGATACGGCTCCAGTTCCTAAATTTGTTTCAGATCTTACTTTTTTACCTGTACTAACTGATTGAGTTAATAATCTATTAAGAATTGGTCCAGTAGATTGATTCTCTTGACCTAATCTCATCATTTTTTTTACCTGCGAAAGTATTTGTCCTTCTCCTAAAACGAGGCTATCGAGACCTGCCGAGACTTTCATCAAATGCAAAACTGCTTCTTCCTGTCTAAAGCAAAAAAGATGTGGATTTAAATCTTCAAAAATAATTCCAGAATATTCTGATATAAATTCTTTAATAGATGAAATTCCAGTATTTTTATCCTTTACTAGCGCATATATTTCCAGCCTATTACAAGTACTTAAGATTGACACCTCCAATATATCAGAGAAAGCTTTTAATGCTTTCAATGACTCTGTTATGGATTGGTCAGGAATACTTAACTTCTCACGCACTTCGACAGGTGCCGTGCGATGACTCAGTCCGACGACAACAATATGCATAAAATCAAAAGGAAATTTTTAAAGGCTGATACTCTTAGCACCATCTTTTATGTGGATAGTATTTGTGAATCTTGCAGAACTATCTAATGTACTAATAACTAGGCTACTTGTTCTAACACAATCTCTTTCAAATTTGACTCCATCAAATAATAATCCATCAGTTATTCCACTTCCAGCGAAAACAACATTTTCTCCAGATGCCAATTCATTCGCTTCATAGATTTTATCTATATCTGTTATGCCCATTTCATTAAGACGTTTTATATTTCCTTCTTTTGTGTAATCAGCCCATTCAGAAGTTTGAGCGATTGCTGGATCATAAACTAGTTGTCCTTGAAAGTGTCCGCCCAGAGCTCTCATTGCAGCAGCTGAAATAACCCCCTCTGGAGCTGCACCTATGCCCATCAAGCAATGTGTTCCAGTACCTGCAAAACCACATGCAATCGCAGCTTGAACATCACCATCAGAAATCGGTTGTACTTTTGCACCACATCCTCGAATCTCTTTAATTAAATCTTTATGCCTAGTTCTATCCATTACAACAACAGTTAGCTCATCAATAGAAAGACCCAAGCAATCACTTAGTATATTCAAGTTTTCAGTAGCTGAATTTCTAATATCTACCTTACCCTTGGCCGCAGGAGGCGCTGCTAATTTGTTCATGTAAAAATCAGGAGCATTGAAAAGACCACCGGTATCAGAGGCAGCTAAAACTGCCATAGAACCTCTTTGATTATTCGCACAAAGATTAGTTCCTTCACACGGATCTACTGCAAAGTCAACCCCTGGGCCACTTCCACTACCAACCTCTTCACCTATATAAAGCATAGGTGCTTCATCTCTTTCACCTTCTCCAATAACAATTTTTCCTTTCATTTCAATTTTGCCCATTCGCAATCTCATTGCTTCTACAGCTGCAGCATCAGCTTCATCTTTTTGACCAAGACCTGTTAGTTTTGCTGAGGCAATAGCTGCTTGCTCGACAACTTCGAGAATTTCTTGAATTAAAGTTTGATTCACAATTAAATTTTGAGGATTTTCTTAAAGGTTTTGAGTATGATCTCATAAAAAATGTCATTTTTTACAAGAATTATTATGCTAGTAAGCTTTTTTTTACTCTTTACAGCTGATACTTTATCAGGCCGTGACTTGAAATTAGGAATAAACAACTAAATATAGTATCTTTATTAAATATTTTAAAAATTAAATGACTGAGTCAAATCAAACAATTGTAGCTGGTGTTAATAGACCAATTCAAATAATTCCTTCAGTTTTACCTGCAGATTGGGCAAATATGGGAGCATGTGTGAAAGAGCTCGAGGAAGCTGGGGTAGATAGAATTCAATTTGATGTAATGGATGGGAATTTCGTACCAAATCTTACATTCGGTCCTGAAATGATTGCTGCATGCAGGAAATATTGCAATGTCCCTTTTGAAACTCAATTAATGGTGAGCCAATACAACTGTGAAACCATGCTTGAATCTTATGTAAACGCCACAAAAGGGGCGAATGGTGAACCTGGAGTAGTAATAGCTCATGCCGAAGCAAATATTCATTTGCATAGAGTTCTCGGAAGAATAAGAGATCTAGGAGGATCACCTTCTGTTGCATTAAACCCTCATACTCCTTTTGAAATGATTAAAAACATTATGGATATGGTTGATCATGTTTTGGTTATGACAGTTAATCCAGGCTTTGGTGGGCAAGCTTACATACCAACAATGCTAAATAAAATAAGAGAAATAAGAAACTTTATTATCGAAAAAAACTTAAATGTTGACATTGAAGTTGATGGGGGGATAAAAGCAAATTGGACTATTTCACAATGTGCTGATGCAGGTGCTAATTGTTTTATTGCAGGTAGCGGAATGTTTGCTTACACAACATTAAAAGAAGGATGTGATGACTTGAGAAAAGTTGCACAAGAAGCACAAAAAGGGAATGTTCTTTCAGAACCTCAATAAATATTCTGGATAATTAAGAAATCACCCAAATATCCATCCATAACTATGCAACCCTATTCCTAAAAAATTAACTCCTAAATAACATACTAAAACAACTAAAAAGCCTGTAGAGGCTAAAAGTGCTGGTTTGCGTCCTTGCCAACCCTTACTTATTCTCATATGCAGATAAGCGGCATAAAACAACCATGAGATAAACGCCCATGTTTCTTTTGGATCCCAACTCCACCATGTACCCCAGGCCTCATTAGCCCAAACCGCACCTGAAATCAAACCGAGAGTCAAAAGAACAAAACCTACTAATATAGAACGATAACTTAATGTATCTAATTCTTCTGAATGAGAAAATTCAATAGGTTTGACTAAATTATCTAAAGAATAGTTAGTAGATATTTTGAATCCCCCTATACCCGTAGAACTACTTCTAAGTTGAAGTGGTTTATTTTTATTAACAAATAAAACGGAAGCCGAAAGTAAAGAACCTATTATTAGTGCCGCATAACTAAGCATTACTACACTTACGTGCATTATTAACCAACTAGACCTTAAAGCTGGGACCAGGTTGGATGATAATTTCAAATCTTCAGGCAAAACAAAACAAGCAAAAGCTACAGTAAGCAACTGGATAGGTATTGCTATTGAGGGAATGATTGGAGATTGGTATTCCCTCTCAATAAGTAGTTGTCCGGTTGAGATCCCCCAAGTAAGGAAGTAAAGAGATTCATATAAATTGCTAATTGGGAAGTGTCCAGAAATGGACCACCTAAAAAGTAATTGTAAAGTTATTAGTAAATTAACAAAAATTGTAAGTATTCTTACAGTAAATGAGGACTTTTTTTTGAAAACTGCACCTAAAGATATTGGTAAATTAACTAATAAAATATAAAAGACTAGAAGACCTAATACTGAAACAGGGTCATATATTAAAGTTTTAAAAAAGCCACTTAGTAACATATCTAAAGATTTATCCAATTTTATTCTCAACAACAAGTAAATAATAATTTAAATCATTCATATATGAGTAAATCTTTAATAATTAATTTTTAATTATTTTTCGCAAAATGATTTCAAAGCTTGAAATTTTCTCCCAGATAATACTTCTTGACTATTGGATTGCCTGCCAATTCACCTGATGATCCATAGGCCAATATTTTTCCTTCACTTAAAACATATGATTTGTTAGTAATTAAAAGTGTTTCCCTGACATTGTGGTCTGTAATAAGAATTCCTACTCCGTTACCGCTTAATTTAAGAATTAATTTCTTTAAATCATTAACTGCTAGAGGGTCTATTCCAGCAAACGGTTCATCTAATAATAAAAATTTAGGGCCTTTTCTCCCAACCGTCAAAGCTCTCGCTATCTCACACCTCCTTCTCTCTCCTCCTGATAATTGGTAACCATAAGTATCTACAAAATTATTCAAATTAAATTCATTAATTAATTGTTCTCTCCTATTTCTAATTGCAGCTAGACTATAAGAAGAACTCTGTAAAGCCAAATCTATATTGTCTTTAACGGTGAGATCTCTAAATATACTCGCCTCCTGCGTTAAATAACCCAACCCAAGTCTTGATCTAATTGGAAGCGGTAGATTAGTTATATTTTTACCATTCATTAAAACTGAACCTTTATCAGGTTTTATATTCCCAACTGCAAGATTAAAAGTGGTAGTTTTCCCTGCGCCATTAGGTCCCATCAAGCCTATTACTTCACCTGGATTTACAGTTATGGATACATCATTTACAATTAACCTTCCCTTAATGGCAAGAGATACATTTTGAATTTTTAAGTTCATCTTCTTCGAGAGTGAATAATTATTTTATCTTCTTTAAAAAAGATGAAATAGTAAAAATTAATTTAACTAAAAAAGAAAATATAAACATATTAATCAAAGATTTTTCAAAAAAGGTTTGTCATTCTCACTTAAAGCCTCTTCAGTTTGTAATTTCCTTAATAAATCCTCTAAACAAAGACAGAATGATTCAAGATCAATTCCTAAATTAATCTTGGTTCTCGTTTTTATTCTCCCTAGACCTTCACCGAGCAAAATAGTCGCGCCATTTAAATTACCTTTACTTAAGTGAAATTGCGAAACGGATACTTGTAACATTCCCTGAATGACTTGTCTTTCATCACCATCAACAGAATTCCAAATTTCTTCAAAAACATCATGGGCATCATACCATTCTTGATTATTAAAATGATTCAAAGCAACACAAAGTAATTCTTTTAAACTTTTTGAACTTTCTTCATTCATAAAATTAATTATTAATTTTTTTTCTTTTTATTGATTTTTCTCATTCTTATTGAATCAGGAGTTACCTCAAGCATCTCGTCTGGGCCAATATATTCGAGCGCTCTTTCTAGAGTAATCTCTACAGGTGATTGTAAAGTGTCAAGTTCTTCCGCTCCTGCAGATCTCATATTAGTTAATTGCTTGGTTTTACATATATTTAATTCTAGATCTTGAGGTCTATTATTTTCCCCAATTATCATTCCCTTGTAAACTTTAACTCCAGGTTTAATAAAATAAACTCCCCTATCTTCAGCATTCTTTAAAGCATAAAATGTGGCTACACCTTCCTCAAAAGCTATAAGGACACCATTTCTCCTGGTTTCAAAATCTCCTGTTTTAGGTTTATATTCATAAAATGAATGGCTCATGATACCTTCTCCTCTTGTTATCCGAACAAATTCTCCCCTGAATCCAATTAGTCCTCTTGATGGAACAAGAAATTCTAATTGAGTCCTCCCATCTGAACTTGTTTGCATGTTTTTCATCTCTGCCTTCCTTGATCCAAGCTTCTCGATACAAGAACCAACAGAAACTTCAGGAACATCTAAAACTAAAGTCTCAATTGGCTCACATTCAACGTTGTCAATTTCTCTAAATATTACTTGAGGTTGTGAGATCTGAAACTCAAACCCCTCTCTTCTCATAGTTTCAATCAAAATCCCCAAATGTAATTCTCCTCTACCTGAAACTGAAAATCTGTCAGGAGAATCAGTTTCCTCGACTCTAAGAGCAACATTAGTTAAAAGTTCTCTTTCCAATCTATTTTTTAATTGCCTGCTAGTTACAAATTTTCCTTCTTTACCCGCAAATGGGGAATCATTCACAACAAAAGTCATATTTAAAGTGGGTTCATCAACTTTAATTAATGGAAGAGGATGAGGAGAATCGGGACATGCTATGGTCTCACCAATATTGACGTCATCGAAACCAGAAACAGCAACGATATCACCTGCTAACGCTTCATTGATATCAATTCTTTGTAATCCTTCAAATCCTAAAAGTTTACTAACTTTTCCCTTAATAGTTTTTCCATTTTCTTTGATTAAACTAGCTTGTTGACCATTTTTAATAGTTCCATTATGGATTTTTCCTATTACAATTCTGCCTAAGAAATCAGAATAATCCAAAGTAGTAATTTGCATCTGAAGGGGCTTATTTGAATCACCTACTGGAGGTGGCACGTGTCGGATAATAGCTTCAAAAAGAGGCATCATATTGTCACTATCAGATTCCATTTCTTCTTTTGCAAAACCAGATAGACCACTTCCAAAAAGATATGGGAAGTCACACTGATCATCATCAGCCCCTAATTCTAAAAACAGATCAAGGACCTTATCAATCGCTATTTCTGGTACTACTCTTGGTCTATCAATTTTGTTTACGAAAACTATAGGTCTAAGCCCTTTTTCTAATGCTTTTTTTAGAACAAATCTTGTTTGAGGCATAGGTCCCTCATTTGCATCAACAATTAACAAACACCCATCAACCATTCCTAAAACCCTCTCCACCTCTCCCCCAAAATCTGCGTGACCAGGCGTATCTATAATATTAATTCTGGTATTCTTGTAATTAACTGCAGTATTTTTTGAGAGTATTGTTATTCCTCTTTCTCTTTCAAGATCATTTGAATCCATTACACAAGTTGGAATAACTTCATTATCTCTAAATATTCCTGATTGAGACAACAAAGCATCCACAAGAGTTGTTTTCCCATGATCTACGTGGGCGATAATTGCAACATTTCTAATTTCTTTTATTGGTGATGACATTTATTAAATTTTTACAAAAATAGATAGACATTGTTAAGGCTAACGCAAAGAATGCTTATTATGAAAATTTTCTTTTTAAGTCTTTTTAGAAAAATAGTCCATATTTTAATAATTTAATTTAAATTTCTCTGTTTGCAGTTTCAAAAACTTTTAAAGCTTCAACTGAGCCCTCATACCTCCAATGCCAGGGTTCGTAATCTATATATTTATTATTTTTTTTGAAAGACAACTTAAAATGAAACTTAGCTGCATTCTTTTTTAACCATTTAAAGGTATCAGTATTTTCAAATTCCGTCTCAAAGTCTGTATCTCTTTTTGTAGCATCACCAATATCAATCGCGAAGCCAGTACTATGTTCAGAATATCCTGGGGGAGCTGAAACTCTTGCTCTTTCTGCAGCTTCTTGATTTCTAAAAGATTTTAGTGAATAGAAAATTTCGTTTTGCAAATTTATTGATCTATAACCACTTAAGAAAACTAAGTATATCCCATCCTTTTTTGCTTCATCCCTCATCTTTAATAAAGAATCACGCATATCGATATGAACTTTAATATTAGGCTCAATTAAAACTAGTTTTGCCTCAGGAATTTCGGCATAGGGTAAATGGCCCAAAATTCTATGGTCGTGATTTATCTGAGCCTGAAAATTAAGATTATTAGGAGCTCCTATTTCTATATTTCTATTAAATCGCAAAGCAAAGATAGAAAAAAGAAGGAAAAGAAATGGAGAAAGTATTAATAATTTTTTTTTTAATATTGAGTTGGAATTATTTAAGAGGGTTCTTTTAGCTAAAGGTATATCAAATTGATTTAAATCTTTGTTTTGTTCCAATATTTAGAAGTGAATCTGGAAAACATATTTCGATATTAACTATTATTTTAAGAAATGCACATTTATAAGCAAAAAAGATGTAGGTTTTATATACATTATTATTTTTTTTTTCGTATGTTGAGGGTAGCTGTTATTGGGGGAGGTCCAAGTGGTTCATGTGCTGCAGAAATACTTGCTAAAGCTGGAATAAAAACTTGGCTCTTCGAGAGAAAATTAGATAATGCGAAACCTTGTGGAGGGGCTATTCCCCTTTGCATGGTAGACGAATTTGATTTACCTGAGTCAATTATTGATAGAAAAGTAAGGCATATGAGAATGATATCTCCATCAAATAGAGAGGTAGACATAAGTCTAGATAGAGTTTATGGGAAAAGCGATAATGAATTTATTGGGATGTGTAGAAGGGAAGTTATGGATGCTTTTATGCGTAATAGAGCATCAGATCTTGGGGCAACACTGGTAAATGGATTAGTTACTTCCATTGATACTGGTGATAATAATCAAGGGCCTTATAAACTCTCCTATTCAGATTTCACGAATGGAGATAAAAAAGGAGAACTTAAGGAGCTTACTGTTGACCTTTTAATCGGTGCTGATGGAGCCAATAGTAGAGTAGCAAAAGCTATGGATGCAGGGGATTACAAAGTTGCTATTGCATTTCAGGAGAGAATTAAACTTCCTAAAGAAGAAATGAGTTACTACGAAGATCTTGCTGAAATGTATGTCGGCACAGATGTTTCACCAGATTTTTATGGGTGGGTATTTCCTAAATATGATCATGTTGCCGTGGGCACTGGAACCATGCAAAAGAATCAGTCATTAATTAAAGGACTCCAAGAAGGAGTAAGAAATAGGGCAAAGAAAAGACTTGTTAATGGTGAAGTAATCAAAGTAGAGGCTCATCCTATACCTGAGCATCCAAGACCAAGAAGAGTTGTTGGTAGAATGGCTTTGGTTGGTGATGCAGCAGGTTATGTTACAAAAAGTTCTGGTGAGGGTATTTATTTTGCTGCAAAGAGCGGGAGAATGTGTGCTGAAGAAATAGTTGAGGCATCAAAAAACGGTAAAGTAATTCCATCAGAAAAAGATTTAAAAAATTATCTAAAAAAATGGGATAAAAAATATGGCACAACTTATAAGGTACTAGAAATCCTTCAAAATATTTTCTATAGAAATGATTCTGCAAGAGAAGCCTTTGTTGAGATGTGTGATGACATGGATGTACAAAGACTTACTTTTGATAGTTATTTATATAAAAAAGTTGTCTCCATGAAACCATTACAACAACTTAAAATAACAATGCTTACTCTTGGTTCGATTTTAAGAGGAAAAGCCTTAGCACCTCAAAACTATAAACCTGTTGATAGCGCGGTCAGGGAAAATAAAGAAGTAGAAAAAATGCTAGAAAATTATTCAATAAAGGGGGGCATTAAAG
Source organism: Prochlorococcus marinus (assembly GCF_001180265.1). Lineage (GTDB taxonomy): Bacteria > Cyanobacteriota > Cyanobacteriia > PCC-6307 > Cyanobiaceae > Prochlorococcus_A > Prochlorococcus_A marinus_H. The sequence continues at coordinate 13,535 of NZ_CVSW01000101.1, read as the reverse complement.
TTAAGAGTTCAAAAGTGTAAAGTCAGCTATTTTTAGAGAATAATTTCTAATTAAGCTCAACAAATTGAGTCTATTATTTCTTATTCTTAAATCATCTGACATTATTAGAACTCCTTTTTCATTATCAAATAAATCCTCGATAATACTTAAATTAATCTCAAACAAATTTAGAACTTCCAAATAATTGCAATAACCTAATGAAAAAAGTTTCTCTAATTCTCTTATAAATTCAAAAACTTTAAATTCACACTCTTTTTCAAAAAGTTTTGTGTTTAAATAATCCCTAGTTGAGAGAACATCTGTTGAAAGATCACTATTATTAGCTAATTTGCTTACCCTGATGATTACCTTTTGGATTGCAACAAAATTTTTATTTTCTTTAAAATCAACTATAGATTTAATCCTATTTTTAAGATCAATAATATTCAATATTCTTTTTTGAGATAATTCATCAGAAGAGCAAACGGCATTTATTAAATCTTTACTAAGTGATATTTCTTCGAGATGACTAACAATTCTTTGAACTAAAAATTTAATTAAATCATTAAATACTACTTCTCTAGAGAAGTTTAAATTCGGAAATGTTATTTTCCAAAGATCAATAAATTCGTAAAATAACTCATCTAAAGGTAAATCAAGTTCATAATTCCAAATTATTTTAATCACTCCATTCAAATTTCTTCTTAAAGCATAAGGATCAGATGATCCACTGGGTCGTTTACCAGAAATAAATATACTTATTAAAGTTTCCACTTTATCTGCGATTGAAACAATAGCACCATATTTTGTGGAGGGCAAAGCATCCTTATAAAAAGAAGGCAAATAATGTTCAGCTACAGCTAAACAAACATCCTCACTAAATCCTTCGTATTTGAGATATTTTCCACCCATTATTCCTTGCAGCTCAGGGAATTCGAAAACAATTTCACTACATAAGTCATTTTTGCAGTATTTAGCAGCTTCTATTATTTTTTTTTCTTCTAAAGATTTATCTTTTAAAAATTTAAGAATTTTTTTAGCAACCTCCTCTATTCTTTCTACCCTCTGAAAAATATTTCCAAGTCCTTTCAAATAGGAAACATATTTAAGCTTTTCGTTTCTTTCAATTGAAGCAACTTTTTTATCACTTTCTACAAAAAACTTTGCATCTGAAAACCTTGCCCTCAAGACTTTCTCATTACCCTTAGCAATATTTTTATTTGATTCTTCAAGACCATTTGAAATAACTAAAAAATTTGTACTAATGTTTTTTTCAGAACTTAAATCTAGTTTAGAAAAACTATTATTTTTCAATAAAAGAGGCACATATCTCTGATGACTTTTCATTACAGTTGAAAGAACTTCAAGAGGAAGATCGAGAAATTCTTCACTGAATTTTCCAACTATTAATTCTGGCCATTCAACTAAATCAATTAATTCATTAAGTAGTACTTCTGAAAGGTCAGGATTCAGACTAAGTGATTGAGATGTCTGATTTATAAGATTTTCAATTTTTTCTTTTCTTTCATTTCGTTTAACTAAAACTCTTTTTTGTTTTAATAATTCAAAAAAATTATCAACATGCTTAACTTCAATAACTTCATTTAATAGTCTATGACTTTTTGATTTATTACTTATTTGAATTTTTGGATCACATTCATCAAATGCGAAATCAAGAATTTCATTATTATAAAGAGAAGCAATCCATCTAATAGGTCTTGAAAATTTGATATTCCCTGCACCCCACTTCATAAATCGAGGACCTTGAAGACTCTTCACTACTTTAGGAATAATTTCAGATAAAGAAATTCTTGTTGATTGTCCTTTCTCAATTTTCTTTCCAAAAACAAAATCACCCTTTTCTGTACTTTTTATTTCTAGCTCGCTCACATCTATACCTAAACTATTTGCGAAACCTAAAGCAGCATTAGTAGGAGATCCATTTAAATAAGCTGAATTCGCTTTAGGCCCTTTTCTTACTATTATCTTATCTTCTGCATAATCTACTAAACCTTCAAGAAGCAGCACTATCCTCCTTGGTGTGGAGGTAACAACTATATTGTCGAATTTGATTAACTTTTTATCCAATTCAAATTCTATTAAAGATTTAAATTGTTCAAGAACAGAATAAGAAAATTTTGCAGGCAACTCTTCTGTTCCTATCTCAAGTAAATATTTAGACAAGAAAAAAATATGACTTAACTTACTATAATTTACTACCAGTTAAATAAGCTTTTCGCTAATGTATAAAAAGAGATATGTTTTGGTCCTTTGATCAAGGTTGAGAAAGTAAAAAAGAAAAAAGATTCTGTAAAGGAAGAGACTGTTTGTTTAGCAAATGGACTAGAAGTTTCTAAATTTGAAAATTTTAAAAAAAGTAGCCAATTTCTCAAGGAACCACTTGCTACAGAATTAGTCAATGAGAGTGATCATTTTACTAATGATGCTGTTCAGTTATTAAAATTCCATGGTAGTTATCAACAAGATAATAGGGAAAATAGAAGGCCGGGAAAAAGTAAAGATTGGCAAATGATGCTTAGGTTAAGAAATCCGGGCGGTGAAGTACCTGGAAAATTATTTTTAGCATTAGATGAATTATCTGACAAACTTGGTAATGGAACACTTAGAGCCACTACAAGACAAGCCTTTCAAATGCATGGAATTAGAAAGGAGAACCTAAAGGAAGTAATTCAAACGATAGTAAATTCAATGGGTTCCACACTAGCTGCATGTGGAGACATAAATAGAAACGTTATGGCCCCTGCGGCTCCATTTGATTCGCCAGATTATAATATTGCAAGAGCATTGGCAAAAAAAGTTGCGGATCTTCTCACCCCAATAGCTGGCCAAGGCACTTTTTTAGAGCTTTGGGCTGATGGAGATTTAGAGTACACCATAAAACCTGACAATGATATTGAAGAAATTAGGAAGCTCCAATTCAAAGATAATGTTTTTAGTGGGGTTAAAGATGAACCTCTTTATGGTTCAACTTATTTACCGAGAAAATTCAAATGTGCAGTGACAGTTCCTGGGGACAATTCAGTCGATCTTCTTACCAATGACATAGGAATAGTTGCCTTTACTTCTAAAGATGGAAAATTAGAAGGGTGCAACTTCTATGTTGGAGGTGGTATGGGGCGCACACATAATAATGAAGAGACCTTTGCCAGAATTGCAGATCCACTAGGATATGTTGAAGAACCTAATGTTTATGAATTAATACAAAGCATTGTGGCTATTCAAAGAGATTATGGTGATAGAAAATCAAGAAAAAATTCGAGAATGAAATATCTTCTTCATAGAAAAGGTATTAAATGGTTCAAAAAAATACTTCTTGATAAGTATTTTAAAAAAGAAATTAAAAAAATTAGAAAAGAACCTGATAAGGTTCTTATTGATTACCTAGGTTGGCATAAACAAAATAAAACTACCTATTTTGTAGGTTTACCATTATTATCAGGGAGATTGTCTGGAGAGAAGAAGAATACCATCACAAGTATTGTTAAAAACTATAATTTAGATTTAAGACTCACACCTAATCAAGATATTTTACTTTGTAATATCGCCAATAAAAACAAAGGTGAAATTCAAAAATCCCTATCAAAGATTGGATACGAAAATTTAGAAAACATTAATGAAATACAAAGACATGCTTTAGCTTGTCCTGCTTTACCACTTTGTGGTCTTGCGATGACTGAAGCCGAAAGAATATTACCTGATGTATTAAAAAGGATTGAAAACTTACTATTAGATCTAAAAATACAAAAGACAATATTATTCAGAATGACAGGATGTCCGAATGGATGTACGAGGCCTTATATGGCCGAATTAGCGCTTGTTGGAAGTGGTCAAAACAAATACCAATTATGGTTGGGTGGAAGTAAAAACCTACAAAGGCTGGCTAAACCATTCTTACAAAGAATGGAACTTAACGATTTAGAAAAAACTCTTCAACCATTATTTGATAATTGGAAGAGTAATTTGGATTTGGATTTCGGAGATTTTATAAATACTCAAGATGAAATTTATATATTGAATTTATTAAATAAAAATCAATAAAATTTAAATTTTTCCATAAATAGCATTTGCTTTTTTGTTTTTCCAGGCCCATAATTGATCACCATAACTAAAATGCCACCATTCATTAGGATGTTGAGCAAATCCGAATTTAGTCATTATTTCCCTTAATAAACTTCTTCTACTATTCCAAATAACTGCTTCTTCATTCTTAATATTTGCATAAAAATAAGGATTTGAGGTCTCATCCATTTGATCAACCATGCTTCCCATTTCAACAAGATTTCCGCTTTGATCAGATAAACAAACATCCAATGCACCCCCAGTTGAATGAGGGGGAGGACAGCTGATGTCATAAGAAGGATAAGCCCAAAATTTTTCAACTTTTTTTAAGATGGATGGATAAGATTTTCTATTTTCAAAAGAAATATCAATATCGGATTTTTCACACTCTAATAAAAATGCTCTTTTAAACATAAATTCCTGGACTTCTAGAGGTCGCCAACTGTCATAAATTAAAAGGTTAAAACTACTCTTTGATATAAAAAAATCATTTACTTTTACTAATCTATTTACGACCTCCTCTCTTAATTTCCAAATAGAAGTTTTATCTTTGTAAGGTGCTCCTAAATGAGAGTAAGGGTGGGGATCTAAAAACTTTAAGCAGCTAGGTATAGCTATTAATTTATCTCCATTATCTTTAATTGGTATTTTATTCCAAATTTTCAATTGAAATTTGCAATTGATTTATAGTGGCATATATATCAAAAATAACAATGATAGTTTTCAATTCAAGAAATCATGAATGAATTTATTATCAGAATTATCAATAAGTATATTCCTTAAAACAACATTATCTTTTAAATCAGGATCATCATTAACAATATTAATGGCCTCTTCACGAGCCTTATCAATAAGAAATTTATTGTGAGGTAAATTGTCCAGAACAAAATCAGGCAATCCAGATTGTCTATATCCTAAAATCTGGCCTGGTCCTCTAAGCTCCAAGTCTTTTTCAGCGATATAAAAGCCATCATTAGATTTTTGCAAAACACAAAGTCGTCTATTTTCTAATCCATTTTTATCGGAGGTTACCAGATAACAAAAAGATTTTGTTGATCCTCTACCAACTCTCCCCCTTAATTGATGTAGCTGGGACAATCCAAATCTGTCAGAATTATAAATAATCATAATTGTGGCATTAGGTACATCAATGCCAACCTCAATTACAGTGGTTGAAACCAATATATTGATTTCATTCTTTAAGAAAGAATTAATCACTTTATTCTTTTCTTGTGAACTTAATTTGCCATGTAATAATCCAACTTTTTTGTTAAAAAAGACCTCTTCTGATAAATGTTTGAATGTTTTCTTTGCGGAGCTTAAATTCATTTTTTCTGAATCTTCTATAAGTGGCAAAATCACATAAGCTTGCTTTCCCTTATTAATTTCATCTTCAACAATCTTGAACAAGTTAGTTAAATCACCTTCTGAAATTATCTTTGTAGTTATAGGAACTCTCCCAGGAGGGAGTTCTGTAATTTGACTCACATCTAAATCGCCATAAATGGAAAGCGCAAGAGTTCTTGGAATTGGTGTTGCTGTCATTGATAACAAGTTGGTATTTTCTCCTTTATTTAGTAATCTATTTCTTTGAGTAACTCCAAATCTATGTTGTTCATCAATAACGACGATCCCTAATGCATTGAAGATGACTTTATCTTCAAATAATGCATGAGTACCTACAAGGATATCAACTAATCCATTTTTCAAATTTTTGAAAATTTCTTTTCTCTTTTTTTGAGGAGTATTCCCAGTAAGTAGTTCAACAGAAACTAAAAGGGGGTTCAAATACTTTAATAAATTTTTATAATGTTGTTCTGCCAATACCTCAGTTGGGACCATAAATGCACCTTGCAGGTTTTTTTCAATGACAAGTAAAAGAGACGCTATTGCAATTATGGTTTTACCGCTTCCCACATCTCCCTGAAGCAATCTAGACATTGGTAAGGGATTAGATAAATCTTTCTTAATTTCATTTAAAACATTTTCTTGAGATTTTGTTAATTCAAAAGGAAAGGTATTTAAAAATTCTTTTAATAAAGATTTCTTTTGAGGTAATTGTTGGGAAGTTACATTTTTGTTCTTATTTCTTTTTCTAAGTAAGAACTTTATTTGTAGTAGTAACAACTCATCAAAAACCAAACGTTTTTTTGACTCAATAAGTGCCTGTTGAGTTGGTGGAAAATGAATATTAATCAACGACTCTCCTTTTGATAATAAAGATAATGAATCAAGTTGCTTTTTATTTAAAATTTCTGGATATTGCTTTGCATAAATTAGTACCTTTTTCATAAGTTTTATAAAACTCATATTTGATAATGCGTCACTTAATGAATACAAAGGTAATATTTTACCTGAGAAATTAAAATTATCATTGTTATCCTTAAGTATTTCAATCTGCGGATCTACAAAAGTTTTGCCAAACTCTGTCAATTTAACCTTACCGGAAATTGCTAATTTGGTCCCAGGAGTATACAAAGATTTTTGAGATGTGAAGAAGGAGTAAGATCTAAATCTTCTTCCTAAAAAAAATTTTGTAACCTTTATTGAAGACGTTTCATCAGAAACTACAAAATTCATTATTGATAAATTACTATTCTTTTTACTCTTATGAATATAAAATCTTTTAACGTTTACGATGCACGTGTATAAATTATCTGGTTTTAAATTTATTATCTTAACTCTATTCGTATAGTCTAGATAAGTTCGTGGGAAATAATTAATTAGATCTTTTATATGAAATATGCCTAATTCATTAAGCTTATTTTTATAAACTTTTCCTACATTTTTTATTAATGAAATATCTGAATCAAAAGACAGACTTGAATCAGCTTTATTTAGAAAAACATTATTAGAAAAATTATTAGAACTTTCTATTTCTAGACTTTTACCTAGTTTATAAAGATTTTTTCTCGTATCTATAATTAACCTTTTTCTTTGATTTTCATCTAATTTATTATATTCATTATATTTTTTTGAAAATTCATAAAATATCACTAGATATTCTTCTGAGATATTTAGATTATCTAGTTTTTGCAATGATTCATGCAAATAATCATTAAAATATTTCTCTCTTCCTAAAGTATTAATAAATTTGTTTTCACTTTCAATAGTAAGAGACTTTTGAAGAGGTCTTATCCAATCTTTAATAAATTTATTATTATTCCCGCTAATAGTCACATTTGAAAAAAGAGTTATCTTTTCAACGTATCTTATTCAAAGTTATTTCTTTTTGCCTCCAATATGTCTCTTTTTTAATCAAACGCTGAAATTGATTTTTTAGCTCATTTATTTTGTTTCTTTGAATAGAAAGATTTAAATTTTTAAACTCTAACTCAACAGTAGATATATTTAAGAAAATAATGCTTGGAAAATTATTACCGTTATATGATGATCGATTTAAGTTTAACTCGAAATTAATAACAAAAGGATATGGATGTTTTATCATAAAATTTTTGCCTACTAAGTAATCAAAGGAATCTTTAGATATCATTTTTTTTATTAGATTTGCTTTGAATAATTCTTGATTAATATCATATGAAAGATTCAATAGTAAATTTTCCAATGACTTGTCTATTAAATCAAAATCATAAAGAATCTGATTTTTTGGTAAATTATCCATTTGATTGATATTTTCTTTTTCTAGATCTCTTGTTTTTTCCACCTTTTCTTCTCCTATTAATTCAAGTAGGGAGAAAATAAATTGTTTTTCAACTCCTAAATTTTCAAAAATATTGTTTTTAGATAAATAATTATCATGATCGTTATTATCTAAATCAAGTGATGTGAATTTCTCATAATTATGAGCTTGATAATATTCAGAAGTATTTGAAAAGTCTTTACTAATCTCTAACTGAGTGGGCTCTTTAAATTGAAAACCATCTTCATATTGAAATTTTTCTTTTTGATCATCCTTTGTTTTTGTGGAACTATCAAAAAAAGTAAAATTAATTTCTTTATTTATATTTTTTTCAATTTCATTTATCTTTAATTGTTCTACTGTTAAAAAGGGCAAATTCGTAAATATTAACTTATTTATTTTTTTTTCAAAAAGTCTAAAGAATTCATTTTCATTTAAGAAAATATCATTAATTGTTGGGTAACTATATATTTGATTAAGGCCTTTTTCTATAGAAATGAGAAGTAGATCTCTTACGAGATTAAGATAAAGTTCATATTCCCTATAGATATTTCTAGTTAATATTCTTTTTTGTATTTCTGCACTCTCTAATTGAGAATTAATTTTATCTATATCTATGTAATTATTGAAATTATTCAAATCATTCAAGTGACTAGTTTATTTGCATTGATGCAACCTCTTCAGCAAAATCCATCTGATTTTTTTCGATACCTTCACCCAAGGTATATCTTGTAAAACGTCTTACTTTGATATTTTCCCCAATTTTTGCAGCTGCTTGTTTAACAAGATCCTCAACTGTTAGAGAACTATCTTTAATGTAGGGTTGTGAAAGCAAAACAAGCTCATTAAGTCTTTTTGCTATTCTCCCTTCAACTATTTTTTCTTTAATTTGTTCTGGTTTTCCTGATAAATCATCCCTACCCATTTCAATCTGTTTTTCTTTTTCCACAACATCTTCTGGTATTTCATCAATTGATACATACTCAACATTTGGGCATGCTGCTACTTGCATTGAAACATCCTTCAACAGAGATTGGAATATATCACCTCTAGCAACGAAATCAGTTTCACAATTTAACTCTAGTAAAACTCCCACTCTTGATCCAGTATGTATATAACTACCAATTGACCCTTCGGCCGCAACTCTTCCCGATTTCTTTTCAGCACTGGCTATACCTTTCTTTCTTAACCATTCCAAAGCTTTATCTAGATTTCCTTCAGTTTCGTTAAGGGCTTTTTTGCAGTCCATCATTCCTGCACCAGTTTTGTCTCTAAGATCTTTTACAAGTTTTGCTGTAATGTTTCCCATTTGAAGTAATAAAAAATAGTGAATAGTAAATAGTAAATTTTAAATTGGAATTTAATTTTTTCTTTCGGCATTAGAGCCCTTTCTACCCTCATTTATGGCATCTGCAAGTCTTCCTAAAATAAGTTGCACAGATCTAACAGCATCATCGTTACAAGGAATTGGAACTTCACACAAATCCGGATCGCAATTTGTATCCAACATTGATACTAATGAGATATCTAATTTTCTAGCTTCTAATACTGCATTAGATTCTCTTCTCTGATCAACCAGTACAACTACATCTGGTAATCTTCTCATACCCTTAAGTCCACCTAAGTATTTTTGTAATCTTTCGAGTTCTCTCCTCAATACTGCAGCTTCTTTTTTAGGCCTCATCGCTATTGAACCACTACTTTCCATTCTTTCTAGATCCTTTAATCTTTCAATCCTAGCTTTCATCGTTGTCCAATTAGTCAACATCCCTCCAAGCCATCTTTGATTTACATATGCGGCTCCGCAGCGTGTAGCTTCCTGAGCTACTACATCTGATGCTTGTTTTTTTGTACCGACGAATAGAAAACGTTTACCGCTTTTTGCTGCGTTTCTCGTCCATTTATAGGCATTGTTCATACACAATGCTGTTTTTACAAGATCAATAATATGAACTCCATTTCTCGCACAATATATATATTTAGACATTTTGGGGTTCCAACGTCTAGTTTGATGCCCAAAATGAGCACCAGCTTCCATCATTTCTGATAGTGATACAACAGCCATAATTTAAAAAGGGTTTCGGGTTAGCCTCCATCTGACGGGGAATTAATATTAATAAATCACCCGAAACTGTCAGATGTGTGGATTTAATTTCAACAATTCTAGCAAGTGATGTGTATTTCTAAAAGTTTTTTATCTTGATTTGGTTAACTGTTTAATGTAAATCATATTTAGTGGGATCCTAAGTATCTCAAGTGCAAGTCTATTTCTTCTTATATTTACTAGGAATCTTAATAAAGGAAGGATTCTATCAACACTGATTAATCCTCCCAAGCAAAGAATTTGCCAAAGTAAATTATGAAGAGGAGTTAATTGAATCATAAATCTAACTCTTAAATTTGGATGTTTCTTATAAAAAACTAAAGCCATTTTTGCTCTCTCTTTTTCTTGAGCTATTAATGAATCTATTTGTTCGCAATTAAATGGTGGATGCCAATGAAAACCTACTGCGTTTGGACATTTAATTAATTTTGTCCCAATTTTTTTTAATCTTTCTCCAAGTTCTAAATCCTCCCAACCGTAAAGACTAAAAGAAGTATCAAATAATCCCACACTTAAAATCAATTCTTTTGATATCGCAACATTCCCAGTAGCAAAGTAAGCAAAAGAATTGTCCATTATTTTATGTTTTTCACTCTGAGGATTTAGAAAATTAGATGTATTGACTACCGTGCCATAGGTAAAACATTTTTTATCATTTTTTCTCCAAAAGGCAAGTAATTTTTCTACGTGGCAATTTATAAAGTTATCTAAAACAATAAGATCACTATCAATAAATATAATAATTTCATATTTTGATTTTATTACTCCCAGATTTCTTCCAAGTGCAGGCCCACCATGTTCTTGCTGAAATAGAATAACGTGTGGGAGATTAGCTTTGTTTTTATTTATCCATGAGGTTGTCCCATCAGTTGATCCATCATCAACTACCACTACTTCATAATTACTGACATTTGTATTTAATTTTTGATTCTCAAGCGCAATGAGACATTTCTCTAATATGGGTAATCTATTGTAAGTCGGTATAACAATACTTACATTCATGATAGTGTCTTAAATTTGCATAATATATTAAACTCCAAAAAATAAAATAAAAGATATTACCTAATCAGCTGCACCGCCATTATTTGCTGTACCTGTAACGTTCCCACCATCAGGTCTTCCATCAGTTCTTAATTTCCTTTTTTTGAATTTTCTAGCATAGGCTCGATTACGTTCCTGCTTTTCTTTTTTTAGATTCCTTCTCTTAGACATGAAATTTTTAACTTTTAATTATATTAGCTCACTATGAGCACTATATATTTTACCATCTTCCATATTTAATATCCTATCAGCCATGTCGGTAATTCTTGGATCATGCGTCACCATAAGTACAGAACAATTTTGCTCTTTTGCTAGTTTTCTTAAAAGGGATACTATTTCCCTTCCTGTGACGCTATCTAAAGCAGAAGTGGGCTCATCAGCTAATAAAAGTTTTGGGTTAGCAGATAAAGCTCGAGCAATTGCTACTCTCTGTTTCTGCCCACCAGATAAGTCATTTGGCAATTTTTTATGATGTTCTTCTAATCCTACTGCTGACAACCAATTCCGTGCTATTTCACGTCTTTGCAAATATGTTAAACCTTTTATTAAATCGGCCCCCATCTGGACATTTTGTTCTGCTGTTAAACATCTAAGAAGATTGTGACCTTGAAAAATCATTCCAATACTTCTTCTAAGAATCTGACGCGTTTTCCTTGAAGCTCCATTTAACTGATTATTTAATACAGTTAAATCACCACTTTGACAGGTTCTCAAGGCACCAATTAATGTTAATAGAGTCGTTTTACCGCATCCAGAAGGTCCTTTTAAAAGAACCAACTCTCCTTTATCAATATTTAAATTAACGTCATTAAGAACTTGTTTTTTATTCTCATTTTTTCCATAAAAATGACTCAAATTATTTATTGAGACTGTTTTAAGGTTCTTAACATTATTTTTTGATTTATTAGCTTTAACCATTTAGCTTTAATTGTTAAAAAATTTCGGCAGGATCAGCATCAACTAATTTACGCATCGCAACAGCGGCAGACCCCATACACATAACTAAAACTAATACGAAAATTAAGATAGTTTTATCTGCGTCCATTATTATTGGTAGTTTAGTAGAACTTCTTATAACTGAGTAAAGTATTTGACCAGAGAAATAAGCAGGTAAATAACCAAACAATGCCAACAAAAACCCCTCTCTAGCTACGACAAAGAAAAGGGACTTAAGTCTATACCCCATTGCCAATAAGGTAGCGTACTCTGGGAGGTGATCTGTAACGTCACTATAAAGTATTTGATATACGACCACACACCCTACAACAAAACCCATCAAGGCCCCCAAACTAAATATAAAACCTATTGCAGTACTATTTTTCCAATAACTCTTTTCAAATTCTATAAATTGTTTTTTTGTAAGAACCCTAACATCATTTGGGAGTGAGTTATTTAATATCCTTGAAATCATTTCAGGATCAGAACCTTTTTTTAGCTTTACCAAACCAATTTCTATGCTGCCAGTGGGATTTGCAGGAAAAAGTCTTAAGAAGGTTTCTCGACTAGTTATCAAATTACCATCTGCACCAAATGATGGTCCCAACTCCACAAGGCCCTCAACAATTACTCTTTTTCCAGCAACTTCAGTCTCAACTTTTTTTTCAGATAAAAACCATTCTTCAATCGGTCCAAATTCAGGTCTAGATAGTTTGTCAAAAAGAACTCTTGATGGATTTCTCAATTTATACGCTTTTTTTGAGAATCCCTCATCTAAAAGAAGTGAATCGGAGGGATTAAAACCTAATGCAAGTATTGATCTGGTTTTAAGATTTTCGGGATTTCTCCAAAGTAAATAATTTAGATTAACGGGAGCCGTTTTTTCAACATCTTCTATTGCGAGAGTTTGAATTAACCTTCTTTTTGGAAATCCACTCATGCTTATAGAACTTTTTGATCTGGGACTTATCAAAACAAGATCTGCATCTAGAAGTTTATGAATAGTTACGCTCGTGTCAAATAAACCATCTCTAAAACCTAATTGCATAAACATCAAAATACCTGCAAAACTGATTCCAGCTATGGCAACTGCTAGCCTTAATGGTTGTCTAGTTAATAACAACCAAGCTAGCGGTATTTTTCTAAATTTTAAAAAAGAAAAACTCATTAGGGAATAAATTTTGCAATCACTTTCATTCCTGCATAGTTTTGAACGATATCTATAGAATCTTGATCTAGTTTTACTAGTACCTCGATAATTCGCGAATCAGCATCCCCTGTTGGATCAGTCGATAAAACTTTTCTTTGTTTTACCTGAGGACTAATCCTAATCACCTTTCCCTTAAGATTTTTTTGGAATCCGCCGTTCTCACTGCTCAATTCAACATTCTGAGAGATAAACACTCTATCGATATCAGATTCATAAACCTCTATCAAAGCTTCCATTTTTTGACTAGAACCAATATCCAAAATCCCTTCATTTTGAGGCCTCTCACCAACTCTCGTATTTATTCCAAGGATAAAACCATCAATTGGACTCCTTAGTTTTGAATTAAATAAATCTATCTTGATATTTTTTTGATCTCCGATGAGGTTTATTTTCTGTTTTTGCAATTTTAATAATTCATCTTTTCTCTTTGAAAACTCCACAAAAGAATAAGCATCTTTGCTCAAGGCCAACTCATACCTTTGAATTTGATCTTTCTTTAGGGTAATTTCTTCGTTGATAGTATTAATTAGATTTTTATTTCTTTC
>NZ_CVSW01000100.1 GCF_001180265.1 Prochlorococcus marinus | reverse complement strand
AGTATCAAGAATTAAAATTTTTTCAATTTTTTTATTTTTATTAGCAACACTCTCTTCAGAAGGATTTCTAATAAATTGATCCTTAAGAATATCCAATTGATTTAATTCTTTTTTGTTAGATAGTTCCAATTAGCTGAAAACATTTTCATTTATCTTGACGCATTTAATAAAAATTTCTCTTAAATTAATATAAATTTAGAGAATTGCTTAGAAAATATTTTTTAAAACATTCTTAGTTTATAAAAGATGACCTTTACAAAATATCAATTTAATAATTTTTGTTATTGGCCCTCAAATCATAAAAAAATTGTGGAATTTATTGGTGGAAGTTATCTAGCTTCTAAACCAGATTTAACTTATAAAAGATTCATAGAGAGTTTAATTAAAAAAAACTATGCAGTACATGCATATAAATACACTCCACAATTTGATCACCAACAACTTGCTATTAAAGCATGGAGGGATTTCAAGAATTGTCGAATATCTTTATCCAAAAGGATAGGATCATCAATTCCTTCGATAAGAATTGGCCATAGCCTAGGCTGCAAACTTCATCTAATTTCCCCTGATGGTGGAAGAAATTGCGAAAAATTTATATCAATTAGTTTTAATAACTTCAGTGCTAACAAATCAATTCCATTATTGAAACAAATTTCACAAAAATTAGAATTCATCAGTGAATTCAGCCCAAGCCCTGAAAGAACTTTGCGATTAATTGAAAAAACATATAATCAAAAAAATAACTTCCTAATAAAATTCAACTCAGACGAATTAGATCAAACAGATAAATTGTTTTCTTGTCTGAAAGCAAGAAAAGAAGATAATTCTAAGGGGGTAATATTAAAAGGTACACATACTATAATTGCAAGCGCAGGACTAAGAGAAAATTTTTTGGGAGACTGGGCCGATGATGATTTAAAAAGAAATACTATAAAAAAAATTTCCAATTTAATCGATGAATCTGATTAGGATAATTCTTTCAGCTTCTCTAAAACAGAACTATCTTCAAGAGTGCTTATATCACCGCTAATATTTTCTCCAGCAGCCAAAGATCTTAAAATTCTCCTCATAATTTTTCCACTACGTGTTTTCGGAAGAGAATCAGAAATTATAATTTTTTCAGGCTTTGCGATAATTCCAATTTCATTAACAACATGTTTCTTTAGATCCTCTACTAATTCTGAAGAACCGTTCACGT
>NZ_CVSW01000099.1 GCF_001180265.1 Prochlorococcus marinus | reverse complement strand
CATGCTTCCCAATTATTACATTTGCAAATGTTGCACTTGCGATACCAAGACCTTTATTAAAATCCACTTCTGCTTTTGAAGCAATACAAAGGTATGAAGCTCCCATTTGTCGATATAAGAAAAGATCCTTTTCAGAAGCAGCAATTAAATTTTTTTCAGCTTTTAATTGTCTATTTATTATATGAATATCACATAGCGAAAATGAAATAATAGTGCTAATACTTAAGAATTTAAGGATTTTGTTCGAATAAAAATTAATACCCATTAACTAACAACATTTACTACAAGATAACATTTTTATTTTTCATATTAATTTATAAAAAGGACTTACTTAATAATTTTTATTTCGTGATGATTCTCTACTATTTTTAGATTGTTTTTTTTCCAAGAATATATAACCCTGAATCTATAATTATCTGAATCTACAAGTCTTGTATGTTCAATAATATACCAATCTTCATAAGAAGATTCAAAAATCATTTCGTGTTCATCGACTTGTTTAATATTTGAAATACCTTCGTTATTACTTAAATAAAAATTTTCCCTAATAAGTTGATGCCCCTTTAGAAATGCGTGCATCTCTCCTCGTTCTTTGTATTGGGGATTTTCCTCAAAGAAATTATATTTTTTTTCAGGATACCAGATGAATTTATAGTGCGACTCCCATTCGGATTTATTTTCAAGAGCTTGTATATTTATATTCATGCATAAATTATAATTTTTTTGTTCCTCATCAAGAAAATATGTTCTATTAGATTTCCACAATCCAACATTTCTTGAAAACCATCTTCTTAAATTACTATTTATACTAAATTCTGGTAGGTTGTTTGCGCCAAAATTTAGGTTTTTCTTTTGATTAATAGCAACCATATATAAAATAGTCCTATTTATTTCATAGCTTATTTGTAGAATAAAAATAAATATCTTAATGTGTTCATAAGGATTAACAGCTTTTCAACACTTCAGGGGAAATCATTTGAATGATAAAAAAGAACTAAAATTAATACTTGTAGCAGCTAGAAATCAACTCTCTAGTAGTGATATTAAATCTCTGATAGCTTATTTAGAATCAGAAGATTGTGAATTTGAGATATCTCTTCAGATTTCTGAACCCTCAGAACAGCCGGAATTACTTGAATTACATAGATTGGTTGCTATCCCAGCCCTCATAAAGATTTCTCCTGGACCAAAGCAAATTTTTGCTGGAAGTAATATTTTCTCACAATTGCAGAAATGGTTGCCGAGGTGGAACCAGGAAGGCTTAACAAAAAATTTAGGAATAAATTTACAACCGTCAAAAATTGATTCCATAAGAACTCAAAAAGAATTTCTTCTAGAGGAAGAACTTCTCGTTTTAAGACAAGAAAATGAGACTTTAACAAAAAGAATAGAATCTCAGGAAAGATTATTAAGAATGGTCGCACATGAATTAAGAACTCCTTTAACTGCAGCTACCTTGGCGGTTCAAAGTCAAAAACTTGGTCAAATAGATATTTCAAAATTGCAAGAGGTTATTAAAAGACGTTTAGAAGAGATTGAACTCTTATCTCAGGATCTTTTAGAGGTTGGAACAACAAAATGGGAAGCTTTATTTAATCCTCAGAAAATTGACTTAGCAAGCATTAGTGCTGAAGTAATTCTCGAATTGGAAAAATTC
>NZ_CVSW01000098.1 GCF_001180265.1 Prochlorococcus marinus | reverse complement strand
AAATTGTTCAAAAAGACCTGGCCCCTCTATTTCTAAATGCTGCAAAACTAAGAGGCGTTTTATTCCCTTCATTCACTTTCCATTATTTCAGCTGATTCAGAACAGACATTAACGCTAAACCACTTTATTGCCGACCAAGTATCTTCTTGGTATTTACCTGCTGCAATACTTACAAAACAATCATTTTCATACCAACTTCGATAACTGGGGGTTACTCCCGTTCCTTTTAATCTATTTTCTAGGCCTTTTCCATATTTTTTAATGACAAGATTTATAGCTTCATTCTCAATTTCTCTTTGCTTTTCATCAGCAAAACCTCCTAGTGGTATAAAAAAAAGAATTGAAGCAATAAGTAAACGTATCATTGAGTCTTTTTTATATGTAGCTGATTTCATTTAGATTAATTAGTCTTTTAAAATCATCAACTCTATTTTGTCCATTTTTTAATGGTCTTGAGGAGTCAAGAACTGCTGCACAGCATAAATGCCAACAAGATTTGTCATCTAGTCCTAGTTTCTTGCATATGTTTTTAGGGGCTTTGATTACTGTATTTATTTCTGCGATATGTTGAGTAGTTTCCCATAATTCTCCTTCAAGAAAGTCAAGTTCAATACTTGATAATAATTCTGTAGCAACGTAATCCCTAATTAGCTCAGTTAATTCCACAATATT
>NZ_CVSW01000097.1 GCF_001180265.1 Prochlorococcus marinus | reverse complement strand
GATGGGCAATAGAGTCTATTCTCAATAAAAAAAGTCAGGCTAAGGAGGTTAAAAAATGATTCAACAAGAAACTTATTTAACAGTTGCCGATAATAGCGGAGCAAAAAGACTCCAATGTATTAGGGTTTTAGGTTCTAATAGAAGGTATGCACATGTCGGGGATGTGATTGTAGCAACTGTAAAAGATTCTCTTCCTAACATGGGAGTTAAGAAATCTGAAGTTGTTAAAGCTGTTATCGTCAGAACTAAAGCAACATTAAGAAGAAATACTGGTAATTCAATCAGATTTGATGACAATGCGGCAGTATTGATTAATGAAGATAAGAATCCAAAAGGTACTAGAGTCTTTGGTCCTGTAGCTAGAGAACTACGGGATAAAAATTATACAAAGATTGTTTCTCTTGCTCCGGAGGTGATTTAAATGTTGGATTCATTAAAGCAAAAGAAAAATTTCCAGAGAATAAAAATGAGAATCAAAACTGGAGATTTGGTAAAAGTAATTAATGGGAAGGATAAAGGGAAAACTGGTGAGGTTTTAAAAACTATCCCTCTTGAAAATAGAGTAGTTGTAAAGGGAATTAACCTTAGGACCAAACATGTAAAACCAACTCAGGAAGGAGAAACTGGAAGAATACTTACAGAAGAAGCATCTTTACATGCATCAAATGTAATGTTCTTTTCAAAGGACAAAAATCTTACAAGTAAGATTGAATACTTTATTGATAAAGAGGGGGTTAAGAAAAGAAGATTGAAGAAAACTGGTGAAGTAATTGATTAATTTTTCATCAGAAACCAGATTTCAACTTTTTCTAATTTATCAATTCTGACAAAGACCAGAATTAACAAAAAATTATGACTCTAAAAAATCGCTACAAAGAATCAATAAGACCAAAACTTCTAAAAGACCTTGGTCTTAAAAATATTCATCAAGTACCTAAAGTTGTCAAAGTCAACGTTAACAGAGGTCTTGGTGAGGCAGCTTCAAATTCGAAAGCTCTAGAAGCCTCTTTAAACGAAATGGCAACAATCACAGGACAAAAGGCCCTTGTAACTAGGGCTAAAAAAGCTATCGCGGGTTTTAAAATTCGTGAGGGCATGCCGATTGGTTGTACTGTTACTTTGAGAGGAGACAGGATGTATTCCTTTTTGGAGAGATTTATAAATCTAGCTTTACCAAGAATAAGAGACTTCAGAGGAGTTAATCCAAAAAGTTTCGATGGGAGAGGAAATTATACCGTTGGAGTGAAAGAGCAATTGATTTTTCCTGAAATCTCTTTTGATAAAATAGATTCAATAAGAGGTATGGATATAACTATTGTTACTAGTGCAAAATCAGATCAAGAAGGTAAAGCTCTCTTGCAAGAGTTAGGAATGCCTTTTAGTAAGAATTAAATTAAAACTATGTCAAATCACGATCCTATTTCAGATATGCTTACTCGAATTAGAAATGCGAGTCAAAAAAAGCATACAACCACAACAATCCCAGGTTCAAAAATGTCCCTAAGTATTGCAAAAGTGCTTCAAAAAGAGGGATTTATTTCTGATATTAATGAGGAAGGTGAAGGTTATAAATCACAAATAATACTCGGTCTAAAATATAGTGGTAAAAACAAATTTCCTACTATTCGATCTATGCAAAGAGTAAGTAAACCTGGTTTGAGAATATATAAAAATACTAGAGGTTTACCAAAAGTTCTTGGAGGTCTTGGAGTTGCCATAATTTCAACTTCTAAAGGCGTTATGAGTGATCGCGATGCTAGAAAGCAAGGCATTGGCGGCGAAGTCCTCTGCTATGTTTATTAAGGAGAATTAATCATGTCAAGAATCGGAAAAACACCAGTACTTATTCCAGAAAAAGTTACAGTTGATTTTGATGGATTAACAGTTACAGTGAAAGGACCAAAGGGTGAGTTAAAACGTCTCATGCCTGAGGGAGTTAGTTTTGATAAGAAAGATAATACTGTTGTCGTAAGTCCTACAACAACCAAAATATATTCAAGGCAGAGACATGGTTTATGTAGAGCCTTAATTGCAAATATGGTCGAAGGGGTTACGCAAGGTTTTTCAAAGAAACTAGAAATTGTTGGCGTTGGATCAAGAGCACAAGTAAAAGGTAAAAATCTAGTTGTAAGTGCAGGATATAGTCATCCTGTAGAAATGATCCCCCCCGATGGTATAACATACAAAGTTGAGAGTAATACAAACGTTACCGTATCTGGAATTGATAAGGAAATTGTTGGCAATGAAGCAGCAAAAATCAGATCAATTAGACCTCCAGAGCCATATAAAGGAAAAGGAATTAAATACCATGATGAGAGAATTCTCAGAAAAGCTGGTAAATCCGGCAAAAAATAATTCCAAATAAAAAAATGACCAAACTTTCCAGGAAATTACAAACTCAAAAAAGACATAGAAGATTAAGAAGATTCTTAATTGGAGATGCAACGCGCCCAAGATTATCTGTTTTTCGCTCCAATAACCATATTTATGCCCAGGTCATAGATGATAACGCTCAAACAACTATTTGCTCAGCTTCAACTGTTGATAAAGAATTGAGAGAAAAATCTGAGAAATTATCTGCTGATTGTAATTCTTCTTCCATTGTTGGAAAATTATTAGCAAAAAGAGCGATAAAAAAAGGTATTAAGCAAGTAATTTTTGACCGTGGAGGTAACTTATATCACGGTAGAGTAAAGGCACTTGCGGACGCTGCTCGTGAAGCTGGCCTAGAATTCTAACTCTTAATTTTTTACTATGACTGACACTCCAACAAAAGAAATTCAAGCGAATAACGATAACGTTCCAGTAGCTATGCCTGTAGAACAAAAAAAGAATAATCGTAATGATCGAAAAAGAAATAGAAGAGGTGATTCAAAAAATCTTGAGAGAGACTCTGATTGGCAAGAAAGAGTAGTTCAAATTCGACGTGTTTCTAAGACTGTTAAGGGTGGAAAAAAAATGAGTTTTAGAGCAATTGTTGTTGTAGGTAATGAGAAAGGTCAAGTTGGAGTTGGAGTTGGTAAAGCAGGGGATGTCATTGGTGCTGTGAGAAAGGGAGTTTCAGATGGTAAAAAGAATCTTGTTAGGGTTCCCTTAACCCCAAATAATTCAATACCAACTTTATCTATAGGTCGAGATGGTGCGGCTAATGTATTAATTAGACCAGCTGCTCCAGGTACAGGTGTAATTGCTGGTGGTTCAATAAGAACAGTTTTAGAATTAGCAGGCATCAAAAATGTCTTAGCAAAAAGATTGGGTAGTAAAACACCTTTGAATAATGCAAGAGCTGCTATGGTTGCTCTTTCTCAATTAAGAACACACAAATCTGCCTCGAGAGAGAGAGGCATCTCACTTGAACAGCTCTATTCTTGAAAATCATGACTTCAACATTAAATACACTCAAATCAAATTCTGGCTCGAGAAAGAAAAAATTAAGAAAAGGTAGAGGTATTGCAGCCGGTCAGGGTGCATCATGTGGTTTTGGAATGAGAGGACAAAAGTCACGTTCTGGAAGACCTACACGTCCAGGGTTCGAAGGAGGCCAAATGCCCTTATATAGGAGAGTTCCAAAATTAAAGCACTTTGAAATAATTAATCAAAAAAACTTTTCCATTATTAATCTAGAAAAATTAAATGATTTCAAAGACAACGATACTGTTAACCTAGACTCATTAGTTAAAAAAGGATTGATCTTCAAGCCAAAATACCCTTTAAAAATTCTTGGTAACGGAAAAATAAATGTAAAGTTAAAAGTCCAAGCTCATGCATTCACAAAAGTTGCAAAACAAAAAATTGAGGATGCAGGTGGATCCTGCGAGCTTATAAACAACAAATAAATTTTTTGATAATTTAAGAAGGCTTCAAAATGTTTGTCAACAAAAGTAGAAATCCCAGCGCTTCTGAAATACTTTCCCAATTATTTTTAAATAAAGAGCTAAGGAGTAGAGTTTTAACTACTTTAGGTCTTCTCCTTTTAGTTAGACTTGGTATATATATCCCTATGCCAGGTATTGATAGGGTTGCTTTTAAAAATTTTATAGATCAAGGAGGGCAACTTATAGGTTTTTTAGATATTTTTACTGGAGGAGGTATTTCAACCTTAGGAATATTTGCATTAGGTATACTTCCTTTTATTAATGCATCAATTATTATTCAGCTTCTTACAGCTTCATTGCCTGTGCTTGAAGATTTACAAAAAAATGAAGGGGAAGCGGGAAGAAGAAAAATTGCTCAAATAACTAGATATGTTTCATTAGGATGGGGTTTTTTGCAAAGTATAATTTTTTCCTTAATTCTAAGACAATATGCTATTGAGGGGATAAGTGAAACTACATTTGTTTTACAAACCTCCATTGCACTAGTTACTGGTTCAATGTTAGTAATGTGGTTTAGTGAAATTATTACGGAGAAAGGAATAGGTCAAGGTGCTTCACTGGTAATTTTTTTGAATATTGTTTCTACTTTACCTAAGGCTCTAAGTTCAACCATTGAAAAAGCTCAAACTGGTGATAGAGGAGATGTTTTAGGTATAGCAGTTTTACTTGGAGTATTTTTACTGACAATTGTTGGGATCATTTTTGTGCAAGAGGGAGCAAGACGCATTCCTATTGTTAGTGCAAAAAGACAGATAGGAAATTCAACACTACTTCCTACTAGGCAAAGTTATTTACCTTTGAAATTAAATGCAGGAGGAGTTATGCCTATTATATTTGCATCTGCTTTAATCTTTTTACCAATAACTATTGCAAATGTTACCGGCAATCCAGTCTTAATCAAGTTAGCCAGTAGTTTAAATCCCGGATCTTCTAATCCATGGCCATATGCTCTTACTTTTTTCGCATTAATTTTGGGGTTTTCTTATTTCTATGCATCCCTGACAATTAATCCAATTGATGTGGCTTCAAATTTAAAGAAAGGAGGAGTAGCAATTCCAGGAGTTAGGCCAGGAACTAATACAGCAAATTACCTTTCAGGTATACAAAATAGGTTGACATTATTGGGAGGATTATTTCTGGGTTCAGTTGCTATAATTCCAGCTGCAGTAGAAAGAGCTACAAATGTTCAGACCTTTCAAGGTTTAGGAGCAACTTCATTACTCATCCTTGTGGGCGTGGCTATTGATACTGCTAAGCAAATTCAAACTTATGTTATTTCACAAAGGTATGAGGGACTAATTAATAATTAATGAAGAGACATTTACTATTTTTAGGGGCTCCTGGTGCAGGGAAAGGCACTCAAGCGGAATTGCTAAGTCAAACTAATTCTTACTTACACCTTTCTACTGGTGAATTATTAAGAAAAGAAATCGAAATGAATACTACCCTTGGTATCAAGGTTAAAGATATTATGAATCGAGGGGAACTTGTTAGCGATGAACTCGTATTAAAGATAGTAAGACATAATTTAGTTAAGGATAATAAAGGCTGGATTCTAGATGGTTACCCAAGAAATTTATCTCAAGCAAATTCATTGAATGAAGTTTTAATTGAAATAAATCAACCTTTAGAAATGGTTTTTTATTTAGATATTCCAGAAGAAGTGCTAATTAAGCGTTTGCTTTTAAGGGGGAGAAAAGACGATACAGAAGAGACAATTAGAACAAGAGTTGATATTTATAAAAAAACTACAGAACCATTGATTCAATATTTTAAAGATCTCTCATTATTAGAATATATTGATGCTGATAGAGATTTAAAAACTATTTCCTCTGATATCAAACAAAAAATGGCTTGATGATGATGTAGAATATAGTATTAACGTTTTATTTGTTAAACCCCTATGAAGGTCAGATCTTCAGTCAAAAAAATTAGTCCTGACGATCAGATCGTGAGGAGAAGAGGTAAAATTTTTGTTATTAACAAGAAAAGACCTCGCAATAAACAACGTCAGGGTTAAATTTCAACCCTTAAATTCAAACTTTTACTTTATTCAAAACACGTGGCCAGGATTGCAGGAATTGACATACCTCGCGAAAAGCGAGTCGAAATTGCACTAACATACGTTTATGGAATTGGTTTAACAAGATCAAAGCTAATTCTTGCTAATACGGGCGTAAACCCAGATACTCGTGTGAAAGACCTTTCAGATTCTGATGTGCAAAAACTTAGAGGTGCCACAGAAGATTTCACTTTAGAAGGAGATTTGAGAAGAAAAGAAGGAA
This sequence comes from Prochlorococcus marinus, assembly GCF_001180265.1. Taxonomy (GTDB): domain Bacteria; phylum Cyanobacteriota; class Cyanobacteriia; order PCC-6307; family Cyanobiaceae; genus Prochlorococcus_A; species Prochlorococcus_A marinus_H. The sequence continues at coordinate 71,068 of NZ_CVSW01000097.1, read as the reverse complement.
TGGCTTTAAAACGTTTGCAAGATATAGGGTGTGTTAGAGGAAGAAGACATAGAATGAGTCTTCCAGTAAGAGGTCAAAGAACTAGAACTAATGCAAGAACAAGAAGGGGTTCTAGGAAAACAGTTGCTGGAAGAAAAAAATAATTAACTAAATCTATCTAAAAATTGAAGTATTAAATTCAAACATCATGGCAGCTACAGTAAAAAAAACAGGTTCAAAGAAATCTAAACGTAATGTACCTAATGGTGTGGTACATATCCAAAGCACATTTAATAATACTATTGTCTCAATTACTGACACGTCTGGTCATGTAATTTCTTGGTCTTCTGCAGGCGCAAGTGGGTTTAAAGGCGCTCGGAAAGGTACACCATTTGCTGCTCAAACAGCGGCTGAAGCTGCAGCCAGAAGAGCACTTGATCAAGGAATGAGACAAATAGAAGTATTAGTTAGAGGACCTGGCTCAGGTAGGGAAACCGCCATAAGAGCTTTACAAGCGGCCGGTTTAGAAATAACTCTAATAAGAGATGTAACTCCATTACCTCATAATGGATGTAGAAGACCTAAACGTAGACGCGTTTAGATCCTCTAACCATTCTCCAAACCACCCAAAAAACCTTTTAACCTAATTTTTTTCCGTGTTGCAATACCAGATTGACAGAATCGACCATCAAATAGCAGATGATCGCTCCCAAACAGGAACTTTTTTAATTGGCCCACTAGAAAGGGGACAAGCTACAACCTTGGGAAATTCTCTTAGAAGAGTCCTTATGGGAGGACTTGAAGGGAGTGCAGTGACTGCAGTAAGAATAGCAGGAATTAACCATGAATATGCCACTATTCCTGGTGTTAGAGAAGACGTTTTAGATATTCTTTTAAATTGTAAGCAACTATCAATTAATAGTTCTAATCCAGAGCTCGAAATCGGCAGGTTAGTAGCAACCGGTCCAATGGAAGTGAAGGCAAATGATATCCAATTTTCTTCTCAGGTTGAAATTGTTGACGGTGAAAAACCGATCGCAACTATTCAGGACGGTCATAACTTAGAGTTGGAAATACATGTTGAAAGAGGTGTTGGATATAGACCAGTGGATCGTAAGAATGAAGAAACATCTGCTATTGATTTACTTCAAATTGATGCTGTATTTATGCCTGTTAAGAGAGTAAATTTTACGATTGATGAAACTGCTGTAGCAGAAGGCGGAACAGGAAGAGAAAGACTAAAAATGGAAGTAGTAACAGATGGCTCTACAAGCCCTGATGATGCTATTGCTGAAGCTGCAAACCAGTTAATAGAACTCTTTCAACCTCTTGCTACTGTTACAATGGTTGAGGAAATCCCTGAAGAACCTGAACCATCTCCTGAAGCTCAAATTCCTCTTGAGGAACTAAACTTGTCCGTTAGAGCATATAATTGTTTAAAAAGAGCACAAGTTAATTCAGTTTCGGATTTAATGGGCTTTAGCTATGAAGATCTTCTTGAAATTAAGAACTTTGGCTCTAAATCTGCAGATGAAGTGATTGAAGCTCTTGAACGTATAGGAATTTCTATTCCACAAAGCAGAACCTCTGTTTAACAATTTTAAAATTATGAGACACCAACTTAGAATTCCATTATTGAGTAAACCTGCTGATCAGAGGAAAGCACTTTTAAGAGGTTTGACTACACAATTAATTAGGGAAGGTAGAGTAACAACAACTAAAGCAAGAGCAAAAGCCCTAAGGAATGAAGCTGAAAGAATGATTTCTCTCGCTAAAGAAGGTAGTTTGGCTTCAAGGAGAAGAGCCATTGGATACATCTATGATAAGAAATTAGTCCATTCTTTATTTGAAAAAGCAAAAGAAAGATATGGAGATAGAAAAGGAGGTTATACTCGTATAGTCAGAACTGTTGCTAGAAAAGGAGATAACGCTCAGATGGCTATAATTGAGCTCGTTTAAGTTAGTTAATTAAGGGGCTTTTTACTAGAAAATATCTTTTGAAAAGAATAGCTTTACTAGTCCAATATGACGGTTCTAATTATTCAGGTTGGCAAAGACAAAAAAATGCGATCACAGTTCAGGAAATTCTAGAGAATGCTCTATTTAAAATCACACATAATGAAGTAAAGACTTTTGCAGCAGGGAGAACTGATGCAGGGGTTCATGCATCTGGACAAGTAGTACACTGTGATATTGATTGCGTTATTCCAGGAAATTGTTATTCCGATGTGCTAAATAGTCTATTACCTTCAACAATTAAAATTTTGGAATCGGTTGAAGTTAAAGATAGTTGGCATGCATGCTACTCAGCAATGTATAGACATTATCGATATGTAATTAATAACAGCAAATTCCCTAACTTGTTCATAAATAATTGGTCATGGCATAGGTACCAAAAAGTGCTAGATGAAGTTTTAATGTTAAATGCATCAAAGAAAATGGAAGGGGAGCATGATTTTTTTGCTTTTCAGAAAAGTGGAAGTAAAAGAATAAACTCTATTACAAAAATAAAAAATATAGATATTAAAAGAGTAGAAGATTTGATTTTAGTTGATATTAAAGCTACTGGTTTTCTGTATGGAATGGTCCGTTTAATTATTGGTCAACTAGTTTTGGTTGGAGAAAAAAAAATATCGCCAGAAATTTTTACGGATAGATGGGTTAATAAAAAGAAAAACGATGTTAAAGAATCTGCTCCAGCTAAGGGGTTATGTTTTGTAAATGCTGTTTATGAAGAAAATGTTTTTAAACAGATTAATAATAATGATTTTTTTCCTATATTTTTAATTAAGGGTTTTTCTTAATTAAAGTTTAATTAAGAAAATTTTTATTTAAATCATTCAAAACTGTTGTTTAATATTCCTCCAATAAGGTAGAATTTAAAACTAACTTTGAATTTATTTGCATAAACTTGGTAAATGAATAAAACAATTACTCCATCTTTAGAAACCATTGAAAGAAATTGGTTTTTAGTTGACGCAAAAGATAAGACACTTGGTAGGCTTGCTACTGAAATTGCAACTGTATTAAGAGGTAAGAATAAACCAACATTTACACCTCATCTAGATACTGGAGATTTTGTAATTGTAGTAAATGCCGAAAAAGTGGAAGTAACAGGTAAAAAATCATCACAAAAGTTGTATAGAAGACATTCTGGAAGACCAGGAGGAATGAAAGTTGAAAAATTTGAGTCTCTACAAGAAAGAATTCCTGAAAGAATTATAGAGCAAGCTGTTAAGGGCATGCTTCCACATAACTCTTTAGGAAGACAGCAGTTTAAAAAACTAAAAGTTTATAAAGGAGCTGATCATCCTCATGCTGCCCAGAATCCTGTATTATTAAATAGTTAATTTATCAAAATGAATAGTCAAATAAAGAACAAAGCTGTTTATTGGGGAACTGGAAGAAGAAAAACTTCAGTCGCTAGAGTCAGATTGATTCCTGGGAATGGACAAATTAAAATTAATGGTCGTTCTGGAGATGATTACTTAAACTTCAATCCTCTTCACTTAAATTCAATTAAAGCGCCTTTGCAAACATTAGGACTCGAAAATTCTTATGATATTTTGGTAAATGTTTTTGGTGGTGGATTGACAGGTCAAGCAGACGCTATCAAGCAAGGAGCAGCAAGAGCACTTTGCGAATTGTCTCCCGATAATAGGAAACCTCTAAAAACTGAAGGTCATCTCAGTAGAGATCCCAGAGCTAAGGAGAGAAGAAAATATGGTCTTAAAAAAGCAAGAAAAGCTCCACAATTCTCAAAACGTTAAAGGAATTTAAATTATGCCTAAATCAGAAATTCACCCAAAATGGTACCCAGATGCAAAAGTTATTTGTAATGGGGAAGTTGTAATGACTACTGGCTCAACGCAACCTGAACTACATGTAGATGTTTGGAGTGGTAATCATCCTTTCTTTACTGGAACTCAGAAAATTCTTGATACAGAAGGTAGAGTTGATAGGTTTATGAAAAAATATGGAATGGGTTCGGCTAATTCAGCCACATCAAAAGATCAAAAAGAAGTAAAAGATTCTAAAAAATAGAATTTCCAAAAATTAAGCATAATTTCAATTGGAATACTCAACATTAATTGCAAGGTTGAAAACTGCTTCAGAAAGTTTTGAAAATTTGGAAGTGCAGCTTGCCGATCCTGATATTGCTAATGATCCAAAAAAATTAGAATTAATAGCAAGAGAAAGGTCTAAATTGGAACCTTTAGTAATTGACTTTAATAAGTTGCTTGATACTGACAAAGAAATCGAAGATTCAAAAAATCTACTAAAAGATAATAGAAATGATAAAGAAATGGAATCTTTTATCAATGAGGAGTTAATAACTCTTGAGGAATGTAAGAATGAACTGATTCAAAAAATCACAATTGCCTTATTGCCTAAAGATCCTAGAGATGAGAGAAGTGTTATGTTAGAAATTAGAGCCGGCGCCGGAGGTAACGAAGCTTGTATCTGGGCGGGTGATCTAGCAAGAATGTATGAAAGATATGGACAAAAAATTGGATGGTCTGTTAAACCTGTTAGTGCTTCCGAGTCAGATATGGGAGGTTTTAAGGAGTTAGTTATCTCTATTAAGGGAGATTCTGTATATAGTCAACTTAAATTTGAGGCTGGTGTACATAGAGTACAAAGAGTTCCAGCTACTGAATCTCAAGGTAGAGTTCACACCTCTACTGCTACAGTGGCAGTCATGCCTGAGGCTGATCCTGTTGAGGTTAAGATCGATCCAACTGATTTAGAGGTTGGTACAGCAAGATCAGGAGGTGCAGGGGGACAAAATGTTAATAAGGTAGAAACAGCTATTGATCTTCTCCACAAGCCTACAGGAATAAGAGTTTTTTGTACTCAAGAGAGATCACAATTGCAAAATCGCGAACGAGCAATGGAAATTTTAAGAGCTAAATTATATGAAATTCAATTAAAAGAAGCTAATGCAAAAGTGAGATCACAAAGGCTTTCCCAAGTTGGAACAGGTGATAGGAGCGAAAAAATTAGAACTTATAATTTTAAAGATAACAGGACAACTGATCATAGATTAGGTTCCAATTTTTCATTAGAGCCAATTCTTGCTGGTCAATTGGATGAAGTGATTGATGCATGCATAGCCCAAGAACAAAAAAGAATTATGGAAGATTTTAATAACGAAGTAAATTAAGATTTTTTTATTAGATTGCAATTCCTATTACGTATTTACTCCATTCTTTATGTCTGCCAGAATCTATTTGTCTTGTGGCCTCAAAATTGAGATTACTAAGTGGACGATAAGGCTTTCGTTTTAAAGGCATATTTGCCTCTTCTGGGGTTCGGTTACCTTTTTGTACATTACATCTGAGGCATGCAGTTGTAACATTTTCCCAGCTATCTGTTCCACCTCTGCTTCTTGGTAAAACATGATCTATTGATAAGTCACTACCCTTACAGCTACAGTACTGGCAAGCATTATTATCTCTAAGAAGAATATTTTTTCTAGTTAAAGAAACTTCTCTAAAAGGAACCTTCACGTAGTAACGCAGTCTAATAACTGTCGGCAATTTTTTACCGCTGTGTATTGAACATGATTTATCTTCCTCTAAGCTTTCTGCTTTGCCTTTAATCATCAAAATGACAGCTCTTCGCCAAGAAGTGATGTTTAAAGGTTCATAAGATGCATTTAAAACTAGAGTCTGGCCCATGCCAAAATACAATTTACATGTCATGCTAACTGTATATTTCAATAAGCGCATATATTTGTGCAAAGTTAATGCAAATTAGGCAAACCAGTCAGGGATTTAATTTTGATAAATATCCAACTTTTAAACAAAATATAGATCCAAAACAAAGAGCATGGATAGAAGTTAAAGGCAAAGCAATAGAGGCAAATGTAAGGCAGTTAAGAACAAAGCTGAGAAAAAATTGTCAATTTATGGCAGTTGTCAAAGCTGATGGCTATGGACATGATGCAAAATTAGTATCTGACTATGCTATAAAAGGCGGCGCTTCAATATTAGGCGTTGCTACTTTAAATGAAGGTATTAAGCTACGTTCTTTTGGAGTTGAAAAACCAATTCTTATTCTCGGAAATCTATACACAAAGAGAGATTTAATAATATCCTTTAACAATCATCTTATGCCAACTATTAGCAGTATAAGAGAGTGTTTAATTTGCAATAATATTGGGAAGCAATTTGGGTTGAAATTTTCTCTGCATCTTAAGGTTGATACTGGAATGTCAAGGCTAGGATTCGAATCTAATAAATTTGTCCAGCAATTTGAAAAAATAAAATCTTTTGAAAACGTTTCAATAGAGGGAATATATAGTCATTTATCATCTGCAGATGAAGATAACTCATTGGATCCTAAAAGTAGTACACAATTACAAAGACATAAGTTTCAGAAATTATTAAAGCAAATTAACGTTCATAGAAATCACAACATAAAGATTCATTTGGCTAATTCTGCGGGTATGCTTCTCAATAAAGATTTTCATTTTAATATGGTGCGTGTTGGACTTTCTATGTATGGATATAGTCCTCTGGCAAAAATAGATAAAAATTTATCGCTTAAACCAGCTTTATTTTTAAAGGTCAAAGTAGCATTTATAAGAAATATTGATCAAGGTGTAAGTGTAAGTTATGGCGGAAAATTTGTAAGTAGTAGAAAAACTAAGTTAGCTGTATTAAGTATTGGTTATGCAGATGGAGTACCAAGAAATCTTTCAGGCAAGATAAAAGTTATTCATAATAATAAACTTTATCCCCAAGTTGGTTCTATAACTATGGATCAAATGATGGTGGATATAACAGGTTCAAATGAAATTAAAATTGGCAGTACCATGGTATTACTAGGATCTGACGGAGATAAAACAATCTCTCCTCTTGAATGGGCAAAAAAATCTAATACTATTCCATGGGAAATTCTTTGTTCTTTTAAAAATAGATTGCCTAGAGTTCAAGTTGATTAGACATTTCGATTAAATAAAAAATTTTGAATGTTTGCAAAAAAATTGATAATGTATAAGAACTGGAGAGGTGGCTGAGTGGTTGAAAGCGGCTCCCTGCTAAGGAGTTACAGGAGGTAACTTTTGTCGAGGGTTCGAATCCCTCCCTCTCCGTAATTATTTAAGGAATTTTTAAATTAATATTTATTTATAACAAGTCAAGATTAATATCTTCAAGGTCATAAATAGAATTTAAAATCAAGTCAGCGCCTCTATTTCTAAGATTTGTTTCGTAAGAATTACGTTCTTTTAATCGAGAATTTAAATGTAAATGAGGGGGGGCTATACCGATACTGATGAATTTCTGGGATGGAATTTCTTTTCTGGCATTTATAACTGTATTTACATCTGCAATAGTATCTCCTACGTATGCAATTGGAATATTTGATTCGCCTAGTTTATCTCCCAGAAGTTTTTTTGATAAGTCAATTAAACCTTTAGGATCAGGCTTTTCAGGGGCATCTCCCATAGAAATTAATGGTGGCGATTTTAGTCCAAGTCTTTTTTCTAAGACAAATTTTGCAGAAGCAGACTCTGCACCACTTACAAAACCCCAAATTATTCCATTGCTTTGAATTAAATCAAAAAACTTTTTATCAACTAATAACTCTTCATTTGTTATGTATCCAGACCAATATTTACAATCTTTATTTGGATCTCCACCAAAGTAAAACTCTCCAAAACATTTTACTATTTCCTCTCTTGAAGGAATTTCAAGATTTAAGTTCTTTTTTTTTATTCTTCTTTTTATTAGCTCTAAACTTAAATCCCAGTCATTATTCCATATCCCCTCATTTTTTGCATTATCAATATCTAAATAACTTGGCTCCCATCTGGAAAATTTGTAAACTGTTTTTTTTAATGAAAGCCTATAACTATTTTCTACGCTGCGGATTACACCATCTATATCAAACAAAATTAAACCAATATTTTTCAATTTATTTTCATAATTCTTTTATAAAAGATTAGTATTCTTATTAGAAAAAAGCAAAAAATATATTTTCTCCTTAATAATGGATTATCTTAGCTTAATTTTGTAAATATCCTCTTGGAGTAAGAAATATTTCATCTATTAAAGTGGTTTGAGAATTGCCAATAATAATTATTGATAACATATCAATCTCTTGAAAAGGAATTGTGTTTAAAGTGCAAAAGTTTTTAGATTGATTCTCTCTCCCTACCTGTCTAGCTATTAAAACGGGGGTATCCCCTTTTTTGGATTTTAAACATAGATCAATTGCACTTTTTAGCTGCCAATTTCTTTCAATGGATTGAGGATTGAATAGAGCTATTACAAAGTCTCCCACGAGAGCTCCTTCAATTCTTTTTTCTATTAAAGACCATGGAGTTAATTTATCGCTTAAGCTTATTGAACAAAAGTCATTCATTAGTGGTGCTCCACTAATCGCAGCCGCTAATTGCATACTACTTACACCTGGATGAACTTGAAAGTAAGGTCTATATTCTTTTTTGAGTTTTTGAAGCAATTCTAAAAGTAATCCAGCCATGCCATAAAATCCAGATTCACCTGAAGAAATTAAAGCCACTTTTATTCCTTCCTCGGCTAGTTTAATTGCTTTATTACATCTATCTTTTTCTTCAGTAAGTTTACTTTCAATTAAAACTTGGTCACTCCTTTTTAAGGGCTTAATTAAATCTAAATACATTTTGTATCCGATCCAAACAGTACATCTTGCAAGTGCTTTTTTTGCATCATTGGTTAGGAAGGAGATATCACCAGGTCCACTTCCAATAATATGTATTTCGCCATGGGTTGGATTATATTGATTTTTTGATTCTGCTATAGCGATAGTTACTGCCCCAGATTGATTTTTAAAAATTCTTTTTTCTTCTAATAATTTTGATTCTTCTCCTGCTGCGAGTAAGCAAGAGGCTTCTGCTACGGAAGGTGTGCCAATTTCTTTTTGCACGACATTTGATGGATTTGGAACAATTATTGTTGAAAGATCTTCTTTACTAAAAAACTTTATAGGCAAGTTTTTTTCTTCAGAAAGTTCTAAAATTCCTTTCTCATCTCTCTTAATATCAATAGTTGCAAATCCCGCAATTGATTGCTGTGATAAATTTCCTGACTCCAAAAAATTATTTAAAGAATTTGCTATTAATTCTTTGCTTGTATTTCTTTCACATCCAATGCCAATCCATAATACGGGAGGATGCCAATTTCTTTTATTATCTTCGAATATACTCACATGAAATGTTGAATCTGGGTTTTCAGTTTCTGTTTCATTAATTTGATTAATAGTCTCCCCGGATTCTGAAGTTTTCCATAAGCTATTACCAGATAATTGTTTGCAAAATATTTCTTCGTTCTTAGCTTGTTTAATTACTAGTTTTGACCAATCTTTTGTCTTGCCAGATCTTTTCCAACCCCATTGATTCCCAAATGCATCAAGATTTAAGAAGCTTTGATCATTGGAATTATTAGTTTCTATTATTTCGCCACCAAGTAAGTTAGCAATTTGACATGCAATATTTTTTGTATTTGAGCGATGTAAGCCAATAAGAGGAATTATCTTGGAACATTTGTTATCTATGACAATTACACCTGGATCTTGATCTTTAGAGGTTAAAAAAGAATTGATTATGCGTATTGATGCAGCAATTGAGCCTATAAATATTATTAAATCTATCTCCTTCCATTTTTCAAGTAAGATTTCCCTAGGTTTTTGTACTTGAATTAGTTCATATTCCTTTCCATTATCTTTTGAAGAACCTGCAATATATATATATTTTACAAATTCCGTTTTTTTAAGCCTTTTTAAAATTTCTTTTGAATTATTAGATAGACCTATAGCAATTCCTTTCAAATCAGAAATTATTGATAGTAATGTTGAAATTATATCCTGTCGCTGGATTTAAAAATTTTCTTTGAAATATAAAAAAAAATTTAAGAAATTTATAGAAAATTTGAGTAAAAATACTCATAATTTAGTCATAGACAAGAATTTAACAAAATATTCATATAGTAACAATCATTAGAACATTTGTTACGTTAATGCATAACGAAAGAATCTTTGCCTTATTATTTTTGAAACGAATATCTAAAGTTCCGAAGGTTTCGTTTTCTTGAACCTTATCATTAAAAGTAAGTTCAAGATCCGATCAATCGGCTTTAATGTCAATTATTTTCGAGGTGCTAGATGACCATCAGCCCACCAGAAAGTGGAGAAAAAAACAAAAAAGTTTTGGAGGATCCTGTTAAGGCCGATCCAAGACCTATTGATTTTGCCAAATTAGATAAGCCAGGTTTCTGGTCAAGTAAATTATCTAAAGGTCCAAAAACTACAACTTGGATCTGGAATTTGCATGCTGACGCACATGATTTTGATGTGCATACAGGCGATGCTGAAGAAGCAACAAGAAAAATCTTTTCAGCTCATTTTGGACATCTTGCAGTCATTTTTATATGGATGAGTGCTGCATTTTTCCATGGAGCAAGATTTTCTAATTATTCAGGTTGGTTAGCTGATCCAACTCATGTCAAACCCGGAGCTCAGCAAGTATGGGCAATTGTTGGTCAAGAAATGCTTAATGCTGATCTTGGTGCCAATTACAACGGTATTCAAATCAGTTCAGGAATATTCCACATGTGGCGAGCATGGGGAATTACTAACGAGAGTGAACTGATGGCTTTAGCAATAGGTGCTGTAGTAATGGCTGCACTTATGCTTCATGCAGGAATTTTTCATTATCACAAAGCAGCTCCAAAAATGGAGTGGTTCCAAGATATTGAGTCTATGCTTAACCACCATATAGCAGGTTTAGTAGGATTAGGATCTTTAGCATGGGCTGGACATTGTATTCATATCGGAGCTCCTACTGCAGCTCTTTTAGATGCAATTGACGCAGGCTCTCCTTTAATTATCAACGGCAAGGAGATAGCAAGTATTGCAGATATGCCTATGCCGCATCAACTTTGTGACCCACAAATCATTGGTCAGATATTTCCAGGACTAGCAAGTGGTACAGGTAATTTCTTTAGTTTAAACTGGTTAGCTTTCTCAGACTTCCTTACTTTCAAAGGTGGACTAAACCCTGTGACTGGAAGCTTATGGATGACTGATGTTTCACATCATCATTTAGCTTTTGGTGTAATAGCAATTATTGGTGGTCATATGTATAGAACCAATTACGGTATTGGTCATAGTATGAAAGAAATATTAGATTCACAGCAAGGAGACCCAATATTATTCCCTGCTCCAAAAGGTCATCAAGGTCTTTTTGAGTTCATGGCAGAGAGTAGACATGCCCAGCTTGCGGTTAACCTAGCAATGCTTGGATCAATAAGCATACTTGTATCTCATCACATGTATGCGATGCCTCCATATCCATATATAGCTACTGACTACATGACAGTTCTTGGATTATTTACCCATCACATGTGGATAGGTGGATTATTCATAGTAGGTGCAGGAGCGCATGCAGGAATTGCAATGGTTAGAGATTACGATCCAGCAAAACATATTGATAACGTATTAGACAGAATACTTAAAGCAAGGGATGCCTTAATTAGTCACTTGAACTGGGTATGTATGTGGTTGGGATTCCATAGTTTCGGACTATATATTCACAACGATACTATGAGAGCTTTGGGTAGACCCCAAGATATGTTTAGTGATTCTGCAATCCAGCTTCAGCCAATTTTTGCTCAATGGGTACAGAGTATACAAGCATCTGCTGTTGGAACTTCTCTTTTAGCAGGTACTGCAGAAGCTCTACCTCACAAAGCCCTAAGTGAAGTTTTTAATGGAAGTTTAGTAGAGGTTGGTGGAAAGGTTGCTATAGCTCCAATTCCATTAGGAACAGCTGATTTAATGATTCATCATATTCATGCTTTCCAAATTCACGTAACTGTCTTGATACTTCTCAAAGGAGTACTTTACGCAAGAAGTTCAAGGTTGATCCCTGATAAAGCTTCTTTAGGATTTAGATTCCCTTGTGATGGTCCTGGAAGAGGTGGCACATGTCAAGTTTCTTCATGGGATCACGTCTTCTTGGCTCTTTTCTGGATGTATAACTGTTTATCAATAGTTATTTTCCACTTTTCCTGGAAAATGCAGAGTGATGTTTGGGGACTTACTGGTGGCAATTTCGCACAAAGCTCCATTACTATTAATGGATGGTTAAGAGATTTCCTTTGGGCCCAAGCTTCTCAAGTATTAACAAGTTATGGCCAATCAATAAGCATGTACGGTTTGATGTTCCTAGGAGCTCACTTCATATGGGCATTCAGTTTAATGTTCCTCTTTAGTGGAAGAGGATATTGGCAAGAATTATTCGAATCCATTGTTTGGGCCCATAACAAACTTAAAGTTGCTCCTACTATTCAACCAAGAGCTTTATCTATCACTCAGGGTAGAGCAGTAGGTGTAACACACTTCCTTGTCGGTGGTATTGCTACCACTTGGGCTTTCTTCCATGCTCGCCTTTTCGGCCTGGGCTAATTACCTGAACTTCACCTTTTTAATTCAATGGCAACAAAATTTCCATCATTTAACCAGGGTCTAGCTCAGGACCCTACAACCCGACGAATATGGTACGGAATAGCTACCGCTCATGACTTTGAAAGTCATGATGGTATGACCGAAGAAAAGCTTTATCAGAAGCTTTTCTCTACACATTTTGGTCATCTAGCAATTATCGCTCTCTGGGTAGCTGGTAACTTATTTCATATTGCTTGGCAAGGTAACTTCGAGCAGTTTGTACTTGATCCAACTCACGTTCGCCCTATTGCTCATGCTATCTGGGATCCACATTTTGGATCTGGTATCACAGAAGCAATGACACAAGCTGGAGCTAGTGGTCCAGTAAATATAGCTTACTCAGGTCTCTACCATTGGTGGTACACAATTGGAATGAGAACTAATGAGCAACTTTTCCAAGCCTCAATATTCATGAGTATTTTGGCTTGTTGGACTCTATTTGCAGGTTGGTTACACTTGCAGCCAAAATTCAGACCTTCTTTAGCTTGGTTTAAAAATGCAGAGTCAAGATTAAATCATCATTTAGCTGTTTTATTTGGTTTTAGTAGTATTGCTTGGACAGGTCATTTGGTTCATGTTGCTATACCTGAATCAAGAGGGCAGCATGTAGGTTGGGATAATTGGTTAACAGTGCTTCCACACCCTGCAGGACTCGCTCCTTTCTTTACCCTAAATTGGGGAGCATATGCCCAAAATCCTGATTCTTTAGATCAAGTATTTGGAACAGCTGAGGGAGCAGGTACAGCAATCTTTACTTTCTTAGGTGGTCTTCATCCTCAAAGTGAAGCATTATGGCTTACAGATATTGCGCATCATCATATTGCGATTGGAACAGTTTTTGTAATTGCTGGACATATGTATAGAAATACCTTTGGCATTGGCCATAGCCTTAAAGAAATTACAGAAGCTCATAATACAAGACATCCTAATGATCCTCATAAAGGTAGTTTTGGTATTAATCACGATGGAATATATGAAACTGTAAATAATTCATTACATTTCCAACTTGGACTAGCATTAGCATCACTTGGTGTAGCGACTTCTCTAGTAGCTCAACATATGGGTGCACTTCCTTCTTATGCTTTCATTGCAAGGGATTATACGACACAATCAGCTTTATATAGTCACCATCAGTACATAGCAATGTTCTTGATGGTTGGTGCTTTTGCACATGGTGCTATTTTCTTCGTTAGAGATTATGATCCAGAATTAAATAAAGATAATGTACTAGCAAGAGTGCTTGGAACGAAGGAAGCTTTGATAAGTCATCTTAGTTGGGTAACAATGTTACTTGGATTCCATACTCTTGGAATTTATGTTCATAACGATGTTGTTGTGGCTTTTGGTAATCCTGAAAAGCAAATTCTAATTGAGCCTGTATTTGCTCAATTCGTGCAAGCTGCTCAAGGTAAGATGATGTATGGCTTTAATGCTTTATTATCTGATCCTACAAGCTCAGCAAGTCTTGCAGCTAATTCATTGCCAGGTAATCATTATTGGATGGATCTTATCAATAGACAAGATGCATTAAGTGCTTTCTTACCTATCGGTCCTGCAGATTTCTTAGTTCATCATGCTATTGCTTTAGGTCTTCACACAACTGCATTAATCCTTATCAAAGGTGCTCTTGATGCTAGGGGAACAAAATTAATTCCTGATAAGAAAGATTTAGGTTATGCATTCCCTTGTGATGGACCTGGACGTGGAGGTACTTGTGATAGTTCATCTTGGGACGCTATGTACTTAGCTATGTTCTGGGCATTAAACTTACTAGCATGGGTAACTTTCTACTGGCATTGGAAACACTTAGCAATTTGGCAGGGTAATGTAGCTCAATTTAATGAATCAGGAACTTATCTAATGGGTTGGTTCAGAGATTACCTCTGGTTAAATTCTGCTCAACTTATTAATGGATATAATCCATTTGGAGTAAATTCTCTATCCCCTTGGGCTTGGATGTTCCTATTTGGTCACTTAGTTTGGGCTACTGGTTTCATGTTCCTAATATCATGGCGTGGTTACTGGCAAGAATTAATTGAAACATTAGTTTGGGCACATCAGCGTACTCCAATAGCTAACCTTGTTGGCTGGAGAGATAAGCCAGTTGCACTTTCAATTGTTCAGGCTAGATTAGTTGGTCTAGCACATTTCACTATTGGAAACATACTTACATTTGGTGCATTTGTCATAGCATCAACTTCAGGTAAGTTTGGTTAAATTTTCCTTAAATAACTTAAATCACCACTTTTGTGGTGATTTTTTTTTGTTTAATTTTAGTGTTCTCATTTAAGTTAAAATTATATAATTATAATTAAATATAAATGTCAGATATAAAACAAGTAATTTCTATTATCGTCCCTGTTTTCAATGAAAGTGAGAGTATTGGTTATTTATTAGATGAAGTTATAAATGTAATGTCATTTCATAAATTTAATTTTGAATTGATTGTTGTAAATGATGGTTCTAAAGACAATACTCATCAAGTATTAAAACAACTAACTCTCAAAATTAAAGAATTGTCTGTTATTTCCCTTCGCAAAAATTATGGGCAAACTGCAGCAATGGCAGCTGGCTTCGATAATTCTAAAGGGGATATCGTCATTACTTTGGATGGTGATTTACAGAATGATCCAAGTGATATTCCTATATTAATTTCAGAAATTAATAATGGCTATGATTTGGTTTGTGGATGGAGGTTTGATAGAAAAGATAAATTAATCAATAGAAAGGTACCATCAAAAATAGCGAATAAATTAATAGCTCAGGTAACAGGTTTGAAGTTGCATGACTATGGATGCTCATTAAAAGCCTTTAAGAAAGAAATAATAGATGATATCAAGTTATATGGTGAACTTCACAGGTTCTTACCTGTTTTAGCAAATATTGAAGGTGCAAGAATAAAAGAAATTAAAGTCAATCATAGAAGCAGGCAATATGGATCTAGTAAATATGGAATCGATAGAACTTTTAGAGTTTTAATGGATTTACTAACTGTATGGTTTATGACTAAATTTTTAACAAGACCAATGTATGGATTTGGTTTTGTTGGAATTATAAGTATTTTGACGAGTCTTGCAATTAGTTCTTATTTGATAGTTTTAAAAATAATGGGTGAAGATATTGGAAATCGTCCGTTGCTAATGTTTGCATTAATATTAGGAATTGCTGGGGTTCAATTATTTAGTTTTGGATTATTGAGCGAACTTTTAATTAGAACATATCATGAAAGTCAAAATCGTCCAATTTATAGAATTAGATCAATAAGTAAGTAGTATCAATCAAAATTGAATTTTATCTAAATTTTCTTATTAATAAGGCTGAAATTTTAACCACTTCAGGAGACATATCTCTTAAGCCTTTTCGTAAAATTGATAATGTTGATTTATCAGCCAATTCTTCCGCAATTTTTAATGCTTTTAATTTGTCTTCTGTATTCCCTTGAAAAAGTCTAAACATTTTATTTCTTTGAGATTTTTTATAAAATAATGTGTACTTTTTTTCTTCGTGTTTGTATAAAAAACTTTTTTTATTAGAGAAAAATTTATTATTATTTTTTCTATTTTTTTTTAATTTAACAGAATGTAATTTGTCTTTATTAATAAACTTTCTAAAGCTTCTTTTTTTTAAAAATAGAAGCAACATTCCTATAAAAATAATAAGTACAATTACGAAAAAATTTAACATGTAAAAAGTTAATAATTTTTATATCATCCAGTAATAAAATTAACACTATTTCACAGATAAATACTAAAGTGTTTAAAGATGTTTAAAGAACTATGCCATCTGATTTACCAAGTCTGTTACCCTCAATTTTTGTTCCATTAATTGGTATAGCAATGCCTGCTGTTTTTATCGTATTGATTGGAAGATTTATTACAGCAACTGAATAAATTATTAAACACTAAACTATTAAAAAAAATGAGCGACTTTCAAAAATCATTCTCAGAATCAACAAGTTCAATTAAGTTTGATGAGAAATACATAGATAATTCTGTACAACCAAATGATATTGGTGTTGCAGAACAATGGGCAGTAAAAACAGTTGCTGATCCATGTGTTGGTAATTTAGCTACCCCAGTTAATAGTGGCTATTTCACAAAAGCCTTTATAAATAATTTACCTTTTTACAGAGAAGGTATTTCTCCTAATTTTAGAGGATTAGAAACTGGAGCAGCTTTTGGATATCTTCTATATGGTCCTTTCACTATGACTGGCCCATTAAGAAATTCTGAATTTGCTCTAACTGCTGGACTTCTTGCTGCTATTGGAGCTGTTCATATTTTGACAGCACTTTTAGTTCTTTACAATGCACCTGGGAAAGCACCTAATGTTCAACCTCCAGATGCGACTGTCAATAATCCACCAAAGGACTTATTTACAAGAGCAGGTTGGGCTGATTTTACAAGTGGATTTTGGTTAGGAGGCTGTGGGGGAGCTGTTTTTGCTTGGCTACTTGTTGGTACATTACACTTAGATACCATAATGCCAATCATTAAAAATATTTGGACTGTAGGTTAATTCCTAAAAATAAAGAATAAGCGATATTTTAAACTTAATTTTAGATTGAAATTTGAGCTCTACTTACTAACGTATGGTTCTATCCCATCTATAATTTCTAACCACTCTACCTGCAGAAATTAGTTTGCTCTTAAAATGTAATGAGATTTTATCATTAGTTTGTTTTAAGGTATCTAATCCTATTCCATTTCTGCCAAAATCCTTTCCAGAGCAATGGTAATACAAACCATCTTCTTTATAGATTCCAATGTGATCACATTTTTCCTTATTACCAAAAAATAAAAGATCGCCTGGTTGTAGAACTGCATAAGATTCTTTGAAATAAAAAAGATGTTTACAAAAACTTTTTATTTGATAAGAGTCTCGAGGTATTTGAATATTATGCTTTAAAAAAGCAGTTTGAATTAACCCAGAACAATCATAATTTGGTCCTAATGTGCCTCCCCAAAGGTATTCATTCGTTAAATCAGCTTGATCCTTGATCCATTTTAAAATTGAGATAACTTTATCTTGTATAAAGAATTGTTCATTTTTTAAATTCTCAGTTTTTTTCAATTCGTATTCCTCAATAATCAATCCATCTAAACTTATCCAGCAGACGTAGCCATCTTCATATAGTTGAACTAGAATTCTTGAAAATTTCTGATTATATTGATAAATGTTTGGATAAAGAAGCCTAAAAATCCTATTTTTAAATATTTCAGTTACTAATTTATCTTCTTTTTCATTTTGATATCCAGAAATATTAACTTTTAATTTCCACCAAATAGTTTTTGAAAAATTAGTTTGTTTAAATAGTGAGATAGGATTTTTATAATTTTCCATACAATGTCCTTTTACTATATAAGTAAAGAGATGGGTCTAGCCTTAAATGATATTTTAGGGAGAGTATGCTCTTATAATAAAGATTTTTCAAGAGAAGATATTGCAATAACTTGGATTAATTATAAAAGTGAAAATAAAACAGTATTTAAGGGTTTTGGAACTGGTATTAATAATAAAAAAATGGTTTACCCTGCCAGCATAGTCAAGTTAGTTTATGGCCTTGCTGCATATTATTGGGTTAAAAAAGGAAGTTTATTATTATCAGATGAAATTATTGATGCTGTAAGGAAAATGTTATCTTTCTCAAGTAATAATGCAACAAGCTTCATAATTGATTTACTTACTGGAACAACAAGTGGACCTTGTATTGAGGGTGAATTATGGGAAAATTGGAAATATCAAAGAAGTATAATAAATGATTGGCTGCATGATTTAGATTTGGAGGAATTGAGAGGTATAAATTGCTGTCAGAAGACTTGGGATGATGGACCATTTGGTCGTGAAAAAGAATTTTATGGACATGATAATAAAAATAGAAATGCTATGAATTCTGATTCGGCTGCAAAGGTTTTAGAAGAAATTATGATTCATATTGACTATCAAAAAAATGATTTAAATTTACGGAGTTTTTTAAAAAGAAATTTAGATAAAGTTGTTCTTAAAAATGATTCTCTTAATCAAATAGATGGTTTTTTGGGTGCAGGATTACCAGAAAGCGTTAATCTTTGGAGTAAAGCAGGCTTAATGTCTGAAGTTAGACATGATTCTGCTTGGTGGACTAATAGTCAATCTCTACACACTTTATTAGTTGTTTTTTGTGATGGAGAAAAATATTCCAAAGATACTTCTCTCTTACCATTAATATCAAAAGAAGTATATGAATTTAATAAAAAACATTCTATTTAGGATTAAATTAAATCGTCTAAGTAATTAGAATCTAATTCGTCAGTATATGCTTCATAAGGTAACATCATTACTTCTTCAAAATCTAAATCATTCATAATCCATTCTCTATATTCAGCTAACAAACTTTTTCTATCTTCATTATCTAATTCATAAATCCGCAACGCTGTATCTTTAAAATTTTCTTTAATTAAATTCTCAATTTCTTTACTTTTCATTTTATGTTAATTCTCCTTCCAAAATCACTCTTCTTATTGTTGATAATGCAATTCCTGTTTGTGATCTGATTGATCGATATGAATATCCTTCATTACGCAATCTGATTACTAAAGATTCTTTTAAAGGACTTATTTTGGGCCTTCCTCCCAAATTATTTCCAGATAATTTTCTGCGTAATAGTTGTTCTTTTTTTCTTTCTCCTAAACTTTTTTCTTCTAAATTATCTAATTCATATAAAATCTTAAAAATTGAAGAATTTTTATTAGAGAATTCATTAGCAGCAAAAAAACCATTCAAAGTTCGCAATTTAATATTCTTATTAAGAAGTTTATTTATTGTCCTCAAACAATCTTTTTTATTTTTAAATGCTCGATCAAGCTGAGTTATTATTAATTGATCGCCTTTTGATAAGGAATTTATAGCTTTATTGAGTTGGGGTTTGATTTCTTCATCTAAACTTATAAATTCAGAGAATACTAAACTGCAACCCTCTTCCTTCAAAATTTTTATTTGCTCTTCTAAATATTCATATTCATTATTGATAGCTCTAGCATAACCTATTGCTTTAGAGTGTTTATTTTTTTCCGATAATAAAATACTTTTTCTTTTAAATTTAAAAGTCAATGTTTTATTACATATATTTTTTACTGTATCAATAAATTAGAAAAAAAACACTTTTTAGTACAAAAAAGTGGTAATAATACTCTTATCTGCTGACTTGTTAAATTATTAAAATGTTCTGATATCTATATTAAAAATAACGTTCTGAATACTGTTTTATTTGAGTTGATGAAACAAAAATTCTGCACAATTATTTATACGGATTAAGATTTTTTGAATTATGGATGTTCTACTTAAATTCATTTATTTTTTTGACTTCGATTGAATAGGTTTCCTATTTGAAATTATTAATAGTTAATTCAAATTGTTTTTAGTAAAATAATCTTTAAAGGCCCGAAACAATTAATTTGAATACTAATTCTAATAGTTTAATTTCAAAACCTGATTGGTTAAGAGTAAAAGCTCCACAAGTTGAGAGAATCGGTAATACTGCAAATTTATTAAGTGATTTAAAACTCAACACTGTATGTCAAGAAGCAAGCTGTCCTAATATTGGTGAATGTTTTGCTAGTGGAACTGCAACTTTCCTAATAATGGGCCCTGGCTGTACTAGGGCATGTCCATATTGCGATATTGATTTTGATAGATCTAAAAGAGAATTAGATCCAACAGAACCACATCGTCTTGCCGAAGCCGTTTCTAGAATGAAGCTTAAACATGTTGTAATCACATCGGTTAATAGAGACGATCTTGATGATGGTGGCGCATCTCAATTTTTTGAATGTGTTTATCAAGTAAGAAAAAAATCTCCTGAAACTACTATTGAGCTTTTAATTCCTGATTTTTGTGGCAACTGGGAAGCGCTTGAAAAAGTTCTGGATTCAAATCCAAACGTTTTAAACCACAATATTGAGACTGTGCCTTCGCTGTATAAAAAAGTAAGACCTCAGGGTAAATACGAGAGAACTCTTGAGTTACTTAAAAGAACCAGAGACTATTCTCCAAAAGTTTATACAAAATCAGGATTTATGCTTGGTCTAGGGGAAAAAGATGAGGAGGTATTAAGTCTCCTTAAGGATTTAAAAAGTAATTTCGTTGATATTGTTACTATTGGTCAATATTTATCTCCTGGCCCTAATCATTTACCTGTTCAAAGATTTGTGAATCCCTCTAAATTTAATTATTTTAAAGTTTTCGGGGAAAAAGATTTGGACTTTATGCAAGTAGTTAGTTCTCCTCTAACTCGAAGCAGTTATCATGCTGAAGAGATTCAAAAACTGATGAAAATGTATCCAAAATAGTTATTTTATTTTCTTTGAATCTACCCACTCATTTAATTTCCACTCAACTAGATCATTTTTAATCATTGGATCATTCTTAATTATTTTTAGTGCATTTTTATAGTTATTCATCTCAAGAATTAGTAATCCGCCATCACCTGGCCTATTGAACTCATTTACTAAAAAACCACTTTTTATATTTATTCCCTCTTTTTTTAATTTTTTTATCCAATCAATATGTTCGTTAATTATTTTTCGTTTTAAATCATTTTTAATTAAATATTCTTTTTTTATAATTTCAGTTTTTACAAAGAAAGGCATTTACATTCTCTTTATGCCAAGCATCTCTTCTTCGCTAGGGGGAACAATTAATTTGAAAGTACTTTTGAAATGAGACCAATTTTCAATTATTTTGGAAGCTGTTAAGCTATTTGTTTTTGCTCGATATTCTCTAATAATTTCTAATAAAATATCTTCCTGATTTGATGAAGTTATTTTATAAATGCTAACTATTTCCTTATTAACTTTATTACTTAAATCATTCTTCTCGTCCAGTATAAAAGCTATTCCACCAGTCATGCCGGCACCTATATTCCTTCCTGTTGAACCTAGGATAACCACCTTTCCACCAGTCATATATTCACAACAATGATCACCAGCGCCCTCTGTTACTGCTGTAGCACCACTATTTCTTACTGCAAATCTTTCTCCCGATTTTCCTAATGCAAATAATTTCCCTCCCGTTGCTCCATAAAGGCAAGTATTTCCTAGGATGACTTGTTCGGAGGAGGCTTTATCTATTTTGGGTGGAATTATTGTAAGTATTCCTCCATTCATTCCTTTGCAAACATAATCATTAGCTTCCCCTTCTAATTGAACATTCATTCCCTTCAATAAAAAGGCACCAAAGCTCTGTCCTGCATATCCTTTGAAATTTAAGTTAATTTCGCCATTAAAGCCATTATTTCCATGAATTTCTGCGATTTCGCCTGATATTTTCGCACAAACACTCCTGTCGGTATTTTTTATCTCAATTTCTTTTGTAAATTTTTTGTGATTTTTAATTGAATCTATGAATTTAGTATCAGATAAAAACTCGTCTTCTAATACAAAACCATTACCATGAGCATTTTTTGAATGTTTTAACCATGATCTATCATCATTGGTGGAGCATTCATTATTTACTAAAGCAGAAAGATCAATATTAGAAGTTTTTGGAAGATCAATATTTCTTGCCGAAATAAATTCTTGATTACCAATCAGCTCTTCCATATTAGATACACCGATACTACTCATTATCTGTCTTACTTCTTCAGCAATGTACAAGAAAAAATTGACAACATTTTCTGGAATACCTTTAAATCTTTCTCTTAATTCTTTTTTTTGAGTAGCAACTCCAACTGGACACTTGTTTGTATGACAAACTCTAGCCATTATGCATCCTTCCGCAATCATGGCTACAGAACCGAAACCGTATTCTTCAGCACCTAGTAACGCTGCAATAACTACATCCCAACCTGTTTTAAGACCTCCATCAGTTCTCAAAATTACTCTTCCGCGTAAGTTGTTCTGTAGTAGAGATTTGTGAACCTCAGCTACACCTAGTTCCCATGGTAAACCTGCATGTTTTATAGAACTTAGAGGTGAAGCACCTGTCCCTCCGTCATGTCCTGAAATTTGAATTACATCAGCATTAGCTTTGCTTACTCCAGCGGCAATAGTCCCTATACCAATTTCAGAAACTAGTTTTACGCTTACCTTC
Organism: Prochlorococcus marinus; assembly: GCF_001180265.1. Taxonomy (GTDB): domain Bacteria; phylum Cyanobacteriota; class Cyanobacteriia; order PCC-6307; family Cyanobiaceae; genus Prochlorococcus_A; species Prochlorococcus_A marinus_H. The sequence goes on along the minus strand of NZ_CVSW01000097.1, from coordinate 48,526 downwards.
GCTTTTGGATGAACTTGATGTAAGTCGTGGATGAGCTGAGCTAAATCTTCAATTGAATAAATATCATGATGAGGAGGAGGAGATATTAGGGCAACTCCTGGTTTACTATTTCTTAGTTTTGCGATGTAAGAATCAACTTTTGGACCTGGCAGTTGTCCTCCTTCTCCTGGTTTTGCACCTTGAGCCATTTTAATTTCGAGTTGTTTACCACTTCTGAGGTATTCAGGCGTAACTCCAAATCTACCTGATGCTATTTGTTTAATGGCTGAGCATGCGGTATCCCCATTTTCTAGACCTTTTATAAACGGTAATGTTGCTGATTGAGTATTTTCATCAATGTCATTTAAAACATTAAAACGAGCTGGATCTTCTCCCCCCTCTCCACTATTACTTTTCCCACCAATTCTATTCATTGCAACTGCTAAAACCTCATGAGCTTCTCTTGACAATGCACCCAAACTCATTCCTCCAGTGCAAAATCTTTTGCAAATTGATTCAACACTTTCAACTTCCTCAAGTGCAATGCTTTTTCTTTTTGAATTAATTGTTAATAAATCTCTTAATGATGTTGTTGGCCTATTACTAATGAGTTTTTTGTAAGTTTCAAAATGATCGTATCCTGGTCCTTGTTTTAAAGCTGAATGCAAAACTTTGGACATCTCAGGATTATTTGAGTGATATTCTCCATTATTTCTGAATTGTACAAATCCTAAAAATTCTAATTTTTTTAAATCGATCTCTGGGAAAGCTTTTGTATGTATCGAAAGTGTTTCATTAGTTAATTCTTTTAATGTTATTCCAGCAATTCTACTTGTTGTCCCATCAAAAGCGATTTCGATTAAGTCAGAGCCAAGGCCTACGGCTTCAAAAATTTGTGCTCCATGGTAACTAGATAAAAGTGAGATACCTATTTTAGAAAGAATTTTTCTGAGACCATCTTCAAGAGCTTTTTTAATATTTTCTTGAACATCAGTTATGGATAATGAATTAATTTTTTGGGTATCTATAAGTTTTTGAGTTTTTGGGTGTTTTAACCAATGCCTTCCTGCTTCGAAGGTCAACCAAGGGCAAACTGCGCTTGCACCATAACCAATCAAACAAGCTAAGTGATGAGTGCTCCAACATTGACCTGTCTCAATTATGAGAGAAGCTTTTAGCCTGATTTCTTTTTTAAGAAGATAATGATGAATTGCCCCAACAGCAAGTAAAGGAGGAATAAAAGTCTTTTTGGGATTAATTCCTTTATCAGAAATGATAATTAGAGAGCAACCTTCTTTTATAGAAAGCTCACTCTGTTTACAAATTGCTATTAATTGGTTTTCTAAGCCTTGAACCCCTTCCTCAATATCAAACAAACTTGAAATTATCTGAGATTTAATTTTTGATTGTTTGATGGAAATAAGATCTTCCTCATTAAGAATTGGACTTTGTAAATGAATAAAAGGTTTAGGATCTTTAATCTCAAATGGTGTACATCTTTCTCCAAGATGCATCTCTAAACTCATTACAAGTTTTTCTCTTAGAGGGTCAATAGGAGGATTAGTGACTTGCGCAAATCTTTGCTTGAAATAGTCGTATAAAATGTGTGGTTTAGATGAAAGGACTGCTAATGGGATGTCGTCGCCCATGCAATAAGTAGGCTCTTTAGCTAATGAAGCCATTGAATCTAAGATGAGATCATTATCTTCCGCTGAAAAACCATATGCAGTTTGTTGTTGCAACAACTCTAGGTCTTTTAGTTTGCAGTCTTTAACCCATTCACTATTTTCAATATTTAAGCTTCTAATTCTGAGCAGATTTTTATAATCATGCCTTTTAGCTGCTTCAGATTTTACCTCCCAATTTCTAAGTATTCTATTTTGATGAAAATCAACTGCCAACATTTGTCCCGGTCCTAATCGACCTTTCTCTATTACTCTTTCCTCTTCAATTTCTACTACTCCTGTTTCTGAACCCATTATTACAAAACCATCATTTGTGATTGAATATCTTGCAGGTCTGAGACCATTTCTATCAAGTGTTGCTCCTACAAAATTTCCATCTGCAAATACAAGGAGGGCAGGACCATCCCAAGCTTCTTGTGAGCTCGCAGAATACTCATAAAATGCTTTAATGTCTTCCCTTTGTTCAAGTTCAGGTTGATCTCTAAATGCTTCAGGAACAAGTTTTAATAATGAATCAGTTATTGGCTGACCTGATCGAATATTAATCTCAAGGGTTGCATCAAGATTTGATGAATCGCTTTTATTAACATCTACAATCGGTTTAATTTCATTAGATAAATCTCCCCAAAAATCATCTATATGTGTTTCTGAAGCTTTAGCCCAATTGATGTTACCTAAGAGGGTATTTATTTCGCCATTATGGCCTAAAAATCTCATGGGTTGAGCTAGCGGCCATTTTGGAAGTGTATTGGTACTAAATCTCCGATGATAAACAGAAAATGAAACTTTAAAACTCTCTTCTTTTAGATCTTGATAAAACTCAGATAATATTTCAGAACGCACCATGCCTTTATAAACAACTGTTTGAGAACTTAGTGAGGCGAAATAAAATTCACAATCCCCAACATGGTTTTTAAAACTTTCTCTTATTCTTTTTTCAATTCTTTTTCTTAATTGGAATAAAATCCTCTCAATATCCTGATGATTTTTTTTATCTATGAATACAATCCACTGACAGATGAACGGAGCATTTGCCTTGGCTAAAGGACCTAAGATTTCATTATTAACAGGCACTGTTCTCCAAGCTGTTTTGTTGATTCTTAATTTTTCTGCTTCCTCATCACATATTGATTTACATTCTTCAATTTTCTCTTTTTTATTAGGCATAAAAATCATGCCTAAACCTTTATCATATTCTTTTTTATTAATATGATTAACTTCTTTTTCTAAGTAATTCCAAGGGATTGAACATAAAATACCTGCTCCATCTCCTGAATCACTATCTCCTCCACAACCTCCTCTATGCTCCATACAATTAAGACCTTTTAGGGATTGTTTAAGGATCCAGTTGCTTTCTATCCCTTTAACATTTGCTATGAAACCAACTCCACACGCATCTTTCTCTCCAATTATTCCATTTGGGGAATAACTATCTTGATATGACCCAACGATTCTTTTGTTACTCTCTCTCATAGATTATTTAGTTCTATTTAGTTACTTTTGTATTCCTATTATAAAAATAAATACGAAAATAAATCTAAAGATAATTAATATTTACCAAAAAATTTTAATTTCAGAAATTTTTTAAAAAAATATGATTAAAAACTTTTAGTTGGTGCTCGTAAAAGGTTATGATAGTTGAATGTTTATTTTTATCTATCTATAATAGATGCCCACCATCTCACAATTAATAGGATCAGAAAGAAAACGTCTGACTAAGAAAACCAAGTCCCCTGCACTAAAAGCTTGCCCTGAGAGAAGAGGTGTATGTACGAGAGTCTATACATCAACGCCCAAAAAACCTAATTCAGCTTTGAGAAAAGTTGCGAGGGTTAGATTAACTTCTGGTTTCGAAGTAACGGCTTATATCCCGGGAATTGGTCATAATTTGCAAGAACACTCTGTAGTTTTACTTAGGGGTGGAAGAGTTAAGGATTTGCCAGGAGTTAGATATCATATAATAAGAGGAACTTTAGATACGGCTGGAGTCAAAGATAGACGTCAATCCAGATCTAAGTATGGCGCAAAAGCTCCAAAAGATTAATTTGTAAACATCACTTTCTAAAAACATGTCACGTCGTAATGCAGCAGTAAAAAGACCAGTTCTTCCAGACCCTCAATTTAATAGTCGTCTTGCATCAATGATGATTTCTCGATTGATGAAACATGGTAAAAAATCTACAGCGCAAAGAATATTATCTGATGCTTTTTCTTTGATAAGCGAGAGAACAGGGGGAAATGCTGTCGAGTTATTTGAAACTGCTGTTAAAAATGCTACTCCTCTTGTCGAGGTAAGAGCTAGAAGAGTCGGTGGTGCAACATATCAAGTACCTATGGAAGTTCGCCAAGAGAGGGGTACAGCTATGGCACTAAGATGGCTCGTAACATTCTCACGTGCAAGGAATGGTAAAAGTATGTCTCAAAAACTTGCTGGTGAGTTAATGGATGCAGCAAATGAAACTGGTAGTTCAGTTAAAAAAAGAGAAGATACCCATAAAATGGCTGAAGCTAATAAAGCTTTTGCACATTACAGATATTAATTTCGTCAAAAAGGTACTTAAGTAGTTTATTATTATTAAAGTTTACTTTTTGTGTGAACTATACTTTTCAAAATTTATTTTATTTGGAGCTTTAAAATTGGCACGCGACTTTCCCCTAGAACGAGTAAGGAACATAGGTATAGCCGCTCATATCGATGCAGGGAAGACCACAACAACAGAAAGAATCTTGTTTTATTCAGGAGTGGTCCACAAGATAGGAGAGGTTCATGATGGTGCTGCTGTAACAGATTGGATGGCTCAAGAAAGAGAGAGAGGAATAACTATTACTGCAGCAGCAATATCTACTAGTTGGCAAGATCACAGAATAAACATTATAGATACTCCAGGTCACGTTGACTTTACTATTGAAGTTGAAAGATCAATGAGAGTGTTGGATGGAGTTATTGCAGTATTCTGCGCGGTTGGTGGAGTTCAGCCTCAATCTGAAACGGTTTGGCGTCAAGCAGATAGATACTCTGTACCAAGAATGGTTTTTGTTAACAAAATGGATAGAACTGGTGCAGATTTTTTAAAGGTTAATCAGCAAATTAAAGATCGATTAAAGGCAAATGCATTACCAATTCAGCTTCCTATCGGAGCTGAAGGTGACTTAACAGGCATAATTGATTTAGTTGCGAACAAAGCTTATCTTTACAAAAATGACTTAGGTACTGATATTGAAGAAGCACCAATTCCATCTGAAATGGAGGCTGAGGCTGCTGATTGGAGAAATAAGTTAATGGAGAGCGTAGCAGAAAATGATGAAGAGTTAATAGAAATATTTTTGGAAACAGGAGAATTATCTGAAGATCAACTTAAAAAAGGTATTAGAGAAGGAGTTTTAAGACATGGATTGGTACCAGTATTGTGTGGTTCCGCTTTCAAAAATAAAGGCGTCCAACTCGTTTTAGACGCTGTTGTTGATTACTTGCCTGCTCCAGTTGATGTAAAACCCATACAAGGTGTTTTACCAAGTGGTAAAGAAGATGTTAGGCCTTCAGATGATAATGCACCTTTTAGTGCATTAGCGTTCAAAGTGATGTCTGACCCTTATGGGAAATTAACTTTTGTAAGAATGTATTCGGGCGTTCTTTCAAAAGGAAGTTATGTAATGAATTCTACTAAGGATTCTAAAGAGAGAATTTCGAGATTAGTAATTTTAAAGGCTGATGAAAGAGAAGAGGTAGATGAATTGAGGGCCGGAGATTTGGGAGCTGTTTTAGGCCTTAAGAATACAACAACTGGTGATACTTTATGTAATACAGACGATCCTATAGTTTTGGAGACCTTGTTTATCCCTGAACCAGTAATCTCAGTTGCTGTTGAGCCAAAAACTAAAGGTGACATGGAAAAATTATCAAAAGCTCTAACTGCTTTGTCTGAAGAAGATCCAACTTTTAGGGTAAGTACAGATCCTGAAACAAACCAAACAGTAATTGCTGGTATGGGTGAACTGCACCTAGAAATCTTGGTCGACAGAATGTTAAGGGAATTTAAAGTTGAAGCTAATATTGGAGCTCCTCAAGTTTCATACAGGGAGACCATTAGGTCTAGCTCTAAAGGTGAAGGAAAATATGCAAGACAAACTGGTGGAAAAGGCCAATACGGTCATGTAGTAATTGAAATGGAACCTGCTGAAGTTGGTAAAGGTTTTGAATTTGTCAACAAAATTGTTGGTGGAGCTGTACCTAAAGAGTACATTGGCCCTGCTTCAAATGGAATGAAAGAAACATGTGAATCTGGCGTTCTTGCCGGTTATCCACTCATTGATGTAAAAGTAACACTAGTCGATGGTTCATTCCACGATGTAGACTCATCTGAAATGGCCTTCAAAATTGCAGGTTCCATGGCTTTTAAAGATGGGGTTAAAAAATGCAATCCTGTCCTATTAGAGCCTATGATGAAAGTTGAGGTCGAAAGTCCCGAAGACTTTCTTGGATCTGTAATTGGTGATCTCTCCTCTAGAAGAGGTCAAGTTGAAGGACAATCTGTTGATGATGGATTGTCTAAGGTACAGGCCAAAGTGCCCTTAGCCGAAATGTTCGGTTATGCCACCCAACTCCGATCAATGACTCAAGGTCGGGGTATATTTTCAATGGAGTTCGCAAATTATGAGGAAGTTCCCCGTAATGTTGCTGAAGCTATCATTTCCAAGAATCAGGGCAACTCCTGATCTCTAAACTAAAACACTCTTAAACCCTCGATTCTTTAATTCAAAATGGCTCGCGAGAAGTTCGAAAGGAACAAACCACATGTCAACATAGGTACTATTGGCCATGTTGATCATGGAAAAACAACACTTACTGCTGCTATTACAAATGTATTAGCAAAAAAAGGTCAAGCTCAAGCTCAAGACTATGGAGACATTGATGGTGCTCCTGAAGAAAGAGAGCGTGGTATTACTATCAATACAGCTCACGTCGAATATGAAACTGAAGGCAGACATTATGCTCATGTTGATTGCCCTGGACATGCTGATTATGTAAAAAACATGATTACTGGGGCAGCTCAAATGGATGGAGCTATTCTTGTTTGTGCGGCTACTGATGGCCCTATGGCTCAAACAAAGGAGCACATTCTTCTAGCTAAACAGGTTGGAGTACCTGCTCTTGTAGTTGCTCTCAATAAGTGCGATATGGTCGATGATGCAGAAATTATTGAACTTGTTGAAATGGAAATCAGAGAACTACTAGATAGTTATGACTTCCCTGGAGATGATATTCCTATTATTCAAGTTTCAGGTTTAAAAGCTCTTGAAGGTGATTCTACTTGGGAATCAAAAATTGAAGAACTAATGAAAGCTGTTGATGCTAGTATTCCTGAACCAGAAAGAGAAGTTGATAAACCATTTTTGATGGCTGTCGAAGATGTTTTCTCAATTACTGGTAGAGGAACTGTAGCTACTGGTAGAATTGAGAGAGGTAAAGTTAAGGTTGGAGAGGAAGTCGAAATTGTTGGAATAAGAGACACAAGATTAACAACAGTTACTGGTGTTGAAATGTTCCGTAAACTACTCGACGAAGGTATGGCTGGCGATAATGTTGGTTTACTCTTACGTGGTGTTCAGAAAGAGGATATTGAAAGAGGAATGGTACTTGTAAAAAAAGGATCTATTACTCCTCATACTCAGTTTGAAGGAGAAGTGTATGTTCTTAAAAAAGAAGAAGGTGGCAGACATACGCCTTTCTTCGCAGGATACAGACCTCAGTTCTACATAAGAACAACTGATGTAACAGGTCAAATTACTGCATTTACCTCTGATGATGGCTCGAATGTCGAAATGGTTATGCCTGGTGACAGAATTAAAATGACTGGAGAACTAATTTGTCCAGTAGCTATCGAGCAAGGTATGCGATTTGCAATCCGTGAAGGTGGGCGTACTATTGGTGCTGGAGTTGTCTCTAAAATTCTCAAATAATATATTTAGAATTTAATAACTAAACCTCTATCACTTAATATAAAACAATGGAATTAGGGCCATTTTTTATAATTGGCCCTCCACCATTAATTAATTTGAAATTATGACTGCATCAATTGCACAACAAAAAATAAGAATTAGGCTAAAAGCTTTTGATAGAAGAATGCTTGATTTATCTTGTGACAAAATAATCCAGACTGCTGATACTACCTCTGCTTCAGCAATCGGTCCAATACCTTTACCGACAAAAAGGAAAATTTATTGTGTTTTAAGATCTCCTCATGTTGATAAAGACTCTAGAGAGCATTTTGAAACAAGAACTCATAGAAGAATTATTGATATCTATAGTCCCTCTGCAAAAACTATTGATGCGTTAATGAAGCTAGATCTTCCTAGTGGTGTAGATATAGAAGTTAAACTTTAAGAAATCCCGAAAAAGACTTATATTGTTTAATATTAATAGATATAAATGAGGTTTAAATGGGAGAGCTCTCTGTAAGGGAATTGCCACTATTTCCTTTGCCAGAGGTAGTTCTTTTCCCTCAAGAAGTATTACCTTTACATATTTTTGAATCTAGATACAGAATAATGCTTAAATCTGTACTAGAAACTGATTCAATGTTTGGTGTAATAAAGTGGGATCCAGCCACCAAAAGTATGGCTAAAGTCGGATGTTGCGCCCAAATAATAAAATATCAAACTGCAGAGGATGGCAGAAGTAATATAATTACTCTCGGACAACAAAGATTTCAAGTTTTAGAAATTATTCGTTCAACACCATTTTGTTCAGCAATGGTAAGTTGGATTAGTGACGAGAATATAGATAACCTTCAGGAATTAGATTCTCTTAAAGATACTGTTACAAAGGCACTTAGTGATGTTATTAATCTGACAAGTAAATTGACAAATACCAAAAAAAATCTACCAGATAAATTGCCTGATAATCCTATGGAATTATCATTCTGGATAGCCGCTCATTTGGGTGGTCCAGTTGCTGATGAACAGCAAAGACTTTTAGAGGAAAAAAGTACTTACACTCGTTTGGAAAGAGAATATGAAATGCTTGATCATACTAGAAAACAACTTGCAGCGAGAACTGCATTGAAAGAGAGTTTTCCTGATATAAAAGAAAATTAAATGTTAGAGTCCCTTTTACCATACTTTTTGCTGGTCTTATTTCTTTTTGTTTTATTTATAATCTGGAGAAATAATGCTAGGAAATATATATCTTCAAGTACAGTAGCATCTGCTTATGATGCGTGGACTCAGGATAAATTACTTGAAAGATTGTGGGGAGAGCATATACATTTGGGCTATTATCCCGCAGGAAAAAAAAATATTGATTTTAGAAAGGCGAAAATCCAGTTTGTGCATGAATTAGTCAAGTGGAGTGGTTTAGATACCTTGCCAAAAGGTTCTAGAATACTTGATATAGGTTGCGGAATAGGAGGTAGTGCAAGGATTCTTGCAAAATATTATGGTTTTAATGTTACTGGAATTACGATTAGTCCGGCGCAAGTAAAAAGAGCAAGAGAACTCACTCCTCTTGGACTTAGTTGCGACTTCCAAGTAATGGATGCGTTGGATTTGAAATTTGAAGATGGAACATTCGATGCGGTTTGGAGTGTTGAGGCTGGTGCACACATGAATGATAAAACTAAGTTTGCAGATGAAATGCTAAGAACTTTGAGACCAGGAGGATATTTGACATTGGCTGATTGGAACTCTAGAGATTTAAGAGCATATCCCCCATCTTTTGTTGAGAAGTTGGTTCTTAAGCAACTTCTTGAACAGTGGGTACATCCAAATTTTATGAGTGTTAATGAATTTACTAGTATCCTTAGAACTAATAAAAATAGTTCAGGAAAAGTCGTTTCTGAAAATTGGAATTCTTACACAAACCCTTCATGGTATGATTCTATTTTTGAAGGCTTTCGAAGACCTTTTTCAATTTTGTCTCTTGGTCCATTAGCGATAGTAAAGTCGATTAGAGAGATCCCAACAATACTTCTCATGAATTGGGCATTTAAAAAAGGTTTAATGGAGTTTGGTGTTTATAAATGTAGAGGCTAAATTAATCTAATTCAATATTTTCAGAAAAATAATTTCCAAAATCTACAAAGGTCCTGCAAAGAGGCTTTAGATTATTTTTTAATTCAAAAAGATTCCCTATATTATTTTGATTAGTTATCTCTAAATCAATGTAAATTATATATTCGCCTAACTCTCGCTTAGAAGGTCTAGACTCTATCTTACTCATATTGAATCCAAAATCTGCAATGTAATTTATAGCTTCAAGTAAAGCACCAGGTTTATTTGATATTAATGAGAAAGCAAAACTAGCAATATTAGCGGAATTAGAGTTCGCTTCTTTACTCAATAAGACAAATCTAGTGCAATTACCTGGGACATCGTTAATAGGAAAGGCCAATTCTTTAAGTCCTTCGATTTGAATTAATGATTTTGAACCGATGGCCGCTCTAAATTTACTCCCTTTTACCATATTTACAGCTTCTGAAGTTGAATTTGTTGGCAAAGTGATTGCATTTGGAAGCTTTTCAGATAACCATTCTGAACATTGAGCTAAAGCTTGAGGATGAGATAATACTTCCGAAATATTTGAGAGTTCTCCATCGCTGATTAATGCATGTTTTATGGGTAAAACAATTGCTTTATTTATACATATATCAGGAAATTTCCAAAGGGCATCAAGAGTAGCTGTAACTCCACCCTCTACAGAATTTTCAATAGGAACTACAGCAGCATCACAATTGTTGTAGGCTATTGATTTAATGACCGAATATAACCCATTACATGGTACAAATATAGGTGTCTGAAAATTTGCAAGCTTTGATAATATATGAGCTGCTTTTTCTGCGTATGTCCCTTGAGGACCTAAATATGCAACTTGTTTGCGCATGATTAATCGTAAGAAAAAAAGAGATCAAATAAGCATTGGAGGAATATAAAAAATGCTGTTATCTTTTGATGCTAAACAGAAATTAAAGCTTTCCGTAACACGTAACAAAGAATTTCTTTCAAAATATCTTTTGGAAGAAGAAAGAGTTGTTGGAGCAATGCTGGACTCCAAAAAATTAGTACCTGAAGGTGAAGGTAGGTACAAGTATACAGTAACAAGTTTTAAGGTTTTTCAATTAGATATTAACCCTGTTGTTTCAATTGCGGTAGAAAATAAAGATGGAATTTTAAAAATGAGTGCACTTGATAGTAAATTGGACGGATTGGGGATGATAGATGACTTTAATCTTATTTTGAAAGCGAATTTGGAAGCAACAGATATTGGATTAGAGGGAGAGGCTCTTTTAGGTGTATCTGTAAGTCAACCTCCTCTATTGAAACTTGTACCAAAGAAAATCTTGGAGTCAACTGGTCATTCAGTATTAAATGGGATTTTATTGGGTATAAAGTCAAGAGTTCAAAAGCAATTAGTTAAAGATTTTTTAGGTTGGTGTGAATCAAATAAAATTTGATTTTTTTAAAAAACTTTTCCTATGAAGATTAATTATTCCATTTTTTTTTATAACTGCAAGATGCTCTTTGGTACCATACCCTTTATTTTTACATATTAAGTAACCAGGGTATTTTTTTTCTAGCCTCTCCATTAGATTGTCGCGAGATACTTTTGCAACGATGCTTGCTGAAGCTACTGCGGTAAATTTTGAGTCTCCTGATACTATATTCTTCTGAACTCCATTCCATAGCCTTAATATTAATGGGCCATCAATTATTATTTCAGAAGGTTTCTTGTTTAACTTTTTTAAAGCTCTTATCATTGAAAGTTCAGTTGCAACTCTAATGCCAAACTTATCTATTTCTCTGGCAGACGATTGCCCAATTCCATAATCTGAAGAAAGTAATAAAATTTTCGGAAAAAGTAACTTTCTTTTTTTTGGAGTTAATTTTTTACTATCAATAACTCCATATTGTTTTAGTGTATTTTTATTTTTTTCAGTTAACACTACAACTGCTGAGAAAACCGGGCCAAAAACTGCACCTCTTCCAACTTCATCTATTCCAACTTCAGATCCTTTATTCAATACTTGCTGAAGACCTTCTTCTTTTTTTTCTTGCATTATTTATCTCATCTTTAAGTTCTCCTTCAACCTTCTTTTCTAAAAATACATTTTCTTCCTTTTCATTTTGATCATTTTTCTTTTTTGATTTATCTTTGGAAATTGAAGTCGCTTCAATATTAATCTCATTCTTAGATTCTTCTTTGGAAATTGAAGTTGCTTCAATATTAACCCCATTCTTAGCTTCTTCTTTGGATTTGGAGATTTTTCTTGATTGTGTTGATGTTGCTTTTTTGTTATCTAAACTTTTTTCTTTTTTATTGATATTGTCTTTTAAACGTACAAAATTATTGCTCGAGAGATATTCTTTGCCTAACTTTATAAGTGGATTAATACCTAATTGACTGAAAACAATTTTTTCATCATTAGTAAGATCAACTGTTATTGTATTTTTTTCTTTTAAATTTGTTGTTTTTGTATCATCATAATCATTATCTTTTTTATTAGAAGAATCCTCCTTATTTAGACTCTTGGGATTAATTAATTCCTTTTCAAGTATTTTTTCCTGCTTATTAGCTGATGGAAAAGTATTTATATTTTCAATTTGTACATTAATTGATTTATTAGACTTTTCTTCAACATTTTTAATTTGTGGATTATCACTCTCATAATTCAATTGTTTGTCTACATGGCCGTTACCATTGCAAGTAGAACATTTTTGTCCGAATAATTCATATATATTCTGACCTTGTCTTTTTCTGGTTAACTCAACTAAACCTAATTCAGTTAGTTGAGCTATCTGAGGCCTAGCAGAATCATCTTTTATTGCTGAAGTAAAATGCTCAAGCAACTGGAATTGATCCCTTCTTGATTCCATATCAATAAAATCAACTACGATTACTCCACCAATATTTCTTAATTTCATTTGTCTTGAGATTTCTACTGCTGCTTCGCAATTCGTCCATAAAACAGTTTGTCTTGAGTTGGCGGATCTTGTAAATGATCCAGAGTTCACATCAATTACTGTTAGAGCTTCGGTTGGTTCAATTATTATGTATCCTCCTGATGGAAGATCAACTCTAGGTTGAAGAGCTTTTTGAATTGTTTTCTTAATTTCATACTTTTCTAAAATATGTTGGTTTAAATCGTTATCGTGAAACTCAATACTTATATTAGATTCAAAATTTATTAAAAAATCTTTGGCCCTTTCAACTGAATATTTACTATCAATAATTATGCTTTTAGTTGATGATTGAATATGGTCTCTCAAAATCTTAAGAGAGAAATCATCGTCTCTTTTTATTAAATTTGGTGGGTTAGAACTTTCAGAACCTTTTAAGATTTCCTCCCATTGTTTTATCAACTTTTCTAAATCTTCAATTAATAGTTCTTCTTTTATTTTTTCGGCCTCAGTTCTAAATAGTAAACCTGTGCTTGGTGGTTTTATTAGCACCCCAAGTGCTTTTAAACGATTTCTTTCTGTCTCTGTATTTATTTTTCTAGAAATATTTACTCCTTGCCCATGAGGCTGTAAAACCAAGTACTTGCCAGGTATTGAAATACTACCAGTTAATCTAGGCCCTTTTGATCCTGTGGGCTCTTTAATTACTTGTACTAAAACTTTTTGTTTAGGTTCTAGTAGTTCAGTTATTCCGAATATTCCTTTTTTGAGTCTTAATGGACCAAGATCTGATACATGGATAAATCCATTTTTCTCACTCTCACCAATATTAATAAAAGCGGCATCAATGCCAGGAAGAACATTTTCAACTGTTCCTAAAAAGATATCTCCAATTTGATACTGACCTTGTGCGACGATTAATTCATCAACTCGATCATCTGAGAGTAGTGCTGCAATTCGAGCCTGCTCAGCGATGATAATTTGCTGAGACATATAGTTAATTATGAGTGGTTTGAATTTTGAAAATCATCTAAATTAATGAATTAGATTTTTATCTTTTAAGAAAACAATTGTTTATAACTAGTATTATTTACTCGTTTAAATTTAAGTTAATAGCAATTGAATTCTGCTATGCGTAAAGCTTTAGATGACTTTCTAACTTTTTGAAATTGAATTCGTAGCCATGATTATCACTTTATTTAATCATAACTAAGATAATATTAACATCTAATCACCACTTAAGCACGTTGATCCATTATCCTAATATTGGTGAAATTTTTTATCTAAAGTGGTTCAAGTAAACGAAAATTATTTAAAACTCAAAGCAGGCTATTTATTTCCTGAAATTGCTAAAAGAGTAAAAATATATTCGGAATTAAATGAGAGTTCCAATTTGATCAAACTTGGTATAGGAGACGTTACAGAACCATTACCTAAAGCTTGCAGAGATGCTATGGCTGAAGCATTAAATGATATGGGAACAATTGAAGGTTTTAGAGGTTATGGACCAGAACAAGGTTATTCTTGGCTCAGAGAAAAAATATCTGAGCATGATTTTATTTCGAGAGGCTGTAAAATATCTCCTGAAGAAATCTTTATTTCAGATGGTTCTAAATGCGATAGTAGCAATATTTTAGATATTCTTGGCAAAGATAATTCAATTGCTGTAACAGATCCCGTTTACCCTGTTTATGTAGATAGTAACGTTATGACGGGCAGAACTGGAGATGCTCTTGAAAATGGTACTTATCAAGGATTGACATATCTTGCGATAAATGAGGGAAATAACTTTCTGCCAGAATTACCTGAAAAAAAAGTTGATATTCTATATCTTTGTTTTCCGAATAATCCGACTGGAGCAACAATATCTAAAAAAGAATTGAAAAAGTGGGTAGACTATGCTCTGCAAAACAAATCTTTAATACTTTTTGATGCTGCTTATGAAGCATTTATTCAAAATAATGATATTCCACATTCGATATATGAGATTGAGGGAGCAAAGGATTGTGCTATTGAATTTAGATCTTTTTCAAAGAATGCAGGATTCACTGGAGTTAGATGTGCTTTTACAGTAATTCCTAAGAATCTTAAAGGTTTGAGCTCAAAAAATGAGGAAATAGACTTATGGGCTCTTTGGAATAGGCGACAATCTACAAAGTTCAATGGAGTAAGTTATGTAGTTCAGAGAGGAGCAGAGGCTGTTTATTCTCTTCAAGGAAAAAAAGAGGTGAGAGATTTAATTAATTTTTATATGGAAAATGCAAAAATCATGAAAAATAAACTTGAGACTGCAGGATATAAAGTTTATGGGGGAGACAATGCTCCTTACATCTGGATAAAAGTTCCTGATCAAATGACATCTTGGGACTTTTTTGATTTCCTTCTTCAAAAAGTAAGTGTCGTGGGAACACCAGGGAGTGGATTTGGCTTGTCAGGAGAGGGTTATTTTCGATTATCAGCATTTAACTCACGATCAAATGTCGTCGAGGCAATGGAAAGAATAATTAATATATAATAAGAGTATTATAAAAATTTTAGAAAATTTATGTTATCCATAAAGTTAGAACAAAGTGTAAGTAATAATTCAGCGGTAATGGAAAAAAAACCTGCTGAATTAAAAAATAAATCACCGAAATATAAGGTTTTACTTCATAATGATCCAGTTAATTCTATGGAGTACGTCACTATTTCACTAAGGGAAGTTGTACCTCAATTAAGTGAGCAAGATGCAGTTGCCATAATGCTAGAGGCTCATAATACAGGAGTTGGATTAGTAATTATTTGTGATTTAGAGCCAGCAGAATTCTATTCAGAATCATTAAAATCCAAAGGAATTTCTAGTTCAATTGAGAAAGAAGATTAAAAAATGTTGAAATATTATTTTGAATGAGCTAATTTCCTTTCCGATAATGGCCGAACCTTTAAAGATTCTTTTAAAGAGGACTTACCATATTCTCTCTCTAAAATATTAATAACTGTTTTACCAAATTCATCTTCTTTATTGTCAAAGGCTTCTAAGCAAACTTGACCAAGTTTTTTTCCTAGAGGACCAGGATTCCACAGAAGTTTTCTTGCTGTCCACGGCATCATACTCATTGGATTATAGTTTGGTTTTAAAATTTGATTATCTAAAGCGTACTTCTCAAGAAGTGTATGAGGTTGTAATCCTATAAAGAATATAGCTGGATCAACTAAACCTTTCCCAAAAATATTTTCTAATTCTCTATGGTAAGCAATAGTTTGTCTTATGGTGCTTGGCGTTTCATCAAAAACATTAAAAGAATAATTGACAGAAACATGATTCTTAAACCCTGATTCGACGAGCATTCTACAATTATTTAAAACCGTTTCGAGGTCATATGCTAACCTCATTTTTCTAACAAGTTCTTGAGAGCCAGAAGTGATACCTATCTCAAAATAACTCATACCAGTATCAACCATAAGCTGAGCAAGATCAGCATCAATATTATCGGCTCTGATATATGCAGCCCAATTAATGTCGTCCCATCCTTGGTCTTTAATAGCTTGTAATAGTGATTTTGCATCTTCAATATGTTTTTTGGCGGGAATAAACTGGGCATCTGTGAACCAAAACCCCCTAACTCCAAGATCATATAGTTGCTTCATTTCCTTGATTACTTCGTTTACAGGATTAACACGAACCTGTTTGCCTTCAACAACTGTATAAACACAGAAACAGCAATTATGAGGGCAACCTCTTTTTGTTTGTACTCCTACGTAGTAATCACCGCCTTCAATATACCAATTGAATTCTGGCCATATAGATTTAATGTACTTATAATTACAGGCAGTTTTAATAGTGCCTGTGGGTTGTTCATGGATAAGTTTGTTTCGAGGTTTCTGTCCAGCAAGATAACATCTTTCTTCCTCTATCGAATCATTCTTAATAATTTTCTCTATGAGATTTTCTCCTTCCCCTATAGAAATAACAGTTCCTTTTGGAAGTAAATTCCCTAATTGCTCATAAAAAACACTAACAGCCCCACCTCCTAAGATCACTCTTACATCTTTGTTGTATTTTTGTGCTCTTTTAAGTCCCATTTTGACTAAAGAAGTATTTCTGTATATTTCTCCATAATGGGATGCAATTAATTTTAAACCTCCCCAAGAACCTCTAATTTTTTTAAAGGGATTTTTTGAATAGAAAACCTCAAAAGAGTTTTGTAATGGATTCCCACTTCTACCATCTACAGGGGCATAAATTTGTATATCTCTCCATGAAAAAATAATTAGATGAGGTCTGAATTGATCAATTTTTCTAGATAAATATTTAGAAACTTTGTTAGATGGAATTATTGCGAGATCGATAAATTGCTGTTCAATATTTGGGAAGCATTTGTGAATATGATCTGTTAAGTAAATAGGTCCTATCGGAAATATTGGATTACATGGAAGTCTTACAGTAAGGATTTTTCCATAGTGTTTTCTTAGGAAATTTTTTTTATTAAATTTTTTGAACTCGAAATTAAAATTCATATTTTGAAATTCTAATGAATTTATCTTCATTGAGAATCTAACTACTTTATTACTAATTTGGAGAAATTAAAAATCTTTAGGCAAAACTACTGAAGATTGATTTAAATTTAAATGTCAGAAATCATATAAATCCAGCATACTTTGAGAAGTTTTAATCCATCAATCCATCTGGAAATATTTGGAGCACCAGATTTTCTAGCATAATACCTTACAGGATAATTAAGTATTTTAATATTATTGTTTGCTGCCTCAAATATTATTGTGAAGTCTCCAAATGGGTCAGATTTAGAATCCCAACTTCCGTTTTGTTTCATAAGTTTAAAAAATTTTCTTGAAAAAACTTTTGTTCCACAAAGTGAATCTGATACTGGTTTATTTATTAAAATTGATAAAAATATTGCAAAGAGTCTATTACCTATATAATTTGCCCACCTCATTGCATCTTTTTCCATTGGGAATGTTGTGCGAGCACAATTGATTAAGATATTTTCATTTTTGGTTGATTCCATAATCGCTGCAATACTGTCATCAATATCAACAGTAAAATCACTATCGATTATGGCTAGTGTTTGACCTGAAGAAATATTAAATCCCTCTACAACAGCATTTTTCTTTCCTTTAGAAGTTTGTTTTAAAAGAATTATATTGAAGAAATCTGAGAAATTTTCTTTTAATTCCTTCAGAACATCATATGTATTATCATTACTATTTCCTTCAACAAATATGATTTCTAATTTATTGGGTATTTCTTTAAATTTATTTAATGCCTTAATCAGAAGTTCTTTATTACCAGCTTCATTTCTTGCGGGAATAAGTATTGATATCAAATGATCGGAAGTATTTTCAATGTATTTATAAAAAACTATTTCTACCTCATAGGATAATTGTTTTATAATTGGTAATTTACGAAAAATATTTTTTAAAGATTTTGGAATTACTTTAGTTGGCAAAGGAGTTAATTTTTTTGCTTTCCATCTAATTGATCTATAGTTATAAATTTCAGCTAGAGATTCAATATCACATAAAGTTAATCTTGCTTTATTAGTAGTTTCTCTGAAGATTCTTGAATCTAATCTTAGCCATCTAGTTATTGGTTCCCAAGTATTACCCCGGACTCTAATTGATATAAACTCGTTATTATTTTTGAATAATTTATGAAGTTCAATATTCGTTAAATTCCAAGTATTAACAGATTTAATCATTGTATAAATTTTAATAGAGACAGTTTACTATATTTGGATTATTTTCTTTTAATAATCATTTCAAGTGAATCTAAGATAAAAATCTTTTATTTGTCTTTGCAATGCCGATAATTGGAATTGAACCAACGACCTACTGTTTACGAGACAGTTGCTCTACCGCTGAGCTATATCGGCAGTATTAAATATTGATATTTTCATATAGAATTTATTCTAGGATTAGTGAAATTTATGTCAAAAATAGATCCTGAATTGAAAAAAAAATTATTTAAGGAGACCCAAGCCCCTTTTAAGGGATTAAGAAGAATATTGTGGATAGCTTTTACTGGTTCTGCATTTTTAGGACTCCTAATAATGCTTTCCAAAATTGCAAGTGGAAGTCAATTACAACAAAATAATCTTTTCATACAAATCGGTGCTTGTATAGTTTTTCCTACTCTATTATTTCTTGATAGGAATAAAGATTAATAAGGTAAAGATTGAATTATTGAGTTAATGTCCTCTTTTTAGTAACAAATTTGAATGCTTCGATTATGTCTCCTTCAATCCATGAAGAGAACTTATCGCAGCCAACTCCACATTCAAATCCTGTATTGACTTCTTTGACATCATCTTTAGATCTTTTTAGAGAGTCTAAATTACCTTCAAAAACTACTTTATCTGATCTATAAACTTTAAGAGAACAATTCCGTTGTAATTTGCCAGATTGTATATAACAGCCGGCAATAGCTCCTTTACCTACCGCGAAAATTGCTCGAACTTCTGCTTTACCTAATGATTCTTCGACAAGATCTGGTTCAAGAAGACCTTCCATAGCCAACTGAATATCTTCTAAGAGTTTATAAATTACTTCATATTCCCTTATATCAACATCATTAGCATCAGCTGCTCGTTTGGCTCCGGATGCCAATGAAGTGTTAAACCCTATAATTACTGAACCTGATGCAGCTGCAAGATCTATATCTGTCTCAGTTATTTCTCCTGGAGCAGAGAGTAGTACTCTAACTTGAACCTCATTCTTTGGTAATTGTTCTAGTGAGCCTAATATCGCTTCAACACTACCTTGAACATCAGCTTTTAAAATCAAGTTTAACTCTTTTAATTCTCCATCATTTGCTTGAGAAGATAAGGATGATAAGCTAACTCTTCTAGAGGCCATTTGCTGAGCTAATTTTGTAGCTCTAGCATCAGTGGCTCTATCTCCGACAATAGATCGAGCAGTTTTTTCATCAGGGTAAACTTCAAATTCATCGCCTGCTGTTGGCACCTCACTAAATCCAAGGGCTTCTACTGGGAAAGAGGGACCTGCTGCTTTTATTCTATTACCATGTTCATCAACCATTGCTCTAATTTTTCCAAGGACTGAACCGGCAGCTAAAACGTCTCCAGACTTTAAGGTGCCATTTTGTACTAATAAGGTAGCAACAGGACCTTTTGCTTTATCTAGGTGGGCTTCAATTACTGTACCTTTAGCTGTTCTGTCAGGGTTAGCTTGTAGATCCTCAACTTCTGAGACTAATACAATCATTTCGAGTAATTTATCAATATTTTGTTTTTTGATTGCACTTACTGGAACCATTACAGTATCTCCTCCCCAATCTTCAGCAATTAAATCTTTTTCAGATAGTTCCTGCTTGACTCTTTCTGCAGATGCGCCTTCTTTATCAATTTTATTAATTGCAACAACAATTGGAACTTTTGCAGCTCTTGCATGACTAATAGCTTCAAGTGTTTGAGGTCTGCAACCATCATCTGCAGCTACTACGAGAACTGCTACATCAGTAACTTTTGTACCTCTTGCTCTCATTGCTGTAAAGGCTTCATGACCAGGGGTATCTAGAAAAGTTAATTTTTTCTTTTTAGATTCATGTTCAAATTCAACTTGATAAGCTCCAATATGTTGAGTAATTCCACCCGCCTCTCCTGAAGCTACCCTTGATTCCCTGATTGAATCTAAAAGACTTGTTTTGCCATGATCTACATGACCCATGACTGTAATAACAGGTGGTCTTTTTATTAAATTATCAATATCATCAGATTCAATCATATCTACAGTTTTCTCTGCTGCTTCTTGGATATCATCTTGCAAAACAGGTACTCCAAATTCTTCAGCTACTGTTTCGATAGTCGCTAAATCAAGTGATTGGGTTACAGTTGCTGTTATCCCTTTAAAGAAAAGAGATTTGATTATTTCAGAACTTTCAAGACTTAATTTATCAGCTAATTCTTGCACTGTTAAATTATCTTCGGGAACAATTATCATCTCAGGTCTTACTTGTTTGGCCTCTTTGGCAGCCTTTAATTCCATTGCTCTTCTTTTCTGCCTTTGCCTAGTCGTTTCTTTTTTCTTTTTTTTAAATTGCTTTGTAGATTTTTGAGATTTATGTTCATCAGTAGTTTGTTTCTTTGGACGAGCTAAACTAGCTGATAATATTGAAATTTTCTCGCCTGAATATCCGCTTGTTTCAGAAGTTAATGAATCATCATTCTCTCCGATAATATGAACTTTTTGTCTTTGTTTATGAGGATTTTTATTTCTTAAAGCATCCAGTTTTGCGCTATCATCCCAATCTGACTTGCCTTGTTTTTTTGAACTATTTGTAAATGTTCTATGAGGTGGTTTTTTGGAGCTAGGTGCTGCATTTGGACGAATATTAGGAGCTTTTACCTTTTGTTTAGGTGACTCAATATTTTGATTTACTTTATTATTTGGATCTTGTTTTTCTTTATCAGATTTGTTGGTTTTCTGGAGATGTAAAAGTTCATTAGGTGATACTGGTTTCCTAATACCAGAGGATTTTTGGTTATTAAATTTAGGACTAGGCCTATTGGGCATGCCAGGTCTATTAGGAGCACTTGCTCTATTGGAATTGACTTGTCTGTTGTATGAGCCAGGCCTGCCTTGATCTGATGGCCTATTGGGCATGCCAGATCTATTAGGAGCACTTGCTCTATTGGAATTGACTTGTCTGTTGTATGAGCCAGGCCTGCCTTGATCTGATGGTTTTTTCCCTAATCCAGATCTATTGAGCATTCCAGGTCTGTTGGGTGGAATTTGTTTGAAAGAAATGTTTTGCTTATTTGCCTTATTAGGATCGTTTCTTCTGATTGGAGCTCCTACTAGTTCAGGAGTATTTACTTTATTATTAAAAGGTTTTGTTTTAGGTTGGTTTTTATTTTGGTCAGGTTTGCTTGATATTTTTCCTTTGTGGTCCGAGTTGTAGATATTCTTGGATGATTCATTAGGTTGATTATTATTGTTTAAGTTTTTAGGCTTCGCAATAAGTTGAATAGGGGGTTTCGCTGGGCTTTTAATGGCTGGGTTAGTATTATTGCGGAAAGATTTTTTATCTTGGTTGAAATTTTGTAAAGGTTTACTATTTAAAGTTTGATTTTTAAGATTTGCTTGGGATTGTGAATTATTGACTATATTGGGCTTATTAGAATTTTTAGGTTTATTAGCAATTATTTTTAGACTTTCAGCCTTATTAACAGGTTTTATCAAAAATGGCTTTTTGTTTAAATTATCTTTAAGAGGTTTCCTTTTTAAAGAAGAATTATCTTCTTTGTTTTTTTTGTAATTATCTTTTTTAATTGCAGGTTTATTAATTGAAAGTATTGTTTTATCTGAGTTCTTCTTGTTAATAAGATTTTTTATTTTTTTTGCGTCTTCTGCACTAATAGAACTGCTATGGCTTTTTACTGAAATTGAAAGTTTTTGAGCGGCATCCAATATATCTTTATTTTCCAGATTTAAGTCTCTGGAAAGTTCGTAAATTCTGATTTTATCGCTGATAGTCATTTAATCTGATTTGTACTCTTTTAGAAGTTAAAGAGGATTTAATTTAATTATATTCCCTAATTGGAATAGTCATCGTAGCTTGCAATTTCTTTTTCAAAAATATCAATAAATTCAGGTTCTAAAAATGTTTTTAAAGCTTTTTGAAGCTTTTTTTTGATTTTTGAATCTGAGTAACATAATTTTGACTTGCAAATGTAAGCTGATCGCCCCATTCCCTTTTGAAACAAAATGCCTTGCTTATGATCTTTGGTAATCTTCAAAAGATGTCTCCTGTCATATGTTTTCCCGCATGAAATGCATTTACGCATAACAGGGGTTTGTTGTATCACCGTTTTCTCTCCTCTTTGGCGGATATTTCATTATCTTGAAGACCTTCTGTTTGTTCATTATCTTGAACAGCTTCTTCCTCGTATTCTTCTTCTTGTCCATATTCTTGATCATCTTCAGGAAGGGGATAAAGCTCTCTTAATCTTGCATCTTCTGCAGCACGCTCAGCTTGTTCTGCTTCTAATCTTTGCTCAGCTTCTCTCTGAAGGTTCTCTTCATCTTCTCTTTGAGTAATTAGTTCAGCTACTGCAGCATCTTCTGCTTCTTGATCGTATTCATGTGAGTTTTTAACATCAATCTTCCAACCGGTTAATCTTGCTGCAAGTCTCACATTTTGGCCTTCTCTACCAATTGCAAGACTCAATTGATCAGGAGGAACTAATACATGAGCATGTTGACCTTCTGGATCAACTAGTCTCACTAAATCAACTTTGGCAGGACTTAAAGAATTTAAAATATACTGTATCGGATCAGATGACCATTTAATAACATCAATTTTTTCACCTCTTAATTCATTAACTACTTGTTGGATTCTTGCTCCTCTGGCTCCAATACAGGCACCTACAGGATCAACTTCTTGCTCGATACTATCAACAGCTACTTTTGTTCTTGGCCCAACAGCTCTTGAGGGCGGGTTTGCTTCTCTTGAAACAGCAACAATTTTTACTGTACCTTCTTGAATTTCTGGTACTTCATTTTCAAATAAATAAACTACCAAACCCGCATTTGCTCTACTGACAAAAAGTTGAGGCCCTTTTCTGGCTATTTCGCTAACTTCTTTCAAAAATACTTTGAAAGTTGCATTTGCTCTGTAATTATCATTAGGTAATTGATCTCTTTTAGGAAGTTCTGCTTCTACTTCAGGTCTACCAATACCGGAGCTAACTCCCATAATGACTGATTGTCTCTCAAATCTTATTACTCTTGCAGTTAAAACTGGATCTTCCAAATCTGCAAATTCTTCCTGGATCATTTTTCTTTGTTGATCTCTTAATTTTTGGGCTAATACTTGCTTTGTGGTTGCGGCAGCCATTCGGCCAAAATCTTCTTTTTCTGGAGTAACATCCAAAACAACTGTGTCACCTATTTGAGCATCATCAGCAACTTGTTTAACTTCTACTAGAGATATTTGATGATCTTCGCTCTCAACTTCATCAACAATTAACTTACTCGATAGAATTCTATAACCCTCTTCATCTAGATCTAGTCCAACATCAAAATTACTGAAATACTCTTCATCAAATGGATCTTCATTAACTCCTATATAAAAAGTTCTTCTATATTTTTCGTATCCTTTAAGTAATGCTTCGCGTAAAGCTACTTCTACGATATTAGGAGGCAACTTTTTTTCCTCGCTAATGTCTTCAATGAGATTGTTTAAACCTGGGAGAATAACTAATGCCATCTATGATGGGAAAATTGAATAACGGTTGAAAGTAATTAATCTTTTAATGTACAAAGACTAATCTTTAGTACTTCATCAAAAGGTATTTTTTTAATTTTACCTTTTATGTTAATGGCTAAATAATCTTTAGACTTTTCATAAAGTAAACCATTCAGAAATTTTAGTTTTGATTTTTGGTTTAACTCAACATTAACTGGAAAACCCTTAAAAGTTTTGAAGTCTCTTTCTGAGGTTAATTCATCACTGACCCCTTGACTACTAATTTCTAACACATATGAACAATTTAAAAGATTTGAATTTTCTATTTCTTCAGATGCTGGGGTGTTAAATAGCGCACAATCATCAAGAGAAATATCATCACCATTTGTTTTTTTAATGATGATTTCTATAACAATTGGATTGTGGTTGGTTTGAATATTTAAATTGCATATTTCGAGATTCCATTCTTCTGCAATTGTTTTTAATAGAGTTTCTAGTTTGATTTTGTTCTCTTTATTCAAGTTTTTATATTTAATTTGTTTAGAATAATTTTCACATACAAAAAAGTTTTTTCTATGAAAAATTCAAAAATTTGTATTTTATGGATGTAAACAAAAAAACAACAATAATTTATTTCTTCAATTAAATTTAATTAATAAGCTTTAACTGTTAATTCTAATGATGTTTCTCAAGATTAAATTTATTAATTTAATCCAAATATTCATTGTTTTTTGTTTTTGTTTGGTTAATTTCTCACAAAAAGCTGAAGTTTTAGCTTTAACTTCCTTTGAAAGTCATAATTTTGTATCATCTGCGGTTAAAAATGTTGGTCCTGCAGTAGTGAAAATTGATACTGAGCGATTGGTAGAGAGGCAACAATTTGATCCCAATCTATTAGACCCTTTATTGAGGGACTTACTTGGAGAACAAGGAATAAAACCTGACAGAGAGAGAGGACAAGGTTCTGGAGTAATAATTGATGCAAATGGTTTGGTTCTGACAAATGCTCATGTAGTGGAAAGAGTTGATAATGTCTCAGTAACATTGGCAGATGGAACTATTTGCGATGGCAAAGTTTTGGGGACAGATTCTGTAACAGATTTAGCTTTAGTAAAACTTGAGGATTCTACCTATTTCAATTTTGCTCCACTTGGAAATTCTGAAGATCTTGAAGTAGGAGATTGGGCAATAGCTTTAGGAACTCCCTATGGTCTTGAAAAAACAGTTACTCTAGGTATTGTAAGTAGCTTACATAGGGATATAAATAGTCTGGGATTTTCAGATAAAAGACTTGACCTTATTCAGACTGATGCGGCAATTAATCCGGGAAATTCTGGAGGACCACTTATCAATTCAAATGGAGAGGTAATAGGAATTAATACTTTGGTAAGAAGCGGTCCTGGCGCCGGCCTAGGTTTTGCAATACCTATAAATCTTGCTAAAAGTGTTTCTGATAAGCTTCTTGAAAATGGGGAAGTCATTCACCCATACTTAGGAGTTCAATTGGTATCTTTGAACCCTAGATTAGCTAAAGAACATAATCAAGATCCCAATTCACTAGTTCAATTACCTGAAAGAAATGGAGCTCTAATTCAATCAGTGATACCTAATAGTCCTGCTGAAAAAGCTGGTTTAAGAAGAGGTGATTTAGTAATAGCTGCAGAAAATATTTCTATAGAAGCTCCTAAAGCTTTGCTTGATGAAGTAGAAAAAGCTCAGATAGGTAAAGTTTTCCTTTTAAATGTTTTAAGGGATAATAAGGAGATAAAGATAAATATTAAACCAGAACCACTCCCAGGTTTGACATAAATCACCCATTGAAATTAAATAATCTATGAACTTGGAAAAAAGATTTTGGATTCTCAAACTCAAATGAAACAAATAGTTGCTGATGCAGCAATTAAGGAAGTTGAGAGTAATATGGTTGTTGGATTAGGATCTGGATCTACTGCAGCGCTTATGATAAAAAGCCTTGCTAATGAAATACACTCTGGAAAACTGCAAAACATAAAAGGTGTTGCAACTTCCTTTCAATCAGAAGTTTTAGCACTAGAACTCAATATCCCGCTTATTGATTTAGCTTCTGTTTCTCAAATTGATTTAGCTATTGATGGAGCAGATGAAGTAGATCCTGGATTTCAGTTAATAAAAGGGGGAGGAGCATGTCATGTTAGAGAAAAATTAGTGGCATCTAAAGCTAATAAATTGTTCATTGTCGTTGATGAAACTAAACTCGTACAAAAATTAAATCAATCATTCCCTTTGCCTGTAGAGGTACTTCCAAATGCATGGAAGCAAGTTCAGGATGTGATTTCAGAAATGAATGGCAGTTCTATTTTAAGAATGGCTACTAAAAAAGCTGGTCCAGTTGTTACTGACCAAGGCAACCTAATCCTAGATGTATTGTTTAATGATGGTATTAATAACCCAAAAGACATTGAAATGAGTATTAATAATATTCCAGGAGTATTAGAAAACGGATTATTCGTTGGTCTTACAGACAAAGTATTGGTTGGAAAAATTGAAAATGGTAACCCAGTTGTTTACTCTCCCACAAGAGTTTGCTAATCTTCAAGTCTTATTCTTACTGAATTGGCGTGACTGTGTAACCCCTCGCTTTTAGCAAGATTAATAATATCAAGACTATTAAATTTTAAACTTTCTTCATTAAATTCTATTATTGAAGTGTTTTTCATAAATGTTTCAACCCCTAGTGAGCCGCTAAATCTTGAATTTCCTGATGTAGGTAAAGTATGATTTGGTCCAGCCAAATAGTCTCCCACAGCTTCCGGAGTCCATTTCCCTAGGAATATTGCTCCTGCATTTTCTATACCTTCAAGAATTCTTTTTGACTCTAAAGATAAAATTTCTAAGTGTTCTGGCGCAAAGCTGTTACTTAGTTCAATACATGATTCATAATTGTCGCAAATTACAATTAATCCCCAATTTTTTATTGATTGCATACAAATTTCTTTTCTTGGATGTTCTGCCATTTTTTTATAAATTTCCTCTAAAACTTCTTTCGCCTGGCTCTTTGATGTAGTTAAGAGTATTGAGGAAGCCAAAGGATCATGTTCTGCTTGGGCTAGTAGATCGGATGCTATGTGAGTGCTTTGAGCTGTATCATCTGCAATGATTAATATTTCACTCGGACCAGCTAAAGAATCAATTCCTGTAGAGCCATAAATTAGCTTTTTGGCAGTAGTGACATAGATATTCCCTGGACCTGTAATAACGTCAACTTTATTGATTTGATTGGTGCCAAATGCTAAAGCACCAATTGCTTGAGCTCCTCCAATTCTAAAAACTTTATTGATCCCGGATAAGTGAGCTGCAGCTAAAACAGTCTTGTTTATTTTCCCTTCTTTATTTCCAGGAGATACCATTATGATTTCTTCTACTCCTGCTACTGTTGCAGGTATTGCATTCATCAATACAGTGCTTGGATAAGCAGCTCTACCTCCGGGGATGTAAATCCCTGCATTTTTCACAGGGCTCCATTTTCTTTGGACTATATCACCGTGTTCACCTTTTATAGTGAAAGATGAAGGAATTTCTTTTTCATGGAATTTTTTAATTCTTTTATGGGCTACTTCAAGTGAACGCTTTAAATTACTATCAATACAATCCCACGCATCTTTTAATTCAACCTCACTAACTCGCATAGGATCAGGGTCGAAACCATCAAACTTTTTAGTATATTTTTTTACTGCTATGTCTCCATAATTTTTTACCTCATGAAGAATTTCTTCGACAATTGCATTTATCTTGTTATTGTTTTCTGAATGAGTTCGAGTAGAAATCCTGTTTAATTCTTGGATAGCGTCTTTTTTATTATTTATAATATTCATATTCTTGATTTTACAAATTGAAAGGCTCGAGACCTAATTTAATATTTTTCTAAATTATATATGATTGATTAGTAGTCGATCTATTTGTTATGATGTAAATCTTCTACCTTTATACCCTCTGTGGCCAATAACAAATCAGCTAAAAAGAGAATACAAATTGCCGAAAGAAATCGTTTAATTAATAAGTCATATAAGTCCACAGTGAGAACTTTGACTAAAAAAACCTTAGAGAGATGCGAAAATTACAAAAAAGAACCTAATGAGGATAATAAAAATTTAGTAAAAACAAGTCTTAATAAAGCTTTTAGTTTGATTGATAAAGCAGTGAAAAAAAATGTCCTTCACAAAAATAACGGAGCAAATAGAAAATCAAAAATTAACAAATTGGTTAAAACTACTCTTACTGCAAAGTAAATAAGTAGATTATAATCATGAGCGATATCGAACTCATAGACTCTCATTGTCATTTAATATTTGAAAATTTTGAGAAAGATCTTGAAGATGTAGTTCTGAGATTGCGTTCAAGAGGTGTGAAAAAATTAGTTCATGCTTGTTGTGAATTAACAGAAATTCCTAAGTTAAAAAAATTATCTCATAAATTTAATGAGATTTACTATTCAGTTGGTTTACACCCGCTAGAAGCAAAAAAATGGAAAAAAAATTCTAAATCTGTTTTAAGAAGATCAGCTCAAGAAGATAAAAGAGTTGTAGCTATTGGTGAATTAGGTTTGGATTTTTTTAAAAATGAAGATAAAACTCAGCAAATTAATGCTCTTATTCCTCAAATGGAGTTAGCTTATGAACTTGATTTGCCCGTAATTATTCATTGCAGAGATGCCGCAAATGAAATGCTTGATTTATGTACTGATCTTTCTAAAAAAGGTGTATGCCCTAAGGGTGTACTTCATTGTTGGACAGGAAATCCAAATGAGATGAAGCAATTCCTAGACCTTGGTTTTTATATCAGTTTTAGTGGAATAGTAACTTTTTCAAAAGCACATGAAATTCATGAGTGCGCTAAAGTAGTTCCAAGTGATAAATATTTAATTGAAACAGACGCGCCGTTTTTAGCTCCTGTTCCCCACAGAGGTAAAAGAAATGAACCTGCATTCGTTGAAAATGTTGCAAATTTTATAGCGGAATTAAGATCCACCGAATTAATTACAATTGCAAAAGAGTCATCCAAGAATGCTGAAGATTTGTTTAAATTTGACTTGTTAAGTAGACACAGTAGCTGCTAATATAAGAAATTACTGGAAATTTTTCTTAATTTTTAGTTTTAACTTTATCTCTCTAATGGTTTTGAGACCATTTAATTAAATTTTTTATTTTTTATTAGATTGATTTTTTTGTTGAAATCGAGATTTAATAATTGATATCAAATTACAATGGAAGATAAACAGCTAATTATTGAGTAGATTTATAGAAAACAGTAAATCTCACATAATCTCAGGTTTTCTTGGATGAGCAGTAGCGCTTTACAGGTAGCAAAAACAGCTACTTATCTACCAGATTTAGTTGAAGTACAAAGAGCAAGCTTTAAATGGTTTTTGGAAAAGGGCTTAATAGAGGAATTACAAAACTTTTCTCCCATTTCTGATTACACAGGTAAATTAGAATTACATTTTATTGGTGAAGAATATAGGTTAAAGAGACCTAGACATGATGTTGAGGAGGCAAAAAGGAGAGATGCAACATTCGCCTCTCAAATGTATGTTACTTGCAGATTAATTAATAAAGAGACAGGAGAAATTAAAGAACAAGAGGTATTCATTGGGGAATTACCACTTATGACTGAAAGAGGAACTTTCATCATTA
Source organism: Prochlorococcus marinus (assembly GCF_001180265.1). Taxonomy (GTDB): domain Bacteria; phylum Cyanobacteriota; class Cyanobacteriia; order PCC-6307; family Cyanobiaceae; genus Prochlorococcus_A; species Prochlorococcus_A marinus_H. The sequence continues at coordinate 19,091 of NZ_CVSW01000097.1, read as the reverse complement.
ATGGAGCCGAAAGAGTAATTGTTAATCAAATTGTTCGAAGTCCAGGCGTATATTTCAAAGATGAACAGGATAAAAATGGTAGAAGAACCTACAATGCCAGCGTTATCCCCAATAGAGGTGCATGGTTAAAATTCGAGACTGATAAAAATAATTTACTCTATGTCAGAGTTGATAAAACTAGAAAAATTAATGCACATATTTTGATGAGAGCGATGGGTCTTTCTGACAATGATGTGGTCGATAAGCTTAGACACCCTGAGTTTTATCAAAATTCAATTGATTCAGCTAATGATGAGGGTATAAATTCAGAAGATCAGGCTTTACTTGAGCTTTATAAAAAGTTGCGTCCTGGCGAACCTCCTTCAGTTTCAGGTGGTCAACAGCTATTACACAGTAGATTTTTTGATCCTAAAAGATATGATTTAGGTCGAGTTGGTAGATATAAAATAAATAAAAAATTGAGGCTTACAGTGCCAAACGAGGTGAGAACACTCACCCATGAAGATGTACTCTCTACTATTGATTACCTAATTAACCTAGAGTTGGATATAGGCGGTGCGAGTTTAGACGATATTGACCATCTTGGTAATCGTAGAGTTAGATCCGTTGGAGAACTTCTTCAAAATCAAGTAAGGGTTGGACTTAACCGCTTAGAAAGAATTATAAAAGAAAGAATGACTGTAGGAGAGACTGATTCTCTTACTCCTGCTCAATTAGTCAATCCTAAACCTTTAGTTGCGGCAATAAAAGAGTTTTTTGGCTCTAGTCAATTAAGTCAATTTATGGATCAAACTAATCCTCTAGCTGAATTAACACACAAGAGAAGAATCTCGGCCCTAGGTCCTGGAGGTTTAACACGAGAAAGAGCAGGCTTTGCTGTAAGAGATATACATCCCTCACATTATGGAAGATTATGTCCTATCGAGACCCCTGAAGGGCCTAATGCAGGACTTATAAATTCTTTAGCAACCCATGCAAGGGTAAATGAGTATGGGTTTATTGAAACTCCTTTTTGGGAAGTTAATAATGGTAGGGTTAATAAAGAGGGCAATCCTATTTATCTTTCTGCTGATTTAGAAGATGAGTGTAGGGTAGCTCCTGGAGATGTGGCTACTGACAAAGACGGAAATATACTTGCAGATCTTATACCAGTAAGATATAGACAAGATTTTGAAAAAGTACCTCCTCATCAAGTTGATTATGTTCAGCTTTCCCCCGTTCAAGTAATTTCAGTTGCAACTTCATTAATCCCCTTTTTGGAACATGATGATGCAAACAGGGCACTTATGGGATCTAATATGCAACGTCAAGCTGTTCCGCTGCTTAGACCAGAACGTCCCTTAGTCGGAACAGGTTTAGAATCTCAAGTTGCTAGAGATTCTGGGATGGTTCCAATAACAAAAGTTAATGGCATTGTATCTTATGTTGATGCTAATGAGATTGTTGTTAAAGATGAGGAAGGTATTGAACATGTACATTATCTTCAAAAATATCAAAGATCAAATCAAGATACTTGCTTAAACCAGAGACCAATAGTAAAAATTGGAGATCAAGTTATATCTGGACAGGTTTTAGCAGATGGATCGGCATGTGAAGGTGGCGAAATAGCACTTGGGCAGAATGTCTTAATTGCCTATATGCCATGGGAAGGTTACAACTATGAAGATGCAATTCTTGTAAGTGAAAGAATGGTAACTGATGATCTATATACATCAGTACATATTGAAAAATATGAAATTGAAGCAAGACAAACAAAATTAGGACCTGAAGAAATCACCAGAGAGATTCCTAATATCTCTGAAGAAAGCTTGAATAATCTTGATGAAATGGGAATAATTAGGATTGGCGCTTTTGTCGAAAGTGGAGATATTCTTGTTGGAAAAGTAACTCCAAAAGGGGAATCAGACCAACCACCTGAAGAAAAGCTTTTGAGAGCTATTTTTGGGGAAAAAGCTCGAGATGTAAGGGACAATTCCCTTAGAGTCCCTAAGACTGAGAAGGGGAGGGTCTTAGATGTCCGTATTTATACCAGAGAACAAGGTGATGAATTGCCTCCAGGAGCCAATATGGTTGTTAGAGTTTATGTTGCCCAGAGAAGGAAAATCCAAGTAGGTGACAAAATGGCTGGAAGGCACGGTAATAAAGGAATTATTAGCAGAATCCTACCAAGAGAAGATATGCCATATTTACCTGATGGAACCCCTGTAGACATAGTTCTGAATCCTTTAGGAGTTCCTAGTAGGATGAATGTAGGTCAAGTTTTTGAATTATTGATGGGTTGGGCAGCCTCTAACTTAAATTGCAGGGTGAAAGTCGTCCCGTTTGATGAAATGTATGGTCCTGAAAAATCACATCAGACCGTTCAAGCATTTTTGGAGGAGGCTTCAAAACAGCCTGGTAAAGCGTGGGTTTATAATCCTAAGGATCCTGGGAAATTATTACTCAAAGATGGTAGAACAGGAGAACCCTTCGATCAGCCTGTTGCAGTTGGATACTCTCATTTCCTCAAGTTAGTGCATTTGGTTGATGATAAGATCCATGCGAGGTCAACTGGTCCTTACTCTTTGGTTACACAACAACCATTGGGTGGTAAAGCTCAGCAAGGCGGACAAAGGCTTGGAGAAATGGAAGTTTGGGCTCTTGAAGCTTATGGAGCAGCTTACACTCTGCAAGAATTATTAACAGTTAAGTCTGATGATATGCAGGGAAGGAATGAAGCTCTTAATGCAATTGTAAAAGGTAAACCAATACCTAGGCCTGGTACTCCTGAGTCATTTAAGGTTCTTATGAGAGAATTACAATCTCTAGGTCTAGATATTGGGGTTTATACAGATGAAGGCAAAGAGGTAGATTTGATGCAAGATATAAATCCGAGAAGGAATACTCCATCTAGACCCACTTATGAATCATTAGGTACCTCTGAATATGAGGAAGATTAAATACTCAAATAAAAATCCTTAATTTAAAACCCCAAAAAATGACAAACAGCAACTTAAGAACTGAAAATCACTTTGATTACGTAAAAATTTCAATAGCTTCTCCACAAAGAATAATGGATTGGGGACAGAGGACATTACCCAATGGGCAAGTGGTGGGTGAAGTCACTAAACCTGAAACTATCAATTACAGGACACTTAAGCCTGAAATGGACGGATTATTTTGTGAAAAGATTTTTGGGCCTTCTAAAGATTGGGAATGCCATTGTGGTAAATACAAAAGAGTTAGACATAGAGGCATTGTCTGTGAGAGATGTGGGGTTGAGGTAACTGAAAGTAGAGTTAGAAGACATCGGATGGGCTATATAAAACTTGCGGCCCCAGTTTCCCATGTATGGTATTTGAAAGGAATCCCTAGTTATGTTGCAATTCTTTTGGATATTCCACTTAGAGATGTAGAACAGATAGTTTATTTTAATTGTTATGTTGTACTAGACCCAGGTGATCACAAAGAACTCAAATATAAGCAATTGCTGACTGAGGATGAATGGCTAGAAATTGAAGATGAAATCTATGCTGAAGATTCAATAATTGAAAATGAACCTTTTGTTGGTATTGGTGCAGAGGCCTTGAAGCAGTTACTTGAGGATCTTGATTTAAATCAGGTTGCTGAGGAGCTCAGAGAAGAAATTACAAACAGTAAGGGTCAGAAAAGGGCCAAACTTATAAAAAGGATAAGAGTTATAGATAATTTTATTGCTACTAATGCAAGACCAGAATGGATGGTCTTAGACGCGATACCTGTTATACCTCCAGATCTTAGACCTATGGTTCAGCTTGATGGAGGCAGATTTGCAACCTCTGATTTAAACGATTTATATAGAAGAGTCATAAATAGAAATAATAGATTAGCAAGGCTTCAAGAAATTTTGGCTCCTGAAATTATCGTAAGAAATGAAAAAAGAATGCTTCAAGAGGCAGTTGATGCTCTTATAGATAATGGTAGGAGGGGAAGGACAGTTGTTGGAGCAAACAATAGAGCTCTTAAATCCCTTAGCGATATTATTGAAGGAAAACAAGGAAGATTTAGACAGAACCTTCTAGGTAAGCGTGTTGACTATTCAGGAAGATCTGTAATAGTTGTCGGGCCTAAATTAAAAATGCATCAGTGTGGTCTCCCAAAAGAAATGGCGATCGAGCTTTTCCAACCTTTTGTGATTCATAGATTAATTCGCCAAAACATTGTAAATAACATCAAAGCTGCAAAAAAATTAATACAAAAAGCTGATGATGAAGTTATGCAGGTTCTTCAGGAAGTTATTGAAGGTCATCCAATTCTTTTAAATAGAGCACCTACACTTCATAGGTTAGGAATACAAGCTTTCGAACCAAAATTAGTTGGTGGAAGAGCAATTCAACTTCATCCTTTGGTTTGCCCTGCATTTAATGCTGACTTTGATGGAGATCAAATGGCAGTTCATGTTCCTTTAGCTTTGGAGTCTCAAACTGAAGCTCGCATGCTGATGTTAGCTAGTAATAATATTCTTTCTCCTGCAACTGGTGAACCAATTGTTACTCCATCACAAGATATGGTTTTGGGATCTTACTATCTGACAGCTTTGCAACCTAATTATCAAAAACCTGATTTTGGAGACAATAACTCTACTTTTGCTTCACTGGAAGATGTGATTTTTGCCTTTGAAGATAAGAGACTTTCCTTACATGAATGGGTGTGGGTTCGATTTAATGGAGAAGTTGAAGATGAAGAAGAAATGAGTAAACCACAGAAAACAGAAGAGCTTGAAGATGGCTCAAGATTAGAAATCTGGAATTTAAGAAGAGACAGATTTGATTCTCAGAATACTCTTATAAGTAGATTTGTTTTGACAACTGTAGGGAGGGTAGTTATGAACTATACCATCATTGATTCTGTATCAAAAACTTAACCTTTAAAAACTATTTTCTTTTCACTTTAAAATCATGACTTCATCTAAACCTAAAAAAACTTCAAGAGTGCGTAAAACTATTAAAAACTCTAAAAAGAATAATCCAGTTACAATGCCCCCTTTACCAAAAACGCCACCATCATTCAAGAATAAAGTTGTCGATAAGAAAGCCCTAAAAAATTTGGTCTCCTGGGCTTATAAAACTCATGGGACTGCTATAACTGCAGCCATGGCAGATAACTTAAAGGACTTAGGATTTAAATACGCTACTCAAGCTGCTGTCTCTATTTCTGTAGATGACTTGAAAGTTCCTGAAGCTAAACAAAATTTGATAGGACAAGCTGAAGAACAAATATCTGCTACAGAAGAATGTTATAGACTTGGTGAAATTACAGAAGTTGAGAGACATACAAAAGTTATTGATACTTGGACTGAAACTAATGAAAGATTAGTAGATGCTGTTAAAAATAATTTCAATCAAAATGACCCTCTTAATTCGGTTTGGATGATGGCTAATTCAGGAGCAAGGGGTAATATGTCTCAGGTAAGACAACTTGTTGGCATGAGAGGATTGATGGCTAATCCTCAAGGAGAAATTATTGACTTGCCAATAAGAACAAATTTTAGAGAGGGACTTACTGTTACTGAATACGTGATTTCTTCTTATGGAGCAAGAAAAGGTTTAGTAGATACTGCCTTAAGAACTGCGGATTCTGGCTATTTGACCAGAAGACTCGTTGATGTAGCTCAAGATGTAATTGTTAGGGAAGAAGATTGCGGAACAGAGCGGTCAATAGTTGTTGAAGCTGAAGACGGTAAATTTGGAGCAAGGCTTCTAGGAAGACTCACCGCTGAGGATATTTTAGATTCTGAAGAAAATTTAATTATTCCTAAAAATACTGCAATAGACCCCTCATTTACAAACAAAATTGAGACAGCAGCTATTAAAAATGTAAAAATAAGATCTCCATTAACATGTGAAGCGAATAGATCGGTCTGCAGGAGATGTTACGGATGGGCTCTAGCTCATAATCATCTGGTTGACTTAGGTGAAGCAGTTGGAATTATTGCTGCTCAATCTATTGGAGAACCAGGCACTCAATTAACAATGAGAACTTTCCATACCGGAGGTGTATCAACGGCTGAAAGTGGAGTAGTAAGATCAAAGATCTCTGGCAAAGTTGAATTTAGTTCAAAGGCAAAGGTTAGAGGTTATAGAACTCCACATGGTGTAGAAGCTAAACAAGCTGAAGTTGATTTCATATTAAAAATAATTCCTATAGGAAATAATTCTAACAAAGCTCAAAAAATTGAAGTTTCTAGTGGATCGCTTTTATTTGTTGATAATGGCCAGGAGATTAATTCGGATATAACGGTTGCACAGATCACTGCTGGAGCTGTCAAAAAGAGCGTTGAAAAAGCAACGAAGGATGTTATCTGCGATTTAGCGGGTCAAGTTAGGTACGATAAGGTTATTCAACCAAAGGAAGTCACAGATCGACAGGGAAATGTTACTTTAAAAGCCCAAAGATTAGGAAGATTATGGGTTTTAGCTGGAGATGTATATAACCTACCACCAAATGCGAGACCTGTTATCTCTTCTGGAGAGTCTGTAGATGAAGGAACTGTTTTGGCAGAGGCAAGTCAATCAAGTGAGTTTGGCGGACAAGTTAGATTAAGAGAGTCAGTAGGAGATTCAAGGGAAGTTCAGATTGTTACTACTTCGATGTCATTAAGTAATTTTAAATTAATTGAAGAATCTACTCACTCAGGCCAAATATATAATTTGGAATCTAGCGATGGAACTTCTTATCGTCTAAATAGTTCTCCAGGAAGTAAAGTCAATAATGGAGAGGTCATTGCAGATTTAACAGATGAGAGATTCCGTACTAAAACTGGTGGGTTAATAAAATATACATCGGGATTAAGTGTCAAAAAAGCAAGATCATCTAAAAATGGTTTTGAAGTTAGTCACGGTGGAACATTGCTTTGGATTCCTCAAGAGACACACGAAATAAATAAGGATATATCTCTTCTAATGATCGAAGATATGAAATGGATTGAAGCAGGAACAGAAGTTGTCAAAGATATTTTTAGTCAAACATCAGGAATTGTTACAGTTACTCAGAAAAATGATATTCTCCGTGAAATAACTGTAAGAAATGGAACCTTTCATGAATGTGATGATGAAGAAGTTTTGAATAGATTTACAGAAGAAGGCAATCTGGTCAATCCAGGGGAAAAGATTATGGATGGTATTGATAATGAAGAAATTTTATACGTACAGAAATTAGAAACTCCTAAAAGTAGAGGGTTACTGCTAAGAACCGTAGAAGAATTTACTATTCCTGATCAAGCAGAATTACCTGAATTGTCTCATGTAAATCAGGATAAAGGACCACGTTTAGGCCTAAAAGCCATACAAAGGCTTACTTATAAAGATGGTGAATTGATAAAGTCAGTTGAAGGTGTTGAATTGCTTAGAACACATCTAAGCATTGAAAGCTTTAATGCTACTCCTCAGATGACTATTGATGTCGAATCTATTGAAGATATAAATGATGCATCAGTAAACAGATTAAATTTAGTAATATTGGAGTCCATTCTCGTTAGAAGAGATACTATGTCAGATTCTAGTCATGGCTCAACACATACAGAATTGCAAGTTAATAATAATCAAATGGTTAAAGCAGGAGATGTAATAGCCACTACTCAAATTCTTTGTAAAGAAAAGGGATTGGTGCAATTGCCAAATGTTACTGAAGATGAGCCCACAAGAAGATTAATCGTTGTAAGAGAAGAAGATAAAATTAAAATTAATATTAACAAAAAGGCAGTAGTTAAAGTCGGTGATCGTGTGGTTGATGGTGATCTCATAAGTGAATCTGAAAAATCTACTTCTTGTGGAGAAATCGAAAAAATTTCAAGCAATTCAGTAATCTTAAGACTTGGCAGGCCTTACATGGTTTCTCCTGATTCAGTCTTACATGTTGAAGACGGTGATTTAGTTCTTAGGGGAGATGGTTTAGCTTTACTTGTTTTTGAAAGACAGAAAACTGGAGATATTGTTCAAGGATTGCCTAGAATTGAAGAGTTGCTAGAAGCTAGAAGACCAAGAGATGCAGCAATTTTATGTAAAAAATCTGGAGTTGTTCAAATTAAACAAGGCAATGATGAAGATTCAGTATCTTTATCGGTTATTGAAAAAGATGATTCACTTAACGAATATCAACTATTAATTGGAAAAAATATAATGGTAAGTGATGGACAACAAGTCTTAGGTGGTGAAATTTTAACTGATGGCCCAATTAATCCACATGAATTATTAGATTGTTACTTCAACGATTTAAAAGATCAAAAACCTTTAATAGAAGCAGCCCGAGAATCTATATCAAAACTACAAAGAAGTATGGTTAATGAAGTCCAAAATGTTTATAAATCACAGGGTGTCGCAATTGATGATAAGCATATTGAGGTTATTGTTAGACAAATGACGAGCAAAGTCCGTATAGAGGATGCTGGAGATACTACTCTTTTACCAGGAGAACTTATAGAGTTAAGACAAGTTGAAGATACAAATCAAGCAATGTCAATTACAGGAGGAGCTCCGGCAGAGTTTACTCCAGTATTGTTGGGTATAACTAAAGCCTCTCTAAATACAGATAGCTTTATATCAGCAGCATCATTCCAAGAAACTACTAGGGTTCTTACAGAAGCTGCAATTGAAGGTAAATCTGATTGGTTAAGAGGTCTAAAAGAAAATGTCATCATAGGTAGATTAATACCTGCAGGTACTGGTTTTAGTGGATTCGTAGAAGAATTAGCCTCAGAAGCAGGCCCTCATCCCGATATACTCGCAGAAGAGTCTGGAGGATATAGAAGAGCACAGAACTTAAGGCCAGATTATACAGTTGATATGCCACAAACACCTGCTGTAAGCTCCACTGCAATACTCGATGATCCTAGTGATGAAGATTTGGAGACAACGCGAAACCGACATGGAATCGATCCCTCTTCAAGTAACTTTGCAGCTTTTGCAAGACCAAGTGCGGAAAATCAATTTTCAGAGGATCAATTGCCAGATCCTGCTGCTTTGGAAGGATTACAAGAGGAAGGTCTTCTCTCTGATGAATAAATATTATCAATTATCAATTTTATTAACTAAAATAGGTTTTTTATTTGGTGAGAGATGATTAAGCCAGAGATTGTTCCTAAAAGAAAATTACCTCGTTATGGATTTCATTTTTATAATGAAAGAATTAATGGAAGAATTGCTATGATTGGATTTATTGCGCTTATTTTTACAGAATTCTTTTTAAAACATGGTTTGCTGATATGGTAAATCTAGTTTTGAACTAAAGACCAAGTATTTTGAAAAATCTTCTTGGAAGTAGTATTAAAGAATTAGAAAATGTAGCTTTAGATTATGGTCAGGCTGCTTTTAGAGGACGCCAAATTTATAATTGGATCTACAATTATAAAAATAAGAAGAAAAATATCGATCAAATAGAAATTTTACCTCTAGATTTTAGAAAAAGGTTAAAAGATGACGGTTTTAAAATTAGCGAACTTAGTTTACAAGAAAAAAACTTGGCTAACGATGGCACTCTAAAGTTATTATTGTCTACAGTTGACAATGAAAGTATCGAGTGTGTGGGCATACCCACCGAAAAAAGACTAACTGCGTGTCTTTCAAGTCAAGTGGGATGTCCTATGGACTGCAAATTTTGCGCAACTGGGAAGGAAGGTTTGAAAAGGTCTCTTAAAGCGAGTGAAATATTAGATCAAATTTTATTCATTGAAAATGAAATGAATAGAAAAGTGACGAATATTGTTTTTATGGGTATGGGTGAGCCTTTATTAAATATTGATGACTTGCTTTTGTCTATTAGATCTATAAATGAGGATTTTAAGATTAGTCAGAGAAAGATTACTGTGAGCACTGTCGCTGTACCAAAAATGATAAATAAATTATCAGCAAAGTCTTTTCAGACTTTGGGCAAGTGTCAATTTACATTAGCAATAAGCTTACATGCTTCAAATCAAAAAATAAGAGAAATGATAATACCAAGTGCAAAAAACTATGATATTAAAAATATAATTTACGACTGTAAGCAATTTGTAAAAGATACTGGTCGGAGAGTAAGTTTTGAATATTTAATGCTGAGTGGTGTTAATGATAAATTAGAACATGCCAATGAATTGAGTGACTTGTTAAGAGGTTTTCAATGCCATGTAAATTTGATACAGTACAACCAAATAGATGATGTGGAGTTTAAACGTGCTTCTTTCAAAAACCTTCAATTATTTCAATCTAGACTTTTTAATAATGGTGTAGCTGTTAGCTTCAGAAAAAGCAGAGGACTAGATAAAAATGCTGCATGCGGTCAGTTGAGGCAAAATACAAGAAATTAATAATATTATCTAAAAATAATTTTTTAAAAGTCTCTTTAAAAGGTTATCATTGACTTAATTAATATTGAATCTTTGGGTTTTATTAAGACGAAAATTTTACCTTTCGCCATAGTTGCACTTTTTGGGTTTGCTTTTATTGCAGTCAGTGCGAGAATTTGGTTGCCAGGAGATATGATGTCACCAGCTCCTCTGAATTAATATATTTTTTCAATGACGAAAAATAAAGATACAAATAAAGAAAGTTTAGCTGAGATAGCTGTAGATCCAGATGTTTTAGCACAAGAATTAGCTTTAGAGCTTGAAATAGATCCTTTAGAGCAAATTGATGAGGATGCTTTTTCAAATGGTTTAAACATAACTCAAGAATGCAATGAAGCTTTAAAAATGCTTAAGGGTAAAAGAGAGGAAAGAATTCAAGGTTTAAGAATATTTTGTGAATATAGAGATCAAAGATCTTTCCCCTTTTTATTGCCCTTACTTGATCAACCCTGCCCAGTCGAAAGAATGAGTGCAGTATATGCATTAGGTCGTAATCCATGTCCTACGGCAGTCAAAAAACTTGTCAATCTTTTAGAGACTGATGATAATGCTTATGTCAGAAGAGCGACAGCATGGAGTTTAGCCAATTATGATGACCAAATTGTTCTAGAGCCATTAATAAATGCTTTGAAGAATGATGTGGCTGCGGTAAGATTATGGTCATCTAGTTCTTTAGCTGAAATCGGAAATGTTTCTTTGGCAAACGCTCAAGCAGCAGCAGAACAGCTTTTAATAAGTTTAAAGATAGATAATGAATCAGGAGTTAGAAGTAATTGCATTTGGTCATTGTGTAGATTGTACGAAAAGTTAAACAATACATTTCAAGAAAGTTTTGTTGATGAATGTACCAAAATAGCTCTTTTTGATAAAGAACCATCCGTTATGGAAGAAGCAAAAACTGCCTTGGATTCAATGGGGATGCAAGGTTTTTATAATTAAAAATCTTAAATTTTTTATCAGAAAGCTACATACAAATTAATTTATTAGATATTCAATATAAAAATTAAAATTAAAATTAAAATTAATTAACTTGTACCAACTGAAACAAAATATTTTCGTTATTCTATATAAAGTAAAAGTACTCAGTACTTGAATTTAATGCCTCAAAAAACATTGAGATTCAAAATTCATCAAGACGGAAGAGTTGAAGAGACTGTTGAGGGATTCGCTGGTAATTCATGCAATGAAGCCACAAAAAATCTCGAAGATGCTCTTGGTAAAGTAACAGTCAAGAATAAAACATCTGATGCTTTCATCTCTAATGAAAATGGAAACTTAAAACAATTAAACAACGAATCTAATGTCACATTTTAGTACAATCAAAACCCAGCTTAAAGAAGCAGAACCATTGATTAAGGCCTTAGACAATCTTGGTTATTCCATTAATCAGGAAGAAAAGTTTGTAAAAGGTTATAGAGGCAAGTTTACAGCTGTTGATATAAGCATGAATTTGCCTGGTGACACTAAAGTTGGATTTAAATGGGACAATAATTCAAATTCTTATGAATTAGTCACTGACCTTGATCTTTGGAAATTTGAGATCCCAGTCGAAAGATTTATTTCTAAAGTCACTCAAATGTATGCCTACCATACAATTATTTCAAAAACTAATGAGGACGGATACCAAATCGTAGAACAAAAAAATAAAAATGATGGTTCTATTGAGTTGGTTTTGACCAAGTGGGATAACTAATATCGGAATATGGATTTTATAGATCCATTTGATAATCTTGAAGAGAATACTGAAATAACTGGCTTTGAGCCTGTATTAGGGGGGCAGTTAGCTGATAAAGCTGTTTGGGTTGATGAGGCTAGATGTATTGGTTGCCAATATTGCGTACACGTAGCTTCAAATACTTTTATGGTTGATGAATTTCATGGTAGAAGTCGAGCTATTAGGCAAGACGGGGATAGTATTGATGTTATACAAGAAGCGATAGATACGTGTCCTGTGGATTGTATTCACTGGGTTAATTTTGAAGAATTGGATGATTTGGAAAATAGTCTCGATAGGGATATGTTTCAATCATTTGGAAAACCACCAAGAATGAATAAGCATTAATTTTTAGAAGATGCAGTATCGTAGATTTGGTCGAACCAATCTAAAAATTCCTATTTTGTCTTTAGGAGGTATGAGATTTCAAAAAAGCTGGGATCAATTAGATTTCTCTGCGATTTCATATGAAGAGCAAAATAAACTAGAGAATATTTTAAATCTGGCAAATAAATATGGCTTAAGTCATGTAGAAACTGCCAAGTATTATGGAACTTCAGAGGTGCAATTAGGGATGGGTTTTAAAAATACTAATAAAATCCCAAATATTATTCAAACAAAGATTCCTCCAAATAGTGATTCGAGAATTTTTAAGAAAGACGTCATAACAAGTATTGAAAAATTGAAAGTTAAAAAAATTGATTTGTTAGCAATACATGGTATAAATACGGCGGAACATTTACATCAAGCTGTTCGAGATGGAGGTTGTATTGATATTTTGCGGAATTTTCAAAAAGAAAATTTAATTGGATTTATTGGATTTTCAACTCATGGTAAATCTTCGCTTATTGAAAAGGCCATATCAACAAACTTATTTGATTATGTTAATTTACACTGGTATTACATTAATCAAGAAAATACAAAGGTTATTGATTTAGCTAATCAATATGATCTTGGGGTTTTCATAATAAGTCCTACTGATAAAGGGGGACATCTACATACTCCCTCAACAAAAATGTTGGAACTTTGTAGTCCGCTTCATCCTATAGTTTTTAATGATCTTTTTTGCTTAAGAAACCAAAATGTCCATACTCTCAGTGTGGGCATTGCACAAGAGTCAGATTTTGATCTTCATTTAGAAGCGGTTTCTTTATTATCAGAAACTGAACATTATGTTCCAAAAATAGTAAATAGATTAAGGGAGGAATCAATAAATGCTTTAGGTTTAGAATGGCATCAAAATTGGAATAGAAATTTACCTAGTTGGGAATATACCCCTGGAAATATTAATATTCCCATTCTGCTTTGGCTTTCAAATTTAATAGATTGGTTGGATATGGAAGGATTTGCAAGAGCTAGATATCAACTGCTTGGAAATGGAAGTCATTGGTTTCCCGGATTTAACGCTAATTTATTAGATGTGGATGTTTCCGAAGGCCAATTATTGAAAGTTTTAGAAGGCCATATAAATCCAAAAAAAGTTATTAGAAAATTAAGAACTTTAAAAGAAAAGTTTGGAGATAACTCTGCTAAAAGACTATCAAAAAATTAATGGATTTTTCTCAGGTTTACCAACTTTTCTTGGGTAAATTTCAGGGCAAAAATTTTTAGGTTGTATAAGAATAATATTTCGGGTGCCTTTACTTTTTGGTAAAAAAATATTTTTTTTCTCTTTAAATTTTCCTTCTAATATTTCTAAAGTTTTATCTAGATTTTTACTTTCTTCATCAGTCCATTTCCCACAATATAAAACTCCTAATCCCTCTTTTTTTAGCATTGGCAATATATATTCTGAAACTGTTGATGGATTACTCACCGCTCTAGTAGTAGCTATATGGAAACTATTTCTCATTACCGATTGATGGGCTATATTTTCAATACGATCATTGATTACATGAATATTGTTTTTGAAATTAATCTCTTTAATTAAGACTTTTAGAGCATCTGTTTTCTTTTTGGAAGAATCAACTAAGTATATTTCTGAAGCGGGATGAGTTATAGCATAAGCTAAACCAGGGAAGCCACAGCCGGATCCGATATCTAAAAATTTTTTATTATCAAAATTAAAATTTGGGAAAGTTTTAAAGGGCCAAATACTGTCAAAGACTTGAGATACCCAATAATCATCCCCATTAATTAATCTTGTTAAGTTGGTTTTATTATTTAATTCTTTAATTTTAATTTGCAATTCTTGAAACATAATTATCTCTTCTTCAGTTATTAAGGAAAAAATTTCTGCTGGAATGTTTTGTTTTTTCATTTCGTCATAAATATAAATTTTTATCATTCATTAAATACATTCTATTTATTAAAAATTTATTAGAATTACAATATTAATAAAAAATCATTTTGAAAGGGGAAATTTCTTATTACAAAATTTTAGGTGTAAATGAAAATGCCTCAAATCATGAATTAAGAAAAGCATTTTGCAAACTTTCTATTGAGTTGCATCCTGATACAACTTCTTTAGGAATAGAAGAAGCTAAAAGTAAATTCCAAGATGTTTTGGAAGCTTATGAAAATTTGAATAATAGTAATTTGAGAAAAATATATGATGACAAATTAAAGGAAAAATTGAGAAGTAAGAATAAGAATAAAATTTTAAGTAGTTTAATAATAGATTCAAAAAATCAAAATTTAGTAGAGAATAGAAGACCTTTTTCAAATGGGGAATTATTTTCGTTATTTCTTTTATTTATTATCATTTCAATTAGCTTGATTTGTTCAATTTTTATTGCCTCTTTTACTGGCAAAGAATTAGATACAATACCTATCTGGTTAGTCAAATAATACTTTAAAAAAGTCAGTGAATCTCTCAAAAAAACCTATCAATCAACATTCACTTCAATCATTGGAATTGTGGCTAACTGATTTGGGTGCAGTAAAGGATGTTAATAATCCATCTAAATGGTACCTGTTACTTTCTAATTGGAATGCAACTATTCTTTTTGAACAAGAAGATTTAAGTGTTCTCTGGGAAAGTGAAGGACAAGAAACTAAAAGGCTATTTTCCTATTGTATTAATAGAGAAGATGTGGAAAATGCAATACTGCAGGGGCCTTAAATTTTTATCTATAGATTGTCTAATATTTGCTTTATTATCCAGTAACTTTTTTCTAACTGATCATCCGTTATACAGAGAGGCGGTAAAAGGTAAATAACATTCCCGAGGGGTCTAATAAATAAACCTTGCTCCATTGCAAGATTCTTTATTTCTTTCCCAATATTATTAAAATAACCTTTTTTGTTCCCAATATCTAAATCGAAGGCAGCAATTGTGCCGGATACCCTTATCTTTTTTATGTAAGGTAAATTTTCAAATTTAATTAAATGAGATAAATGTTTTTCTTCAAATGTAAGGTATTTGTGTGGTTCTTTCTCTAATAAATCAAGGCTAGCGTTTGCGGCAGCACAACCTAAAGGATTAGCAGTAAAACTATGTCCATGCCAAAAAGTTTTTCTTGGGCAATCATCAATAAACGATTGAAAAATTTTTTCTTTACATAAAGTTATTCCCATCGGTAAAAATCCACCAGTTAAGCCTTTTGAAATACTTATTAAATCAGGAATGATGCTGGCTTTTTGAAATGCAAAAAGGCTGCCACATCTTCCAAAACCAGTTAATACTTCATCTGCAATTAATAAAGAATTATTATTTTTTATAGTTTCTGAAACTTTTTTAATAAACTGAGGTCTAACCATATTCATGCCTCCTGCGCCTTGAACTAATGGCTCAAGGATAACTGCCACTGTCGGGGTTTTAAGAAGAGTTTCTAATTTTTGGATAGCCTCACTTTCTTTGTTTTCTACTTTTTCGTCATTTATCCAAGTTGAGGGCCATGGCACTCTCTTAACTGGGAACATAAGATTATCGAAATTCTCATTAAAAATATTTCTTTCTCCTAAAGCCATTGCTCCAAATGTATCGCCATGATATGCACCATCAAAAGCGACTATTTGAGATCTTGTCTCTCCTCTATTTTGCCATGATTGGAAGGCAATTTTTAAAGCTACCTCCACTGCAGTAGAACCGTTATCAGAAAAGAACAATCTTTCTAGCTTTGTTAAGCTACTAAGTCTCTCTGCTAATTTTTTTGCCTGTGGATGTAAAAAATCAGCAAATATAACTTGCTCAAGATTTTTTGCTTGATTGAAAATGGCATCCGCAATATATTCGTTACTATGGCCATGAAGAGTTACCCACCAACTACTAATTGCATCAATTAGCTCTTTTTTGGAAGCTTTAGTAAATAGGAGAGCATCTTTACCATGAGTTATTTCTATTTGTGGTTTGCTGGTATTTATTTGTGTAAAAGGTGGCCAAATATTTGGATGCCAAGCTTGATTTGGAGATTCTGAATCCAAAGATTTCATTTAACTTTTTTTGATTTGAAAAGTGAGATCAACTTATTTTTGATGTCTAGTTCTTTCCATAGTATATCTAAATTATTTGAGTCCATTTTTTTGATGTTAGGAAATTCAGCAATTAAAGGAATACCACTAAAATCAACTAGCGTTTTTGGATTATCTAGGTGTTTTTCGCCATTAACTACTAAACCTAAAATCTCAATATTTCTTCGTTTCAATGCCTCAATACTAAGAAGGGTATGGTTAAGAGTGCCAAGTGAGCTCTTACATACAAGTATTACCGGAAGATTCCATTGTTTTATTTGATCTATTTGCAAAAAATTGCGTGTTATTGGAACCATTAATCCACCTGCAGTTTCTACAATTAATGAGCCTTGTACTTTTGGCAATCTCAACTTATTAAAGTTAATTGTTTTTTTATCTATTTCAGAAGCCCAATGAGGAGAAAGAGGTTTTGTAAAAACATACGCTTCTTTGATGATTTTCTCTTTACTTACTTGTGCAAGTTTTTCAACAGTTTGACTATCAGTTTGCGATTCAATACCACTTTGAATAGGCTTCCAATAAAAGGAATTTAATCCTTTAACGAAAAAAGAGCTTATTAAAGTTTTCCCAATATCAGTATCTGTTCCACAAATTATAAATTTGAAAATTTCATTGTGAATACTCATAATTTCTTTATGATTTGAATATCAATTTGCCATGAAAGGTTCACTGTATTATTGTAATTCTTTGGCCAAAACTTTTGAATTTCCTTTAACTCTTTCACTGTTTTATGTTTACAATTTGTTGATTGTGCCCCTACATTTTTAATGCTTCTAAAAAGCTTATATACATCTTCAAAATTCTCAAGATAATCAAATTGTTCTGAATAATGTATTTCAGTTGATTTGAAATCTTTTAATAATTCTCTAGAGCATAGGAAATTAAGACCACTATATTCAATATCAATTTTTTTACAAGTAACTTTCCATTCAGGAAAACAATCTTTTGTTGGATATGAAATGATTAAAAAACCTCCAGGTGTTAATTTGCTAAACCAATTTTTTATTGCTTTTTCTGGGTTGTTTAACCAATGTATGCAAAAGTTAGATGTTAATAGAGAACAGTTATTTATTTCAGGAGGTAAATCATTATTCAAATCCCATAAAATTTTTTTTCTAAATAATTTATTCTCAAGAAGCATTTTCTTGCTGAAATCAATTCTAGATACTTTTTGGGAAGAAAAATTTTTTTCTATTTCATCTGCTAATAGACCTGGTCCTGAGCCGAGATCTATCCATTCACCTTTTTTTTGGGGATTTAATTGTTTGATAAATTGAACGATCTTTTTTGCAAAAAATTTCTGAATATTTGAATACTCAAGATACCGACATGCAGCATCATTGAAATTATTTTTTATTTTCTCATTCCACTTTTCACTAACCATTTCAATCATTAAATGTATTAAGTAAGATCTCGTATAAATTTAAATTATTTAAGCAGTGACCTTGCTTAGATAATTTAATTAAAATTGGCTTCCTATCAAGTTTTTTATTTAAGGAATCTAAAAAGTTATTATTTGATTCGTTGTCAAGAATCAAATCATTTTCTGATTGTATAAAAATAATTTTGCAATTTTTTCTTAAAAATACTGGAAACTCTCTATTGATGTAGAGTTGTTTTAAATCACTTAAAAGAAGAGTTTTATTTAAACTCTCTAAACTCTTATAAAAGATATTTTTAAAACTATTATTCATATTATTTGGCATAAATGATCTATGTATAAATTCTTTCAACATATCCTTAGTTTCATCTCTTATGATTTTTGTTTCCATTCTTTTTAGAGACCTCAAAATAAAGTTTCTTTTATTGCTTAAAGGAAGAAAATTATTAAAAGAATTGATAAGAACAATATGAGTTGCTTCTTTTAAAATTTTTTTTGGCATTAAATGAAAACCAAATGAATGGCATAAAGTCATTCTGATATCTTTTTTAGAGTCGCTTGTAATCCATTTTGCTTGATAATTATTTGTCGAAAAATAGCCTCTTTCATTATCTTGCCAATGCCAATTATTATCTAAAAAATCAACTTTATAATCATCCCAGAAATATTTACTTAGGCCCCACCCATGTTGAGTAATTATTTGTTTCATTTAAACTCTTTCAATACTTCAATGAAATTCTCTAGCAGATTAAAATCTAAGTTTCTTCTTATTGTTATTCTGATTCTTGATTGCCCAACAGGAACAGTTGGAGGTCTTATCGCAATTGCTAAGAACCCATTTTCTTCGAGATATTTTTGTAGATGAATTGCCTTTTCTTCTTGGCCAACAATAATTGATAAAATGTGAGAATCTCCCTGAACTGGAAAACTAAAATTTTTAATAATTTCATCTTTCCATATCTTCGCAGAAGATAACAAATTATTACCCCATTCTTTATTTTTTAAAATTTTTTTTAAACCTTCTAGCGCCCCAGCAGCTAAAGATGGAGCAAGAGCGGTAGTGTACCTAAATGCACCACTTGTTTGGATAAGATATTCACCAATTTCTGAATTGGAAGCTACGAAAGCTCCACCGCTTCCAAATGCTTTTCCAAAAGTACCAGTTATCATAGTTATATCAGAACGCAAATTAAAATTAAAGAATTAAATAATAAAACCAACTTAACAAGATTAATTAATGGGGATGA
>NZ_CVSW01000096.1 GCF_001180265.1 Prochlorococcus marinus | reverse complement strand
GGTTGTTAAAGAACCACAGGAAGCTTCTGAAATAGTTAAATCATATCCTGAAATTAATTGGGGAATTGTAGGATTACCTCCCTTGAGAATTGCACTTTATACTTGCGTCGCAGTAACTGCTCTTGGAGGAATCCTTTCTAATCCTCTTTTTAAATTAGCGAATACAGCGGTTTCAGAAACACCTTTCTTACAAGATATTATTGCTACAGCAAATAAAATTTCCTAGAAGAATGCTTCAATAAATGTCTACGAAAGTCGCGAGTTTAGAAAATATATCTAAAACATATGGGAAAGAGGATCTAACTGTTAAAGCCTTAGACAGCATAAACTTAGAAATTTATAAAGGTGATTATTTAGCTGTAATGGGAGCTAGTGGCTCAGGCAAAAGTACAGCTATGAATATT
>NZ_CVSW01000095.1 GCF_001180265.1 Prochlorococcus marinus | reverse complement strand
CCAATTGCATGAGCAAGTAATTACTTCCGGTTTTTGACAAACCAATGATTTTTTATCCTATAACTACACTCATGGAGGCTGATATAAGAAACATTCTTATAATTTCATCTAAAGAGTATTTACCCTTATATAAAAAGTTATTGGGTAGTGGAGATAAGTTAGGTCTAGAAATTGATTATCTTATTCAAGAAGAGCCTTTAGGAATAGCTCATGCAATTTTAATAGGATCTAGTTTCTTACAAGATTCGCCAGCAACTTTAATTCTTGGAGATAATCTTTTTTTTGGGGAGAATTTAAATCAAAAGCTTACAAAAAGTAATTTAAACTTTAATAGATCAACTATTTTTTCTTACGAAGTCAAAGACCCTAATAGGTATGGTGTTGTGTCCTATGATTCAGAAAATAAAGTTATAGATATTGAAGAAAAACCAACTAATCCCAAAAGTAATGCTGCAGTAACAGGCTTGTATTTTTATGATGAAAATGTAGTAGAAAAAGCAAAAATGTTAAATCCTTCAGAAAGAGGAGAATTAGAAATTACAGACCTGAATAATATTTATATTAAAGAAGGACTAATGGATGTAGAACAAATGGGGCCTGGATCAGCTTGGTTTGATACAGGTACTTTCGAATCATTGCATGAAGCATCTGCTTTCATAAGATCAATGCAAAGTAGACAATTATTAAAAATAGGATGCCCCGAAGAAACTGCTTGGAGAAAAAATTGGATCAATGACGAAGAACTATATAAACTTGCTTTGCCAACAATAAAAAGTGGTTATGGCAGCTATCTTTTAAGTTTGCTAGGTAAGTAAAGATGGAATTCCAATATTTAAAAAATTGTAAAAATATTATAATTAAAGACTTAATCTTACTCAAACCAAAAATTTTTCCAGACAATAGAGGTTATTTTATTGAGAGTTGGAATAAGAAGAAATTTGCAAACATATTAAACAAAGACTTTGATTTTCTTCAGGATAATTTTTCTTATTCTATTCATGGAGTTTTAAGGGGTCTTCACTATCAGACTGAACCTTTTGCACAGGATAAACTTGTAAGTTGCGAAGAAGGAGAAATTTTTGATGTGGCAGTTGATTTAAGAAGAAACTCAGAGACTTTTGGAGATTGGGTTGGAATTACTCTAGACGATATTGAACATAAACAATTTTGGATTCCAAAGGGTTTTGCTCATGGATTTCTAGTCATCAGCAAATCTGCAAAGGTTAAATATAAAACAACAAATTATTATTCTTCAGATTCAGAAAGATCAATAATTTGGGACGACCAAG
>NZ_CVSW01000094.1 GCF_001180265.1 Prochlorococcus marinus | reverse complement strand
AAAAAAAAAATCTGTTATTGATAAGGAAGTTAATCATGTTTTAGTTGATCAATATGGAGAAATTGCAAGGTTAGTAAAAGAAGCAAGAATCCAAAAAAATATAACAATTCAAGAATTATCAGGTATTTCAAAAATTCCTGAACAAACGATAATTTCTATTGAAAATAACAACAAAAATGCTAGACCAAAACACCCATTTATAAGATCAATATTAATCAAGTTAGAGGAATGCTTAGGTTTAAAAAAAAATACATTAGAAAAATTAGTAATTAGAGAAGGAGAAATTTTAAGAGATAATCACATTACGTTCGACCTTCG
>NZ_CVSW01000093.1 GCF_001180265.1 Prochlorococcus marinus | reverse complement strand
CAGCAAAGTCTTAATTGATTTTAGTTCGTCTAATATCTGCAATAGTATATTTTGAGCAGCGGAGGAAGGAGTATTAAAGACCTCTACGGTAACTTCCTTAATTCTTAAAATATCTTTTGCAAATCTTGCTACTTCATTAGGATGGAATTTTAAAGGATCTTTTTGATCAGTTCTAAATTCGGGATTTAATTTTCTTGGATTAAAGCTAGGGTTTAGATTTCTTAAATCTGTATTTGTGTACCTATAGACAGAAGCTCTTGATCTATTTAAGAATTTTTGAACTTCATCAATATTTACTAATTCCTCTTCGCTAGAAATATTGGAACTTATATTTTCCATAAAATTAAGAAGATGTTTTAGTAATAATGAACTTTCAAAAAGAGTTTGAACTTCATTACTGAAAAAGTTAGCAGAAACAATATTTTTAGACTAGCCGCGTTGAGGGACTCAAGACACTTTTAATTATTTTTTCTTCTTAATTGATAAAATTAAATATTATTAAGGATTTTTTTGTATGCGCGTGACAACCTCATTTCCTCTGGGGACGCTTCGTGACACACCTTCTGAAGCTGAAATTATTTCACATCAATTATTATTAAAAGCTGGATATATTCGCAGAGTTAACAGCGGTATTTATGCATACATGCCATTGATGCTTAGAGTTATTGAAAAAATATCCTCAATAATAGAGAGAGAACTTAATAGTATTGGTTGTACAAAATTACTATTACCCCAACTTCATCCCGCAGATTTATGGAGAAAAAGTGAGCGGTGGGAAGGATATACAGCAGGGGAAGGAATAATGTTTTATCTCAAAGATAGACAAGGTAAAGAATTTGGTTTAGCTCCAACTCACGAAGAGGTGATCACGAGTATTGCATCAGAGACCATCAACTCCTATAAGCAATTACCTCAATGTTTTTATCAAATTCAGACAAAATTTAGAGATGAAATAAGGCCAAGGTTTGGATTGATGAGAAGTAGAGAATTTATAATGAAAGATGCATATTCTTTTCATTCTTCAGAAAACGATCTGGCTTCTTTCTATGAAAAGGTTGGCAATGCTTATGAAAATATTTTTAAATCTTGTGGTCTGCAGACAGTAGGGGTTGAAGCTGATAGTGGAGCAATTGGCGGTGCCTCCTCTAAAGAATTTATGGTCACTGCTGATGCTGGGGAAGATTCCATTTTGTTTACTCAAAGTGGTTCATATGCTGCAAATATTGAAAAAGCTGTTTCTCTACCCTCTCAACCTATTCCACTAAAAGATGATATTGCAGAGTGGTTGGAGACACCTCTCCAAAAAACAATCCTAGAGGTTTGCGATAATAATAATTTAGACCCTAGTCAGATTATTAAAGTAGTGATATTCCTTGCACAGTTCGAAGGTGAATTTGAGGTCCCAATTCTTGCCTGCATAAGAGGCGATCAACATATTAATGAAATAAAGCTTTTTAACTTAATCAACAAACTTCATAATTTCAATCTCCTTAATCTTAAAAAGATTGAAGACAAAAATAATATCGAAAAAAATCTAATTGATTTTCCCTTAGGTTTTATCGGGCCAGATTTAGATGATAAAACTATTAAAGCTACTTCTAATTGGGATAAAAAATGGACAAGAATAATTGACCATTCTGCAAGTGGCCTTTCAAAGTTTATAAGTGGTGGGAATAAAGTTAATTTACATAAAGTTTTTCAAGAATTTTCTTTTGATTCGAAAGACTTTCTAATTGGGGATATCAGGAATGCCAAAAAAGGAGATAAAGTAAGTATTTATGATGATGAAGAACTAAAAGAAAAAAAAGGTATCGAGATTGGACATATTTTCCAACTAGGTCAGAAATATAGTGAAAAGTTAAATGCAAAGTTCTCTGATAAGGACGGTCAGTTAAAAAATTTATGGATGGGTTGTTACGGAATAGGAGTGACAAGAATAGCTCAAGCTGCTATTGAACAGAATCATGATCAAAAAGGAATTTGTTGGCCTATACAGATTTCTCCTTTTGAAGTTGTTATTATTCCAACAAATCTAAAAGATCCTATTCAAAGTGATCTTACTGAGCAAATCTATAACAACTTTTTAATTAATAAAATTGATGTCCTTCTTGATGATAGAAACGATAGGGCAGGAGTGAAATTTAAAGATGCGGAATTAATTGGTATTCCTTATCAGATAGTTATTGGCAGAGATTCGATTAATAAAGAAGTAGAACTTTTATGCAGAACAAATAATACTAAGCTTAAAGTTAGTACTGATAAATTGTTAGAAACATTTATTTCCGAATCTGAAATAATGTACAATAAAAAGTCTTGAGGCTTATTTTTTTTTCTGGGAGCTAAGTTATGTTACTGAAATGGACATCAAAATTATTTTTTAAGAATCTTACCAAAGCTATATCTTCTGCAATATCATTGATTGTTGTTTTTACACTATTTAGTTCTCCTTCCATAGCTGCTAAAACCTCTATGACAGGTGACTATACAAAAGATACAATTTCAGTTGTTAAAACATTACAAACAGCTGTTGATACTCCAAAAGATTCTCCAAATAAAGATGAAGTAAGAAGCGAGGCTCTTACGCTTATAACAGACTATATTTCAAGATATAGAAATAGAGGTATGGTGAATAAAACGCAATCCTTTACCACAATGCAAACAGCATTAAATGCTATGGCAGGTCATTACAAAAACTTTGCAAGTAGACCTTTACCAGATAAACTAAAAGAGCGTTTAACCAAAGAATTTTCTCTTGCTGAAAAAATGGTTCTAAGAGAAAGTTGATACAATTCATTTACTTTTTAAAAGTAAACCAAGATTTTTGAATATATTAAATATTCGCACAAAAATAATGCTCTTCTAAAATTGGCCAATGTTGTTGTAATCGGAGCCCAATGGGGTGACGAAGGAAAAGGTAAAATAACAGATTTACTTAGTCGTTCGGCGGATGTTGTCGTTCGCTACCAAGGGGGAGTAAATGCAGGTCATACAATAGTTGTAGATGATAAAGTCTTAAAATTACATTTAATTCCTTCAGGGATACTGTATAAAAATACTTCTTGTCTAATTGGTTCGGGAACTGTTGTAGATCCAAAAATCTTGCTTAAAGAAATTGACATGTTAATTGATAATGGAATTGATATCTCAGGATTAAAAATTTCATCAACATCACATGTAACAATGCCCTACCATCGAATGTTAGATGAAGCGATGGAGGCTGAAAGAGGCTCAAAAAAAATAGGGACAACAGGTCGTGGGATTGGCCCAACTTATGCGGATAAGTCACAAAGAAATGGCATCAGGATAAGAGACTTGCTCAATAAGGAAAGGCTAAGTGATGTGATTGAAATTCCATTAAAAGAAAAAAACGGTCTACTAGAAAAAATCTATGGCATTAAACCACTTAAATTAGAAGATATTGTTGAAGAATATCTTGACTATGGGGAAAGATTATCAAAACATGTCGTTGACTGTACGAGGACTATCCATGCAGCCTCAAAAAACAAGAAGAATATTCTTTTCGAAGGAGCTCAAGGGACTCTACTTGACTTAGACCATGGGACTTATCCTTTTGTTACCTCATCAAACCCTATATCAGGAGGGGCATGTATTGGAGCAGGAGTGGGTCCCACTTTAATTGATAGAGTTATTGGTGTCGCAAAAGCTTATACCACAAGAGTAGGTGAAGGGCCATTCCCAACAGAATTGCAAGGGAGTATTAATGATCAACTCTGTGATAGAGGCAGTGAATTTGGAACCACTACTGGGAGAAGGAGAAGATGTGGGTGGTTTGATGGAGTTATTGGTAAATATGCTGTATCTGTAAATGGTCTTGATTGTTTAGCCGTTACTAAACTTGATGTGTTAGATGAATTAGATGAGATTCAAGTTTGCATCGCATATGATCTCGATGGAGAGGAAATAGACTACTTCCCTACAAATTCAGATGATTTAAAAAAATGTAAGCCAATCTTCAAAAAATTAAAAGGTTGGCAATGTTCAACTGCAGATTGCAGAAAACTATCTGATCTCCCAGAAAATGCTATGAATTATCTAAGATTTTTAGCTGAATTAATGGAGGTTCCAATTGCCATAGTCTCGTTGGGGGCGAATAGAGATCAAACTATAGTAATTGAAGACCCAATACATGGTCCTAAAAGAGCACTGTTAAGGTAATTTAGTTTCAAATTAATGAAGGAATCCTTTAGACATTTTGAACATAAAACGGTTGATCTCATTGGTCTCGGGAATGCAATAGTAGATATTATTGTAAATATTGAAGATGAGTTTCTTGAGATTAATAATCTGGATAAAGGATCAATGAATCTAATTAATTCTGATGAATCTCAGAGGTTGTTAGAAAATTGCAACATTATCAAACAAATTTCAGGTGGGTCCTCAGCAAATACCGTTGTTGCTTTAGCAGAATTAGGCAATCATGTGCAGTTTATTGGAAGGGTGAAAAATGATCAATTTGGTAATTTCTTTTCTGACGATATAAAAAAAAGTAAAACTATATTTAATACTCCACCAACTATTGCAGGTGCTCCAACAGCTCATTCAATCATTATGGTCACACCTGATGCACAAAGAACTATGTGCACTTACTTAGGAGCATCTGTAGAGTTTGAGCCAAAAGACATTGACTTTAATGTAATTAAGGAAAGTAAATACTTATATTTAGAAGGATATTTATGGGACAGCGAATTAGCTAAAAAAGCTTTTATTAAAGCCGCCCAAATTGCAAAACTATCTAATACAAAAATAATCCTTTCTTTGTCTGATTCATTTTGCGTAGATAGGCATCGTGAGAGTTTCTTGGAATTAATTTATGAATATGTAGATATCGTTTTTTGTAATGAATCCGAAGTGTTAAGTCTATTTAAAAATGATAAATTAGCAAGCTGCCAAGAAAACCTATCTTCCTTATGTGAATTAGTCATAGTAACTCTTGGAAGAAATGGTTCTCTCATAGTTAATAAAAATAATGTTGAAATAATTGAGTCAATAATGAAAGACAAAATTATTGATACTACAGGAGCGGGCGATATCTATGCGGGAGGATTTATCCATGGATTAATAAACAATTGTTCCCTCAAAAAATGCGGAGAGATAGCTTCAATTTGTGCGGGGCAAATAATTACGCAATTAGGATCTAGATCAGATGTTGATCTTAAAGAGTTAATAAAATAGATTTAATCAAATAGTCTTATTCAACCAATCATAATATTTCATCTCAGCATGGTATTTTTTGTAAATAATTTGAGGAACATTATATGTGGAATTTTTATTTACGAAATCAATTAAACAATCTTTAAATTCTAGTTTACTTTTTATTGTGATTTCAAATTCTTTAGTTTCTTCAATATCATCATTCCACTTATAAATTGAAAAAATTTGCTTTATCGAAACACAAGCTGCAAGTTTATTTTGTATTAGTAATTTAGCCATTCGTAAAGCATTTGCGTTACTTGATTCAGTTGTGATCATAACTAATACTTCCATAATGAATTAAACATCAATATTTTTTAATTATGTGATTTATCAAATTATGATATTGATCAAAAGAGTAAGAATAATTATTTTTAATTTTCGGCCTTTTAACCAAAAATAACTTCATTTTACTTCCAGAAACTATACTCTCCCAGTTTTTCTGTGAATAACTTCCAGATTCTCTGCATAAAACATAATCTATCTCCCAAAAATCACAAAGTTTTTTTTCTAAAATGCCTTTATTATTTTTACTCGGTTCAAGTATCGCTATGTTTGAATTTTTAATACATGATCCAAAAGCTTTAGTTATACTCTCGTAAGTTGGAAGTACCCTTGTAAATACATTTGCTTTACAATTCATATAATAATCAGCTGTATCGTTAAGGAATCTTGATCCTATTGCAAGAAGAATATTCTTATTCTCAATATCAACGTTATTTATATCCTTTAAATCATCAATGTAAAAAAAATTATTAGTGTTATTTTTGTGAGATTTCCTCTCAAATAGTAAAAGAGGTGTATTAATCTCTTTACATGCATTATTAAGATTTTTAGAAATTATTACTGCAAACGGATGAGTAGCATCGACAACACATGTGATTTTATTTTTATTTATGAAATTAATTATTTGATCTTTGTTATTTAATTTCCCCGTAATGATATGTAACTTTGGATTCTCAGTATAAGCTTGCCCTGCTTTATAAGTTAAAACACTTGCAAAGACTGAATAATTTAGTTCAAGAAGCCTATTAGCTATTACAGGTCCATCCGAAGTTCCTGATAGGATCCAAACATTTTTATAGCAATTTCCTTGATTCTGCATCAGTATGTCTTTAATTAAATAGTAAGTAATGAATCATTGTTTAATTCAGGCGGTCATTAATAGCTCTGCCCAAATGAGGTATACCAAAGAAAACCAAACTCCCATTGCAGAAATGATTGTTAATTTTAAAGGATTACGTAGTGAAGATCCAACCAGAGATCTCAAGATCATAGGATGGGGAAATATTGCCCAAGAAATGGTAGATGAGCTAAAGGAGGGGCAAAATATTGTTATTGAGGGACGTCTAAAGATGAATTCTGTCACTAGAAAAGACGGAACAAAAGAAAAGCAACCAGAACTAACAGCTTCAAAAATTCATCAAATATCGCCAGTTGATGTTATTAAGTCTGATCAAAAAGAAAATAATGAGTCATTTGAAAAAAAAGAAATTACCAAAAATTCAAGTTGGGATAGTTCACCTTTAGTACCTGAAGTTGACGAAATACCTTTTTAAATCAAATATCAACATTATTTTCTTGAACACTTATAATTAATTTGCTTATTTTTCTTTCAAGTGCGGCAAGTTCGCTTCTGATTTCTGGCCATTTACCTTTATCAAGATTTTCGAGTAGCCATGCTCTATCTTGATCAAGTTTAAAAATTAAATCTCCTTGATTTGCAGTATTAGGATCTTGCATAATACTTGTTAGCCCATTTAAAACTCATTCTACTAAATCAAAATGAAGAAATACTTATCGCCTGGAAACTTAATCGTAACCGCTGGGGGTATATTAGCTTTTGTTGGAATGACTGCATATTTTACAGACTCAGTGAATTTAAGTGTACCTACTTTTTTTTATGGTGTACCTATTTTCCTAATTGGCTTAGGCTTAAAGACTTCCGAAATACCTCCTGTGGAGTTATTTGACAAGACAAATTTTGCGACAAATAAATTTAATAGACCAAAAGAACTAACAGCATTAGTTAAAGATGTTACAAGATGGAGGTATGGGATAAAAGCTCATCTTGAATCGTCATTAGAATCTTTAAATTTGTGGGACGAGGATAACCCCCCTCAATTAAAAGAAATAGAAGAAATTACAAAGGAAGAAAAAAATGGTCTCAGAATGCGTTTCGAATTAAACGCTGTCCCTCTAGAAAAATGGATTGAAAAACAAGAAAGATTAAATAGGTTTTTCGTCAAAGGTCTTGAATCAGAATTTATTATCGTCGATAATAAAAAAGAATTTGATTTTATTCTCTTTTATTGAATATAGGGATATATTTGTAAAAACCTAATTTCTCAATTCAATCAAGTTTTAATAAATTTTAATAATGAATGATTCTCAAAGAGTATCAATATTAAGCGAAGCACTTCCATATATACAAAGTTTCTCAGGTAGAAAAATTGTTATCAAGTATGGTGGTTCTGTTATGGAGAATGATAATTTAAAAAATGCTTTTTTTAGAGACATTGCACTTTTATCAACCGTTGGGGTTTGTCCGATAGTAATTCATGGAGGTGGACCAGAGATTAATAATTGGTTAAAGAAATTAGAAATATCTCCTAAATTCGAAAATGGATTAAGAATTACTGATCAAAAAACAATGGAAATTGTCGAGATGGTTCTAATGGGTAGAGTTAACAAACAAATTGTAAAAGGGATTAACAAAACTGGATCCTTAGCTGTGGGAATATCAGGTCTTGATGGCAACTTAATTCAATCTAGAGAACTAGGAGATGGTAGCCATGGTTTAGTGGGAGAGGTTACAAAAATCAATCCTGAAATATTAGATCCTCTTATTTCTAAAGGATACATCCCAATTATTTCTAGTATTGGATCAACCTTGGAGGGTATTTCCCATAACATTAATGCAGATTTTGTTGCTGGAGAAATTGCTGCTGCAATAAATGCAGAAAAACTTATTCTTCTTACTGATACTCAAGGGATTTTAAAAGAAAAAGATAACAAAAATAGTCTTGTTGAAAAAACTAATCTCAAAGAGGCAAGGGATTTTATTGATAAAAAAATTGTGACTGAAGGTATGATTCCAAAGACAGAATGCTGTATAAGAGCTTTAGCCCAAGGAGTCAAAGCAGCTCACATAATTGATGGGAGAATAGAACATTCATTACTTCTTGAGATTTTTACAAATTCCGGAATAGGTACAATGATAGTCGCTTAACCCATGAAAACTTATGAGCAAGTTTTAGAAGAAGTAGAACTTGCTTTGGCTAAAGGTGAGTATCATTACTGCATTGAATT
This sequence comes from Prochlorococcus marinus, assembly GCF_001180265.1. Lineage (GTDB taxonomy): Bacteria > Cyanobacteriota > Cyanobacteriia > PCC-6307 > Cyanobiaceae > Prochlorococcus_A > Prochlorococcus_A marinus_H. The sequence goes on along the minus strand of NZ_CVSW01000093.1, from coordinate 2,564 downwards.
TCTTTTGCCCATAATCGAATCATTTCCTTTATCAAGCAAAGAGGGAGTAAATTTAAGAACAATCTTAATTACTGCTCTATGTGGCATCAATAAAAGGGAGGAGGCTAAAAGGTTTTGTAAAGAACTTCTAAAATCTTACGATAATAAGACGAGAGAAAATGCAAAATATTTGATGGAAGTTATAGACTCTCCTGTCATTAAAAAGCCAGACAATTGGAACGTACAGTTTGAAAGCGAACCATCACTCAATAAAAAATCTCTTAACTCACTGCGCAAAAAAAGAGAAGTATTGAAGAAAAAAAAATTTATTAATGTAACGGAGACACCAACTGGTGAAACAAAACCATTTCAGAAAGGCTTTTCATTGATCATTTTTTTAATACTATTATTATTAATTCCACTTTTAAGTGGCTGCGTAAAAATTGAGGATACCCTTGATCTCACTGAACTTGATTCAATAACTAATAATTTAGTGATAGAGAGTAAATACATAAAGAAATTTCCTTGGCAATTAAAATTTGAAGAGAAGATGAAAGATATTTTTCCTGACGCAGAAATTGAACATGACGAATCAACCTTTTCTTTGAAACATAAAAATCTCAATTTAGAGGATACAAAGCAAGTTCTTAAAATCACCCAAAATACAGCTGGAGAGTTAGCGGGAGAATCAACAAATATAGAAATTAATACTACTCAAAAAAACTTCATTTTTTTTAAAAAATACTTTTACAGGTTAGATTTGGATCTAAATTCTATTAAAGGCATTGATAATTTAGAACTCATTTTCAAAATTATTCACCCTAATAAAGCTATCCTTACAAATAAAAATAATTCAAATTTAGAAATCACAAAAAATCTAATAATTTGGGATTTAAATCAAGGGAAGATGAATAGTCTTGAATTTTCTTTCTGGAGCCTCAACAAACTCATGATTGGGATATCTATTATTTTAATAATTACAATATTAGCTTATTTATTAAGATTCTATAGATTTAAATTAGGTTCAGATTTACCTCAACTTCCATCAAAGTAATTACAACTCTGCTGGATTAACATCTATTGTTAAAAAAACATTTTTTGGAATAAGTTTCCATAATATTGATCTATCAGGTAAAGGTATCTTTGTTCCTTCAGGACCATGTATTAAGATCTGCCATCTAAATTTTTTACCGACTTTAGCTATTAAACTTGGGGCAGGACCAATTAATTTCCAGTTCTTTTTCTCACAAAAACTGAGTAAATATTTTGCTAATTTCATTGTAATTGACTCAGTTAATTCATAATTTTCACCTGATAATTTAAGTAGGCAAATTGTGCAAAATGGAAATAAATTAGCATCCTTTCTCAATCTCGAGTTTTCAATTAAGAATCTTTCATAATCTCTTTTTTTAAGATACGAAATCACCGGGTGGTTAGGTTTATATGTTTGAAAAATTACTTTCCCTTTTTTTTGTGCCCTGCCGGCCCTTCCTGCTACTTGCAAAAATAATTGTAATGATTTTTCTTCTGCTGAAATATCTGGGCGATGAAGCAACCCATCTGCTGCAATAACTACCGAAAGAGTGATATTAGGAATGTCAATACCTTTTGCCAACATCTGAGTACCGACAAGAATATCAGCATCACCTTTAGAAAACTTTGAAAGAATATCTCTATGACCATCCTTTCCTGAAGTTGAATCTCTATCAAAGCGAAGTACTCTCAAGTCAGGAAATTCTTCATTTAAAAACTCTATTACTCTTTGCGTACCAATTCCAAAAGGTTTGAAAGCAGTTGAATGACAATCTGGGCAACGATTGATTAATCTTGATTTATGATCACACCAATGACACCTTAACCATTTTTTTCCTTGCGATCCGAGATGAACTGATAAAGGAACGTCACAGTTGGGGCAATTTGTTAAATATCCGCAATTTCTACAACTTAAAAATCCACTATGCCCCCTCCTAGGGATCAAAATTATTGCTTGCTCTTTTTTTAAGCGTAGTTGAGGAAGCAATTGTAATAATTCACTGGAAAAAATTTTCATATTTCCCTTTTTGAACTCATCCCGCATATCAATAATTTTTATTTCAGGAGTCTCATTACTGGATATCCTTTGAATCATTCTTACCAATTTAAAATTTCTTTCAAAAATACACTTTTTCCAAGTCTTCATTGATGGGGTTGCACTCCCAAAAATTAACTTTGCAGAATTTCTTTTTATTATTTCAATAGCAATCTCTCTCGCGTCGTAGCAAGGCATAGGACTATCTTGCTTATAAGAAACATCATGTTCTTCATCCATTATTATTAATCCCAGATTTTTGATTGGAAGAAAAACTGCCGACCTTGTACCTATTACTATTAAAGGTTCATTAGCATTAATAATTTTCTTCCAAACTAAAGTTCTATGATCGGGAGAACAATTACTATGATATTCGTAAACGACATTATTAAATCGCATACTAAACCTATCAATAAGTTGAGGAATTAATCCAATTTCTGGGGCTAGTATCAAACAACTTTTTTTCTTAAGAAATTGATCTTCAGCAATTCTCATATACACTTCTGTTTTGCCTGAA
>NZ_CVSW01000092.1 GCF_001180265.1 Prochlorococcus marinus | reverse complement strand
AGGTATTCTTTTTGTATCTGCCAAATAAAGAACTTCTACATCTTTACGTGTTTTTAATAAAGGATTAAGGATAGTAAAACCACCTATTCCGCTATCAAATATACCTATTTTAATTTTCACCCTACCTTACCAAGATATTCGAGGATGCCTTTTGCAATTGCATAGGCTAATCTTTTTCGATGGGTTATTTTTTCTAATCTTCTTGCATCTAATCTTCCCGTTAAAAATCCAATTTCTACAAGGACTGCAGGCATCCT
>NZ_CVSW01000091.1 GCF_001180265.1 Prochlorococcus marinus | reverse complement strand
AGAACTGGCAACTCAATACGAGTCTGAAAAAGGACATTTCCCATCAGTTAGAGAATGGGCTGAGTTAATAGATATGCCTCTTCCCAAATTTAGAAGAAGACTTCTTTTAGGCAGGAGAGCTAAAGAAAAAATGGTTCAATCAAATTTAAGATTAGTTGTATCCATTGCTAAAAAATATATGAATAGAGGTTTATCATTTCAAGACTTAATCCAAGAAGGAAGTTTGGGTCTA
>NZ_CVSW01000090.1 GCF_001180265.1 Prochlorococcus marinus | reverse complement strand
AAATATGGATAGGAAAAAAGTATAAAGAAAGCTAAGGGATGTTTGCCAATAGCAAAATAAAGTGAACTAAATGTAAAATGATCAAATAATATTCTTAACTCGGTAGAGAGATCTATTAAAACTAAAGAAAATAAAATTATCAAATAGTAATTCAATTTCATTAATTTAGAAGGTTAAACTCAGTCTTTCAACAACAAAGATGGAGCCAATAAAATACTTGAATAACTTCCAATTATTATTCCTAATGATAAGGCTAAAGAAAACCAAAATAGTGAGTAAGATCCAAACAATATTATGCTTAATAAAGGGATAAGGGTTGTAAAACTGGTAAAAGTTGTTCTTCTAAATGATTCGTTAACTGATAATTGAATAGTTTCGTTATAGCCTTCATTTTTTGATTTTAAATTCTCACGAATTCTATCAAATATAACAACTGTATCATTTACAGAATATCCAGCAATAGTTAACAATGAAACAGCAAATAAACTGTTTACCTCGACAGATAATATAATTCCCAACCAAGAGAATATACCGAAAACAATAAATAAATCATGGAATAAAGCTAATAATGCAAATAATGCATATTTTTTATCAAATCTTATTGTT
>NZ_CVSW01000089.1 GCF_001180265.1 Prochlorococcus marinus | reverse complement strand
AAGGTAAAGATTCTGTTAAGACAATCCTATTATTTTTTCCTAATATTTTTTTTAAAACTTTTCTGACAATATTATTAGGATGCATTGGAATTATTATCGAAATATCTTGAAATTGATCAACTATATCTTTGAAACCATAAGCAATCTGTTCAAGTTTTGATCCCCAGTTTTCTCTTCTATGAACTGTAGCTAAAATAAATTTTTGATTTGCGTTCGAAGATTCTTTATCAAATTCTAATTTTTGTTTATCTGCAATAAGCATTAAAGCATCTATAACAGTATTCCCAGTAACCTCAATATGACTTGAGATTCCACTTCTTAATAAATTTTCTTTTGCTTCAGCAGTTGGAGCAAAATTCAAAGTTGCAATTTGCGAGATAATTCTTCTATTAGCTTCCTCAGGGAAGGGATTCATAAGATCATCAGTTCTTAATCCTGCCTCAATATGAGCAATTTTAATATTCTTATAAAAACCTGCTAATGAGGCTGCCATTGCTGAAGTTGTGTCTCCTTGCACAACTACTAAACTAGATTTATTTAGTTCAAATTCTTTGGTTAAACCTAATAATACTTTACTATTTATTTCAGCTAAAGATTGTCCAATTTTCATAATATTTAAATTTTTATCAAGCTTTAAATTAAACAAATCCAAAATAGGTTTAATCAAATCTTTATGCTGACCTGTAAAAATAATTTTAGTATTAATTTCTTCACATTTCTGAAATTTCAAAATTACTGGAGCCAACTTAATAGCTTCTGGCCTAGTGCCAAAGACAAACGATACTAATGGTTTTTCTTTCATATAATTATTTGGGTGGGCATGATTTAATCTTTAAGTATTATTGTTAACCCAATCTGGTATTAATTCTGAAAGCAAAGAAAGTGAGTTAGGCTTATCTCTTTTTTCTAGCAATTCTATTAAAAAATTAACATTACTTATGAATTCATCGTTTAAGTCTGAATCTTCATTAGCTCTAAAAATTAGGGGATGTGATGTAGTTTCTGATTTACCATCTACAAGTAGTTCTTCAAAAAGTTTTTCTCCAGGCCTTAAACCCGTTGTGATAATTTCTATATCTCCATCAGGATTTTGCTCATCTTTAACTTGCAGACCACTTAATAAAATCATTTGTTTCGCAAGATCAATAATTTTCTTTGGCTCACCCATATCTAAAAGAAAAATATCCCCACCCTTAGATAGCTCAATAGTTTGTAAAACCAATCCACAAGCTTCATTGATAGTCATAAAATATCTGATTATTTTTTTGTGAGTAACTTTGATTGGACCTCCATTCTCGATTTGTTTTTTAAATAAGGGAACAACTGATCCAGAAGATCCAATAACATTTCCAAATCTAACCATTGAAAAATTTTTGCAGGATATTTTTGAAAAACTTTTAAATATAAGTTCAGATAATCTTTTTGAAGCACCCATTATATTTGTGGGTCTTACAGCTTTATCACTAGAAATCAAAACTATATCTGTTGGGCTTTTTTCTGATGATATTTTACAAATCAGATATGAGGAGAGGATATTATTAAGTAATCCTTCAAGAGCATTAATCTCTACTAAAGGTACATGCTTATAAGCTGCGGCATGAAAGACAACTTTAATATGATTGTTGTCAAAAATTTCATTTAAAAGAATTTCATTTTTAGCATCTCCCAAGACTGGAACAATTTCAGTCTTATTTAAATCTAATTCATTTAATTCTGTAATTAAATTATATAATGCAAATTCATTACTTTCTAATAAGATTAACTTTTTAGGATTAAAAGCAATAATTTGTTTTGATAATTCACTCCCGATAGAACCGCCTGCACCAGTAAC
>NZ_CVSW01000088.1 GCF_001180265.1 Prochlorococcus marinus | reverse complement strand
ATTATCTCTAAAATAAAAGCTGAAAATGTTAAAAAAGGGTTCTATGGTTGTAAGGATTCTGATCAAAATATTGCAATTTTCTTAGATCAAAAAAGATTAATTTCTGCTGATATTAATGGTATCAAGATCATTAATGTCTACGTGCCAAATGGATCTTCACTTGAATCAGATAAGTTCGAATATAAAATTAATTGGTTAAGTTGTTT
>NZ_CVSW01000087.1 GCF_001180265.1 Prochlorococcus marinus | reverse complement strand
GCTGAAAACAAAAAAATAACAGCTAATAATACTAGAGATAAAGAGGATATTTTTTTTAATAAAACAAATCACTTGAAAGAGCAAAAATTAGAACAAATAGATCTTAGAAGATGTGCCTATAGACAACTATTAAATGAACAAATTCCCAATTCAAATATCGAAATCTCAAATTTATGCACATACGAACTAAAAAATGAATTTAATTCCTGGAGAAGGAATAAAACAATATCGAGGCAATGGAATTTTATTTGCTCATCAAGATAGTTAACTTGGACAAATTTCTTTAGTTAAGTCTTTAGCAACTAATAATTCTGTCATCTCCTTAGTACCTTTAATATTAAAAACTTTGGCTAACAAAACATTCTCTTTGAAACCAAAAGGTTTGATTTTCACTTTGCTTCCCCTTGGGAATTCACTCTTTAGTAGATTAGTTGCTTCAAGCTCATCATTTTCATTTACATCTACACAAAATAATCCAATAGTTAAATTCCTATTTTGATCCCCCACCAAAATAGTATTTGAACTTTTAATTTGAAGAATTTCAGCAGAGTTAACTATTACAGGATTAAAAACAATCAAGCAGACTAAAATTAAAAATTTGAATAATTTTTTCAATCCAGAACTTACTAAGTTTTTAATTATCTTAAGTTTAATTTTTAAAAATGACGAATTAAAAATTTTTAGGCTTCACAATTAACATATCCAACCAT
>NZ_CVSW01000086.1 GCF_001180265.1 Prochlorococcus marinus | reverse complement strand
AGCAACAACAACGGTCATTAAGGACAATTGTTCTAAAATTGATTTCATATTTAGAGAATCATACATATATATAAACTAGCTTTTATTCCTGATGAAATCATCAGATAATGAACTAAATTTTTATAAAACCGGAAAATTTTAGGGTTTTTTAACAATCATTCCATGATTGTTAATCTTGGGAGGTATTTTTTCAATTACTATCAAACTCTCGATAATTTCTTTCGCAACTGGTACAGCAACAGTTGAACCATATGCATATGGTTTAGATGGCTCATCAACGACTACAAGGACAACATATTTTGGATCATTAACTGGTAAGGTCGCGACAAAACTACAAACTTTTTTACTTGTATAAGAACCATTTAAGGCTTTTTGAGAAGTGCCCGTTTTCCCTGCTATCCTATAACCTTCGATTTTCACTCCAGATCCACTACCTTTATCAACTACGCTCTCCATCCATTCAAGAACAGTTTTAGAAACCTCGTATGAAAAAAATTGTTTTTTTGGATTTTTATTAAATCTTTCTTTGAAGGCTGAGGTTACATGAGGAGTCACTTCAACCCCCCCATTTGCTAGAGCAGCATGAAGTTGAAGCAATTTAAGTGGCGAGATTGAGAAACCTTTACCAAAAGAAGTGACGGCAGGCTCAATTGATTGATTTACAAATAAATCTTTTCTCTTTAGTTGGCCAGCGGTTGATTCAAATAAGTCAGTCTCTAAATTTTTATTTATACCTAAATTTTTTAGCCAATC
>NZ_CVSW01000085.1 GCF_001180265.1 Prochlorococcus marinus | reverse complement strand
GTTTTAAATGTAAATGTTATAGAGATTCAAAATATTGAAAATAAAATTATTGATAAATAAATTTCAAAAAGTCCTTACTTTCTAAGTCTTCCAAAACTATTTCCTAGATCACTAAATCTCTTAAGCTTTTCTTCTATCTCCTCTAAAGGGCGATTTAACTTCCATTTCCAGTTATTTTTTATAGTGCCAGGAATGTTTAATCTACTTGAATCATCTAGAGACAAAATATCTTGTATTGGAGCAATAAAGAGATTGGCCCTTGTATCCATGCCTATTTTTATTAAACT
>NZ_CVSW01000084.1 GCF_001180265.1 Prochlorococcus marinus | reverse complement strand
TTAATAATATAAAATTCCTCAATTTTAGAAATATAATCAATGAGATTATTATTTATAGATCTTGTTTTAGATAAGTTTTTATATGTATTTGACCATTTTCTTTGACTATTAAAAGATAAGAAAAATAAGGTTAAAATTAATAATAAAAGCGAGATATTAATAGTATCAAAAATTTTATGTATTAATTCGAAATTGATTATGGATGTTTTTTCAGAATTTTTTTTACTTTCATATGAAACTTTTTTTTTTAAATTAATTTCATCCCCATAAGGTTTCATCTATGATTTTTATTTAAATAAAAGAAGTGTTATTAATTAAATAAACATCTTTTTGTTTGATTTGCAAGTAAAAATTAAATTCTTTATGTCCTCAATAAGAACAAATTTAAGAACGTCAATCCATTCCATAATGAATGCATAATCACTGAAGAAAACAAACTTCCTGAAGCAATTCTCGTAATTGCTAATCCAATCCCT
>NZ_CVSW01000083.1 GCF_001180265.1 Prochlorococcus marinus | reverse complement strand
CTGGAGCACTAGATTCAAAAACTACTGAAGATGTATTAGATCTTTTTGACAAACTGCATGAATCAGGAATAACTATAGTTTTAGTTACCCATGAAGATGAAGTTGCAAATCGGGCAAAAAAAATAGCCAAATTTAAGGATGGAAGAATAGTTGAATTAAAAGTTAATTAAATTCAAAACCTTCTAATTACTTTCAGTTGAGTTTCATTCTCAATTCTTAAATTCCCATTGGAATCAATATCTTTAATTTTCCATGTTTTAGGACAATAACCACTAGGTAAAAAACTTTTATTAAGAAACTTATTTGCAGATTTAATCACATATTCTTTATTCTTATTAAATTCAGTTGAATCATAAAAAGCTTTAAGAACTTTAGCTGTCCAATAATGTTGATTAATATTCTTAGTTTGAAGTACTTTTGATAATGAAATACCCTCCGATGGGGTGTAATTTAAAACATTCATGCCAATTCCCACTCTTACATAGATAGTTTCTTTACCTCTTGTTATAACCCTCGGTAAAAATCCAATCAACTTTTTTGAACCAAAAAAAATATCATTTGGCCATTTCAAACAAACATTTATATTCTCTTGTCTAAGCATTTCACATAACTTAATACCTAAAGACAAATTAAATATTTGATATTCAAATTCTTTTGAAAATATTGGGTAAGCTGCACTTAACCAAATCCCGCCTTTTGGTGAAATCCAAGGTTTTGAATTTTGGCCAACCCCTGAGAACTGTTCTCTTGCAATTATAGCTACAGCCTTATTTTTCTTTATTTCAGAATATTCAAAAAAATTTGTTAGCTCGTTTTCGGTACTTTT
>NZ_CVSW01000082.1 GCF_001180265.1 Prochlorococcus marinus | reverse complement strand
TTAGAAAAACTCATGAGGTTTGATGAGAAATTATTGAGAGAATTTTTTGGCAGTTTTTTCCAACTATCTAAAAATCAATGGTATGGTTTTCTAACTGATACTCTTTCTTTAAAAGAGATTGTTTATGCTATGTGCGTAATGTTTATAAAGGCTCCATGGAGTGTAAAGAAAGGTCTTATGATTATGCATGGAAGAGAATTTAAAATGTTACTTAGGATAATATTTCCAAACATATAGTTAAAAAATGAGAACCATATTAATAAGTGGAGCCAGTAGAGGTATTGGACTAAATATTGCACAT
>NZ_CVSW01000081.1 GCF_001180265.1 Prochlorococcus marinus | reverse complement strand
ACCCAGCAGGTTCGGTTTCTAATATAAACATGCTCATTCCAGATTGAATCATTGATCCACTTCTGTTTTGCCTATTTATTAAAACTGCATGATCTGGAGTAATTGCTCGAATAACTTCAGTCCAACTTGTTGAAGGTTTGGTTCTTTTTCTTACTTCACTTCCAATAGCATCTAGAACAACATCCCCAGAATGTAAAACAGTGCTTTGATCTTTGTGATAAAGGGCAAGAGAGCCAAATGCTCTTTCAACAATCATCTGACCAAGTCTTACATTACTTGCTTTTAAGGCGATATCAGTGACTCTATGCACTGCCATCCCAGGTGAAACTTCCATCCAAAGGCATGAATCTCCAGGTATAGGTAAAAAACCTCTACTAACCGTCCCCATATACGCAGCTAATTGAGGTTGTAGAGAATCTAAAAAAACATATGTTCTCAACTCTATTTGCTCAACTTGACTTGCTTGTCTGGAGACCAAAGACTTTTCTGAGTCAGTTGTAATAAAACAGCTAGCACCACTGGCCTGAGATTGCACCTCAGATCCTGTGACAAGAGAACTCCCTTTTTTTCGTTCCCCTCTGTTTAAACTAGATGTTGGTTCCATTCACGCGACTATAACGGATAATGAGTCATTTTTTCTATTAAATTTACTTGCATGCTTCCCACAAAACGATAACTTCAAGTAAAAGATAATCATTTTTATGGGAACTTCTCAAAAAAAAGAACCAAATGTTTCTGGTACTGAAAAAGAATTAACTCCTGATCAAACTCTTGGATTGGTTAGCCTAAGCTTGATGCAAAAATTATCTCAGAAAGACCCATCTTTTAGTTGGTTAGAAGAGGATAAAATTGAAAAAGTAAATCTTAAAAACCTTAGAGATAGATTAGAGTTAACGCAATTAGCTATAAATACTGGAGCACCTTTAACCACTTCAGAAGTTACAGCTTTAATTGGGGCAAAGCCTGGAAAATCTAAGTTAGAAAGAGCAGGATTATTAGCAACGAAAATAGCTAGAAATGTGTGGAAGATTTCAAAAATAAGTCAAGGAAATTCCTTCTACAGAAATTAAAATACGCCCCAAAAGTTTTTTTCATAATTCTCATTTAAGTATTTAAACATTCATATAAGTTTTTTAAATGTGTTCATTTTGTAAGAGAACTTATTAATTACTTTCTTTAATTAAAAAGTTTATGCAAGCTTGAAATATAAGCTCTTGAAAATTTTTTAATGAGTAAAGTTGAATTTAATAAGGAAACTGGGCCCAGAGAAGTTTTTTGTGGGTTAACTTCAATAGTTTGGCTCCACAGAAGAATGCCGGATGCATTCTTTCTTGTTGTAGGCTCAAGGACATGTGCTCATTTAATTCAAAGCGCTGCAGGAGTTATGATTTTTGCTGAACCAAGATTTGGGACGGCTATTCTTGAAGAAAAAGATCTCGCCGGTCTTGCTGACGCTCATGAAGAATTAGATCGAGTGGTGAATGATCTTATTGCAAGAAGACCAGAAATAAAAACTCTTTTTCTAGTTGGATCTTGTCCAAGTGAGGTAATAAAATTAGATCTCGCCACTGTCGCAGAGAAATTAAACAAAAGATTTTTAGGTCAAGTAAGATTTGTTAACTATTCTGGCAGTGGGATAGAAACAACTTTTACCCAAGGAGAGGATGGCGCCTTAAAAGCTTTAATTCCATTAATGGAGTCATCAAATGAGGAGAAATTATTATTAGTTGGGACTCTTGCAAATAATGTAGAGGATAGGTTTAAAAAGATTTTTAGAAATATAGGAATTTCAAATATTGAGAGCTTCCCACCCCGTCAATCAACAGAATTGCCAAAGATTGGCAAAAATACAAAAGTTTTGTTAACTCAGCCTTATTTAAGTGATACCGTGCGAGACCTAAAACATCGCGGTTGTAAAATAATTTCAGCTCCATTTCCTCTTGGTATCGAAGGAAGTACTGAATGGTTATTAGCTGCAGCGAAAGCTTTCAAAATTAGTGAACTTAAAGTTCTTGAAATTATTTCGCCTTTAATTAATAGAGCAAAACTTGCTCTTGAATCTCACAAAGAAATACTTAAGGGGAAAAGATTATTTCTTCTTCCTGAATCGCAACTGGAGATATCTTTGGCAAGATTTTTGCATAATGAATGCGAAATGGATCTCATAGAAATAGGCACTCCTTACCTAAATAAAGATTTAATGAAAGAGGAGATTAATTTATTACCTGATAATACAAAAATTGTCGAAGGGCAACATGTAGAAAAACAATTAGATCGAGTAAGGGAATCTAATCCAGACTTAGTTGTTTGCGGGATGGGTTTAGCTAACCCACTGGAGGCCGAAGGAATTAGTACTAAGTGGTCAATAGAAATGGTATTCAGTCCAATTCATGGTATTGATCAAGCCGCAGATTTAGCAGGTCTCTTCTCCAAACCTTTAAGAAGAAATCAAATCCTAACTACAAAAACTTTAGTAAAGCATTAAAAGAATATGGAATTAACTCTATGGACATATGAAGGGCCACCACACGTTGGTGCGATGAGAATTGCCACATCAATGAAAGATATTCATTATGTGCTTCATGCCCCCCAAGGAGATACGTATGCAGATCTTCTTTTTACGATGATTGAAAGGAGAGGGCAAAGACCTCCAGTTACCTATACAACTTTTCAGGCTAGAGACCTAGGAGGTGATACAGCTGAATTAGTGAAGAGAAATATTAAAGAAGCCGTAGAACGATTCAAACCAAAAACTCTTTTAGTTGGAGAAAGTTGCACAGCAGAACTAATCCAAGACCAACCTGGAGCGCTTGCAAAAGGAATGGGGTTTGATATGCCAATTGTTAATCTTGAATTACCTGCCTATAGCAAAAAAGAAAATTGGGGAGCTTCAGAAACCTTTTATCAATTAACAAGAACCCTTTTAAAAGATAAAGTAAGTTCTTCAGATAAAATAAGTCCTCTAAGGTGGAAGAAATTAGGTAGGAGACCAAAAGTTAATATACTTGGCCCCTCATTGCTGGGATTTAGATGCAGGGATGATGTTATCGAAATCCAACGTATACTTTCAGAACAAGGAATAGATACAAACGTTGTTGCTCCATTAGGTGCTAGTCCTGATGATCTTGAAAGACTGACTGATGCTGAAATAAATATCTGTCTTTATCAAGAAATTGCTGAAGCCACATGTGAGTGGCTTAAACGGAACTTTGGAATGGAATATACAAATACTATTCCTATAGGAATAAAAAATACAATTGAATTTATAAATGAAGTTCACAATAAATTAGATCTTCCTTTGACGAATAAAGAAGAACTAGAACACAAGTCAAAACTTCCTTGGTACTCAAAATCAGTAGACTCAAATTATCTGACTGGCAAAAGAGTTTTTATTTTTGGAGATGGAACACATGCAATTGCAGCAGCCAAAATTGCTAAGGAAGAATTGGGTTTTGAAGTAGTGGGTCTTGGAACATACAGCCGGGAGATGGCGAGGAAAGTAAGAGCTACTGCAAAAGATCTAAATGTTGAAGCTCTGATAACCAACAATTATCTTGAAGTAGAAGATGCTATGAAAAAAGCCTCCCCTGAACTAGTTTTAGGGACCCAAATGGAAAGGCATAGTGCAAAAAGACTCGGCATTCCATGCTCAGTAATTAGTACACCAATGCATGTTCAAGATGTACCTGCAAGATATAGCCCTCAAATGGGATGGGAAGGAGCAAATGTAATTTTTGATGATTGGGTACATCCCTTAATGATGGGGTTAGAAGAGCATCTTATTGATATGTTTAAACATGACTTTGAGTTTGTCGACGGTCATCAAAGCCATTTAGGACATACAGCGACAAAGGCAAAGGATTTTATAAGTTCTGACGATAAAAAAGAAAAAAATAGTAAAGAGGGAATTATCTGGACTGAATCTGGTAGAGCTGAATTAACAAAAGTTCCATTTTTTGTAAGAAGTAAAGTTAAAACAAATACCGAAAAGTATGCAATCTTGAGGGGAATTCCAGAAATAAGCGATGAAACTCTTTACGACGCTAAAGCATACTTCAGTTAAGTCTTACTTATAATTTACAATTAAGTCATGAGTATTTTGGCCTATAATTAAATAGATTTAATATTAAAAATTCAGTAACCCGAACATATTTAGTACTTTTAATACAATTAAATAAATATTTGTTTATAAACATATTCCATGTGTATTTACGCTGCAAGAATATAAATATTAATGAGTTTTAAGATTTAAATGACAAGTACAATAAATAAACCTCTTGATGGGGAAGGAAGTGTTCAAGTAAAGCAAGATCCAAAAATAAATATCGAAGAAGGGGCTTTAGTTATTGCAGTATATGGGAAAGGTGGCATTGGGAAATCAACTACATCATCAAACCTTTCTGCAGCATTCTCAAAATTAGGGAAAAAGGTTCTACAAATTGGTTGCGATCCAAAGCATGATAGTACTTTCACTTTGACGCACAAAATGGTTCCTACCGTTATCGATATTCTGGAAGAAGTTGATTTTCATAGCGAAGAATTGAGACCAAACGATTTCATGTTTGAAGGTTTTAACGGCGTAATGTGCGTGGAGAGTGGAGGCCCTCCTGCTGGGACAGGATGTGGGGGATATGTAACTGGTCAGACAGTTAAGCTTTTAAAAGAACATCACTTATTGGAGGATACTGACGTTGTTATTTTTGATGTCCTAGGAGATGTTGTTTGCGGGGGCTTTGCAGCTCCATTGCAACATGCAAATTACTGTCTAATTGTTACTGCTAATGACTTCGATTCAATATTCGCTATGAATAGAATAGTTTCTGCAATAAAAGCAAAAGCAAAAAATTACAAGGTCAGATTAGGTGGGGTAGTAGCAAACAGATCAAAGGATACAGACCAAATTGATAAATTCAATGAAAGAACAGGTTTAAAAACTATGGCTCATTTTAAAGATGTAGATGCCATCAGAAGATCAAGACTAAAAAAATGTACCATATTTGAAATGGAACCAACTGAAGACGTAATTGAAGTTCAAAATGAATATTTATCTCTTGCCAAAAATATGCTTGAAAACGTAGAACCTTTAGAAGGGAATCCACTTAAAGATAGAGAAATTTTTGATTTATTAGGATTTGATTAGTTTTAATCAATCTAATCCGACCAATTTTTTTGTTAGATCATAAGTTTGTTTAGAGGTCTTATTATCAATTATTCTTTTTGACAACTTTTGAGAAAAAGCTTTTCTGCCAGTTTTCTGACGATTACCCCAGCTCCAATGGACTGATGGTTTAGCGAATTCTTTGTAGGTTGCCACCTGAGCGACCCGCTCTCCTGCCAATCTTTGTGAAACATATCCTTTTGTTATGAACTTTTGAAATATCGGGAAAAGGAATCTAAATAACCAAGGTGTATCTCTAAATAGTTTGGTATCAGCAACACATCCAGGATATAGAGAATTAATAATAATATTGTCTTCAGAAAATCTTTTTGATAATTCCTGAACGGTCACCATATTACAAAGTTTACTATCTTTATAAGCCTTACCAGGTTTAAATTTCTTTCCGTTAGCCATACTTATTGGTGATAAAAAACCATTTTTAAATCCAGATAAATCTCCCAGATCAGCTGGAGCAGGAATAGGAATCCTCCCCCCAAGTTCTGAATAATTAGCTGTTACAGTCCCTAATATCGTAATTCTTGGCTTGAATAAAGTAGATTTTCCATTTAAAACAATTTCTCTTTTTGAAGATAAAATATTTTCCATAAGAAGGTTTATCATAAGAAAATGCCCAAAATGATTCACTGCCATTGAGTTTTCAAAACCCTGAGGGGATCTTTCGGGCCTCTTTAGTCTCGGCTTATAAACTGCTGCATTACAAATAAGAGAATTTATTGGTTTTTTGAATCTTTCCAATATTTCATTGCAACCTTTCCTTACCTCATCCAAATCTGATAGATCAATTTCTACAAAATGAACATTTTCAATTTCCTCTTTTGTCAAGAATTGCTCAGCTATTTTTATAGCTCTTTCATTTGATCGATTAACAGCTATAACCTCCCATCCAAATCTTAATAGTGGTTTTAGAGTATTTAATCCAACTCCTGAAGTAGTCCCTGTTATTAAGACTAAACCCTTAATGTTCTTACTCACTAGTCTAAAAAAGTTTATAGAAAATTGATAAGTAAAAGATTCAAGACAATCCTTATCAACGCCATATTACTCTGATAATGTCCCTAGAAATTATTTGATCCTGATCCTTCATAAATCTTTGCTCACCTTCAGAAGAAAATAAATCATCAAACCTATTAGTTAAGTTATTAAATCGATATTTTTCGTATGAAAATGAGTCCTGAATTTCCCTTAATCTAGTCACCCTGACTTTGGAGCTATGGCCAAGTTTAATCAAGCTTATTATTGCCAAGAGCGAAAAGCAAATTTTTATATATAAAAAAACTAAATGTACAAAGTTGTCCTCTTTCTTCTGCTTAGTTTTAAACGCAGAATTTAAATAATTTTTAGTAAATATACTATTTTTATACAAAGATTTGGATAAATTTAATGATTAATATTTTACTGAATAAGTCAATTCAGTCTTAATTACATTATTACCTTATTAATATTTATTTTCTAATAGATATTAGTTTCTACCTAAACTAATTCCTAGCCTTAGTGCTAAAACTCCTGCATGCATAACTACTATGAGGCTGAGTGCAATTAAATTTATTGTTTGAGTTGGCTCCATGTTAAAAAAGATATTTTCTATATTCTCCATCGAAAAGAGGGGATTTGAAACACTATTACAAAATGATGTAACGTAATTAACAAATTGAAAGAAAAAAATTATTGAAAATTATCATAAATAAACCTGCCTAGATTAATTTTGGGAAAAGAAAGTCAAGCTTTAATTTTTTCGACGAATAATTTACCTGGTTTTGATCAAATGGCTTTCGATGTAAATTCTTTAGATCAGACAATTTCCGATCCTGAAATAATTCTCACATTGAGGTTCTATTATTGGTCTGGAGATTGGCTTTCAATTGGCTATCATCAAAAAGAAATACCGTGTCATTGGGAGAAATTATTATCAAATGGGGAAATTAATATTGTTAGACGTCCCTCAGGCGGGGGAGCTGTTTTACATTCAGGGGGTATAACATATGCATTAACATTTAAAAAAACTTACTATAAAATCTTTAGTTATGAAATGGTTAATAATTGGTTAATTAAAAGTTTTAGAGAATTAGGTCTAAACTTACAAAATGGTAATTTACGAAAATCATGTATTAAAACCAATTGTTTTGGGACTTCATTAATTTCCGACTTAGTAGATCAGGATGGGTTTAAGAGGATTCCTATTCCTGCTCCAGCTGATCTGGGAGATTTATCTGGATTTAAAAATGGTTTT
>NZ_CVSW01000080.1 GCF_001180265.1 Prochlorococcus marinus | reverse complement strand
TATTGTTGTGCCAATTCGAAAAGAAACACTTAAAATTTTTTAGATGTAAGAACATTTTTGATAGCAATTTAAATTGATATTAAAAGAGCTATTTTGATAAATTTATTTTTCTATTAGTTCGAAGTAACCATTTTTATTTAATAAGTACTTATCAAACCAAAGGCTTAAAAGATTATCTAACCCTATTCCATTCATTTTATTCATTTGAGAAGTCTTATAGTCTGAAAGTGCCAACAATAAATAAGGGAAAATCATATCAGAAACACCTTTAGGCAGTTTTTCTAAAGGTACACCATGAGCTCTATCCCATAAAATTTGCATATCTTGACAGAACAAACAACTCCAATAATTAAAATTACAATATAATTTTTCAGGAGGTAGTAGATTTACAGATAAA
>NZ_CVSW01000079.1 GCF_001180265.1 Prochlorococcus marinus | reverse complement strand
GGCTAATTTTCCCTTTTGTACTATAGAACCTAATAAAGGCATAGTTTCAGTCCCAGATCAAAGGTTGAAAGAGTTAGGTAATTTAAGTTCTAGCCAGAATATTATCCCAACAAAAATTGAATTTGTAGATATCGCAGGACTAGTAAAAGGAGCTAGTAAAGGCGAAGGTTTGGGAAATAAATTTTTATCAAATATTAGGGAAGTTGATGCAATAGTTCATGTTGTAAGGTGCTTTGAAGATAGTGATGTAATTCATGTTTCTGGGAAGGTAGATCCCTTGGATGATATTGAGATAATTAATCTGGAATTGAATTTAGCTGATTTATCTCAACTCCAAAAAAGAAGAGAAAGAATTAAAAAACAGGTTAGAACTAGTAAAGAGGCAGCAAAAGAAGATACCTTATTAGAAAAAATTGAAGAAGAGCTAGAGAAAGGCCTTTCAGTTAGATCAATATCTTTAAGTGATGAAGAAAATTTAATAATTAAGCAACTAGGCTTCCTTACTGCTAAACCAATTATTTACGCAACAAATTTGAATGAAAATGATTTAGCTGAAGGTAATGATTTCTCATCAAAAGTTCAGAGTTTTGCAAGTAATGAAAATACAGAATGTATAAAAATATCAGCGCAAGTCGAATCTGAATTAATAGATTTAGAACCAGAAGATAAAAAAGACTACCTTATTGGTTTAGGAGTAGAAGAAGGGGGATTAAGTTCTTTAATTAGATCAACATATAAATTATTGGGATTAAAAACTTATTTCACCACCGGAGAAAAGGAGACAAAAGCATGGACCATAAAAGATGGGATGACTGCGCCACAGGCAGCAGGAGTAATTCATACTGATTTTGAAAAAGGATTCATAAGAGCTCAGACTATTTCGTATCAAAATTTAATTGATTCAGGTTCAATTGCCAATGCAAAAACTAAAGGTCTTTTAAGAAGTGAAGGTAAGGAATATATTGTTAACGAAGGAGATGTAATGGAGTTCTTATTTAATGTTTAGTAAATCTCTTAAGGCTTACTATTTTGCTTTTTGAGTGTAAATTCAAAAAATGAAATTAACAAAATTAAGATACATCCTAAGCAACTTCCTATTAACCCAAAAACAATGGTTGTAAAGCCATCATCGCAGCCATATTGTAATTGTGGTAAGTGAGGGGGGATTGGCATTATTTTTCAACAGAATTTTCAATATCTTCCAGTAAATGTTTAGTTGATCTATTAAAACCATTTGTTTTTAAATAGTTTTGAGCCTCTCTAAATTTTTCAGCTACTCTTTTTGCATAAGGAGTATTCATGGAATTTTGAGTCATATTGAAAGTGCGACTCATTTTATAATCTGATTTAGGTAAACCCTTGATAAGTATTCAAAAATACAAGAATATAAAAATAGGATTTTTTACTTACTAAGAAATTTATTGTAAAAAGTTCTTGATTCTCCAAAATAAAGTTTTTTCAAATTAGAAAAATTGACTATGACGAATATATTATTAATTCTTTTTTTTGTACTTATATTATTATTTTTATTTTATTCAAAACGAAATAGAGGTTTAGCCCAAAAAACAACAATTACTCCAACTTATGTTCCTTTCTTAAAAGAACAAGAATTTAATCCTGACATAAGTACTGATAATTGGGATTTACACAAACTTAGATTAGGTATATTTAAAAGATCACAATATAAGGGATTAACTTTTTTCGTAAGTTCAGAAAATAAAATTTACTATCTTTCGGAAGAAGGGGATAAGGTTTATTGCTAACTGGTGAAATTAATTTTATAAATAAGAAAAACCGATAGAAATTAATAATATTAATGAAGTATTTATTTTTATTATCAGAAAAGTTCTATAGGTTTATCAAATGGGAGTGGAATACTTTAAAAAATCTAAGAAGATCAAAAAGAAAGAATTTTTTTCTAAGAGGATCATTTGCGTTATTTAGTTTATTCTCTATTCTTTTTTTAATATTTTCTCCTCCTATCGCTTTTGGATTGTTATTTGGAGAGGGATTGAAATTTAGTACTTTTTTTATTTGGATATGGATTTTAAATTTAAAGTTTTTTTGAAGATTTATAATTTATATACGGAGATTATTTAAAATTAAGAATATAAAAATTTACTTTATGCCAAAAATATTCAAACAAAATAAGTTCGCTTTGTTGGGAGCAAATATTTTAATAATTTTACTTTGGGTAACTATATCTTCCTTTTTGATGAATTTATTTCAAAGTGAAAATGCCCCATTTTATATATATAAAATTTCTTTTTTAATCAGATTCCTTCCTCCTATTTGGGTTACATGGTTCCTTTGGATAAAAAGAGGTGGTTTAAAAAGATAAATAACAAAAGCATTTTTGCGTATTTACTATAAAAATAAATCAGTTAAAATCTAGGAGCTTACTTGAAATTTTCATGTAAGAATTAGGTAATTGAGAGATTGTTTTTAGCTAAGAAACAATCTCTCTTTTTTTTTATAAATATTATTCGCATAAAAAAAGTGCTTGACAGTATCCCTATTGACAAACACTCATGACGATCAATTTTTTAAATTAAACAGGTATTCTATTATCAATTTCCACCACTCCAGAATCCATAAGACGGCCAATTTTAATGACTAAAGCCATATCTAGCCTTGAAAATTCGGATTGATGGTTAGTTATCCAATCAAGTTCTGAAAGGGTTATTACGCCTAAAGTATTTACTTTAAGAAAAAGTAAGCCTAAATTCATTTTAGAAGATTCCTGGGATAATCCAGCCGAATAAGCCATAATTTACAACTAATGCAAATAAGCCCATCATTGCCATTCTTCCATTAGTTCTCTCAGCATTAAAGAAAAACAATAGCAGGCTTTTACCTGCTGATTCAGAACATTCTGCTATCTTTC
>NZ_CVSW01000078.1 GCF_001180265.1 Prochlorococcus marinus | reverse complement strand
AAAACAAGGTAATGGTGGCATAACTATAATCGACCTCTTTAATGACCCCAGTAAACCTCCTGTTATTAGTGCACTAAACATTACAACACATCTTGGAGGCATAATTGATTCAACTGCGTCTGGAGCACTTTAAATTAAAACTCTTTTGAAAAATTATTTCCATAAAGTCAGAACCCGAAAAATGGGTTATTTATTAAAAAATCCAACTTGACTAAGAGGCCAAAATCTTAAATAAGCTCTTCCAATAATCTCCTTTTTATGAAGAAATTTACTCCCAGGCCAATATCTTCCATCCCAGCTATTTGCCCTATTATCTCCTAAAACTAAAAAATGATCTTCAGGAACTTTTATATTTTCAAATTCACCACAATTATTGAAAGTTGATAATGCGCACTTATAGGATACGTACGGTTCAGAAATTAATTTATTATTTATAATTACTTCACCTTTAGTATTTACACTCACAATTTCTCCAGGAAGTGCCACTACTCTCTTAATATACTCGTCGCAAGCTTGATCCCTCAGACCAGGGATAAAAGACATTGGAGGAAAACTCATTAAAAAACAATATCTTTTTTTTGGTAATGGCTTAGATCTAGATGAAATTAGTTTTTCATCAAATGAGTAAGGAGATTTGAAAACAACAATATCTCCTCTTTTTGGTGAAGAGTTCTTTAGAGAGAATTTTTCAATAATTAACCTATCGTTTATTTGTAATTCTGGGAGCATAGAACCTGAGGGGATATAACGAGGTTCTGCAAAATATGATCTACAAGAAGAAACCAAAAAAGTTAATGTGATCAATAGACCCCACTCTTTTAAAAAACTTTTAATAGAAGCAGGCATAAAATTAAAAAAGTCTAGATTTTTTAAACTTATATAATTTGTTTGGCATATTCAATTTCGTTGAACCCTAATATTACCTTTTTTTCTTCGTAAACCAAAAATGGTCTTTTTATTAACTTGCCATCACTTAAAAGAAGTTGAAGAATTTCTTCCCTTGTTAAAGAGTAAATATCAAGATTAATCGATTTAAAAGCTTTTCCTCTAGTTTTAATAAGCCTCTTTGTTTCTCCAAAGTATTG
>NZ_CVSW01000077.1 GCF_001180265.1 Prochlorococcus marinus | reverse complement strand
ATATCCCATCTGATTTGCCAAGTGTATTCGCAGATCAGAGAAGAATGAGACAAGTATTTTTAAATTTAATTGAAAACGCTATTAAATTTTCTAAAGATTCTGGATCTATAAAAATTACAATGATCCATAAGACAAATCAGTGGGTAGAGATAACAATTTGTGACAAAGGTGCAGGTATTCCTTTGAGCGAACAAAAAAGGATTTTTCTTGACAGAGTAAGACTACCACAGACTTCTGAAGGGACTTCAGGATTTGGGATAGGGTTATCTGTTTGCAGGAGAATAGTTCAAGTGCATGGGGGAAGAATATGGGTTGTATCTGAAGTTGGCGTCGGTTCATGCTTTCATTTTACTGTCCCTGTTTGGCAAGGGCAAAATAAAGATCAACAATACTTGACGAAAGGCTAGCCTTACTCTTAATTTTTAATAAGCTGTTATGCTTATTACCTGGCCCCT
>NZ_CVSW01000076.1 GCF_001180265.1 Prochlorococcus marinus | reverse complement strand
AGCGGAAACCCACTTGCTATGACTGCAGGAATAAAAACTCTTGAACTACTAAAACAAGAAGGTACATACGATAGATTAGATTCAACAACCTCAAGATTAATTGAAGGCATAATTCAGTCTGCAGAAAATAATGGCATCGCTATTAACGGTGGAAGTGTAAGCGCTATGTTTGGATTTTTCTTGTGTGAAGGACCAGTTAGAAACTTTGAGGAAGCAAAAACAAATAATGCTGAACTTTTTGGTAAGTTGCACAGAGAGATGCTTCAACGAGGAATTTACTTAGCGCCAAGTCCTTTTGAAGCTGGTTTCACATCATTAGCACATAGCGAAGAGGAAATTGATAAAACTATCGACGCTTTTGATCAATCTTTTAATGCGATAAAAAAATAATCATTTACCTATGATTCTTTAAAGAACATAAGTAAATGATGAAATATTGAAAAGGAATAATCTTTAAAAATTATCTTCTACCACCAACTATTACTGGAGGACTTCCTCCTTCTGAACCTGGGAGGCCTGGAACAACTTGCGTGCTACCATCCCATTTGTCGAGGAATAATTTGAAAAGGACTTGATCGTCGAGGCTTCTATTTAATGTCTCATATCTAAGTGCTTCTTGTTCAGCAATTTCTACTTCTGTTTTTGCTCTTAGTAATTGCTGACCAGCTATTTGCTTTTGTTCAATAGCAGCTCTATATTCTTCAGCAATCTCCAATCCAGTAAGATCTAAGCTTTTAACATCGACATAATCAAATGAATTTAATTCTTGTGCAACGGTATCTCCTACTTTTTCAGAGATAACTGCAAATTCAGTAGCGATTGTCTCTAGCTCATATTGAGAAAAGACTGATTTGAGAGCTTTGAGTAAAGATGGCTGAACTATTTTTTGATAAACATCGCTATTTCTGTTAGCAATCGTCGCAAAAATTCTTCCTGCTTCATTTGGCTTTACAGAATACTTAACAGTAGCTGTAGCCCTAATAACCTGTAGATCCTTCGTTAAAGTTTCAAACTTTTCGGGTTGAACTTGTGTTTTGATATCAAATGGATATACAGATTGAATAAAAGGGAGTTTAAAGTTTAAACCAGCTCTTCTTGAAGGTCCACTTACTTTTCCTAATGTTGTTACTACTGCGACCTGACCAGAGGGAACAACAAAAAGAGACTGGGTAAGTAAAAGAAAGCCAGTAAATGATAATACAATCAATAAAGTTGCAGTCCCACCGGGGCCGGTCGGCGTAACATTTTTAAAGGATGTTGACATTAATTTTCTTTTTATTTAATCATATTTAATCTAATTAACTAGTGCATTAATAAGGTGTTTAATTAAAATATTTTTTTAATAATTGTGAAAAGAAACATAAATAATATTTTTATAAAAAGATTTATTTAAATTCTTGCAAAAGTTGTAAATAAAGATCCTCATCTATCTCCCTAATATCATATTCAGAGGGCAAAACACCATGCTTATACTCATGGACTGCCATCCAACAAAATTTCTCTATTTCTCCAGTTGAAAAACGGGGGTATTCTTTAACCTTTATTGATAATGCTTGAATAATTGATTCTGGATAATCTGTCATATTGTGAGATTGTCTTTTTCAATTTTATCTAAAATTATTAGCCTTTAGAGGAATGTTCAATGACTCTTCTAATTCACTTACAAGCTTAATTGCTAATTGAAGATCATTTTTACTCTTACTCGAAACCCTGAGAGTTTCTCCATTGATACTGACATTAATTTTTTTTATTTGATCTCTAATATTTTTACTGATTTTTTTTGCAATTTCTTGTTTAATTCCTTGTTTTAAAAAAATTGTCTGTTTAACTTTATTTCCACTTACTGTTTCAATTTCACCATAGTCAAAAATTTTTAAAGATAAGTTTCTTTTTATTGCCTTTTGCCTAATTATGTCATTAACAGCATTTAATGTTAATTCACTATTAGTAGTTATAAAAATATTTTCCTTATCTAAATCAACAACCGTGTCTGTCCCCTTCAGATCGTAACGTTGAGAAATTTCTCTTTTTACTTGATCCAAAGTATTAACTAATTCCTGCCTTTCAAAATCAGAAACCACATCAAAAGAAAAACTTTCTGCCATCGTAAATTTTTAAACGTTAAATCTTTTTAGCATGAATCATAAA
>NZ_CVSW01000075.1 GCF_001180265.1 Prochlorococcus marinus | reverse complement strand
GCTCTCTTATATTTTGTAATAACTCCAAAATAAGAGGGTCAACTATTTTTGTTTTAGTTAAAGATTCAGACAACAAGGCTAAAAAGTACCAAAATAGAATTTAAGGAGAGAACTGAAATGAATGTAGGAGATGTCAACTACTACACCCATTCAAGCAAAACTAGATGTGTTTTTGTGGATAATAAAGAATTGCCGCTTATAAGCATTGATATTTGGTGCAAAGCAGGTTCTTCATTTGAGGATGTTAATAAAAATGGGACTGCTCATTTTCTAGAACATATGATTTTTAAAGGATCTAACAAAATAATGCCAGGTGAGTTTGACCATAAAATTGAATCACTAGGCGGATTAAGTAACGCTTCAACAGGTTATGATGATGTACATTACCATGTATTAGTTCCACCCAGTAACTTTAGAGAATCACTTGCTCTTTTGACAAATATTGTCCTTGCTCCAGATTTAAATCCTGATGAATTTATAAAAGAAAAAGGGGTAGTTATTGATGAAATAAAACAACAAAATGATCAGCCTGAAGAAAGATTATTTAATTATTTTTTAAAAAGGGTTTGGTTAAGTCCAAATTATGCCAATTCGATTCTGGGAACTGAACATAGTATTAAAAACTTAGAGATAAATGACCTCGTTAAATTTCATAGCAATCATTACACAACCGAAAAAATTTGTATTGCAATTGCTGGGAATATCTCTGAAGAAATTTATAAAATTTTTAAAAAAAGTGATCTATCTGGTATAAAAAAAAGTCCAAATTTAATAAATTTTAAAAATAAACCTTCTTTAAAAATTAGGAATGGAAGAGAGTTAATTAGGTTTAATAATTTAGAGTTTTCAAGAATTTTTATGGCTTGGTTTATCCCAAACCTCAATGACCAAAAAAATATTATTGGGCTAGAAATATTAGCATCAATACTCTCTGTTGGAAGAAACAGCAGATTAGTTAAAGTTTTAAAAGAAGATAGTAATCTTGTTGAATCGGTATATGTAGATGTAAATGCTGGAGAATTAGGCGGATTATTTATAATGGAAGCAAGTTGTGAGTCCAAAGATATTGATTTAGTAGAAAAGCAAATTAACAAAACAATAGATGAGATCTCAAACTGTAAACCCTTT
>NZ_CVSW01000074.1 GCF_001180265.1 Prochlorococcus marinus | reverse complement strand
ACAATTAGGTGAACATTTGGCTGGAGTGGTATTGAATGGAGTTTTACCTGAAGAAGTCGAAAAAGTTAAAAATGAAATAGTACCTTCTCTTAAAGACCTTAATATTGAAGTGTTTGGTGTGATGCCTAAATCGCCACTTCTAAGAAGCGTCACTGTGGGCGAGCTTATAAGAAGATTAGATGCCCAAGTAATTTGCTGTCCTGAAAAAGGACAACTCCTTGTTG
>NZ_CVSW01000073.1 GCF_001180265.1 Prochlorococcus marinus | reverse complement strand
AAGAAACATTAGATGGAGAAGTATTTACCAATATTCTTTCCAAATTCACTACCATCCCTGAAAAGGAAAGGACCCCTCAATTATTGAGTTAAACCTTTATAGGTTTTTTATCTAAAACTAAGTCTATCAACCCATATTCAACTGCTTCTTTTGGAGACATGTAAAAATCTCTATCTGTATCTTCTTTGATAGTTTCATAATTCTTCCCGGTCCTTTCTGATAATTCTGTGTTAAGGCGTTCTTTTAAAAACAGTATTTCATCTGCTTGAATTCTGATATCACTAGCTTGTCCTCTAGCACCTCCTAATGGTTGATGAATCATAATTCTTGAATGTCTTAGACTGCTTCTTTTACCTTTAGTTCCTGCCGCCAACAAAAAAGCACCCATACTAGCAGCCAAACCAACACAAACTGTATGAATATCTGGCTTAACATGCTGCATTGTGTCAAAGATACCTAAACCATCATAGACGGATCCGCCAGGAGAATTTATGTACATGTAGATATCTTTTTCAGGGTCCTCTGCTTCAAGGAATAATAATTGAGCAACAATTCTGTTAGCAGTTTCACTAGTAACTTGTTCTCCCAAAAAGATTATTCTTTCTCTCAATAGTCGCGAATAAATATCAAAGACTCTTTCGCTACCACCTGATTCTTCTAAAACTAATGGGATCATAATAATATTTATCTGTTTATAAGATACTAACGATATTGAGTCAACATACGCTAACCTTATTAAGGTTTACATATAAAAAATTGAAAGAAAAATTGACTGTTTCAGATAGCAAAAGGTTATTTCATGAACAATTCCCTTACGTTATTCCAGGTTTATATAAAAGAATAGTTGATGAAATGCTTGTAGAGCTAAACCTTTTAGATCATCAAAATGAATTTACACAAGATTATCTCTTTTGTATTGGCTTAACCGAAACATTCAAGGAATTAATGAAAGGATACAAACCAGAAGAACATTTGGATCTTCTTTTTGAATCTTTATGCATTTCTACAAATTTTGAACCGAAGGAAATTAAGGAACTCTCTAAAAAATCGCAAAAAGAATTTAAAGATAAATTATTAAAAGATATTTTAAAATTACTAAAAGACAAAAGCAATTCTAAACTTTATCCTTCGAGAATATTGAATTTAGGAATGTATATATTAATTTCAAATGCCCAAGATTTCAAAGACAAAAATGAATCGGAGGTAAATAAGATAATCTCTGAAATTTTTGAGAATCTAACTCTATCTTCTAGTAAGGCAGAAAAGGACATTGGAATTTACAAAAGTACTATATCAAAAATGGAACAAGCCAAAGAATTAATTGAAGAGCTAAGAGTAAAAGAAAAGAAAAAAGGCTAACAATACAATATCTATTTTTTTAATCTTTTTTTATCTTTCCAAGATATATAAGATATGTACACTACAGCAAATGTTATTAATATTAGTAAAACGAATGATGTTAAGATAAGAAATTTACTTAAATAGACTTCATATTTTAAAAATGAAATCATATATCAATAGAGCCGTCACCGTTTCTTCCCCAGACAACCATTGCAATTGAAAAAGTAAAAATTGCAGCTAGTGCAGCCCAACCTATTTGAAAGATCATTAGATTTTAATCACTTTTATAAATATAACAGAGCTTCAAAATTTTTTATTCATTTCTGAGCTAAAGTTAACTTCTCAGAAACAAAATTTTCTAAATATAATAAAGAAAAATGTAAATTGGGTAGGTTAGTCTTAAATCATAGTACAAATATAGAAGGGCTAATTCCAATCCTTAAAAAGTTGGCCCTAAACGTTAATATCAAAACAATAACTCCAGCTGCTATATCAAGAGTAAGGGGTAGATCTTCTAAATTGATAATAAGATTGTCAGTGAAAACCATAAACGGATATAAAGCAATTGCAAGAAAGGGTAAAACAGCACAAGAAGTTTTTATTTCCACAGACTTAAGTAAAGATGAATTAAAAAAGACTATAGATATTTATAATATAAATTAATTTAATAAAAAAGGCTTAGGATTCCTTCTGCAGTAAGTCAATGAAATTAGTATTTAAATTAACTTTTTTTTTATTTGCTCTTGTCACATTTAGTGAAAAATCAACCTCACTTACTAAGTATCAAATAAAAAAAATTTGTAAAAAGGAGATAAGGGAATTAACTTGTATAAAAAATTTGCTAGAGAAGAAATCTGATCTGCAAAAAGGAAAATACATTGAAATAAAAGTAATACCTTATAAAAGATAATTAGAAATTAAATCTCAAATTCTGATTCGAAAAGTTTAAAAGCTTTTTTATAATTCGAAAGAAACTTTTCTGAATTATCAGTAAAACCTATTTGTTCATAATCTTCTTTTAGTTCATCATATAAATTCACAACTCCGTTGAATGCGCTCATATACTCCTTTTGTATATCTTCATCATCAATATCATAAATTTTGGCCAAAACTAATTCAACATTTTTTTTTGATGAATATATTTTCTTCTCAAAATCCTTATTTAATTTCCTTCTTTTTTTTGCCATCTATAATTTTTTTAAATACAAATTTACAATACTAAAATTCCTAGGTAAATTAAATTAAAACTTATAAAATAAAAATATAGTTTCCAAATCAAAATAAAACTCTTATATTCCATAAAAGTTATTAGATGATATGAATAAAAAAGAAACGAGTAATCTTAAAGGAGCTAGAAACCAAAATTATGCAGGTAAAAAAATGAATATCTCAGAAAACTCAAAGAAAAATAAAGATAAAGACTTACCATGGTGGGTAGAATTGTTATTTGTACAAATAGGATTACCTGATAAGTTACTAATAAAAATATTAAAAACTAAAAAAAGATCCAAAGAATTATTAAAAAATGAAAAAAAACCATTAATAATATTTTTATTTATAGTTTCTATATTGGCTTATTTCTATCCAGTAATAAAACATGCAAAAAACAAAATAGATTGTGAATCAATGGCTATAAGTTACATTACTAAAAATAAAAATATAAATCGCATAAATAAGAGAGAAATAAAAATGTTATCTACAAATTTTTGTTACGGTGGTGAAGAAATCTATGAAATTGAAAATTTAAAAAATTAATTTTACAATTTTACCCTTGTTATTGCTTACATAACATTATAATTAACACTTTATCTTTAGTTAAATTTAAACTTATGACTGATATAAAACAAAAGAAAGAAAACGTAAAGATGCAATTAAAAGATTTAAGACAAAACTTAAAAAAAATGCATTTGACTGTCACAGAAGAATTAATATTACCTCAACCGGATGAAGTTAAATCTCTTATTAATAAAATGGACAAACTATTAAAATTAATAGAATCAAAATAAACTAAAATTTAAATACTTTCACCTTAGAAAAAATAAAAAAATGAAAAAAGTAAAACAATTTTCGCAAATATTTTTAGTTTTAATTCTCTTAACATCCTGTAGATCATCAATAAATAATGATGATCTCAAAATCAATCCGGAAGGCAATATTAATGAGAACACTAATTCAGAAAAGAAAAGAATGGAAATAAAGTTTTCCTGCGGAGAAGATAAAATTTCAGAATACCTTAATAATGGATGGATCATCTTAAAAGAAGTTGCTCAAGAAAAAATTTGCACTTGGAAATCAGTTCCTGCCACAAAGGATTGTGATATGGAAAAAGATAAAGGATGTAAAATAACCAAACCAGATAAAATTGGAGAAGAGAAAATTTATCTTTTGGAAAAATAATTTATTTGCATGACTTCAAAATCTGAACATTTAATAGATTCAATTTTTAAGAAATTAAAAAACTATAGGAGTAAGAAAATATTCTTGGAGAAAGGAAATTTCAAGAAATTTATTGACTCACTTTTTAAAGAAAACTGAGTTATTAGAAATAATAATTAAAACTGTTATTATGAGATAAGTATATAGTTATATATATGTACGGAATTTCTCCATTAACTATTTTACTAATTTTTACTTTTATTTTAAGTCTTTATTTTTTATATAAGGCTACCTCTAATACAAATAATTAAAGCGAGTTCCTTAAATAATTTTAGATAATTGGGTCATCCCTAAGGAGTAAAATATTTTGTTGATTTAAACCATCCTTAATCCATTCCCTATATTCTTCTTGGACACACTTTTTATCACCAAGATTTAATGCTTTAATTCTTTTTTCCGCATTTTCTAATGCTAATTCAATACAAACTTCATAATCCTTCGAATTTTCTTGCATTTTTTATTTCAAATTGTAATAAAAATAATTACCTATTCTGTATTAGAAATAACAATAATAAGCTTACATTTGATAAGAGTATCAAGCAATACTGAAGAATTTTTTATATATTTGTGATAATAATATTTTTTAAATATCATGTCATACGAAGCAGGAAGTAAAGAATGTAGACATTTGATTGAGGCAAAGGAAAGCCTCCTATCGGCTATGGAAGCTTTAAGTAATATAAATTCGACAGACCCAATACAAGTACAAATAAAAGAAATTTACAATAAATTAGAACAGATGCACGATAATCGTAAGCGAATAGAATCTGCTACTAATTATTTATAATTTTCAATTGGTTCAAAAATTTCCAAATTGACTTTTTATCTTTTTTACTCTTTTATCTGACAATAAATCTAGTAAAGCGTCAAGTTGAGCATATACTTCCTTTGCTTCATTTAGATCTGGTAACAAGTCATCTTTAATAAGCATCTGATGCATTTCTCTAAGTTCTAACCTTATGTATCTGAGGTGAGAACTCACCTCCTCTCTCTTGGTTGCACTCATATTATCTTTTTATTGATAACATTATACAATATTAAGCTTTTATGATCTGGGAATGAATTTGGCTAGATTTCCAAAAAATTGGATATCAAATAACACATCAGAATCTTTTTAAAGTTGCGCTGTAGTAATATATCATTCATGAAAAAGAAAAAATCTAAAAAAATTCAATCTAATACAAATAAAAAAAGTCAAGAATTAGGTCAAACAAAAAATTCAGCAAAATTAATTCTTTTTATATTTGGCATTGGTCCAATAATAGGTATTACTATATTTTTATACAGTAAGGGATTTTTTAATTCACCAAATATGTAAATATAGAGTCTTTAAAATAATCTTGAATAATTAATATAAACAATATAGAAATAATTATTTAAATTTTTTTAATGAAAATATCCTAAATTCGGCCATCTTTCTTGCATTTTCTGGATTAGAGACTAAAAAAGGATGTTCAGATAAAAGCTCAAAAACTTTATCTATCTTTAATCTTAAATCGTCACATTCAATATTATGCCATTCTTCGTCAAATGACATTGCAAAACTGTCGGCGTTATCATAAAGTTTGTCTTTCATGAGATTTTTATTTTAAATATAAAAGATTTTAAAATTGTGCTCTTCTTTTTTTATAGTATTTAAAGGAATCAGAATCATATAGAACCATAGTCTTTTATTAAAAATAACCTTATTAGATTATTTTAAAATTAAACTTCCTTATATTACTTAGCTTCAAATCAATAACTTTTAATCAAACAATCTACATTTGACAGAAGTGTTACAATATTGACATACGTAAAGACTTATGGAAAATAAAGTTAAAAGAATAGGATATCTCCCTAGAAAAAGAGTACTTGAAATTATTGATGAAATATCTAAGAGTGAATCTATAAGTAGATCTAAGGTAGTTGGAATATTAGTTGAGGAAGCATTAGATGCCAGAGGAATTGCCAATTTTGGATATAGTAATATCAGTAAGTCAAATAAATTCAAGTCAGATAATTTTAAAGATCTCCACAATGAGAATGCCCACTTAAAAGATACTGAAGACGAATTTGTTGATGATAGTGGATACACAGTTTCAAGTCACAAAACTTTAGACCGCTCAATATCTTCTGCAGATATTGAATTAGCAAATAAAATAAATATTCTTAAAGAATCAGGATTAATATGACTTTTATTGAGTAATTATTTTATTTTTTAATGCATAACATTGAATCATTGTTTATTCTTAATCAAGAAGAATATTCTTTTTACATAATTCGAATATTAAATCCTTTCTTAAATTAATTGTTAATTAAAAAATGAAAGATATTAAATGTCCTTCATGCGGCAAAACCTTCCGAATTGATCCCAGCAGCTTTGAAGAAATACTTCTTCAGATAAAAGACGAGGAATTTAACAAACAAATAAAAGAAAGACTTATTCTTGCTGAAGAAGATAATAAAAAAGCTTTGGAAATTTTGAAACGAGAGTTAAAAATACAATTAATAGAGCAAAATCGTATTAAAGAGTCTGAGATCCAAACTCTTGAATCTAAATTAAAAATAGCTGAAGAAAAGAAAACAAACGCTCTTAATGATTTAAAAAATCAAGCAACAAATAAAATTAATTCACTGAATAATGAATTAATCAAGTTAAAAGATGAAATCAAAAACCAGTCTTTAATTTCAGAATTATCTTTAAAAAACAAAGTTAGTGAAGCAGTTACTAATTTAGAAAAAGAAAACTCATCATTAACAAATTCCATTGAAAAGATGAAGCTTGAACATTCAATTAATCAAAAATTAATTGAAGAAAAATTTAAAAGCAAAATTAGTGAAAGGGATCTGACTATTCAAGAGTTAAGAGAAATGAAATCCAGATTATCTTCAAAGATGATAGGAGAAACATTAGAAATCCATTGCGAAACCCAATTTAATCTGAATCGTGCCTCTGCGTTTAAAAACTCATATTTCGAAAAGGATAATGATGCCACTTCTGGAAGTAAAGGTGATTATATATTTAGAGAATTTGATGAAAATAAAACTGAAGTCGTATCTATAATGTTCGAGATGAAGAATGAAAGTTTAAATGGAACTAATAAAAGAAAAAACGAAGATTTTTTAAAAGAATTAGATAAAGATAGAAGACAAAAATCTTGTGAATATGCAGTTCTCGTATCCCTTCTAGAACCAGATAGTGAACTATATAATGCTGGCATAGTAGATGTTTCTCATAGATTCCCAAAAATGTATGTCATAAGACCTCAATTTTTCTTGCCCATTATTTCTCTGCTAAGAAATGCATCTATGGAAACCTTAAAATACAAATCACAAATTGATTTAATGAAACGTGAGAATTTCGACATAACTAATTTCGAAAGTACTCTTCAGCAATTCAAAAATGCAGTTGGTAAAAATGTTTCACTTGCCCAAGATAGATTTAATGATGCAATTTTAGAAATTGATAAATCAATAACCCATTTACAAAAAACTAAAGAGGCTTTAGTTCTCTCAAAAAAACATCTTTTATCTGCTGACAGCAAATCTCAAGATTTGACAGTAAAGAAATTAACTAAAAATAACCCAACCATGAAGAAAAAGTTTAATGATTTAAATAATTTCGAAGATGAAGTAGCCTAATTAAAAAAATGTTTTTCAAATTAATAATAGTTAAAAATATATTATATTTCTAACTTATAAATATACTATTAATAATAAATTTCATAGTAAAGAAAATAATGTCTATCAACACTCCTATTTTCAGTATTGCTAAAGTTCTTAATGTCGAAAGTAATAGAATATTACTAGCGTGCAAGAAACTTGGAATAAACGCAAAAGGTGCGACAAAAAGATTAAATGAAGAAGAATTAGAAAAAATTAAAAGTTATTTTGAAATGGGCAAAAATGTCTCAGATGAAGTGATCAATTTAAATAAAGTTAAAACCAAAAGCAGTTCTAAAAAAATTGCAGAAAAGGTTAAAATAAAATATTTTCCAAACAGACTTATTCGTAAATCTTAAATAAAAATAATTTTTTCTAATTACTTAAAGGAATAAGCCACAGAATAAAAAAATAATAATTTATCATAAGTAAAAATACTTAATATGAGCATAAAAAAAATTTTAAATTCTCTTGAAAAATCCTGGGAAAGAGATGATATTCTTTTAAATTTAAAGAAGGGATTAGGAACAGATGAGATAGTTAATGAATTTCTTATGAAAAACGAAAGTCAAATTAAAGAATTAAATTCTTTGTTAAGACCAGAAGATATTGATTTATTAAATCAAGTAGAGCAACTCTCAAATTGCGAATCTAAATTAATAAATGAGATTAAAAATTTTAATTACTTAAAAAATAATGATAATCATCACATTCTGAATCAGAAAAATATTGTGCCATCTTATATAATTTCTTCTAACAAAATTAGTTCATTCATTATTAATTGGAGTAACAAATTTGTAGTTATTGCTTTACTAACGATTTCAGCTATAGCTTTATCAAAACAAGCTTGGGCATAATTAGCTAAATTATATCCATTGAAAGAGATGTAGTTTTGAGAACTAAAAAAGAATATTTAATTAGATATAAAAATGGGAATCTTTATTGTGAACTTGCTGACATTTGGATTGATCCAAGCAAGCCAGTAAAAAAGGCATTAATAACTCATGCTCATTTTGATCACTTTACATTTGGCTGTGAAGAATACATTTCTACCAAGGAAACTGCGATACTTCTTAAAGAAAGATTTGGAGATAATATCAAAATTAAGACTTTTGAATATGGAGAAGAATTTAAGATAAATGGCATTAATATTTCTTTTCATCCATCAGGTCACATCCTTGGATCTAGTCAAATAAGGTTTATTTTTGCTGAAGAAAAATGGCTAATTTCAGGTGACTTTAAGCTTCAAAAAGATGAAACTTGCAAACAATATGAAATAGTAAAAACTGATTATTTAATAAGCGAATGTACTTTTGGTTTGCCAATATTTAAGTGGGATGAATCAAATAAAATAGCAAATGATATTTCGAAATGGATAACTAGTTCACCAGAAAAAACTTCTTTACTTTTCTGCTATTCACTTGGAAAAGCTCAGAGATTGTTAAAAGAAATTAGTCAAACAAATTTTAAAGGCAATATTTATTCACATGACAGTATTTACAAAATGAACAATCGTTATAGGGAACTTGGGATTGATATTAGAGATACTATAAAAATTGAAAATAAAAAAAAGATAGATGAACTTAAAGGAAGTCTAATACTATTACCACCATCTTTAAGTAAGGGCTCTTATCTGAAAAATTTCAAAAATATTCAAACGGCTTTCGCTAGTGGATGGATGTCAATAAGAGCTCTAAGAAAAAGATCTGGATATGATAAAGGATTCGCAATCTCTGACCATGCGGATTGGGATGGAATTCTGGAAGTAGTAAAAAAGTCTGAAGCAAAAAATGTATTTTTTCATCATGGAGATAGTGAAGCCTTAAGCAAATATTTAGTTGAAAAGGAATCAATAAATGTCCTTTTATTCAGTAAATAAATATGAGCTTAAAAAAGTTTTCAGAATTATTTAGCGATCTAGATTCAATTAACAGTACAAATAATAAAATTGAAGTTTTAAAAAGATTTTTTTTATCAAATGAACCAATAGATAATTCATGGGCAATATATTTACTAACCGGAAAAAGTAATAAGAGATTTATTAGTGGAAGATATTTAAAAAATCTTTTTTCTCAAATATATGAATATCCTCAATGGTTAATTGATACCTGTTATTTAAAAGTTGGTGATTCTGCTGAGGTAATAACGTTATTAC
Source organism: Prochlorococcus marinus (assembly GCF_001180265.1). Taxonomy (GTDB): domain Bacteria; phylum Cyanobacteriota; class Cyanobacteriia; order PCC-6307; family Cyanobiaceae; genus Prochlorococcus_A; species Prochlorococcus_A marinus_H. The sequence goes on along the minus strand of NZ_CVSW01000073.1, from coordinate 59,993 downwards.
TTAAAAATAAAACTACTTCCAGAAATAAAAAATTATCAAATATAAGTCTCAATGAATTACTAGGCAAAACAATACCTGAGTTATCAAAACTTAATGAGGAGGAGAAAAATTTACAAATTAAAAATATTTGGGAAAGATTACCTGAAGATAACCATTTAATTTTCAATAAAATTCTTACAGGCACTTTTAGAGTAGGAGTCTCTATCGGATTAATTACAAAATCAATATCAAAACTAATTAATATTGATGAAGAAATTATTTCTCATAGGTTGATGGGTAATTTAAAGCCTTCAATTGATTCATATGAATTTTTAATTAATAAAAATATCAATCTTGAAGAGTTAAATTCCAAACCATTTCCATTTCTTCTAGCGAATAATATTGAAGATAAAATCTTCAAACACTCAATAAATGATTTTCAATTTGAATGGAAATACGACGGTATAAGGATGCAATTAATTAAAAGATCAGGACATGTTTCGTTATGGACAAGAGGGCAAGAATTAGTCAATGAATCATTCCCAGAATTAGTAGAGAAAATGTCATTTATAAATGATGATTTTGTTCTTGATGGGGAATTATTAGTTTGGAATTTTAAAGAACAAATTGCCTTTGATTTTTCATTACTTCAAAAAAGAATAAATAGAAAGTCTCCTACTAGATCAATCCAAAAAAGATATCCAATTATTTTTATTGCTTATGATCTTTTAGAGATTAATGGAAGAGATATAAGAGAAATTAAATTAGAAAATAGAAGAATTGAGTTAGAAAAATATTTTTCAAAATGGCAAAATAAAACTGAGAATAATATCTCTGATATTTTCAAAATATGTGATTTAATCTTTCCTAAAGATTGGCCTGATGCTTTAACTTATAAAGAAAAATCTCGAGAAAATAATACTGAAGGATTAATAATTAAGAAAAAGACTACTATTTACTCCTCTGGTAGAAAAAAAGGTATTTGGTGGAAATATAAAGTTGATCCTATGCAACTGGATGCTGTTCTAATTTACGCTAAGGGCGGTAGCGGTAGAAGAGCTGGTCTGTATACAGATTACAGTTTTGCATTATGGAAAGACCAAGAATTAATAAAATTTGCAAGTGCATATTCTGGTTTAACAAATGTTGAGATTAAAGAACTAGATAAATGGATAAGAAAAAATACAATAGAAAAATTTGGTCCTGTTCGATCGTTAAAACCAGAAATGGTATTCGAAATATCTTTTGAGAAAATACAATTTTCAAAACGTCATAAGTCCGGCATAGCAGTAAGATTTCCAAGGATAACAAAATGGAGAAAAGATAAAAAAATTAATGATGCAGATAGCCTAGAGAATGCTTATAAACTTATGAAAAAAATATCATGAAAAATATTTCGCAAAATAGTAAGCAAAATTATTTAATTTCTAAAATTAAACAGTTTTTCTTCTCAAATGGATGGGAGCCATTATCCTACCAAGTAGAATCTTGGAAAGCATTTTTAAATGGGGAAAATGGAATAATACAAGTTCCTACTGGATGCGGCAAAACTTACGCTGCATTAATGGGACCTTTATCACAGATAGAAGATCCCAAAAATAATAAAAGTGTGCAAATATTACTAATAACGCCTTTAAAAGCACTAAGTAGAGACTTAAAAAATTCCATACAATTAGCAGCTTTACATTTTAATAAAGAAATCACTGTTGAAATTAGAAATGGGGATACAACCCCATATGAAAAGAAAAAGCAACTAGCTAATCCACCTAATATTCTTATTACCACTCCAGAATCTTTATCTCTTTTACTTTCTAATAAAGAATCTAATAATCTGTTCAAGGAGTTGTCATCAATAATTATTGACGAATGGCATGAATTGATGGGTAGTAAAAGAGGAAACCAGTGCGAGTTATCTTTAAGTTGGCTAAGAGGTAACATAAAAAATTTACAAATTTGGGCAATGTCTGCAACTATTGGAAATATTGAAGAAGCAGCAAGAGCAATAGTTGGGATGAGCGCTATTAAACCCAAAATTATAAGTACAAATATACAAAAAGAGATAGAAATTATTAGCGTTTTGCCAGAGGAGGAAACGACCTTTCCATGGAGTGGCCATCTAGGCATCAGAAGTCATTCTTCACTTTTAAAAATCCTAGATAAAAATAAAAGCACTTTATTATTCACCAATACAAGAAACCAATCTGAAAGATGGTATCAATGTCTTAAATTTTTTCTGCCAGAGATGGAAGACAAAATCGCACTTCATCACGGATCCCTAGATAAAGAAGATAGAAAAAGAGTTGAAGAAGGGGTTAAAGACGGATTAATAAAATGGGTAGTCTGCACCAGCTCGTTAGATTTGGGAGTTGACTTCCAACCTGTAGATCAAATAGTTCAAATTGGCAGTGCAAAGAATTTAGCTAGACTTATCCAAAGAGCTGGAAGAAGTGCTCATAGACCAGGCGGAAAATCAAAAATAATTTTTATGCCTACTAATTCTTTGGAGTTATTAGAGATTAGTGCAATGAGAAGAATAATAAAAAGTGGTATATCTGAGGAAATTAGACTTCCTGAATTATCTTATGATGTGCTTCTACAACATTTAATAAGTTTGGCATGCGGAAATGGCTTTGATCCGAAAATTGAGAAAGAAAGAATTAAAAATTGCTGGAGTTTTAGAAACTTAAAAGATCAAGATTGGAATTGGTGTCTTGACTTTTTAGAATATGGAGGAAAATGTCTTAAAGCATACCCAAAATATAAAAAAATAGTTAAAGAACAATCACAAAATAATAATGAAAACTTTAAATATTTTGTAAAAGATAAATCGTTAATAAGAACGCATAAGTTCAATATTGGGACAATTACAAGTGACAAATTTGTTAATGTCAAATATATGAAAGGTAAATCATTAGGTAATTTAGAGGAGAATTTTGCTTCAAAATTAAATCCCGGAGATACATTTTACTTTGCCGGCAAAATGCTTCAATTTGTAAGAATAAGAGATATGATTTTATACGTTAAAAAATCAACAAAAAAAAGTTCCCTAATTCCTGCATGGGTTGGAGGTCAAATGGCAATTTCTGATTTACTTTGTGAAAGTTTGAGAAAAGAAATAGATATATGTAACGAACTAGAAAATTATGATTGCTTAAATCCTGAACTCAATTCATTACGCCCAATATTGAAGAAACAAAAAGTTCTGTCAAATATTCCAAAGAAAGATGAATTCCTTATAGAAATATATAAAACCAAGGATTTATCAAATCTTTTTGTTTTTACACTTGATGGCAAATTTGTAAATGAAGGAATTGCATTTTTATGGGCTTTAAGATTGGCAAAACTAGAACAATCTACATTTAGTATTACTGCTAATGATTTTGGATTCAGCTTAACCACCTCAGAAGATTATGATTTTTCCATAATAAAAAAAGAAGCTGATTACTTTTTGAATAACAAAAAATTAGAAGAAGATCTAGAAAATGCGATTAATTTTTCAGAATTAACAAAACGTAGATTTAAAAATATTGCCCAAATAAGTGGACTTGTAAATCAAAATAATCCAACCAAAACAAAAACCTCCTCTCAACTTCAAATAAGTTCAAGTCTTTTCTACGATGTCTTTACTAAATATGAAGAAGGCCATCTTTTGATAAAACAATCGCATCAAGAAGTTAAAGAATATCAATTAGAAAATAAAAGAATATCTAGATCATTAGAGAGATTAAAAAATTTAAAAATTCTATTAAACGAGATAAAAACTCCAACTCCTTTTGCTTTCCCTTTATTAGTTGAAAGACTTAAAAATACTTTAAGCAATGAACCAATAGAAAAAAGAGTAGAAAAACTTATAAAAAAATATAGTGATTAAATGAAAAAAAGTTCTTTTAAATTTTGCTGGGAAGATACATTGTTAGAGATGCTTCCTTCAAGAGCTTTATTTCTTCCGGAAACAAAAGAATTGTTAATATGCGATATTCATCTTGGGAAAGCTGAGTATTTTCAGCAAAATGGTATACCTCTCACTAATAATTCAGATAAAAACAATTTCTCAAGAATAAAAAAAATAGTAAAAAAATATAGTCCTGAAAAGTTAATAATCTTGGGAGATTTATTCCACAGCAAATATTCAATAGATAAAACTCTTCAAAAAAAAGTTGAGTATCTTCCTGAACTACTAAAAACCAACATTGAACTAGTCCTAGGAAATCACGATGTAGGTTGCGATCTTAAAAATATAAAAATTTTTGATATTAGAAAAACTAAAAATATTACTTTTAGCCATGAGCCAGTTAATTCAGAAAACAAAAAATCCCTGAATATTTGTGGACATTATCATCCAAAAATCTATATAAAAAACAATGCAGATAAATTATCATTTAGGTGCTTTGCGATGGATATGAATAAAAATGTTTTATATCTACCTGCATTTGGGGACTTAACAGGAGGATATCCCTGCAAAAAGTCATTTAAAAAATGGGCAATTGTTTCTGAAAAGGAAATTATCGAAATAAAATCTTAAGAAAATCCTATTCAAGTGATTTAAATTTTTCATTTAGATATACCAATTTATACTTAAAGTCTCTTTAAGTTTTTTTATCAATTAAATTACATATATTAGTTTATTTTCTAATAGCAAAAATAGAAAATAAAAAATTTATACAGCTGATGACCCTTTCTTTAGCAGACAATACACGTTATAAAAAAAATAAACACATTTTATAGAAATGAAAAAATTAATAGCATTGATTTTATTTCCATTTCTTGTTATCCCATGTGGGGCAAAAGCAAATGATAATTTTTCCGTTGAAATAGAAGCACTTACTCTAGTAATGGAGCAATACAAGGAAAAAACTGAATCAAGTGTTGAGTTAGATATGGAAAATAAAAAGCCAAGTTATATGGCTCTTAAACAAGACGAATGCAATGCCACTGTTGAAGTTACAGAAAAAACAGGATTAGAAGTTGTAAATACTGAATATTTCGATGTAAATGTCTGCTTGAAAGAAATCTATAAAGTAATCAACTAAAGAAGCAGGTTATAAAAATATAATAAAAACATACAATTTAAAGAGGTCTTTTACTTAAAGAAGGTAAGACCTCGAGACCTAACAGAAAACTTTGGAACGGGTTCTGCATAACTAATTAATAACTACAATGGATTTGTAGAGGTGTAATTAAAAGTACAAAACCTAAAATTATTTTTTAATTAATTATTTCTTCTTTGATAATGTTTTTGATTCTTCTCTAGACATCAAAGCTTCGATTTGAGCAAGAACTTTTTGAAGTTCATCGGTTTTTGTAAGAGAGGCTTCTGCTACTTCTCTTAATTTTTCTAACTGTTCTTTAGTTTTATCCATGATAAATAAATTAGAAATTAACCACTTTTAAGGATGGTTTTAATACAGATTTTTCACTCCCACACAGATTCATATTCTCTCTTTTTTTTATAAAGTCAAATAAATTTCCCTTTATTGAGGTTTTATGAGGACATCCAATTAATTCTTTATTTATTATTGAAAACATAAGATTACTTGGAATAGAAATACTCTTAAATTATGAAGTAAATACAGGCAATCCTATTGTTGCAGTTGTTATTAGAGCGCCTGCAAAAATCAAGAAAGGTAGAAAAGGATAGTTTTTCAAAGATAAACTTACTAATTCGAAATAACTATATAGGTATTTATACTGTTTGTCTACCCCTTACTTGTCTTTAAGGTAAAAATCTCTCTTTTATAAGTAAAAATTTAACATCAGCCAAATTTACCTGATATGTATTCCTGAGTAGTTTTTTCTTTTGGAGAGTTAAAAATTTTCTTTGTCGAATTAAATTCGGCTAGATAACCAACCTTTCCTCCATCACCGTCTTCATATTCAATAGCATTAAAAAATGCAGTCATATCACTTACTCTTAATGCCTGTTGCATATTATGAGTAACGATTATTATTGTGTAATTTTTCTTAAGTTCATGCATCGTCTCTTCTATTTTTAAGGTAGAGATTGGATCTAATGCTGAGCATGGCTCATCCATTAGAATTATTTCAGGCTCAATTGCAATAGTTCGAGCAATACATAATCTTTGTTGTTGTCCTCCAGATAAAGAGTAACCACTGTCATTTAATTTATCCTTACATTCGTCCCACAAGGCAGCTTTTCTTAGTGAACTTTCGACCAATTCATCCATATCTCCAGTAAAGCCATTAATTCTTGCCCCAAATGCAATATTTTCGTAGATAGATTTTGGGAAAGGATTTGGTTGTTGAAAAACCATTCCAATTCTTCTTCTTACTTCAACTGGATCTACTCTTTTGTCATAAATATTAGTTCCATCAAACAGGACAGTCCCTTTTAACGAACAATTAGGAATTAAATCGTTCATCCTATTTAAAGATCTAAGAACAGTAGATTTACCACATCCTGAAGGTCCAATAAGAGAGGTTATATTTCCTTTTTTAAAATTACAAAAAACATTTCTTACTGCTTCAAAAGTTCCATAGCTAATAGAAACATTCTCTAGAGATAAAATGATATTCTTAGATATTTTTTTATTAGTTTTAATCATTTATACTCTCTTAGTTTTCTCAGTAAAAGCGGCTAATATCCTTGAAAATATATTTACTGATAGTATCGTCAAAACAAGAATAAAGGAAGCGGCCCAAGCTAATTTGTTCTGTGCATCGTATGGTTCTAGAGCAAAGTTGTATATCAATACAGCCAAAGAACCCATCTCATAAAACAAGTCTCCAAAGCCTGTTATGTAGTAGTAAGAGAATAAAGCCGTAAATATCAAAGGTGCTGTTTCACCTGCAGCTCTTGCGATTCCAAGTACAACGCCAGTAGCAATAGACCTAAAGGCAGAGGGCAAAGTAACTTTCAATATGGTTGTATACATACTTGCTCCAACACCAAGAGACGCATATCTTAATTCGTTAGGAACTAACTTTAAACCTTCGTCAGTGGTCTTAATCACAGTAGGCAACATCAATATTGAAAGCGCCATGCCTCCAGCCAAACCGCTGTACATACTCCCAAACAAGATCTTTGTAGAAACAATTAAGGCATAAATAAATACACCTGCAATTATTGAGGGGACCCCCGCTAAAACATTGACCCCAAATCTAATAAATCTTGAAAAAGCTCCGCCTTTAGAATATTCAGCAAGATATATTCCCCCACCAACACCTACTGGTATCGCAATAATTGAAGCAATGGTAGTTATTATTAATGTCCCTATTAATGCAGGGTTAATACCTCCTGCATCTAAATCATCTCCAGGGGGATTTGGTTCTAAAGTAAATAATTCCGGTGTAATTTGAGATCCACCTTTGTAAAGGATATAAGTCACTAGAAAAATCAAAGGAAGTATTGCTATCAATGCACAAATTACTGATAAAGAAGTAAAGAATTTATCTCCTATATTTCTTGATAATCTTTTCTGATAATAAAGCGAATTCATAATTATCTAATATTTGAGACTGAATTTCTTAACTAGCCATTGCGCAAAGATATTGACCACTAAAGATAGGATCATCAGTACAAAAGCTGCATAAAAAAGTGATGAAACCTGACTTCCATCGGCTTCACCAAACTGGTTTGCAAGCATGGAGGAAATGGTATATCCAGGAGATAATAGAGACCAACTAAATGCATTGGAATTACCAATAATCATTGTGACAGCCATTGTTTCTCCCATTGCCCTGCCTAAAGCCAATAAAACACCTGCCATAATTCCTGATAATGCTGCCGGCAAAATTACTGAAAATATTGTTTTCCATCTACTTGCTCCAATTCCATAAGCCGCATTTCGTAGCTTTTTAGGAACCTGATTAAGTGAATCCCTTGCAATAGCAGTCACTATTGGCAAAAGCATTACTACTAAAATCAATATTGCTAACAAAGAATTCCTGCCTGTAGGTTCTGTACTGAATAAAGGTATCCAACCAAAGAAATTATGTAAAAAGACAAAAAAAGCTCTGAAAAAAGGTTCCATTACAAATATTGCCCAAAGTCCCAATACAACTGATGGTATTGCTGCTAATAATTCAACAAAGGAACCTATTATTTCTCTAACAACTTTCGGGACAAAGTCTTCGGTAATAAATATTGCAGTTCCAACGCCCAAAGGAATAGTTATTAATAACGAAAGAAATGAGGTTACCAATGTGCCATATATTGCAGTAAAAGCTCCGTATTCATCTTTGACTGGATTCCATTCAGAGGTTACAAGAAACTTCAAGCCATACCTTGAAAATGATTCAAATGACTGGAAAAAGACTACTAAAATAATTCCTAAAAGTATTATTGCTACAAAACTAGACAAGACTAGAGCGGTATTCTTGAAGATAATATCTATATTTTTTTCGATACCGAATCTTTTACGATTCTTGAAAAGAGTTAATTTCTCTTCCATTAAAAAAAGAATATCTCTATAAATCTACTACTAAATGAGCAAAAAGACTTTCAAAAAAATCAAAAAATTTTGATATTTGATTATTTACAATTCCTCTTATTCTTGGATGACTGAATTAAGTTACCCATCCAATTTTGAATATCTGATAATACTTCTAAATCTAATTTGTAATAGACCCATCTACCTTCTTGTCTGTCACTGATCAGGCCTGAATCTTTAAGAATTTTTATATGATAAGAAATTTTCGATTGGGACAATCCAGTAACTTTTACTATGTCGCAAACACATATCTCTCCATTCATCATTAATTCAAGAATATTTATTCTAATTGGATCAGAAAGAGATTCCATTATCCCAACAAACTGCGCACTATTAATCTTTTTAAGTTGCTCTAACAAGGCCTAGAGATAATTGATTTTTTAATATTAACCTAAAAAAATATAATTTCACATATCAAACTTTATTGATATATCAAATATTTTTGATATATAATTAGTCAGGTTTAAGATGTTTCATGAAAATTGGAATTAACGGATTTGGGCGAATTGGGAGGCTGGCTTTAAGAATCTTGTGGCAAAGGAAAGATATAGAAATAACTCATATAAATGAAACAGGAGGAGATTCCTTAGCCGCATCTCACTTATTAGAATTTGATTCTATTCATGGCAGATGGAATAAAAATATTATTTCGAATAAAGACGAAATAATAATTGAAGGAAAAAAAATTTCCTTTACATCAAAAAAGGACTATCTTGATGTTCCATGGGATAAATCTTCGGTTGATCTTATTTTGGAATGCACGGGGAAAAACAAAACTCCACAAGACTTAAATCCATATTTTGATTCTCTTGGAGTAAAAAAAGTCATTGTTGCCTGCCCTGTCAAAGGCATTGTGGGAAGTGAACAAGCACTTAATATTGTTTATGGAATTAATCATTCACTTTATAAAGCTGATAAACATAAGTTAATTACCGCAGCATCATGTACTACTAATTGCTTAGCTCCCATCGTAAAAGTTGTTAATGAAAATTTTTCAATTAAACATGGAGCTATTACAACTATTCATGATGTTACAAATACGCAAGTTCCAGTAGATTTATACAAAGGTGACTTAAGAAGAGCAAGAGGATGCATACAAAGCTTAATTCCAACTACGACTGGATCGGCCAAAGCAATTGCCGAAATTTTTCCTGAACTAAAAGGCAAACTAAATGGACATGCAGTAAGGGTTCCTCTTTTAAACGCCTCTTTAACCGATGCAGTTTTTGAATTGAATAATGAAGTAACTGAAAAGCAAGTAAATAATGCTTTTAAAAAAGCATCAGAAACATACTTAAAAGGAATTCTTGGGTATGAGGAGAAGCCTTTAGTATCTGCAGATTACTTAAATGACTCTAGAAGTTGCATAATAGATGGACTATCAACGATGGTTGTGAATTCAAATTTATTAAAGGTTTATGCTTGGTATGACAATGAGTGGGGATATAGTTGCAGACTTGCAGATTTGACTTCTTTTGTAATTGAAAAAGAAAAAAAATTTTAGTTTTTATGAAATTATCTAGTCTTCAACAATATAGTGTCGTCACAGCGAACTATTGGGCATTTACGCTTACTGATGGGGCATTAAGAATATTAGTTGTTGGCCACTTTCATGAACTAGGTTATTCAACCCTGCAAATTGCTTTACTTTTTCTTTTCTATGAGTTTTTTGGAATAATTACAAACCTTTATGGTGGCTGGATAGGAGCAAGATATGGTTTAAGGCTTACTTTATGGATAGGAACAATTCTGCAAATTATTGCTCTTTTCATGTTGATTCCTGTCAAAGATAATTGGCCAGTAATCTTTAGCGTCGCATACGTAATGTTGGCTCAAGCGCTCAGCGGGGTAGCAAAAGATCTAAATAAAATGAGTGCAAAAAGTGCAGTTAAATCAATAGTTACCAGTTCAGAAGAAAATAATCAAAATAGTCAAAAACAATTATTTAAGTGGGTTTCAATTTTAACAGGATCTAAAAATGCGCTTAAGGGGGTTGGTTTCTTCTTAGGTGGACTTTTATATAAGATATTAGGCTTTAATAATGCTGTTGAAATAATGGGTTTAGGTCTGTGTCTCGCATTCTTTTTAACTTTGTGTCTTCCTAAAGATTCAGGGAAAATGAAAAGAAAACCTGTTTTTAAAGACCTTTTTTCCAAGTCTCAAGGTATAAATATTCTCTCAAGCGCTAGATTTTTCTTATTTGGAGCAAGAGATGTCTGGTTTGTAGTTGCACTTCCTGTGTTTTTAGATATTTCTTTTGGATGGGATTATTTAAAAATTGGTCTTTTCTTGGGTGGGTGGATAATAATCTACGGATTTTTTCAAGTATTAGCTCCATTACTTAGAAAAGTATGGAGAAAAAAAACTAGCCCAACAAAAACAACCGTCCAATTTTGGGGATTTATCTTGACAGTTATTCCATTATTTATTGCTTTAGCTTTAAACGGTGATAAATCATTAGGACCTGTAATTGTAATTGGATTAATAATATTTGGCTTTATTTTTGCAATGAATTCTTCTACTCATTCGTACTTAATTTTGGCTTATTCAGATAATGAAAAAGTAAGTTTAAATGTTGGTTATTACTATATGGCTAATGCAGCTGGAAGATTGTTAGGAACCTTACTATCTGGCTTATTATTTATGCTAGGCAGAAATGCCACTCTTGGTCTTCAATATTGTTTATATGCTTCAACTGCCTTGATTTTTATTGCATGGCTTACTAGTTCTAAATTACCTTCCTATTCTTCCAACAGCATCGATTGATTTTTTTAGAATTTCCCCTTTTAAAGGAACGAAGCCTAAAGCAGGAGCTTTTGATTGGTATTCATCACTTAGCAATTTATAGAACGTATCTTGAATTGCCTTAGTATTCCTGCCGTTACCTTTTTCATAAGCGAGTATCCAAGTCAAGGTTGCTATTGGATAAGCTCCTTTAGCAGTAGGATTCGGATTTTTACCAGCCAAGTTTTCATCAAGATTTATTCCATTTAAAGCTATTGCTCCTGACTCAGTATTGGGAGTAACGAATTCACCAGAAAGATTTTGAAGTGCAGCAGCCTTAACATTACCTTTAATATATGACTGGTTTACATAACCAATTGCACCTGGAGTATTTTGTATAACACCAGCCACACCAGAATTGCCTTTAGCTCCTACTCCTGCAGGCCATTTAACAGATTTACCAGTACCAAGGTTCCAAGTTTTAGAAAAAGCCTCCATAGAATTTGTAAAAGCTTTAGTAGTACCTGAGCCATCAGAACGATGAGCCCAAGTTAATTTACCTGACTTGCATCCTAATTCCTTCCAATTTTTTATCATTCCCAATGCAACTTGAACAGCTTGTTCTTGTGTTAGTTTCAAGTCGCAGTTATAGTTATATCCGAATGCAATTGTGCCTCCTACCATAGGTATTTGAACAAGCCCTCTTGTAACTTTCTCTATATCAGAATCTTTCATAGGATCATCTGATGCACCAAAATTTACAGTTTCATCTATAAAGGCCTTTCTGCCAGACCCAGAACCAACTGCTTGATAATTAACTCTTGGGCCTCCAGATTTAGCTAAGTCAAAAAACCACCTGGTATAAATTTTTGAGGGAAATGAAGCACCAGCTCCGCTCAATCTTTTTGAAGCAATCGCTGCTGGAGAGAAAACTAATGAGATAGCAGAAGAAATAATGAGAGCTTTCTTAAAAATGCTCATGACATCGTTATGGTTGAAGACAATTCATTTATAGCATCAAACATAAAGCCAAAAGCAAAGATTAAGAAATACATCAAAATATTTTGATATAATCAATAATTCTTGATATATCAATTTTAATAGCTCAGCTAGCAATTTAAATTTCAATTAAATATTGACTCTTTATTTAGAATTTAATTTTTGTTGTTACTCTGTTTTTATTTTGAGATTTGAATTCAAAAAGTCCTTTATCAGTAAATATGGTCAGCTCATCTCCAGATGTTTCTTCAATTGATATTCCTTCAGATTCTAAGTTTTTTACAGATACATTTCCTGTAAGTTTTAGAAATTTTCCATCCTTATCATAAGAAAGCTTGTCCGAATAAGCCTCAAAATTTCCATTACTACTCTTAATAACTACATTTCCCTTGGCCTCTAAATCACCTTCTAAAGTATTTGTTTGAGAATCAGATGTAATTGTGTAATTAATTAATTCCTCAGCAAAAGAATATTCAGCTAATAGAAATAAAAACGATGCAAGAAGTATTCTTTTCATTTACTTCCAACCCTTTTCTGCATTTTGAATAATCCATTGTGCAAGAACCTTATCTTCTCCATCATTCAATTTATTTTTATAACCTTTCATAAAACCAATCCCTTCATTCGCAATTATTGTTATTGAATTTACATCTGCTATTCCTCTTTTATCAAGGTCGGAAAGTTTTAATGATTTAGAACCTTTAAGAACGATTGATCCACCTCTTACATGGCAGCCAGCACAAACATTTCTAAAAATTGTTTCTCCATCTCTAATGTCCGAAGCCATAAGATATCTATTTTGCAAAGAGGTTTGAAGAATAATTATTAAAGTTATTACAGGAATTACAAATAGAAATTTAAATATTTTCATTTGATTTATTCCACCCACTATCAATTTAGCAATTAATTCTGAATCTCAATCTAACTACTTTAATAGTTCTACTGCTACGACAAGATTTCCTAATAATCCGTTCAAAATATTTAGCTGTTCTTTACTACCAAAGGCTATTAATACCTGACCTGGTTGAAGTATGAAATTACCTCCAGGATTAGTGAACAACTTTTCATTTTCTTTAATGGCTAATATTTTTGCACCACTCTTTTTGCCTATTCCAAGTTCAGAAAGTGATCTTTTCTCCGAAGTTTCAAAAAGACTAATATCATTACTTAATTCAAATTCTTCAATTTCACATTCACTTCCTGCTAAAAGATCTAGAAAATCAATGGCTATTGGTCTTAAAGCCATTGAGGCCATTGCTCTACCTGCAGCTATATAAGGGCTTACAACTATACTTGCCCCGGCTAATCTCAACTTACTTGCTGCTTCTTCAGTTCCCGCTCTTGCTATTACTCTTATAGAACTTCTTATCCCCTTAGCACTTAAAACCACATATAAATTTGCAGCGTCATTAGGCAAAGTAACAACCAAACTCTTACATTTTTCTAACCCTGCCAGTTTTAAAGTCTCATCAAGAGTCGCATCAGCACAAAGCACTTCTAAACCATTTTCTTCAGCAATCTTTTTTCTATCTTCATCACTCTCAACAACAATAATTGGAATATTTTGCGTTTTTATTTGGTTAGATATTTCCTGACCAACCCTCCCATATCCGCACAAAATTACATGATTTTCCATTTTTCTAAGAAGTCTTTTAAAACGTAATTCGTTTACTCTTTGAAAATAGCCGGATTCGAATAATCTAACAGCTTTTTGAAAGGTAAATTGAATAAAGATCAATCCGCCTACGATTACTAAAACAGTTACGATCCTGCCTTCAGGACTTAAAGGTTGAACTTCTCCAAAACCAATAGTGGTTATTGTGATCAGAACCATCCATAAGCAATCACTCCATTCCCAGCCCTCTGTTATTCGATAGCCAATTGCACCTAAAAAAAACAGAAAGAATAAAGAATAAATAAGACCAAACCAAGGCCTTAAATAGTCTTTAATAAAATAGAACTCAAATAATCTAAGCTTCATATCCCTTATTATCGTTAACTATTCAAAAATTTCAAAAAAATTTTCTATTATGTTCCTAAAACTATTTATTTGATTAAGTGAAATACATATTAAGCAGATTAATAATATTTATTTTCGTAGCTGTATGCATTAAACAAATGATTACTGTCTCAGGTCTTATTTAATGCTTGATTAAAAATTAATTTATGGTTTTACTTGTACTGATTCTATAAGAAAATCAGACGCTGCTTTTAACCAATCAGCGACTGTAAGACGGAGGTCAGGTTGAGAATATACAAGCGCGACTATAATCCCAACTAAAATTATCTTCACCATGGCAATTCAAATATTCTTATGAATTAAAGCACAACTATTTGGTAAAAAGAACCTTAAATTTATAAAAAATAGATTAATTAAAATTTCTCTAATTGATTAAACAAGTATTCCACTCTTCTTAGATTTACACCTAAATCTGATTGCCCTAATCTTGCTGCAGATCTTATCTGAATAATTCCTTTAGATCTATCTACATAACTTCTCACATCAAGCTTTAAAATTTCGAGGTCATCTGGAAATCTAAAAATTAAGCTTCTACAAACACCCCTCCAATAATTTCTACCACTTTCAATAACTTCTGTACGAGGTAAACCTTCTGCTAGAGAAACAAGTTGAATAAACTTTTGATCAACATTTATTAGTTTCTTTTCTACTAAGACACTATTTAATGGATTAGTTATTGGAGCAAGACCTTGGATGGAAGAAACCATATTTTTTAAGAACGATGTAGATGTTCTAACCGATTTCATATACAAAGTGAGAGAAAAAAGTAAAGAATTTTCCCATAAATTTGATGTCTTTATAAAGATTCCTTATTTTGTGATCAAAATTCTAAAATTTGAGATTTTTTATTGTTTTTTTTGATAGAGATGGTTGCCTGGATTGTTTTCTATTTAGTTTCCTAACCCATAAAAAAAATCCAACAAACAAAAATATTTCAACAATAATTCCAACCTTTATTAAACTCATTTTTTTATCCTCTTTTTTCTTGTTGGTGCCTTCTATGTATGGCACAAGAATATTTAACAACCACTTTTTAAATGAATTTAGAGGTTTCATAATCTATTTACTTGCCTTTTCTCCACAAACTCCTCCCTTTTATGAGATCCTCTATATTTGGCCAAGCTGCTATTAATTCTTTAAGTGCTTTTCTATTAGGAGTATAAAAAACACATGACAATGCACTTATTACATAAAGAATGAACCATAACTTACTTTCTGAATAAGCTAAAAACAAAGAGAAAAGAAAACTTCCAATAAAGAAAAAGAAAAATGACCTATTTAATATTTCTAATGGAGTTCTTTTAAGTCTGTAAAATTTAATCTTCTTACTATCTTCTTCAGTATCTTTTTGAAATTTACTTTCGTACGAATTAATTATTTCTTCTTCTAGAACTTTTTCATACTCTAAATTATCAATTGGATCACTACTATCCTTTTTATTTATCATTGGTATCAACACAGTACAAATATGGTAACTAATTTAAGGTATTTTAAAAAGTATCAAATTTTATCTGTTAACTGGAGCTATACGAACAGATCATGGTTTTGAAAATACTTCAAGATTGTCTTATTTATAAAAGATAAATTAGTCAAAATATTCTTTTTAATTTTCCAAAATCTTTCGGTCATTTAAAAAAATCACTTCTATAAACTTGATAGCATTAATTAAATTGGGAGGCAATATCTAAATCTAGAGTTAAAATAGTTTAGAGATTTTAATAATAATCTATATGCAAAGGTATTTGATTTCCTACGAATTTACTGATGGCGAGGATCAAGAAGAAGGGGCAGAAATGCTAATTAATTGGTACGAATCAGGTGGTCCCCAAAACAGACCTGAAAACTATGAGGTTCATTCTTGGATTTTTATGGTTCAAAATGGGATTGGACATTCTGTAGTGAGTGCAGATTCTCTTGAGACAATTTGGAAGCAATGGCATCCCTGGAGAAGGTTAATGGATATAAGTATTCAGCCGTGTATGGATCTTGATGAGACAGTCGGATTATTCAAAAAACAAAAAATGAATACACGTATAGTTTAAAAGTATTTGACTTCCAAATATAAATTTCTTTTTAGTAGCACCTAATACTACATACATATTTCACTGCGTTAAAAAGGATAAGATTAATTTTCCATGATGAATGATTCTTATCACATTTACTTCAAAGGAGAAATTCTTTTCAAGAATTTAAGTAAAGATGAATTTGAATTTGTTTGGGGAAAACTTTATACGTCTTATATAAATGCACTAAATAAAGAGCTCACCTACGAACTAATTAGCGAAAACAATATTATGGAGCCGGCCTTTAACCTTGAGCCATCTTACTAAATTAAGAACTAAATCCTAGATTATGAATAAAACAAAAAAAGCTGTCTCTCTTTTATTTTGAGGTACTCTTTTTCTTCTTTAGTTATATCTAAAGCAATTTTATTTGCCTCAATTTCGACATTCGAACTATAAGTATCAAAGTTTTCCTCTCTTTTGAATAGGGCAACAATGCCAATATCTGTTATGAACCAAATAAAATGATCAGTTTCTCCAATTGGCTCTTCGTTTAAAGAATCAATAATCAAATCACAAGTTGAATCCATTTCATTAATCTGAGAGGAGTTTTAATTGCCCCCATTGCAATACCTTACGGCCTCAGAATTGGTGCCACCGTCTTCAATTATTTCTGCAACACATTTATTAAAAAGTTTAGATTCCTTTTTTACTGAACAGAATCCAAAAGCTATTGCAGCTAAAGCTATTGCCGATACGAAACTAGAACCAAGTTGTATAAAACCATAGGCAAACATAATGTTTTTCTTTCCAGAACATGTTTTTGAATCCTTTTTTTCTTCTGTCATTTTAAATAATTAACTCATACAAACCTATTTGATTAATCTCGCATTTGGGAAGTGTTGCCATAGAGAAAACCGAATTAAACAATTTTTAATCAGCTATGACAAAAATTAAAAATTTCAAGTTTAGATTGATTTTTCTTCACTTTAATTTTCAATTTGATACATAATTAAGAAAAAACCTTTTTGATTTTTTATCAACATGAACTTCTGGTATAGATATTTTATCTTTTTTTAAAAGTAATGATCCCACAGTTATAACAACAGATTATGATACTTTTTAAACTATATTTTTTTTTTTTTGATGAAGTATTAATACTTAAAAAATTTTCCAGAAAAGCTTGTTTTGGGAATGCTCCCGAAGAGTTATCCACTTTTTAAGCGTTTTTCAACAGGGTTTTCCACAATGTGTTGATTAAATTTGAATTTCTATGTGCAAAATAAAATATTATCTTCTTTAAAAATAAGACTATCCACATTTTTTTTTGGGGATCACTATGATTGCATTTGCCTTTTGAATAATTCTAAGTTCAAATCCTATGAATCCAAATGAGACAAAAAAAGATTTAAATACCGAAATCAAAAAAGAGTTGGAAAAATCTAAGTTTAAAGTTCTTACTAATGAAAATGATTTTTTAGTTAAAAACCTCAAAAAGGCTGGATAATCTACTAGAGCTTAAAAATATTTTTAAACAACAATTTTTCTAAACTGCCTTTCTAAAACAAAATAATATTTTCGTGAATGATCACTAAAACGTTTAAGTTTATCAAATATAAAATTTCTATTAAATATACAAATTAATACTCAGGACACCAAACATATAAAAAAAATCCTAGTTATATTATCAAAATCTCAGTAAGAGATCAGATTAGAAATATAAACGGTAAATTCAAAGTTTTTAATTCATTTAAAGATCCAGATTTCCCGTATTTGTATCATTGTCTCAATAAAAGATGAATATCCAAGAACTTAAAGTCAACTACAAAAAGCTTTTAAACAAAGCTGCCAAGGCAAACGGTCGTAAAGAAACTGTTTCTTACTTAAATCGTGCTGCTAAAATTAAATCAAAAATCTACTCAAACACTAAAGTAAATTGTTTTAGATGTAATGGAGCAGGTTTTTTAAGAATTTCTTTAGATGAGACTAAGACATGTCTATCTTGCTATGGGAAGGGTTTTTTGATTAAAGAAATCCAGCAGGTTTAAAAATTTGATTATTCATGAAAGATCTCATTCAAGCTCATAAAAAATTAATTAAAACAGTAAAAGAACAAATGGGATTTTCTGATTATGGGATGTACTGGTTGGCTTTTATGGAAGGGGGTTTAACTATATGGTTACTGGATAGAATATTTTTCCACTGGTTGAAGTTTTAAATTTTATTTATTTCAAAAAAATTCTGCGGGTATTAAATAAATTAATTTATCGAAACCATGTAAAAAGTTGTAGCATAGTAAAAAAAACAATATGCAACTACTGGGATTAATTCTTCTTCTAGCAAGTAGCTGGTACTTATGGAAATTAACATCAAACTTTCTTGATGAACCAACAAAAAAAGAACTGACTAATAGTTTTAATAACCTCAAAAATAAATTCTCTGAGGGGAAACAAAACTTTTCTAAAGCAAAAATAAGCGAAGCTTGGGAAAAATATAAAGAAGAAGGTGGTGCCTTATCTAATAAAGAAAAAAGCTAGTGAACTTTTTTATTATTACAAGTCTCACTAGAGATATTTCTAGAATTGATCTAATTGGTATTTTGTTTGGTCATTTAATTTTTGGTGTTGCATTGACACAGCTTTTAGATTGGACGTGGTTAAAGAACCTTATGAGTGAAGAAGATAAAACAAGGATGCTTAAAAGTTATACATGGAAAGACTTATTAGTAGATGGAGCAATTGTCACAGTAGTTCTTGGAATAATCTTTTTGATAATTAGCATTTTTCTATAAATGAACGTAACTTACATCCTTTTAGTTTTTTTAATGATATCAATTGTGATTTTCACTCAAATAATCAATTCCTCCGATAAATCAAAATAAATGACAGAAGTAACAAGCAACTCCTCAACTGGGTGGTACTTAATTGCTTTGGTAAGCACTTTATCTTTTTTAGCCTTAATTTACTTTGGCCAAAAAAGATAGAGTAAATTTTGAAAGACTATTTAAAGTCATAAAAAAAGCTCTGCAACTTCATGAAATGCAGAGCTTTTAATTATTAAGTAACTGATTTATATAAATCTGTTGATTATAAAACCTTTTTTCTTAATCAAAGAAAAAGAGACCGATGAATGTGATGAAGATACTGGATTCACGGTCCCTTTTATAACCGTATTTTTCGGTAGATACGACAATGAATCACCTCCTTTACTAATGTTTTACTAAAGATAACTAAAAGAATTAAACAAGGAAAGAAATTCGTTAAAAATTTAAAAGTTTTTTAACAACTTAACGATATAAATGTCTTAAGAATAAAATTATAGATTTTACCAAGGCAAAACTTCTCCATTGGCATGCCAAAACGTACCCGAGTTATTTTTATTTAAAGAATCTATACGTTTTAAAAGGCCATTTGCTGATTCTTCGGGACTAATTCCATTTCTTGTAAATCCAGTCATTCTTGTACTCACTAACCCAGGATGCAAGATAGCTACATAAATATCTTCATTTGATAAATCTATTGAAAGTGATTTTGCTGCCATGGATAAGGCTACCTTAGACATCCTGTAACCATAAGAACTTCCAGATGTATTATCTTCAATAGATCCCATTCTGCTTGTGATAAAAGCAACTTTAGAAAATCTTTTTAAAAGGTGTTTAAGTGATTGAGTCATACATATTGAGCTCAATGCATTAACTTCAAATTGACGCAAAATACTTTTTTTATCTAAGTTTTCGAAAGAATTAAATTCATAAATTCCTGCATTATGAATTAAGCAATCTAAATTAACTCCGGATAATTGTTTACACAAATTTGTTATCGACTCATCAGAAGAAATTTCTACATTCTCTTCAACTCTCACTCCTAAATCTCTAAGTTCTTTTGAAGCTTTCCTACACGTAGCAATTACATTATCTCCCCTCTTATGAATTTGCCTACATAATTCTAATCCAATACCTCTATTTGATCCTGTAATTAGATAAGTCGGCATCATTAAACTAAAAAATAAAAAATCAATCTAAATCCAAATATAAAAAAAACAAACCAGAAAAAGAAAAAATTTATAAAACTCCTTATTAGATTTTTTAAGGTTATGATGGAATATGAAATTTAAAAGTTTTTATAAAAGAAAGCAAAGATATTTTTATCATCAAAATTTAGTGTATGGAAATTTTCAATCAAGAATTTATACAAGAGATTATTAGGTTAACTTGGAGAAATCCTGCTTTCATGGCTATAACTATTGCTTTAGTTTGGCTTATCCCACAATTATTTATCAGAAAAATAATGGCAAAAAAATATGAAAGAAGAAAAATAGAAATTCAGAAAAATAAAATTCAGAAGCTTTACCCAACTAATACTCCTAAATAAGATTTTTATTTATAAGATGATCTAATGAATTAAAAAAAAACTTTTTGAATCTAAGTAAGATATGACCTACAAAATAATTAGAATTGATGGGAAAGATGACGAATTGACAGTTCAAAGTTTTGATAAGTATTCAGATGCGTACGATTTGTTAGAGGAACTATATGGAGATTTATGTTGTTCAGATGCTGATTATGGAGACATAACCTATTACGATATTGTGGAAAATAATTTAAAAAATATTAATGGAGAATAAGAAATGGGCTCCCTCCCAAGAAGAAAATTCAGGGGTAATAACGAGTGTATATGAATTCATTAAAGAAGAACTTTCAGAACTTCAAAAAAAAACTGGATGTCCAGATTCATTTATTTATGATTTTATTGGTAAGATTCAGAATGAATGGCATCCTGAGTCTTGCCACTCCATGGTTAGAAATAAAAAAAGGAAAAATTAGGAAATATTAAATCTCCTTCTCAAATTTATAAAATTTCTCTAATATAATTTCAATTTAAAAATATTAAATCGTGATTATTAGAATATTAGGAATCGTACTTATCCTTGGTACGATTGCTTATTATGGTTTAGTTTTAACTGGGCAAAGCAACCTTTAGTTTTTTTACTTTTAAAAAGTTCTCATGAAATGGCCTCCTACTTTGTGTTGGACAGCACCAAAAACTATTAATGGTAATAGGCATTTTCAAGTTAAAGCTTATGGTGGTAAAAATGAAGGTAGATGGGTGGATATTTTTCCTACCAAAAATAAAAAAGATATTAAAAGGATCTCATGGTCAAAACTAAAATCAGAATGGACTACTGGATGGTTAAGGCTCCCAAAAGATAAAGATTAATTTGTCTATGTAAACAAATATTATTAACCAGGAAACTGTAAAAAATAATACCTAACTCAAAAAAAATAACTTCTAAAATTTTTTAAATTGCTGTTAAATATGAAGTCAGAACCGAAGAAAAAACTCCCTAATAAAAAAGTTATAAGTTCAGCAAAATTTGAGGCTAAAGAACAATTCACAAAATCTGCATTAGAAAATTTAAAAACAGAAAATGAAAGACTTGTTAATTCACTAAAAAAATCTGGGGAGATTAAAGAATCAAAAAGAAAATAGACTTACAGTATTTAATATTTTTTATTATTATATAAATTTATAGATTGAGAAATGATTGAAAAAATCTCTTTAGCAAATTCTCATTTACCTCAACTTATTGGTTTCGTACTGATGTCAATTGGTTACACATTAGGCAATAAATTCTACCTTCCAGAAATCAAACAAAAATAATAATTTCTAGTTATTAAAAATATTTTAGATAAATAACATTGAAAATATAATCCTTATAAAAATTTTTCAAGATTTTTACTGATTTAAGGTAAAAACCTTAAAAGTAATTCTGTAATTCAATTAAGACTAGTCTTAGGATGTCACTGACACATAAATGTAACAGTAAAGTCCTTAAAAATGTTAAATCCAAAGAAAAAGTAAGATTTCATACTAATTATTTTTAAATATGTTACATTCTTTAATAATTCAAGTTAAGGTTTCCTCTGTCAATAAAGCAAAATTGAGGAAATGTTTGATGTATAAAATGTCATTTACTCTTTGGCTTACTAATTGATCACATATGAAATCAAAAAATGGATGCACTTACTAGTTTTATAGTTGTTATCATCGCAATTACAATTCAATTCTCTTTATACGCAATAAAAAGGTTGCAGGAACCTTTAGAACCAAATTATTTGATTAACAAAAATTCGAAAAAAAGTAAAAACTACATGGGGAAATTTTGGAAAAATGCCGAAATAACAAATGGGAGATTAGCTATGATTGGTTTTTTAGCTTTGATAATAAACTACGGTTTTTTTGGGTGGATAATACCTGGATTTATTTAAACAATCAATATATTAAAATCCTAAAGAAAAAAATAAATCTCTCGCTCAAAAAAAACTCTCCTTTTTAAAAAAAAATTTATATTATAAGAAAAAAAGCAATTGAGTAATTCTGATTTTGATAAAAATGGATTGGACAGCTATGGAATACACTGGCTTCAATATGCTGCTTTTGCTGTCTCTGGTTTTGCTATATTTACGATCTGGGCATTTTTTTATGATGAAAGATTCCACAACTTTGTAATGAATATTTTCAGGGTTATTAACTGCAGTGGGTTCAACTGTAATGGAGCATTTTAAAATTCTATGGCTAATCCGGATCAAAAAACAATATTAATTGATAATGCTTTTGAGGAAATAAAAAACATTTGTATAAATCTTCAAAAAGATACTGATGCTTCGAATTCAGAACTTAAAAGTTTACTAAAACTAATTATTAATGAACTGGAAGAAAAAGAAGAACAAAAAACTGGTTTTGGATTCAGGTAAAGTTAGCCACTATCTAAGAAGAGATTTAAGCATCAAATCATCTTAATATGAACAGTTTTTTAATTTTAAAATTTAATATTTATAATTTACATTTTTTAGTATGAAATTAAAAAGGAATGAATCTCAAATAGAAGATTCATTCCAGATTTAGCATTAGTTTTATCTAGATTTAAATTTTTTAATTTAACTCCTCTGGTGGACTGTCAATCATTGGATCCCTCCTATTCAACAAGTTAAACCTAGGCCTTACTTATAAAGAAAGTAAATCAGTAAAAATGCTGATTTATTAGTTTCTAAAATGTTTGAATTAAAGATGCCAATTCTGGTGCATCTAATAAAAGTGCAAAAAATGTAAGCACAACTAATAAAAATATGGAAAAGTAGAATTGAATCATGTTTCAAAATTACTTAAAAAGAATTTTTTAAGTTGTATAAAATAATGCTTTGTTTACATAATTCAATATCTATATCTAGAGAAGTTTATTTTGAAAATAATTAAGATGCTTCAGGAGTAAATATCGTCCTATTTTTTTGCCAATACTCACATCCTTTAAGTAAATGATCACCCTGTGGTATGCGTTTTTCGTATTTTGGACAGATCAAGATAGTAGCAAAAGTTTCTGTAGTACTGTAGCGAAAGTGATTGCAAGTAATACAAATCTTTGTTCGTTTTCGTTTTAGGGTAGATTCTTTTAGATATTCCCATTTTGACGGATTTAACTTGATCATGATTACTGGAATTTATTAGTAACAATTTGCCAACCTCCTGAAATTAATTCATTCCATGTTTCACAAGCACCCTCAATAGAATGAAGTCTTGAATTTTTAATTTGGGCTGGTTCACCTAATTCATTTGCGTAGAAAAGATGAGTATATACTTTTAAGTTATTAGATACAGATTTCTTATAACTCTCAAAAAAAATTAATAAACCACTTTTTTTGTTAAACAACCAGCCAGTTGGGGGGTCAATAAGGCTGCCACGATAAAAATAAGTCCGAACATAAGCGGCTCCTGAAGTCATTAAGATAATACATTTGTACTATTAATATAAATGTACTACTCGCTGGCGTCAAGTATTCCTTTGGTAATTATTCAAATACTAAAATCACTTTTCAAAAATATTCAGCCGTAAACTTCTTATTTGGTAATAGTGAATACAGGTAACTCCTTGAAAAGGAAAATATCATTTAAAGAATATCTCCAAAAGAATGCAATGTATCGAAATCCCTTCTATTTAGGATGGAACAAAGGTTGGTCTTTTTTATTTTTTTTAGAGGGTGGCATTGCAAAAATTGAAGCAAAAGGTTTTGGTATTTCTATTACAACAAAAGTTGAGAAAGGAGAATCACCCCTAGAATCTGCGGATAGATTAGTCTCGAAAGAACAAAGGATTAGAAAATCAAGATATTATTCTTGGGTTAAATCTATTAATAAAAAACAATAAATTAAACAATCCTTGAATTACTAAAGTAACTTGTTGACAGTCAATTTAAAATAGAAAAAGTCATTTATTTTTCGTGTCCAATAAATTTTATGAATGGTGGAAAAACCATAGAAAAGTTGTAACCTATGGGGCTTTTATTATCTTGTTTGGTTTTTATTTATCTCCTGTTGTCAAAGAAGCAAAATACAAAAACCAATGTATAAAGTACTCTACTAAAGGAGCTTTAACTAAATTTAATAAGGACGATATAGGAGAAACTTTACTAGAAGAAACAGGTTTGAATATTGATGAACTAGCAAAGATTGAGGGTTATAAGAATTGCATTAATTAAAAAGTTCGCAAAAATTACGCTGAGTTTTTAAATTATTAAAGGTATGTTTAAACTTATTTTATTAATATTATTATTTGGATTTTTATCAATAAGTCCAAAAACAAGATATTTGGTTGGCATAACTCTAAAAGAAATTTCTTCATTTCTTTTTTGGACTGTTAAATATGAAGATAGAGAAAAATGGATTATAGATAAACCAAGTTGGATACCTGACCAAAAACTTAAGCCATCGTATTAAATGAAAACTTATTTAGAAGAACGAATTGAATGGTATGACGATAATTATAGAAATGGTAATGCTTTAATCTCTGATAAGCAGTTCGACCAACTTGAAAAAAATTTATTAAGAACAAACCCTAATTGTGATTACTTTAAAAAGAAAAATAAACTAGTTTTACCTTCATTAGAAAAGGATTCAATAGATGAATTTTTGAAAGGATTATTAATAGATACCAGATTACTAATTGAACCAAAAATTGATGGTTGTGCTGTTGCTTTGCAATATAGGGATGGGACCTTGGAGAAAGCAATTTCAAGAAAAGGGGTAGACGTTACTAGTAAACTTATTAAAGTCCAAGACATTCCCAATAATCTCCCTTTACGAGAAGTTCTTCAAGTTAGAGGTGAATTATATGCACCCAATCAAAGTCCAAATATCTCCCAGAGAATCGCTTCTGGATTTCTAAGAGCTAAAGAAGGGTTTTCTGAAAGTCTTAGCTTCTGCGCATTTCAAATACTTAATTCAACACTTAACCAATACGAGTCCAAAAAGAGTCTTTCAAAGCTTGGCTTCACGATCCCTCAGGATATTTCATGCAACTTTACGAGCCAAGTTGAAGTATTTAGAAAACAATGGCTAGAAGGGAAGCTTTTTAGTAAATATCCAACAGATGGAATAGTAGTAAAAATAAATTCTAGAAAATTACAATTGATTAGAGAAAAATCAAATTTAGATTATCCTTATTGGCAAGTGGCAATAAAACGTTAATGGAATTAATACACCAGATTTTTCCTACTTGGCATATTTACTTGGATATGTTTTTGGTTGGCTTTGCAACCTACGGTTTTCTGAGAATTAAGAAAAAAATAAAAACTAAATAAAGTTTTTAAATCATCCGTGGTCCTTAAGCATGGATTTAAGTTGTTCGGCATCTAATTGTTCAAGATAATTTCTCATTGCCAACCAAGACCTTCTGCTTTCTAACTTCCCACTTTGTTTAAATAAACTTGCGGAAACTTGATCTATCAATTCTTTATGAGTCATATTTATATTCTTCATCAAGTTCAATGACAACACCATTAAAAAATTCTGCTAATAATTTTGATGGGTCTTGCATAGATATCTTTCTATCTACTTTTGATAATTTCTTTTTGATTGGATTTAAGTTAGTCATACAGATTCAGGTAATTCAAGTTCTTCAAAAGTCCAACCTTCTAATTGAAGGTCATGCCATTTATCCCAAGCATTATCCAAATACATTTGAGTGGATGATTTAATTGCCATTGGCTCACCAAGATCATTTGCATAATATGTATGAGCAAAAATTCTCATACTATTTCTTGGAGATTTTTTATTCTTTATAAATAAAATTAATCTGCTGCGGTCTGGGCTAAGCAACCAACCACTTGGGGACTCATTACGATAACCGTAAGAAAAATTAGTCCAAACATTAGCTCCTCCTAAAGTCATTACTTAGTAATACATGTGTACTACTAATATAAATACATTAGAAATGGATCGTCAAGTATTTTGGCAAATAAATTATTTACTCTGACAGAGAATAATACAGGTCAGTTATTCCAAAAAAATAAAATACCCACCAAAAGCCTGTTTTAGCATGCATTTTGATAGGTAACACCGGATCCCCGTCAGTTCTCTGCTGCATCGACCTGGGAATGCCAGAAGAGGATTCAAAGTGGGCTTTCGTTTCCGATTACAAGATCGGTTTACTACCGCATCACGACAGTTTCCTCATGTCGAAAGAGAGTCAGATCAGAGCACATAAAGAAGAACTTAACCAAAGATCCAGTAATCTAACTCTAACTTATTTTTTTATGCATTTGGAGATGGCCAAATGTCTCTTACCATAGTTAATAAAATTTGAGCTTCATCATATCTTTCCGAATGCGTTTTACCATTTAATAAAAATGTGATGTGAGCCATTTTTCTTCCCAGAATTTCGCGAGATTTGCCATAACAATGAATATTAGAACCCTCAATTTCAGATAACATTTTAATTCTGGTTTCCATTGAGATTGGGAAATTCTTTTTTAAACCCAGTAAATTTATCATAATTGCACCTTCACAGTTCATTTTAATTTCAGGTGGCATTATCCCAGAAGAAATACAAACATATTGATCAAACTGACTTGAAGTGCAAGCTTCAATAGAGAAATGAGCTGAGTTATGTGTTCTAGGAGCTATTTCATTAATTAAAAGACCATTATCTCCATAGAAGAATTCAATAGCTAAAACTCCTACGTAATTAAGTTCATTTACTATTGAAGAGAAAATATTTATTGCAAATAAGTTCAAATCATATTTATTTGTTCCAGGTGCAAGAACCCAATCACAAACGTGGTTTGATTGGAACGTCTCAACTATTGGAAAGAATCTTATCTTACCGGTCCTATCTCTCGAGCCAACAAGAGCCAGTTCTTTTTCATACTCTATCCATTCTTCTATTAACCATTCATTAGAACTATTCTCTGTTAAAAAAGAATCTAAATCTTCTTTTGTCTTTATTTTTCTGTTCCCTTTGCCGTCATATCCACCTTTATTTGATTTTGCCATTAGAGGAAAAGTCCAATTATTGATTTCCTCATCCGAGAGATTTTTAAAATCTTCAATACTTATCCATTTTGGGCAGGGAATATTCATTTTGTCTATTAATTTTTTTTGAGAAAACCTATCTACTAATGGCTTAATTGCATTAAGGCTTGGAACAAAAATATCTTTATTGTCAATTAAATTTAATTTATCAATTTTTATCCATTCATTTTCAAAAATTATTTTTTCACACTCATTAATTAATGATTTATTACCTCTTATCTTTAAAGGATCAGCTTCTATCACATGGTCTGCTTTTGAACCAGCAGGATCATCACAAGATTTTGTTTGCACACACACTTCTAAATCTCTTTTTTTTGCTGCCTCCGTTAACATCAAAGCCAGTTGACCACCTCCAATTATTCCTAGGGAATAATTTTTTTTAATATCGTTTATATTTTTTTTTAAACTCATAGCATGATTTTATTCCCTTTTGTAATTCTTAACAACTGAATTTTTAAGTATCTAGAGCTTAGATTTTGCTAATATGAAAAGTATTTAATACCAAATATTTATAAATTTTAACTAGGTAATCTATTGTGAATAAGAGAAAAATATTAGTCCCATTAGGTGATAAGTCATACGAAGTAACTCTAGAAGCAGGGATACTAGATAATATCAGCGAAGAACTTTTAAAAATTGGAATAACAAAGAATAGAAAAATACTTGTGATTTCAAATGAAGAAATATCAAATTTGTATGGAGAAAAATTTTTAAATAATTTAAAAGATAATAAATTTCAGGCCAAAATGTTCCTTATCAAGGCTGGAGAATCATATAAAAACTTAAAAACCTTAAGTGAAATATATGATGTAGCCTTTGAATTTGGTTTAGATAGAAATTCAATAATTATTGCCCTTGGAGGAGGAATTGTTGGAGATGTAAGTGGTTTTGCAGCTGCGACTTGGCTGAGAGGTATCGAATATATTCAGATTCCAACAACATTGTTATCAATGGTTGATTCATCTGTGGGAGGGAAAACAGGAGTAAATCATCCAAAAGGTAAGAATTTAATTGGAGCTTTCAATCAACCTAAAGCAGTTTTTATTGATCCAGAAACTTTAAAAAGTTTGCCCAAAAGAGAATTTAATGCCGGCATGGCCGAAGTAATAAAATACGGAGTAATAAGAGATAAAGAACTTTTCGAATATTTAGAAATTGAAAAAAACAAAAATGAACTTATAAATCTCAAAAATAAATATCTAATTCAAATAATTAATAGTTCAATTAAAACAAAGTCGCATATTGTTTCTCAAGACGAACATGAAAATGGTGTTAGAGCAATATTGAATTATGGTCATTCTTTTGGTCACGTTATTGAAAATTTATGTGGATACGGCAAATTTCTGCATGGTGAGGCAATATCAATTGGTATGAATATTGCGGGGGAAATAGCAATTGAGAAAGGGTTATGGTCTAAAGAAGAATTAGAGAGACAGAAGAATCTTTTGAAGAGTTACGATCTTCCTACCGAGATCCCCAAAATAAATAAAGAAGACGTTCTAACAATACTTATGGGCGATAAAAAAGTTCGTGATGGCAAAATGAGATTTATATTACCGAAAAAAATTGGTGCTGTTGATATATATGATGACGTAGAAGATTCATTATTTTTAAAGTTTTTTTCTTAACGCAAACAGGTTGAATTTATATTCATTTTCTTTTCATTAAACTTTTTAAAAACAAACCACTTAAAATCACCTAAACAAACAGGATCAACGAGTCTAAGTAATACCTCTCTTCTTAGAAGGGCATTTGATAAATCCTCTTTAATTTCTTTCTGAATCCCATAAAGTCTCTCTGCCAATCCAAGTGCCAACAATGCCTCTCCTTGTTTAGTTATTCCAACAGTATCAAATCCAAGAATCTTAGCATCATTAATTAAAGTTTCTATGCACACATGAGATGTTAAATCGCAATTTCCAGGAGAATCTAGGACATTATTTGTCATTCTTTGATTTTCATAAGAAACTATCGTCCCATCAGAATTCTTAGAGGTATAGTATTTTTTGGCTTCTTTAGCGTAATCAATTATCAATAAAATACCATTATTAATTTTTTGATAAATAGCTTTTAACCATTTTGAGTTATCTATATGCCATTCTGTCGTCCATCCTTCAAGAGCATCTTCAGGCGGAATAGTAATTCCCAACTCACTTTTAGCAAGTTCAATACTTTTTCTCAATTCACTTGTAATTGGCATTTCATCAAAATATAGTTTATGAGATTCTTTGTCTATAGAAACTGCTTGGCGAAGCAATTTTCCTTTTGAGAAGGTTATTCTCTCTACTGGCAAAGCATCCAAGACCTCATTGGCAAGGACTATTCCATTTATATTATTTTCCTCTACTTCTTCCAAACCTTTCCATAAAATATCAATGCCTAAGTTTAAAAATTCTTCCAATTTATTTTTTTGTTTTTCTACCATCCCTTCATTAGGTTCAATAATTACAAAAGAAACTCCTTCCAAAAGATTCTTGTGATTTTCTAAAAAATATTTAATTAATCCACTCATAAAGCTTCCATCTCCTGCTCCAAATTCAATTACAGCTAATTTCTGATTAGATAAAAAACTATTTTTGAACTGAATCAACCAATCTTCTATTTGTTTACCAACCAAAAAAGCAAAATCATCAGATAAAGAGGGTGATGTGACAAAATCTCCTCGAACGCCTAACTCAGCTTTTCCGCTGCCGTAATAACCACTAATAGGATCATTTAATGCGAAATTCATAAAGTCATAAAAACTTATAGTCCCACCCATTTTTATTATTTTTTTTACTAACCAATCTTGATTATTCGCGGGTAAGCTATTCATCGGCGAAAATATAAAAAGACAGAACTTATTTATGCCTTCAAAGATTAACTTTTTATTAGGAATATTTCTATCTATATTAGTTTTAATTTCACATAAACCCGTTTTCGCTATAAATAATCCAAATCTCTTACCAGAAGAAAAAACACCAGTAATTGATTTAGCTAAAACATTAAGCCCTAATCAGAAAAAATCTTTAGAGGAAAAGCTCAATAATCTAGAAATTGAAAGTGGGTGGAAAATTAAATATTTATCTCAGTTTGAAAGTTCTCCTGGTAGCGCAATAAAGGACTATTGGGATTTAGATGAGACAAGTTTGTTGATAGTTGCGGATCCTAGAGGGGGAAATTTGCTGAACTTTAACGTCGGGGAGGCTTATTTTAATTTTATGCCAAGGTTATTTTGGGTTGAACTTCAAACAAGATTTGGCAACCAATACTATGTTAAAGATCATGGTGAGGATGGTGCAGTATTAGATGCAATTGATTCAGTAAAGATTTGCCTCGAAAGAGGAGGATGCCAAGTTGTCCCTGGCCTACCCAAAGAGCAATATATATGGACTTTATGTACATCGATTCTTGGAGGTTTAGTAGCAGGTTTTGCATCTGCTCCAAGAAAAGAAGGTCAAGTCATATCAATTGGATTTTTAGCTCTTCTTTCTCCTTTATGGGGAATGTTATTTGGAATTTTTGGTTTGGCACCGATAATATCCAGAACGAATGAATTATTACCTTTATTTAAAAATGGTTTAGCTTTTACAGCCGCAGGAATTGCTGGTTATATCTTGTCTCAAACATTATTTTCAAGATATGAAAAGCCCAAAAATACTTAAAATATTAATAAAAATATCTAATCCTAAAAAAATTTATCTTCTTCACGAATTTCACCAAACTCTGAATACCATCGATGAGAAACATGACTTAATTTCTTTTTTTCAAACTCAATCCATGAAAAGTTAATTAGTAATTTCCCATCTTCATCAGTTTTATATCTTGGCACCACAGCAGTGTTGAAATAAATTGTTCCTTTGTTATCAATTTTAAACATCTCTCTTAAACCAAGATTTCTTTTAAGCCGGTTGTGCATATGACCAAAAATTACAAGATCAACTTTTCTTCTCTTTTGTATTTGAGAAATAGCCACAGACAAATCTCTATCTCCCCAATCTAATGAGGGTAATTTCCAGTCTTTACCACAAATGCTTTTAGGTTCTGAGCCTAAACCCGAAGGGCCAGCATGAGACATAATTATTAAAGGTATATCTTCGATACTCTCTTCTGAACATTTGATAATTTTATTTATTGAATCTTTTTCGGTGATAGGTCCATAAACACCTTTAACTTCTTTCGAAAGATAATAGCCGCCGCCAGAACTGCATGGTCTAGCAGACAATAAATTTATTTGATTATTAAAAACTTTCAAATCCCATGCACAATATTTTTCACCAAGAACGCGTATCTGCTTTAAGAGAGTTTCCCCTGTAGAATCTTTCCCTCTATCATGATTTCCTAAAATCACAAAAGTAGGAATTCTGATCTCATTGATTTTTTTAATTATTTTGACACTCCCATCAGAAATATCACCAACAAACAAAACAATATTTGGTTTTATAATCGATAAAACTTTCAAGTCTAATTCAGACCATTGACCATGACAGTCACCAACAATAGCAATTTTTAAATTTGTCAGAATTTTTTCTGTTTAAAGGCATATAATCTATTTAGAGATATTCTAAATCCTGACCAGTATAACTTCTACTGCAAAACAGAAATCAGTTCAAAATGAAGAGGATTTGATTTCTGAAATAAAGGAGCGTTGCAAAAAAGCTAATGCAATTATTCTTGCGCACTATTATCAAGCTCCAGAGATTCAGGAAATTGCAGATTTTATCGGCGATTCATTAGATCTATCTAGGAAAGCTGCAAATAATGATGCTGATATAATAATTTTTTGCGGTGTGCACTTCATGGCCGAAACCGCAAAAATACTTAGCCCTAATAAAACAGTCCTATTACCAGATATTGACGCAGGATGCTCATTAGCAGATGATTGTCCCTCAGATAAATTTCAAAAGTTCAGGGAAGAAAATCCAGACCATTATGTCGTAAGTTATATAAATTGTACTGCAGAAGTAAAAGCTCAAAGTGATCTGATATGTACAAGCAGTAATGCAGTCTCATTAATTAAAAAGATACCTCAAGATAAAAAGATAATATTTGCACCAGATCAAAACCTTGGGAGATGGGTACAGAAAAATTCTGGGAGAGATCTTAAATTATGGTCTGGCAGCTGCATTGTTCATGAATCATTTAGTGAAGAAGCACTTCTTAAATTAAAATATCAAAATCCAGGATCAAAAGTAATTGCTCATCCTGAATGTAGTCAAAATTTACTAATTCTCTCAGACTTTATTGGATCAACAAGTAAGCTGCTTGATTTTGTAAGTAAAGATACATCTAAAACTTACATGGTATTAACTGAACCTGGAATAATCCACCAAATGAAGAAGAAAGAACCAAACAAAAATTTTATTGAAGTCCCCGACATAGAAGGTTGTAAATGTAACGAGTGTCCATATATGAAATTAAATACCTTAGAAAAAATTCTTGATTGTTTAAAAAATAATTCCCCGTCTATCGAACTTGACCCAGAAATAATAAGAAGAGCCTATGTACCGATAAAGAGAATGCTGGATATGAGTAATTAATTTAATGCAAATACTTTATTTTTCTTATTAATTTTTAGGAATGCATTAAGGTTTGTAGTGTTTGGATTAAATTCACTTATCTGATTATTTCTTTTAATTATATTTACTAGCTCTTTTTCACCAGCTCTATATTGTTTATCTTTTCTAGTTCCAATTTCTCTTTGGAGAATAGGGTTTATATTCATTTTTACTTCTATGTCTGGAATAATTCCAGATTTATTTATATCAGTGCCGTTCGGAGTTAAATACTTAGCGACTGTAACAGTTAGACCTGAACCATCAACTAAAGTTCTCATAGATTGAACTAGACCTTTACCAAACGTTTTCTTCCCAACTAATTTTCCTCTTTTGTTATCTTTTATTGCACCTGAGACTATTTCACTCGCACTTGCAGAGCCCTCATTAACTAACACAACTAAGGGCTTTTTTGTTAGAGCTTGACCGTTTCCTCTTTTTGTTTCTTTTAAACCATTTTTACTTACTGTACTTACTATTACTCCTTTGTTAATGAAATGCCTTGAGATATCAATACTTGATTCTAATAAACCTCCTGGATTACTTCTTAAATCAAGAACATATCCTGCGACTTTTTTTGTTTCTAAATCCTTAATAGCATCTCTAGTTTCTTTTGATGCATTTGCATTAAATTGTTTAATCCTTACATAGCCAATTAACAAGCCGTTTTTGGTTTGATTCACTTTACTTGATACAGATTTAATTTCAATTTTTTCTCTTGATAAAATTTTAAAAAAGGAATTAGAGCCTCTAAGTATTTCAAGCTTTACTTTAGTACCTCTTTGTCCTCTTATTAATTTCACGGCCTCCTCAATATTCATACCTTCAGTAGAAATATCATTTATAGACAATATTTTATCTCTAGCTTTAATTCCAGCATCAAATGCAGGGGTGCCTTCTATAGGAGAAATGATTATTAAATCATCAGATTCTTTATCTTTAACTATTTGGATACCAACTCCAGTTAATTCTCCAGAAGTATCTATTCTCATTTGATTAAATTCCTTAGGTTCTAAAAATCTTGTATAAGAATCATCTAAATTAGAAAGCATATCTCTAATCGCATCATATGCTTCATTACTGTCTGAATATGTTTTTGATAAAACTTCTTTTCTTAGATTAATCCAATTGGACTTTTGAAATTTACCGCTTGAATCAAGAAAATCTCTATATACAATTTGCCAAACATGATCAATTACTTCTTTATAACTATTATTTAAAACTGTAGCTTCTGCAAAATTATTTAAAAATAGCCCAGAAAAGGATGTCGCAAACAGAATTATAAATTTTTTTTTAAGCAATTTTCTTATCTTCAAAGAATTCTATTTTTTTTATTATAAAAAGAATTTATTTATAATTTCAAAAATTTGACAAATCCTTAAGGATCAATCCACTTCCCATCATCCTTAATAAGTTGGATTAAAGCATTAACCCCTTCATCTTCAGGCACTCTTTTTATCTCTTCTTTCCTTCTATATAAAGCAATAGTTCCTTTACCTTTACCAACATAACCATAATCAGCGTCTGCCATTTCTCCTGGTCCATTTACTATACATCCCATTATTGCTATATCTAAACCAGTTAAATGTGAAGTGGCGTTCCTAACTTTATCTACAACTTCTTCTAAATTGAAAAGTGTTCTACCACAACTAGGGCAACTGATGTATTCAACCATTGTTTTTCTTAATCCTAAAGATTGCAAAATTGAATAGCACACTGGTATTTCCTTTTCTGGAGCTTCTGTTAAGGAAACCCTGATGGTATCTCCTAATCCCTCTGCTAAAAGCGTTCCAATTCCAGCAGTACTTTTAATCCTTCCATAATCACCATCACCAGCTTCAGTCACTCCCAAATGTAAGGGATAGTTATATCCTTCTGAGTCAAGCCTATCTGCAATCATTCTGTAAGCTGCCATCATGACCGGAGCCCTAGAAGCTTTCATAGAAATAATTATGTTATGAAAATCAAGCTCATCACAAATTTTGACGAACTCCATCGCAGATTCTGTCATTCCTAATGGCGTATCTCCATAAGTAAAAAGCATCCTCTCAGATAGAGACCCATGATTAACTCCAATCCTTAGAGCTTTGTTTTCAGCCTTTAAAACTTCAACTAAAGGGGTAAATCTTTTAAGTATTGTTTGCTTAATAGTTTCAAATTCCTCATCTGTATATTCAGTTCTTGTAGGGTCTGATTTTTCAAAAACAAACAATCCAGGATTAATTCTTACTTTATCAACATGTTTTGCAACTTCCATTGCAATTTTCATACCATTATGGTGAACATCAGCCACCAAGGGGGTATTGATATTATTTTCTAGTAATTTTGCCTTTATATCTCCTACTGCTTTGGCATGTGCTAAGGAAGGGACAGTTAACCTTACTATTTCACAACCCACATCATGAAGTCTTTTGATAGCTAAGTAAGCATTTTCGACATCCATAGTATCTTCATTTATCATCGATTGAACTCTTACTGGATAATCACTTCCAATAGCTATATCACCCACCATTACTGTTCTAGTTATCCTTCTCTCAATATGAGTTGAATATCTTTTGGAGAGACTATTAACCTCTTTAGATTGAGTTAATGACATTAAAATTCTTGATATTCAAAAAGGATTTCACTAAATTATACGGCATTTAGTTTACCACTTACATTCTCTAGGTCTTTCAAAGTTAGATGGTAAGGTTTATTGATTTCTTTTGAAGGAAATCTCAACAAATAAGATGGATGAAAAATTACCATAATTTCTCTCCCATCTTTTTTAATCCATTGACCTCTTAAATTACTTATAGGATCTTTAACTTCTAAAATAGCTCTCATAGCAGTAGAACCAGTAAGTAATATAAATTTTGGATCGACTAACTTTATTTGCTGCAATAACCAAGGTTTATGAATATTAATTTCTCTAGCAGTGGGTTTTCTATTATTTGGTGGACGACATTTAATTACATTACAAAAATAAACATCCTTCTTATAATCAATTCCAGCTTGTATTAATAATTCGTTTAATAACTTACCAGATTTACCTACATAAGGTTTTCCTTCTAAATCTTCCTGGGCTCCAGGTGCCTCACCAATTACTAACAAATCTGCAAATACACTTCCTCTCCCAATTACTAACCTTTTCACCGAAAATAAAACTTTAAATATTTTTATCTTAAGAACTCAAAACATGAAAATAAAATAGATTAAGAAAATGAACTAAATTAAACCATAGTGTGATAGTTTATTTATTCTTAATTTATGCATTTGTCATTATTAAAAGTCATATTTGAAAAGTCATAAGTCAATGAGTCAAGTTAATTTATCTGATCGGGCACTTTCAATTGAGCCTTCTCTTACATTGCAGATAAGTGCTAAAGCAAATCAATTATCTTCAGAAGGTGTAGATATTTGCAATTTAAGTGCAGGTGAACCTGATTTTGATGCCCCAAAAGAAGTTATAGAGGCTACAAGTAAAGCTATATTTGATGGATTTACGAAGTACGGGCCCGCAGCGGGGAATTTAGATCTCCGAAAAGCAATTGCAAATAAACTTCAAATTCAAAACGATTTAAATTATGAATTTGAAAATGTAATGGTCACAAATGGCGCTAAGCAAGCAATATATAATCTTTTCCAAGTATTGTTAAATACTGGAGACGAAGTTATTATTCCTTCTCCATATTGGTTAAGTTATCCCCAGATGGTTAGATTGGCGGGTGGGAAGCCAATTTTTACAAATTCTTCTGCAGAAGATGGATTCAAAATAAATATAGAAGATTTGAAGTCTAAAATCTCTTCAAAAACTAAATTTATAATTATCAATTCTCCTAATAACCCTACTGGAAGAGTTATGTCAAAGGAAGAATTATTACAAATTGCCGATTTAGCTAGAGAAAATCCAAATATCAATATTCTTTCTGATGAGATTTACGAACTAATCCTTAAAAAAGAATTTAAACACTACAGTTTATCTTCATTAGCAAATGACTTAAAAGATAGAATTTTTATAATAAATGGGTTTGCGAAAGGATGGGCTATGACTGGCTGGAGGATAGGTTATTTAGTAGGTCCCAAAGATGTAATCAAAGCATCCTCAGCATTACAAAGTCAAAGTACAAGTAATGTTTGCTCTTTTGTTCAAAAAGGTGCTTTAGAGGCTTTAAAAATTAATAATGAGTTTTTCTCAATGATAAATAGCCATTATGATCAAAGAAGGAGACTTCTCTATGAGGGCCTTAATAATATAAATGGGATTTATATTGAAGAACCTAACGGTGCATTTTACGCATTTCCAAAATTACCCAACTCCTCAATTACTTCTGTTGATTTCTGTAATAAAGCTCTTCAAGATTACGGATTAGTTGTAGTACCTGGAAAAGCTTTTGGAGCTGATCAATGTATAAGAATATCTTGTGCAGCTTCAGAAATTAAAATAAAAGATGGACTTCAGAGGCTGGAAAAAGCAATATCTGAATACTATTACTACAACTAAGTTATGTTTAATTTAAAGAATTTCCTACTAAGTTCATCTCTATTATTTTCTGTTTTTTCATCACCTGTATTTTCAAATCCCAAAGTTTTAAAAGTTGGAGCAATACCTGATCAAAACCAAGATGTTTTGGACAAAAGATTTAATTTATTTTCAAAGGAATTATCCAACCAACTTGATGTAGAAGTTAAATACATTCCTGTTATTAATTATGTTGCAGCAGTAACTGGATTTAGAACTAAAGATTTAGATTTAGTTTGGTTTGGAGGTTTATCAGGAGTTCAAGCAAGATTACAAACACCTAATTCAATTGTCATAGCTCAAAGAGATATCGATAAGAAATTTAAAAGTGTTTTTATAGTAAACAAAAATTTAG
This sequence comes from Prochlorococcus marinus, assembly GCF_001180265.1. Lineage (GTDB taxonomy): Bacteria > Cyanobacteriota > Cyanobacteriia > PCC-6307 > Cyanobiaceae > Prochlorococcus_A > Prochlorococcus_A marinus_H. Next base: position 22,065 of record NZ_CVSW01000073.1, on the reverse strand, counting down.
AACTTAACTCAATTTCAAACATTAAAGGACTTAAAAAACTAAAGAATTTAAGATTTACTTTTGGCTCTGAAAACTCAACTTCTGGAAGATTAATGCCAGAATATTTTTTAAATCAAGCAGGGGTAGAAATTAAACATTTTAAAGGGAAAAAAGCAGGTTTTAGTGGGAGTCATGATGCCACTATAGCTTTAGTTAATAGTGGGGCATTTGATGCTGGAGCTTTAAATAAACAGGTTTGGGAAAACAATCTTAAAAATAATCCCAAAAGAACAAGTAATTTAGAATTATTCTGGATCACACCAGAATATGTTGACTATCATTGGTTAGCTCAAGGTGATCTTGAAAATAGATTCGGGGAAGAGTTTACAAAAGAACTTAAATCAGTAATTCTAAATTTAGATATAAAGCAAAAATCACATAAACAGATATTAGATATGTTCAATGCAAAAAGATTTATAAAGGCAGAATCAAAACAATATAAAAATATAGAGAAAATCGGTAGGAAATTAAATAAAATTAGATGAATAATACTGTCTTAGAATTAGAAAATATATCTTATAAATACAAAAATGATCTAATTCTAAATAAAATAAATTTAAAAATAAATTCTGGGGAAAAAATTGCACTTTTAGGTAAAAGCGGTTCAGGGAAAACTACACTTATATCAGTACTTAATGGCACTATAAAGCCAACTCAAGGTGAGGTTAAATTATTCAATGAAAGTTTCGAGGAATTAGATAGAAAGCAGAAAAGTAAAATAACAACTATATGGCAAGATTTAAGATTAATAGAAGATCTCTCTGCAGAACAAAATGTTAATTGTGGACTACTAGCGGAAAATAATTTTTATTTCGCTATTAAAAATTTACTAAATATAAGTTCTTTTAAGAAGGCGCATAAATATATGAAATTATGTAGACTTCATAACTCTATTTACGACAAAAAAATCAGAAAACTATCTGGGGGGCAAAAACAAAGGGTGGCTATAGCTAGATCATTAATTCAAGAATCAAATATATTACTTGCAGATGAGCCTTTTAATAATCTAGATCCCAAATTGATAACAACAATTAAAAACCTTCTGCTAGAAAATGTAGATAAAAATAAAACAAAAAAATCTCCAAAGACGGCATTAATTGCATTACATAGATTAGATTTGCTGAACGATTTCGATAAAGTTATTGGAATAAGGGATGGTAAAATTTTTTTCAATATCAAAAGAAATAACTTAAAGAAGATTCATTTAGAGAAAATATATTAATTAGTTGAACAAATTAAAATTAAACTATACCTCATTATCTTTTCTTCCAATTTTGGTATGCATACCTCTAGGGTATCAATTAATAAACAATATTCATTTTGGAGGATTTAAATTATTCCAAGAATTCTTAATTTCTGCATTTAATCCCAAGATCGATAATGTAATTATTATTACCGTAATTAAGCGATTAAATGAAACTATTTTAATTGGTTTTTTTAGTTGGTTAGTAAGTATTATTTTTGGAGCAATTTTTGGAATAATCTCCTCAAATATTTTTTATAAAATCTTTAATATTCCAAATTTTTTCTCCCGCATAATAAGGTTTTTTCTAACAATAATTAGATCTATACACGAAGTGGTTTGGGGAATACTATTAATGCAAATATATGGAATAAATTTTTCGATAGGAATAATAGCTATATGTATACCTTATATTGCTGTAAATTCAAAAGTTTTTGCTGAACAATTAGAAACTATTGACTACAAAAGTTTTGAATCTATAAATCAAATAAATGCACCTAAATTTTCCTCTTTACTTACTTTAATATGGAATCCAATAATAAATACATTTAAAAACTTTGGTTTATATCGATTAGAGTGTTCAATAAGAAGTACGGTGATTCTAGGACTTTTTGGGATTGGAGGAATAGGTACCAGTATTTTTTTATCTTTCCAAACTTTGAATTTTAGAGAGTTATGGACTTATTTATGGTCCTTAGCAATTTTGATAATTCTTTCTGGATTAATATTCAAAAAAATAAAATTTAACACTACAAATAAAATCCTTTCTATTTTTTTTATTTCAGTTTTTTTCATAACAATTTTATTTTCTTTTTCATATTTTATTTATTTTATTTTTAACAATAATTTTGAAAATTTTAATTCCGCTAGTTCTCTATTTAAATCAAGCTCAGATTTAGGATTATTTGATTTCTTAAAACTTATATTAGAAACAATAATTTTAAGTCTTTTATCAACAGGAATCGCAATTAGTTTACCTCCATTAGTAATAGGAATTTTTAACAACAATACTTCTAGAATTTTTATAAAAATTTTTGCATTTTTATTACGTTTAATACCTAACCCTATAATACTTCTAACTCTATTAACTTTTAATAATCCTTCTGTATCTTTAGCAGCTTTAACATTAGGTCTCCACAACGCTGGTATTACTAGCAAATTACTTTTTACAAATCTAGATAGCCAAGACAAGAGAAATTATATTGCAATTAAATCTCTAGGAATCTCAAAAAAGACTAGTTGGTTATTAGGTTTATTTTCTCAACAAGCAAAAAGTTACTTAGCATATTGCGCTTATAGATCCGACATTATTATTAGAGAAACTGCAATTGTTGGGGTTGTTGGAAGTGTTGGTCTAGGTTGGCAATTGCAAGAATCACTAAGTTCCTTCGCATGGCAAGAAGTTACATTAGTTTTGATAGCTTATAGCTCCATCGCAATAGTTGGCGAATTAATAAATGGTAAAATCAAAAATAGTTTAACTTGATTTGTAAGAATAATTTGTTAAATCAAGTAATTATTTTTTTCCGGTTATAGTGATTAGTTTACCAAAACAGCTAGTTGTAATTGGAGATAGCTCAGTTTATGGATGGGGAGATAATGAGGGTGGTGGATGGTGTGAGAGGCTTAGAAAAGATTGGTGCAATAACCACAATGGGCCAGTTATTTATCAACTTGGCGTTAGGGGAGATGGGATAGAAAAAGTTTCATCTAGATGGGAAAAAGAATGGTCATCTAGAGGAGAAACGAGAAGAAATAAACCTAAAGCAATACTACTAAATGTAGGTCTTAACGATACAGCAGCAATTGGTCAGAAAAATGGAAGACATCAATTAGATATAGATGGATTTGAATATGGATTAGAGAGGCTAATTAATGAAATGAACTCTCAAACAAACGTATTTGTTATTGGTCTTACACCAGTTGACGAAAGCAAAATGCCGTTCGCAGGATGCCTATGGTACTCAAATGATTTTTGTAATTCTTATGAAAGGAGAATGGAGGAAGTATGCCTCAATCAGAATGTCCCATTTCTTCCTACTTTTAGAGAAATGTACTCTGATAAAAGGAGTAAAAATTGGATTACGCATGATGGAATTCATCTAAATTCCGAAGGTCATTTCTGGCTTTTCCAAAGACTTAAAAGCTGGGAGATTCTCACAAAATGGAGTGAATCCTAGGTCTTCCATAATATTTTTAATTTAAAAATATGAATATAAAATAAGCGCAAAGATAGCAAAAACAGAAGCAATACTTGTCTGAATAGCATTTACCAACTCATTACTTAATTTATATTTGTTTTGAAATTTAGCACCAATAATACTTTCGGAAAGTGTTGCCAAGAATCCAGAAACTACAACAACTATAAAATGATATTTTGTAGAAATAATTGATAGACGAAGCATTATAAAAGCCATAAATATTGATCCCAAAACACTAGCTAATGTTCCTTCTATACTTATTCCCCCTTCAGTTCCTCTCTCCACCTTTTTAAGTGAAGTAATTAAGTATGTATCTCTACCAAATCTTTTTCCAATTTCGCTACCAAAAGTATCCGCCAACTTTGCAGCAAAACTTGCAGCAAAACCTACTTTAAACATCACTACATTGGCAGCATTAAATTTGGTCATAATGGCAAGAAATAATCCTGTAGCTGCTGAGCCCCAGACATTCTCAGGACCTCTCCTCCCGCCTCTTTTTTCAGCTATTCCTCGTTCTTTTTTAAATTTAAAACCTATTTTGGTAACGAGGGATCCAAATAATAAATAAATTACAACTGACATCCATCCCTGCCAAGACAAACATCCCCACAAAATTGTGCCTAATATGCCTGCACTTACCCAACCACTTTTTGTCATCAAAGGAATCCTGCAAAATATATAAATCAAAATAAAATTAATGCAAAAACCTATAAAAAATTGATTTCTAATTAAATCCATAATTATCTAATTCTTTAATTTCAAATCAATTCTCCACTGATTTAGGATTGATGATGCGTTAATACTAGCCGTCGAAGTTCTTAAGATAGTGTCGGAAAGTTTCACAAAGGTAATGTTATTTTTATTAAAAAAATCAATTTCTTTAGAGGACCAACCCCCTTCAGGGCCAATTACATTCCAAAATATACCTCCTTTTTTATTCGCAAATTCTTGTTTTTTTCTTAACCATTTATTTAAGTCATATGGTGTTTCTTCTCTCGTTATAGAAATTGAAACTCTTTCTTGATTATCTCTACTTTTTAGCCATTTAATAATATCCATACCACTTAAAATAGATGGTTTCCATAATCTCTCACTTTGCTCAACTGCTTCTTTGATAATTGAATTCCATCTCAAAAGCTTTCTTGAAAAATTTAAATTTTTGTTTACCTGTCTTTCTGAAAATAATGGCTGTATATAATCGATTCCTATTTCAGTACACATTTTTAAAATATCCTCAAAACCACTTTTTGGTATAACAACGGCTATTCCTAATAAGTAAATTTCTTGTTCTTGAAATAAGTAAGGTTTTTTTAATTTAATTATTTCTAAACTATCATTTTTAATTTTTATAGCTTTCCATAATGAACCCTCTCCATTAGTTACAAATATTTCTTTACCATTTTTTATCCTCATTACTTTATTTAAATAATGAGCCTCTTCTTTAGAAAGTTCTAAATTATTATTCTTAATATTTTCAATTCTTTCTTGGGAAATAATTAATCTTGTTAAGTCTTCCATCTAAAACACTTAATCTTTGAAAACCAAATCTTCATGTTCTTCAATTGCCCAATCATTATTTTCACCCCCAATAATTAACTCTTCAATTTTTACATAATTATTTGATATCTCATTCAAAGAATTAATTAATATATCTATTGAAATGGAGTCTGAAGTTCCAAAATCGACCCAACATCTTCCCCAAAGATTTTGATATTCCATAATTCCTAAATTATGCATTAAGGCTGGAAGAGATGCATTTTTTTGATCGTTATCGTAGGACATCCAACTTAGATCGGAACCCTCTTCATGAGTTTGCAAATTTTCAGAATTAAATCCACCTAACCTTCCTAAGACGTACCAACTATCAAAAACACCATCTAAATAATTTTTTTCATCTTGAGTAGGCGATTCTGAAAACCTGATCCATATCCAACAATTAAAAGGATCAACTTCCCTAAAAATAATATTCATATTGACTAATAACTTTTTAGATCTACAGCTATTATAAGTAAGTTATTACTAGATTAAAATTTATACCTATAACTTAATTAATAATGCTTGACTTAAAAGAAATATCTTATCAACCCCAAACTGGTGAAAGAAAAATAATAGACAATTTAAATTTAAAAGTTCATGAAAATGAAATCATTTTAATTTGCGGCAATAGTGGTTCTGGGAAAACAACACTACTCGAAATAATAAGCGGATTAACAAATCCGCAAAAGGGAAAAATTACTTGGAAGAATAAAATTTTGTCTTCTAGACAAAGAAGATGGTTTTGTGGAGTAGTATTCCAATTTCCTGAAAGATACTTTATAGGTACAACCATTGGTAAAGAATTAAAAATAGGCCATAAATCTTTAAGAGAAAAAAATATAGAAATAGTTTTAAATAAAGTTGGTTTGAAAAAAATTAATCTGACTCAACCACCAGAACAGCTAAGTGGCGGACAACAAAGGCGGTTAGCTGTAGCAGTTCAACTACTTAGAAACCCATCAATTCTTTTACTTGATGAACCAACTGCTGGATTAGACTATTCAATGAGAAATGATGTGAAGAATTTAATTCTTGATTTAAAAAATAAAAATACAATTATTATTGTTACTCATGAACCTGCATTATTTGAGGGAATTCCTTCTAGGATATTATCCTTGGAAAAAGGGAAAATCAAAAGTTTTATGAAAGAAAATCATGCAGGATAGGATAGTTCGGGCTACTGCAGCCAATGGAGGAATAAGATTAGTTGCGGTCTTAACAACAGAATCTTCTTTAGAAGCAAAAAAAAGACACGGCCTTTCTTACTTAACCACCTGTATCTTAGGCAGAGCATTTAGTGCTTCACTGCTTTTAGCAAGCTCGATGAAAATAATGCATGGGAGAGTCACTTTAAGAGTTAGATCTGACGGACCTTTAAAGGGATTACTAGTTGATGCAGGTAGAGACGGGAAAGTTAGGGGTTATGTAGGGAATCCTAATTTAGAATTGGACCTAGTCAAAATAGATAATAATAAATATTCTTTTGATTTTACAAAAGCATTAGGTACAGGATATTTAAATGTAATTAGAGATAGTGGATTTGGAGAACCCTTTACAAGCACTGTTGAATTAGTAAATGGGAATATTGCTGAAGACTTAGCTTCATATTTATATCATTCAGAGCAAACTCCCTCTGCTGTATTTATTGGAGAAAAAATTCAAAATAAACGTGTTATTTGTAGTGGTGGCTTATTAGCTCAAGTATTACCTAAAAAAGATACTGACCCTCTGCTAGTCTCACTACTTGAAGAAAGATGCAAAGAAATTAATTCTTTCAGCGAAGATCTATTTAAGTCAAAAGATAATCTTCTTGAGTTAATTAGAAATATATTTCCCGATATTGACGATAAATCAATCTCTGAAAAAGCTCGTTCTCAAGAAGTGAGTTTTAAATGCAAGTGTTCTAAACAAAGAAGTTTAAATGCTATGAAAATGCTTGATAAGAGCGAGTTAGAGGACATCCTTAAGAAAGATGGCAAAGCAGAGTTGGTTTGTGAATTTTGTAAAAATAAATATCTAATAAACTTTGAAGAAATTAAATCTATGATAGAAAATTAATCATAAAAAAATTACACCTAGCCATAAAATAACCATGGCCGGAATACTTTGAATTTTTTGTATTGATAAAGAGTTGTTTGATACTTCCTGAATGAAAGAATTATTTTCAAGCAATCCACCAAATATTAATCCTATCGAGAGAAAGGTAACACTCCAACCCAGAGAACCTATAAATCTTTTCCCTGATTTAATTTGAGTATAGGTAAGTATTAATGTTGAGATAGAGAGTAAAAGTCTATTATTAGAGTCTGGACTGATAAATAACAAAATTAAAAATAATAGCCCAACAGATATTTTTATTGAAAGATTATCAAATGAGGGGGTAGTTATTTTTGGCAAACTATACTGACTTGAATTGTTAGGGTTATTATTTAAATTTTTTATCTTAGAAAGAAGTGGGAAGTTATTATTGGTAAATTGATTGATTTGTTTTTCTTTTTTTGAGGCACTCACAGCTTCATAGCTTACATTTCCTGATTGCCTGGCTTTCAAACTACCCATGAGTAATTGATCAAAGGAAGATTCTATTTTCGCTTTTAAAATTAAGTCTTCACCAGCCTCTTTAACTTTAATATCTCTAGCCTTCTGAATATCCTCAAAAGCAGCACCTTCTTTTACACCTAAAATTTCATAAGGTGATTTTTCGTTATTATTTTTATTACTGTTTGAATCCAAAATTTTTTACCAATACTAACAGATTAACTAATTTTATAATCCATTAAGACTTTATAAAACAATTGGTTCGACTCCACTAACAACGGGCGCAACTTTGTTTAAATTTAATTGATTATTGTCTTCAACAAACTGATTTAGATTCCACTCATTTTTGAAAAGAATAACTGGCCTATTCCAACAATCTTTAACTATTTTACAGTTGAATATTCTGCCTAGTTTTTCAATAGCTGGCCATCCATCAGAAATCCATCTAGCCAATTGATATGGCATTGCTTCAAGATTTGCATCTACACCATATTCACTTTTTAATCTATGAGTTACTACCTCCAGCTGCAATTGACCAACGGCTGCGAGTATAGGGTCTCTTTTACTCTCATCAAAATCATAAAGAATCTGAACAGCTCCTTCTTCTCGAAGTTCATTAACACCCTTTCTAAAGTTCTTAAATGCTGAGGGATTTGGATTTCTTAGCCAGCTGAATATTTCAGGACTAAAGGATGGTATGCCCTCATATTCCAGATGAGCACCCGTATAAAGAGTATCTCCAATAGAAAACATCCCTGGATTATTTAAACCAATAACATCTCCAGGATAGGCATCATCAACTACTTCTCTATCTTGCCCAAATATTTTTTGTGGTCTTGATAATCTAATTGTTTTCCCAGTTCTGGAATGTTTAACTGACATATCCTTTTCAAATTTGCCACTACAAACTCTTATAAAAGCAACCCTATCTCTGTGCTTTGGATCCATATTTGCCTGAAGCTTAAAAACAAACCCACTAAATTCATCGCTTGCAGGTTCAATATCCCCTTTATTACTATTTCTTGAAGTTGGTTTTTGTGCCATTTTTAAAAAACTATCTAAAAATGGCCTTACGCCAAAATTAGTCATGGCAGATCCAAAGAAAACTGGGGTTAAAGAGCCATTAAAAACTTTTTCTTTTTCAAATTTAGATCCTGCCTCATCAAGAACCTCCAATTCTTCTAGTGAGTTTTCAAGTAAATCTCTCTCTACATATTTTGATAGCTCTTTATCTTCAAGACTTAATCTTTTCTCATTCGATTGTTTTCCTCTCACCGCTTTATCAAATAAAATCACCTCTCTCGAAAATCTATCAATAACCCCTCTAAATTCCTCGCCACTCCCAATTGGCCAATTTATAGGTAGGGTATTTAATCCAAGTTCTGATTCAATTTCATCAAGTAAAGAAAATGGCTCTCTTCCTGGTCTATCCATTTTGTTTATGAAAGTAAATATTGGTATTTTTCGCATCTTGCAAACTTCAAACAATTTTCTAGTTTGAGGTTCTAGTCCTTTAGCAGCATCTTCCAACATAACTGCATTATCAGCAGCAGCTAATGTTCTATAAGTATCTTCGGAGAAATCTTGGTGTCCTGGTGTATCTAATAGATTAATTACTGATCTTTCATATTCAAATTGCAATACAGTTGATGTAATAGAAATACCTCTTTGTTTCTCAAGTTCCATCCAGTCTGAGGTGGCTTTTCTCTGATTACCCCTAGCTTTTACTGCTCCTGCCTGTTGAATGGCACCTCCATACAAAAGAAGCTTCTCGGTAAGAGTCGTTTTCCCAGCATCTGGATGTGAAATAATAGCAAAATTTCTTCTTTTATTTACCGCATCCAGTATTTCTTTATTATTTAGAATTTTAGTACCTAAGCTCATTTATATAATATAAGGGCCTTTCACTTAGTTCTTAAACATTACCATAGACTATTAAATAATTTTCACCTTCCTCGAACACATCTAAAGAGGATAGATCATTCTCTGAGATGAAATTTTTTAACTCTTTAAAAGTATAAGAAGCTCTTAAAGAGGCATAATAATCATTAGTTAAAATCTCATTATATTTGATTGAACATTGTGCTTTGAGTTCTAAAGCAGACTTTTCATCTAATGGCCTTTTTAAGTCCTTGTGAAAATTTACAGTTACATTACTAGATAAAATTCTTATTGTGTTGAAGAAATCTTCAAGATTGGTAATGTGATGAATCAAACTGTTGCTTACAAGTAAACTAATTCTTTTTTTAAATAAAAAATTATTTGATTTAATGTCTTTGATGTCAGAACAAATGTAGCGTAAATTTTTTAATTTTTTTTGATTATTAGAAATACTTTTATTATATTCTGCTCTCAAAATCATCTCTTTAGAACCATCTATTCCTACGACTGCAGAATTAGGCCATTTTATTGCTAACTTCTCAGAAATATTTCCTGGGCCACATCCTAAATCAACTATTAAATCTTTTTCACCTAAAGAAATATTTTTTTTCAAAAGATATTGATTTATTTGATTAATTAGATTAACTTCCCCTTCTGAAAAATCAGCTTCGTCATAAGAAATGACCTGCTCTTTTTTTTCCATCAATTCAGGTTCGGGGACTCTTTCCATATCCTTTCTTGAAACAAAGATTTCATATTAAACATAATTCTACACAAACCGTTAAATAGTGGTAAGAATGGTTGCAGACGCCACAGGTAGAGTTATTCTTCCAGTACGGGTTATTTACATACGTTTTTTTTATCGTGACTGTTGCACCAAATAAAGCTTCTTCAGAGAGCAATTCCAATAATCTTAAAAAAGATGATTTTCCAAAGACTGCGCCAGCTGCTTACCCAGTTTTTTTCAGATCTTATAGTAGAAAAACTTCATCTGGCAAAAGGGAGAACTGGAGCGAAGTAGGCGAAAGGAATTTATCGGGATTAAAAGAATTAGGAAAACTTTCTGAAGAAGAATTAATCCTAATGAGAGAGATGCAAAGTAACCAAAAAGCTCAACCTTCAGGAAGATGGTTGTGGATAGGCGGAACCCCTTGGATTAATAAGAACCAAAATTTCTCAGGAGCATACAACTGTACCTCAACAAACTTAATTGATTGGGAAGCCTTCGCATTAATGATGGACTTAGCAATGATGGGATGTGGAACAGGTGCAATAATTGAGCCTCATTTTATAAATAATCTTCCTACGGTAATTAACAAAATAAACATTAAATCAGTCAGTGAAGTTGGAATAACTCCTAAAGATCAAAGAGAAGAAAAGTCATCATTGGAAATTAAAGGAAAAGATCTTCATATCAAAGTTGGAGATAGCAGAAGAGGATGGGTAGATAGCTATAAATATCTTCTTGAGGCATCAAGTAACGAGAGTTTTGAAAGAGAAATTGATGTTTATATTGATTTGGAAGATATTAGGCCTGCGGGAGAATCATTAAAAGGTTTTGGTGGTATGGCAAATCCTATCAAATTGAAAGATCTTTACTCTAGAGTCGCATCACTTCTTGGAAAGGCAATTGGTAGGAAATTAAGTACAGTAGAGTGTTGTTTATTAATTGATGAAGCTGCAGTAACCATAGTTGCTGGGAATATAAGAAGAAGTGCTGGAATGAGACAATTTGCTTCAGATGATAAGGAAGCCGCATCAGCAAAAGAAAATTTATGGAGTCAAGATGAGAATGGTAATTGGAGAATAGATCCTGAAAAAGATGCCCTCAGAATGGCCAATCATACTAGGGTTTACCATACAAAACCCACTTACCAAACTGTTTTGGATGCAGTAACAAAACAATTCCATTCAGGTGAGGGAGCCATTCAATTTGCACCAGAAGCAATAGCAAGGTCAAATGCAGATATTCTCAAAGATGATGAATTGAGAAAGGAATTTATTGAAATCTACTCAGAACAAGGCAAGGATGAAGCGAGAAATTGGATAAATAGTAGTTATGGTCCTTTTTCAGAAGAAGAGTTAGACCACAGGATGAGCCGATATGGACTTAACCCTTGTGGCGAGATCTTGGGGAATGATTTCCATTGCAATTTAGCTGAAGTTCATTTAAATCAGATTGATCCAGGAAATTTTGAAGAGCAAAAAAAAGCTTTTAAAGCAGCCGCTCTTTCTGTAGCATGCTTACTAAACCATGAATTTGAAGTTGAGCGTTACAGAAAAAGTAGGGAATATGATCCTATCGTAGGAGTAAGTTTCACTGGATTATTTGATTTTTGTGTCCATGCCTTTGGGACGCCATGGTTGAAATGGTGGGAAGCAGGAAGGCCAAATACCGAAGAAGGGAAGGCCTTCAAAGAAAAGGAAGCTAAATTCTTAGATTCTTGGAGAAAAATAGTAAAAGAAACTGTATGGGAATATTGTGATAAGCATAATCTAAGGAGACCAAATAGATGCACAACAGTTCAGCCAGCTGGAACTAAAAGTCTTCTTACTGGAGCAGCTCCAGGTTGGCATCCTCCAAAGGCTCAAAGATTTATAAGAAGAATAACTTTCAGGAAAAATGACCCAATCGCTTTAGCTTGCATGGATTATGGGTACTCAGTTGTTCCATCTCAATCTGATAAAGATGAAAATGGTTGCTTGCTCGATAATCCCTTTGATCCAAGATGTACAGAATGGTTAGTTGAAATCCCTACAGAAGTTAGTTGGGCAAATATAGACGGCGCAGACCAAATAGACATCAATAATTTCTCAGCATTAGCTCAATTTGATTTTTACATGCAAGTGCAGAAATTTTACACAGAGCATAATACCTCTGCAACCGTAGAATTTAGAGAAAATGAAATCGAGGATTTAGCTAAGGCTATTCATAATGCAATAGAAAACAATGAAGGATATATTTCAGCAGCATTGCTGGCTAGATTTAGTGCTAACGCTACTTTCCCGAGATTACCCTTTGAACCAATAAGTAAAGAGGAATATATATCATTGCAGAATAAAGTAATAGAAAGGAAAGTCAATAACGATTTCTTTGACGCTCTTAATAAATATGATGTTGGAGAACTATCTGAAGCAGGACCAGCAGGTTGTGATTCAGATAAGTGCTTGCTTCCTCTCGCTAAACCAAAAGATTAAATTTTGAATTATTTGTAAATAAAAAATATAAATTAGTTTTTAAAAATTTAATTTATGGCTACCTCTTAAATAGGGACTTAAATTATTTATGACATTAAGCTTAAATATTGGGAACTTTTTTAATGATTCCTCTAGTCATGCATTGGTGGATGAGCTAAGAAAAAGAACATCAGAAGAGGATATCTTAGATTTTGAGGAAAAATTTAACTCCAAAAACGAAAAAAATCTACACATATATATATGTAGATTTCTAAAAAATAGATCAATATCGAGAGGCCTAGCCTCTAGATGGTTAATAACCATAATTGAAAACAAAGAATCAAAAATTGATGCTTTGAGAAAATTAAATAATTAGGTCAGCCCTGATAGTTTCCAAAGAGCAATTCCAAAAATTGAGAATCCCATAATAAAAGTAAAAGCCAAAGCGTTTACCAATTGGACCTTATCATTCATTCTGTTTGCGAATGGTAGTAATTGAGCAAATAATGGAGTCTCTTCAACTATTGCAGATTTTTTTACTGTAGGTTTTTTGCTTCTAGAAAACATAAAACAAATTTTATAATCTTAAGAATTTTACATTTAAAAGTTCATTAAATAAAAAATACTTCTCAAAAACGAACAAAATGTAACCTGTAAGCAATTAAGCCAAGATTCTGATAAGTATTTTTTTCAGAAACCTAATCTATCATTAATATATTAAGTTTATTTATTAAAAACCTAGACAAATAATTTTAATGGATGTTATTATAAATTTGTAGCAACCGCTACCAAAACGTTCAACTTGCACATAGCAAGCCGCAAATCGACTTAAGCCATGGAACGGGGACTTAAGCGAAACCGGAGCTAAAAAAATGACTCTAATTTACAGAGGACAAAAGTACGTCCAGAACAAAGAAGCAGCTAAAAAGCAGCATAATGCACTAACTTATAGAGGAAAAACTTACACAAGCTAGTTTATTTAACCATTTAAAGAAAAAGCCACTTTTAGTGGCTTTTTTATTATCCATTCTTAGACTAAAAAACAACCTAATACTTCTAACAAGAATTAAAATAATATGATTCAATTGCATTTATATATTAGATAACAATGGCAGACCAAAAACCTCTATTTAAAGCACCTTATGACATAAAAGATGTTAGTGCTCTTTTCGCCATCGTTGCCTTCGTTTTAATAATCGCTGCCATAGTTGGGAATAACTTATTTGGTTTGTTTCAACAAAATGTCAACTTTGGGTGATTTTTTGGAAGCAGACTAGATTTTTTGTGGACTAATTTTGTGGACTAAATTTGACTAATAATAGATTGTAATAACTATTTAACTCATAAATATTAATAAAAATTCCTATCTCAAACTAGGCTTTCTATCAAATGGTCATAGCTGGTTATGATTATTTATCTCAACGAAATCTGCACTATATGCTGCGGTTTTTGCACTATATGGTGCAGCTTTACCCTCTTTTTTTTATGCAATTAGTAAGCGTTCCATTTGTTGGCTTTATTTAATCCGTAAATAAATAAAAGAGGATTAGCTATTAAAACAATCCAAAAGGGAGGTGGAGGACCTCCATCAACAATTGTTCCAGCATTAAAAGTATTGAATAAGGCTACTGCTAACAAACAAGCCATTAAAGCTAGTTCACCTGATAAAACTTTTTTAAAGATTTTTTATCTTTGATAGAGCTGCAAATAATCAATAAGAATCCTATCCCTAAATTACTAGCTGCTACAACATCTGCAGTCCCTCTTACAAGAAGCAATGTTTCACTTGAAGCATTGCCTGGGATAGTTTCCACAGAAAAAATTAGTAGGAAAATAATTAATAATCCCAATAGGATATGAAGACTCCCAGTAGTTTTTAAAATATTTTTTAACTTCATTCTAAAATAAGCTTATTACTTTTCATTTTATATTTACTGTCAATTCTTTAAATGGGTTTAAGGTGTTGAATCAACAACTAAGTATTTTCTTTAAATTATAAAAATCTAGTATTAAGTAATTAATTTATACTAAATGGAAATAATTTTAAAAAGAGAAACCTCATTAGGTTTAGAATCTTTTGAAGATCTAGGTTTTAATTCCGAAGAGGAACTTGAATTAGCAATTTCTAAACTTACTAAATTTAGGCCTGAATTTGATACTAATTCGAAATAAGTTAATAGCGATTCAAAAAGTAAAGTTTTAACTATATATTCTCTATTTTTTAATTGTTGGTTTTGATTTAATTCTTCCAAATCACTTATTCAATATAAATTAAAAAAGTCAGCCCGTATCCCTACTAGCTGACTTCCATGACGATGCAAGTTTTTAAAAACTATACGATTGTAGTTGTTGTTGTGATGCTTAAAACAACTGCAACAAAGAATATGTATGGAACCACCTTAAGGGGTACATATCCTTGTCTTTTAGATATAAAATCCATTTATACAAATCCTGGAATAATTTGTCCTGTTGTTAGATATGCGCCAATAAGCGCAATAAAGCCAATCATCGCAAATCTACCGTTAAGCTTCTCAGCTACGATTTTTTCCTTCTCAACAGCTTTTGTTTCGTTCATTTGTTTGGTTGGTTGTTTAGCTAAGACGCTTCTTAATGCAATCTTGAAACAAATCTAATAATTAAAAATTATAAGTGTGAGTATAATTACTTACTCTCATATTCTCTATAAGCTGAACTTATTAAAGCTTACGCGACTCTAAATTCCTGTTTCATATTCATTTCAGGCAAGTCATTCATTGAGTCTCTCCATTCCTGGGCCCATTCACTTTGACTATGTCTATAAATTCTAATTAGCTCATCTACAGAGGAATCATGATAATCAACTCTCAGATCTAAAAGAGGAAAGCCCAGTTCTCCACTAACTTTTAGAGCGCTAGAGGTTGAACGGAGACTTCGTCTATCTCCACCTATATTTTCTCCTGCATTAAGAGCATCAAGTAGTCTTTTCCCTAATTTAATATTTGGATCACTTTGTTTAAAAACATCAGCCATCCCCTCAAGAACTTCAATATTCTCTAGAAAATTGCCAGCTACAGAAAAGTTTTCTCCACTTATATGTCCGCATGTCTGGAAACATTCTTGACCTGTCCAGCATGCGCTTCTTCCATACTTATCAATTAAGTGAACCTGTCTTTTTTCCCTGCCAAAATCTTCTTTAATTAAATCTTCCAAAACAATTTTGGAATCAGAGCAGGATTGGAGTGACTCAAGACTTCTTATTCCTAAATAAGGATTAGTTTGCCCTTGAGTTGCAACAGCACCAACCTGTGATCTAACGAATGAAACTGTTGAGCCAACAGCTATATGGCAAGAAGAAACTGCAACGCCAAATCTATTTTTTAAAGGATCAAAACCAATAATTGAAAATGTCATTTATATCATTAGAGGCTTGTCTAAAAAATTCTTATCAATGGAAAATATTGTATTTAATAAAACCTCAATACCATTAGCACATTGATCAAGAGAAGTATATTCCTTGTAAGAATGACTCAGACCATTCCTACTTGGGACAAAGATCATTACCATAGGACAGATCCTTCCTATTTCTTGTGAGTCATGACTTGCTTTGCTTGGTAAGATTCCAGTTTTAAATCCCAACTTTTCAGATTCATGAAATGAAGAGCTCACTAATTTAGGGCATGACTTAGTTGGATTCACTTCAAATTGAGGTTCTATCTGTATCACGCATCCAGTAACTTCTTGAATTTCTGAACATAGATTCTTAATTCTTAAACTCATTTTCCCAATTACATCTTCATCCAAATCTCTCATATCTATCGTGAATACTGCCTCTCCTGGAATAACATTTGCCGCATTGGGATGTAATTTCAATTTACCAACTGTTGCTACTGCACTTTCAGAAGTAGTTTTAGCTATCTGTTCAATGCCAACAATAATTTTAGAGGCGGCCAAAAGTGCGTCATTTCTATTTGACATCGGGGTAGTTCCTGCATGATTTGCCTGACCTTTAACCCTAACGGTTATTCTTTTTTGACCTACTATTCCATTAACAATTCCGATATCCAAACCACCATCTTCAAGGACCTTTCCCTGTTCAACATGTAATTCAAGAAAAGCGAATATATCTTTTTTACTTCTTGCCGCACTTTTAATCTCAAGCCAATTTCCACCAATCCGAGAAAGATTATCAATTATTGAGCAAGAATTACTGGTAACAAAATCTTCTTCTTTAACAGATAAATTACCTGTAAAGCCTTTACAACCAATCATTGTCGATTCTTCATCAGCAAAGACAATTATTTCAAATGGTCTATTTAATTTAATGTCATTTTCCTGAAGAAAAAAAGCAATTTCAATTCCTGCAATCACTCCTAAAGTTCCGTCATACTTACCTCCCTTTGGAACAGTGTCGAGATGAGATCCAGTAACAATGGGAGGTAAATTATTATCATGCCCATCTAATCTTGCAATAATATTTCCTGCAGTATCAATTCTTATTTTCAAACCTAATTCCTTAAGGGTTTTCATAAAAAAATTTCTTGCATATATATCTTCATCAGAAAAACCTCTTCTTGAAACAGAACCCTTCTCAGAAGCTCCGATTGAAGAAAAAGAATTTATCAAGTCTTGGATTCTCTCCCTATTTATTACCTGTGGCTCTAGGATATTTAACCCAGCGCTATAACTCATACTTCTATTACTTAAACCTGCTTAGGTTCTCTTATTTTTCAAATAAAACCTGTATTGGTTTACACCTTTTCAGAAATTAATTTAAGAAACGAATTCAAACTTTCCAGCCCAAATTATCAGCCATCTTTTGAGCCTTATCAGGGATATCCTCAATTATAAAAATCTTATACAAGATCTGAACGCTTAAAAGATGATTGATTATTGCATCCAATTGTACTTTTTCTGAGGCATCAAGCTCTGAACTAAAAAATTTATTCAGCAAATCATTTACTTCTGTTTCATCCAAGATTCCAAATTCTCTTATCCTTTCAGGACTTAAAAATTCATTCACAATTTCCTGCATAGAACTTAAATTATCTTTATCTGCATGGGAAGGGGGAGCCATGAAAGGAAATTTTTCACGTTTATATAGTGATTCAGGCAACAATCCTGACATAGCTTCTCTTAAAACATACTTCTCGACATTGTCTTTAATCCTTAATTCAGGGGGGACAGCAACGGCAGCTTCAGCTAGGTGATGATCTAAAAATGCAGGTCTGGCTTCCATTGAATTTGACATATCCACTCTATCTCCACCCCATGTGAGAATTTGGCCCTCAAGCATAGTCTTCATCCAAACGTACTGAGCCTGATCAATTGCATATCTATTTTCTAACTGTTCAAGGTCAAGTTCCCCAAAAATTGCCGCCCCGGGATCATAAGTTTCCGTTATCTCTTTATATTTACTTGAGACTAGACTTTTCGCATAAGTTTCACATGCAAGCCAAGGTTGAAGGCAACTTGGCGTAAATCCTAAAAATTCCTTGAAAGATTTATTACTTATTTCTTTATTAGCTAGCATCGCGCCCTTGAAAATATCATTTGAATTTTCCAGGTTTTCTTTAAGATTCTCAGATTCTGAATTAGAAATTCCGACGCCATAGGTATACATATCTTTTCTAAAAGCGGGATAGCCTCCAAACAATTCATCTGAGCCCTCTCCTGTCATAACGACCTTATAATTGAGCTCATTCACTCTTTTACTCATAAGGTACTTTGCAATTGCAAGGGTGTTATAAATAGATCTTTCAGTAAACCATAGAACCTTTTCAAAATTCCCATACAGATCATCTCCATTTATTTTTAAAATCTCATGATCTGCATTTGTGGCATCAGCCATCTCTTTTGCTATCGAAGTTTCATCATATCTTTCATCACTGAAGCCAATCGTGAATGCCTTTACTGATTTTTGACTTATGGCAGAAGCCAATCCCAAAATTGAGCAACTATCAATTCCACCGGACAAATAACAGCCGACAGGAACATCAGCGACCATTCTTAATTCAACGGCTCTCAACAATTCTTTTCTAATATTTTCAATAAAATATTTTTCACTTTTATCTCTTTCATAAGTGTTTTTCTTAGGGAAATTTATATCCCAGAATTTTTCCTGTGTTATCTGAAATTTATTATTTACTCTTTTGACCTTAAGGATATATCCGGGTTTAACTTGTTTAACACCGGCGAATGCTGTAGAGCCAGGTACCATTACCTGCATCAATTGATGAACCAGTCCTTCACCTGTAAATTTTCTTTCAACTGATGGATGGGCGAATAATACTTTTAATTCAGAGCCAAATATTAAGGAATCATCGGTCTCAATCCAGTATTGAGGTTTAATCCCAAAACGATCTCTTACAAGATAAAGACAATCCTGTTCTGCATCAAACAATGAAAAGGCAAATTCTCCTCGCAGATAAGATAATGATTCATCAATGCCATATTTCTCATAAAGCCTAAGCAATATTTCCGAATCGCTTTTTGAAGAAAAGCTTACGCCCTGTGCAACAAGATCAGCCCTGATTCTCTGAAAGTCATAAAATTCACCATTATGCGCCATCAGAATATGATTTTCGGCACCACCGACAAAAGGCTGTCTGGCTCGATTTTCATTTAAATCTATTATCGATAATCTCGCATGACAGAATCCTAAAGAAGCATCATCTGATAATTTATATCCAAAACCGTCAGGTCCACGATGGCTTTGAATAGCCGCCATATTTACAAGAATCTGAGGTTCAACAGATTTATCTTTTGATTTATTAAAAACCCCGCCTATTCCACACATCTATTTAAACGACATCCATCACTCTTGTTGTTCTATCCATCAGACAGGTAAGTAATGCCATTCTTACAAATACCGCTCCTCTTGACTGAGCAAAATACCAATTTTTCGAGGTCTGATCCAATGATGTTGATAATTCAGAACCACGAGCAAGTGGATGCAATATTATGGAATCTTTTTTAAATGGCAACTCACTGTGCAATTTAAATGAACTTCCATGAACCTCATAATTTTCTCCCACCCATGCAATTGCATTTATATAGGTAACGTCCAGGGAAGGCAATACTTTTTGCATATCCGTCTCCAGCTCAATCTTCAGATCAGATTCAATAAGTTGTTCAAGCTGGCCTTCATCAAATAAATCGTTCTGATCAATTGATTTGTCATCATAAATGACAATAATTTTTTTTATGAAATATGGAAACTTGCAGAATAATTTCAGAAGAGATCTGACTGTTCTCATACGTGATGGAACTCCGATGATACCAATGGTTATTTTTTCACTATCATCAATTGATTTGTTAACCAGATGCGGTCTCCATTTAAAAATCGTATAAAGATCAGACATCGCCTGAGTGGGATGTTCATTGATTCCGTTACCGGCATTGATTATTGGAATTCTCAATGATTTTGTCATTTCAAAGATCGCCTCATTGTCACTTTCTCTGAGGACAACGCAGTCTCCGTAATTATTAAACATATGAGCAATATCCAGATGGGTTTCTCCCTTGGCAATTCCAGTGGAACTTTTATCGGTGATATTTATTGAATCTCCGCCCAGCCTGTGCCATGCGCTATCAAACGATAACCTTGTTCTGGTGCTTGGTTCATAGAAGGCATTTATGAGTATCTTTCCCTTGAGGGGACTGTTATGGGAAATATATCTGTTTGGGTTACTTTCGAATTTTGCCGCCAGCCTGAAAAGTTGTAGAAGACAATCTTTACTGAAGGGGTCTATGGAAATTACATGCCTGTCCAATAACTCATATAGAAATTCTGCTCTTTCCTTAATTTCAGATAATAAATTCTGAGGATGAGTGGAGCCGTAAATATCAGGTCCGATTCTTGAAAAAGAAAATGATTTTTCCTTATATGAGGTTTTTACTTTATATGATCCCAAAATATTAAAGTTCCAAAATTTGTGCCAATAACTACATTTTTATAAACAAAAATCAATAAAAACAAGTAATTTCAAAGAAAAATCTCAGAAAAAGTCTAATCATTATCAGTTTCTGTATAGAAGTAATACAGGAATTATTTAATTCAGCTCAGAATTTAACAGCATGAACAATTACTTTCAGATTCATGATGAGAAAATTCAAGAGCATCTGCGATATCTCTAAACATGTCAGCCACATACTCGTGAGGACAAGGTATACCTACTTAAAATCATAATTTAGGCTTTTAGGAGTTTACGATTAAGGAGAGAATAAGCTTATATCTTAATTATCTCAGTCATGAAGTCAAAGATAATTTTTTGAAGTTTCTTTTTGTAATATTTTCGAATAGTTAGCAAGGACCAGCGATAGAAAACCAATACAAGATACTACTTTACTTATTTGAACTCTTAATAGTCGAGATTCATTTAAAAAGAAATTACCATTAATAAATAAGTTATATGCGTCTTATTGAATAGTTAACCTTCAATTTTCATGAACTTTGTAAAGGAATAATCTTTTTAAATATTCCCAAAGATATTCAATACTAAACTCTCATTATTTATAAATTAATTTTGAAACGTTTTCTTTCTTTTCTTTCTTTTCTTTACATGATGATTCTTACTTTGGGTTGTTCCAATAAACAAGCCGAAAAACAAATAAAAATGCCAATGTTATTTGATACAAAAGAACAGGCTGAAAAAGAAGCTTATAAATTTGATTGTGAAGGTGCTCATCAAATGGGGGATAAATGGATGCCATGCAGTATGCATAAACATAACCATTAAAAATCATCAATAATACTTAAAGTCAGGTAATCATTTAATTGATCTACATCAACTAAATTTCTTGATGTAAAAATTTGAGGAATAAAGACGCAAGTTATGATCAATGAAGCAAAAGTTAGTCCATATACTTTCGGTTTTAAACTTAAACCTTTAAGCCTTTTATGTAAAAAATCTGAGTTAAATCTTTTTGATTCTTGCTTGTAAGAGAGTGCATTCTCAATCATTTGATTAAGACATTCCTTTTTTAATTTAGACATACAATAATTCCTCCAATAAATCCTTAGGCAAAATAGTTTTTAATTTTTTGCGAGCCCGTATAATTAGGCTTTCAGTAGCTTTTTCGGTTTTTTTTAAAATATTAGACACTTCCTTCTGTTTATAACCACAAAAATAATGTAGCAGAATAGCTTCTTTTTGATGTGTAGGAAGTTTTTGAATATTATTCAATAGCATTTTTCTTAATTCATAATTACTGTTATTGTTATTTGTAATTTCTAGATTGGAATAATTATCTTTAAATTCATTGAAGCTTTTATGTCTTCTTAGGAAATCCATGCAAGTTGAAAACACTATCTTATAAACATATCCTTCAACACTTCCTTTATTTACCCAGCGAGGAGCTGATTGCCAAATTTTAATTAAAGAAATTTGTACTACATCATTGGCTTCGTCAATTAATAAACAACACTCTACTGTACTTAATTTCCTACCAATTGCCTTTCCAAGAAGTGAT
>NZ_CVSW01000072.1 GCF_001180265.1 Prochlorococcus marinus | reverse complement strand
CGATACAAATTTAGATTGGAATTTGTATTTACAGCCAATAGATGAACTTTTTCAAATTAAGAAATTTTTTGCAAAAAATAAATTTGTTTTTTTATCAGCATTGAGAAAAGATAATTTTTTCCAAATGTATTTTAAAAAGCATAGTTTAGATATTGATCTGGTAATTAATTTTAAGAGTAATTTTGAAGAGAAAAAGATTTCTTTATATATACCCTCTAAACAGTTGCTTCCTAATAATCCTCTTTTTACCAATTCAATCTTGGACAAGTGCAAAAAG
>NZ_CVSW01000071.1 GCF_001180265.1 Prochlorococcus marinus | reverse complement strand
TAAATAAAAACATTTATTTAATACTAATTATTTCCCTCGTTTTTGCTATATCTTTTTGGATTGGTTTTAATGTAAATTTGCTCCCAGCTGAAGCAAGTATTAATGCACCAATTTACGATGAACTTTTTAAAATTCTTTTCATCATTGGATTAATTATTTTTATAGGTATGACAATAGCAGTTATTTATAGTTTATTTAAGTTTAGGAAAAGAAATGATCAGATAGGTGATGGCATTTGTCTTTTGTTATTAATTTCCAGAACCCAAATATCCGTAGAATTTGAGCAG
>NZ_CVSW01000070.1 GCF_001180265.1 Prochlorococcus marinus | reverse complement strand
AATTTGATCAAAACCTTTTCCAGGGAGTAGATCTTTATTGAAGATTCTTTTTTCAGCTGAAATATTATCCAATAATCCGACTGAAGAAATTAAATTCTCCTCTTCGATATTTAATGTAGATCCAATAAATTTAACATCATCATCTATTAGTCCTTCATAAGACATTGAAGGTAGATTAGTAAGTTCGATACATGTTGCAAGAGGTTTACCAATACGAACTTTTTTTTTCTCTTGTAAAAGTCTTCTTGCTATTCCAAGAACCAATGCAGACTTACCACTAAATGGCTCACATGAACCAATTAATAATATATCGCTCATAATCTGTAAAATTGTTCATCAATAGGTTCAAGATAATATTTTTTTCAGAACTAAACAAATTTTTATTTATGAGTTTTAAACAAACAAATCAATAAATAAAAAATTTTTTGGTAAATTTATCTTAGTTCTTTGGTATAAAAT
>NZ_CVSW01000069.1 GCF_001180265.1 Prochlorococcus marinus | reverse complement strand
AAAAAATCCTATTGAGCCCCCTGCAAAATGAATTAAGTCACTGACAAACCATTCGCCAAAACCTAATAATAATAAAATAATAAAAAGATTCTTTTTTGGAAACTTTATGAAATCCTTTAAAGGGTTGTCTTTACTAATATCAAACAAAATACTTTATTTCTCTAATTTTATTTTAATGCAAGTTGTGAATGAGAAAAGCGAAATTACATAAGTCGTTAATCAATAGATAAAAATTTAAGGCATTTAAAAAGACTTATTGCATAACAAGATGCTAAGTTAATAAACTATTTAAATAACCTAAGAAACATCAAGATGTCTAATTCAAATTTCAGCAATAATCCTGGACAAGAAAATTACAGAGGTCGTTCTAACAATGAAAGATCTAATTTCAGAGATAGATCGGGGGGCAGGAGAGATGGAGGAGGATTCCGCATAAGATTAAGTGATAACGAAA
>NZ_CVSW01000068.1 GCF_001180265.1 Prochlorococcus marinus | reverse complement strand
AAAAGATAAGCCTCCAAATGATGGTAATAAAATTTCAGATGATGTTGCAGCTGATCCTGTGGGTCTTCTTTAGGTAATAAGTTTATTAGAATCAAATTACAAAAAGATTTTAATAAATGGAAAAATCAGCTCTGATAGATAGTGATGTACATTATGACTGGAATTTTTTAAATTACCCAATACATACTGTTTCAGTTAACCCCGAACAAACCTCAAAAGATTATGCAATTTTATTAATTCATGGTTTCGGTGCATCTACGGATCATTGGAGATTTAATATTCCTGTTTTGAGTAAAAAATACGAAGTCCATGCTATGGATTTACTAGGTTTTGGAAAGAGTCCTAAACCTCAAGACGTTGAATACTCAGGATCTTTATGGAAAGATCAGGTTGTCGCTTATGTAAAAGAGAAAATAAAGAAACCTACAATTGTTGTTGGAAATTCATTAGGTGGTTATGCAGCATTAGCGGCTGGTGCAGAATTAAATGAGTTAAACGCAGGGGTGATATTACTTAATGCTGCCGGATATTTTAGTGAAGAAAAAACTATAAAAAAGAATATGTTGCAAACTTCAATTGAAACAGTTGCAGGCATATTTTTGAAAAATATTGTTCTTCAACGTTTGATCTTTGAGAATATGAGAAATCCAAAAAATATTAAAAAAACTTTGAATCAAGTTTATGTTGATAAAAAAAATGTTGATGATTTTTTAGTTGAGTCAATAAGGAAGCCTTCGCTAGATTTCGGAGCTTTTAATGTTTTTAGAAGTGTATTTAATCCATCAGGTCCTCAGGGATTGCCGTTGGATAAGTTATTCGCAAAACTAAATGCACCATTATTACTTCTTTGGGGAGGGAAAGATCCATGGATGAACACTCCAAAAAAAAGAAATCTATATAAAAAATTTACACCAAAAAATACAAAAGAAATTATTCTTGACGCAGGACATTGTCCTCATGATGAGATACCTGAATTAGTTAATCAGCATATTTTGGATTGGGTTGATTCTCTTTAAGTAATAATTGTGAAACTTGAATCATCTGATAAAGACCAAGGAATTTTCGTATTTCAATTAGATAAAAATAACTACATTAAATTTTGTCCTGAAAGAGGAGGCGTTATTACAAATTGGGTTTCGGATGGTAATGAAATAATTTATTTCGATGAAAAAAGATTTATGGATAAGACAAAAAGTATACGGGGAGGCATTCCAATCTTGTTTCCAATATGTGGAAATCTCAATACCTCTAGTTCAGTATTTGGAAATGATTATCTGCAATTACCACAACATGGTTTCGCTAGGGATATGCAATGGCAATACCACTTTAATGAAAATGAAAAATTTTTATGCTTATTCTTAAATGCATCTAAAAAAACCAAAAAATATTACCCTTTCGATTTCGAACTAAGAATAGAAGTTACCTTAAAGATCAACTCTTTAGAATTTAAAATTACAATCCATAACAAAACAGACTTTGCTATGCCTATAAATTTTGGTTTGCATCCTTATTTTAATGTTTCAGATTTCAAAAATTTAGAGTTTGTTGATAATCCACTTAATTGTCAGGATCAAGAGAGAAATACTATAAGTAATACTTTGGATGAATTAAACAAAATTAATTTAGGAGTTGATCTACTTATGTATACTTCTGGTAGAAGCTCTTTTCGAGATAAAATTTTTAAAAGAGAAATAACTTTATATCATCCATATCCTTTTGATTTAGGCGTTATTTGGAGTGATCCTCCAAGAAGAATGATATGTCTTGAACCTTGGACTAGTCCCAGAAATTCTTTTGTTGATGGATTTAGAAACATTGTGATTCCTTCAAATCATAGTAAAAGGTTAAATGCCTCAATACAAATAAAATCTCTTAAGTAATGTTGCAATACTTATGAAATTTGTCGTTATAGATGATGATCCCACAGGCTCTCAAACTGTTCACGATTGCTTATTACTTCTTAAGTGGGACTGCTCAACTTTAGTCAAAGGTTTTGAATCTAAATCTAATTTATTTTTTATTTTGGCTAATACAAGGTCACTATCGGAAAATGATGCGAAATTAACAATAGAGGAAATTTGCAAAAATCTTAAGACTGTAATAACTTCTCAAGCCTATGAAGAAGAAATTATCTTTATAAGTAGAGGAGACTCTACTCTTCGAGGACATAACTATTTAGAGCCAATTGCTCTAAATAGTTGCTTAGGTCCTTTTGATGCTACTTTTCATATTCCAGCTTTCATAGAGGGTAAAAGATTTACAATTAATGGATCTCACTTTGTTGATAAAACTCCTATTAGTCAAACAATTTTTGCAAAAGATAAAATTTTTGGATATGAGACAAGTAATGTCAAGAATCTTTTATTTCAGCAGAGTAAATCGCAAATCAATTTTGAAGATATTCAAAATCTTTTATTGTCAGATATCGAAATGCTTAATGATGAAGAAAATAATATTGTTTTTACAAATCTAAAGAACTTGAAGAATAATAAACATGTAGTTGTAGATGTAGAAAATTATTCTCAACTAAAAAAATTTTCTTTAGTAATTAAAAAATTAATTAAACAAAAAAAATTCCTTTTTCGAACTGCAGCAAGTTTTATAAGTTCAATTTCTGAGAAAAAAAGTTTCTCTCAGAGTGAAATATTTTTCTCTAATTTAAGAATAAGAAGTAAAGAAAAGAGTTTTCTTCCAGGACTGATAATTGTTGGATCTTATGTAGAACTTTCAACAATACAATTGAATAATTTATTAGAGATGAGTAATTGCAATCCAGTTGAATTAGATGTTTTTGAATTCTTTAAAATTACTTCATCAGATAATAACCAGAAGCGAAGGAATTTGTTTAAAAATAAGTTTCTAAAAGAAATTAGATTTTCTTTTGAGAAAGGACAAACTCCCGTTTTGTTCACTTCAAGAAAATTTATGCCTTTAGATTCTTCTGAACTATTTAATTTTTATAATTTACTTGCTTGTTTTATTGCTGAATTGGTTGCAGATTTGAAGGATGAAATAGGATATTTGATTTCAAAAGGAGGAATCACAACAAATGTGATTCTTAGTAATGGACTTAATGCTGATTATGTTTATCTTGAGGGACAAATTTTAACAGGTATTTCAGTTGTGACTCATAACCTAAAAAATGAGGAAAAACTTCCTATCGTTACACATCCTGGAAACATTGGTGCTAAAGATTCATTGGTTAAAATTTGGAAAGTTTTTGAAAACAAAAATAATTTTTCAAATTAGAAATTTGAGATAATTTCTTCAGCAAAACTGCTGCAGGATAAGGGTTCTACTTTCGGTTCCATTAATCTTGCTAGATCATAGGTGACTTTTTTTTGCTCTATAGCCTTACTTAAACCATTAGTAATTAAGTTAGCTGCTTCATTCCAACCAAAATATTCAAGCATCATTACACCACTAAGAATTACTGAGCCTGGATTAATCTTATTTAAGCCTGCATGTTTTGGCGCCGTACCGTGCGTAGCTTCGAAAATTGCTGCATTATCTCCAATATTTGCACCAGGTGCCATTCCTAAGCCACCAACAATTGCTGCAGCTGCATCAGAAACATAGTCCCCATTGAGGTTTAACGTGGCAAGAATTGAATATTCTTGAGGTCTAGTTTGAATTTGTTGAAATATGCTGTCAGCTATCCGATCATCAACAAGAATAAGTTCTTTCCATTTCCCATCTCCATGAGAATTAGATATTGATGCAATTACTTCTTTAATTTCTTCGCAAATAAATGCTTTTTTGTTATTTGTAAGCTTGTCAAAACCTGGTTCGATTTTTCGAGCATTATTTTCAATTGTAATTCCAGGATTTTTCTGAATATTGTCTAAAATCCAGCTTTCTCTTTCAGTAATGCAATCTGCTCTAAATTCATTGACGGCTAATTCATATCCCCAATCTCTAAATGCACCTTCGGTGTATTTCATAATATTCCCTTTATGTACAAGCGTCACATGCCTTTTATCTCCTGATAATCTTTTCGCATGTTCAATAGCCTTTCTAATATGCCTTTGGCTACCAGATTTGCTGACTGGTTTTATTCCAATTCCAGACCCCTCTGGAATTGATCTATTTTTTAAACTTTTACTATTTGGTATTACAACATTATTTAAATGATTAATTAATTCAAGACAATTATCATCTTCGGCCTCCCATTCAATTCCCATGTAGATGTCTTCAGTATTTTCTCTATAGACAATGACGTCTAAATTTTGAGGGTTTTTGTGAGGGCTTGGAGTTCCTGAATAATATCTACATGGTCTAACACAGCTATATAAATCAAAGATTTGCCTTAATGCTACATTAAGAGATCTAATACCTCCCCCGATAGGAGTTGTTAAGGGACCTTTGATGGCTACACCAAAGTGTCTGATTGCTTCAATAGTATCTTGAGGGAGATAGTTATATGTTCCATAAAGTTCACAAGCTTCATCACCTGCGTAGACTTTAAACCAATTAATTTTTCTTTCATTTCCATAGCTTTTTTTTATCGCTGAATCAAGAACGATTTGAGTAGCTGGCCAAATATCAACTCCAGTGCCATCACCTCTTATGAAAGGAACAATGGGATTATTAGGTACATTAGGTTTGCCTTGATTAAAAGTTATTATCTCGCCTTCATTCGGTAAAGTTAATTTTTCAAATTTTGGCATAGCATTGAATTAGTAAAAGATAACTCTTTAAGGTTTTTCGTATTGTAATTTGCGATGAGTTATTTTCTTTAAAACCTAGAAATTTATTATTCAAATGTGAATAGAGGATACTCTATTGATCAGCATTTCAACATCTTTATTAAAAGAAAAAGTAGTTAATAAGCAAGTTAAAGCAAATTATGTCATTTTCAAAAAAATACTCAGCTACTAATGAATGCGAGTTCAAATGTAAGTAATGTTGAAATAGCTAATAAAATTGCTTCTACTGCAGCTTTGTTTCGGAAATATTTTCCAGATGCAAGCGTAAACTTCAGTCCCTGGGACAATTCAAATAATGAATCCATGCCAGATACTATTGATTTTGCTTTTCATTTCCCTGGTTGGAGTCCTCTTATTGAATGTAGAGCAATACTCTTACAATTAAGAATTGAAAATGATAGTGATAACAGAGTCCCGAAATTGTTGGGAATAATAATGCGAGGTATGATTGTTCCCTCTGAGAGATGGAGAGTGGCTACCATCGGTGATTGGGAAATGACTGGCACTCATCTACCTCAAAAGGAACAAAAAGATAACCTTTTTTTGGTTTGTAAAGAACTTTATAAGCTATTCTCTACAACATCCGCTGGTAACAAAAATTAGCTGTTTTTTGTATTTTCCTTGTAGATTAAATACACTTACAAAAATAATTCAAAATATATGGCAGTCGCTCTTGCAGGACAATTAAGAGAAGGGACAAAAAAATCCCACACTATGGCAGAAAATACTGGCTTTGTGGCTTGTTTTTTAAAAGGAGTTGTTGAAAAAAAATCTTATAGAAAATTAATTAGTGATTTATATTTTGTTTATGAAGCAATGGAAGAAGAAATTGAAAGACTGGTCAATGAGGAACATCCAGTAATAAAACCTATAGGTTTTAAATCATTATTCAGGAAAGAAACTCTTGTAAATGATCTTAAATTTTATTTTGGTGATAACTGGAAGAATGAAATTAATATTTCTCACTCAGCAAAAGAATACGTTGAAAGAATCAGAGAGGTCGCAAAAAATTCACCAGAGCTATTGGTTGGTCACCACTACACTCGCTATATAGGAGATTTATCTGGGGGTCAAATTTTGAAAAGGATCGCTAAAAAAGCATTAAATTTGCAAGGAAATGACGGTTTAAATTTTTATGAGTTTGAATTAATTGATGATGAAAAAGAATTTAAGGAAAAATATTCCCTTACTTTGAATCAACTTCCAATAAATCAAAAGACTGCTGATCAAATTATTGATGAAGCTAATCAAGCTTTTACTTACAATATGAAAATGTTTAAGGAGCTTGAAGGTAACTTGATTGCTGTTCTAGGCAAGATTGTATTTAATTACATTACAAAAAAAGTAAGGAAAGGAAGCACCGAGACCTAGTTATTTATGTTTGATTCATTATTTGATTTCCTTAAAACCAATATTGATGAATTAAAAGGTCATGAAGTACAAATATCTAGCGAATTCCAAGAACATCATAATAAAGACTCAAAATATATTATAAAAAATTGGGTTTTTGCATCTCCCGAATATAGAAAGTGGAGAATAACAAGATTAGATGGTGGAAAAAAACTGCAAGTGTTTAATACGGTCGCATATCCAAATTTTGATAGTGAAATGCCTATTTTAGGAGCTGATATTTTATGGTTTGGAACATCTCAAAAGTTATTAGCAATACTTGATTATCAACCTTTAATTCAAGAAGGCAAGTATCTTGAAAAATATTGTTCAAGTTTAGGTAGTATTAAGAAAAAATATTCTGAATTTGATAATAATAAAATGAAGAATATATATGATTCAAAAAAGTATTTTTCCCCTTGGGTGATTATATGTAGAGGAAACAAATTAAATCTTGATAGAGATTTAAATAATATTTTCCATTCATTTGTAAATAACTATTTGAACTTGTATAAATCGAATCCTGTTAATCAATTTTTAAATCCAGACGAAATAAAGATTAATCAAATTAGATATGATAAGTACAGTCTTGAAAAAGACCCTGCAGATAAATTGTTTAAATCTTTTTTTGGAGAAAAATGGACAAAAAAATTTATCAAAAAATTTCTTTTTTCATTAAGTAATGAGATTATTCATTGAATGTTAATACAAGATACTATTTTTTACAGGCCAGATTGGAGATGGCATAATTTTCTAAAATATATCATTAATAAATTAAGTAAACATAACTGTCTAGAAAAAATAATTCCCTCGGAATATTCTTATAAAGAATCAACTTATGGTTCAAAAAAATCGAAAAAAAATGTGAATCTCTTTACTTGGGGTGTAACGCATAAAAAAAGAATTCAATTTGCAAGAGCAGTGTGTATAAATAGTCCAAATTATTCCGTTTTAAATTTTTTAATTATTCCTAATACTATTTATAATGTTCCATTTTTTGGAGTAGATTTTGTTTCTCTACCTAATAGTCATTTATTAGTATTAGATTTTCAGCCTTCATTAAAAATACAAAATCAATATAGTAAAGAGTTATTAGAAAAACTTATAAAACTCAAAAATCATTGTCATTCATCACTTCCATTGGCTGAAAAAATGTCTACAGATGTAGCTAGATTTTTTTCTCCAGGAGTAATCTGGTCAAAATTACCAAAAGAAGAAATAAGTGATTTTTTAATTGCTAACCAGCTTTATACCTCATTTAAGGAATATCTTGATTTGTATTTGGAAAGTCTTTTCGAAAGCAAGGAAGCTAAAATTGATCTCCAAAAAGAATTAATAAATGGTCAAAATAATTATTTGAAATATAGAAGAGATAACGATCCGGCACGGCCAATGTTGTCGAGTTTGTTTGGTAAAGAATTTACTGAATCTCTAATTAAAGAAGTTTTATTTACTACTTAAAAGTCTTATAATTTATTGAAGTTTGAAATCATATGAAAAAAATTTCTGTTCTTTTTGTATGTTTGGGAAATATTTGTAGGTCTCCTGCAGCAGAGGCTATCTTTATGAGTTTACTTGAAAGAAAGGGATTAACAGATGGCTTTATTGTAGATTCTGCAGGAACTGGGAGTTGGCATATTGGAAAAAAAGCTGACTCTAGGATGAGAATTGCCGCAGAAAGAAGAGATATAAATATCTTAAGCAGGGCTCGTCAAATTACTAGCAAAGATTTTGACGAATTTAACTATATTCTTGCAATGGACGACTCAAATTTTAGAAATATTCAAGATCTTAAAAATAGAACAGGTTCAACTGATTTCGCATCAATTAAAAAAATACAAGATTTTAGATCAGTTTTTAATGAGCAAGAAGTTCCTGACCCATATTTTGGAGGTGATGAGGGCTTCAATTATGTCCTTGATATTTTAGAAGATTCTGTAACCGGATTTTTAGAAAGTATTTCTTGAATTTATTTGATCTCAGTCTCTTTAGGAATCTTGTCATTATAATGATCAATAATTTTATCTACTACCTCATTAATTGAATAGCCATCGGTAATAATTTCTATTGCATCATTCGCTTTTATTAGGGGTGAAATTTCTCTATTAGAATCTTCAAAATCTCTTTTCTTTATAAGTTCTTTTAATGTATGAAGGTCTATTTCTTGTAAGTCTTTACTATTTTTATCAGATTTTCTCCTTTTTGCTCTTTCATCGATGCTAGCAGTTAAAAATATTTTAAGTTCTGCATAAGGAAAAACAGTAGTTCCTATATCTCTTCCCTCAGCTACAAGTCCGCCTGATTCTCCAATTTTTCTTTGTTCTTCTACCAAGAATTTTCTTACTTCTTTAATTGAAGAAATTTTAGAAACAATGGAACTTATCTCTTGAGACCTAATTTCTTCAGTAACACAGTAGTTATTAATAAAAACATCCTGATGTGAATACTCATTTGACTTGAACACAATCGATATATTTTTAAGAATATTTTGCAATGTTTTTTCTTTTTTATAGTCAATATTTTCTTTTATTAATAGCCAACTTAATGCCCTATACATTGCACCAGTATCTAAGTATAAAAGTTTAAGTTTCTTTGCTATTAACTTTGTTACAGTACTTTTACCTGACCCTGCAGGGCCATCAATTGCAATAATCGGCCTTCTTCTCATTAGAAAAACGTGATCAATTAACCTTGTCTCTCCACATCTTATCGCACCGGCCAGTAACGAAATATTATCCTCAACTCTTGCTCTTTGGAGGGTATGAGGGTGTAGATGTTCTAAATATTCGATTGAAATTTTTTCTGCTGACAGCTTTTTGATTATTTCTTTTAAACTGATCTTTTTTTCTTTTTGAAAAATTTTTTTTGCTTCCAATAACTCATTTGAAAAGAATCTAATTAATTTCCTTTCGTTTTTTGATAAATGTACATTTCGAGAACTTAAAGGAATTCCATCAAAATCTCTTTGTGTAGGAATAGATTTAATAACAACATTTAATTTCTCTGTTTGGACAAGATTTTTTAAAATTAAAAGTTGTTGCCAATCTTTTTCTCCTAAGTAAAGATTTTTTGGCTTGATGAGATTAAGTAATCTATAAACTACTGTACAAACTCCATCAAAATGTCCAATTCGATTTAATCCGCATAATTTGGAGGATAATTCTATTGCGGCTTTCAGGAATTTAATATTTTTATTATTCGGTGGAAATATCTCTTCATTACTTGGGATGAAGATGGCATCTGCGCCATTTGCAAAGGAAATTTTTATATCATTATCAATTGTTTTTGGGTAATTCTCTAAATCTAACTTGTTATCAAATTGAAGGGGATTAACAAAAATACTTACTAAATTAAGATATGAATTGTCATTTTTTGCTGTTGATATTAGTTTTATGTGTCCATTGTGAAGATTACCCATTGTTGGAATGAAGTTAATTTCATTATTTATATTTCTCCTCCAATTTTCTATTTCT
The DNA here is from genome assembly GCF_001180265.1 of Prochlorococcus marinus. GTDB lineage: Bacteria > Cyanobacteriota > Cyanobacteriia > PCC-6307 > Cyanobiaceae > Prochlorococcus_A > Prochlorococcus_A marinus_H. The sequence continues at coordinate 18,208 of NZ_CVSW01000068.1, read as the reverse complement.
TCAGTTTTCCTAATGATTACTTTCTTCACTTTGTTTTAAAAAATAAATATATTTGATAAATAATTACTGGACAAAAGCAATCTTCGGAGGAATATCTATATAGAGAGAGTCTATCATTTTTATTTCATGGATTACAAAACATCAGGTGTTGATGTAAAGGCTGGGCGAGAATTTGTTTCCGAAATCAAACAGGCAGTTGAAGGAACTCATACATCTAATGTGATTGAGGGTATTGGTGGTTTCGGAGGTTTGTTTAGAATTCCTATCGATAGTTTTAAAAAACCAGTTCTTGTTTCAGGAACTGATGGTGTTGGAACAAAATTAGAATTGGCTCAAAGTAAAAACTTTCACTTTGAGGTCGGTATTGATTTAGTTGCCATGTGCATGAACGATATCATTACTAGTGGGGCAAAACCTTTATTTTTTCTGGATTATATTGCTACTGGTAAACTTGATAAGAAACAATTATTGAGGGTGGTTCAGGGAATTTCACATGGCTGCGGAGAAAATAACTGTTCATTACTCGGCGGAGAAACTGCTGAAATGCCTGGATTTTATTCAAAAAATAAGTATGATCTTGCAGGATTTTGTGTTGGAATAGTTGATGAGGATAAGCTTATTGATGGTAAAAAAGTATCTGAAAATGACTTAATAATTGCTTTAAAAAGCAATGGAGTTCATAGTAACGGCTTTAGTCTAGTAAGGAAAATTATTCAAAACAATAATCAAATAGATAAAGAATTTAAAAAAGTTTCTCACTTGAATTTTTATGATGAGTTATTGAAACCTACAAAAATTTATAATAACGTCATTAACCAAATGTTATCTGAAAATATTGAAATTAAAGCAATGTCTCATATTACTGGAGGAGGAATTCCAGAAAATTTACCAAGATGTATGCCTTTCGATTTTATTCCTTATATCAATACTAGTTCTTGGGAAATCCCAATTTTATTTAAATTTCTTAAAGAGGAAGGATCGATTCCTGAAAAAGATCTTTGGAATACTTTCAATCTTGGAGTGGGATTTTGTTTAATTATTGATAAACAATTTAAGGATGCGATATTGAGTATCTGTAAAGATCATGACATAGATAGTTGGGAAATTGGCAAAATAGTTCGAAAAAATGATTCTACAATCAGTAAATTTTTGCCAGAAATTTTAACTTAAATTTTTTTAAATGAGTTTTAAAAAATTATTTTTTATACCCAAATGAAAATGTTAGATGTAATATAATAAGATTACCGCCGAATTATATCGGAAGTTTAAGTATTAAGATTTAACCTTTTATTCAATGCCTTTTGCAAATAATCAAAGAATTACACGTAGACGTAGTTCAGCTGGCCCTATACCTCCAAAAAGACCAATAGGTAATAATTCTGAATCAATTGGTAGGCAGGCTCAAGGCCCAAGACCAACTTTCTTGACACTTAGGGATCATGGGAAAGTTTTTGTCGCTGATTTACCTAATTTGTCCGATGGTCAATTAGCGCATATTAGTAAAGAAGCTAATGAAGTTTTAAATAGTTTGGAAAAAAGACTTAGTGATCTTGAAAATGAAACTAATGTTAGTAATCCTGAAAACGATACGCTGATAAAAGCCTCTACCAAAAGAGATGTCACAATGAGGTTTATAAAATCAATAGAAGATGAACAAGAACATAGAAAGAATAATCCAGCCTTACGAGATGCTGCATCTGAATCGTTACCGAGAACTTTTCTTGAGGTCGCTAGACATAGATTGCCTGGCGCAACTTTTGATTCACTTCTTCGAGAGGCTCTTGAAGCTTGTGCAGTTGATGAGAGTACTGAAGAAAATCAAGTTATTGATGAGCCTAAAGAAACTGTAAAAATTATGGATATACCCTCTTCCAACACAAATGCTTCGCTTGTTGTTAGTATCGATTCAAGTGATAATTCTAAGAATGACTCTATTTGATTCAACACAAGAGTTAATAAGTTTTAAAGACCAAAATAATTCAAAAATTAACCTTAATTCAGTGAAAGATCCTATTTTATGTAATCATTGCAAAAGAACTGCATCAAATGGTGTTAGATGTTTAGGAATGTGTGTAGCTGATAATGATTATTAAATAACATTTAGTTTTCTTCTAATATCCTATGTAAATAAAGAAAAAAAATTATTGTTTCGTTTTATTTATACAAGTTTTTTTAGTTTTATTGGAAAAGATTAGAAACTTATTTCAATAAATATTATGAATAATATTGCTATTGCAAAATACTAATTCAATAAAGACACAAAAAACTCGAGCATTGTTCTTTGTTTGATTTTTTTAATGAAGATTTATCTAATACTTAATATGATCCCAGGTTTAACTATAAATATTTATTTCTTTATCTAGAAAAAGAAAATATTTATGTTTTAATTTTAAAAGTTAATTTTGAATCTTGAAAATTCCCAAAAAAAAGATAGTAGGAATCTCTTTTATATCATTTTTATTTGGTGTTTTTTTAGGTGGTTTCACTCTTGAATATATTTTTGAGAAAGCAAAACCTATAGTCAAGTCCGCCTTAAAAGGTCAATCATATATTGATCCCTCTAGAAAAAAGGAATTAGATGCTCTTTGGGCTCAAAAGATTGTAAATGGAGGATACATATTACATCTAAGACATGCCATGAGAGAAAAATTTTCTGGTTCTGTGACAGCTCATGATGCGATAGAGTTAATTAATGAAGATGATGCTAGAGAGACTGATTATTACAGGGCAGTTTGTTTAACTGAGAGAGGAATATTAGATTCAAAAGTAATTGGGAAGACGTTTAATTTGGCAAATATAAATGTTTCTTATGTAGTATCTAGTCCAAGCTGCAGAGCAAGAGAAACTGCCATTTATGCCTTTAATAGGATTGATCAAATAGAGCCATCCATCTTACATCGTACTGCTCAAATGAAATCTCAACACATAAGCTTGGGAAATAAGTTTAGAAAAGTTATTGACGATATAGCTATAAAAAAAGGGAGCAATATTGTCATATCAGGTCATGGCGGAACACTATCCTATGACTTGAAAAATGGTGTTGGTTTGATAGATATAGATGAAACTGATCAGATAGATAATAGGCTTGAGACGGGGATTGTGGTGATTGAGAAAAAAAATGGAAAATATATTGCAAGGCATAAATTTAATTCAATTAGCGAGATAACAAATAACCTTTTAGAACTTCCAGTAGAAAGTAATAGACTAAATAAATTTTTATTCAAACCAGGAGATAACTATAACCCTAAAAATATAAATAGAGGACTAATTTATGATAAGCCAGGTTGAAGATTTTTTAGAATTGAATCATATACCCTACAATTTAGTGTTTTTAGAATCAATCTAAATAAATAAAAAAATTTCTAATATTATCTTTATTTTGGATAAATTATATGAAAATATGGAATTAATTTTCCACCAAAACTTAATTTAAACCAACCTCTTTGAGGACTATTTACTCCTTCTAGATCTATTTGTGTTATTCCTTTGGTAGATAATTCTTTAAACGCATGCCATAATACCGCTGTACCAGTTCGCTGATCACGAATGTCTGGATTATTTGCACCAAATAAATAATATGCTCGGAGAGTGTCGAAACCAATAACTGCAATACTAGCAGGCTCACCATTTTTTGATAAGGAAATATACATTTTTGCTTTTTTTAAAGTAATTAGCGAATCTACTAAGTAAGATAAATTTTTTTCTAATTGATTTGATACTTGAATATCAGACTTTGCTAATGTTCTTTTATAAAAGGATATAAATAATTCAATATCATCAGAAACTTTCGTTTCTATTTTATTTTTAATGGACCATCTAATTTCTTGCCTTCTAGTGCTAGATAAATTTTCAAGAAACTTTTCAGCTTCTATAGATCCTATATTTTTAAGAGCTCCGATATCTAAGTATGATGTATATCTAATATCTACTAAAAATCTCCCCAAAACATCGTTATTATAATTATGCCATTGAAAAGGTCTTATATCATTAAAATTTGGTCCTAATTGGAAATCTAATGAATCATAAATTGATACTAATTCATTAATAATAAAGTTCGTAAGGTTATGCCTCTCGGAAATTTGTTGAGGAAAGTTTTGATTATTGGTTGGAGCTCCAAAACATATTCCACTATATATAAGTAAGTCATTAGCAACGATATTTCTTTTATTTTTATCTTCACAAAGTGCTACTAATGCTCTTACTTCTTCCCCTTTAAGGCACTTATATAGTCCTAAATTAGTATTAATACTTTCTAGGTATATTTTCGAGAAAAATATTGATTGGTCAGGTGATTTTTCTAAAAAATTATCCCACTCATCATCAAGAATACATTTTTCTAATTTTAAATTTTTGCTCATATAGTATATACACAAATCTATTCAATTATACATATGGATTCATATTAATTTTTAATGAAATTATTTTGAATTTAGATTCCAATAATAAAAACGCTAGTTTCATAGAAGTCATTTCTAATATGCTTTTTTAGATGTTTTTTAAAAGTATTAATAATAAATCTTCTGTGAATATCATTTAGGTAAAAAATTATTGAACCTTTTTTTATTAGTTCATGATTTTTTTGTAGGAATCTTGAAAGTATTAATTGATCAAAAGGATTATATAAATAAATTATACTTTTACCTTCAAATTCCATAGGGATTGAATCAACAGAAGCATCAGCATGAACAAAAGTAGGATCTTTAATTTTTAAAAATTTATTTAAAAATGATTTTTTAACTATTTGAAATTTCTTTTTTGCTTGTTCTAAACACCTTTTATCAAAATCAAAAAGATAATAAGATTTAAAATTAAATTTTGATGCCACATAAATAGATGCCAAACCATTACCACAGCCAACATCTATCCACCTCATCTGTTTTTGATCATAAGAAGACTTAAACTTTATAACTTGAAAACATCTATCAATATTTAGTAACCATGCACTTTGTGTTGCATTAGCTCTTGAGATTGAATCAATGTTTTTTGAAAGATGCTCACCACTTTGAATTATTTCATTTGATAAGTTTCCCATTATCTTCCTAAACATGAAATTATAGGTTTCGTTGTATATGTATAGAAATCTTGCCCATAATCTTGAATCTTTTCTTCTGATTGGTTTCATTTAATGAAAATTGTTTAACTTTTTAAAGATACTAAAATTATGGACTTAGTTTTATAATTCTCAAAACTGAAAAATACTAATTAACTGAATTTTAATTATTTTAATTCTAATGCAATTTATTTTTTGCATAATGTACACCAATGACATTCAGATAAACTAGACCATCTCCCTTGTAAATAATTTCGTTCGACGTGGGAATTTTCAATAATTTTAAAATCTTTCAAAAGATTCTTTAAGTTATTTTCGTTATAGAAAAAAATCTGACCAACTCCTTCATAAGGTCCTTTGCTTATTATCCCAGTCTTATGTTTTTTAGTTTCAAATTTTGCTTTATCACTATAAATTTCAGAATAAAAATATCCATCTTTTTTTAATACTCTATTTACCTCCTGAATCGCCTTTTTTGCAATTTCTTTTGGTGCAAGACTAAGGGCAGCTCTTTCAATTACTAAATCAAAATAAGAATCTTGATATGGAATTGAAGAAAATTTACCTACATTTAATTCTCCTTCTAAAAGGTTTTCGCGAAAATAATCTTTAGCTATATCTATTGCATATTTACTTGCATCAATTCCGTATACTGCATAACCTTCTTTTGCTGCACTTAATAAATTATTCCCAACTCCACAACCAATCTCTAAAACTTTAGGTTTCCCTTTTCCTTTGATCAAAGGTAAAAGTCTAAATAATATTGTTACAACATTGTCAAAAGGATATTTATTGCATTGTTCTTTTCTTGAATATATTTCATCCCATATTTGGTCATATTCATTAATAGGCATTTTTTTGACATTCACTTCATCGATTATACATTTTTAGAATATTTAGAAAAAATATCTTTCAGAATCCATATGCCTTAGTATTAAAAAACTTGAATGGGATAGTTTAGGATTTGCAAAATTTATAAAAATGATTATTTAAATTACATTTTTTATCATTAATAAAATTTATTATTAATTCTGAGAAAATTACTTTGTTATTAATTTATTAGAAACTTAATTAGATTATCAATGCAAATAGTAATATTTTTGTATTATTTGATTTTTTTAATATTCGTCAAAATAATTTTTCCTTTTTAAATATTTTAATAATAAGTTTTATTTTGTTCATATGTCAGTCAATGAGAAGATATAAACTGGAACAAAATGTTATGGTTACTTATCAGACCATTTAGTAACCGCTTATTGACCACTATTTAAGTTTTGAGGACAAAGAATCGTTACAACAAACTCAATTGCTTAGAAGAGTTCTTAGCGAAGATATTTACAAATTTGAAAAAGGCGGCACCCAGATTCGAACTGGGGATAAAGGATTTGCAATCCTCTGCCTTACCACTTGGCCATGCCGCCGAAAAAGATTCAATTGAATCTTTTTATGATCTTAACAGTAAGGTGTCTCATTCTCTATTATTTATATGCAATGGTCATGGAGAAGATGTAATTGCCTCGGAGATCATAAAAAGATTACTAAAAAAAATAAAAAATCAAAATATTGAAGTTTTGCCTTTAGTAGGAAATGGAGATCAATTTAATTCCATAAAATCAAAGAATTTTCGTAAAATAGGATATTTAAAAGAGCTGCCTAGTGGAGGTTTTAGTAATCAAAGTCTGAAGGGATTTGTTCTTGATTTGTTTGCAGGCTTTTTAATTGATAATTTAAGAAATTTTCTACTTGTAAAACAGAAGTCAAAACATAACTGCAAAATTATCGCAGTAGGCGATTTCTTGCCATTACTCTACGCTTGGTGTTCAGAATGCGAATTTAGTTTCATTGGAACTCCCAAAAGTGATCATACTTGGAGTAGTGGGCCAGGTTGGGATTTAAGTGATTTTTATCATAAGTTGAAAGGTTCTGAATGGGATCCATGGGAAATGTTTTTAATGAAATCTCCAAGATGTAAAAATTTAATTATGAGAGATAAATTTACAGCTAATAATTTGAATAAAAAAAATATTGATGCTAAATACTTGGGCAATCCAATGATGGATTTTGTTAATGCAACCAACGATAAAATTTCAAATATTATTTCTTTCAAAAGGATTATTTTATTAGTTGGAAGTAGATATCCTGAAGCTCTTAAAAATCTTGATAATTTTCTAGATTGTTTGCAAGATTTTCATTTATCAAGGGATTTGCTCATATTTTTGCCTTTGAGCATTAATGCTAATGTGATTCAAATTCAACACTGTTTAAATAAATATGGTTTTATAAAACAGAGTAAAGTTAAATTTCTAATTAATGAAGATTCAGTATGGAAAAAGAAAGATCAATATATTGTTATTGGAAAAGGTAAATTCAATTTATGGGCCAATATGGCAGAAGTTGGCTTGTCTAATGCAGGAACTGCTACAGAGCAAATTGCTGGCCTTGGAATTCCATCTCTCTCTCTACCGGGATCTGGACCACAATTCACAAGATCATTTGCAAAAAGGCAATCAAGATTATTGGGCGGTAGTGTTTTAGTTTGCAAGAACAAAAAAATTCTTTTAGAACGTTTAAGTTTACTTTTGAAAGGAAAAGTTGATAGGTTAGAACAAGCAAAAATAGGCAAAAAAAGAATGGGGGAATCCGGAGCAAGTAAGAAAATCGTAGATGTCATAAACCTTCATTTGTTATCTTAGTAAATGGCATTAGCTTATTAATTATTAATTCTTTTATGTATCCAATAAATGATCGACAATATCTAAAAATTTGTGCAGAGATTGCAAAACTTTTGAGTATAAGCTTATCTTCTGCTAAAAAGAAAGTAGAAATTCAAATTGCAAAAGAAGGCTCGAAAACTATTCAAGAAAAAATACAAGTAGCGCAAAATGTTTTAAAAATTTGTGAAAAAAATGATGGAGAGAAGTTAAGTTCTTCCAGAATACTCGATAAGCTTATGGAAACTTTTGATGGTGAAGATAATTTTTTAACTGAAGATTGATTCTTAATGTTCAAATATATTTGAGAATTTTAGTATGTCTAAATCAGCATGTACAGAAACTGTTTCGAAACATTTTTTAGCTAATTCATATCTATTCTCTCTTTCTAAGATAACTTTTAATTTATGCATCGCTTCAATTAAATATCTAACATCATTTGCTGCATAATCTAATTGATCTTTTGTTAAATCTTCGTTGCTACCCCAATCACTACTTTGTGAGCTTTTGTCCAGTTCTATGCCTAGTAATTCATTTATTAAATCTTTTAAACCGTGTTTATTTGTATAAGTTCTTGCTAACTTACTAGCAATCTTAGTACAAAAAATATTTTTTGTATTAATTTCAAGATTGCATTTTAGAGCTGCTACATCAAATCTTGCATAGTGAAATATTTTAGTAATTTTGTCATCTTCAATAAGTGCTTTTAAATGAGGTGAAGAAGAGGTATTAAGTTCTATTTTTATACAGGATGTTTTACCAATTTCATTACAGATTTGTACTAAACAAAGTCTATCTCTTCCATGAATTAACCCCATTGCTTCAGTATCAACAGCTAGGTAGGATGATTTCTTATAAAGATTGTATAAATCTGCAGTTAAATCGCTATGAAGAAGATCTATATTTTTATTTTCAATAGTCATTTTTAAATAAGTACTTAGAGTAATTTAAGATTTAGAATATTACTTAAAATTTGATTTGATTAAGAATTTTTATCTAATTAGGAATATTTTACAGAATAATTCAAAAAAATTATAATATGATGTAACTTTAATTTTTATTCTCGAGTTAATAGAACAAATTTATTTGATGTCCTATTCCTTAAATTCAACATTATTGCTAACGATTCTCTTGGCCATAGGATTATTTTTTTTTCTTAGGGCTTCCAGTAAAGATAGAACAACCATCGTTGAGATTTCATCTTCTCAGCAGCCAGTAAAGGTTTTAAATGGTTTATGTGAATGGCTTAATTTGAGGGGATGGAAGCAAACAGGAGGAGATTTTGAACAAAGAATTTTAATATTTAAGGGCGAAGTTGTTTCTAGTAAATTTTTAGCAATTTTTTTAGGTTTTCTTGGCGCTTTTGGTTCTTGTGCTTTGGGATTAGTAGTTATTCAAATATATCCTGAATTAGGTTGGTGGCCTATTCTTTTTGGATTAATTGGTGGACCTTTGTCTGGAATTGTTTATTTAAAAAAATCAGCAAGAGAGGAGAAATTTGAATTAAGGTTGATCAACGACAATGAAAATGATTTAACTTTCATGAGACTAAGAGCGCATAGGGATGAATTAATCTCTTTAGAAAATCAACTTGGAGAAAAACTTCAATTGAAAAGTGACGGTTCTTTATTTAAAACACCTATTTAAGATAAATTAAAATTTTGTTCTATAATTTTAATCAAAAATATTATTCTCTATACAGAATTTCTCTAACTCTTTATCATTTAACCAATCTTGGGGTTTTGTAAAAATTGATGTGAGCAATTCCTCTCGAGAATCTTTTTTAGCTTTATATCCATATTCCCATCTAGCTAAAGGCGGTAAGGACATTAATATAGATTCAGTTCTGCCATTTGTTTGTAGTCCAAAAATCGTCCCTCTATCCCAAACTAAATTGAATTCGACATATCTACCTCTTCGATATAGCTGGAATTCTCTTTCCTTCGATGAATATGTTTGAGAAGCTCTTTTTTCAATAATGGGCAAATATGAGGGGAGAAATGCCTGCCCACAGTTTTCCGCTAAAGAAAATAAATTATCCCAATTCAAATTAGATTTGCCAATATTTTGTGAAGCTTTTGATGCCTCTCCATTTTGATTATTTCCTCTGTAAATATTCCCTGAACCATCTTGATAATCATAAAAAATGCCTCCTATGCCTCTAGATTCATTTCTATGCTTCAAGAAGAAATATTCATCACACCATGGTTTGAAAACTTTATGCAAATCTTGATCAACTTTCTCACAAGCTTTTTTATGCTCGTTATGAAAATTCCTTACATCAGAAAGATAAGGATAAAAAGGGGTTAAGTCTGCACCTCCCCCAAACCACCAAACAGGACCAGCTTCGAAATATCGATAATTTAGATGAACTGTAGGAATATAGGGATTCTTAGGATGCAAAACCATAGAAGTTCCCGTAGCAAACCAGTTATGCCCTTTTGCTTCGGGCCTTTGAGAGATTATAGATTGAGGTAATTCTTTTCCCTGTACTTCCGAGAAATTAACGCCGGCTTGCTCAAAAATAGAACCATTTTTCAATACTCTTGATCTTCCTCCGCCACCTTCGTCTCTTAGCCAGGATTCCTCTGTAAATTTCCCTTTGCCATCAACATTTTCAATTCCCGAACAAATTTTATCTTGTAGAGTTAATAAGAGATTTTTAGTTTTTTCTCTCGAGTTTTTAGGAGGTTCTTTCAACATGTATTTAGTAAATCTTGAAGAAAAAAATTTTTTTGGTTAATTATAAGTTTCTCTTTATAATTTCTCTTAGGGGGACCTTATTGCCTATTATTTGATAGTTCGACATAGTTCTTAATCTTTTAAACAGTCGACTACCTTGTCAAAATATTTAAAAATTTAATGACCACAATAGAAGATGCGAATTTTGCTTTACAAAAAGTTCTAGATGCTGGATCACAGAAAAATGTAATTGAATTAGCTTGGATTAAAAATGTAAGAGTAACTATACCGAGAATAATCGTAACATTATCATTACCATCTTTTGCAAATTCTCAAAGAGATAGAATTGTACAAGAAGTTAGAGGTGTACTACTGGATTTTGAAGATATTAATGATGTTCAAATAGAGATAGATAATAATCCTTCTAAAACAGAATCTCAAAATCAAAGTTATGCTCCTGAGTTTCAGAAGATTGATGGTATTCGACATATCATAGCTGTTAGCAGTGGTAAAGGTGGAGTTGGAAAAAGTACCATTGCAGTTAATCTAGCTTGTTCTCTAGCTAAATTAGGCTTGAAAACTGGTTTGCTGGATGCGGATATATATGGGCCTAATACTCCCTCAATGATGGGAGTTGCCGAACAGAATCCAAAGGTTACAGAAGGAAGTGGCAGTGATCAAAGGTTAATACCGATAAATAAATATGGAATTTCATTGGTATCAATGGGTTTCCTAATAGAAGAAGGTCAGCCAGTTATATGGAGAGGACCAATGCTTAATAGTATTATCAGACAATTTTTGTATCAAGTTGAATGGAATAATCTTGATTTTTTGGTTATTGATTTGCCTCCAGGAACAGGAGACGCACAAATATCCCTCTCTCAATCTGTGCCTATTTCTGGGGCTATAGTTGTCACTACTCCTCAACAAGTATCTTTGCAAGATGCAAGGAGGGGATTAGCAATGTTTAAACAACTTGGAGTACCTTTACTGGGAATTGTAGAAAATATGTCAGTATTTATTCCGCCAGATATGCCAGGTAAAAAATATGAAATTTTTGGTAAAGGTGGTGGACAAACATTAGCTAACGAAAATGACTTACCATTATTAGCTCAAATTCCTATTGAAATCCCTCTAGTTGATGATAGTAATAAAGGTGTACCAATCTCAATAAGCCAGCCAAATAAAGAAAGTTCTGTCGTATTTAGTAATTTAGCTCAATTAATTAAGGATCAATTTGTTAATGCTTAATTGATGTTTAAGAGAATTTCTTTATTAAATAACAGAGGATTTTTACAAAAAAAAGACAACTTTAATAGAGGTTTTTTATTTTCTCCGCTACTTATTATTCCCCTGTTTTTAGTTATTATTTCGGGTTTTTTGATAAAAAGTATTCAGGGTGATTTTTTAGTATCAAACTATTTAGGTCATATCTTAACTGGTTTTTTAGGCTATTTCTTAGCATTTTTTATTTCTTATATACCGTTAGAGAGACTTAGAAAGTATCTGGTTCCATTTTATTTTTGTACTTTAATATCCTTATTACTTATTTATTTTTTTGGGATTTCAGTTTCTGGAGCTCAAAGATGGTTAAACTTGGGCATCTTTTCTTTTCAGCCTTCAGAGGTAGCTAAACTTAGTACTGTATTAACTCTTGCTTTAGTACTCGACAAAAAAATAATCTTGAAAGTAAGAGATTTAGTATTGCCCTTAGTAGTAGTAGTAATTCCTTGGTTATTAATTTTCTTTCAACCGGACTTAGGTACCTCTTTAGTTTTAGTTGTTTTAACAGGTGTGATGCTCTATTGGTCTCAAATGCCAATAGAGTGGATTTTGATATTAGTGTTTTGTATTATCACATCAATATTATATTTAACCTTACCAACTCTTCTTATTTTCTGGATTCCATTTATAGGATATCTTGCTTATAGATCTTCAAAAAAGAAAATTCTTTTTTCTGCTCTAGCTATTTCGTTCCATTTATCAGTGGCAAAATTTACACCAATTTTGTGGCAATATGGCTTAAAAGAATATCAAAAAGATAGATTAGTTTTATTTTTAGATCCAAGTAGAGATCCATTAGGTGGCGGATATCATTTGATACAGAGTAAAATTGCAATTGGTTCTGGAGGATTATTTGGGACTGGTTTGCTACAAGGTAAGCTGACTAATTTGCAATTTATACCTGAACAACATACTGATTTTATATTCAGTGCTTTAGGGGAAGAATTAGGTTTTGTGGGGTGCGCTATAGTTTTATTTTTGTTCTTTTGTTTGATTAAAAAACTTATTAATACTGCAACAATTGCTAGGACTAACTTTGAATCTCTAATTGTTATTGGAATAGCCTCAACTTTTTTATTTCAAATAATTATTAACTTATTTATGACTATTGGATTAGGACCAGTTACTGGGATTCCCCTTCCTTTTATGAGCTATGGTCGAACGTCATTGGTGACTAATTTTATATCTATTGGATTTGTTTTATCTATATTAAAACGTTCTAGATCAATGAGAAGTTGATGAAATCACAAATCACTATAAAACAAATTCAAGAGCTTTTGATTAAAGGGGTCAAAACCATATATGTGGATGATGATACATCCAGAAGAATGTGGTGGGCTTCTTTAGAAGTTATTCAAAAAGATTTCCTTTCTCAGAATTATAAAAAAGGGGGGATATGGGTTGCCTCGCCTTTGCCAGCTTTTAATGATAAAAAATTTTTAAATCAACTTCATGGATGGCTTTGGTCTCCTGAGGGGTTTCCATACTTTCAAAATGAGAATGCAGGTTTTTTACCAATCAATAATTCAGAAAAGATAAAGAAAGATTTAGATTTAGTTAGTAATTATAAAGTCTTAAATCTTTGTCAAGAAGATGGCTATGAACCTTTTTTAATGATAATCACTCCAAATTTTCAATGCGTATTATCAATTGTAGGAGAAAAAGATAAGAAAATTCTATTAATGAAGTGTGATGAAGAGAGCCTTAAAATTTCAATTGAATTAATGCATGCAAAATTAAATCAAGAAAATTATGAGGAGGGAGTAAAATTTCGTAATGCAATCAATAATTTAGGTAATCTTAATATTAATAATCAATTTGAAAAATTATTTTGGCCAATATTATCGGCAAAATTAGCAAATATTTCGACAAACCATAATATACAGAATTTTGTGAAAAATGATGAAAAAAATGTGCAAGTAACTGAAGCAAAATTATTACGTGCAATTTCTCATGAAGTAAGAACTCCTTTGGCAACAATAAGAACCTTAATAAGTTCTACTTTAAAAAAATATAAAATGGATGAATCAATGAGAAATCGTTTAATTCAAATAGATAATGAATGTAATGAGCAAATTGATAGGTTTGGTTTAATTTTTAATGCAGCAGAATTAGTTGGTAATGAAGTGCCATCATTGAATAACTTGGCGAAAATTAATTTAGCCGAAATTTTTAAAAAGCTTGCTCCTTTATGGAATAAACAATTAAATCGGCGCGGAATTTCTTTGAAGATAGATATCCCTAAACAACTTCCCCAAATTTTGAGTGATTCTGAAAAATTAGAATTAATGTTAAGAGGATTAATTGATAAAAATACTAGAGGATTAAAAGAAGGTAGTACATTAATTTTAGAATTAAGACCAGCTGGTCAAAAACTCAAACTTCAACTCAAAGTACAAAAATTAGATAACAATCAAAAAGAAATTCTAAAAAAAGATAACGGTTCCGATATTGGTCCTGTTTTAAATTGGAACCCTCAAACTGGAAGTTTACAACTTAGTCAAAATGCCACTCAAAAGTTGTTAGCTAGTTTAGGAGGGCATGTAACACAAAGACGAGATACAGGTTTGACAGTATTTTTTCCGATTTCAGATTCAAATTAAATTAAGTAATAATTTTTTTTTATTATTAAATAATGTAGAAACTTTTCTATCAATTATGAATTTTGTAAAAAATGAATGCTAATTTCTTACTATAAATAACTCAAAATTTAGGATGACTGAAACTTTAGTTGGTCAATTTCCAAAGCATATAGGAAGCACTGGGGGTTTATTAAACTCAGCAGAGACCGAAGAAAAATATGCAATTGCATGGAAAAGTACGAAAGAACAAGCATTTGAATTACCTACAGGTGGGGCCGCTATTATGCATGAAGGCGATAATTTAATGTACTTCGCAAGAAAAGAACAATGCCTTGCACTAGGGACACAATTACGATCTTTTAAACCAAGAATTGAGGACTTTAAAATCTACAGAATTTTTCCAGGTGGAGATATTGAATTCTTACATCCTAAAGATGGAGTCTTCCCTGAGAAAGTAAACGAGGGCAGAGAAAAAGTAGGCCATAACCCAAGAAGAATAGGTGAGAATCCTAATCCAGCTGGGTTGAAATTTACAACTAAGAATACGTTTGATTAAATTCTTTAAAGTTGATATAAAAGAAGAATATATTTATAATTTGGGTTGACATTATAAGTATGATCGGCTCACAGAAAGATAGTTTTTTAAAGGCTTACGAAGAAGGTAAAAATTTTATACCTATTACTCAGACTTGGCCTGCGGACTTAGATACTCCATTATCAACTTGGTTAAAATTATCCTCACAAGATTCGCATGGTGTTTTCCTTGAGTCTGTAGAAGGTGGTGAAAGTTTGGGAAGATGGAGCATTATTGCTACTAAACCTCTCTGGGAGGCCGTTTGTAATGGAGAAGAAATAGTTAAAACTTGGAATAATGGAAAAACTGAAATACATAGAGGGGATCCTTTTGATATTTTAAGAACTTGGACAAATGAATATAAGTCAACTGTGCTTGATGACTTACCATCGATTGGACAGTTATATGGCTCTTGGGGATATGAATTAATAAATCGAATAGAACCAAGCGTTCCAATAAATGAAATGTCAGAAAATAATATCCCTTCTGGTTCCTGGATGTTTTTCGATCAGTTAGTAGTATTTGATCAAATAAAAAGATGTATTACTGCGGTGGTTTATGCAGATACCTCTACTTCAAAGGAGTCCTCTATTGAGGAGGTGTATCTAAAGTCAATTTCTAAAATTCAGAAAACTAGAAATTTAATGAGAGTTCCTTTAAAAGAAAATGAGTTTTTAGATTGGAATGAAAACGAGAATTTGAATTTAAATCTTGAAAGTAATTGGAAGAAAAAAGATTTTGAGGATGCAGTTCTCTCTGCAAAAGAATACATAAAAAAAGGAGATATCTTCCAAATAGTTTTAAGTCAGAAATTTAAAACTCAAGTAAATAATGATCCCTTTAATTTATATAGAAGCTTAAGGATGGTTAATCCATCTCCATACATGTCATATTTTGATTTTGGCTCATGGTATCTGATAGGTTCAAGTCCTGAAGTAATGGTTAAAGCTGAGAAAAATAAAAATAGTCAGATTGTTGCAAGCTTAAGACCAATAGCTGGCACAAGACCTAGAGGTATTGATAATCAACAAGACATGGAATTAGAAAAAGATTTATTAAAAGATCCAAAAGAGATAGCTGAGCATGTAATGCTTATTGATCTTGGGAGAAATGATCTTGGAAGAGTTTGTGAAATTGGTACTGTGAAAGTTAAAGATTTAATGGTTATCGAGAAATATTCACATGTTATGCATATAGTTAGTGAAGTTGAGGGTATCTTAAAAAACAATGCTGATGTATGGGATTTGCTAAAAGCATCTTTTCCTGCTGGGACAGTAACTGGTGCGCCAAAAATTAGAGCTATGCAATTGATTAATCACTTTGAAAAAGATGCTAGAGGCCCTTATGCGGGTGTTTACGGATCAATTGATATTAATGGCGCATTAAATACGGCAATTACTATAAGGACTATGATAGTTAAACCCTTAAAAGATGGGGAATATGATGTTTCAGTACAAGCAGGAGCTGGAATAGTTGCTGATTCTTCTCCAGAAAATGAATATCAAGAGACGATAAATAAAGCAAAGGGAATACTAAAAGCATTAGCCTGTTTGGATAAATAAATGAGTCAAAATAATCTTTATAAAGGTTTTGAGGTGGAACTTTTCACAGGTTCTTTAAATTCTCATATTGGTGTTTCAGCTGATATCGAAAAAAATTTTTCTAATTTTGTGAAAGAGCCAGATAGCAGAAATGTTGAATACATAACAACACCTGAAAAAGACTATAAGTTTTTATATGAGAAATTAATAACCCCAAGAAAAAATTTAAGACGATGGCTAGAGAATAAAGGGTTAACAATCATTCCCTCATCAACTCTTTGTTTTAAACACGATACTAAATTTCAACGCTCTGATATAGAGAATGTTTACCACCAATTTATACAAGAGAATTATGGAATTTCCATTGCAACTTCAAGTGTTCATATAAATATAGGAATAGATGATTTAGATAAGCTTTTTGCTGCTATAAGACTTATAAGATCTGAGGCTGCTTTATATTTAGCCATAAGTGCTAGTTCACCTTTTTTAAATAATAAAATTACGGAAAATCACTCTCAAAGATGGATTCAGTTTCCTAAAACACCAAGAAGAGTTCCTTTTTTTATAAGTCATAATTCCTATATTGATTGGATCGAGGAAAATATAGCTAATAAAAACATGCAAAATATTCGTCATTTTTGGTCGTCAATTCGACCAAATGGCCCCCAAAGGCCTTTAATTCTTGATCGTTTGGAATTAAGAATTTGTGATTACGTTCATGATATTAATTTGCTTTTAGCGATAACTGCGATGCTAGAACTGAGAATTTTACAACTTTTTGAAAATATAGATACATTAGATCCTTTGATTGCGAGTATTTTTTCCATTGATGAATTAGCAGCAATTTGTGATCAAAATGAAATCAATGCTGCTAAAAATAGTTTGAATTCAGAGTTAATTCACTGGCAGGATGGTAAAAAAGTGATTTGCAGAGAATGGATTCGAAATTTATTATCAAACCTTTTATCCACTGCGGAAAAATATAATATGAAAAATCTTTTGAATCCTATCTATTCTGTCCTTGAAGAAGGTAATCAATCTATGAAATGGATAAATCAACATGAAAAGGGTCTTTCTATTGAGCAAATAATGAAAATTTCTATCGATGATATGATCATGAACGAAGTAGATAGTGTTTGATTATTTAAACAAATATTTGATCTGAATATTTTCACTTGTGACATAATAGTTATATGGAATCTTTTCAACAGATTAAAAAAAACAATGTGGATCTTATTAGTAACAAAGATCCACTGGATAAAAATCGTCTTTTAATTGAAGAACTATGGGAATCTGTACTTAGAGAAGAATGTCCAAAAGATCAGGCAGAGAGGTTGATTCAGCTTAAAGAATTAAGTTATTTAAAACAAATTGATGGTGATAGTTCAAAAAATTTTAAAAATGAAATCGTTGATATTATCAATTCTATGGATTTGGCAGAATCTATTGCAGCCGCAAGGGCGTTTTCGTTATATTTTCAACTTATTAATATTTTGGAACAAAGAGTTGAGGAAGATAGATATATTCAAAGCTTTACCAATAAGAATGTTCAAAAATCGCCCGATAATCTTGATCCTTTTGCTCCAGCATTGGCGAGGCAAAATGCTCCAGTAACTTTTCGAGAATTATTTTATAGGTTGAGGAAATTAAATGTACCTCCAGGAAAATTAGAGGCTTTATTACAGGAAATGGATATTCGTCTAGTTTTCACCGCTCATCCGACCGAGATAGTAAGACATACGGTTAGACATAAGCAAACAAGAGTTGCAAATTTATTAAAAAAA
>NZ_CVSW01000067.1 GCF_001180265.1 Prochlorococcus marinus | reverse complement strand
TTCCAGAATCTTAAGGAGTTTTAATCATGGCAATACGTAAATTTAAACCTTATTCACCTGGCACTAGGCAGAGAGTAGTTACTGACTTTAGTGAAATCACAAGTGCAAAACCTGAAAGATCACTAATAGTTTCAAAACATAGAGTTAAAGGCAGGAATAATCGTGGAGTTATCACTTGTCGTCATCGTGGAGGTGGTCACAAAAGGCAATACAGATTAGTTGACTTTAGAAGAGATAAAAGAAATATCAACGCTAAAGTTGCAGCTATACACTACGATCCTCATAGAAATGCAAGGTTGGCACTTTT
>NZ_CVSW01000066.1 GCF_001180265.1 Prochlorococcus marinus | reverse complement strand
AGAGAAAATCAAAATAAATTAAAAATAGGTTTATTTGGTTGGTATGCTATTTGTCCTTCGAAAGAACTAAAAAAAAATAAGCTATATTATTTTTCACTCTATGATGAGCCTCTTGTTCTTTATAGAGATGAAAATGAAAACGTTAGGTGCATTAAAAATATTTGTCCACATAGGGGGGCTTCCTTTTTTGAAGGAACATTATCAGATGGAGTAATTACATGTCCATATCATGGAGCTAAATTCTCATCTGGTGGAAGTTGCCAAAATC
>NZ_CVSW01000065.1 GCF_001180265.1 Prochlorococcus marinus | reverse complement strand
GGTATTGTTGGAACACTTCTTGTAGATTTAGCTGGAGAAAAAAACCGCATCAAAATGGGCACCTATAATTTGCTATTTATCGATTGGAAGCTCTCTTGTTAGTTTGGCATTGCAATGGAGTAATCCGGTAGAAAGCGCATTCCTCGGGTCTTTTAATTCAGATAATTTAGCAATCGCATTTAGAGCAATAATTTCTTTATCAACCTTAGTATCATTACTTATAAGT
>NZ_CVSW01000064.1 GCF_001180265.1 Prochlorococcus marinus | reverse complement strand
AAATCCACCTTCAGCAGTGTTTAAAGAAATTAGATCGGTTGTTTGACTTACAAAATTATCTATTTAATTTTCCGCTTATTAGTCCTTCAAGATCTAAACTTGTGCAATTAAAACCTAAGTAAGAGAAATATTGAACTAGTTCACCAAAATTATATTTGTTAAAAAAATGCTTTAATTCATCTCGGGGAATTTCTATTCTTGCTG
>NZ_CVSW01000063.1 GCF_001180265.1 Prochlorococcus marinus | reverse complement strand
ATCTAGAACGAGTTATCCAAAACAATTTTTATCTTTAAATCAAAATTCAAATAATACTTTTTTACAAGAGACTTATCAAAGATTAGTAGGTATTGATGGTTTGATTCAACCAATAATTGTATGTAATGAAATGCATAGATTTATTGTCGCAGAGCAACTTAGGGAAAAGGATATTAAAAAAAGCACGATATTCTTAGAACCAGAAGGTAGAAATACTGCTCCAGCTGTCTTAATAGCTGCATTAAAAGCAATTGAAAAAGGGGATGATCCTAATTTATTGGTATTATCAGCTGATCATTTGATAAAGGATATCCCAAAATTCCAAAATGTTATTAAATATGGATTGAAATACAGTTTAGAAGGTAAATTAGTAACTTTTGGAGTTTATCCTAATAAGCCAGAAATTGGATATGGATATATTAAGGTAGATAGCCAAATTGATAATGAAGATATTCAGCCCTTTTCAATAAGTTCTTTTGTTGAAAAACCAGATCTAGAAACCGCTAAAACATTTGTATCTTCTCAAAATTATTTCTGGAATAGTGGAATATTTCTTTTCAAGGCAAGTGCAATTATTAATGAAATGAAAACTTTATGTCCAGAAATTTATAAGTTTTGTTTAGAGACATACAAATATTGCACTAAAGATTTAGATTTCCTAAGACTTGACAAAAAATATTTTAGTAATTGTCCAAATATTTCTATAGATAAAGCTGTAATGGAGAAGACAAATTTAGGTATCGTAATTTCTATGAATGTAGGTTGGAGTGACGTTGGTAATTGGTCATCGCTTTGGCAGGAATCTAGAAAAGATAATGATGGGAATATTTTGATAGGTAAGGTTATTAATAAAAGTGTCTCCAATTCATACATAATGAGTAATCACAGATTGGTGGTTGGGTTAGGATTAGAAGATTTAGTAATTATTGAGACAAATGATGCTGTTTTAGTGGCTAATAAAGAAAAATCTCAAGATATTAAAGGTATAGTTTCTTTTTTACAGGAGAAAAAATTTACTGAGGGTGATACTCATAAAAAAGTTTTTAGGCCATGGGGAAGTTACTTATCAATTGCAGAAGATGAGGGATGGCAGGTAAAAAGAATTAATGTTAATCCAGGTGCATCTTTATCTTTACAAAGACACAAATTTAGAACCGAACATTGGGTTGTTGTTTCTGGCACTGCAAAAGTAGAATTAGAAGGCGGTGAGAGATTATTAAGGGAAAATGAAAGTACTTTTATTCCTCTTGGTTTTAAACATAGACTATCAAATCCTGGGGAATATCCTTTAATTTTGATAGAAGTCCAAAGTGGCTCATATCTTGGAGAAGATGATATTGAAAGATTTGAAGATAAATATGGAAGAAGTAAACTTTAATATTTATTTGATATCTAGAAATTAATTAAATTTTTATAAATTTAAAAAAATTTATTTATATTTCTCAAGTGCTCTTCGGAAACTTGTAATTTTTTGGGTGATATTATAGATACATATAAAATTATAAATGAAAAATAATTTAAATATTTTTTTTTCTATTATCACCCCAGTAAAAGATGGAGCTAAATATATTGATGGGTATTTAAATTGTCTTTATAGTCAATTATTTAAGGATTGGGAAGTTATTATTATTGATGATGGAAGTCTTGATAATAGTTTTGATATCTTATATTGTAAAACAATTAATGATTGCAGATTTAGAGTTCTTAAAAATAATTATAAAAAATTGATAGATACGCCATATCAAGCGAGAAATTTTGGCTTAGATAATGCTATGGGAAAGTATATTTGCTTCTTAGATATTGATGATATTTGGTTGCCAAATAAATTAAAAAGGCAATATGAATTAATCACTAACAATAAAGATATTAATTTAATTTCCTCAGATTATTATCGTTATATAGAAACCAAAAATATATTTTTAAAAAGAAAAAAGATCCCATTTCTGAGAATTAATGCCTTAATTAAATTTATAAATCCAATCTCTATGTCAACTTCTTGCGTTAAGTATAATAAGATAAGAAATATAAGATTTAAGCCACATTATCATGAAGATTATATATTTTGGAAGGAATTAATTTCCACAATTAGTGAAAAATCAATTCTTATTGATAAGAATGCAAATACTATATATAGAGTTTCAAATTCATCCCTATCAAGTAATAAAATTAAAACAATTTTCTGGATTTGGAAGATATATTCTATAGAAAGTAAAAATTATATTTATTTATTTTTTAAAATTTTGATTAGAGGATTTTTTCAAATATTTATATATTTATCGGATAAAAAAATTCATAAAATAAACTTTAATATTATTTATAAATAATCAAGATATTTTTAAAAAATTCAATTTCAATTGAATTAAAAAAATCATCTAATTTAGATAATAGTAAAAGATAAAAATATTATTTCTTTATTAACTCTTGAATTGTTTCATGTAATCTTTTAAACATAGATTCACTCATTCCATGATGCAGAGGCAATAAAACACCATTTTTCATTACTCTATCAGCATTAGGATATCCGTTCTTGCTTACTTTTTTATTTATATCTTTGCACATAGGTTGCCTTAAGATATTACCTGTAAATACCACTCTTGTTTGAATATTATTTTTTTCTAGATAAATTTGAAACTCTTTTCTTGTGAATTTCTTATTTTCTTTAATAAGAATAGGAAATGCCAACCAAGCTGTATTGACACCTTTTAATTCTTCTGGATTAATAAAAAATTCATCATGACTTTTGAAAAATTGAATTTGCCGCTCAAAATTCTCTTGTCTCTTTTGTATATTTTCTTTAAGTTTATTTAGCTGCACAATACCAAAGGCTGCTCCTATTTCACTGCCTTCGAGATTATAGCCTATGGATTCAAAAACAAATTTGGAATCGTACTCTATTCCATCAAGTTTAATATTAAATCTGTTTTCTATTTCTTCACTCTTCTCATCAAAAAGTGAAGAACTTCTACCCCAAGACCTAAGAAGCTTCGCTTTTTCTAGTACATCAAGATTATTGACTGCTAATGCTCCTCCATTGCCCGCGCAATTTATTATGTGAGATCCATAAAAACTAGTAATTGACATATCAGTGAATTCTCCGGTAGAAATATTTCCTTTGAAAGTTGCTCCCAGCGTATCAGCTGAATCTTCTATAACAATTAGTCCGTATTTATCTGCAATTCTTCTTATATTTTGCCAGTTACAAATATTACCCATCAAGTTTGGAGCTAAAATAGCTACAGTTTTATCGGTAATCATTTCCTCAATTTGCTCATCGTCAATGCAGTAGGTATAAGGTTTTACATCTATAAAAGAGGGAACTAATTTATTTTTTAATAAACAACCTACAGTTGTAGAAAAAGTTAGTGCTGGAGTTATTACCTCTGATCCCTCTTTAAAATCGAAAGCCTCGATTCCAATATATAAGGCAGAAGATCCTGAATTAACGTAAAGGCAATGTTTTTTGCTGAATAATTGCGCAATTTTTCTCTCAAACTCTCTAGAGTATTTACCCATTTGTGTTGATTCATTTAAACACTTAACAACTGCATCTATTTCATCTTGACCATAAACCGTCTTAGCATAGGAGATCTTTTGATTCATCAATTTTATTTTTTTAGTCAATATTACCACCGTGTTATACTTTTTTTTGATCAACGATAAAGAAAAAGGTATTAAAAATACTTAAAAATATCATTAATTTCTAAAAATTATGAAGGCAGTAATTTTAGCAGGTGGATTTGGTACAAGAATTAGTGAAGAAACTCATTTAAAACCAAAACCAATGATTTTGATAGGTGGTAAACCAATATTGTGGCATATTATAAAAACCTATAATCACTATGGCATAAGAGAATTTATAGTCTGTTGTGGATACAAGGGATATTTAATAAAAGAATATTTTGCTAACTATTTTCTTCATATGAATGATTTAGAAATTGATTTAAAAGAAAATAAAATAGATATAATTCAAAAAAAGACTGAGAATTGGAAAATCACCTTAATTGATACTGGTGAAAAGACTATGACTGGAGGAAGATTAAAAAGAGTGAGAGAATATTTAGATGATGAATCTTTTTGCTTCACATATGGGGATGGACTCTCAGACATAAATATTAAAAGTCTTATTGATGCTCATAAAGCCTCGAAAAAACTTGCTACGGTTACTGCTGTTCAACCGAAAGGTAGATATGGATCTCTATCTTTGGATAAAAATGAAAATGTTGAATATTTTCAAGAAAAAATCCTAGGAAATGAGGGATGGGTTAGCGCAGGTTTTTTTGTTTTAGAGGCAGAAGTTTTAAATAGGATTAAAGATGATAATACTATTTGGGAGAATGAGCCAATAAAATCATTAGTTAATGATAATCAACTGCATGCTTTTAAGCATTATGGTTTTTGGCAACCAATGGATACTTTAAGAGAAAAAAATATTCTTAATAATTTATGGGACAATAATAATGCTCCTTGGAAAAAATGGTAAGAAGCCCCAAAAAAGAGTTTTGGAAGGATCGAAGAGTTTTTATAACTGGTCATACCGGTTTTAAGGGATCATGGATGACTTCCTTATTATTTGATTTGGGAGCCAAAGTAATGGGATTTTCTTTACCTTTGGACGATAGCAATTTCTTATTTAATAAAATAAAAAATTCTATTGAAGATAATGTCGAGAGCATTTTCGGCGATATATTGAATAATCAGTTAATTAGAAAAACAGTAAAAGATTATCAGCCTGAAATTATTTTTCATTTTGCAGCTCAACCAATTGTAGGTTTGAGTTATCTTAAGCCTATAAAAACATGGGAGACAAATGTTATTGGCACATTAAATCTTATGGATTCTCTTAGTGAGATAAGAAATCAATGTACATTAATTGTAATTACTACTGATAAAGTTTATGAAAATAGAGAATCTATATATGGATATAGAGAGAATGATCGATTAGGAGGGTACGATCCTTACAGTGCGAGTAAAGCAGCTACTGAAATCGCTATTTCTAGTTGGAGGTCATCTTTTCTCAATGAAAATAAAGGTAAATATAAACTAGCATCAGTAAGGGCTGGTAATGTTATTGGTGGCGGTGATTGGGCAGTCAACAGAATAGTTCCTGATGTTATAAAGGGAATTATATCTTCTGAAAAAATAAAAATAAGAAATTTTGAATTCACAAGACCTTGGCAGCATGTACTTGAACCTTTGAATGGTTACTTATTTGTTGCTGAGGAAATATCTAAAAACAATGCAGAAGATCTTTATAGTTTTAATTTTGGACCAAATATTTCTAGCAATAAAAGTGTAAAAGATTTGGTAGATAAGATTTTTTCAATTTGGCCAGGTGAGTCAATAAATTTTCAAAGTTCAAATAAATTTCATGAAACCAAATTATTAAACTTAAATATTGAAAAATCATTTCAATTATTGGGATGGTATCCGAGATTAGATTTTGATCAGACTGTGAGAAAGACTGTTAACTGGTATAGAGATGTACATCAAGGTGAGGATGCGTTTGAAAAAGTTATTGAAGATATTAGAAATTATGAAATAAACAATAAATAAAATCTTTCAATATTCATAAGATGATAAGTTGGAATCATAATTTAAATTAGATTATTTAGTATGTCTTTTTTAAGTAGAATAGATGGTTCTGATATTTATTTTCTTGATGTAAAAAATAAAGTAGATTATAGGGGTGGGTTTTGCAAAGTATTTCAGGAATCATGGTTTGCTGAGAGTATTAATTTCTCTCCTAAGGAATGTTATTTTTCTACTTCAAATGAGAATGTTTTAAGAGGTTTTCATCTCCAAATCAATGAATCTTCACAGGGCAAAATAGTATCTTGCCTCTCTGGAAGGGTACTTGATGTTTTGGTTGATTTGAGAATGGGAACGAATTTTGGAAAAGTTTATTCAACATATTTGGATAGTAATTCCAATGACACAATTTTCATTCCAAAAGGATTTGGTCATTCTTTTCTAAATCTTCAGAGTAATCAAGCCATACTTCTTTATTTAGTCGAAACTGAATATGATCCAATAAACGATACAGGCGTCTTGTGGAATTCTGTAGATTATAATTGGCCAATTAATAATCCATTAATTTCTTCTAGAGATAAATCTTTACCTAATATTGATTCTTTTGAGCCGTTAATTTTATAGAAAATACTTATAAGTATTTAATTTTTTTTATTAAAAAAGACTTTAATACATTGAATAATTCTTTAAATAATTTATATATGTAACCAATATGAGACCAAATTCTTCTGGATTTTTCTAATGAATATCTTTTAGTCAGTGTTTTATAATTTCTCTTGAAAATTTTGTAAAATCTTTTTGGATATAATTTTCCTCTTTCTATATATTGTTCAAAAAAAGCTATATCTTTTGCTATGTAATAGTAAGATTTAAAAAATTTTCTTTTATATAATATTGAAGACTTTAATTCGAAATCCCAAGGGTTGTTTACATTTTTAAGTAGTTTCTTCAAAAAACTTTTTTCCCAGATAGCTGGTTGTAAATTAATACTGTATTTAGATATTGGTATTTCACCTTTAAAAATTGATTGTTTTTTTATGAATTTTTGAAAAATTTGTACTCCATATGAAATTGAGGCAAATTTAATATTTTCATTTTCTACATCATTAATAATGGTTTCAAGTCTTAGAATTGATAGTTTTTTGATTAATTGATCATCTAGTAAAATTAATAAATATTTGCTATCGATTTGCGTTAACCAAATTTTCATTGATAAACCCCAATCAAAAGTGTTTGAGAAAAGGATATTTTTATTAATTAAATTATAATTTTCTTTATTCGGGAAATTTAAACCATAATAAATTTTATATTTTTTACTTAAGTCTTGAAAATATGTATATGTATAATTATCCCACAATTCCAAAACATCAAGAACTTTATCATAAGAGCAAACGAGTATGGATAATTCATTATTTTTAATTTTTTTATTCATATATTTACGCTTTTAATTTCAATTTTAATAAATATATTTATCATATAAAATTTATCTTAATTAAACTCAAAATCTGCATGGACTTAAAAATTAAAAAAATCTTGAAGGTATTTATTAATTAGATTAATCCAAAAATGCTATTCTTTTTATTTTACTTTTGTTGATCTATAATAATCAAAATAAATATAAACTAAATTGGAAAATATTTTATGAATCTAAAACGTAAAGCTTTAATAGCTGGGATTACTGGACAAGATGGATCATACTTAGCAGAGTTATTGCTTTCAAAAGGTTATGAAGTTCATGGAATAAAAAGAAGGTCGAGTTACTTTAATACGACAAGAATCGATGATATCTATGAAGATAGACATTCTGACTCTGTGAATTTATTTCTTCATTATGGAGATATGACAGATTCATCAAATATAAATTCAATTATTCAAGATATTAAACCTAACGAAATTTATAATCTAGCAGCTCAAAGTCATGTTGCAATTAGTTTTTCTATGCCTGAATATACAGCACAAGTCGATGCTCTAGGAACACTAAGAATCCTTGAATCATTAAGAGCGCAAGAAATAAATGATGTGAAGTTTTATCAAGCTTCAACTTCTGAATTATATGGAAAAGTAGCTGAAATTCCACAAAACGAAGAAACTCCTTTTAGACCAAGGAGTCCATATTCAATAGCAAAAATATATTCTTATTGGCTTGTTAGGAACTATAGAGAAGCATATAGTATGCATGCTTCAAATGGTATCCTTTTCAACCATGAATCGCCTAGGAGGGGAGAAAATTTCGTTACTAGAAAAATTACTAGAGGTTTTGCGAGAATTAAATATGGTCTAGATGATTGTCTTTATTTGGGTAATTTAGATTCTAAAAGAGATTGGGGGCATGCAAAAGATTATGTTTTTGCACAATGGCTTATCTTACAACAAAAAATTCCTGATGACTATGTTATCGCAACTGGAAATACTCGTTCTGTAAGAGAATTTTGTATTAAAGTGGCTGAGTGGTTTGGATATAAACTTATTTTTGAGGGCAGTGGGGTTGAGGAAGTTGGTATTGACTCGAAAACTAAAAGAATCTTAATAAAAGTTGACCCTAAATATTTTCGTCCAACAGAAGTTGATTTGCTTTTAGGAGATGCATCTAAGGCTAAAAGAGAAATAGGGTGGGAGCCTTCAATATCTTTTGATGAATTGGTTGAGGAGATGTGTATAAATGATGATCTTCTTGCATCAAAGTCTTTATAAAGTAACTCATTTGAAGTTTGCATAAAATAGATTTTTTATTTTTTCTTATTATTTAATTAAATGATATATTTAAAGGGATTTATTAAATATGACTATAAATAATAGATGTCAGTAATTCATTCAAGAGATACTTTAATAAATGATTTCTATGAATTTTTGAATATTAATTCATCCTTTGATAAGTCTGAAATTAATATTATTATTCAACTATTAAAAGACTATAGCCAATCTAATAATAAACAAATTGATAAAAAGATTTTTTCGAATTTAGAAAAAATTGTATTCAAAGATATTCCAATTCAAGCAAAATATTCATTAGAAAAAATACTTAATAAACATGCTAATTCTGGTATTTATTCTGATATCAAACTTAAAAGTAGGCATATTTGGATTTTAAGATCTGTATTAAGTAGATTAAAGTTATTTAAAAGACAGTCAAAATTTGATAATAAATATATTTCAGAAATTAATAAAAATGGAATAATCCTAATACCTAATTTCCTTGATAGCAAAGATATTGCATTTATTGAGAAGGAATCCAAAAGGGAGCCATTTGCTCTAAATAAAGGCAATACAAAAACAATAATGCACTCTAATAAGATATTTTCAAAAATTAATTTTTATCCTAGAAGATTAAAATATTCATCAAAACTTCTAGAAAAAATATCAGATTTTATATATCCACTGGGCTATTCTAACTCTTATTCAATTAATAAAAATAATATAAATAGAAGTTCTTTTTGGCAAAAAATTAATATCATTCAACAAGAAAAAGATATTCAAAAAGATTATCATATGGATACATTTTTCCCTTCTTTGAAATTCTGGTATTTCCCGTTTAAGGTTAATAAATTACTCGCCTTTAATTATGCAAAATCTTCCCACTTGCTGTCTTTGGATAGAATGATATTAGAATCAAATAAAATTAATGCTTTAAATTTTTCAAAATCTCATGATAACTCTATAAAAGATAATGATGTTAGTTCCTTAAAAAGTGAGTTAGAAGGGTCATTACGATTCTCTAAAAAAGACTTAGATAAATTAAACCTAGAAATGAGTCCCCATGATGTTGAAAGAAATACTCTTGTTGTCGCAGACGTTTCAGGATTACATTCAAGAGCTCAAGGCTCAAATATTAGGGACAAATCCCTTAGAGTTGCAATTCACGGAAATATTCGTAATTTAAATAATTTTTAACTTTATTCAATATGAGTAATATTTTAATTTGGATTGATTCATCAATAAAATTAGAGGAAAAAATTTATAAATTAAATCGTGCTTTATCTAATAAATATAAAAAAATATTTTTTGTATCTAAAGATATCAAAACTAAAAATTTTTACTTAAAAAAAGGTCTTTTAATTTTTTCAATGGAAGAAATAATTGGAAAATTAACTAATATTATTTCCATTGAATATGACGAAATTTTTCCAAAAGATATCGATTACGGTCTTTTAAAAGAAGTTATAAATTTTGCATCTTATAGAGAAAATAATTTACCATTTCCACTTGATAAAAATTATCGTGATCCGTATACTCAAATTGCAATTTTGAGAAAATTTTGGGTTTCAATTCTTAAAGAAAAAAATATTACAGATACTCTTATTTTGAATGGGATTTCAATTAACTCTTTTAGTCTCGCTTTAAGTTCATATATTCTTGGAAAAAAAATTTACTTTTGGGAAAATGGCCTTCTACCTAAATCTATATTCATAAGTAGATCAGGAGTAAATGGATTTGCTAATGTTAGTAAAACTATAGCAAAAGAAAATAATGAATTAATATTTTCAAATTTAGATGATATTTTGTATTCAAGTTTTAACAATTATAAAAAATACAAAAAAAATATATTAGTAACTTTACAGGTTGATTCTGATAGTAATATAAAATGTTTTTCTCCTTTTTTTGGAATTAAAGAATTTTTAGTTTTTCTTTCTAAAGGATTTAGCAAAGAAATCTTTTTTAAAAAAAATCTACGTATCAGAAGTCATCCAAAATTTAACCTTAAAAACAAATTTTTAAATTCCCTATTTAATAATAATATTCAAATTAGCAATTTTAGTCTAAAAGTAGATTTTAAATGGGCAGATTTTGTTTTAACTATTAATTCAACTACAGGATTAGAGGCAATATTAAATGATAAATGTTTAATTTGCTTTGGAAATTCTTACTATTCTAAATTTCTTAGATATAAAAATCTTAAATATTCTGGAAAAATAATTAAAGTTTTTATTTATGATCCTACTAATAATATTGATTTAGAAATCAAGAAAAAATTGATTAATTCACTTGATTTTAATAGTCTAAAACTAGAAAGTTCAGATGAAACTTGGTTGGATATTTTTAATAAATTAGAGGAAGAAGAAACTAAGCCTTATTTTACAAATGGCTTATATAATAAATTTTTGTTTAAAGAAAAGTACATCAACATTGAAAAACAAAATAAAAATTTTTTAATCATTCAAAAAATTATTTTCAAATTTGTTAGTAAAATTAATCAATTATTTGAAATTTTTTCTTAAGGTTTGTTTTACATAACTCTTTAAAAATAATCTTAGTAAATTGAATATCATCCTCTAAAAAGGGAAATTCTTTCTCTAAATGTGTGCTTTTTCCTAAAAGAATAAATTCTTGATCTAATTCACTTATTAAGAATGGTGCTAAACTAAATCCTGAAAATTGGGAAACTATAGTTTTGGCGTTTAACAAAATATTAAAATCATGCAAAGGTAAACCTCCTATTAATATTTTGCTAAATAATTCTGATCTTTTTATTAATTCTCTATCATTTGTTAAAACTGCACTGTTAAGTAGTTGATCATTATCAAACAATTCTAAAACTTTCTCTTCTAATTTTTTAATATTAAATTTCCTCTCTAAACCTCTAAACCAAATTATATTTTTTCTAAATGTAATACCTTTATAATTATTTTCGTTAATTTTGAAGTAGGTTTTATAATCATTAGTTAAACTTTTTACTATTTTAGTAGCATTATCAGGGTTAAACTTTACTTTTTTAAGTGGATTATTAGGAAATATAGAAGTTATTTTTATTTTACTATTGAAAACTAAATAATCTTTGATTTCTTCAATATTATGATATTGCTTTTCTTTTAAAGAGTTTTTATATTTGCAAATTATTATTTCCAGATCTGAGGGTTCTATCTTTTTTTTTATTACATCATCAATCTGAATAAGAAGATGCAATATTTGATTCCCAATACCTCCTGAAAGGTATAGTTTATGTTTCTTAAAAAGCATGAGTGTTCTGCTTTGAATTTTTGTAATGCTCAATTGTTGATTCTAAACCTTCTCTAAGTGAAATTTTTGCTTCCCAGCCCAAGTTATTGATACGACTAATATCCAAAAGTTTTTTTGGGGTTCCATCAGGTTTTGTTTTATCCCAAATTATTTCACCACTATAATCCGTGATTTCTGCAATTAAAATTGCTAATTCTTTAATGGATATATCTTTACCAGTCCCAACATTTAAAAATGTTAAAGGATTATTATTTTCATCTCTAGGAGATTGCGAATCTTTTGGATTCCAATTTTCTAGACAAAAAATACAGGCTTTAGCTAAATCATTTACGTGAAGAAATTCTCGAAATGGTTTACCAGATCCCCAACATTTAACTTCTAGATCAGACTTAGATTTTGCATCACAAAATTTCTTTATTAAAGCTGCAAGAACATGCCCATTTGATAAATCGAAATTATCTCCTGGACCGTATAAGTTTGTGGGCATTAGACTAATAGCGTCAAATCCATATTGATACCTAAGAGATTTGCATAATTGCAATCCAGCTATTTTTGCAATAGCATATGATTCATTTGTTTTTTCTAATGAACTTGTTAGCAATTCTTCTTCCGTAATTGGTTGTTTAGCAAACTTTGGATATATACAACTACTTCCAAGAAAAAGAAGCCTTTTTGTATTATTTCTCCAAGCAGATTCAATTACATTATTTTGAATGATTAAATTATCTAATAAAAACTCTGTAGGGTAATTTTTATTTGCCTCAATACCTCCAACTTTTGCCGCAGCAATGACAACAACGTTTGGCTTGTTTTCTTTAAACCAATCTGCAACTTTAGATTTTGATCTTAAATCTAAATCTTTTTTTGAGACTGTAATAAGATTTTTATATCCTTTATTTTTTAATTCTTTAAAAATACTTTTTCCCACCATGCCTTTATGGCCTGCTATGAAAATAAGATCATCTTTAGAAATTAGTTTCTTAATATTTTTCATCAAGATTATATTAATATAAACTAAATATTTTTTTATTATATTTTGGGAATATTATATCATCAATCATTATTGATAAACATCGCTTGAGGTATTTAAATTTGATCTTTTATTTATTAGTTCTTTTATTTTCTTATCATTCTTTTGCCAAGGAGAAGCGTAAAAT
Organism: Prochlorococcus marinus; assembly: GCF_001180265.1. Taxonomy (GTDB): domain Bacteria; phylum Cyanobacteriota; class Cyanobacteriia; order PCC-6307; family Cyanobiaceae; genus Prochlorococcus_A; species Prochlorococcus_A marinus_H. The sequence goes on along the minus strand of NZ_CVSW01000063.1, from coordinate 77,484 downwards.
CTTGCTTTAAATCTATTTGGGTCGGCTTTTGAATCAAGTTCTTGTAAATAGTAGACTGCTAATGAATTTCTCGTTATTCCTTCTGGGCAGTTTATTTCATATGGCAAACCATGCCAAGAATTGGCAGTAACATCGAAAATAATTGCTCTATTAAATAAAGGAATGATTTTTTTTATTAAATTTCCTGGCTTCTCTGAAGATTCATTATTATATAAACCTAATTCACCACCCCAATTTTTTTGCCAATTTCTTGTTAAATAAATTAGTATGTTTAACTTTCTCTGAAGATTTAATTTCGGATGTATAGAGTAATCAAGATGTATATTTAATTTGCCCCCTTTTTTATGCATATGAATGCCACCTCCATGAAGACCATAATCAGCACTTAAGTTTTTTGATTCTGGTATGAATTTATTTATTTTTTTTACAAAACTTTCAGAGCAAAGATAATGTAGCGCTTTGTAACATGGAGGGGTGAACTTATTCCAATGGTTGACTAATTTTTTTTCTTCAATTGCATTTGAGTAATTGTCAAGAAAAGTGGATTCATAATCTGGGAATGAATTAGAAAGCTTTTCAGCAAATTTCTCTTCAAAAAAATTATCTATTATGATATGAGGGTATGGTTTAGCTTCTTTGAATTCTCTTTGTTCGATAATACAATTAATTTTTTTTTGCGTAGTTTCTGATAAAAGCATTATTTTTTTTATTTAATCTATATTAGTACATAATAAATATATACATTTTAAATTAAAATAATTTAAAAATAAATGACTATAAAATTTATTATATTAAGTTATAAAATGTATTGTTTTAAAATGAATTTAATTAAATTATTTTTGAATATTTATGAATAAAAGGATATCATTATTATATAAAAAATATGACTATTTAAGAAAGAAGAAACTTGTAGTCAATTCAATTTCTAAACATCAATCTAGAGGAACTTATAAGAATTTATTAGAAACATCCTGCGCAAGTGGCTCCACTTTTTTCAGACAAAATAGTTTTCATAATGAAGTAGCTTTTATAAAGAATTGGGAGGGGGTAACTATTTTTCTTGATGCATTTATTGATAAACAATATCTAAATTACAAATCTGATTTTAATGTCGCACTTTTAATAGAATCTAAGGGAGTAAAGCCAGATGTTTACAAGAGATTATTTGATTTAGAAGATCATTTTGATTTAATACTTACTCATGATGCAGAAATATTAATTAATTTCGAAAACAAAACAAGGTTTATTGCAGCCGATACCATTACCACAAATCCAAAATATTATGGTGTAAAAAAATCAAAAAAGATTAAGGATATATCTTTTAATTTCTCAAACAAATTGTTAACTCCTGGACATAAATTAAGATATAAAATTGCAAATGATAATGACATTATAAATAATAGATTAATCGATCAATTAGGTTCAGGACCACAGGGTATAAGAATTCCAGAAAAAGGCGAAATGATTGATCCTTATAAGTTTTCAATTGTTGTAGAAAACTCAAATTATCCATATTACTTTACAGAAAAAATAATGGATTGTTTTATATCAGGAACAGTACCAATATATTGGGGATGTGATTCTATAGGCAAGTTTTTTGATGATCGGGGTATTTTGAAATTTAGTACATTAGCTGAATTGAAAGTACATCTTAATAGAATATCTGATGATCCAAATAGACTTTATGATTCAATGGATCTAGCAATAAAAAAAAATTATCAAATTGCAAAAGATTATCTTTATTTTGATGATATTTATTTTCTAGAAATGATTAATTATATTGATGAAAAATTTGGCTTGAAGAACAAGATGCATTGGTTTTCAGTCAAAGGGAACGAAGAGTTCTCTAATCCAAATAACATAATTAATAAAGTAATAAGGAAATTTAGATGAAATATTTATTTAAATATTTTAAATTTGCTTAGATCTTTATATTTGCTGGAGGAAGCTACGTCTTTAAAGATATTATTTTTTTTATATTCATAAAACAAATCAATGCCATAAGCTGCTTGCTCTGGTGTCATATACATATTCCAACCTAATGTATCTAAGTCCTCAATCGTATCATGATTTTGTCTTCTATCTCTTCCCTCATAAACAGCCTTATATAACCAATCATAGGCTTTCTTAGAATCGGTTAAAATCATTCCACCTTTTCCTATTGGAATATTTTTTTTAATATGAAATGAACAACACATAAATGAATCTTTTATGTACATATTTTTAGATAGTCTCCCAGCAGAATCAAATATACCAGTTTCCCCTAATTGATAAAATCCCCTCCAATCAAAATCTTTGAAGATTGGTTTATTACCGCTCCATAATATAGTTTGTGGAATGGATAAGTATGTTTTAGATGGTATTTGGATGTTGATATTCGATATCTTTTTGAATTTTAGAGAAAGGAAAATTGCATTAGTACATGAATCAAGTGCAACTGCAAATTTTGAACCGCAAAAATTTGATATTAAAGATTCGAAAGCTGAAACTATGTCCCAAGGGTCATTAACTTCATATCCATCCCTTTTTAAAGACTTGATTGCATTATTTAAATCATAAATACTCATTTTTTAAATATTTCCTTATAGTATGCGCCAACAATAAACTTTGTTCCCATGGTTGCGGTTGAGTTTTGAATATTATCAGGATTAGCAATGTATTTATTATATTCATTACGAGGAAATACTCTGAAGTCAAAGCTTATTCTAGTTTTTGATGACAAATTGGTTTTATTTCCGTGAATACAAGTGTTTCCATTCCAATAGATTATTTCACCAACTTTCAAATTAAATGGTTTAAAATCTCCCTTTCCAGGAGAGGATTCCCTCCAAATACTATTTGTATCAAACATCTTTGTTAATGGTATTACAGAATTTATTTCCCCTAAAGGGTGTTTATGGTCTTGATCAGAGTCACAATGCCATCTTTTTACTGCTAATCCCTTCGGAATATGAATTCTTATATTCGGCAACTTTTGCACCACTATAGAATTTTCACATGAAAAATGTTTAATTACTTCATTTTCTAAGAATAATTCCCATACGTTTCTTAGTTCTGAATCAGTTTTTTTTATTTCTTTATAAAAAATTTTATGATAATGGCTTTCGCTATCTTTACCTAGATCGGCATTGAAATCATTTAAAGAATTTACTTCATTATGAAGATCATCAAGATTATTAACATTAAAAATAGATTTCAGTATTCTAGAGAAAGGATATTGGGAGGTATTGTAGTTTTTCAAATTATCATTTGGAAACAATGAATCGTTTATTTCGCTTAATTGATTTTTTTGAGAATAAATCACTTAATTATAATTTTTCGAAAATTAATTCGATTTATCTTAGAAGAATAGCTTTATTATTGTCAATTGATATTTTCTAATAAGTAAGAACTTCAACATTTTTAAAATTATAAAAAAGTTTAACTTTTAAAATAAGTCATTTGAATTCTGAAACAAAAATAAAATTTCATTAATCTCAATTTCTTTATTTTCTTTTAAAAATTAAAATTTTCTAGCTTAAGGCTAAATAAGTTCTTAAGTTTTTTAAAATCTCTTCTGAATAAAATTTATCTAAGAATACAAAATTATGAAATAATAGAGAATTCTCTTTATTAGTAAAGATTTCTTGAATTTCTTCCATTTTAATCTCAGTTAAATTTCTTTCTGCTGTAAAAGATCTATAACCTTTACTAAAGAAAACTTTAAAAGTTTCAATTAAATCAGGATTAATCTTTGTACCTAAAGGTTGATGTTCATCAATAGAGATTTCAATAAGCCAAATTGGTTTTAACTCCATATTTAGTAATTTTTTAGCGCCCTCTAACATTAATTTTTCAGCTCCTTCTATATCTACAATTATTAAAAGAGGTTTGTCTTTCTTATGATCAAGAATTAAATTATCAAGTTTTATTGTGGGAATTAACTTAAATGATTTTTTGCTAGTACCTCCCCAACCTGGAATTAATGATGCTCCAGTAGAATTTCCATATAATTTTTGTAATCCATTATGATTACTTACTGCTAGGGGATAAGCTTCAACACTTTCAGACCAATTATTTATTTTGATATTTTCAATTAAATATTTAAAATTTAAAGAGTCAGGTTCAAAAGCAAAAACTTTTTTATTTTTGGAAAGAGAAATACAGGTATAAAAACCCTGATTAGCTCCAATATTTAATACGGTTTCAACATGGTTTAAGAAGAAAGATACAATTTTTATCTCATTTGGTTCAAAAGATCCATCTAAGACTAATTTATTTCCTTTCCATAAAAAGCCATAGATTGATAATTTTTCTTTTCTAATTAATCCAAAAAATTCTCTTAAATATCTATATTTTTTAGCAATGAATGGGAATTTTTGAAAATAAGATTTTAAATTTTTTATCATTAATTTTTAAACCCAAGGATATCCTAAAACTATTTGTTCTTTATTAGGATCATTTTGAATATCTTTTTCATGAGGAATAATTTTTTTCTTTTTCCCTTTATTGCAATCTTTTCTATAAAAAGTTAGTTCTAATGTCTTGGGCACTTTAAATTTATAGATCTGCTGTAATGGACTTGAATTATTTGGGTGAGCATGGACGCAATCAAAATTTTGGAGAATTCTTTTCATAACAGGAACAAATCTCTGATTAAGAAATCTCTGATTTATTAAATTATCTAAGTTATGAAATTCAATAACTATAATTCTAAATTTTTTTAAACAAGTTTCTGAGGTTTGTATTAAGGAATTATATTCCGCTCCCTCTATATCCATTTGCAAGATTAAATTCTTTGAATGTTCAAAGTGACTATTTTTAATCCATGAGGATAATGTCATAGAATTTTTATCATTAAATTCATTAAGCCATTTTTCCTGAAAAAATTGGTATCCTTCAATAAGCTCTAATGATGCAAATTTAACAGATCCATCTGTCATGAAAGATTTAATATGAAATAATTTTGCAAGTTCGTCTTCAAAAGTCTTTATATTTGAAGTCCCAGGAGAAAAACATGCTTCAATTCCATCAAGATCATCTGGCAATAAATAAGCACCATCACCATAGCCCCCTACTCTTATAAGTGGTTTTGAACAGCCTACAGGGACAGTAAGTTTTAAAGCCTCCTCTATATCTATCTCATCTGATTTCTGAATATAATCAGAATAATCAAGGAATCTATTAAATCTTTGAATGTTATATAGAAATAATAAATCTAATTTTAATAATTTTTGAGTGATGATTTTTACAAAACTTCGCACGATTCTTAAACTTACTCCTTATTAAATTGTTGTTTTTGCAACTTTTTCTATTTTAATTAAAGTTTTAGCCTTAAATAAATTTTTAGTTCAAATTATTAATATACCCAATCATTTAGCTAACTTTTAAATCTTGAGTTAAAGCTTTAAATTATTTTGAAATTGCCAAAAACTATATCAACCATAAATTAGGAAAGGATAATTAGTGATTTTAGTAAAAAAAATAATCGATAATTGATTTTTGAAAATTAGATTGATATTTTTATTTAAACTTTTAAATTCTTAGTTCAGGGATTGTATATTGTTTTAAGTAAATATTAGGTTAATTTGCATTTTTCAATTTTTTCAAGAAAATTTAATTCGCTAAAGAACATATTATTCCTCAATAGAGACTTCTTTAATAAATACCTTTTTCAGATCCCTTCAAAGGAAAGAGATGAATTTATAATAAATTGGATTTCAAATTTACCACATGGATCAAGAATCTTAGACGCAGGTGCTGGAATACAGAGGTATAAGAAATATACAAACCATTTAAACTATGTTTCACAGGATTTTGGAGAATACAAAGGAGGAGAAAATTTCTTAGGGGAGAAAGTTCCTTCATGGACTTCAAGCAACTGTGATATCATTTCAGACATAGCAGATATTCCGGTAAAAGACTGCTCTTTTGATTTTATATTATGTAGTGAAGTTCTTGAGCATGTAGACAGTCCAGAAAAAACTATGAGTGAATTGTGTAGGGTAGTAAAATCAGGAGGCCAATTATTGATAACAGCTCCATTTAATTCTTATTATCATCAGACACCTTTTTTCTTCTTGACCGGGTTTAGTAAATTTTGGTATAAAAAAATTGCGGAAAGTTTAAATTTGGAATTAATAAGCATTATTCCTAATGGAAACTACATAAAAAACTTAGCTAAAGAAATTATTAGAACAACATATTTTGGTAATCCTTTTATTAGGATCATATCTAGATTAGTTGTTTTACCATATTTATTAATTTTATTTGCTTTTGATAATTTCTTAAATATCAAAACGCCTGAATCATGTACAGGGTATTTCGTAATTTTCAAAAAAATATAAATCTATTTATATTAATTATTTACTTATCATTTTTAAAAAAATTTATTTACTTTACTTTATATTTATTAAAAGTTATTATTTATTGAAATAACAAAAAGTCACTTGAGCAATATATATTTTTTGTCAACTTTACAAATAATAATAAGTATTTATCAATATTTACCAAAAAGAAAAAAAAGTTTTTTGAATATATTATTAGCATTTATGTTAGTCAGTGCTGCCTCAGAAGTTTTCACCATTTCTGCAGTAATACCTTTACTAAGTTTAATTATTAATCCCTCTGCAGTTGTTTCTTTCCCGATTATTTCATCTCTAATTAATATATTTAACATTAGTCAAAATAATGTATCTTTATTTATTGTCTCTTTATTTATATTAATTGCTTTAGTGTCTGGTTTTATAAGGACTGTTACCATATTTATTACATATAAATTATCATCTAATATTGGTGCCTATTTATCAAATAGTTTTTTTAAAAAAATAATTTATCAGCCTTATTATATACATCTATTGAACAATACAAGTGATAATTTATCGAGTATGACTTATCATTTAGATGAGACTATAACGGTTATTAATTCTGGTCTAATCTTTTTAACTAATTCTATAATTGGCATTGCTATTGTTTTAACTTTATTTGTAATTAATTTAAATATTGCCCTTATATCCTTTATCGTATTATTATCATTCTATTTTGTTATATCATATTTTACTAAAAATTTTATAAAAGAATCAAGTATTTATATTGAAAAAACTGTAAATAATCAATATTCAATAATTCAGGAATCTTTTAATTCTATTAAAGATATTATATTAGGCTCCAAACAAGAATATTTCCTTAAGGATTTTAAGAATAGAGAGGAAAATAAAAGGAAAGCTATCGCAAATGTCCTATTTTTAAGTAATTTCCCAAAATTAATTCTTGAGACTATATTTTTAGTTTTTTTGGCAGGATTAGGATCATTTTTGATTTTATCTTCAAATTTCAATACAAATGTTATAAACCTTCTTGGTGTATTTGCTTTAGGAGCACAAAAACTATTACCTAATTTTCAAACTTGTTTTTCTGCAATTTCTCAAATAAGAGCTAGGAAGGCAAGTATTATGAATGTTTTAGAAGTACTTAATAGAGAAAGTTATATTACCAAAAAGATTAATAAAGGTTTTGAAGAAAAATTAGATAATATTAGCTTCAATAAAATTTGGTTCAAATACTATAAAAGTGAGAAATATTCCTTATCTAATATAAATCTTTTTATTAATAGGGGAGATAGGATTGGGATTATTGGTCCAAGCGGATCAGGTAAAAGTACTTTGATAGATATATTAATGGGACTTCTAAAGCCAACAAAAGGTGAACTTAAAATTAATAATATCAATATAAATAAAAGAGGAAATGAAAGTCATCTTATAGGTTGGAGAAATTCGATAGGGCATGTTCCCCAATCTATCTACATGACAAATAAAAGTATTGCCGAAAATATCGCGTTTGGCTTGAAAAAAAATGAAATAAATTTTTCATTAGTTAAAAAGTCAGCAGAATTAGCTGGCATTGCAAAATATATAGAAAGCACTGAACTAGGATACGAATCTTGCTTTGGGGAAGATGGAGTAAAGTTAAGTGGTGGACAAAAACAAAGAGTAGCAATAGCGAGAGCTTTGTATCGTGAGCCTGAAATCCTAATATTCGATGAGGCAACAAGCGCTTTAGATGTTCAAACAGAAGAATTTATTTTAGAATCATTAAAATCATTACCTAAATACATAACATTAGTTGTGATTTCTCACAGATTATCAACTTTAGATATTTGTAGTAAAATATATAAAATTAATGAAAATAAAACTTTAGAATTAATTTAATAAATTGCAGTTTATTTTTTAATTGAAATTAGATGAGATTTTAATATTGACTCATCTAGATCGGAGTAATCAATGCTTTTATCAATAAAATAATTTAGCAAATTAGTACTTTCAAAACTTAATTCATCCATTAAAGTCTCAACAGGAAATCTTGCTCTATTGGACCCATCTCGTCCAATAAAAAATCCACCTTTCACTATCCGATTAGAAAAAACAATTTGTCCAAACATTTTTTCATATGGATTCCGTGAATAATTTCCCAAATCATTCCAGCAAAAAGATAATGGTGGAATAAATTTTTTTTCGATTTCAATAATAGATCCTTCTATTATGTTCGATCTTTTAGTTATATTTAATAAATCGTATCCAATGCAATTTTTCTCACCAAAGAAATTTTCAAGAAGACTAAAAGAGTAACATTTATGAGTCCCTAACATACAAATTTTGCCTGAATTGGGTATTTTCAAAACTGGCAATATTCTTTCAAGAATTGCTGCCACATAATATTTGGGACCATATGAGTACACGTCCTCTCCATGATTTTCTATATTATTGAACCAATAATCCACCTCATTTTTGGGATTGAATTTATAAAAAGAATTCATGTCTTATAAGTTTATAGAACGTTTAGAAACTTTCTAGAATATACATCATAATTTAATTATTTAATACTTTTTATAATTTTTTTCTTTTAAAGTATTTATAAACTTTTTTTTAAAAAAAAATTTGCAAGATTAAAAGTAATTGGTAATTCGCTATAATTTTTTAGAAATTAAATACATATAAAAGGATTAACTTTAATAAGATTGCTAATTATTTTGGAACTACAAAATAAGAAAGTTTAAAATTTTTACTTTAAATCTCGTTTAAATTATTAATGAATTTCATTAACAAATCCAATATAGAATTAATAAATAAGAAATTTCAAGAAAATAATTTTGAAGGTATAGTTTTTTTTGTTTCTGATAAAAAATTTTCGAGATTCGTAAGTCCTTTATTATCATCACTAGAAATTTTTGCAGAGAATTGGCTGCAAATATATTTTCAAATTGGTAACTTTAAATTTGAGAATAAGAATAAATTTAATTTACTTGAAATAAAAATTAAAAACGAATTTATAAAGGAAAAAGACAAAAAGGCTTTTTGTGCAAATATAAGGGTACCTATATTATATGAGTTGATCAATGAAATTAATATCAGTAAATTAATATATACAGATGTTGATAATATACTAACGAATAACATAAATAATTTATTTTATGGCAATGAATATAAAATATTTCTAAGAAAAGTAAATAAAAATATACTTGATTTTAGTTTGAAAACTAAAAATATAATGCACTATAAATCCGGTGTCATTGCTCTTAGTAATCCCTCAAAAAGTTTTTTGCGTAAGGATCATGATATTAAAAGTTTTATAGAAACTTTTAATGATTTCTCAAAAGAAAGATTAAATATTTGGTTCGAGGATCAGATAGCACTTTATAAAACATTTAAAAGTATGCCTCATATTACTAAAGTTTCTTATTTTGGAGCTAAGATATGTGATTGGAATTTAGATCCATTCTCGATTTTTTGGGCTGCTAAGGGTTACATTAAAGATACCTTTATTTGGAAACTATTATCATTGAAAATTATTTTTTTGAACAAATTATATAAGTCAAAATTTTTTAAGAATCCTTCTACAAACTCTAAAGTAATATCAATTTTAAATACTTTAGTTAATATTTTAATAAAGCCAATAATCTTTTTTAGATTCACAATATATAATTATTGCTTTAGAAGCATAAAGTACTTGTACAAATTAATATTTATTAAATAAGTAAAAGAAACAAAATTTTAAGTATTAATTCTTTGCTTTATTGGGCTAAGGATAGGAATAGATTTTGAGTAAAAAACAAAATCTAGAGAAGATGAAATACTATAACATAGTGATATTCTTAAAGGTTTACTATTAGAAATTAATTCTTCTAAAGATGTAAAGACAATATTCGAGAAATTAATATTATATTTAAAATTATCAATGAATGATATTTTGTCTTCCAAAAAGGTTTTTGGGTGAATGATTATATAAAAAGTTTTTTTTTCTTTAAAACTATTATTTATTTCTTTATTAATATTTTGCCAAAAAATTTGTTCTCTATTTGGATTATGAATTATAAGAATATCGCCATTTTTTTTATAACTAATTAATTTATAAAGCTCATCATTGGCGCTATAAGGGAAGATTACATTACATTTTAATTTATGACTAGCTCTAAAGTTAAAACTTCCATATTTGAATGAAATTGTTTTGTTTAAAAAATTTTGGGTAAGATAGTCATATATATATTTGAATTGCCAGTCCTGAATTTCTAAGTAATCTGGGAATAATTTATCTAAAAAATATAGAGTTCTTGAATTCATTATGCTGGTAAATATTACTTTAAATTTCTCTTTTTTAAAGAGAATAAATAACAGGCATATTACAAGCTGAACGAAGTCGGAATATAATACTTGGGTTTTAGCTAAAAAACTATAAGGTCTTAATCTTATGTCCGATAATGGCAATGTGAAGTGGTTATTATTTTTTGCATTACTTACTAATTTTGAATCATAGTATTCACCTACAAATATAAAAGATGTAAACTTATTTTTAAAAAAATCCTTCTTTTTAAGCTCTCTATAGGCAACAGAATTAGTAATTAAATATAAAAATCTACATTTAAAAAAAAGATAAAATAACTTTCTAACAAAAATTATATTCATTAGAATTATCTAAAATATTTATAATGCTAACATAATCTTTATTTAGTAAATTTTGTAATTAATGATTATTTAAAAGGTTATAATATAATTTTTAATATTTATTATATTTAATTTAAATGCATAGTATTTTCTAATAGATCTAGAAAAATGGATTTCCCTAAAAAAAAAATATATATATTTGGCTCTTCAAGTATGGGAGGAGTTAGAATTATAACATCCTCTCTAAGAGATTCATTAAAAGAGCTTGGTCATTCTGTTGAATATATACATGGATTAAAAGCAATTAAATTTGTTATTCTTGGAATCTTTAATTCTACATTTACTAAATTTAAAAAAAAAGAATATTTTATAACTTGGGGAATATATAATTTTATTCCACTACCAAAAGCCAATACAATAAATTTTTTTCATGGTTTTCCTTCAAAAACACAGCAGGATTTCATAAGGTACTATTTATTTAAAATTGTAATTTTACTTGTAAGAATTAGAAGAACTAAATCTATATCAGTTAGTAAATATACAAGCTCGATTTTATTCAGTATTTATAAAATTAAAACAATTACACTAAGAAACTCCTTACCATATAGTTTTTTAAAAAAACCTTTAAAAACAAAATACACAAAGGATATTGATATTATTTTCATTGGAAGAGCTACAAAATTTAAGTTACCAAGTTATTTACTTTTTGCACTTGAGATTCTCGCTTCAGAAGGATTTAATATTTATATTATTGGTGAAGGTTCTTCCAAAAATAAATATCTATTAAATAATAAAAATACTAAAATAAACTTTAAAAACTTTATTAGTCATAATAAATGCTATCAGATGCTTGCAAGGTCAAAATACTTTATAAGTTGTTCAGAAACAGAACCATTTGGAATTGTTTTTCTAGAGGCATTATTTTTAGGTTGTAGAATAATATCGCCCAGATCTGGTGGTGCTCTAGAGATTTCTTCATTAATATCTGACAGTTATCCAAATCTTTTTAACTTTTATGATGATGAAAAGAGTCTAATTAATCTTTTAAGGAATCTAGAAAAAGTTGATTCAATAGATCCAAAAAATCTTGATAAAATTCATATAAAAATAAAAAAATATTTTGATCCAATAAAACATGCAGAAGATGTTTTAAATCAATTTAATTAGATCCATATCTTTTGAAATTAATTACAACTCTAATTGTTTTAATGAAAATAATAAAATCTAGAAATATTGATTTGTTTTTTATGTAAAAAATATCATATGCTAGTTTATTTCTAGAATCATTTAAACTAGATCCATATGGATAATTGACTTGTGCCCAGCCACTAAGCCCGGGTTTAGCTAAATATTTTAAATTATAGTGATCAATGTTTTTTTTAAGCATTTTTTCAATTTCAGGCCTTTCAGGTCTTGGCCCTATTAAGCTCATCTCTCCTCTTAAAACAGTTAAAAGTTGAGGTATTTCATCAAATCTGGTATTTCTTAAAAGCCTTCCGATCTTAGTTGTTCTTGGATCATTTTTTGTTGCCCATTTTATTCCTTCTGACTCAGCTTTAACGTCCATCGATCTGAATTTGTAAATATTAAAAATCTTTCCATTTAAACCGACTCTTTTTTGTTTATAGAAAATGGGTCCTTGATCTTCTAGACTTATTAATAAAGCGCTTATTAACGAGATTGGGAAAGTTAATAAGAGGATTAGGACTGAAAATACGATGTCACCTATTCTCTTAATTTTATTAGAGAAATTATTCTTAGAAGCAAGCTTTAATTGATAAATATTTTCCAAAGTAAATAAGTTTATAGGTATTTTCTCAAATACTTTTTCATACCAATCTTCAATATTTAATACATCACTAATATTTTCAATATTTTCATCTAATAATGAGTAATAAAAATTTTCAATGTTATTTTGATGATCTATTATAATTTTCTTATCTTCGAGATTATTTACAAAACTTTTTGAAATTTTTTTGACCTTTAAAAAATTTTTGTATTTTTTATCAGATAAACTTTTTTTTATCATTAAAAAGGTATTGTCAGATCCTATAAAATTCCATACTTCGGTTTTTCTTTTAACTTTGAAGAATTTATTAAATATTGGCTGAAAAAATAAATTAAAAAATAAATTAAAAATTAGAGTCTTGAAAAGAAAAATATAAGAGAAAGAAACTTGGTATTCAGATTTTAAGATCTTGAATAAGTCAAGTGTTGTAGCTAAGAAGCTATAAGCAAATATGATAATAGCCGATGAAAGAAGAAGTTTAAATATGAAATGAATAAACTTTTCCTTTACAAATATATTTTCATACCTATTCCCTAAGTAACTAAATATTGGCCATAAAAATATGATAACTATAGTGTAAAACTGGGTACGATAGTCTACATCTGAAGTGATGGATGCTAAAAAAATTGATATTGAAATTAAGGATAATTCAAAGAAAATGTAAACTAAAATATATTGTCTGGTTTTTATTAAGGTTCTACTTGCCATATCATTATTTGATTTCTAGTTTTGAAAAACTCTTGACTAAATTGTCAACAGCGATTAATCGCACTAGAAAATCTTCTAATTTGTCTAAAGGAAGTGCAGATGGACCGTCACATAATGCCTCGTCGGGATTTGGATGAGTTTCTAAGAAAATCCCAGAGATACTTAATGCTGTTCCTGCTAATGCTAAATCAAGAATCTGTTCTCTTCGTCCCCCAGACTGTTTGTCATTAATATTCCTGAATTGTAATGAATGAGTAATATCAAATATTAATGGAATGTTATGACAAGTTTTTTTTATAACTTCAAAACCTAAGAAATCTACAACTAAATTATCATATCCAAAATTGGATCCTCTCTCACATACCATAATATTGTGATTTCCATAATGGAAAAACTTTTCAACTATATTCACAACTTGATGAGGACTAATAAATTGTGGTTTTTTTATATTTATCAGTTTGTGGGATTTAGCTAAACTTTCGATTAAACTTGTTTGCCTCGCTAGAAAAGCTGGCAATTGCAAAGCATCGCAAATATTAGCAGCCTCTTCAACTTCATTCTCGTTATGAACATCAGTTATGATATTTATAGATAATTCTTTTTTTATATCTTGCAGAATTTTTAATCCTTGCTTTAATCCAGGACCTCTATAAGAATCTATTGATGATCTGTTGGCTTTGTCATAAGATGCTTTGAACAAAAGTTCTATGTTTAATTTGTTACATATTTTCTTAAAGTGTTTGGCTGTTTGATACGTAATTTCCTCATTCTCAATAACATTTAGACCTCCTATTAGAAAGATAGGATGATCATTACCTATCTCAAACTTAATTGATGAATTATTGACTTTCATTATTAAATATTTTTTAAAGCATAATTGTTATTTTATAATTAATTATCTGTTCTTGCTATGGTTAATAATTATGTTTATATTTAAAATATTTTAGATTTTATAAAATTTGCGTATGCAAGATAACTTGATTACTGTTTTTATTGGATATGACTCCAGAGAGAGAGCTGCAACAAATACTTTAATTGATAGCATTTATCAAAATTCATCAATGCCAGTTTCTATAATTCCATTAGTACGATCGCAACTAGAAAATCAGAAACTTTTTTACAGAAAAAGAGATATTAATCAAAGTACTGATTTTTCATTTACAAGATTCCTTGTGCCTAGATTAATGGACTATAAAGGTTGGGCATTATTCATGGACTGCGACATGCTATGTAGAGCTGATATTTCTAAATTATGGGCATTAAGGGATATTGAAAAATCGTTACTTTGCGTTAAACATGATCATTCTCCAAAAACAAAAACTAAGTTTTTGGGAGAAATACAGACTAAATACCCAAAAAAAAATTGGAGTTCATTAATGTTATTTAATTGTGAAAAATGCAGAAAATTAACTGTAGATTATGTTAATAGGGCTTCAGGATTGGAATTGCATCAATTTAAATGGTTGGAAAGTGAAGATGAAATTGGAGAAATTGATTCATTTGGCTGGAACTTCCTTGTCGATGTGCAAGAACTCCCAGAATCAAAAGAAAAGGTTGATCAACTTTCTTTAGTGCATTGGACTTTAGGTGGTCCTTGGTTTAAGAATGGTCAAGAATTTTCAACCCTTGATAAAGAGTGGTTTTTGGCAAGAGAGCAAGCGATGAATTTTTAATATGTACGTTATTATTGCAGTTCCTGCTAGGCTAGAATCTTCTAGATTACCTAATAAAGTTTTGTGTGATATTGGCGGCAAGCCAATGATCCAGAGAGTCTTAGAACAATGTTCATTATCGAAATTATCAGATAATCTTTTCCTTTGTTGTGATGATGAAAGTCTTTTGAAAAAAGCAGAAAAATGGGGATTTAATGGTTTTCTTACTAGTAAGAAATGTAGCTCTGGTAGTGCAAGAATCGCATCAATAATAGAAAAATTATTAGGCAAAAAATCTCCAGAAGAAACTCTAATTATTAATGTACAAGGAGATCAACCTTTTATTGACCCCAAAATTATTGATAAATTAATTGAATTTTCTTCTAGTAAAGATAGACTTCCTGAAGTAGTTACTCCAATATATAAAATTTATAATCAAGATATACATAATCCAAATTTAGTTAAAACACTCATTTCTAATAATAAAGAAATTATCTATTTTTCTAGATCGGCACTACCTTTTATTAGAGATGAAAAAAAGGAAAATTGGTCAAGGAAATGTCAATATTGGGGGCATGTCGGGATTTATGGTTACAGGGGAGATATCTTGATGAGATGGGAGTCCTTACCAGAATCAAACCTAGAAAAACTTGAAAAATTAGAGCAGTTGAGGTTGATCGATTCTGGTATTAAATTTCATGGATTTGAAGTTGAAGGCAATTTTATTTCTATCGATACAAAAGAACAATTGTTTCATGCTAGAAAGATTTTTATGGATAAATAACCTTTAGTTTTTATTTATCCAACCATTAATCAAAATTTTCTTGTAGTTTTGCTTATCTTTTAAAAGTATTTCAGCAATTTCTCTTATCGCTCCATCACCTCCATTATTGGAAAGTACTAAGTCTGCTTGATTTTTTACAATTTTTGTGGCGTCTTTTGGTGTTGCAAAAATCCCAACTATATTTTTGACACATAAATCATTTAGATCATCGCCAACATATAAAACTTGATGATTTTCTAATTTCATGATTTTAATTAATTTATAAACAATATTCTTTTTATCCTTAACGTTAAAAAAACAATTTTTGATTTTTAATTGATCTGCTCTGTGAATCGCACTTTTTGGGCTGCCTCCACTTACTAGTGCAATTTCAATATTTGATTCTTGAAGTAATTTTATTCCAAGGCCGTCTTTAACATTGAACTTCTTGATTTCATCTCCATTAGAATTAATATAAATTTTTCCATCAGTTAAAACTCCATCTACATCAAGCACTAAAAGTTTAATTGACTTTAGTTTTTTTTTAATTGAATTGAGTTTGAAAAACATTTAAGAGTTACTTAATCCGGACTGAATTAAATCATGCAACCTTAATAACCCAAGGCAAATCATATCTTTGTTGACAATAGGAAGAATCCCAATACTTTTTTTCCGATTGTTTTCCATAAGTTTTAATGCCTCAATGGCTAAAGTCTTTTTTGAGATGGTTATTGGATCGCACGTCATCAAGTCTTTTGCTCTAAGTTTAGACCATTCGTTTGAGGGATGTTTTTTAAGTCCCCTCCTAAGATCACCATCAGTAATTAAACCAATTATTTTTTTTGTTTCATTATCTTTACTGACACAACATGCTCCCATTCCATCTTTAGTCAAATACTCTATTATCTGCATTAAACCTTCTTCTGGGTTTAAGAATTTTATTGAGGTTGATGGTATCATTAGATCTTGGGCTTGCAGTGTTAATTGTTTTCCTAAATTACCTGCAGGATGATTATTGGCAAAGTCTTTTCTAGAAACTTTTTCTCTCTCTATCCAGACAGTTGCCAAAGCATCACCGATAGCTAAAGCTACTGATGTACTTGTCGTAGGGGCTAGATTTAAAGGGCACGACTCCCTGTCAACAGAGCTATCAAGAAATACATCGCATGCTTTAAAAATATTTGAATTTTTTCTTCCAATAATACCTATACATTTAATTTCTCTGGCCTTCAAATGAGGAATTATTTCAATTATTTCTTTTGTTTCTCCACTATTTGATAGGAGTATTGCGACGTCATTTTGGGCTGCTATTCCTAAGTCGCCATGGAGAGCGTCAAGAGGATTTAAATATATTGCAGTTATACCTAATGATGAGAATGTTGCTGCTATTTTTCGAGCAACTATACCACTTTTCCCAACTCCAGAAGTGATTAATTTGCCTTTATTTTTAAAACAGCTTTTTAATATCTTGAAGGCAGTCTCTACTTCACTTTCATCAAGCTTTTTTGCTGTATTTGCTATGGCTTCAGCTTCAATCAGTAAATAATTAGTTAGTGCAGACAAAGTTATAGTTGATTTTCACATACATTTAAAATAATAACTAAATGAGTATTTCTAAAGTCTATTTATAAAAAATTAATAAATTATTTTTTTTTAGTTCTTATGATATTTCTTAGCCCAGCTAGTAATACCCAGCAAGAAATACTTATTCTTAAGTCATAGTAAGTATTATCATATAAATGTGAAATCATCATAATGAAGCAGGAAGCCCACCAAGCTTTATCAAAAAAAGAAAATAATTTTTGTTTATTTAAATAAATTTCTCTAAAGCTTTCAATTATAAGTTTGATTACAAAAGAGCCAATTAAAATTGAGACTGGCAAACCATAATTTATGGCTAAATCCATCAGTATGTTATGAGTGTGCGTTGTACTCCTTCCAGTATTTATAAAATATAAAGTCGCAAATGATGATGCCCCATAACCAATTAAAGGTTTGCTTTTTATTAGTTTTAGAGCATTTTCAAATATTATGAGTCTGTGGGAATTTGAAAAACCGAATTCAGAAAATTTGGAGCAAAATCTGTAATATATAGAACTATCAAATAAAGAACTTATATTTAAAATATTTAAATTTCCAAAACAACTTAAACTTAATAAAAAAAATAAAAAACATACCGAGATCAAAAATATAATGGAAGACTTGCCAATTAATAATAATAAACTTATACCTGCATTTAGCCAGGCACTCCTTGAGAAGGTGAGAAAAGTCGTTAATAATATAATTAATAAAGGTATTAGAGATATTATTCTTTTTTTTATATCCCTTTTTTCTAATAAATAAGCTATTGAAAATGGGGTAATTATACTTAACCAGGCACCAGCATAATTTCTATTATTAAATAATCCTGTCAACCCTTCATCAGGTTCTAAAGGCCTTGAATACCAAATAACAAGACCATTGAGTGCATCAAAAGGTCCATAAATCTTAAAAAAATATTGGAGTAACCCACTAATGAGTAAAGGAACTGTACCTAATAAGAATATTAAAGAAATAATTCTTCGAGAATCTTTTGAGTTGAGAAATGGTTGGAATCCAATGTAACAAAAAAATAAAGGTATCCAATTAAAAAGTCCAATCCAACTCAAAGAATGGGTCCAACTTACATAGGGTATTTCCCCAAAAAAAGTTTGATAGATAGTAACTAATAAAATTAATAAAGAAATAAAAAATAAAAAAATATTAAACTTATCATTTAAGATTTTTCCCTTTTGAAGAATGAAACCTCCTATTGAAGAGAATATTAAAAATATGGTAGATATAGCAGGAGCTGAAACTAAAAAGAATATACCTATTTTAAAAGATAATGAAATATAATTAATTTTTTTAAAAGAAGATAAATTTTTAGAATTCATATACATACATAAATATAAATACGCAATATAAAATTCTTAAGTTAAATTTAGCATATAAGTTTTTTAACTTTGCTTAACTTTAACTACAAAATTATAGATTTCTATTGATTAGAGAGAATAAATAAAAATTTATGTGTTGTCATTTTATTTTTAATTATTTATATTATTTAAATTTGTAGATTTAAAATTTGCCATGGTAAATAAAAAAATATTTATGACTGGTGCATCAGGATTTATAGGCTCCCAATTAGCAAAATTATTGTTAGAAAAAGGATATATTGTGATTGCCCCCACAAGAACGACTGGAAATCAGAACAAATTCTTACATAGAAATCTTATTTGGTTAAATAATTGTTCTTTATGTCAAATCAAAACTGAATTTCTTGAAAACTGTGAAAGTGTTATCCACTTAGCATCTCATTGTCCTAATGCGCCCTACGATAAGTTGGAAACGTATATCAAAATTAATTGTCTTGATACATTAAAATTTTTTCAAAAATGTGCATTATTAGGTATAGATAAATTTTTAATTGCTGGAACTGCATTTGAGTATGGGGAAAGTTCTAATGCTTTTAAATTTATTCCTCCAACAGCTCCATTAATTCCTGTAGGTGCCTATCCATCATCAAAAGTAATGAGTTTTTATATGATTAAGGAATTTTGCCGATTAAATAATATAAATGTTTCTTATCAAAGAATTTTTCAAGTATATGGTGATGGAGAGAATGAGAACAGATTTTGGCCCTCTTTAAGAAAAGCTGCATTAAGTGGAAAAGATTTTCATATGTCTCATGGAAATCAAATTAGAGACTTCATAGAAGTAAAAGATGTTGCAAAAAAACTTTTACATGCTTATGAGAAGTTAATAAATAATTCTGATAATTTTTTCGTCGAGAATATTGGGAATGGCAAGGGTACTAAGCTAAAAGATTTTGCTAGAGAATGGTGGGAAAAATTTCAGGGTAAAGGCAATTTAATTTTTGGTGAGAAGGAACTCAGAGTAACTGACTTCGAGAGAATAGTTGCTAAAATTACTTAATTATAATTAAAAAAATTTTAATTAATTATTTGGCTTAAAAAATTAACTAAATATATTTAATAAATGGAAATAATCAATATTCACACTTTTCTATCAAATTTAGTTGAATTCAATTTAATTTTTTAAACGCTCTCTTCAGGATTCGAACCTGAGACCCACTGCTTAGAAGGCAGTTGCTCTATCCAGCTGAGCTAAGAGAGCTCAATAGATTCAATTTTAATCTAAAGGAGAAATCTGTTCAACTCTTAAATTACCTTTAGAAATACTTACACAATAAAGAAATTGTTTAATAAAGAAATTTGAAAATTAAAATTTTTCTGTAAGAACCCACTCAGAGATTTTTTTGCTTTTAAATTTAGTTGTTAAATTTTCAAATTTTTTAACATCATTATTGGTTACCCATATAAGTTGATTTGATTTGATTTCATTAGGGTTATTAACTCTTTTAATTTTACTTTTTGAATAAAGATTTATTTTAATTATTTCTGATAATTCTTTCCCACTAATATCTTTTGGTGTAATGACATATATTTCATTATCACTAATTAATTCAGCATCATATAAATTATTGATAGCAACTTTTATTGCGGGACTCCTATTACTTAGTAAGCCAGTTTGTACTACTAAAAGAGTAGTAAGGTAAGGACCTATCAAAAATGAAAATAAACTCAATTTTCTCGGGGAAAAAATATTTATTAGCAATGGAGGGGAGATAAGAACGATAATTGAAAGCAAACTTATAAATATATAAAAATTTGTTTCTTCTTGAATATTATTTTTTTTGATTAAAAAATAAACAAAACCTCCGATAATTATGAATAAAATTGTAAATAAAACTTTATTTAAAATTCTTTTTTTCTTCAAATTTAAATTAGAAGAAAATTCTAAAAGACCATAACTTGTTGAAATAGCCAGAAATGGGAATGCTTGTAATGAGTAATAGGGAATTTTAGTACTAAATAGACTTAATAAAAAAACTAATAACAAAGGATAAATAAATAAAAAATAGAATTTTTTTGAACTATAATTTTTCATTATTAACCTCAAACCATTAAAACAAAATGGTGTCCAGGGTAAAAATGAAACTGGTAAATTCCACAAATAATAATAAAAAGGTTGGCTAAATGTATTGTTTTTTGACAAGCTTAAAACCTTGTTGTTTATTCCATAAAAGAAATCTAAACCATATATTTTGAAAGATAATATACTCCAAACAATTACAGGAATAAAACCTAAAATTAGTCCTAAATAAAAATATTTTTTAGTTAATAAATTTCTTTTGTGTATAAGAATATATGGACAAATAGCTATAAATGGTATTACTACCATATAAGTCTTTAAGAAAAAGGATAAACCTATCCAAATTGAACTTAAGATGACTTTAAATCTGTTGGCATCCTCTGAAGATTCAATTAAAAAATATATTCCAAAAATTTCTATCGCTACTAATAAAATATCTTGAGTCGCTAAATGAGTGTAATTTATCCATAAACTAGTTGTTATTAGGATTAATGGTGATAGCCATCGTAACTTATACCCAATAAGAAATTCATGTATTTTATAAGTAAAATATAAAACTACTAATGTGGAAATAAATACTGGTAAATGCGCCGAAAAATAACTAATTCCGAATAATTTATATGAGATAGCTATTAAAACTGGTAATAATGGAGTTCTATCAAATTGAACATGCTCAAACCATTGAGGTGTAATCCAATTGTTATAGTCTAAAACCCATTTCCCTTGCAATGCGTAGTATCCTTCATCAAAAGCTATGAAACTTTTCTCTCCAAAATAAATTAATAGCGGAAAACAAATTAAAACTATATATAAAAAATGATTTGGAAAAATCAATCTTTTAATAGTTTTTAGAAAATTTTCTTTAAATTTTTTCATTATATTTAGTATCAAAAAGTCGAAAATAATTTGATTTCAAACATATTTTTAACCTATTTTTACTTTACTTCAAATTATTTATAAATTAAAATATTTCTTAAATAGTAAATCAAATACTAATTACTTTAAGATTAAAGAAGTGCCAAAAAAGATTACTCAAAATGAAATAATATCCTTAGTGAATGATTTTAAATCGGGAATTCAAATAAATAATTTAGTTAAATCTTACGGTTATACAAAAGCAACTATAAATAAGTATCTTAGGAAAAATATCAATGAAAATGAATATAAATTACTAGCTAAGGGTGAGCTTAATGATAATAAATTTGTGAGTGATAATTCAGTAATCAAAAATCAAGAATCAAATAATTTTCAGAATGATTTTTATGAATTAGAACCAATTTATTTTCAAATTGATGAAGAGAAACAAAAAGATTTGTCTTCTGTTCCTTTAGATAGTATTGTTTTTCCACAAGTTGTATACATGATTGTAGATAAAAATATTGAATTGGAAACTAAGTTTTTACGAGAATTCCCTTCTTGGCAATTTCTACCTGAAGAAGATTTGAATAGAAAAACTATACAAATTTATTTTGACATTAAAGTTGCTAAAAGAAATTGTAATAAGGATAAAAAAGTAATTAAGGTACCTAATACAAATGTTTTTAAGATAGTAGCCCCACTTTTACTCGCTCGAGGAATTTCTAGAATTGTAAGCGAAGAACAATTAATAACAATTTAATTTTTTAGTTCTTTTTCTTAAGAATATTAAAATTTAAAAAACTTCCTGCAATAGACCCTAGTATAAAACTTGTTCCTAAACTAAAACCTACTGGTAAATTAATAGTTTCATTAATAAATAGATTTATTTTTGTTTTATTTGTACTATTCTGAAGTCCTATAAATAAAAACAAAAATAATAATAAGTTGAATACTGTATTAAAGATAATCTTATTAAAGTAAATCCTCATTTAAATAATTTTATTGGATTTAGATAAATTATAAATGATACTTTTAGAGATATTATTTTTTTTGGCTAAATATTTTGATGCGGCAGATAAACTTAGGCCTGCATTAGTTAGTTCATATAATTCTTCTTTCAAAATTGTCTTATTCATTTCATCTTTTGAATCGGAATTTATTCCTTTTAAAACAATAGTGAATTCTCCTAAAACTTCTTCTTTTTCAAAATAAGTTATTACTTCATCAATATTTGAGCCAATATGTTTTTCAAACTTTTTTGTCAATTCTTTTGTTACAGTAATCTCTCTTGTGCCTCCGCAAAATTCTTTTAATTCATCTAAAGTTTTTTTTAAACGATGCGGTGCTTCAAAAAAAATTGTAGTTTTTTTATTTTGACTAATTTCTAAAAGCAATTTCTTTCTTAATAATCCTTTTTTTGGAAGAAAACCTTCAAAGATGAATTTTGAAGATGGGTAACCACTTGAAACCAGAGCTGTTAATAAGGCTGACGCCCCTGGAATACATATAATTTCTATTTCATTTAATTTTGCCTCTCTGGCTAATTCTTCGCCAGGATCGCAAATAGATGGCATGCCGGCATCACTGACAAGTGCGACAGCATTTGATTCTTTTAGAAGTTTTATTACTTGAGGTATTTTTTTTATCGCATTAGATTGATTGAAACTCATTAAGGTATTTGAAATTCCGTACTTGGTCATTATTTTTTTCGTTTGTCGAGTGTCTTCGCATGCTACTAAAGAAACATTTTTAAGTATATTTAATGCCCTTAAAGAAATATCAGATAAGTTTCCAATCGGCGTGCCGACTAAATATAAAATACCTTTTTCTGGTTCTTGCCCTCTATGAGATAATGAAGAATTATTATTCATGTTGTGATTCAATTACCAATTGGGGCAGATATTAATAATATTATCGATGATTTGAGGAGTTTCAGCTGGGAAGCCTCAGATATTTTGATTCATTATTCAAATTTAATAAAAACAAACAAAAATCAAGAAAATATTATTCAATATAAGGATAAAAATAATCCCGTCACTTTGGCAGATTTAAGAGTTAATGAAAAAATAATACAACGAATTAATCAGAATTATTCCCGTTTTGGTTGGGAAATTTTGAGTGAAGAAAATTTGAATTTAGATTCTAATCACTTCAATAAGTATTCAGACTGGCTTTGGGTTTTAGATCCTCTTGATGGAACAAAGGATTTTATTCAAGGGACTGGGAATTATGCTATGCACCTAGCTTTGAACTATAGAAATAGACCTTTCTTAGGAGTGGTTTTAATACCTTATAAAAACGAATTATGGTTTTCCGATGGAGAAAAGGTTTGGTGTGAGAAAAGAAATGGATTTAAAGAAGAAAAAACACTAATAGAAAAAAAAAGTTTAAATGAAATGACTTTGGTTACCAGTAAAAATCACCGTAATCAATTATTAAATATACTCATAGATAAAATTCAATTTAAGAAAAAAATTGTAATGGGTAGCATTGGATGTAAAATCGCTTCAATTATAAGAGGCGAAAGTGATATATATATTTCTGTATGCCTTGGTGGGGAAAGCTTTCCCAAAGATTGGGATTTTGCAGCGCCAGAAGCTATCCTAAAAGCTGCTGGAGGTAGAATAACAAATCTTGAAAACGAGGAATTAGAATACAACAAAATTAACTTTAATCAAAGTGGTATTATTGTTGCTACTAATAATAAATCTACTCATAAAGATATCTGTATTCAAATCAAACAAATCATAAAAGAAAATGATTTGTTTGATTTAAACTAATTTAGAGGTGCTACGGGCGTTGGGGTAGGCTCTGGATAATTCATTCCGTTATTTTGTGAAACTCCTCTTAGGGTAAGGTTTATTCTTCCTCTACTATCTATTTCTCTAACCCTCACTGTTACTTCATCACCCTGCCTTACAACATCCTCAACCCTTTCAACTCTCGCTTCAGATAGTTGAGAAATATGAACCATCCCTTCCTTACCAGGCAGAATTTCTACGAAAGCTCCAATTGGAATAATTCTTGTAACGACACCAGAGAAAATTTCACCTTCATGAACTTTTCTTGTTAATCCTTCTATTATCTTTTGTGCTTCTTCAGCTGCAGCACCATCATGGGAGGCTATTGTTACTATGCCTCCATCCTCTATATCTATTTTTGTATTAGTTCTTTCTGTAATACCTTTAATAGTTCTTCCTCCAGGGCCAATCACTGTTCCAATTAGTTCAGGATCAATTCTAAAACTTAAAAGTCTTGGAGCATGAGGAGATAAAGCTTCTTGGGGCTTATCAATCGCCTCTTGCATTTTCTCTAATATATGAATCCTTGCTGGTCTTGCTTTTTTAATAGCATCTGAAATAACTGATACTGGTAATCCAGTTATTTTCATATCCATTTGTAATGCTGTAATGCCTTTTTCAGTCCCCGCAACTTTGAAATCCATATCTCCGAGGAAATCCTCAATCCCCTGGATATCTGTAAGAATTCTTATCTCATTACCTTCTTTAATTAAACCCATAGCAGTTCCGCTAACTGGAGCTTTTAGAGGCACTCCTGCATCTAATAATGAGAGGGTACTACCACAAACAGAACCCATTGAGGTAGAGCCATTTGAACTTAATACTTCACTAACGACTCTTAGAACATAAGGAAATGTTTCTTTACCTGGAAGGACAGGTATAATTGCTCTTTCTGCAAGAGCTCCATGACCAATTTCTCTCCTTCCAGGAGTTCTCATTGGTCTAGTTTCTCCGACTGAATAAGGAGGGAAATTGTAATGATGAAGATAAGTCTTTTCAGTACTAGGATTTAGATCATCCATCTCTTGAGCATCACTAGGGGTACCTAAGGTTGTTGTAGATAACACTTGTGTTAGGCCTCTTTGGAATAGTGCAGAGCCGTGAACTCTTTTTGGTAAAATTCCTGCGTTAGCTGATATTTTTCTGACCTCGTCGAGGTCTCTCCCATCAACTCTTTTCCCCTCTTTAATAATCTGGGCTCTCATTAATTTTTTGGTTAGTTTCTTAAAGTCAGAATGTATTAATTTATCATTTTCTGAAGTTAAAACTTTTAATTGGTTATCATCTTTCAAACCTTCAATTTTTTCTTGTATTCCTAGTTTAATTTTTTCAAGTTCATCATCTCTTTCTTCTTTTGTTTGATCAAACTTTTTCAAAATCAAATCAATAGACTTTGTACAGTTTTTCTCTAAATATTCTGGTAAGGTTGTATCTTCTTTAGGATCCGAGGGCTTATTTTGTTTTATACCTAGATCTTTAAGAAGGTCTTCTTGAGATTTGATTAGTTCAGTTACTGCTTCATATCCAAAATCGATTGCTTCTACAGTATCTTGTTCAGAAAGCTGATTGGCACCAGCTTCAATCATTACAATTCCATCTGGAGATCCAGCTACAACAATATCTAAATCCCCTTTTTCAATTTCTCTATAACTAGGATTGAGAATAAAATCATCACCTATTAAACCTACGCGAACCGCTGCCATGGGTCCATAAAAAGGTATCTCTCCCAATAATGTTGCAATAGATGCTCCAGTTACAGCTAAAACGTCAGCTGGAACTCTTTCGTCAAGAGAAAGGCATGATGCAACAATTTGTATTTCATCTCTCATCCAGACAGGGAAAAGAGGTCTCATTGGTCTATCAATCAATCTTGAAATCAAGGTCGCTCTTTCCGGAGGACGACCTTCTCTTCTCATGAAACCGCCGGGAATTCTTCCTGCAGCATATAGTTTTTCCTCGTAATCACAAATTAGAGGTAGAAAGTCAGAAACTTCTTTTTTTGCAGTTTTTGTTGCTGTAACTAATAAAGAGGTGTCTCCACACTCAATCATTACTGATCCGCTTGCTTGAGGAGCATATAGTCCTGTAGTTAGTCGTATCTCTCGTCCGTCAAACGTGATCGACTTATTTTGTCCTTCCACTTTTTAAATTATAAATCTATACATAATTCATTCTTACATTATATAGGGACATATTGAGTAAATATTTAAATAAGCTATAAAATTTTTTAAAAATGTCTTTAAATGGTTATTAATTTTAATTTCTGCAGAAAAAAAATATAATTAGAAGCTTACTTTACCAACTTGATTTAACTACACCGGGAAGTTCACCATTGTGTGCTCTTTGTCTTAACTGATTTCTGCAAAGACCAAAATCTCTATATACTCCTCTCGGTTTACCAGTTGCCCAACACCTATTTCTTACTCTATTTGGTGCAGAGTTCCTTGGCAGGCCTTGAATCTTTCTATGAATTTCTAATCTTGCCATTGGGTCTTTTGCGGCATTAAATTCATCTAATAATGCTTTCCTTTTTGCAGCATATTTATTCACAAGTTTTTTGCGTTTAACTTCTCTCGCAATCATGGACTTTTTCGCCATTTAGTTAGAATATTTAAAACTATCCACTATATTAACAGCTTGAAGAACAGTTTTAAAAATTTTTTTATTGGTTTAATAATCTTTGTACTATTAATAGTTGACTAGTATCTCTAATAATAAGCAGAACGCTTAGTCCAACTAAAAGAAAAAAACTGGATTGAGTAACAACCATTTGTACCTTGACTGGTACGGGCTTTCCTCTAAAACCTTCAATTAAAGTGAAAACAAGTTGTCCTCCATCTAACAATGGTAAAGGTAATGAATTAAGTACTGCTAAATTAATAGAAATTAAAGCCGCAAATAATAATATACCTGTACCACCTTGTTGAGATAATTGTGCACCGATTTCAACGATTTTTACCGGTCCACTTAATTGTTGAGCAGTTGAGGAGAAATTTGTAATTAATCCTTTATAACCTTGTATTGTTTTTACCAAAAGTGATAAAAACTCATTATTGGTGTATTTAAAAAGTTCAAATATGTTTTTTGTCTTTTTAGTTTCTTTTTTTATATTAGGTTGTAATTGAGCTCCTATCGTACCCTTCCCATCTATTTTTTTTGGTACCAAAGTTAAATCTTTTTGTACTCCATCTCGATTAATTGTTATCAAAATTGGGTTCTCTGATGAATTTTGAATCTCTTTTACTAAAGCAGAAACTGCTTGATCGCCAGCTCCTAAAGTATTGCCTTCAATTTTTAAGATTTTATCCCCTGCTTGTAATCCAGCAATCGAAGCAGCTTTGTCCGGCTGAGTAGCCAAAACTAAAATACCTGGCTCGGGATCAAACGGAATTCCAATAGTTGTTACATTTACAATTAAGATGGTATAGGCAAGAATTAAGTTAGCAAATACCCCAGCGGATATAACAATTACTCTTTGTATAACTGGCCTATTTTTTAAAAGATTTGGATCTTTAGGATCAATATTATTTATTTCTTCATCAGGAAAAGAAACAAACCCCCCTAAAGGAAAGGCTCTAAGTGAATAGGTTATATTTTTATATCTTTTCTGAATTATTGATGGTCCAAAACCAATGGAAAATCCATCAACATAGATACCTTGCAAAATTGCTGCAAGAAAATGTCCCATCTCATGAAAAAAAATTAGAAATCCAAGTACTGTTATTGAGGTTAAAACATTCATTTTTTTATATTAAGCAGTTTTTAAAAAATTTGATCCAAAATATGGAACCAGAGCATCTGGAATCTTAACGCTACCATCTGCTTGTTGGCCATTCTCGAGAATTGCAGCCATAGTTCTTCCAATAGCGAGTCCACTGCCATTTAAGGTATGTATGTATGTATTTTTTTTATCAATTTTTGATCTTATTGATGATCTACGTGCTTGAAAGTCTAGGCAATTACTGCAACTTGAAATTTCTCTATAACATTTACTACTGGGAAGCCAAACTTCAAGATCAAAAGTTCTACTAGAAGAAAAGCCTAAGTCTCCGGTACAAATATCCACTAATCTGTAGGGTAAGTTGAGCTTTTTTAAAATGCTTTCTGCATCAGAAGTAATCTTTTTATGAGCTTCTAAAGATTTACTTGGATCACAAAACCAATAGAGTTCAACTTTATTAAATTGATGAAGTCTTATTAAACCTTTAGTATCCCTTCCATAACTTCCAGCTTCTCGCCGAAAACATGGACTATATGCAACATACTTAATAGGTAACTGCTTGGGATCAATAAGCTCGTTTCTATGAAAAGCAGTTAGTGGAACTTCAGCTGTTGGAGAAAGCCATAAATCGTCATTAGAACACTTAAAACTTTCATTTGAAAATTTAGGTAATTGACCAGATCCGGTAAGACTTTCTGAATTTACTAAAGCTGGCGGCATTAATTCCAAGTAACCATTTTTAGTATGCATATCGAGCATAAAATTAATTAATGCCCTCTCTAATCTGGCACCATTGCCTATGAGAGTGATAAAACGACTTTTTGATATTTTTGTTGATTTTACAGAGTCGAAAATATTAAGACTTTCTCCTATTTCCCAGTGTGATTTTATATTCTCTTTTATTAGAGGATCCCCCCAAGTTTTTATTTGTAAATTATCACTTTCATCTTTTCCAATAGGCGCTTCTTTGCTAGGAAAATTTGGCAAATTATAAATCTCATTATCTACTTCTTTATCTAATATTCTTTGTTTCTCTTCGAGTTCAGAAATTTTAACTCTGTATTCATTTCCCTTCTTTTTTAAAGAGATTAGTTCAGGAGAATCATTATTTTTAGATTTGCTGATTTCTTGACCAATTAATTTGCTTAACTTTTTGCTCTCAGATTGAAGACTGGATATTTCTATATCAATATCTTTTTTCTTAACAGTTAATTCGTGTATGTGGGATACATTATAAATTTTTCCTCTCAAGGATAAATTCTCTTCAACAGATGTTGGATTTTCTCTTATTAATTTTTGATCTAACACTCTTTTTTTTTTATACATTAATTAAGATAGTTAATCTCAATGAATTATTAGGGTTTTTTGATTAAAAATTAACTAAATTAATGATTCCTGACTTATGAAATATTTAAAAATTAAATTTTACTCACGATGCAGATCGGGCTCGTCCTGTGGATGACCATTCTTTTAGGAAATCAATTTGCTCTTTAGCGGTTCTTGATAAAGGCACTAATTCAGAAACTGCCTTTATTAAATCTTTCTCCATAAGCTCTCTATTTTCAGAGAATGAAATATGCATCCCCTCTATTACTGCTTGTTCAAGTTCTGCCCCTGAGAATCCATCTGTTCTATCGATAATAGTAGAAAGAGGAAAACTATAACTTGGTCTTCTTTTTTTTAAGTGCAAATCCAGAATACTTAATCTTTCTTCGGAATTTGGCAAATCAAGAAAAAATATTTCATCGAATCTACCTTTCCTCAATAATTCAGCAGGAAGCTTATCTATAGCATTCGCAGTGGCAATTACAAATACAGCGGATTCTTTTTCAGCCATCCAAGTTAATAAACTTGCCAAAACCCTTTGACTAGTGCCTCCGTCACTTCTAGCATCGCCGCCAAAGCCCTTATCAATTTCATCAATCCAAAGGATACAAGGTGACATAGCCTCAGCTCTTAATATTGTTTCTCTTGTTCTTGCCTCGCTCGAACCAACAAGGCTAGAGAATAGTCTTCCAACATCTAACCTAAGAAGTGGCATTGACCAACTATTGGAAATTGATTTGGCAGTAAGTGATTTTCCGGTACCTTGCGCCCCTACTAGTAATACGCCTTTTGGAATTGGTAGTCCATAGTCTCTAGCTTCTTTAGAAAAGGCTCTGTATCTCTGATTAAGCCAAACTTTTAAAACATTTAAACCACCAATATCTTCTTGACTTGATTTAGCTTCGAAAAATTCTAAAATTTCACTTCTGGCGATCACTTGTTTTTTTTCATCAAGAATATCTTTAATATCTTCTTTACTTATTTTCCCTCTTTGAGCAAGGGCCTTTGCCGTGACTTGCTTTACTTTTATTTCGGTAAGTCCACTTGAAGCTATAGAAAGTTCGTTTAAGTCTTGTTCCTCAAGATTGGAATTGGTATTAATAGCAATTTTTTTTATTAGATTTTTCAATTCTTTTTGATCAGGTAAAGGTAAATTTACAATTGCCATTAATTCATCGAGATCTTCAGATGATGGAAATAAATGTGAACTAATAATTAAATTGTGACTAGTTTTCTTAAGGTTTGAAAATAGTTCTTTAATAGTTCTATTGATAGATGGATCATCATAAAATTTATGAAAATCTTTTACTAACAAAACCGTTGGAATTTCAGAGTTTTGTTCTTTAAGCCAATTAAGAATTCCTAAAGGATTGTTAGAAAATTTACCTTCTTCATTTATTAATCCTTTTATACCGCTAACACAATCCCAGCTAATGAATCTTTTTATATTTATTCTTTCACAAGAATAATTAATTAATTTTTCTAATCTTTCCTCTTCTTTGGTCCTGATCCAAATTAAAGAGGTTCTTGATTTTATAAGTAATTCAAAATTTCTACACCATGAATCCATCATTTAAGATCAAGACTATTTTTTACTGTTGGGTTCGAAAGGTAATCTTTTATCTGAAATATTTGTGGCAGAGGTAGTTATTACTTCATTTTTTGACAATAATTGTTGATCTAAAATTTTCTGTAGATTCTCTGGTAAAGCTTCTTTATTAAGAAGAAAAGTCTGGAATGCTTGGAATATATTGGCAACAACCATGTAAAGTAAAACTCCTGCTGGAAGGGGGAAAAAAAGAAACATACCAGTAATCATTACTGGTGTAATCTTATTGGCTGTTGATTGCTGTGGATTTGCAGGCATGCCCTGACTAGATAAAACTTGAGAGAGTAGTAAAGTTAATCCAAAAGCACCAACAAGTGCAGCAATATCCCAATTGATTGAGCCATCAACATAAAAACCTACCTGACCTAGAGCTTTAATAAAAAGAAAACCGCTTTTTGCAGCTAGACCAGGGATTTTAGCTTCAATAGTCGCATCTCCCGGTTTAATAGCAGTTACTGTACCGTCTTGTGAAATTTTTAGGTTTTCGGACCCTTTTGAAATCTTCCAGGTAGGAAGGAATTTTGATCCATTATCGAATTTAGATAAAACTTCTGAATAGCTAGTGCCGTTTGTGGTTTGTAAATTTATTTTTATTGATTCTTCTGTTCCTAATTTCGTTCCGTTAGGGATAGTAGCAATTACAGGAAAATGTGATTTTTCTGTAATGAAAATAGAGTGTCTGGGGGATTTATAAGGTTTTGGGTCAATAGCTGCAATTTGGTCCTGTGGAACTACCTTAAGGTTTATGTTGTATGGGACATCAGCAAAAGGAGATCCCCTTAGGGTTGCAAACAATGCAAATAGCACGGGCATTTGTACAATCAACGGAAGGCATCCTGCAAGAGGACTTCCAAATTCATTCATAAGTTTTCCTAATTCTTCTTGCTGTTTCTTTGGATCGCCAGAAAACTTAGATTTTATTTCTGCTTGCCTTTTTTGCATTACTGGTTGGGCAATTTTCATCCTTCTTGCACTTCTAATGGAACCAGCGCTTAAAGGGAAAAGTGCAATTCTAATTACGACTGTTAATGCAACAATTGCTAAACCATAACTAGGTACTAAACCATAGAAAAAATCTAGAATCGGGATAAGTAGTTTTTCAGAAATGAACCCTATCACGATATTAAAAAGAGTGAAATTTTAATAGACATCTTATTTTACAGGAAAAAAAGGTTTTTGTAATTAATTTATTTAGGATTTAGTAGCAAATCCTTCTACCTGGCTGAGATTTGGGATTTGTGATCTTTTACTTATATTTTCTTCAATGAATTTTTGCTTTTCTCTAAATAGTGGTAATGATTTCATCTCAACTTTCGATCCATCATTAAGAATAAGAACCATATCTCCATATGATCCGAATCCCCTTGGGATAGATCTGATTTCATCAATATTACTTAAAGAAACTTGTGTTTTGTTTTTACCAAACCATCCACCATCTATTGTAATTCTTTTATTTGTGATCTTATATCTCAACCACAATGCTCTAACTATTGCGGCAAAGGTAAATGGTAAACCAAGGATAGTGATACCTGCAATAAGATTTATTATTAAATCACTTTTTGCAGGACCACCTTCGTAAAAGGTTTCTTCATTCATGTTAATCATTTGATTAGACGGGATTTGAACATTAAGCTTTGAAATTCCTCCAAAAGTCTATTTTTATCATTGCAGAAATCTTCACATTTAAGGTTAACAAGTAACCAATAAGGTTTGTGGTTATTAATTTTTTTAATGTTCGTTAGTATCCATTCTTGAAAAATTCTTCTTATTTTATTTCTTTCAACAGCTTTTTTTGAAATTTTTTTGCTAATGGCAATTGCAAACCTAAATTTGTTAGATGTACTTATGATTTTATGGGATAAGAGTATTTTTGGATTTGACCTTACCACTTTAAATGTCATTAATTCTCCATAGTACTTTCTGGAATTTTTGTGGATGTAATTAAAAGTCCTATGTCCCTTTAGACGCATGTGTTTGGGTAAGGCCATTTCTTTAGAGTTAAACAGCTATCCTTTCTCTACCTTTTTGTCTTCTACTTTTAATTACTCTTCTTCCTGTATGAGAACGCATTCTTACTCTAAATCCAGATACACGTTTTCTTTTTCTTGAGGTCCCGCCAAAAGTTCTTTTAGTCATTTTTTTATTTATCCATATTTAATTTATCATTTAATCGATCACTATAGTCCAGCTTCCTAAATAACTTAAAATTGATTTCCCTTTAGGTTGCCCATATGAATGGAATTGATGAAGTCCTGATTTGTTTGGATTATTGACTTTTAAGACAACTGCATAACTATCTTTATTAGAGGGAATTGCTTTGTAGGGATAAATGTTTAAGGATCTTAGGGATGACTCATCGGTATTAATTTCAATATCAGCTGGTATATCTTCTAAACATTTTGTCCGATTTTCAAAACCACCTATCCTTACCTTGCATAAACTAATTTTTTCTGTTTTTAGACTGACTTTAAAAGATTTGGGGATAGCTAAATTGATTTTTAAAAGATCAGTTTTTCTATCAGATGGCCTCAAGAAAAAATAAATCTTATTCCTAAACCTTCGCTGATTTTCTTTTTGAAACCACTTTAATCGCCTATACCCAGAGTCTTGGTCCCATTGAAATTCCAACCCTGCTTTAGCATTTTGTCCTATATAAAAAGGAGTTGTAAATAGAACTATAGGTAAAAGAAAAAACCTTAAAACTTTATGATTTAAAGCTAGTTTATTTGTTTTTTTTAACATTGATCAAATAAATTTTTAAAGGATTAATTAGGCCTATACAACTTTTAGGTGGAAAAATTGTTTTACTAAGATTAACATCTATCTGTCCTTAATTTTGAAGCCCCTCTTAAATAAGGATGCTTTACAGGAAAATTTGTAGGTAATAAAACTTGTGCCATTATTCTTATACAAAAATCTACGTCGTTAGAGACATACATTTGTTGACAATCTAAAAAAGCTACTGAATCAAGTCCATTACATTTCCTAGCTATTGAAGCAGGAAAACATGCATCCAAATCTTTTGTTGCGGTAAATGTAATGGATAATAAGTTCGTTTTTATGAGATTGTTGCGTGAAATTAATTCATCTATTAATTCAACTACGGCATCCTCTATTTCATTAACAGAATTACCAGATGCTGTTGTGGCTCCTCTAATAACAGTAATTTTATAATTATCTTTCATTTTTTCATCCATATTAAGTTAAGGCTTGTACAACCAGAGTATTTTATTAGATGAATCAATCTCAAAGAAGATATTATTGAAAACTTTTTCAATTATCTTACTACCTGGAATTAGTCCTAGTATTTTCTTTTTTTTCTTCCCAAATGTTAAGGGCTGAATTTTAGGGTCAATATTAACCATTTTTGCAGCAAGTTCCCTAGCGACAAATTCATCTCCAACTTCATCAACAAGACCTAATTCTTTTGCTTGCGTTCCAGTAAAAATTCTTCCATCGGCGAATTTTCTTACCTCTTCAACAGGTAAATTTCTTCCTTTAGCAACAGCTTCGGTAAATTGTTTGTAGCTTTCATCTATTAGCCCTTGAAGTAGTTCCCTCCCTTCCTTAGTCAAGGGTTTATCTGGAGAAAGAATATCTTTAAATACGCCGCTTTTAACAGTCTCGAATTTTATGCCAACCTTATCTAATAATTCGGATAAATTATTTCCCCTTATAATCACACCAATCGATCCTGTAATTGTGCCTGGATTAGCAACTATTTTGTCAGATGCAACACCAATGTAAACACCTCCAGATGCTGATATGTTTCCAAAACTCGCAATTACTTTACATCCTTTATCTTTTAGTCTTTTAATAGCAGAATATATTTCTTGGCTATCCCCAACAGTACCCCCTGGCGAATCAATTCTCACGATTAAAGCTGGAAATTCTCTATCCTCAATTTGTTTAAGAGCTTTTAGGACAGAAATTCTTGTTGAACTTGTAATAGGCTCATCAATTACTATACGAGCCATTCTTTTTTTTGACTTTCGTCTAAAAGGCCAAATCATTTTTTTAAGGTAAATACATAAATCTACTTTAAAAAGATTATCAGCAGACCTAATGAATTCAATCTTAAATTGGTTTTTAATGATACTCCCTTTTGCACTTTGGGGTACTTCAATGGCAGCTATGACTCCATTAGTATCTAGTGCTGGACCTGAGTTTGTGGCTTCTTTAAGATTACTTCCTGCAGGAATTCTTGTTCTAATTACAACATATTTATTTAAAAGAGATTTGAAAATTTATAGATGTGATTTGAAATGGTTTTTTGTATTTACGATTGTCGACGCAACTTTTTTTCAGTTGTTTTTAACTTATGGGATTGAAAAAACAGGAGCTGGTTTAGGGTCTGTATTGATTGATTCTCAACCTCTTTT
Organism: Prochlorococcus marinus; assembly: GCF_001180265.1. Classification (GTDB taxonomy): domain Bacteria; phylum Cyanobacteriota; class Cyanobacteriia; order PCC-6307; family Cyanobiaceae; genus Prochlorococcus_A; species Prochlorococcus_A marinus_H. The sequence continues at coordinate 41,988 of NZ_CVSW01000063.1, read as the reverse complement.
GGTGGCAATTCTAGCTAGGGCAATTTTTGGAAATTTAATTAATCCTATAGGATGGTTAGGATTACTTTTTGGCTTGGGCGGAATAATATTTTTAGGAGTTCCACAAGAATTTTTGGGAAATTGGTGGTTGATGTCTGATACGTCTATCAGTGAAGTAAGTTTTAATTTTGGTGAACTATGGATGCTTGCAGCTTCTCTCGCTATGGCACTTGGAACAATTTTAATTAGGTTCACCTGTACTAAAAGTGATCCAGTTGCAGTTACGGGATGGCACATGGTTTTAGGAAGTGTGCCATTAATAATTAAGCATTGCTTACAATCAAATTTTCAGATAATCCCAAATTGGTCAATATTTGATTGGGGACTAATGTCATTTGCAAGTATTTTCGGAGGAGCAATTGCTTACGGTTTGTTTTTCTACTTTGCTAATAATAAAGAGATAACTGGATTTAGTACTCTTGCTTTTCTAACTCCAGTATTCGCTCTTCTCAGTGGAGGTGTTTGGTTAGATGAAAGGCTTTCTATAGTTCAATGGATAGGGGTAATTTTTGTTCTTATTTCGGTATTTTTTGTTAGTCAAAGAAAGTCTTTATGGGAAAATAAATTTACAGACAATACTACTTAAAAGAGTCTTGATGTAAAAATATAAATAATGCGCATAGTTTTGATCAGTACTCCTATAGGTTTCCTTGGCAGCGGCAAAGGCGGAGGTGTTGAATTAACTATAAACTCCTTAGTTTCAGGCTTGCTTTCTTTAGGACACTCGGTGGAGGTGATAGCTCCAAAAAATTCTAAATTATCTAAGGGGAATGAAAAAGCAAAAGTATATTTTGTGGATGGTAAAGATCAAATTAGTTGGCAGCATCGAAATTACAACTCCCCCGTAAGTATTCCAGATAATTCACTTTTAGTAGGAATGCTTGAAAAGGGATTAGATATTGCTAAAAAGGCAGATGTATTATTAAACATGTCTTATGATTGGTTACCTATTTGGATGACTCTTAATGTAGATATACCCATGGCACATATTATTAGTATGGGTTCTGAGAGTTCAGTAATAAGTAATTTAATCTCAAAGGTATATGCTAAACATCCATATAATTTTGCTTTTCATTCAAAAATACAAGCTGATGATTATCCATTTATAAAAAAACCAATAATTATTGGTAATGGCTTTAAGTTACACAACTATACTTTTCAAAATTCAATAGGGGGACCTTTGGCATGGGTTGGCAGAGTAGCACCTGAGAAAGGTTTAGAGGATGCTGTTTATGTTGCGAATGAACTTGGCGAAACACTAAAAGTTTGGGGATTTAAAGAAGATGAGATCTATGCCTCAAAGATAGAAAAATCCTTCCCAAAAGGAACTATAGATTGGATGGGTTTTTTATCAACTAATGAATTGCAAGAAGAGCTTGGTAAATGTAGGGTATTGCTAAATACTCCAAAATGGAATGAGGCATTTGGTAACGTAGTTGTTGAAGCTTTAGCCTGTGGTGTTCCAGTCATAGCTTATAAAAGGGGAGGGCCTAGTGAAATTATTCAGCATGGGCAAACAGGTTATCTTGCTGACCCTGATGATAAAAAAAATATGCTTTTCTATGTAAAAATTATTGAAAAAATTGAGCGTAAAAAATGCAGAGAATGGGTGGAAAAAAATGCCTCCACAGATATATTTGCAAAAAAGGTTGAGAACTGGCTTAATAAGGCAATTCACGAATCTAAATAAAATAAATAATAGTAAATGAATTATTTTAAATTCAAAAAAAGGCTCATAACCTTTCTGATAGTGTTAGTTTGTGGGGTCTTAATATTCATCTTAGGTTTAGGCAACACAGGACTGGTGGATGAAACTCCCCCTTTATTCGCAGCAGCTTCACGGGCAATGAGTGAATCTGGTGATTGGTTAACTCCAAAAGTCAACGGAATATTCCGTTTTGATAAGCCTCCACTAATATATTGGCTAATGGGCTTTTTTTACTCATTACCGAAAAACGAGACTTGGGATAGTTTAGGGACAATCTCAGCAAGACTACCTTCAGCTTTGGCGTCATTATTTTTAATGTTGATGATTGGAGATACTTTGTTTTGTTGGCCACAGAAGGGTGATAAGCAATTCCTTACTCCAATAGTTGCAGCATTAGGTTTTGCTCTGTCTCCATTAATAATTATTTGGAGTAGGACTGCAGTGAGTGATGCTCTTTTAACTGGAACTTTAGGGATCAGCTTGCTTTTGTTTTGGAGAAGGATGGCAAGTAATAATAATGATCAATGCATTTCAGCGTGGGTATTTTTAGGGCTTGCAATCTTAACTAAAGGACCTGTTGCATTCGTCTTGGCAACATTGACTATTACATCTTTCTTAATTAGTCAGAAGGATTGGAAAACGTTGCTCTGCAAGATAAACCCTAAGAAAGGTTTATTAATAACAATACTGATAAGTGTTCCATGGTACATCTTGGAACTAATAAAAGAGGGAAAGCCTTTTTGGGACAATTTTTTTGGTTATCATAATTTTCAAAGATATACCTCAGTTGTAAATAATCATGCAGAACCATTCTGGTTTTTTCTTTACATAATGATATTGGCCTCATTACCATTTACTCCTTTTTTGTATTACGGGATATTTAAAGCCTTTAAAGATTTTTTGAAAAGTTTAAAAGAAAGTTGCAATGTCACTGAAACTCTTTATACATATTCCCTATGTTGGTTAACATCAGTTTTAATCTTCTTTAGCATTTCTGCTACGAAATTACCAAGCTATTGGTTGCCTGCAATTCCAGCAGCGGCAATTTTAATTAGTAATAGCTTTGTAAACTTAAAAAATTCGAATAAAAGTTTTTTATATTTATGGATTTTTAATATTTTAATTTTTTTCGGTCTCTCAATAGCATTCTTTTTCTCAAATATTTGGCTAAGTTCAATAAATGATCCTGAAATGCCTAATTTGGCTTCTGACCTAATAAACTCTGGCATAATTTTTAAAGCCAAATTGTTCTTCTCTTTATTTACACTTCTTGCATTAATTTTATTTTCTTTACAGTTTAAAAATATTTTTCTTTATCTTCAAATTTTTCTTTTATTTGGACAATCTTTTTTAATGTCACCAATAAGAAAATTAGCAGATACTTCTAGGCAATTACCTTTGAGAAATATCTCAAAACTTATATCGGATATTCGTGAAGGAAAGGAAACTTTAGCAATGATAGGGATAAGAAAACCCTCTTTACATTATTATTCGAGACAAATAGTTTTTTATGAACCAAATACTAGAGAAGGATTAATTAATCTTTCAGACAGGCTAAATACTGATAGGAGAGAAAATTATAAAGACCAACCTGATTATGAATTCAAGTCTTTATTGGTCGTGATAGATGAATATTCCTCGCGCGTAAAGCACTGGTCAAATATTAATCATCAAAAATTGGGAGAATATGGGATTTATAATTTATGGAGAATTAAGAAAAGTGATTTGAACAAGTATTCTGAATTTTTAGTTAATAGCGGTTACAAATCTGATTGGAAAAATAGAAAAGTTGAAAAATTTTAAAAAAGCTTCTTTTTAAGAAGAGCGTTTTTAAGATCATCAAGACTGCACTGACTGGGTATCTCAATCTCATTTAGATCTTCGAGTAATTCAAGATCTATTACGGAATCTTCGGCCAAAAAACTAAAAACTTCATTAATGCTTATTCCCATATCTTGAGCCATCTCTGTGATTAGCCTTAAAGTATCCCTTCTCACAGAAATCCTTAGATCTAGAGGGATATATTCATTTTCAGGGTTTGCTGACTTCATAATGTAAATCTTAAGACATTATGTAGTTTTCAGTATATTTTCTTTACAATATTCATTAATCATGCTGTTAAGGTGGTTTTAGTTGGCTATATTTAATAAGATTTTTAATAGAGGAATTGTAAATATTGAAATTAAAGTTGTGGTAAAAAGAATTTTTGAAGCTATTTTTTGTTTCACGCCATAAGCTTCTGCCATTAATATTGTGGATATTGCCGTTGGGGTTGCTGCCTGAAGAATTACTGCAGATGATTGATAGAAGTTGAAATTTAAGAATTTGGATATTAAAAAAATAATAAAGGGAAGAATAAATAACTTTAAAGAAATTGAAAATTTAATTTTTTCATTTAGATCAAAAATACTCTCATTTTGATTTGTGATTATTCCAAGTCTTGTTCCCACAATTATTATTGCCAAAGCAATAACTATTCTTGCAGGAATCCAAAGATAATTGCCTAAAATTTCATCTATTTGAAAAAGATATGCAAGCAGTACCCCGATAATCCCTTTTGATGCAGGGCTATTTATCAATGCATTTAGTAGCCCTTTGATGTTTGGGATGTTATCGCTATTGGATTTACCTTGAAGCAAAAAAGGTCCAAATATCCAAGCGAAAAGTGTTGTTCCTAAATCAAATCCAATAGTAAAATTGATTGTTGTTGAAGGTAGAAGAGCTAGCGCAATGGGTATTCCAAGAAATGATGTATTACCTATTAGGCCTGCCAGCTGCAATGTGTAATTTGGAAGCCTCTTCTTAAATATTGGGATTATATTTATTAAAGTTATCAAAAATCCAATTACAGAGAATGCTAAAAAAGCACTTTTAATTAGATTTATATCTATACCTTCTTTTAAAAGGAGACCCATTACACTTAATGGAATACCAAATCTTATTAGAGGTCTTGCTATGTATTTTGAAATCTTTGGATTCTTTTTCCCCATCAGAAAACCAAAGAATAAAAAAGGGATAATATTTATAAAAAGAGAGTAGATGGTATTAATTAAATATTTATTAAAGCAATATTAACTTGCCGAAGTGCAGTAAAAGAGTTTTTTATTATTCATTTAGAATTTAAATTATCTTCCAGATTGCATTGTCAGGTATTAAAGGAGATTCATATAAATTTTCGGGTTCTTTAGTCAAAACTCTCCATGTAGGAACACGACAAGTTACGTAAGCAGGACTTTCTATTAAAACTCCTGGTTTCTCATCAAAAGTACAGATAAAACCTTCTTTCCAATATCCACCCTTGTTAAGGCTACCTTTAAACCAAACCCAGCATTTTGAAGTTTTCAAGATAAGCAAATTTTAATCCTATTTTAATCAAGATTTCAATAAATCTAAATTTCTTAAGTTAAAAAGAATTTATATTTTAGTTTTTTGAAAAATATATTTTAGAGATCAATATCAATAAATTTAAGATCAGCGTAATTAAATTTGCTATCAATATTGGTGTAGAAGAAATTTTATAACCGTAAATAATCCAGGATAAAACACCGATAATAAACATTATTAATGTTGTCAAAGAAACATCATCTGCCTTTTTTGTTTTTAAAGTTTTTATCAATTGAGGTAGAAATGCTGCTGTTGTTAAAATCGCTGCAAAATATCCAAATATATCTACATTCATAAAAATATTTTAAAAACTATTCTTTAATAAAATCAGTCAAAAATCCTAAGGGATCCCTCATATTTGATGAATAGCCAAGTACATCATTTGAAAAAAATTTATAAATAATTTGATTTTTATTATTCAATAGAAAAGAAGCCCCTCTTTGAGGAAGGTATTCTTCATTAAGAATATAATCACTCCAATTTTGAATTATTTCCTTCATATTATTTAATCTAAATGTTGCTAATTCAAATGGTCTTAAATAACCATCTCCGAAAACCTGTTTAAAAGAATTACCTGAAAATTTTAGAAATTGTAAAACATCAATTTTGTCTGATTCTGAATAGATTTGCTTTGCTTTTTGGTCGCCAGTATAACCTCTAATAACTTCTTTAATTGTTTTAAAAGAATTTATCCCTGATAGCATCAAAAGCATATTGATCCAACCTCCTAAACCAATATCTAATCCTCTTGAGATTTTTAGATTATTGTGGATTTGATTATCAGAAACAACTATTAAATTTTTTTCTTGAAAGCCAGTAAATTTACAGAATTTTTGTTTCCCATTTTGGTTACCAATACCAATAGCAAAAATATCTAAATTTTTATCTTGCTGATTATCGATAAAATTTTTTAAATTTATTGCATATTCAAAGCTATCAAAATCTCCTAATAATCCAAATAATACAATTAATTTGAACTTCTTTGGCCCATAAAAGTTAAATTCTTCAACGAGATTTTTGATATTGTTTTGAAATTTGTCAGTCACGAATTTTTGAATGTTTTTATAAATTATTCTCAAAAAATTTTTCTTACCTTAGTTAGTATGAAATTTTACACGAAAAAGTTTTTAAAGAAATTAATTTAACGTTTTTAGATTTTATTATCTTAATGTAAACATTTTAAAGTTATGACTGTAGGAATTTATTACGCAACTACAACTGGAAAGACTGAAGACGTAGCTGATCGTCTTCACAACTTTATCTCTTCAGCAGAAGCACCTAAAGATGTATCTGATGTGGATGATCTTTCAGAATTCGAAGGACTTGATGGAATTATCTGCGGGATACCTACTTGGAATACCGGTGCCGATGAAGAAAGATCAGGAACTGCATGGGATTCAATCTTAGAGGATATTGGTGAACTAAGTTTATCAGGAAAAAAAGTAGCAATTTTTGGATTAGGAGATTCTTCTACCTATACAGAAAACTATTGTGATGCAATGGAAGAACTGCATAGCTACTTCACAAAAGCAGGCGCCGAGATGGTCGGTTATGTAGATAAATCTTCTTATACATTTGATGAATCAAAAAGTGTTATTGGAGAAAGCTTTTGTGGATTACCCCTTGATGAGGATAGTGAATCTGATTTGACCGATTCGCGTCTAGAAACATGGGCTTCTCAGCTTAAGGGTGAAATCCCTTCATTGGCGTAAGCTTTTCCAGAAATTACATCCCTAGTTTGTAACATTTGTTCTTTCACAATATGTTTTTTTTACATAAGTAATTAAATCTGTAAAGAACATGTAAAAACAATACTGATAAGCAATATGCTCAATTTGCTGTTTACTTAAATCAAGTGTTACAAACTTACGGAAAATCTGATGTCACCTATGACTGGTACGCAGGGAATTCTGGTGTTGTTGGCCGTTCAGGTAAATTCATAGCTGCTCATGCTGCTCATGCAGGCCTAATGATGTTCTGGGCAGGAGCTTTTGGATTATTTGAATTGGCGCGTTACGACGCCAGTATCCCAATGGGTGCACAGAAAGCAATTGTTTTGCCTCACCTAGCGGGTATAGGAATTGGTGGTATTGAAAATGGTGTTATTACAGAACCATATGGGATTGTTGTAATTTGCACATTACATCTAATCTTCTCAGCAGTATTGGGTGCCGGGGGATTATTACATTCCAATAAATTTGCAGGTGATCTTGGAGACTACCCAGAAAATAGTAAGCCACAAAAATTTGATTTCGAATGGGATGACCCAGATAAATTAACTTTTATTCTTGGCCATCATCTAATCTTTCTTGGGCTTGGAGCAATTATGTTCGTTGAATGGGCTCGTATTCATGGTATTTACGATCCAGCAATAGGATCTACAAGACAAGTTATTTACAATTTGGATATTGCCGCTATCTGGAATCATCAATTTGATTTTTTAAAAATAGATAGTCTTGAAGACGTTATGGGAGGACATGCTTTCCTCGCTTTCCTAGAAATAATTGGAGGTGTTTTCCATATTTATACTAAACAATTTGGAGAATATACAGAATTTAAAGGAAAAGGATTACTTGGCGCTGAGGCAATTTTGTCATACTCAGTTGTTGGTGTTTCTTATATGGCTTTTGTTGCTGCTTTTTGGTGTGCTTCAAATACAACCATATATCCAGTTGATCTATATGGAGAACCCTTAAAGCTACAATTTGAATTCGCTCCTTATTTTACTGATACAGTAGATTTAGGTTCAGGAGCCTATAGCTCAAGAGCTTGGCTTGCCAATACTCATTTTTATTTGGGTTTCTTTTTCTTACAAGGTCATCTTTGGCACGCACTAAGAGCAATGGGATTTGACTTTAAGAAAATTGGTCAAGCTTTTGACAATATTGAAAATACAAAAATTACTCAAAACTAGTTCAATCTAATAAAAAACCTCTCTTCTAACAGGGAGGTTTTTTTGTAGAATTAATAAATATTTTTAAGAAATTAATGGAGAATCTAAAAGAAATTAATTGTAAGGAGATTTTTAGAAAGGCTTATGAAAATAGGTATACCTGGAAGAATGATTTTAATGGTTACAAAGGTAAATGTATCTTTTTAATTAATAATCAAGTTCATACAGGTGAATTCTTATTAAGTAAAGATTTTAAACCGAAAATTCAAAATATAGAAGATGAAAAAATTGTTAAAAGTATTTCCTCACAGTTATTTGAAGTATGTATACACAGGGTTAAGAGAGAATTTAAATCTATTCATGCAGAAAATTATTTTAATTTACTCAAAAATTCTGAAAGCGGTATTGAAATGAGTGTTTCAGGAAAGAATCAAGGAGATAAATATAGAGTTAAAAATGACTGTATCAATATGGTCTATAGAAAAATTCATGGAACAATAATTGAAATTTTTGTTGAAGAATTCTTTGATACAGGAATAGGTTCTCTTAGTAAAAAATATAGTAGTCAATCAATTGATCCAGTTTCACTTAAGGCGAAATCACAAAAATTAGAATATGAGGATGAATTCACAAATATAGATGAAGAGGATCATTGGATCTTGAATTCCAGAACAATAAAATATTTAAACCAAAATCAAGAAGAAGAAATACAAAAGTTTGTCTTCGAGGATTTAAGTATCTTGAAATAAGTTTTTATTCAACCAATCTAAATCCTTTATCAAGTAGTTTTTGATATAGAAGTCTTGCTCTGAAGGCTAAAATTTGTTCTTCATTTTCATTACTAATTACATGAAAATAATTATTGTCTAGCTTATTCTTGCTGAAACATACATTTGCCTCACCTAATCTTAAAGTCCAGTTTTCTTCTTTAGCTAAATGCTGATTAGGTCCAAGATCCCAAGGGCATTTTTCAGGATATTTTTCTCTTTTAGAGCCCATATTGTTTATTTTAACTATCCAATAGTAGTAAAAATTTAAAAGTATGGCTATGGATCAAAATTGGAATCTTTTTACTAACCTTATCGTGAAGCGATAATACAGGATTAACTTACTCTTTAGTTGCGATTAAACAATAAAATGGATCTTTATTTAAAAAATTGAAGAAATTAAGGGTTGATTCATTAAACTTTTTAATAATTTTTGGTTCATTAAATCCGTTTGAAATTAAAACTTTTCTTACATATTTGACTCTCTCCTCTTCAGAAGATGTAGTCCATATGTTGGGAGCCTTATGCCAAAATGCTCTATTTGAAAAAGCTATTATAAATTTACCCTTATTACTTAAGATCCTTAAGATTTCCCTAGTTAAATTTTCTGGATATTGTAAGTATTGCCAGGCTGCGACCATTAAGCAACAATCAATAGTTCCATCATCTAGTGGGATTTCTTGATTTAGATTGAAATTTTGTATCCAATAAGAATCAAAAATTTTGTTTTTTTCAAGTTCTTGTTTGTTTAAGCCATGTCCAATAACCTTTTTGTATTTTTTCCCTTTTGGTAAATAACTATCCCAACTGGACATTAGATCAAGGACTATTGAATAATCAGCTATCTCATTTTCATAAACACGTGAAAGATATTGTCTGAAGTTTGCATCAAGATGGTATACAAATTTTGGACTAGAATAAAATACTTCATCATTACTTTCATCAATTTTTTTTCTTTGATAACTATTCAATACTTCCAAAACATTTATCAGTAATTTGTATAAATCTAATAAATAGAAATTCTATGTGTGTTTTAAAAATTATTTTTATTTAATTAATTAAAAATATTTAAAAAAACTAGACATCTACTTAAAAAAAGTTAAATTATGGATTAACAATTTAATTAGAAATGAATGTATCAAAAAGGAGCAAAAAAGGTAGGTCTAATAAAGCTCTTTTCAATCCCTATAAAAATGGAATAAGTAAATACGATATGGCATATCTATCATCAAAAAAAGTATTAACCAGTAAACCTCATTATCTAGAGACTGATTCTCAAAAAGATTATTTGGCTGCATAAGAATGCCATATATTAATGTCTCGACTTCAGTAAAAGTAGAGGATAAAAAAAAATTACTTGAAGAAATCTCAATTTTAATTTCGTCTTTAACTAATAAATCTCAAAGATTTGTCATGGCAAAATTAGATGATAATAGTGAAATGTTTTTTGATGATCAGGGTCCCTGTTGCTTTTTAGAAATTAAGTCAATTGGTTCTTTAAAGCCTTCAGATATGGCAATGCCGATTTCCGAATTTGTATATGAGAAGATAGGAATTCCAATAGATAAAATTTATATTTCTTTCGAGGATGTATCTGCGACTATGTGGGCATGGAATGGTAGAACATTTGGATAAAACTTTTATTTTGTTTGGCTAGTAATAAAAATGGAAATAAATAACTTAATTGATTTAAACAGCTTTAGATCTGCGCCTCAAATAAGTAAAATTCAAATGAAAAAGTTATTAGAGGAACTTGAAGAATATTTCTTAAATTCTGATTGGATAACAATTGGAATAATGGCATCTTCTGATTATCAAGCAATTAAGGCACTAAAATCAATTTCTAAAAAATATTCCTCAATTGAATTTCTAGATTTAGATTCTCTTCATGCCAATGGAAGTGTTTTTTTAAAAGCAAATCAAAAAACTGGAAATGTTTTTATTCGATCTGAGAATGGTCTTGGTGAGGGTATTTTATTAACATGCCAATTTGACGAAGATTCTCGCGAATCTAATACTTACGGACCTTTGCCATTAGATTTTTTTAATCAATAATTTGAGCGGTTAAAATTTTTGCGAAGGAATAAAAATAGTTTTAAAATTTTTCACATTTGCTCCTAAAGAAGCTTTGTTATTATATTTGGAATAATTTAATTGAATTTTCAAACTTTTTAATTTCATGCTTTTTCAGGAGATAATTCAAAGATTAAATAATTTTTGGTCCGAAGAAGGATGCCTGATAATGCAGCCTTATGATACAGAAAAAGGTGCTGGGACTATGAATCCGCATACTTTTTTAAGAGCTATTGGACCAGAACCTTGGAGTGTTGCATATGCAGAACCGTGTAGAAGACCTACAGATGGAAGGTTTGGTGATAATCCCAATAGAGCCCAACATTACTTCCAATATCAAGTAATTATTAAGCCTTCACCCGATGGAATACAAGAAAAATATTTAACATCTTTAGAATCTTTAGGCATTAATCCTAGAAATCATGATATAAGATTTGTAGAAGATAATTGGGAGTCACCAACACTCGGGGCTTGGGGAGTAGGTTGGGAAGTCTGGTTGGATGGCATGGAAGTTACTCAATTCACCTATTTCCAGCAATGTGGAGGATTAGATTGTAATCCAATCCCTATTGAAATAACTTATGGGTTGGAGCGTATTGCAATGTTTTTACAGGACAAGGAAAGTATTTGGGACCTGAATTGGAATAGAAATATGAAATATAGTGATATTTGGCTTCAGTTTGAAAAAAGCCAATGCACATATAACTTCACTGAATCTAATCCACAGAATCTTAGGAAATTATTTGAAATTTACCAAGATGAGGCAAATAGTTTAGCTGAAAAGAAACTGACTTATCCTGCGCTTGATTTTGTTTTGAAATGTAGTCATGCTTTTAATTTGCTTGATGCAAGAGGAGTAATTTCTGTTACAGATCGTGCTCAATATATTGAGAAGATTAGAAATTTAGCTAGAGAAGTTGCATCATCTTGGATTGAGGAAAGAGAATTGATGGGGTTTCCATTAGTTAAAAATTAATAAAAAACTCCAAATAGATTAATGTAAAATTTTATACACTCAACTGCATCTAATTATTCTACCCAAAAAAGTTACCTCCGATACAATTTTATTACCCATAATTATGGGTATTTTCGTGTGAGGTAAAATGAAACTCTTCCAAAAACTTTTGGTTGCAGGTACTGCTCTGGGTGTTTTATCACCTATGGCTGCTCAGGCATCCGAAGCTTTTAATCTTGAAGCTATGAATAGCTACGAACGTGCTAGTTCTAAAGCTCAAAGATTTGATAGCACAACATTCACTAAAGAAGTGAGTAACGAAATTGCGACACTTAAAGGCCGTGTTGATGGCTTAGAAGTTAAGCAAAATGAATTTGAAGCAGGCAGCTTCTCAGATACCACTACTCTTGACGGTAAAGCTATTTTTTCCGTTGGACAAGCCGATACTGACGATGATGCCTATACCGGAAAAATTCAGGGATATTACACTTACCAAATGAACTTGAATACAAGTTTTACTGGTGATGATAATCTTTATGTAAGAATTAAGAGTGGTAACCACCAAGGATACTCAGTCCAGAAAGGTGAAGTAAATTCATACCTTAAGGCTGGTAATGGTAATGCTGACAATTTAAAGGTTGACAAAATTTGGTACACAACTCCAATTGGTGATCATCACACTGTTTGGATAGGCCCAAAAATTGAAAACTATTATATGCATGGCACAACTCCATCTATTTATAAGCCTGTCTTAAAAGCGTTTACTCTTGGAGGTAACGCAGCTGCATATGGTGCAAGTACAGATACTGGTGCTGGCTATGCTTACAAAGCTGACAATGGTTTCGCATTCAGTACAAACGTCGGTACTAAATCTAATTCAACTACAAAATCTGGATCAAGTTATATCAATACTGGTCTTTTAACTGACGAAACAAAAACTAGTTGGGCAACTCAAGTTGGTTATACACAACCAAGATATTCTGTTTCAGCCATTGTAAATAATAAGTACAACGGTTGGGCTGATACATCTTATTTCACTTCTGATGATGGAGCATTAAGAGGTGGTGATGGAAGTAGTACCAATATCGGTTTGAGAGCTTGGTGGAGACCAGAGGAGACAGGAACTGCTGTTCCATCTATTTCATTAGGTTATGATACTTCTGAAACTGATAATGCTACAAATTCAAATACAACTGCTTATTTTGTAGGTCTTAACTGGCAGGATATGTTCTCTCCTGATGACAGAATTGGTATCGCTTTTGGTCAACCACAAAAACAAGAGAATGATGAGGTTGATCCATTCTTATACGAAATTTACTATGAATACAAAGTAAACGATTCAATTAGTGTCACTCCAGCTATTTTTGGAGGTACTCATGAGAATGCAAGTGATGTTGAGACTGATATGACTGGTTATGTTGTGAATACAACTTTCAAGTTCTAAATTATCGCTCATAAAAAAACGCCCTATCTAGGGCGTTTTTTTTTTTTTAAGTTGGTTAATTTAACTAGTAAGTCTTTAATTGAAAAAAATTACCAACAATTTTCTCCTTCTCCAATAGGAATACAAGTACTTGAGTTTGCTGCTTCGTCAGCTATTTTTTGAGCATCAGAATCTAGTTTAAAATCTGCATCTAAAGGCATATCGGTATTCCATTCTTTTAATCCTCCTAAATCGTTTTCACCAGATTTAACTGAGTTAGAATCCGCTGTTGATATAGCTAGTGCGCTAGTCGCTGCGATAAAAATAGCAATTGAACTTTTTTTTGGCATTAAAGTAATTTGTTTAAAACTATTCTATACATTTCTAATTTAATATTCTTTTCTTTGTATAAAATGATTCTTATCTAATCACTAATTACTCTTAATAGATTTGAATAGGATTTGAAAATGAGATCAATTTCGTCAGATCTGCCATGCTTTGCAAGTAGACTCCTTGCAGCGGCATCTAAATCAAATAAATATTCTCTCTCCTCAATACTTTTTACATAGCTTTCAATCCATCCAACACATACTATTCTTTCTCCTTTAAGAACTTCTTCAACGGAATGTAAATAAGTACTTGGATAAATTATAATTTCTCCTTTATTGAGTTTGAATTTACTCTCAGAAGTCATATTCTCAATCAATAGTTCACCCCCTTCATATTGACTTTTTTCTGAAAGAAAAATTGTGAATGATAAATCAGCTCTGCCTGTTGACATGTATGCATTATCGATATGTCTTCCGTAGCTCATCCCTTTTAGGGATTTTGTGAACATGATTCCGTGAATATGTTTTGGTAAAGAAAAACTTTTTATTAAATCATCATTTAAAATCTTTTTTTTAATTAGCAGAGATAATTTTTCAGAGATATCTGATTTTCTATTTAGTTGCAAATTATTTTTTACCTCAGAAGCATGGCTTCCTGCAGTATATTTACCATCTTCCCAACCTAAAATTTCTTCACTTAGTTCTTGTTTTATTAGATTTATTTCTTCAGCATTTAGTAACTGATGAGTTAAATAATTCATTTGCAATATATAAAATGATACATCTCTATGTATAGATGATCGCTTTTAAAGCCTTAGCAGTTTTGATGGGTATAAAGTAACGATAGATACTTATTTTAAAAAGTGCAAAACTTAAAAAAACTTTTTTACTCAGCACTAACATTAACATTTTTATTTAATGTAAATTTACCAGCCAATTCAACAGAAAAAGAAGTCAGAGTTTATTCGGGTAGACATTACAATACTGATAGAAGTGTATACAAAAAATTTGCAGAAGAAACAGGAATAAAAGTTAGGCTAATAGAAGCGGCAGGAATATCTTTAATTGAAAGATTGAAAAGAGAGGGAAAGAATTCTCAGGCGGATTTAATATTGCTAGTTGATGCAGCAAGAATTACAAATGCTGCTAAAGCTGGACTTCTCCAAAGTGTAGAATCAAAATCATTGGAAAATGATGTTCCAACTGGACTCAAGGATAAAGATAAGGAATGGTATGCACTCACTAGAAGAGTTAGAGTTATGGTTGCTAATCCAAAAGTTGTTGATATTAGTAAGATAAATGACTATACAGACTTAGCTGATCCCTCCTTAAAAGGTAAAGTATGTTTAAGAAATAGAAAAAGCCCATATAATCAATCTTTAGTAGCTAATCAAATAGTTAATAAAGGGGAATTGGAAACTAAGGCTTGGTTAAACGGAATGATTTCTAATGTTTCTCAACCTTTCTTCCCTGGAGATATTTCAATAATTAGAGCAGTTTCTAAGAAAAAATGTGGAGTAGGAATTGTTAATCATTATTATGTTGCAAGGATGTTGGCTGGGGTTAATGGCAGGAGAGATACTCTTTATGCGCAAAGAACAGCAGTTATTACCCCAAGCCCTGCCCATGTAAATATAAGTGCTGGAGGGGTTGCAAAATACGCAACTAATAAAGCTGAAGCTATTAAGCTCCTTGAATATTTAGCTTCTCCAAGCGGCAGCAAAGGATTAGCAGCTCCTACCTTTGAACATCCATTAAAAGAGGTTAATCAAAACCCTATAGTCAAGAACTTTGGGGAATTTACTCCTGATAAGGTTACTGTAGATGAACTAGGGGTAAATAACTCTCTTGCAATAAACTTGATGAAAGATGCTGGTTGGGATTAAAAATTAAGATAAATAAAAAGATCATAATTTTTTTATCTGATTTATAGATAATCAATAAAAGCTGGAGAGGTGGCTGAGTGGTCGAAAGCGAACGATTCGAAATCGTTTAATAGGTGACTATTCGTGGGTTCGAATCCCACCCTCTCCGCATAAAATTAAATCCTTTCACTTTTGAGTGTGGTAATTATTCTTCCTAAATGCACTCAAATAAGCGATAGTTGATTAAATTTAGATTTAAATTGTTATTTTGAATTTAACGTTATAATTGCCATCAAAATGTGGTGGATAAATGTAGTTTTTTTTTAAATGAATGTGGTAGATAATCCCCCATGTGGTGGAAAGAAATGCCATAACGACTTGGGGTTCAATTCTTATGATTTCCTATTAACCTGTAGTGGAAAAGAAACCCATGGTGGAGTGCTTTTTGGGATGTGGTAGATACTTTTGGTAATGCTTATGGTATAGATTTCTCTCTAATCTTTTTCCATCTATGGTACATATATCCCATATAGATTCCTTGCATATAATTCTTTGCACCATTTTCTAATATGTTCTTTGAAAATTTATTATTGAACTTCTTACTTTCAAGGAGTTCTTTTTTCCAATCTATTTCTTCTTTCATTGCTGTTACTGCTCTTTTGCTTTCTTCAATTTTTCGTATTCAACTTGCAGAACACCTAAACGCCAAGCATCTTTCAATCCTCTTATACCACCCATTAAGAGTTTTGCATCTGAAGGCGAATGAGATTTCATATTCAAGAACTCTTTCTGCCAAGATTTGTCATTCCATTGAGTCATACTTCTACTTTTTCTCTTTTAACTATAGTGGCATCCACAAAGCATTAATACTCTGGTATTAATACTCTGGTATTAATACTCTATTAATTTCAATTCAAAAGGTGGATAATTAAGGAGTTGAGATATTGGAGGTTCTATGAGACTCACTACTCCATTCACTGCTCTTAGAAATGCAACTTCAGATATTTGGGAAAGGCATGATTTTAACTATCAACTACCTAAAGATCAAAGAAAAGATTATTGGGAAAAAGAATGCATAGACCATCCAACTAGTTCTCATTGCAAAATTTACTAAGGAAAATATAAATTTAAAATATTGAAGAGATCCTTAAAAATAGGGGACTATTTTGCATATAATTAGGAAATTACTCAGTCGGTCTAATAATTTTGATATGAGATTGATTTTTTTTATATTTTTATTTAGTCAATTATTTAATTTTCTAGAAGTTTTTGCTGAAAAGATAAAAAAAGATTTTTCTGAATCAAATAAGGTTATTTGGGAAAAGGTAAAGGAAAATAAAACGAAATCAGCGGAAAAAATTATCTGGAAATCCTACAAGAATGATCAATTTTATTTTGAAAATAAGAATAAACGAGATTCAATAACAAACAGTAAAAAATTATCAGATGAAACAAGAAAATATGGATCTTCGAATAAATCAACTACTTCTATTACTGAACTTGAACCTTTTTTACCACTCAATAATTTTCTTGAGTATGGCAATTTTCAAAGCTCTGTGAGGTGGAAATCATCTTTTGATTCAGGTGTGTCTGCTGGTACTGGGCAGCAAAATCCTTCATTTGTTTTTGATTACGGAATTTCTGATTCTTCCCTTCTTTCTATTTACATAACAGGTGCAGATGATGACCTTTATAACTTAGTAAGCGGTCAGAAAGTTAACTATTATTGGCAGAGTTATGGACTTTCATTCAAGAAAAAATTAATAGATGATAAAGATTTTGATTTTGGATTGTCATTAGCATCAAGTCTTGAATATTGGAGGCATGCTAGTGGATCTAAAACTGCAAAAAGTATATACAATCAAAAAGATAGTGCATTCGGTAAAGAAAAGTTTGAAAACTTGGTTGGGGCTATATCTTTTCCTATATCAAAAAATTTAAATGAAAAATTTACTGCTTTAGTTGTTCCAGGTATCACATTTTTGCCAGAGAAATTAGGTTCTAAAGGAATTGGTAAAAATGCTTATGGTAATAATTTCTACATTGGAAGTGGTGTTGTCTTTGATGTAGCTAAAGATCTTAATTTTCTTGCATCATATACGATCCCTTTAGGCCCAGGTAATAACTACTTTGATAGTGATTTAAATTACTCAAGAAAGTCTATATACAGTTTTGGTTTAGGATGGGATGTTAATCCTAAGATAGGAGTTGAAGGCAAAATTACTAATTCATATGGGGCTTCTCCATCTACTGGATTGCTCACAATACCTTCTGACAATCTTCCTCTTTATTCCGCTAATTTAACTTATAGACCCGACGCAGAGGATACATACCTTACTCCTTTAAATAAAAGAGATAAATTGATTAGTAGTGGTGGAATCACAGTAAATAATGCCTTAATTCCAAGAGCTAATACTTCACAAATTTTTATTAACTACGATAGTGGAGGAAATTTGTTTGGTTCTTATAGTTATTCTTTATCAAATATATTCCAACTAGAACTGCTTAATATTGGTTATTTTAATGATTTAGACTTAAGCGGAAGTAAAAATTCACATTTATATTCAACCTTTCTTAATGAAGATAATCTTAATTTTAGGTTAGGCGGAAAGCTTTTAATTTTTAGTCCTCAAAAATATGACCTCTATTGGGTCGCATTAAGATCCTCTGTTGGTAGAAATGATGATACTAATCAAGGTTATTTATTCGCAGAATTAATGAATACATTTAGATTAAACAATTGGTTGGCCTTTAATATTAGTCCAAAATATTTTTATAGTGGATTAGACAGTTTTGGTGGGATCGGCTTCTCAAGTTATATAAATTTATCGGATAATTTAATGCTTATCCCTGAGGTAAATACTTCAATTAAAAACGATTCTGATTTGAATTCTACACTTGCAATTAGGTATTCGTTTTCTCCGGAAAGGTCATTGGATTTGTATTTTTCTAATGCCGCAGGAATTCAAGATATTGGGCAACTTCTTAAAGAAGAAGAATATAGATTAGGAATTAAGTTTAATTTTTTATATTAATAAACAATAAGAAATTTAGTTTTCCCAAAATGGATCTGTAGTCAAGGAAACCTTTAAGAGAGAATTTTTATTACTTTTAATATCACTTACACAAGCCCTTACCGTTTTACCATTTACATCTATTTCACAGGCACCGCAACTTCCTGTAAGACAGCCAGTTGGGATTTCTAAACCTACTTTTTCTGCAGATGAGAACCAATCATCTCCCTCCGAAACAAAAGTTTCAATGTTGTTTGGCCAAATAATTTTAATTTTTGAGTTCTTCAATTTAATAATGATGAGAGATTTAAATTCTTGTTAAATTCATTTGCGAGATTTTCAATTATTGATTCTCGCTTAATTTTATAGGAACTTGTTCTTTTCTCTAATGCTGGTAATTTTTTTCTCTTTCTTATCAAATTTATATATTGATCTCTCCAAATATCATTTTCAAAGATCCCATGTATGTATGTTCCTGCAATAGTTCCACCTTCTTTATTCTCTTTATACCAACCTAGATTTAAGTCTTTAAAAATAGGACTGATATTTAATGAGTTTTGAGTATTATCTAATTCTGTCTGCCCATTGTGAATTTCAAAACCACTAATTTTGGATTGGCATGGCCATAAAGATTCGGAATTAATTTGACGGGTTAATTTTTTCTCAAAAAAAGTTGTTTTTAATGGCAGTAATCCAATCCCTTTTGTTGTTTGTTCAGAATAAATCTTGGCACCCTCTTTAGAATAAGGATCTTCAAGAGTTGTTCCTAACATTTGTAAACCTCCACAGATCCCAACTATATTCCCATTACTATTTGAATAGTCTCTTATATCCTGAGATAAACCTGAATTTTCAAGAAATATTTGATCTTTAATAGTTTGTTTACTCCCAGGAATAATAATAAAATCATACTTATTCAAGTTTTGCGATTCTCTAATCCATTCAATTGATAATGATTCTTCATTTTCTAATGGATCAAAATCTGAAAAATTACTTATAGATGGCAAATTTATAATTCCAACTTTGATCATAGGATTAGAGAAGCGTGATTTTTTTTCTATTAAATCTAAAGAATCTTCTGGAGGGAACGAATCATTTAACCATGGAATAATTCCAATAACAGGGACTTTAGTTTTATTTTCTATCCATTTTTTCCCTTCTTCAAATAATGAGAGGTCTCCTCTAAATCTATTTATAATAATCCCCTTAATAAGTTTTCTTTCTTCGGGTTTCAATAATTCAAGAGTTCCGATTATTTGTGCAAATACTCCTCCTCTTTCAATATCAGACACCAAAATGCAATTTGCATTTAAATACTTAGCAACTCTTAAATTTGTGAGATCTCTATGTATTAAATTCATTTCGACTGGACTTCCAGCTCCTTCGATAATCAAACGACAATTTGGGTTTTTTTTGTAAATAGAACTTAGACTTTTTTTAATTACCTCCCAACCTGGAATAAACCAATCTTTGTAGTAATTTTTGGCGCTTGTTATTCCTATACTTTGGCCAAGGTGAATCACTTCACTTATTGAATTGCCTTGTGGTTTTAATAAAATGGGATTCATTTCTGTACAGGGGTTAATACCACAAGCAAAAGCTTGAAGTGCTTGTGAATATGCCATCTCTCCACCCTCGCAGTCAACCCAAGCGTTGTTACTCATGTTTTGCCCTTTAAAAGGGATTGGTTCTTCTCCTGAATTTTTAAGAATCCTGCAAATAGCAGTAACCGTTAAGGATTTTCCTGCTCCACTGGAAGTGCCCAGTACCATTATTGGTTTCTTTATTTCATGTAATTTTTCTTCTAACTCCATTAGTTATTTATATCAATTAAAAAATTTATTAATTAGAGAATTGAATTATAATTTGGTAAAAAATTTGTGTTAATTCTAGCCTCTGCTTCTCATTCTAGAAAGAAATTACTTGAAAATTGTCAAATTGAATTTATTCAAATTTCAAGTGACTTTGATGAAACTACTATTAAAGAAAAGAATATATTTAATTTAGCTTTGGAATTATCTTTTCAAAAGGCTAATAGTTTATCTAAAAATATTCAAAACATATCATTGCCCGAAGAATATAATTATGGTCCATTGAAAATACTTGGTTGTGATTCAATTTTTGAATTTAAAGGAGAAGCTTATGGAAAACCATCCAATAAAGAGGAGGCATTAATTAGATGGAAAAAAATGTCTGGAGAATTTGGATTTTTACATACTGGCCATACTCTAATAATTGGAAATTTTGATTCAACATCCAAGATCTTTAAAATCACTGAAGTAATAAAAAAAACAGTAAGTTCAAGAGTTTATTTTTCTAATTTGGAAGATTGGGAAATCAAGAGTTATGTAGATACAAATGAACCTTTATATTGCGCCGGAGGATTTGCCTTGGAAGGTATAGGTGGCAAATATATAGAAAAAATAGAGGGTTGTTTCAGTAATGTAATGGGTTTAAGTTTGCCATGGCTCAGAGAAAATTTACATAGAAAATAAATTTGCGCAAAAAAAAAACCCTATCTAAAGATAGGGCCTTTTTTGATGAGATAGAAATTAATCTAAATCAGGCATTTCTAGAGCTGGTTCACTCTTTCTGTCGATTCCTTTTTCGAATCCTGCAGCGGCTGCTCTAGCACGTCCAGCATGCCAAAGGTGACCGATAAATGTAAACCATCCTAGGAAGAATTGAGCTGCAGCTAACCATTGTCTTAAATTAACAAAGTTAACAGCATTAGGCTCTGTAATGATTCCACCAACAGAGTTGATAGAAGCGTTAGGAGCATGAGTCATATATTCAGCAGCTCTTCTTACCTGCCAAGGCTGAATATCATTTTGAATTTTCTCAAGGCTCAATCCGTTAGGTCCTCTTAAAGGCTCTAACCATGGACCTCTGAAATCCCAAAATCTCATTGTTTCACCACCAAATATAATTTCACCAGTAGGAGATCTCATGAGATACTTACCTAGACCTGTTGGTCCCATAGTTGAACCTACATTAGCTCCAATTCTTTGATCTCTCACAAGGAAAGTAAAGCTTTGAGCCTGTGAAGCTTCAGCATTTGTTGGGCCATAAAACTCTGAAGGGTAAGCAGTGTTGTTAAACCAGATGAATGTTGAAGCAATAAAACTTGCTACACAAATTCCACCAAGAGCGTAACTTAGTAAACCTTCACCATTCCAGATGAATGCTCTTCTTGCCCATCCAAAAGGTTTGGTAAAGATGTGGAATATTCCTCCAATGATTGCAGTAATACCCACATAAACATGTCCACCAACAATATCTTCAATGGAGTTAACACCGATTATTGAACCAGCTCCTCCCCATGGAGATCTAAATAGATAACCAAGGATAACTCTTGGATCTAATGTTGGGTTGACAAGTCTTACTTCACCTCCACCAGGTGCCCAAGTGTCATATGCACCGCCAATAAAACACCAGTTTACAGACCACGCTAATGCACCTACACCTAAAACAATCAAATGATATCCAAGGATATTTGTCATTTGATTTTTATCTCTCCAATCGGTGGAGAAAAATGGAAAATCTTCTTCAAGTTTTTCTGGACCTGCTAATGAATGGTAAATGCCACCAAAACCAAGTACAGCAGAAGCTATCAAGTGAACCACACCTGCCTGGAAGAAAGGCATGATATCAGTAACTTCTCCACCAGGGCCTATTCCATAACCAAACATTGCAACGTGTGGCATACAGATTAAACCTTGCTCCCACATTGGTTTATCAAAAGTAAAATGATTAACCTCAAAGAGCATCATTGCTCCCGCCCAAAAGACTATTAGTCCAGAGTGAGCAATGTGAGCTCCTAATAAACGTCCAGATAAATTGATTAATCTAGCGTTGCCTACGTACCAGGCATAACCAGTTTCCTCAATACTTTGGTTTGGAGCTCTTAATAAATTATTAAAGGGCGTTTCCACGTGGAAGAACCTCCTCAGGGAATACAAAGTTTTCGTGTGGTTGATCCACAGAAGACATCCATGCTCGCATACCTTCGTTCAAAAGTATATTTTTTGTATAGAAAGTTTCAAATTCTGGATCTTCTGCTGCACGTATTTCTTGGCTTACGAAATCATAAGCTCTTAAGTTTAGTGCTAATCCGACAATACCGATTGAAGATGTCCACATACCCATAACAGGTACAAAAAGCATCAAGAAATGTAAGAAACGCTTGTTTGAGAAAGCAATACCGAAGATTTGACTCCAGAATCTATTCGCTGTAATCATTGAATAAGTTTCTTCTTCTTGAGTTGGATCGAAAGCTCTAAATGTTGAACTTTGAACCTTACCATCTGTATAGATACTTGTATCTTCATACAAAGTATTTTGTACTGTAGCTCCATGAATAGCGCAAAGTAGAGCGCCGCCAAGAATTCCAGCAACTCCCATCATGTGAAATGGGTTAAGAGTGATATTGTGAAAACCTTGGATGAACAGGATATAACGGAAGATTGCTGCAACACCGAATGAGGGCGCGAAGAACCAACTATGCTGTCCTAAAGGATAAATGAGGAAAATACTTGTGAATACTGCAATTACTGCTGAGAAAGCTAGTGCATTGTATGGTCTAATTCCAACAAGGCCAGCAATTTCGAACTGACGAAGCATAAAACCTATTAGGCCAAATACTCCGTGTAATGCGATGAAGTTCCAAAGACCACCAAGTTGTAGCCATCTTACGAAACTACCTTGGGCTTCAGGACCCCATAAAAATAGAAGACTGTGTCCCATGGCATCGCCAGGGGTGCTAACAGCTGCTGTTAAGAAGTTACAACCTTCAAGGTATGAGCTTGCAACTCCGTGTGTGTACCATGAGGTAACAAATGTTGTTCCGACAAACCAACCACCTATAGCAAGATATGCACAAGGAAGTAGAAGTAGTCCGGACCAACCAATAAATACAAAGCGGTCGCGCTTCAACCAATCATCAAGGACATCAAACCATCCTCTTTGTGGGGCGCTCCCAACTGCGATCGTCATGAGAAATCGTTTTTAGCTTCGGGATACGCAGTGACTGTAACAAAGATTGAGAGTAATGTGGGGAAATATTTGTATATCTGAAATGCCTTGTAAAGCTTTCCTGACTTTTTTATTAAAAATTAGGTAAGAATACTCCCTTAGTTTGTTAAATTATCTGAATTAGGCTCTAAAAAAGATAAAAATGAATTCAGACCTCACGTCTTTCGATAAAATCGAACAAAAAATTGGTGGATCAAGAAAAATTTCAAATTATATTATTGGTGGAATGCTAACCATAGGAGGTATTGGCTTTCTTTTGGCTTCCATATCTAGCTACACAGGAAAGGATTTATTACCTTTAGGAAATCCTTCAGCTTTATTGTTTATCCCACAAGGAATAATAATGGGAGCATATGGAGTAATAGCCAATTTATTAAATTTTTACTTGTGGTATTTGGTTTACATAAACTTTGGTTCAGGAAGTAATTATTTTGATAAATCATCAAAATCTGTTGAAATAAAAAGAAAAGGATTATTCAAAGATATTGAAGTTAAATTAAATTTTGATGAAATTAAATCAGTTAAGTTGGATATAAGTGAGGGATTTAACCCCAGGAGAAGAATTGCTTTAGTACTAAAAGGGAGAAAAAAACCTCTCCCTTTAAGCGGAGCAGGTGAACTTAAACCACTGCTTCAAGTTGAAGAAGAAGGTGCCCGTCTTGCTAAATTTTTGGATGTTAATTTGGAGGGTTTAAAATAAAAAAAAATTTTTTAAGAACATTATCTCTTATACAGTTTTTGTTTTTTTTGCAAGCTTGTGGTTATAAAAAACAGATTGATTCAAATTATTACTGCAAACAACTTAAATTTAATTGTATTCAGAATAATAGAGTCATACTTTTTAAAACTTCAAAAGGTAATTTTGAGGTTAAATTATTTGGTAAAGATAATCCAGTAACAGTATCAAATTTTATAGAAAACATAGACAACAATATTTATGAAAACCAAAAATTTTATAAAATAATAAATTTTTCTCAACTCAAATTTGTTCATAGTGGTGTCAATCCAGAAAATAAATTTTCTATTGAACAGAAACTTATACTTAATAAAATAAGTCCATCAATACCTCTAGAAATAAAATTCAAAGAAGAAATTAAACCAAGATATAACTATCAGATAAAAAATCCTAATGAAACTAAAAATTTAGTGCATACTTTTGAGAGTGGTTCAATCGCTATGGTTAAGAGCGGTAAGAATATGTCTTCATCTACTGAATTTTTTTTTGTAACTAGTAAGATCCCAGAACTAGATGGAAGATATTCGATTTTTGGAAAGATTAATAAAGGATTAGATGTACTCAAAAAAATTAATAAAGAAGACTTCATCAAGGTAGTCGAGATAATTAATTAAATTTCTAGAGAATATTTGTTTATTTTCAACATTTCTGTATTAACTCCCGAAGAGCGTTTAAGAGCTACTTTGCCAGTCCTCGCTATTTCAAGGATGCCGTATGGCTCGAGTAATTTTTCTAAAGCAACTAACTTACCAGGATCTCCAACTACCTCAAGAGTTAAGGCCATATCTGAAACATCAACAACTTTTGCACGGAAAATCTGAACTATATCGAGGATATTACTCCTCGTATCTTCTTTCGATGAAACTTTTAGTAACATCAATTCTCTTTCGACAGCTGCTAGATTAGTAAAATCAACGACTCCCAAAACATTAAATAATTTATTAAGTTGCTTAGTCATTTGTTGAAGAGTTTCATCATCACCTTCAACTACCATTGTTAGCCTTGAAATCCCTTTAGATTCTGCAGGTCCTACTGCAAGGCTATCTATGTTGAATCCCCTTCTGGCAAAGAGACCTGAGATTCTACTCAAGGCTCCAGATTCGTCTTCTACAAGAACCGATAATGTATGTTTCATATTTTAAAAGGTTTTTAAATCTCGAATCCATTCATAAGAAATTCTATTGAACACTGAAGGGTCTTCATCATGGATACAATGCCCTGAATTGGATACTATTTTTAATTTTACCCATCTATGGAAATTTGCAATCTTTTTACCAACAAACAAAGGTATGAAATTATCTTTTTCTCCCCAAATCAATAAAAAAGGAACTTTTTTTGAGACACTAAGTTTTCTCAAAAGGTAAGAAGCTTGAAATTTTTTATCTCTTGAAGACATTCCAATACACATTGCTCTTAATGATCTAGCTGAAGTTCTTCTTAAAACTGGCTTAGTTACCAAATCTATTAGTTCTCGATCAATATTATCTTTTTTGAAATAGGCAGAATTTAGTCCCAGTTTTATAATCCCTAATTTGGTTATTAAAAATAAAATAATCTCCAAAGGAAAAAACATAAAAAATATTCTTATAAATCTATCTTGAAATTTATTTAATAATGATTTTTTTGTTATTGACTTTTTGTTCTCTTGAATTTGATCCGGTAAAGGCGAAGCAATAACTGTTGAAATCTGGTCTTCTAATCTAACAGCACATGTTAAAGCAACTAGTGATCCAAGGGAATTGCCAATAAGGATGACTTTACCAGAATTCTTTGGTCTTATCACCTGTGCAATAAAGTCTTTCACTTGATCAGACCAAATTTCATTATCTAGTTTCCTAATTTGTCTAATCCCGGGTTGATCTGACTCTCCAAAACCTAATAAATCTATTGAATAAGAGGCACAATTTCTTTTTGAGAAATATTCTAAATTATTTCTCCAATGTTTTCGACTTGCGCCAAATCCATGAAGAAAGATAATTGGAATTTTATTTTCTTCGCCTGAAACACTCCAACAAATTTTAAAACCATTCCAATTCCAGTAATTAGGAAAATTAATATTTTCTTCTTTAAAATTATTTTTCATGTAATCAAAAATTTTCAAGATATTTGCATTATCTACTTTTTTAACAAATAAATGTATATTGAATGTAAATTAAAGTAATCATTAAAATTTACTATGGCTAAAGAAATTTTTAGTATTGCGGCAGTTTTTTGGATACTAATTCCAGTAGGATTGGTTGGCGGTGCATTATTATTGAAGTTTCAGGGAGATTGATTCTCGCGAATACATCACAAATTGAGTTATGGTCTACAGGTTAAGGAAACCTTAAAATATGAAGATTCTTTTAGTAGGAGCAACAGGGACACTAGGTAGGCAAATAGCTAAGCAAGCTATAGAAGTTGGACATGAAGTTAGATGCTTTGTAAGAAACCCAAGAAAAGCTTCCTTTCTTCAAGAATGGGGTTGTGAGCTAACTAAAGGTAATTTATTGAATTCTTCTGATATTGAATATGCATTGCAAGATATCGAAGTTGTTATTGATGCTGCTACAAGTAAACCAGATGATCCTAAAAGTATTTATGAAATAGATTGGGATGGAAAAGTTAACTTGTTCAATGCTTGTGAATCTTTAAATGTAAAGAGAGTCATATTCTTTTCAATCCTCTTAACAGAAAAATTTAGAGATGTTCCATTGATGGATATTAAATACTGTACAGAAAAACTTCTGGAGAAATCTGATCTAGATTATACAATCTTTAAATGTGCAGCTTTTATGCAAGGAGTTATAGGTCAATTTGCCATCCCAATTTTAGATAGTCAAGCAGTATGGATGAGTGGAACTCCAACTAAAATCGCATACATGAATACGCAAGACATGGCAAAATTTATTGTTGCAGCAGTTAATAATCCAAAAACTTATAGAACATCATTGCCATTGGTTGGTCCTAAGGCATGGGATTCAAACGAAGTTATATCTCTATGTGAAAAATTTAGCGAAAAGAAGGCTAAAATTTTTAGAGTTTCTCCTTTTCTGATAAGTGTCACACAGAAAGTAGTTTCTTTTTTCCAGGACTCCTTAAATGTTGCTGAAAGATTGGCCTTCGCAGAAGTTACGAGTAGTGGAGAATCATTAGATGCTGACATGAGTAAAACCTACGAAATATTAGATCTAAAAAAAGAAGACATGACTTCTCTAGAGAGTTATATCAAAGAGTACTATCAACAAATACTTAGGAGATTAAGGGAAATGGAAGCTGATCTAAATATTGAAGAAAAAAAGAGATTACCCTTCTAATATTGCAATTTTAGACTTATATAGTATATTTGTACTATCTATATTTAATGATCTATGTCTGTTTCTAAGTCTAAAAATCTTGAACGAAAACTAGATAATTTTGCAAAGGAAGCAAAAAATGAATTGAATAACGTTTGCGGATCTTCATTATGGCAAAGTCTCGGCTTTGTATTTTTTGATCAGTTAGAAGATTCTCAAAAAATTGCAAAAGCTAATTTTTACTATGGCCAACTTCAAATAATAAATGAAATTAAGTTTACAATTTAAATTGAATTCCATATTTTTACTAATGTAATTTTTCTTAAATCAAATTTGGCTAATCTTTTTCTGATAATATTAATTTAGTAAAAAATTAATTAATGATTGAAACTTCAGGTGTAATTGAAAAAGAGCAGGGAAATGGATTTTATTTGGTTACCTTGGAGCAGCCTGAAGGTCATCAATGTTTATGCAGAGCTGCAGGTAAATTAACTAAATTTAGAATTAAATTATTGGCTGGAGACAAAGTGTTAGTTGAGATAAGTCCTTATGATCTTTCTCGAGGGAGAATAACTTATCGAGAGAGAAATGCTGGAGGAGGCGCAAGGCCTACTACTAATAAAAATAATCCCAAGAGGAATAATAAGTAAAAAGTTAATTTAGATAATATTTTTTATCGCTTCTTTAAACTCACTTCTTTGTTTAACTCCTTGCCATTGTTTTTTTAATAATTTTTCTTTAAAAAGTTGAACTGTTGGTGTGCCGTTAATACCAGCTTGTTTCGCAATATCTTGATCTTTATCAATATCTATTTCAACGCCCACCACTGCACCATCAAGTTCTTTAATTACTCTTTTTAACTGAGGTTTCAAAACATGACATGGGCCGCAGCTTGGAGAACTAAAAATTACCAATATAGGTTTTTTACTCTCATGATAAAGTTTCCTTAATGCATAACTGCCTTTTTGCCATTCAGAGTTAGCATTGAAAGTATCTTCATTAACTTCTTCTTCATTAAAATTTGATGAATTGAGTTTTTTTTCTGGTTCTGGTATTTTTCTTACTATAGTTTTTGCTAAGTTTTTCTCGGCTAACCACCTTTCGGTAGCTAATGCTGCCATGCATCCAGTCCCTGCAGCAGTAACTCCTTGTCTCCACTCAGAATCTACAACATCTCCTGCTGCGAAGATGCCTTCAATAGATGTTTCTGGTCTTCCTGATTTGCAAGCAATATAACCTTTACTATCTAAATCAATTTTGTTGCCTAAGAACTTCGTATTTGGTGTGTGCCCTATTGCGTAAAAAAGACCTTTTATATTGATTTCCCCTTTACCTTCCCGAGAGTGGATAGTTTCTATTCTCTCAAGCCATTCAGAACCATCCGCTTTATCAACTATTGTGTTCCAATGAATTTCTATCTTTGGATTAGCTTTTACTCTATCTACCATTGCTGCGCTAGCCCTTAATTTTTCTGATCTAACAATCAAATGCACTTTGCTTCCATACTTTGTGAGATATGCTGCTTCTTCACATGCAGAGTCGCCCCCTCCAATAACAGCTAATTCTTCATCTCTAAATTGTGGGGTTGCTCCATCACATATTGCACAAGCACTTATTCCCTTACTCCAGAATTGAGCTTCATTTTTAACGCCTAATCTATTTGCACTTGCTCCAGTTGCAATAATAATTGAGTTAGATTTTATAGTTCCTTCTAAAGTTTTTAATTCAAAGGGATGTGAATCAGTATTTATTGAGACAACATCACTTTCGTATAAATTAGTACCCCATCTCTCTGCTTGAGCCTTCATTAGATCCATTAACTCAGGACCTAGTACTCCATCAGGGAAGCCTGGATAATTTTCAACAAATGTTGTAGTCATTAATTGCCCACCAGGAATTCCACCAGAACTAAATCCTGTTACTAGCAAAGGTTGAAGATTTGCTCTTGCTGCATATATTGCGGCTGTATAACCTGCAGGGCCAGAGCCAATAATTACAACATTTTCTACGTTTGAAGTATTCTCTTTATTTTCCATTTATTAACTAATATCACTACTAATAATAATAAACAAACCCAATTAATGTAGGGCGGATTTCACTCGATCGAATTATTATTTAATCGTTGACTTTTTGGTCTAATAAATTTTTTAATTCCTTTGGGAAGTTTAAAACAGAATCTTTTAAATTTTCGTTGTTTTCTCCAATATGTAGTATCCACTCTCTAAATTCTTCTGCGATTGCATAACTGTCTTCGTATCTTTCTAGAGTATCCATTGCGGAAATTCTGTTGGTAGCCCAACAAGTAGCAATGTCGATCCTTTTTCTTATGAAATTGTCCATCGGAACTTAAAAGTTGTATATAGATAAACACAAAACAAGTTATAAGTATTGTCTAATAAGTTACAACTTTGTACTTCCAAACAATAATTTAATCTTTAATTTATAATTGACCCAATTTTTGAAAGAATTATAAAGAAAATATAAAGAAATAGGTTTAAACTGCCTCGCTGTGATTTGCAAGTAGTCTTTCAACTTCCTCAAAACCCTCTTTAGCCGAATTTATTGCAAGTTCCTCGCTAACTTTTTCTTCTGATATTAATTTTGCGGATATTTTCTTTAAAAGAGTTTCTTTCTTTTCTCTTAGTGAAGTAACAATTTCTTCTTCGATAATAGATTTTATTGCTTTAGAAATTATTTTTTTATCATTTGCCTCCTCAAATGTGCCCTGAACTAATTCCTGAATAAATAATCGATGCACCTCACTACTCCTTAAAAAGCTTTCTGTAGCGTTAATAATTCCTTCAACAAGGGCTTCATCAGGTTCAGAATCATTTTCTGCCAGCTTAAATTCCCAATCTAAATGCCTTCTTTGCCAACCTGCTGAGTGGAGACTTGGCATGACTGTCTGTGAATAAGTATCAACAGACATTTCATAAATTCTCTCTGCTAATTTCTCGCACCAGTCCTTACCATGCTTTTCTAGATTTTTCTGCATAGCTTGTCTTGGAACAGCATGACCACCATGATGACTATGACATACTCCATCAGGACATTCGATTGCTTTTATACTCATTGGCTTATTTAGTACTTATATATTCTAGATAGCTATTTTTTATAGAAAAGAAAATATATTTTTAACAAAAATCCAAGACTTTTGACTTTCTTCAATTTATATTTAGTATGTTAAAAAAATAAATAAATTGACAAAGATACTTATTCCTTCCGAAACAAGCTCTGGTGAAAGGAGAGTTTCAGCTACACCAGAAGCGGTAAAGAAATTAAAAAGCCTCGGATGTGATGTTTATATTGAAAGTTCAGCAGGAAATTTATCAGGATTTAGTGACTTATCATATGAAGAATCGGGCGGAACAATAATAAACAGCTCAGATCAAAAAATTTGGGGTGAAGCGGACTTAGTATTTTGTGTTCAAACTCCATCAGTGGACAATTTAACTAAATTAAAGAAAGGCGCTGTTCTTCTTGGCCTTCTTAACCCATATGGTAATAAAGCACTTCTCAAAATTATAAATAGTAATAAGATTTCAGCGTTATCACTAGAGTTGCTTCCTAGGATTAGTAGAGCTCAATCTTCTGATGTTCTCTCTTCACAGGCCAATATCGCAGGATATAAAGCAGTTCTTTTAGCTGCAAGTGAGTTAGATAGATATTTCCCAATGCTTATGACTGCGGCAGGGACAGTCCAACCTGCAAAAGTAGTGGTTCTTGGTGGAGGCGTTGCAGGATTACAGGCAGTTGCGACAGCAAAAAGACTTGGAGCAATAGTATTTGTATCCGATATTAGACCTGCTGTTAAAGAACAAGTAGAGTCCCTCGGAGCAAGGTTTATAGAACTTCCTGAAATTGAGGAAAAGCCAGGAGAAGCTGGAGGTTATGCAAAAGCTGTAACACCCGAATTTCTCTCAAAACAGAAGGCTACTTTAACTAAATATTTATCTGAAGCTGATGTTGCTATATGTACTGCACAAGTTCTTGGTAAAAAAGCTCCTGTTTTAATTGACTCTCCCATGATTGAAAAAATGAGGCCTGGTGCAGTAGTTATTGACTTAGCAGTTTCTCAGGGCGGGAACTGCGAAGGAACAAAATCAAATGAAACTATTATCAAAGATGGGGTAAAACTTATAGGAGCGGGCGAATTACCCTCTTCAGTTCCTTATGATGCAAGTTCACTTTATGCTAAGAACTTAACATCTTTGATTACACCATTTATAAAAGATGGTGTAATTAAATTAGATAAAGAGGATGAACTCATTTCTGGATGTTTATTAAGCGATGAAGGAGTTGTTCTTCAAAATAAAGTTTTTGAAAATTGAGGTTTTAAAATTATGTCTTTTATAAGTCTGCTTTGGGTTCTTTTACTTGGTAGTTTATTAGGCCTCGAGTTAATTGGAAAAGTTCCTCCTACTCTTCACACACCTCTAATGAGTGGAGCAAATGCAATTTCAGGAATAACAATGCTTGCAGCTTTGACATTAATTGTAAAAGCAGAAGGTAACGTACCACTTTTAATCATTGGTTCAGTTTCTCTTGGATTTGCTCTTTTCAATGTTGTAGGAGGTTTCTTTGTAACTGATCGAATGCTTGCAATGTTTAGTCGTAAACCATCAAATAAAAAGTAATTTTTAACATGAATCTACCTGTAATCATTAAATTCGTTATTGACCTTTTAGCTGTACTTTTGCTGGCTTTGGGAATAAAAGGATTGTCAAAAGTAAAATCAGCAAG
Organism: Prochlorococcus marinus; assembly: GCF_001180265.1. Lineage (GTDB taxonomy): Bacteria > Cyanobacteriota > Cyanobacteriia > PCC-6307 > Cyanobiaceae > Prochlorococcus_A > Prochlorococcus_A marinus_H. The sequence continues at coordinate 9,750 of NZ_CVSW01000063.1, read as the reverse complement.
GGATGCCAATAGATTAGCTGCATTTGCAATGTCGCTATCAGTAGTAGGATTACTTTCTTATTATTTGGGTACATCTGGAATTGCTATTCAGTCTTGGATTTGGATAATAATTGGATCAATCATAGGTAGTTTATTCGGAGCAATACTCGCAAAAAAAGTACCTATGACCTCCATGCCTGAGACAGTGGCATTGTTCAATGGTTGTGGAGGAATGTCATCACTTTTAGTGGCCTTAGGAGTAGCTATTTTTCCTATATCTGGTGGCCAAGAAAATTTTGATTTTTTTAAGTCACTTATTAACGAAGTTTCAATATCTGTTTCTATATTTGTTGGTGCCATAACTTTTACAGGTTCAATTGTGGCGATGGCAAAGTTACAGGGTTGGTTATCAACTCCAGGATGGACTCAGAGCAAAGTTAGACATTTTGTAAATATTGTTTTTGCAGTTGCCTCATTGATAGCCTTTTTTGATTTGATAAACGGCAATACAAGTTCTATTTGGCTTTTAGTTATAGTTTCTTCTTTATTAGGTATTGGAGTTACTTTGCCAATTGGTGGAGCTGATATGCCAGTCGTTATATCTTTATTAAATAGTTATTCAGGGATTGCAGCAGCAGCGGCAGGTTTTGTTGTAGATAGTCAGCTTTTAATAGTAGCCGGCGCGATGGTTGGAGCGGCAGGTCTAATACTTACTCAAGTAATGTGCAAGGGTATGAATAGATCATTGGTCTCAGTTCTCTTTGGGGGGTCTTTATCTGCACAAAGTACAGCCTCTTCTGGTTCAGGAGAATATACAAATATAACTTCTTGCAGTGTTGAAGAATGTGCATTGACTTTAGAGGCAGCCAACAAGGTAATTATAGTTCCTGGTTATGGTCTAGCAGTAGCTCAAGCTCAACATACTTTAAGGGAAGTGACAAAAAAACTAGAACAAAATGGTATTGAAGTTGTTTACGCAATTCATCCTGTAGCAGGGAGGATGCCTGGACATATGAATGTACTTTTAGCAGAAGCAGATGTTCCTTACGAACAACTTAAAGAGATGGATGTTGTAAATCCTGATTTTCCAGCAACGGATGTTGTTTTAGTTTTAGGAGCAAATGATGTGGTTAATCCTCAAGCTAAAAATGATAGCTCTTCTCCTTTATACGGCATGCCAGTTCTTGATGTGCAGGAAGCAAGAACGGTATTTGTAATTAAACGTGGTATGAGTGCAGGTTACTCCGGAATAAAAAATGATTTATTTGATCTACCAAATACCTCAATGGTCTTTGGTGATGCAAAAAAGGTACTGAATGATTTGATTGGAGAATTAAAGGATCTTGGAGTTGGGGAGAAATAATAGTATATCTTTTAGTTTTTCAGATTACTTAAAAAATAAGCCATTTCGAGAAGTTTTACCTTGGATAGGTGGCGACTTACAAACTTTGAGAGATACTTTTGTTATTGATTTTGGTAAATCAAAAAATAATAAAAAAATATTCTTTCCGATTAATAAAATTCTTTCTAAAAAATTTGAATGTGATTATCTTTTAGGTTTTTTAGAATTACCTGAAAACTTAAACTCACTTAGGGGTTTTGTAATCGTTACTCATGGTTTAGGGGGTTCAACTAAACGGTTTGGTTTAAGAAGAATTTCTAGGAAATTAGCAAATAATGGTTTTGGAGTTCTTAAATTAAATCTAAGAGGATCTGGATCTGCGAGATATTTAGCTAAAGGAAATTATTGTGCTAGATGCTCCAGTGATGTTATTTCAGCAATTAATTATTTTAAAAAATTGATTAATTTAGAGTTCAAAGATCTTATGAAAAGGAAAAATAATCTTCCAATTTACGGAGTTGGATTATCCTTAGGCGGTACAATTCTTTTAAATGCCTGCCTAGATTACGATGAAAACAAAGGAGAAAAGCTTTTAGATGGCCTTGCCTGCGTGAGTACACCTTTAGATTTATCTTCATGCAGTCTCTGTATTGAAAAACCTAGAAATTCTATATATCAAAAATGGTTACTTCACCGCTTAAAAAATCAATTATGGGAGGGATTTAATGATGAAGGCAAACTCCTTGATAACGAGAAATTAAGAATAAAAATTAGAAATTTAAAAAGTATAAGAGAATTTGACCAGAAATTTACAGCTCCTAGTTGGGGATTTAATTCTTTAGAAGATTATTATATTAAAGCTTCTCCAATATTTAGAATCCAAAACTCAATAAAAAAATTACCTCCAATGCTTTTTATTCATGCCAAGGATGATCCCTGGGTTCCATATAAGGATACTTTGAATCTAAGAAAAGAATCTATTGATAAATTCACTATTTTTATAACTGAAAAAGGAGGTCATAATGGTTTTCATTCGATTAATGGCTGCTGGTCAGACGAAGTCGTAAAGAACTGGTTTATGAGTATCTAGGACTATTTAAAAATGGTGTTTTTTTGAAAATCCATTTTTCTATTGGCTTACCGTTAATAATATGTGAGGTAAAAATTTCAGAAATTTTTTCTGGAGAAACTTTCTCATACCAAATACCATCAGGCCAAATAAGAAGAATTGGGCCGTTCTTACATACCCTTAAACAGTCAGCTTTTGATCTTAATATATGAACGTTTTTTGTAGAGGGATCATTCTCAAATTTTTTTAAAGTCTTTTTCAGACATTCCCATGTTTTTTGACCTTCATTGCCTTTAAAGCATTTCTGTTTTGTGGGTGTTGCGCATAGAAGAAGATGTTTTTTTATATTCACTTTTATCCAATACTTACGTATTTTTTCCCTTTTTTAATTTCTTGCTCAACAAAAAGTCTTGCCCAATTGTCTACTTCAATAATATCCTCCAATTCGGGACTCAAATTCAAATTCTCCATATGTGATTCACAAGCTTTACTTATAAATGTTGGAATTTCTTGAAAAGAAATTTTTTCTTTGAGGAATTGTTCAACAGCCATTTCATTAGCAGCATTTAAGACTGCAGGCATAGTCCCAGAGGATTTCCCTGCCGCATAGGCAAGTCCCATGCATGGATATTTCAACTCGTCTGGCTCTTTAAAAGTTAATTTTCCAATTTCACTTAGGTTTAATCTTTTCCAATTTGTTTTAAATCTTTCAGGCCAACTCATCGCATATAAAATGGGTAGTTTCATATCTGGCCAACCTAATTGAGCTAATACTGAGGAATCTTCCATCTCAATCATTGAATGAATAATACTTTGAGGGTGGATAACTATTTCGATATTTTCGTAAGAGGTCCCAAATAAATAATGAGCTTCTATAACTTCTAATCCTTTATTCATCAGAGTTGCAGAATCTACAGTTATTTTTTTTCCCATATCCCAATTAGGATGTGAAGTTGCATCTTCCACAGTGACATGTTTTAAATCCTCAACGGCCCAATCTCTGAAGGCACCACCAGAAGCTGTTAAATGTATGGCTTTTAAACCTTTTGGTATCTCTCCTGTTGAAAAATCTGCATTTTCATAATTGGGTAATCCTTGTAAACATTGAAAGATAGCAGAATGTTCTGAATCAGCAGGTAAAAGCCTGCTATTGTTTTTCTTTAATGCTGGAATAACAATTGGTCCTGCCGCAATTAAAGTTTCTTTGTTAGCAAGTGCAATATTTTTCCCCGCATTAATTGCTGACATTGTTGGAATTAAGCCTGCACATCCTACAATCCCTGTAACCACAGTATCTGCCTTATCCCATGCTGCAACAGCGTTAATCCCCTCCTTTCCACTCAAGACCAAGGGAGCACTATCCAAATCTAAGTTATTAATATTATCTTTTAAATCTTCTATAAGATTTTCATCCTCAATAGCAACTACTTCTGGTTTATGTGTTTTAACTTGTTCTGTTAATAAATTAATATTTCTTCCTGCCGAAAGAGCTACGGCTTTAAACTTATCAGGCTGCTCACTTGCTATTTCGAGAGTTTGAGTCCCAATTGAACCAGTTGAACCTAGAACAGTAATGTATTTCAATTTTCTCTGATATTTCTAATATCTTCCCATTTAAAGGTGTATTTAAAAAATAAAAATTTCAAATTGGTTTTTTTCTTAAAATTTAGACCCTTATCCATGTTGTTATTTCCTTTGATTGATCAATAAGTTCAATACCTTTTTCTTTTAACAAATTCCTAATTTCATCGGCCTTCGTATAATTCTTTTCTTTTTTTGCTTTCAATCTTTCATTAATAAGAATTGATATTTCTTCTTCTTTTATTTTACTTTCTTTTACTAAAACCTCTTTTTTAAGACCAAGTACTTCAGTCAATTCTTCGAGAGTTTTAAAATTCTCAAGTAGAAAGAATTTTTCATTTATGTCTATTTTAAAACCTTCGACCCTTTGAAATTGGTTTGAAAAGTTTTTTAATGGTTTTGCTAAATCGTAAATAATTGCAATGGCACCTGCTGTATTAAGGTCATTTCCAAGAGCCTCAGAAAATTTAAGCTTTTTTTGAGATAATTCAAAGCATATTTTCTCTTTATATTCGTTTTCGATAGATTCATTCTTATCAATAGATTTAAAAGCATCTTTTGTAAGCTCCAAAAAAGAAAGGGCTACATTAATATTTTTCCAAGCTTCTGAAGCACTCCTTAAAGCTTCTTCAGTAAAATCAAGTGGTTTTCTATAATTCACAGTCATAACAAAATATCGTAAAGTCATAGGGCTTATACCTGACTTAATTAGCTCTCTGATAGTTTTAAAATTTTTAAGAGATTTACTCATCTTTTGTCCATTTACATTGACCATCCCATTGTGTAACCAATAGTTCGCTAACTTTTTACCATTGGCTGCTTCTGATTGGGCAATTTCATTCTCATGATGTGGAAAAATCAAATCAGAACCACCTAAATGAATATCAATAGTATCTCCTAATTCATCTTTAACCATCGCCGAACATTCAATATGCCATCCTGGCCTACCTTTACCCCATGGCGAATCAAAAAATGGTTCATCATCTTTGGCTTTTTTCCATAGTGCAAAATCCTGCGGATTAAGTTTTTTACTATTTTCCTCATTAGCCATTCTTCCTTGCTGATTGATATTTTGTTCTTGTATATTTTGATTACTTAGCTTTCCATAATTTTTATTTTTGAAAACAGAATAATAAACATCTCCATCCCTTGAGTATGCATAACCTTTGTCCTCAAGGATTGTTATGAAGGAGCAGATATTGCATATATGATTCGTGGCTCTTGGCATGCTATCCGGACGCATTATTCCTAAAGAATCCATATCTTTATGAAATTCAATAATATTTTTTTCAGATACTTCCTTCATTGAACTGTTTTCTTCTTTCGCTCTTTTTAAGATCTTGTCATCAATATCTGTAAAATTTTGAACATATTTCACTTTAAAATCACTGTAAATTAAAAATCTTCTCAATACATCCCAAGCGATATAACTTCTGGCATGGCCAAGATGACATAAATCATAAACAGTTACCCCACAACAATAAATTTTTACTACATCATCAATAGGCTTAAAAACCTCAACTTTTTTGCTTAAAGTATTAAAAAGTTTGATCATCTTAAAATAAGTATTTCATAAGGTTTATTTTGTCTCCATCCAATTGTCTCCAATTCCAATATCAACTAAAAGAGGCACATTTAATTTTACACAATCTTCCATAGTCTTCTTTACTAATTTCATCGTAATTTCTAATGAATCTGGTTCAACTTCAAACAATAATTCATCATGTACTTGTAAAAGCATTTTTGCTGGAATATTCATTTCTATGAATTTTTTATTTAGTTGAACCATTGCAATTTTAATAATATCTGCACTTGAACCCTGAATTGGGGCATTGGCTGCGGCTCTTAGTGACTGTGCTTCCATGCCAGCTCTTCTTGCGGATTGCAAGTCAATTTCGTAAGGATCTTTTCCTTTTAGTCTTCCAAGTCCATTTTTATCAAACTTAAATTCTCTTTTTCGACCAAAAATTGTTTTTACATAACCTTTTGATAAGGCAAGCCTTTCTTGAAGTTCAAGAAATTTGAAAATTTTTGAATATCTTTCTTTGTATTTTATTAGGAATTCTTTTGCTTCTGGAGTACTTACTCCTGTTGAACGGGCAAACTTTTTTATCCCCATACCATAGATAACTCCGAAATTTATTGTTTTCCCAACTCTCCTCTCATCAGAAGAAATTTCTTCTTTCTCAAAAATTAATCTTGCAGTCAAAGAATGAATGTCATCATTTTTATGAAATGCATTTATTAGTATTTCTTCATCCGCTAAGTGAGCGAGTATTCTTAATTCGATCTGAGAATAATCAGCTGATAAAAGTTTCCAATTTTTTTCAGGCAAGAATGCTTTTCTGATTCTTCTACTAAATTCAGTCCTAACCGGGATATTTTGAAGATTAGGATTGCTACTACTTAGTCTCCCTGTCGCCGTAGCAGCTTGATTAAAGTTTGTATGAACTCTTCCTGTCTTTTCGTTAATAAGATTTGGAAGAGCATCAATATAGGTGCTAAGTAATTTGCTAAGAGTTCTATATTTTATTAAATGTTGGATTATCTCATGTTCGTCGACTAATCTTTCCAGAACTACTGCATCTGTACTCCATCCTGTTTTTGTTTTACGTGATTTTTTCTTATCCAAATTTAATTTTTCAAACAAGATCTCACCAAGTTGTTTTGGTGAAGATAGATTGAAACTCTCCTCTGCTAACTCATAAACTTTACTTTCAATATCTTCTAAGGTACTTTTTAATTCTTTTGAGAGTTTATCCAAATAAGGGATGTCGATGGTTATGCCATTCATTTCCATTTGGGACAATACCGGCTCTAAAGGTAGCTCGATTTCTTCGAACAATTTGATTAATTCATTTTTTTCTGTTGAAAATCTTTCTTTAAAAATTTTGACAATCTTAAAAGTTAGAAATACATCATAACCGCAGTAAATACTAGCTTCATCAATATCAACAAATGAAAAGTCTTTATTTTTTCCAACTGTTTCCTTAAATGAAGGAGGTTTAAATCCAAATAATCTAAAACTAATTTCACTTAACCCATGCTTCTCCTGATTATTTAGAAGATAGTCTGCTAACAAGGTGTCGAAGGTTACGCCTTTAAGATCAAGTCCATGATTAAAAAATATTTGCCTGTCAAATTTAGAATTTTGGAGTGCCTTTTCTTTTTTTGGATCTTCTATCCAAGATCTTAGTTTTGAGAAAACATCTTCAATCGATAATTGATTTGGGTCCTCTTTTTTTGTTTGATGACCAAGAGGTATATAAAATAAATCATCAGTTTCTTCTCCAAGACATAGCCCTATCCCTACAAGTTCCGCATCGATTGGATTTAAACTATTAGTCTCCGTATCTAAAGAAACTATCTCATTGGTCTTTTCTAATCTTTGAATTAATTTATCAAGTAATTCAAAATCATTTACAACAGTTACTTTGATTTTAGGGATTTTATTTTCACTATTTTCTAATTCATTATTGCCCGCGACTATTGGTGTCTTCTTCTCCTCCTCTTTAGCTACATTATTTTTGTAAAAACCACCTTTGCTGAAAGTTGAATTGAAAATATCAATTTGTCTAAGTAGTGTTGATAGTTCTAATTTTTTCAGTGAGTCTGAAAGTAGTTCTTGATTTATATTTTTTAATTCATAACCGTTACTTAAAATTAAAGGCACCTCAGTATTTATTTTTGCTAAATCCCTGGAAAGAAAAGCATTATGTTTATCGTTTCTTAGCTTTTCTATAACTGAACCTTTGATGAATCCTTTATATTTCTTATCGTTATTCTGCTGAATTTTGTCCAAAGCCTGATAGATTCCATCAAGCGTGTCGTTCTCTTTTAGTAGATTAATTGCAGTTTTTGGACCTACCCCTTTAATACCTGGAATATTATCAGAACTATCACCAGTTAGAGCTTTAAGATCAACTACTCTTTCTGGCGCAACACCTAATTTTTCTTTTACTCCATTTTCATTCATAAGAGTTGGATTTCCACTTTTCGCATATGGACCACCACCCATATAAAGTACATAAATATCTTTTTGATCATCTACTAATTGAAATAAGTCCCTATCTCCAGAAAGAATATTCACGCACCATCCTTTAGAAGAAGCATCATTTGCAATTGTGCCTAGGAGATCATCTGCTTCGTATCCTGGAGATTTAAAAATTGGTAAATTAAGGCTTTCTTCTAAGATGATTTCAAGTTGTTCAATATCCTGAAAAAAAACATCTGGTGCCACATCTCTATTAGCCTTATAATTTGGATCTAATTCATGTCTGAAAGTTGGTTTTTCGGTATCAAACGTAATACAAACACCCTCAGGACTAATATTTTTGCAATTATCCAGAAGACTTTTTAGGAATCCATAAGTGACACTTGTTGGAAATCCCTCTTTGGTAGTTAAACCTCCATCAATCCCTTTGCTAAATGCATAGAAGCTTCTAAAAGCAAGTGAATGACCATCGACTAAAAGTAAAATTGGTTTTTTAGAGTTTTCAGATTTTAAACTCATTTTCTCTTCTTAGCCCAAGGTGGAATATCAATAAAGATTTGCTCTCCAGGTTTTAATCCATCAATTACTGAAGTTTTATTTCCACTACTAATACCAATTTCAATTTTTTCAAATTTGGGAGAATTGTTTTTATCAACTTTCAAAATTCCCTTTTCACCTTTTTCAGTGACAATAGAAACTGTTGGCACTAAGATTTTTTCTTCATTACCTTCGACTCTAAATTCAAGATCGGCAGTCATTCCAATTTTAATTTCTTCAGAAATATCTTTAAAATTTAAAGTTACTTCGAATGAGGTTACATTATTATCTTTTACAGCTCTTGTAGCTATTTTTTTAACTATGGCATTATATTTTTTTGAGGGATAAGCCTCAATTCTTACTGAGGCTTCTTGACCTATTTTTATTCTGCCAATGTCACTCTCAGGAACTTTAGCGACAATTTCTAGGCCCTCTGATAGTTCAAAAATAAAGTTTTTGGTTTTAGGGTCTGAACTTAAGTTTGTACTTGGTGTGACATAAGATCCTATCTCAGCATATTTTGCAGTTATCTTTCCTCCATAAGGAGCTTTAATTAGATAGAAACTTTTTTCAGCTTTTGCGTCATTAAGTTTAGCGCTACTAATGTTGTAGTTATTTTTATAACTTTCATAGTCTTCTTTACTTACAGCACCTTCTTGATATAAATATTCCCTCCTTAAAAATTCAGATTTTTGTTTTTCTACATTTAATTTAAGTTCTTCAATTTTATAGATAAAGTCTTCATCATCAAGAGAAGCTAAAACCTGATCTTTTTTCACAAGATCGCCCTCCCCTACTTTGATTTCTTTTATTACGCCTTGCTTCCGAGGCCCAATATTGCTTGTCCTTATTGCTTTTACTTCACCACTAGTATTAATTGAATCTGAGAGGATTCCTTTTTCCACTTGAACTACAAAATCAGAAATATCTTTTGACTTATTTTTCTTGAATGAATTGGTTATAAAAACGAAAAATATAGCTAGAGAAAGCAATATAATTCCACTTCTTAGGTTTATATTTTTTTTTATTAAATCAAACATTTTTTTAAAGCAGAAGTAGAGAATATTTAAGAACTAAATAAATAATCAAGACGATTATAATTAACTTATCCAAGATTGGCTAAGTAACTACTATATTACTAGAAGATGTTTTCTGGATAATTTTCCCATAAGTTTTTTCAAATGTTAAAAGCAGGTATTATTGGACTACCAAATGTTGGAAAATCAACTCTATTTAATGCACTTGTAG
>NZ_CVSW01000062.1 GCF_001180265.1 Prochlorococcus marinus | reverse complement strand
TCTTGAAGAGACATCTCTTGGTTTAGTAAATCCTCTAACAATGGAAAATTTAAAAGAGAGACTAGAGAAGAGGCTTTCTTATCGAAATATATCAATCACAAGCATGCAGCACGAAGAGCTTGGCTTATTTCTACCTATGAATATGCCAATCCCAGATTTCAAACAACAAATACTTGGATATGGTGGTGCAGCTTCAATGGTACATCCTGCATCTGGATATTTGATTGGTAATGTTTTAAGAAGAGCTCCACTTGT
>NZ_CVSW01000061.1 GCF_001180265.1 Prochlorococcus marinus | reverse complement strand
ATATGCTCCAACAGCAGCAATTAATCCAAGCATTGCGAATCTGCCGTTAAGTGTTTCAGCAACAACTTTTTCTTTTTCGATTGTTTTAACTTTTGTGTTTGTGTTTTTCATTTGATTAGAAGATGAATAGTTTAAGTTTTCGTTTTGAAATTGCTTGGTTAGATAAGCAACGAGGATGGCTGTAAAGAATACAATTGCGGCTAAGAAACCTGAAAGTGGACTCATTAAAAAATGCCAGGAATAATTTGTCCGGTTGAAACGTAAGCACCTACTAATGCAACAAGGCCAATCATTGCCCAACGACCATTAACTTTTTCTGCATTTTGTGGATAGCTGTCATATGAAACAGACTCATCTATGTAGGGACGTGTTTCAGTAGGAAACATGTTCTGTCTGCCGCCTGATTCAGTAGTAACGTTTGAATTAGCCATTAAAGTTGTGTAATTGTTAATTAATGTAACACTACTATTAACAAATGTAAAGTATTAAGTCGAATTTAAGTTATTTTCAAGACATTTATTACATAAATGTAGCATATCCGTAACATATTCTTTTAAATAGTTGTTTTTTAGGCTTGCTTCGCTTTACAGATTGGCTCGAAAACTATTTAGAGTTCAATTTGTTGTTTGAGTATTTATTTTTAAATCTTTAGAAAGATATCAATTTGGTAGAAAAAACTACATCATTCTGAAATTTTAATAATTAATTTTTATATATAATATGATTCACTT
>NZ_CVSW01000060.1 GCF_001180265.1 Prochlorococcus marinus | reverse complement strand
GAAATCACCTCCTGCTCCTGTGGTAATCTCACCTTTTCCAAAAACAACATCCTCAGCAGCTCTTCCTCCTAATGCTCCCATTATCCTAGCTTTAAGTTGAGCTCTACTAACTAAGGTTTGTTCGTCATCCGGAGTGAACCATGTTAGTCCTTTGGCTTGACCCCTGGGTATAACTGTTACTTTTTGGACAGGATCATGAGCTTTAACTAATG
>NZ_CVSW01000059.1 GCF_001180265.1 Prochlorococcus marinus | reverse complement strand
ATTAACAAAACCGACAAGATTAGAATAAAGCTCCCCTTGTGGATAATATCTCTGAGAATATTTAAACAAATCAAGTCCGCTTATTTGAAGGTTCTTAATCTTTTCTGCCTTTTCTTCGGAAATTTTATCCAAAAGCTTGATACCATCCATTTTATTATTAAATTTACTCAAAAGTATTTCACCATTTATATCCAAGATAGGTGACAATTTTTCTGTAACCTCTTCAATACTGCGAACTCTGTTAATTGAATCACCAGGAAAACTAAAATATTTTGGATGGGCCCATAATTTATAGAGCGGTTTATCGTAAGCAATTAGTCTATTATTTCTATCAACAATTGCTCTCCTTTTTTTTAGGGCGTTAGTTTTAGAAGATTGTG
>NZ_CVSW01000058.1 GCF_001180265.1 Prochlorococcus marinus | reverse complement strand
TCCCATTATCCTGGAGTTTTGCGAGTTCTTGAGCTAAGGCATCAACGCCTTCGGTTGCGGGGAGATCTAAAGAGCGACTCAAAATAAAATGGTTCCTATAGTTGAAATTAGCATTTATCTGAAAAATTGCAGGGAAATTCTATCTTTTCTAGAATTCCCTTTAGATTTACATTCTCTTGAACTAATTGAATAGCATAAGAAGCTTTGATTGATTCGTGTATTCTGACATGACCAAAAGCTTGTTCAATAATTTCTACTGAAGCAAGAGTATCTAATTCTACTTTTAAAATTGGTACCTCT
>NZ_CVSW01000057.1 GCF_001180265.1 Prochlorococcus marinus | reverse complement strand
CTTTTACAATATCAATTAATTGGAATTCGAAATCTTTGCTTTTAAGCCACTTTGCAGCTTTTCTGCAAGTAGAGCATTTTAAATAACTATAAAAAATTATTTTTTTCAATTTAGTTTACTAATTTTTGATTTCTTAAGTACTTTAAAGTTTTTCTTTTTTGTGGGTATACAACTTTTCAATAAATTTTCAATCACATCAAAATCCCTCCAACCATCAATTTGAACTGTTCTTCCATCAAGTCCTTTACTTGTCCTAAAGAATTCAGCAACATCCTCAAGCTGGTTAGGAGCAATTTGATTAATACTCACTATATTAGCCTGTCTAGGATTAGCAATAGGCACACATAAAAGTTTTCCATCATATGCGCCACAATCATGCATGTCCAAAACTCCAATAGGTCTAGCTTTTATTAAACAACCAGCAAAAGTAGGCTCATCCATTATCACCATTGCATCAAGAGGAGCTCCATCTTCAGCGAGGGTATTTGGGATAAAACCATAATCAAAAGGGTACTTCACTGAAGAATGCAATACTCTGTCTAAAGCCATTATTCCTGCATCAGAGCAATATTCATATTTATTCCTACTCCCTGCAGGTATTTCAACAACTATATTTACTATTCCCTTCATTGGAGATGGAGGTATTGAACTAAGGTCCATCTTTTTTAAGATCGTGATTATGAATTATCTCGTTTCCTTGAGATAAAGGTCTTCCAATTAAAATGCTTATCGAAGGTAATAAAATTGTCAAAATGGCAAAAATAATACCGAGAGATGTTATTGATAAACTCCTTATACTTAAAGGGTCATCATCATCTCTTTCAAAATCACTTCGAGCAGAAGCATGAGCAGATTCTTCCCTTGATTTACTTTGAATAAACTGCTTT
>NZ_CVSW01000056.1 GCF_001180265.1 Prochlorococcus marinus | reverse complement strand
TTCTTCGTTGGTCAAATCACTTGCTTTACCTTTGCCAATACCTTTCTGTTTTGTTGGTGTATTTACAGAAATAAATATCATGTCAGCTTCTTTTATATTCTTTTCAATTAAATTTGAGAAATGAAGATTAACACCTCTACATCTTTCTACAATTTCTGCCAGACCTGGCTCAAATATAGGTAATAATTGAAGATCATCATTATTCCATTGTTTTATCTTTTCTTCATCAATATCAACAACATTAATTGTAATGTCGGAACATTTATCGGCTATGACTGCCATAGTTGGCCCTCCTACATAACCAGCACCGATA
>NZ_CVSW01000055.1 GCF_001180265.1 Prochlorococcus marinus | reverse complement strand
ATTTCCAATTCTTACCAACATCTTTTTCAGAGTTGTTTAAAACTTCATCAAAGTTGAAAACCTTGTCATTACTTTTAGCATCAAATTCGCTAAAAGCTTTATTTATAAGCTCTTTTCTATTTTCAAATAGATTCTTAGCTTTTAAAGTATCTGGAAGACCCATAACTGGTTGTAATTCCTTAAGAAGTTTTATTTCCTCTTCAAT
>NZ_CVSW01000054.1 GCF_001180265.1 Prochlorococcus marinus | reverse complement strand
TCAAAAGCTGTATGGGTGTAATAATCCAAACCTCTTACTAGATTAAAATTTTCCACGTAAGGTATTTTTAAAACCTCTAATTGTTTTTTAAAGTCTGAATATCTTTTATGACTTTTTTCAGACAAAAAATTAAATAATCTTGGAGCATTTTCAAGAGCTTTTTTTGTTTGCATACTTTTAGAATCCAAAATCCTTAGAGGATTTTTAGTAATCCTATTCTGTGAATCTAAATCTAGAGAATTTTTATTTATTTCTAACCATTCTAAAAAAGATTTCTGAAAATTTAATCTATCACTTACATCACCTAATGTATTTATTTCAAGATTAAGTTCTTTTATTCCTAATTTCCTCAAGACATCCCAAGCTAAAGCGATAATTTCAACATC
>NZ_CVSW01000053.1 GCF_001180265.1 Prochlorococcus marinus | reverse complement strand
AAGAGATATCCAAAAAATATTTTTAAAGATTGAGACAATTCATTAGAGATATTTTTTGAAAAAAGTTCAACCAAACTGATAGAAAACAAAGGTGATACAACTTCTCCTAAAACAACAAATCCTCCTGCAATTAATAAAACCATATCTATTAACTCTAAATCTAAGAATTTAATTTCTTGCCAACCAAACTTTTTCAAAGATATAGTAGTCC
>NZ_CVSW01000052.1 GCF_001180265.1 Prochlorococcus marinus | reverse complement strand
TGAATCTCCAAATGAATGGATTCAATGGGAATGTGGTAAAGAGTCGTCATTAAAAAAGCATCTTGAAAAAATTGATATTTTAATTTTGAACCACGGTATCTATAATTTGAGTAGGGAAAATTCTAATTATGTAAACTCAATAGAAATAAATGCATTAAGCAAATTCAAATTTTTAAATTTATTTGAAGATATTGCTTTAACAAATGATTCACTAATCAAAAAAGAGATTTGGATAAACACATCTGAAGCAGAAATATTACCAGCCCTAAATCCATCATATGAGATAAGTAAATCCCTTATTGGTCGATTAGTTTCTTTCAAAAAAAATCTTTTGAATACAGAAACGAAGAATAGATTAATAATAAAGAAAATTATCTTAGGGCCTTTTAAATCAGAACTAAATCATATTGGGATTATGAGTCCGAAATTTGTCTCAAATAAGATTTATAGTTTAGCTAATTCGAAAAATTACTTAATAATAGTTAGTCCAAATCCATTATCTTATTTACTTTTTCCTCTAAAAGAATTTTTTAACTTTTTATATTGCAAAATAATCTTTAAATACGTACCTTAACAACTAGAAATCCCTATCTGTCAATATTTCAATTCCATCTTTTAAAACAACTATTGTGTGCTCCCATTGTGCAGATAATTTTCCATCTTTTGTGATGACAGTCCACTTATCATTCAACGTTTTACAAAATTTGCTCCCTTCATTAACAATAGGTTCTACAGCTAATGTCATTCCTTCGCGAAGGACGACGTTAGGCAACTCTTTGGTCCGAAAATTAAATACCGATGGTTCTTCATGAAGATTTCGTCCAACTCCATGACCTGTATAGTCTTCTACAACACTAAAGCCATTTTTTACAACAACGTCTTCGATTTCCCCAGCCACATCTAGAAGTGTATTCCCTGCCTTGATTTTCGAAAGCCCTGCATATAGTGCTTTAAAAGCTATATCACTAAGTTTTTGAGCCTTTGGACTAACTTCTCCTACACAAATTGATATACAACTATCTCCATGGAAACCATCTAAATATGCTCCTGTATCAATTTTAACCAAGTCACCATTTTTAATTATTTTATTTTTACTTGGAATACCGTGGACAACCTCATTATTGATACTAGAACAAATACTGGAAGGGAATCCATGGTAGCCCTTGAAACTTGGAACAGCTCCAAAACTTTTTATCCTCTTTTCTGCGAAATCATCTAAATCTTTTGTACTCATTCCAGGTTTAATTAAATCATTAATTTCTCTCAAAACAGTAGCTACAATTCTGCTAGATTTTTTCATCAAATTTATTTCACGTGAAGACTTTATTTCAATTCCTCTTCTCCTCTGAATAAAAGGGACTTGATCATTAACTTTGGAATTATTTTTATTTAACAAAAGATCTGCAAAATGTCTCATTGGAATAAATAATAGTAATAGGTAAATATCTTCAAAATAGCCTTTATGATCTTGGCTACCTTAAATCTATCAATAACAATGGTAAAGAAACTAAAATGAAAATTTTTTTTAATTCTAGGCAATTTCATAAGGCTTTGGCGCCCTGGATTTTTCTTCCATTATTTATATCTTCAATTACTGGTCTTCTTTACAGGGTTTCAAAAGATTTACTGGGTTACTCTAGAGAACAAGTTCACTGGTTAATGTCTCTCCATGAGGGCGAATGGCTTGGAGATAATGGAGAACTCATATACGTAATATTGAATTCTCTTGGAGTTTTATGGATGCTCGTCACAGGATTTCAAATGTTTTCAAAAACAATTTCATTTACCAAAAAGGTTACTAAAGGCGAGTCAAAAGGTTAAGATATAGAACTTGTAGGATAATAATGACCAAAATGGCCAAAGAGAAACAAGAGAAGGAATTAGAAACCGGTATTAAAGCTGATGCATCAGTTGATGTAGCAGTTGAACAAAAAGAAAAAAATTCGGTTTCTGAGACTACGCAAACCTTAAGCGCATCCAATCTTATTAAGGAATTTGAGAACGAACAATTAAAAAAAGAATTACCTGAAATATATGTTGGGGACACTGTTAAAGTTGGAGTGAAAATTACAGAAGGTAATAAAGAAAGAGTCCAACCTTATGAAGGTGTTGTCATAGCTAAAAGACATGGAGGAATTAACCAGACTATTACAGTTAGAAGAATTTTTCAGGGTATAGGTGTTGAAAGAGTATTTATGCTACATAGTCCACAGGTTGCCTCTCTAAAAGTTGAACGTAGAGGTAAAGTAAGAAGAGCTAAGTTATTCTATCTGAGAGATAGAGTAGGAAAAGCTACTCGCGTAAAACAACGCTTTGATCGATAAAGTTGTAAATTAATCAACTTATTGGTCACAAAGACGCTTATAATCATTTAAATGCGTCGTTAGTTCAGTTGGTAGAACGCAGGTCTCCAAAACCTGATGTCGGGGGTTCAAGTCCTCCACGACGCGTTTGATCAACATTATGTAAATCATTTTTTCATAAGATGGAGTTAGATCTTCAACCTGGGGACGTAGTTAAAGTCCTCGAATCAGCAGCTTTAGGATGGGTGCGTGCGAGAGTTATCAGAGTTAAGTCTGGTGGTAGAGTTGTCGTACAAAGTGACCAAGGCAGAGAATTTACTGCTAGAGGCAATCAAGTTAGATTGATAGAACCTGCTGGTTTTAGACCTCAAAAATAAATAGTTGTTTACAGTTAGGCAGTTTAAAAACTAATTATTTCTGTAAATCCTCAAATTAATAAATTTTTTTTATTACAACCCCATAAATTAAGTATTATGATCTGATAATTTTAAGAATGAAGTTCTAAATAAATTTAGAACAAAACTCTGGGACCGTAGTTCAACTGGTTAGAGCACCGCCCTGTCACGGCGGAAGTTGCGGGTTCGAATCCCGTCGGTCCCGTTTTTTCTAAAAGAAATTTGGAAAAACGTTTAAGACTAGCCCCGAGTCCAACTGGTTTATTTCATATTGGGACAGCGCGAACAGCTCTATTTAATTGGTTGTATGCACAAAAAATAGGTGCAAAATTTCTTATCAGAATAGAAGATACAGATTTTCTTCGATCTAAATCTGAATATACAAAAAATATACTAGAGGGATTGAAATGGCTGGGACTTAAATGGGATGAAGAACCTATAAAGCAAAGTGACCGAATTTCGATTCACAAAAGTTATATCAAAAAACTATTGGAATGTGGAGCTGCATATAGGTGCTTTACATCAGAAGATGAAATATCTGAATTAAGAGAAGAACAAAAAAAGAAAGGATTACCTCCAAAGCATGATAATAGACACAGAAGTCTTTCAAAGGAAGAAATAGAAACATTCATATCCCAAGGGCGGACTTCAGTAATAAGATTTAAGATTGATGAAAAAATTGATATTAAATGGGTAGACCAGATAAGAGGCGAAATCAAATGGCAAGGGAAAGATTTAGGCGGTGATTTAGTTTTATCAAGAAGGGCTAAGGGATATGAGATTGGTGCTCCTTTGTATAATCTTGCAGTTGTAGTTGACGATAATTTCATGAATATTACTCACGTTGTAAGGGGTGAAGACCATATCTCGAACACTGCAAAACAAATATTGATTTATAAAGCATTAAATTTTAATTTACCAACTTTTTCGCATACACCCTTAATACTAAATAGCGAAGGGAAAAAATTATCTAAGAGAGATTGCGTTACTTCAATCGACGAATTTAGAGAAATGGGATATTTACCTGAGGCCCTATCGAACTATATGGCATTTTTAGGTTGGTCTCCAAAATCTGCCGATAGAGAAATACTTTCACTTGAAGAGATATCTGAAATTTTTGAATTATCAGAAATAAATAAAGCTGGAGCCAAATTTAGTTGGGAAAAACTCAACTGGATTAATTCTCAATATATAAAAAATATGGAATCAATAAAGTTAATTGAGATCATTAGAAAATACTGGGATGACAATGGTTGGGAGCCGCCATCACAAGAATGGGCTAATAAATTAGCAATTTTGATTAGAGACTCTATGACTCTTTTAAAAGATTCAATTGATCAATCAAAACCATTTTTCTTAATACCTACAATTCAAAAAGAAGGTCAAGATTTTCTGAAAAACCGGGAAAGCAAATTATCTTTAAAACTAATCTTAAATTATTTAATTGAGCAAAAGACTATAAAACTAAATAAAGAGAAAGCCAAAGAAATAATAAACGAAATCTCAAAAAAGAATAATATTAAAAAAGGGATATTAATGAAATCATTAAGAGTAGCCTTTTTTGGATCTCTCAGTGGGCCAGATTTAATTCAAAGTTGGGAGCTTTTCGCAGAGAGTAAAACTGATAGAACTCGAATTGAAAGATGTCTTTAATCAATCAAAATTATTTTTTTGGCCTAATTTTAGTCTATTTACCAAAGGTTTAGCTGAAAGTCCTTGTATTCCTACTGTCATCAAAATAGTAAGAAAAACTAAACCTTGTAGACGGCCAGCACCAAGGACACCAGCCTGCTCTAATCTGATAGAAAAAAGAGAAGCTACAGCTGCAGTAACAATACCTCTTGGGGCTAACCAGGCTAAAAATATTTTTTCTTTTGAGTTCAAGTCTCTCCCCATAGTCGCTATCCAGATAGAGATAGGGCGAACTATTACCATCAACATAAAAACGCAAACAACCCCTCCCCAGCCTAGCGGACTTAATTCACCCCAAGAAACGTCAGCGGCCAAAAGAGGGAAAAGAACTGTTATTGCTAATTGAGCTAATTCACCTATTAGATTATCCAATCTCTCCTTATCTATAACTTCTCTTTTGCCTACGATAAAACCTGCAGCGACTGAAGCCGGCAAGCCTGATTCTGGTAAAAAATATTCGCAAATTCCATACACAAGGAAAATAAATCCAAGGGTAACTTGAAGCTCTACACCAAATGAGGCTTCATTTTTTATTTTTTTTAAAATTTCTGATAGTAACCAACCTGCAATTAATCCGATTAAAACTCCTCCCCCTAATCTTTGCATTAATGCTATAAATACATCGTTAATCCCACGTAGGTCCCCTAAAGTGAATTCCAAAAGAAGTAATGCTAGTACTGCACCAATTGGTTCAAGCAGCAACCCCTCAGCTTTTAAAACTTCCGAGAGTGGGGAAGCTAATTTTATTTGTTCCACTAATGGAGAGACAACTGTTGGTCCAGTAGCAAGAACTATGGCACTATATATTCCTGCGACTTGCCATGAGAGGCCAGCCAGCCAATGAGCAATGAAAATTCCAGCTGATAATGAAATAAAAAGTCTTACCAATGAAATTTTTAAAACAGTATTTCTTATATTCCCCTCAGGCAGTTTTAAATTTAATCCCCCTTCAAAAAGAACCAAACAGACCAAAAGCCCCACAATAGTTTCAAGCCCTTGCCCGAGATCTAAAGGCTCAACAAGTCCCAATCCTGATCTTCCAATTAATAATCCAGAAAGCAATAAAATAACAACACTTGGGAATCCTGTAAAAGAAGAAAATAGTCGAGCGCAAGCGCCTGCAAATACAGTTATCCCCCAAAGTAATCCAAGCCTTTCAGGCGTCATATAAAATTATAAATAATAAAAACATTCATTATTTTGATTAAATCAATAATCTTATCTCTAGTCCAATAAAAAAAATACTTTTTAATTTAATTCATAGGCTGAACAAGAGTATTTTAAAAAATTCTTTCAAAAATACTTTTAAGAAAATTAATTTTATTTTTTTTAAGAAAACTGGCTTATTAAAGCAATAATTATAAAAATAATTCCTATACCAACAGTTGCCATCCTTCCATTCCATATTTCAGCTTGAGGGGTAAAACCTCTTTTCCACAAATTCAATTCCTTTTTATCAACGAGGTTTTTTGTCTCTTTAATCTCGATTTTGGTTTGTTTGTTCATTGAAATTAGAAAGGAGGGTTTTCTTCATAAAGGGTATTTACTTGTTCAATTGATAGTCTTCCTGCGACACCTAATTTAAGGGAACTTAAATGATCCTTAAATTTGATTCTGAACAACGCCGCCGCTCCAATCATTGCCGCATTATCTGTACAAAGATCAAAAGGCGCTAAATGAACTTTAATAGATTTTTTACTAGCTTCACTAATCATCATTTTTCTTAATGTATTGTTAGCAGCCACTCCCCCAACCACAACTACATTATCCAAGCTATGATCTTCAGCGCATTTTATTGTTCTCTCTACCAAGACCTCTGCCACTACTCTCTCAAAACTTGCAGCAATATCTGGAATTGGAACGGTCTTCCCATCCAAATTTATTCTCTCAACTAATCTTAATACGGCAGTTTTTAAACCACTAAAAGAAAAATCATATTTAAGAAATCCACCTTTCTTATCAGAGATCTTACATTTTGGTAAATTAAATTTCATTGGGTCCCCATTTTTAGCAATCTTTTCAATTGCCGGTCCTCCTGGATAACTAAGACCTAATAGTCTGCCAACTTTATCAAAGGCTTCTCCAGCAGCATCATCAAAACTTTTCCCAAGTCTTTGCATCCCCCTACTATCATCTACCTTTATCAATTCAGTATGCCCGCCGCTAACAAGTAATGTAAGAAAAGGTTTCTTTGGATAGTTTTCTGAAAATAGAATTGAAGATAAATGCCCCTCCAAATGATGAATTCCCAAAAATGGTTTTGAATGTAACATGCAAAGTGATCTTGCAGTTATAGAGCCAACTCGTAAACAACCAACTAATCCGGGAGCTACAGTTGCCGCAATATAATCGACTTCCTCAATTTTAATTTTTGCTTCTTCTAGAGCCTTATCTAAAACAAAAGGTAATAATTCTAAATGCTTTCTAGCTGCAAGTTCAGGCACAACTCCTCCCCATTTTGAATGATCTTCAATTTGAGAGGCAATTATATTTGAATGTATTCTGAAAGTATCGCCAATATTAGAAACTATTGAGACAGATGTCTCATCACAACTTGTTTCAATAGCTAAAACTTTATGCATTTTTGATTCAACTTGTTCTATTTTAATATTAATTTCTTACTTAACACACTATAAGGAATTAAAGATTGCAACTTATGAAACTCTTTTTTTCAATTATAACCTCAGTTTTTCTGTTCCTCGGAATTACTCCAATTGCTCTAGCCGCAAATGGACCTGCCTTAAACGCAGATAGAGCTAGCACAGAATATACCGCTTCAGCCCTTACAAAATGCTCTGAAAATCCTAAATTCATTGAGAGAGCAAATTCTGCAACTACTCAAAAAGACATAGCAAGATTTGAAAGATATGGGAAAGCATCATGCGGTGATGATGGTCTTCCTCATTTAATAATTGGACCTCCTCTTGAGCCATGGGGAGCCCTTCTAAATAGAGGTCACGAAGGAGATTTACTTATTCCCGGAGTATTGTTCATTTACATTGCTGGAATTATAGGTTGGTCAGGAAGAGAGTATCTCATTGAATCAAAAAAGACTAAGAATCCAGCAGATCTTGAGATCATTATTGACCTAGACTTAGCCCGAAAATGTCTTGTAAAAGGAGCCCAATGGCCTCTTCTTGCTAATAAACAAGGTAGAAATGGAGACTTAAGAGAGAAAGATAATAATATTACACTTAATGGTCCTCGCTAAACATCCTTAAAAAAACTTTTATAAAACAAATGTTCAAAATTCTAAACACAAAATTTGTAAGATCTGCTCCAGTGGTAGCAGCAATTTGGCTAAGCCTTACAGCTGGAATAATTATTGAATTTAATAGGTTTTTCCCTGATTTATTATTCCATCCAATGAGTTGATAAATAGAAAATAATCAAGTTTTTATTAACTTGATTATTTTTGTTGCTGTTTCATCAACATTGTGATTTGTTAATTCAAAATCAAATTCATTTGATACTGAAATCTCATAATTAGCCCTTGAGAGTCTTTTTTTAATTGCCTCTTCTTTTTCTGTACCTCTATTTCTTATTCTTCTCTCTAACTCTTCTTTATCCGGAGGAAGCAAAAATATTGACTGTGAATTAGGAAACTTATTTTTTATTTGCCTTGCACCCTCTACTTCAATTTCAAGTAGTACGGTAAATCCCTTTTTTATTTTCTCATTAACAGAAGACAAAGGAGTTCCATAGTAGTTTCCAGCAAATTGAGCCCATTCAAGGAAAAGGTTTTGTTCAATCATTTCTTTAAACTTTTCTTGGTTTAAGAAATAATAATTTTCTCCGTCCTTCTCTCCCTCTCTAGGTTCTCTAGTAGTTGCAGATATTGAAAGCCAAAAATTTTTTTCTTTACCTAAAATTTCTTTAACAACTGTTCCTTTACCCACCCCGCTGGGTCCAGTAAGGATAATAAGTTTTTTTTGATTTTTCATATTAAATTTTTTACAGTAAAATAGACATCTTGTGAATTAAAGAGGAATAATGCAAAAAGGTGTTCCCCAGATAATGGATATTACATCTATTAGATCTGTCGTGCATTATTTGACAAAGAACATCTTACCTACAAAGTTTGAGACTGCCCAACAACCAGAGCCAAATACAATTCAGTTATGTTTCAGAGGAGTTTATTCTCAAACATGGTTAGAAGTTTCATGGAATGGAGACTCTCCAAGAATACTAAAGATAAATAAGCCAGAAAAGATTGGGAGAGAAAGTACACTTTCCAAACAAATAAGATACGGATTAAAGTATATGGCTTTAATTTCGATTGATCAAGATGATTTCGAGAGAGTTATAAAATTTAGTTTTGCGAAAAAACCTGGAGATGAAATTAATAAGTATTTAATTTTTGAATTAATGGGGAAACATAGTAATATTTTTTATCTGGATAATAAATATAAAATAATCGCCGTTGGTAAACAAATTAAATCAAGTCAATCTAGTTTTAGAACAATTTCAACAGGATCAATTTATTCTGGCCCTCCAGTCAATCTCAAAAAACAACCTAGAGAAGATGAGTCTTTTCAATCATGGAAAGACTCAATTTCAATAGTACCTGAGTCTTTGAAATACTGTTTAATAAATACCTATCAAGGAGTAAGCCCTATCCTCACTAAACAATTAGAGGTTGTTAGCGCAACTGTTAATTCAGAAATAATGGAAAAAAATATTGATTTCATTAGCAACTCAGACTTAAAGGAGATATTTAAAAATTGGAAGATTTGGATAAACAGGTTTAAAAACAATAAATTTAACTTTTCTACATTCAACAAAGATTTTTATTGCGTTTGGTTTTTTGATAAGGAAATTAATTGCGAAAATAAAATAGATTTATGCACAAGCTTAGAAAATTATTATGATAATCATCTGAAACAAAAAAAACTTGAATTATTGGAAAAGAAAATTGAAGGGATAATTTTTAAACAGGCCAAAACTGAGAAAAAGAATTTAAATATTCAATATGATCTTCTGAAAAAATCAGAAAACTACGAGATATATAAAGAAAAAGCTGATAATATATTTGCTTCACATGAAATTAAAAAACAAGACATTATAAAGGGACAAAAACTATATAAAAAATCAAAAAAACTAAAGAGATCTAGAGAATTAATAAAAGAAAGACTAAATATTTACAAAACAAATATAGAGAGATTAGAGGAATTCACTACGCTTCTAGAAAATTTAAATTCTTTAAATCATGAAAAACTTTTTATGAGAATAAAACTATTAGAAGAAATTATGGAAGAAATTTGTAACGAGTTTAATATCAATAACAAGAAGCGAAGAGAAGATCAGAAAAGTACATATGAAATAGAGTCTTCACCAATTCAAGTTAACACTCCCACAGGATTAAAGCTCCAGGTAGGGCGAAATATGAGGCAAAATGACTTAATAAGTTTTAAGTTTTCAAAAAAAGGCGATTTATGGTTTCATGCACAGGAATCACCAGGCAGTCATGTAGTTTTGAAGTCTTCATCTCAAGTAGCATCTGAACAAGATCTTCAAATAGCTGCAGATTTAGCTGCTTTATTTAGCAAGGCAAAAAGAAATATTAAAGTCCCAATTAATTTAGTAAAGATTAAAGATTTGCAAAAAATCAAAAACGGAGGACCGGGTTGCGTTTCCTTTAAAAATGGAGAAATTATTTGGGGAAATCCTACAAGAGGAGAAGATTACATTAAAAAAAATCTTAAAACAGTAATTTAGTTTATAATAAAAAAAATTTTTAAATCTAAATGTTTGATTTTCTTTTAGGCACTCATGAATTTTTAGGAAATCATAGTTTTCCAGAATTTATTGTTGGATATCTATTTGGTGCTGCATTAATAATTGGGGCTCCTACTGTTTTCTTACTACTTGCCTTCGTAAGTGCTTTAATGAAAACAAATGGGAAAATGGGTGGATATAGAGAATATGAAACTTATGGGGAATCATCCTTAAATGATGCTCCTCCTTTCTTATTACCAGATCCAACAAATCCTAAATAAAGCAAATAATTAAGTTTATTGAAAAATATATTGGACTTTGACAATAGTAGTTTTAAACCTTTTTCTTACACAATTTTTATCAAATAATAATGAGAGGTACAGGTCAAAGTGAAAAAAAAATATCAGATTCGATGACTTTTAGTGATCATTTAGAGGAGCTTCGTCAAAGGATACTAAACTCAATTTACTCAATACTTATTTCAATATTCTTTAGTTTTCTCATCATAAAGCCATTAATATCTTTTTTAGAAATTCCAGCTGGTGATATTCATTTACTACAACTTGCTCCAGGAGAGTTTTTATTTGTCGCTATTAAAGTTGCAGGTTACAGCGGATTGATAGTTTCTATGCCTTATATTTTTTATCAAATAATATTATTCATTTCTCCTGGTTTAACAAAACAAGAAAAAAGCCTTATCTTGCCTGCAGTTTTTGGTTCAGGTCTTCTATTTTTTTTAGGATTAATTTTTTCATGGTGGATATTAGTCCCTGCAGCAATAAATTTCTTCATTAGTTTTGGTGCTGATATTGTTGAACCAACTTGGTCTATAGAAAGATATTTTGATTTTGTTCTCTTATTAATGTCCAGCACTGCAATAGCTTTTCAATTGCCAGTATTACAATTTATTCTTGGTTCTCTTGGAATAATCACAACAGAAAAAATGATTTCGAATTGGAAGATAGTTGTAATTTCCTCCGCAATATTATCAGCAGTGATTACACCTTCAACAGACCCATTAACTATGTCATTGCTATCTATATCGATTGTGTTTTTATTTTTTGTAGGTACTGGATTAACTTACTTATCAGAAAATCTTAAGTCAAAAACTCTTTCATCTTCTCATTAAGATCTAATTGCAAGCTGACAGCTCTACCTAACCTTGGCTTAGCATTAACTTTCTTTAGCCATTCCCTTACTTCTTCTGAATATCCACATCTATTTAAAATCTCTATTTTATCAGCTATCGATTTTTTATATTCATCTTCATTTAAAGGGAATGATTCCTGTCCAAGAAATCCCCACATCATTTGAAAATACACGAATTTTCCTCTTCTAAAGAGTCTAAAATCATATTTTTTCCCCCAGCGATGAATCAAATAATGCATAACTTCATCTACTAGCAAAGGGTTCATTTAAATCAATTAATTAAGACTTCCTAAACTTTTACTTTAAATTATTAAAAGTCCTATCTATTTGCAACAGAAATTGAACAATTTGCTCCATAATAACTAATAAATAACAGAACCAAGTAGCGAATGACTCAATTAAGTTCCAATGATGTCCCTTCTATGGGTCGAAGGCAATTTATGAATCTTCTTACATTTGGTACCGCAACTGGTGTAGCTTTAGGAGCCCTTTACCCAGTAGCGAATTATTTCATGCCCTTA
>NZ_CVSW01000051.1 GCF_001180265.1 Prochlorococcus marinus | reverse complement strand
GCTAGGCTTAAATTCTCTACCAGTAGTATTTGGAATTAAAAATGCAAGTAGAATAAGTGCAGGACTAATTGACATTTTTCAATTAGCAATGGTTGTAGTACTAATCATTATTGGTCAACATTTAGCCTCTGTAATTTTGGTTTTATTGGTAATTCCACAAATTACATTTCAAGATATGTGGTTACTAAGAGATCCTTTAAAGTTTGATGTCAAATATCAGGCAAGTGCCCAACCGTTCCTTATAACTGGAATGTTAGTTACAGCATTAGCGATAGGACATAGTTTTTTAGTTGCTTAAGGTGCAAAAGATTAAATTCAAATCTTTTGTTTTAATAATTCCAATATTAATT
>NZ_CVSW01000050.1 GCF_001180265.1 Prochlorococcus marinus | reverse complement strand
TAGGAAATAAACGTGAGCCAGTACCTCCAGCTAGTAAAATTCCTTTTCTACTTTTCATTAAAATATTTTTAAAATTTTGAAATTTAAATAATATTCAGGAATTATTTTTATATTCACTTTAGTTAACTTCGATAGTATGAATTATACCATTGTATAAATTGCTTTAAACCTTCTTTAAGGTTAGTTTTGCATCTATTTTTTATAAGATTATCCACGGTTCTTGTATCAGCACAGGTCTTATAAACATCTCCTGGTTGCATAGGTTCAAGTTGAATATCTGCTTTGATTCCAATTTCTTTTTCTAGCATAGAAATAAACTCTAATATAGAAATTGATTTATTATTACCAATGTTTAAAATCCTGTAAGGAGCCCAACTTGAAGATTGCTTAGGTTCATTTTTATTAAAGGTTAAATCCCTTTTTGCCGGTAAAAATAGTAACTTAAAAAGTACATCAATAACATCATCGATATATGTGAAGTCTCTATAAATATCTCCATAATTAAAAACCTTAATTGGGTTTCTATTTTTTATTGCTTTAGTAAAAATGAAAGGTGCCATATCAGGTCTTCCCCAAGGCCCGTATACTGTAAAAAACCTGATCCCGGTGGTGGGAATTTGAAAAAGGTGGCTATATGAGTGCGCAATTAATTCATTTGATTTTTTTGTTGCAGCATATAAGCTAACAGGATGGTTCACACTATCATCTTCTGAAAATGGAAAATTAATATTACCTCCATAGACTGAACTACTACTGGCATAAATAAAATTTTTAACTGAATTATTTCTGCAACACTCAATAAGATTATGAAATCCAACTAAGTTTGAATTTATATAAGTTTGTGGATTTTCAATAGAATATCTTACTCCTGCTTGAGCTGCCAAGTTTACTACTATTTCAGGATTATATTTGTGAAATATACCTTCTAGGAAATTTCTATCATTTAAATCACCTTCATGAAATTCATAATGTTTTTTATTTTTGTTATGTGAGTTATCTAATTCTGATAATCTTGATTTTTTTAGTTTATTGTCATAATAGTTATTTAGATTATCAATACCTATAAAAGATATACCTTCTTCAATCAACCTTTTTGCAAGATGAAATCCAATAAATCCTGCAGATCCAGTAACTAATATTTCCAATTTTAAATCCTTTATTATACTGTCTAATCTACTTAGAAATACAACTTTAAATAAACGAAACTTTAAAATCTTAAATTATTAAAATGCTTTTTAGAAATTTTTTAAGATTGCAATAGATTTTCTAATTAAAAATTTATTTTCTTTCAGAGAATTTATTATATCCATCACCAATTCTCCATAAATTTAACCCGGATTTAATTACATTTAATGCATTTACTATTGATCTAGTATCAAAAACCCAAGCAGGACTCCTCATTTTTGCAGCTGCTTTATCCCAATTTATCATTGAATATTCTTTCCACTCAGTAAGAATAACGGCAGCATCCACTTCAATAAAAATCTCATCAATATTTTCTATTTTCGACCATTTACCATCCTCTTTTGATTTTCTATCTAAAAAATTAAGATCTTTTGCTATTTGTTTTTCATCAACTTTGGGGTCATGAATTAAAAGGATTGCCCCTTCCTCTATTAGATCTCTACAAATTTGTATTGCTGATGATTCTCTTGTATCGTTAGTATTTGCCTTAAAAGCAAAACCTAAAATTGCTATTTTTTTTCCTGATAATGTACCAAAAAGTTTTTTCGTTATAAATTTTGAAATTCTATGTTGATGCCAGTTGTTAAGCCTTACGACGCCTTCCCAAAAATCCGCTACTTCAGGTAATCCAAAATATTCTGAGAGATAAACTAGATTTAAAATATCTTTTTTGAAGCAACTTCCTCCAAAACCAGGACCAGAATCAAGAAACTTTGATCCTATCCTTTCGTCGGAGCCAATGGC
>NZ_CVSW01000049.1 GCF_001180265.1 Prochlorococcus marinus | reverse complement strand
GAGTAAATGACATTAAAATAAGATTTAGGCTAATGCCATTCTAAGGTTCTTATTGAAACTTTTTCATCTCTACTTTATTAAAAATCAATGCAATAAAAAGAATAGCGACTGTAATTAGAGCACAAATTTCTGTCCAATAATCTAAACCAATTTTAGAAATCATTAATGGCGCAAGAACTGTGAATAGTCCCCCAGAAAGAATTAACTGAGCGAAAAGCTGTTTTGATGTAAAAATTGGTAAAGTCTTAGAAATATTTTTAGGATCTGCAAGCCTTAAAAGAAGTAACCCAGAAGCTACTACACCTGTAGAGTTCCCAAACTCTATCAAGCTTTTTTCAAACCAATAATCATCAAAAATAAAGTATGCGAAATAAGCAATGCAGATTAAATTCCAAAACAAACCGAAAATAGTAAACACTAAAATAAGTATCCAATTATCAAAAACAACTGCGATATCTAAACTCGCCATAGCTGTAAAAATCAACAAATCTGTGGATAAAATACCAATCTCCCTTTGCAGAATATTTGAAATAAATTCTGTATTTTTGGTTTTCTCTAAAATATATCTTATAAGGAGGGAACCTATAAGGATAAAAGGGAACACTGGTAGTGAAAAAATAATTTCCTTCGAAAAATCACCAAAAGAACTTGAAATATACCTTAAAAATTTAAGTAGTAAAACACCAAAAGAAATTGCCAAACCAGAGAATCCAAGATTTATTATAAAAATTCTTAAATCTGCAAAAATTCCTGTCTTATTTTTTCCCTTTAGAGTATCTTTTTGTTCAAGAATTTCCTCAGTATCTGAAAGACCTAAAGTCCTACCGAGGAAGATAAATATACTACCCAATATTGAAGAGGACAAAAGACCCATTGTTGCCATAGCCAAACCAAGATCTAAACCATTTGGGAAACCTAGTTTATTAAAACTTTCACCGATTATTGATGCAGCTCCATGACCGCCCTCAAAACCTACCTCTATTAAACAACCCATTAGAGGATTTGCTTCCATAAATTGAGGCAGAAAATATTTAACAACAAGGCC
>NZ_CVSW01000048.1 GCF_001180265.1 Prochlorococcus marinus | reverse complement strand
TCATTACTACTACCTATATCAAGCAAAATTTCCAATTTATAGGAGATATTTAATAACTGATTACTTGCCGGCTTCAAAACTTTTTCTTAGTATTGGATTGTTGAACATTCCACAAAGTGTTTTTTGCACATTGTAAGTATCCTGCTCTTAAGGGAGACATGAAGCTCTGATCATTGACTGAAAATTCAAAAATGATCTGCCTGTCTGAGAAATCCCAAGACTTTTTACTTTAGGTAATCTATA
>NZ_CVSW01000047.1 GCF_001180265.1 Prochlorococcus marinus | reverse complement strand
TATTTGCCTCATCACTAACCTTACTTTCAACTAATTTATGTTTTTTAAAAGATATAAGTTTATTACTTAAGTGAATGTAACTAATATTATTTAAATTTGAATCAAAAACAATTTCAGAAAGTATTTTACCAGCATTTTCTATACTTTCAGAAATTCCTAAAATATTTTTTGCAGCTTTAGAAAAAATTAAATACCCAAATAGAT
>NZ_CVSW01000046.1 GCF_001180265.1 Prochlorococcus marinus | reverse complement strand
ATCAAGACCCATTACTCTTATACATTTAATGAAGGAAGAATGAGCATCTTCACTAACAAGTAATACAGAATTAGGATTTGTACCTAATCCAGCATTATTTCTAGCTGCTATAAGTGCATTTAGATTACTTAATGTACCTCCGCTAGCAGCTATACCTCCTGAGAAATCATTAAATCCTATTTTCTTGGCAAACCATTTGCATAA
>NZ_CVSW01000045.1 GCF_001180265.1 Prochlorococcus marinus | reverse complement strand
TGCAAATCCAAAATTCAATGGATATCTTAAGGGAAGAAGATTGGAATGATGCAGAAAAAAATATATATCCAAAAAAATTACTCTTTGACGAGCCATGGCTCAGATATCTAACTCAATATCCTAAAATTTGGCTCGACATGCCTAATACATGGGAAAGACGGAGAAAACAAAACTTTGATGATCTTCCAAAATCTATTGATAAAGAAAATTATCCGCAATATTACTTGAGAAATTTTCATCATCAAACAGATGGTTATTTATCAGATTTTTTCAGCTAGCATTTATGA
>NZ_CVSW01000044.1 GCF_001180265.1 Prochlorococcus marinus | reverse complement strand
TGACCCATTGGGACGCTTGGGTCAAATCGTGAAAGTTCAAAAAGGGTGAATGCACCCGCCCAGAAAACAATTAATCCTGCATGAGCTACATGAGCAGCAATGAATTTTCCTGAGCGATTTGCTACACCTGAATTACCAGCCCACCATCCATAGGTAGTATCTGGATTTCCATAGGTTTGCATTTAGGAATTGATTAGCTTAAACGTTTTGAGAATACTTTATATTTCACCAAACAGTTGAATTCATAACAAAATTGTAAAGGTTAGTAATCCTAACTATTACTAAACAAAAATTATTCGTAGGGCAAGAGAAGAGTAAAGAAGGTAGATTTAATGAAGAAAAATTATTCTCAGAGATAAAAGTTTTATCAAATAAACCAGTATTTTTAAATTCAAATAAGTTAAATAAATTTCATTTTGCTGACATTAAACGATGTTTTGTTTCATTACACCGTGGGTGTTATTGCCTCATTTTCAAACAATTATTAAATATGGGATAAGACATCTAATATTATGACCACTTCTCAAGAGTCTTCTAGAAAATTTTCACTAGAAATGAAATCTGAAGTTCATTACAAAAAGGCTGCAAAATCTTACAGAAAATCGAAACAATATATAAATATGATCAACTTATATCCAACTTTGCAAAACACTCTTATTGAGTGTAAGGATGAGAATCTAATCGAATAAACATTTTATATATTTTTCTAAATTAAAAAAGATAATTTATCATTTTTTAGGCTGCAATATCATAGTTTTCTTCAGAATAAAATTTATTAATTAATTGTCTGCACATTTTTATATTGTATAGCGCTTTGGGTTTCCAAGGTTTTTTCTGACCGAGTGGAGAGCTTTTCCAATGAACCCCAGGCTTGAGTAT
>NZ_CVSW01000043.1 GCF_001180265.1 Prochlorococcus marinus | reverse complement strand
TAAAATAGCAAAAATTTTGGCGTTATAGAATTTTGAATTTAAATAAAATAAAAAATTATTTTTACATAAACTTTTCGAAAGCATCATCTTTGATGATCTTTTTCATTGCCTTTATTACCATAAAAGGAGAATTATTAAATGCTGAATATTTATTTGAAGAATTAGAAATTGATACCTCAACCAAAACAAATGAGGATAGTTCAGTCCTTC
>NZ_CVSW01000042.1 GCF_001180265.1 Prochlorococcus marinus | reverse complement strand
AAGCTCAGATCACAGCTAACAAAATTTGCAAGTTTTTTATCCTTAGCTTTTTTTTCATTAAATTCATTATTTGCTATTCCATAAATTGTATGATTTAGACTTTGGAGTTTTAATCCTAAAGAACCACCAATTAATCCTAATCCTACTATTCCAATTTTCATAAATTAATTAATTCAAGACCCTCTTTTATTGATACCAATTTTTTGTATATTAGGTTCATAAATTTTGCATGTT
>NZ_CVSW01000041.1 GCF_001180265.1 Prochlorococcus marinus | reverse complement strand
TGCTCTTGCGATTTATGATGTTCTTCTAATCCTACTGCTGACAACCAATTCCTAATGCAGGAGGAGCTGTTTTAACTGGATGAACATCAAAACTGATCCCCTCATTTTTTAAAATATTTATAAGTTCGGGTGTTAAGCCTGGAAGATCTACACGTAACCTTTGAACTTTATTATCTAAATCTGAATCTATTGTCTCTATAACTGCATTTCTGCCTCCTTCAAAAATATCAACAGATGTAACTCTTCCTGAATTAATGTAATCTAAAAATCTGCCGTAACTAACTCTTGCTACCGCAGAATTTCTTGGTGCAACTGTAGTACCATTAGATTTAAGTGAATCAACATTGCTCGAAGATAAAAATTGGTAAGAAAGTGCTATTACTAAAAGTATAGGTAAAGCCCATAAAATTAATGTTTTAAATTTCTGATTCATTAATTTGTAGAAAGTTAATTCTAAGATTGTAGAATGAATCAGTGCATTTCGTTGATATTTTCTCTAACTTTATGCTTATACTACTTTTGAATGTATCCAATTTATAAATGAAATTTGAGATCAAAGATAAGGTTAAG
>NZ_CVSW01000040.1 GCF_001180265.1 Prochlorococcus marinus | reverse complement strand
TGAATACTATGGAGCAGAAACACCAATAAAAGCACTTGCCACAATAAGCACAGTTGATTCACAAACAATTTCAATACAACCTTTTGATATTTCATGCTTACAAGCGATAGAAAAATCTATTTCTATGAGTGATTTAGGTATTACTCCAAATAATGATGGTAAAGTAATAAGAATAAATGTTCCTCCTTTAACAGAAGAAAGAAGAAAAGAATTTTGTAAATTAGCCTCTAAGTATGCAGAGGAAGGAAAAGTAGCTTTGAGAAATATCAGAAGAGATGCTGTTGATAAAGAAAAAAAAGACGAAAAAGATGGCCTTATTTCTATTGACGAATCAAGAGATAATCAATCTGAAATTCAGAAAATTACTGATAAATTCATCGCTTTAATAGAAACTAA
>NZ_CVSW01000039.1 GCF_001180265.1 Prochlorococcus marinus | reverse complement strand
CCATAACTATGGCAAATCCCTTCTTTGCTTCCCATTTGCTTACTTGATTTGACAATGCATTGAATGACGCTTTCTGTAATTTTGAATCTAAAGTTAGGCCTAAACTTTTGTAATCAATAATAAAATCACCCGGGGCTGAATTATCTGGTAGAGGAGTTCCATCTCCTCCTATTTTTATTAAATTACTTTTATTAAAAACTTTAATTTGATTATCTAAATGAAGCTCTAAGCCTGCTGATGCAATATTATCATGATTA
>NZ_CVSW01000038.1 GCF_001180265.1 Prochlorococcus marinus | reverse complement strand
CAACAAGGCCCCCGACAAAAAATTGTCCGAAACCTAGTGAAAGAGCTAATAGAAATTGATTAAAAATTGGTTTAACTAAACCATTTATATTCGGTATAGGTCTTCCCATCATTAAAGTTGCGAAGACTAATGATAAAAGAGGAGTAGGAAAATTACTCCAAACATTTATTGTTTCTTTTGGTAAAAAGTGTATAGCACCAAATGGGCCTATAGATATACCTAAAATTCCTGATATGACTGCTATTGGCAATCCAAATCTCTCGAGTTGAACAGCTAGTTTAAATTTCCTTCCAAAAATCAACAAAAAAAATATTATTAATAATCCCAAAAAACTTATCAATAGAGAATTTGAAAAAATATCTTTATTCTGTATCGAAAAAATATTCAATGATTTCAAAAACATATAATTCTAAATCTAAATTAATAAACAAAATTTTTCAAATAAAAAAGGCTCCGGTAAGAGGAGCCTTTTGATATTGATAAGAAAATTTGAAAATTAATCTTTAAGAGTAACTGTTGCACTATCAATATTACTGATAGCATTTGTAACTCTCTTGAAATCAAAGCCTAGTGCTCTTAAAGCGTGCCATAGATGACCTTGAATAAAGAAGAATCCAAAATAGTAATGAACATTAGCTAACCATGCCCTTGAAGTGTACTCACCATCAGGGAGATCAACAGTATCTACCCAATAAGGAGAAATACTAAACTTCAATTCAAGTGGTTCACCAAAGAATTCAGTTGGATAAACTGTTGTGTTAGCTGCACTCCAGAAGGCTGCAATAATAGCCATCCAGCCTATTCCAGCTAGTGACCATGAGAGAACAGCTTCTGCGGATAGAAGTCCTTTACCTTTAAATTTGGTATATTCACCAACTTGCTTAGTAGCAATATGCCAAGCACCACCAGTGATCTCAACGAAAGCAAGAAAAGCATGGCCTCCCATTACCTCTTCAAGGCTATCAATAGTCAAAAAGTCTGTTTGGTGATTCCAAATTTTGGCCAAATTTAATTCATACTCAACCTGTCTTACAGAACCAATAGCTGGATCATAAATTCCATGAACCCTTGCCCATTCAACAAAAGCGATAACTGCGAAACCAAGAATAATTAAATGGTGACCAAG
>NZ_CVSW01000037.1 GCF_001180265.1 Prochlorococcus marinus | reverse complement strand
ACTCGAAACCTGCAAAACTTTTGCATAGTCAATGTAGCCATTACCTTTTTTATCCCAATTAGAAAGTGTCCATCCTCCAATATTAATTTTTCCACTATCTTCAACTACTCCATCTCTCTGGATTACTTTTTCTTCTAAAGCCAAGGCAAGATTAATAGGTTTAAAAGTTGAACCAGGCTCAAATAAATCTTGAGAATACCAACCCCTAAAGAGTTCAGAATCATACTGCCAAAATTTATTTGGATCGTACGACGGGACTGTAACCAAGGAGAGAATCCGACCATTATTAACAT
>NZ_CVSW01000036.1 GCF_001180265.1 Prochlorococcus marinus | reverse complement strand
ATTGAAATTGATTTTTAATAGTAAAGATATGAAAGTTATTATTACTGGTGCTAACGGTCAACTTGGAAGATCTTTAATAAAAACAAAGCCAGAATACATTCGGGTTATCACAACAAAAAAGCAGAATTTTAATCTTCTAAGTAAAGAATCAATCCATAAATATATAGAGAAAGAAAAACCAGATTGGATTATTAATTGTGGAGCTTACACAAATGTAGATAAAGCAGAAGAAGAAAAAAAATTAGCTTATGAAATTAATGCAAATGGTCCAAAAGAAATATCTAGAGTATTAAAAAATATTGGAGGAAATTTATTACATATTAGTACTGATTTTGTTTTTGATGGCAAAAATAATGAACCTTATAAAACTTATAATATTAAAAATCCTATTAATTTTTATGGATATTCAAAGTCGATTGGTGAAGATAATGTATTAGATATATTAAAAGATAGTTCTCAGGCTATTGTAATAAGAACAAGTTGGTTAATGGGTCCTGAAGGAAATAATTTCGCGTCTAAAATGATCAAATTACATTTAGATAAATATGAAATAAACGTAGTTTCTGATCAAATAGGATCTCCTACAATTTCGGGAAGCTTAGCTAAGGCTTGCTGGCAAGCTATTCGTGAATCCGATAGTTCAAATTTTAATAATAAAGATAATCCGATACTTCATTGGACTAATAACGGAATCGCTAGCTGGTATGATGTTGCGTTTTCAGTAGGAGAAATATGTAAAAGAATTGGGGTTTTAGATAAAACTGCAGTTATCAACCCAATCAAATCAATAGACTATCCAACAAAGGCGAAAAGACCACATTATTCTGTCCTTGATACTGCTGCAACAAAATTATCTTTAAATTTAAGTTCTAACCACTGGTTATTCGATCTTGAAAAAGATCTTCACAAGATTAAAAACGAAAATAATTGATTATGGATATACCTTATAAAAAACTTGATGGGAAAAAAGTTTTAATAACTGGTGGTGCCGGGTTCATAGGCAGTGCATTAATAAGAAGATTACTTTTAAATACTCAAGCAAAAATTATAAATTTAGATAAATTAGGATATTGCAGTGATCTTTCCTCAATAGATAATTTAAATGAGCAAATTAAAATCAAAAAAAGATATAAATTTTTTAAAGTTGATTTATCAAATGAATCAGCTACCTTTGATATTTTAAATACAATCAAACCTGACTTTGTTTTTCATCTTGCTGCAGAAAGTCATGTAGATAATTCAATTAATAATCCCAAACTATTTATAGAAAGTAATATTTTAGGAACTTTCAATTTATTGCAAGCTTGTCTTGATATTTATAAAAAAAAGAGTATTACGGAAAGAAATAATTTCAGATTTCACCACATTAGTACTGACGAAGTATTTGGCACATTAGGAGAAAGTGGTTTTTTTAATGAGAATAGTAATTATGATCCTAGAAGCCCATATTCAGCATCAAAAGCTTCAAGTGATCATTTAGTAAAAGCATGGCATCATACTTATGAATTACCAATAGTTATTACTAATTGCAGCAATAACTTTGGACCTTGGCAATATCCGGAAAAATTAATTCCATTAGTTATTCATAACGCCTTGCAATGGAAAGAGATTCCCATTTATGGAGATGGTAGGAATGTAAGAGATTGGTTATATATTGAAGATCATATTAATGGTATTTTATTGGTAGCATTGAAAGGGGAAATAGGAACAAATTATTGTATTGGGGGAAATGGAGAGCTTACTAACCTTAAACTAGTTGAAATAATATGCGATTATCTTGATGATGTTGTACCTAAAGAAAGTTCATTTAGAGAATTAATTACCTTTGTTAAAGATAGGCGTGGGCATGATTTCAGATATTGTATAGATGCCTCCTTAATTAGAGATAAATTAAATTGGAAACCAGAGTATAAATTATCTACATCTATGAAAAAAACATTCTTATGGTATGTCAAAAATCAAAAATGGTGCGCCAACATATTAAAGAGAAAATAAGTTCAAATTTTAAAATAAGTTACTCAAATAAGAATTTTTTAGAAGATTTTAATATCCTTTCACTTGCATTTCCATCTCCAAATGGATTTTTTGCGTTTGCCATTTTTTGATAATCCGCATTATTTAAAATAAGATTTTTAGCTTCTCTGAGGATATCTTCTCTTTTTGTTCCTATAATCTTTGCAGTTCCTGCATTTACAGCCTCTTGCCTTTCGGTTGTATTTCTTAGAATAAGTACTGGCTTGTTCAAAGATGGCGCCTCCTCCTGCAGTCCCCCTGAATCAGTTAATATAAATTTGCTTTTATACATAGTTTTAATAAATT
>NZ_CVSW01000035.1 GCF_001180265.1 Prochlorococcus marinus | reverse complement strand
AGGAAATTCTAAAAGTTTGATAGAATTTGACGTTATAGTAATTGGTGGAGGTTTATCAGGATCTTCCACCGCTCTTAACCTATCAAAGAAAGGATATTCTGTTTTAATTATCGAAAAAGAAAAATTCCAAGATTTCAAACCATGTGCAGGAGGGATGGCATCTTCAATGCAAAGATTTCTTCCTCTAGATATAAAAGACTCTATAGAATCAAAAATTAAGAGTGTTGAATTCAGATGGAAGGCTACAGATAATGTAACTGCTGATCTGACTGGGGAATCCCCATTTTGGATTATTAAAAGAGAGAAGCTTGATCAATTATTACTTGATGAGTCCTTGAGTAATGGAGCTCAGATAATGAGACCATTACTGATAGAAAAAATCATAAAAATAAATGATAAATGGGAAATTATTTGCAATAACAAAAAAAAATATATTACAGAATTTCTTGTGATTGCAGATGGATCACAATCGAAATGGGCAGGTTATTTCAATTTAGGGCCAAGAAAACCTAAATTTGCGAACACAATCTCATTAAGATTGAAAGGTTTAGGTGAAATACCTAGAGATGCAGTAAGATTTGAATTTGGATTTATAAAATATGGTTTTGCATGGGCATTTCCCCTAAGAGAAAGCTTAAATATTGGTTTAGGTACTTTCATAAATAATGGTCACCTAGAAAATCAGGCCATAAATAAACAAGTAATCAGAAGTTTCGGTTTTGATGATTTTCCTCATAAAACAATTAGTAAAAAATTGAGAATATGGAATGGCTTCCACTCAATTAATAGTGACAAAGTTTTAGCAGTTGGAGATGCAGCATCTCTAAGTGATCCATTTTTAGCTGAAGGAATTAGACCATCTTTAATTAGCAGTTTTTATGCTGCAGAATACATAGATCAGTGCTTATCAGGAAAAGTAGATGATTTAAATCTTTATACGAAAAAAATTAACAACATTTGGGGAAAATCAATGGCTTGGGGAAGGAGAATAGCCCAGATTTTTTATAGATTTCCCAAAACTGGATACCAATTAGGTGTTAAAAGAAAAACAGCACCTAAACGTATTGCTCAAATATTATCAGGAGAAATGAGTTATGAAGATATTGCAAAAAGGGTTATCAGAAGACTTTTAACAAAAAGTGAGGCTTAATTTTTTTTAATTCAAACTTAAAGTTAGTTAGCAGAAATCAATTTATGATTTTTAATTTCTGAATATCTCTTAAGTAGCAGCTCTTCTAATTCTTCTATAGCCTTACTGAATCCAGTGATACCTTCACTAAGCTTTTCACTTGCCATTTGATCTTCTAACATGCTTAATCTGAAATCTTTTTCTTCAAATTCGTAGTCGATAGAATTATTTATTTGGGTACTTACATCTAATTTTCTAACTAACTGTCCTTTTTCTTTTTTAAGTTCCTCAAGAAATTTTGGTGCGATTGTTAAAAGATCGCAACCTGCTAATTCTTTTATTTCATCAAGATTTCTAAAACTTGCTCCCATCACTTCTGTTTTGAATCCCTTTTCTTTAAAGTACTTGTATATTTGTGTAACCGAAATAACTCCAGGGTCTTCAGCACCAATAAAACTAGTTTTACCAGTTTTTGCTTTATGCCAGTCCAATATACGGCCAACAAACGGAGAAATTAGAGTAATCTTTGCATTGGCACAAGTTACCGCTTGGCAGAAGTTAAAAAGTAAAGTTAAGTTGCACTTAATACCCTCTTTTTCTAAAATTTCAGCTGCCTTAATTCCCTCCCAAGTTGCAGCAATCTTAATTAAAATTCTTTCCTTGTCAATTCCAAAATTTTCGTAAAGATT
Organism: Prochlorococcus marinus; assembly: GCF_001180265.1. GTDB lineage: Bacteria > Cyanobacteriota > Cyanobacteriia > PCC-6307 > Cyanobiaceae > Prochlorococcus_A > Prochlorococcus_A marinus_H. Next base: position 29 of record NZ_CVSW01000035.1, on the reverse strand, counting down.
GATCAACTTTCTCGCTTTTTCTACCGTAG
>NZ_CVSW01000034.1 GCF_001180265.1 Prochlorococcus marinus | reverse complement strand
ACCAACAAATCATAATTTCTTAATTTTCTTGATAGATCCATAGCTAATGATTCAGCAATAACGCCCTTATTAATAATATAAATATCAGTATTTCTTGGGACTTCAAGCTCTTTTCCAGCTAGTAAAATTAATCTTTCTAAACCAATGGCAAATCCAATTGCAGGGGTATTTGGCCCTCCCATCTGTTTTATTAAATTGTCGTATCTTCCTCCTCCGCAAACT
>NZ_CVSW01000033.1 GCF_001180265.1 Prochlorococcus marinus | reverse complement strand
AGAAGTGAGCCCAGCTTTAGAAGAACGTGGATTGATAAAGTTGTGTCTCAACTTGAGCCAGTATATTTAGATTTGATTAGCAGATTTAACAGACTTTTAAAACAAAGAAGTCATTTCTGGCGTTCAGAAAGATATCAAAGTAATAAATACTTAGATATTGTTGAAAGCTTTGATATTCAGATGTCAATAATAAGTACGAGAATTTTTAGGCGTAGAAGAAGGGCTTTATTTAAAATAAAACCATATGTTGAATATTGGCATAATCATTTAAGCAAATC
>NZ_CVSW01000032.1 GCF_001180265.1 Prochlorococcus marinus | reverse complement strand
CCTTGTTTTTCTACCATACTTGTTATTACTGTATAGTCCCATTCTATGTATGCCATTGAGTTAATTTAAACTACCAAAATATTATAAACCAAGAGATTTAATAGGTAATAAATATTTTTTGAATATAATTTAAAAGTGTGAAAAAATTATAAATGTCAATTTTGCCAAGAAGATTTGAACGAATCAAAAGTGTTTTAGATTGCAGAATGAAAAACTTGACTGTTCTAGTTGAGGATGTCAATAAACCACATAATTTATCTGCGATATTAAGGACATGTGATGCAGCAGGAGTTTTCGAAGCAAATTTTATTAGCAAAACGAATGCCGTTAAGACTTTTAATAGTACTGCTCAAGGAAGTCAAAAATGGGTAAAACTGAATAATCATGAAAACACTAGCACGGCAATATCTGATTTAAAGAATAAGGGTTTTAAATTATTTGGAACGACTCTTAATAGTGAATCAGTAGATTATAGAAATTTCGATTATTCTCAAAATACATGTTTTGTTTTAGGAGCAGAAAAATGGGGACTAAGTAATGAACTTATATCAATGGTTGATCAATCAATTTTTATACCTATGAGAGGTATGGTTCAATCTCTGAATGTTTCAGTTGCTGCTTCTATATTATTATATGAAGCTGTTCGCCAAAGAAAAAATAAAGGTGTATTGCCCGCTAATGGAGAAGGGTTAAATATGGATGAATATCAAAAAACACTTTTTGAATGGTGTTACCCAGAATTAGCTGAGGTGTATAAAAAATCAGCTAAAGAATATCCAAAGTTGAATGATCAAGGAGAACTTGATCCTATTTCAGTTAAATAAATTTATTCAGAATTTTGACTATCAAAAATTTCTTCGAGGTCCTCTCCTATAAAAGAAAGACCTAAAACTAAAAAAAACATTGCCAAACCTGGGAACAAAGCCGTCCACCAGATACCTGTAGGTAAAGCGGCAAGAGCCAGATTTAAATCACTTCCCCATTCTGGGACATCTGCAGGAACGCCAAGACCTAAAAATCCTAAACTTCCTAATACTAAAACAGCATCTGCAGCATTTAGGGTAAGCAGAATAGGCAATGGTGTTATTACATTTGGGAGAATATATTTAAAAATAATTTTTTTAAAATCAGCTCCTGCAACTTGAGCTGCCTCCACATAAGTTTCGGATTTAACCAATATTGTCTGATTTCTGATTAATCTAAAATATTGAGGAGAATAAACAATACACAATGCCAAAGCTGCGTTAAGGATACCCTTACCCAATACAAAGGCCACAACAACTGAAAGCAAAATTACAGGTATTGAAAAAATAGTATCCATTATTAGTGATAAGCATTTATCAAAAAAACCACCAAAATATCCACTTAATAATCCCAATGGCAAACCCAAACTTAATGAAAAAAGAATAGCTAAGAATACAACTTCTATCGCTAATGATGATCCTTGCAAAGTTCTTAAGCAAACATCTCTTCCTAATCTATCTGTACCACAAAAATGATTAAGGGAAGGAGGGGCAAAGATATCATTACTTAACATTGAAAATGAATAGCCAAAAAAATTATTGGCCTCTAAAAATTTCATTATTAAAACAATAAGAAGATAAAAAAGTACAATTAAAAATCCAGCTTTTCTGATATTTGCGCCGACACGATTAAATGAGTTAATATCCAAAATCTTTTTTAAAGATATAAATGAAATATACCCAATTCTTTTAAAAATAAATAGCTGTAAATTTTAAATTAAAAGAAATTACTGGTTTAATTTCAAGACTGCCATAAAAGCTTCTTGAGGGACTTCAACTTTCCCCATTGCCTTCATCCTCTTTTTACCTTTGGCTTGTTTCTTTAAAAGTTTCTTTTTCCTAGAAATATCCCCTCCATAACATTTAGATAAAACATCTTTTCGCAAAGCACTTATGCTTTCACTTGCAATAATCCTGCTACCGATTGATGCTTGAATAGGTATTTTAAATTGTTGTTTTGGAATAAGTTCTTTTAATTTCTCAACTAAACTTCTGCCAATTCCATAAGCCTTATCTTTATGAACAATAGAAGTTAATGGATCTGCTCTTTCTGAATTTATTAGAACATCTAATCTAACAAGGTCATTTTTTCTATAGCCAATCAAATGATATTCCATTGAGGCATAACCTTGGGTTCTACTTTTCATTTGATCAAAGAAATCTGTAACCACTTCTGCTAATGGAATTTCATAAATCAAGGTAACTCGATCTGTTGTTATGTATTTCATATCTATAAATACTCCCCTTCTTTCCTGACATAAACCCATTAATGTTCCATTAAATTCATTGGGAGCATAAATTTCCATTTTCACATAAGGCTCTTCTATTGATTCTCTAAGTTGTGGATCAGGAATTGTAGAAGGATTATCAATAAAGATATGTTCTTGCTGATTTAAATTAACTTTATAAATAACTGATGGTGCCGTTACGATTAGATCCAAGTCATATTCTCTTTCTAGTCTTTCTTGAACAATCTCCATATGAAGAAGTCCAAGGAATCCGCATCTAAATCCGAAGCCCATTGCGCTACTGGTTTCGGGCTCATATTTTAAAGCTGCATCAGATAATTGTAATTTTTCTAGTGATACTCTTAAATCTGGGAATTGATCAGCATCAGTCGGGAATAAGCCACAAAAAACCATAGGATTTGCTGTCTTATATCCAGGCAAAGGATCATTGGCAGGTGAATTTAAAAGAGTAATCGTATCTCCCACTCTCGCATCAGCAACTGATTTTATAGAAGCAGCTAAATAACCAACTTCTCCTGCATGTAATTCATCAACTTGCTGCTGATCAGGCGCCATTATTCCTATCTCATCTAGTTCATAATTTTTCTTACTTGCCATTAATAATATTTTTTCTCTCTTATTAAGAGACCCAGATATCACCCTGAAATAAACAATAACTCCCTTGTACGGATCATAATAAGAATCAAAAATCAGTGCCTTTGTAGGCAGTTTAATTTCATCTTGAGGAGGAGGTACTCTTTTTACGATTGCTTCCAAAATATCTTTAATACCAACTCCAGTTTTTGCTGAACAATTTATTGCATTAGATGTATCAAGTCCAATAATTTCCTCTATTTCTTGTTTTATTTTTTCAGCATCAGCCCCTGGTAAATCAACTTTATTTAAAACAGGAATTATTTCAAGATTATTTTCTAAGGCAAGATAAACATTAGCTAAGGTTTGAGCTTCTACTCCTTGACTTGCATCAACAACAAGTAAGGCGCCTTCACAAGCTTGAAGAGATCTACTAACCTCATAAGAGAAATCAACATGCCCTGGAGTATCTATTAAGTTCAAAACATATTCTTGGGAATCGTCAGCTTTATATTTCATCCTAGCGGCCTGTAACTTGATAGTAATTCCTCTCTCTCTTTCAAGATCCATACTGTCCAAAAATTGTTCTTGCATATCCCTTTGCTGCACAGTACCAGTATCTTGAAGTAACCTATCTGCAAGGGTAGATTTACCATGGTCAATATGAGCGATTATGCAGAAATTTCTAATTTTTGAAACCGATATATCAGTCATATAGAAAGAAAAATTCTCCTCTTATTACATCTTGATTAATATTAGCTAATTAGAATTATGGATGGAAACCAAAAATGGAATTATTTCTTTTTTTAATTTCTTTTATGAAGGTACTGTAATTTTCAGAGACTGATAGTTCTGGATGAATTAAGTCATTTATTTTTTTCTGAAGATTATGCTTATCGTTTAAAAATAAAACAGATTTTTCTAGAACCTCAACCATAATTGAAACCGCAGTACTTGCTCCCGGAGAGGCTCCCAACAAAGCAGATAATGATCCATCAGATGAATTTACAATCTCAGTTCCAAATTTCAAAGAACCACCACCTTCAGTTTTTTTAATTATTTGGACTCTTTGACCAGCATTCTTTAAATACCAATCAGAAGGATTAGCTGATGGCATCATATTCTTTAAATTCTCAACTCTTGAGTTATGGTTCTTTAATGATTGTGATATTAGGTAATTAATTAAATCGTTGTTCTTGAAACCAACGTCTAACATAGAAAAAATATTATTCTTTTTAATTGAACTAAATAAGTCAAAGTATGAACTTTGTTTTAGAAATTTCGTTGTAAATCCAGCAAAAGGTCCATATAAAAGAAGTTTTTTATTATCAATCCATCTGGTGTCTAAATGAGGCACAGACATTGGGGGCGATCCAATATCAGCTTTACCATAAACTTTTGAGTTATGTTTTTCTGTTAGATCTTTTTTCTCGCAAATAAGCCATTTCCCACTAACAGGAAATCCACCATAACTTTTTGCTTCTGGAATTTTTGATTTTTGTAAATAATTAATTGTTTTTCCACCAGCACCAATAAAAACGTAGCCTGTTCTAATTGAAGTTTTTCTACCTTCAGAACTGATTTCTAGTTCCCATTGTTTTTTATCAATTTTCTTTAAGTCTACTAATTCTGTTTTGTATCTAATTTCAACATTTTTGTTTAAGGAAACTAATGACAAATACTCTTTAGTTAAAGCCTCAAAATTAATATCAGTTCCTCTACCTATTCTGGTTGCCGCAATTTGAGTAGATGGATTTCTATCTTTTGTTATTAGAGGAGCCCATGATGAAATTTCATCAAAAGATGTAGAAAATTCCATATCGATAAATTCAGGATGTTCGGTCATTTTCAGAAATCTTTTTTTTAAAAAAGAAATATTATCCTGACCAGAAACAAAGCTAATATGAGGAATAAATTTTAGAAACTTCTTAATATCAATTTTCCCTGCTTCATACAATGAGGCCCATAAAGACATAGACGTTTCAAAAGAACGATTTATTGAGAGCGCTTTATCTATTTTTAGATTTCCTTTTTCATCTAAAGGGGTATAGTTTAATTCGCAATTAGCCGCATGTCCTGTACCTGCATTATTAAAAGCGCCAGTACTTTCACTTCCTGGAGTATTTAATTTTTCTATAATAAGAAATTTTATATCTGGTAGAACTTCTGAAATTAGAAGAGCTAAAGTACTACTCATTATTCCTGCTCCTACTAAGACTGCATCAAAGTAGCTATTGTCATTAGTGGGATTTTTAGATGAAGTCACAACAGAAAATTATCTTTTTTGCAATTAATCAGATTTCTTTCTAGGCTTATTATAAAGTTAATCTAAAATTATGAGTACTGAAACACTCTCGCTTACAAACGAAAATGTAGAAAAAGTCCTTGACGAGCTAAGACCTTTTTTAATTTCTGATGGAGGTAATGTAGAGATTGCAGAAATAGATGGTCCAATTGTCAAAGTCAGACTTCAAGGAGCATGTGGTAGTTGCCCAAGTAGCACTATGACTCTCAAAATGGGTATTGAAAGAAAGTTAAAAGAAATGATTCCTGAAATAAGCGAAGTTGTCCAAGTTTTATAAAAATTTTTAACTGAAATTTATATTATTTAGTTTTTAATTCCTTCAACAAAGATGATTCCATATCAAGGCAATCAATTGGAAGTCCTTGACCAATAGCGATTAAAAGAGGAGCAAGAATTCCTAAAGTAAAAACTAAATTTGATTCGCTTACATCATATTTACTCAAAGTAAAAGTTATCAAATAAATAATTGCAAAATAAGCATGTAGTGAAAAAAATTCTTTTGGCTTTAACACTGGCCATCTTAAAGTATTTCCCAAGAAATATAAAAAACCTGTCATAAATAAATAGTTACATGAAGATCAAACCAAATATAAACATAAACCTTTTTAGAGACTATTTATAAAAAAATTTACCTAAGATAATAATTAAAAGAACATTAAATCTTCGTTTCTATTTGTAAAAGCTAGACATCCCTAGAAAAATACGCTTATAATGATTTTGTAGCAATCGCTACTTTTCGTTCACCCTCATTTGAGGGCGCAGTTCGAGTCATACCATGGAACGGGGGATGGCCGTGTTGTCACATCGAAACATGACTACTTTAACTTACAGAGGTAAAAACTACGTTCAAAACAAAGAAGCTGCTAAAAAGCAACTTGTTGAACTTACCTACAGAAGAAACGTATACACCAACAGAATGGATGACGCTTCTTCAAGTAATGAAAAAGCAGAATTAAATTACAGAGGTGTTAATTACACTAAATAATTTAATTAAACAAATTAAAAGCCCCTTTTTCAGGGGCTTTTTTTTTGGCTATATTTATCAAGAGTCCTTTAAAAAATATGTCTGAAAGTTGCTGTAATACAAACACATCGAATAAAGCACCTAATCAATTCGATCATAAAGATGCGATTCAAGAAAGATATGGCTCAGCCGCGCAAGAAAAAGAAAGTTGTCTTTGTACACCAGTTGGTTTTAATCCCGTTTTACTTGAAGCAATTCCTCAAGAGGTTATAGAAAGAGACTATGGATGTGGTGATCCAACAAAATTTGTTCAAAAAAATGATATAGTCTTAGATCTTGGAAGTGGTAGCGGCAAAAATGCTTTCATTTGTGCCCAAATTGTTGGGAAAGAAGGGAAAGTTATTGGAGTTGATCAAAATCCTGACATGCTTTCTTTATCAAGATCAGCCTCTAAAGAAGTTACAAAAAATATAGGTTTCAACAATACAGAATTCCTAGAAGGATCAATTGAAAAACTTGATGAATTAGATAAAGATTTAAATCCATTAATCGCAGACAAATCAGTTGATATTATTTTAAGTAATTGCGTTTTAAACTTGGTAAGTCCAGAATCTAGAAATAACCTTCTAAATAACATAAAAAGAGTTTTAAACGATAATGGAAGAATTGCAATTAGCGATATCGTCTCTAACAAAAAAGTTCCTTTAAGATTGCAAAATGATCATGATTTATGGACAGGATGTATTAGTGGAGCATGGTATGAGCCAGAGTTTATAGGTGATTTTAAAGAACTAGGATTTAAAAATTTAAAATTTGCAGTAAGGAGTGCTGAACCTTGGAAAGTAATTGAGGATATTGAATTTAGAACAGTAACTTTAGTGGGTAATATTTAAAAAAAGTCAAAAGTTGAAAATATAATAAAATTCCATGAGAAATAATCTAAGAGATCAAATACCCGCATTAAAAAATAAGTATTATTTCAACTATGGTGGTCAAGGACCATTACCAAAATCTTCTCTAGAAGCAATAGTTAAAACTTGGGAAATTATCCAAGATTTAGGACCATTTACCAATGATATGTGGCCTTTTATTTACAAAGAAATATTGACCACAAAAAGAATCATTGCGCAAAAATTAGGTATCAATTCAAAGAATTTAGCTTTAACCGAAAATATCTCTTCCGGTATGATTTTGCCCTTTTGGGGAATAAAAGTAGAAGAGGGAGAAGAGTTATTAATAAGTGATTGTGAACATCCTGGAATAGTGGCTGCAAGTCGAGAATTTTGCAGAAGAAATAAATTAATATTCAAAATTTTACCAATCCAAAAATTTAAAAATCTAAACGACGAAAATATAATTTTAGAGATTTTCAAAAAACTAAATTCTAAGACTAAGATCCTAATTATTTCTCATATCTTATGGAACTTTGGATATAAAATTCCTTTAAAACAAATTTCTATCGAATTAAAAAATAATCGAGAAGATTCTTATTTACTTGTTGATGGTGCTCAAACCTTTGGGCACATAAATATTGAAAAAGAAGTTTTTTATTCTGATTTATATTCAATAACTTCTCATAAATGGGCATGTGGACCAGAAGGACTTGGAGCCATTTATGTCTCAGATAGATTTATTCATGAAACAGATCCAACAATAATTGGTTGGAAATCATTAAAAAAAGAACAAGGCATTTATGAGCCTTCAGATAATCTTTTTCATGATGATGCAAGGAAATTTGAAATAGCTACCTCTTGTATTCCTTTACTTGCTGGGCTCCGGAATTCTTTAGATCTTTTGGATAAAGACTGCAATGAAAAAGAAAAAAACAAAAATATCAAAAAATTAAGTGGAAAACTTTGGGATGAATTAAATCAATCAAAGGGTGTTGAATTAGTTTTAGAAAAAAAATATTTAAATGGGATTGTTAGTTTTAATATCGAAAATATTAAAGATAAGGATAAATTTGTAAAGAAACTTGGAGAAAAGAAAATTTGGATTAGAGTTTTAGAAGATCCAAAATGGTTTAGAGCATGCGTACATCAAATGACTACAGCAGCTGAGATTGATTTACTTGCTAGAGAAATAAAAAAAAATATTGACTTAAAAATCTATTGATATAAAAAAATTTAGTTTACCAAGGTATCTCCGAGTTGTCCCATGCAATAAATTTTCCTGTAGATTCTGGTGATTGATTTTTAATAATATTGATCAAGAATTGGGAGGATTTTTCTTTACTAAATAATTTATGTTCTGGAACAAATTTATGAAAAGGCCTAGATAAATCAGTATCTACTGTTCCTGGATGAAGCAATGTGATAGTAGCCTTTGGGAAACGTCTAGCCCATTCAATACTTAAAGATTTAAAAAACTGATTTTGCGCAGATTTTGCAGCTCTATATGAATACCAACCTCCAGTTTGATTATCTCCAATGCTACCAACTCTTGCACTTATACTTGCAAAATTAAAATCAAAATCTTTTGGTATAAATTCTTCAATCGCTTTAGCTAATAAAATAGGAGAAAAGGCATTTATTGAAAAACTTTCCATCATATTTTTTTTCTCAAGATGTTGTAATCTTTTTTCTGGTTGAAAAGAATCACTATGAAGTCTACCTGTAGCATTAACAACTAGCCTTAATTTTGAAGGATGATTTGATATTTTATTTTTCAACTGCAAAAGGGATTTAGAATCCTCTATATCTAATTCCCAAAAAGGATTAAATTCACTTTTTCTTCCACACAAAACAACATCTAAATCTTTTTCACTTTCATTCAGATCTTTAGCTAGTTGTGTTCCAATTCCACCTGCCCCTACAACTAAGGCTAAACCTTTCATTTTATTAAAAATAACTACATTGATTCTAAGAAACTTTTCTTGTGATTTGCGTAAAGATCTTTCTTATTTGATTAGGAAATTTTATTGAGATTTATTTTTTCTTCTAATAATTTATAAGCTATTTTTCTATCATCAAAATTAATAACTTTATCATTGAGAATTTGGTAGTCTTCATGTCCTTTTCCTGCAATTAAAACAATATCTTTTTTATTGGCAAATTTAATAGATTCATTTATTGCTTTAAATCTATCAATTTCAATTGTTATTTTTTCTCTTTTTTTTATACCCATCAAAATATCATTTACTATCTTTTGGGGTTCTTCTGATCTTGGATTATCTGAAGTTATAAAAAGTTGATCAGAAAACTCTTCAGCTATTGATCCCATTAAAGGCCTTTTACTACGATCACGATCTCCGCCACAGCCAAAAACAGTTATTAGTTTCCCTTCACAAAGTTTTTTAATTGATTGCAAAACTTTTTTTAATCCATCAGGAGTGTGGGCATAATCAACAATTACTGTTGGAAGAGATCTTGAAAAGTCATTATTATCAATTTGTATTTTCTCCATTCTCCCAGGAGCACCAGGGAAAGATTGTATTAACTTTGATAAATCTTTTAGAGAAAAATTCAGTTTATACAAAATTGTTATTGCTTGAATCGCATTCATTAAATTAAATTCACCAACAAGTGGAACAAAAAGTTGAATTTTTTCCCTAGGTGTATGAAAAATACAGGTGGAACCACTTTCAGTAAATTTTTTATCTGTTACGAAAAAAAAATCATCATTTTCAAATTCACTTTCAGTAATCTTTGTAGAGACTAATAAAGATCTTTTTTCAAGATCAGATGATAATTTAGATATCCAATGGTCATCATGATTTAATACACAAATCCCATCTTTTTCTTTTAGGTAAGGTGGGAAAAATAATTTTCTTTTTGTTTGAAAATATGATTCCATATCTGAGTGATAGTCAAGATGATCTTGAGTTAAATTAGTAAAAATAGCCGCCTCAAATTCGCATCCTGATATCCTGTTTTGAGCAATAGAATGAGAACTTACCTCTAATATCGCGAATTCAGATTCTGCCTCAACAGCAGCATTTAATTTCTTTTGGAGTTTATCGGCGAAATCAGTTGTATGAAGAGCCACTTCTGAAAAGCCAGGCCATCTATTGAGCAAGGTCCCAAATAATGCAGTCTTTTTCCCTAATTTTTTTAAAAGATATTCCAATAAAAAAGTAATTGTCGTTTTTCCATTTGTACCCGTAACACCAATAAGTTTAAGTTTTCTTGAAGGCCTATTCCAAAACTCAGCGACTATTTGACCAAAAATATAATCTAAATTATCCTCTATTACCAAAATCCTTTCTCGATCAATAGATCCAATTTTCTCTTTTGCCGCAGACCCAATAATGGCAGCCTCTGCACCATTTTCAATTGCCTCAATACAATATTTTCCTCCATCAACATTTAAACCAGGCATACCTAAAAATAAAGTCCCTTTGTGCACTTCTTTAGAGTTAAAAGAAATATTATTGATTTCATGATCGATTAAATCTAATGAAGGAATAATTCCTACCAAATCTAAAAGTTTATGTAATTTTATAGATCTCATATGAAAAATTATTTCTCCAGAATGGTACTAATATTTTTTTGAAACCAATTCTTTAATTGATCATCTTTTAATCTTGGAGAAATGCGAGGCAATTCTATAATCTCCTCGGAACTAATTCCTTCAACAGCAATAACAGGTACTTCATAATCATATTTTTTATATTTATCTTTATATAAATCGACCCTATCAATATCAATTTCTTTAAGCTCCTCCAGATTAGGGAATAACTCATTAAGGTTTATTTTTGCCAGTTTGTTTTTTAATGAATCACAAAGGCAACATCCCTGCCTAACAAAAATAAATATTTTCATTCATTTAGTCAGGCACAGGGTCACATCCACAGGGAGTTAAAGGATGACATCTGCTTAATCTTCTTAAAGTTAACCACCCTCCCTTCCAAGGACCATGTCTAGTAATTGCCTCATATCCATAAGAGCTGCAACTTGGAATAAATCTACATCTTGGTCCGAAAAAAGGAGAAAACCACTTTTGATAGAATGAAATCATAAAAAGAAGTATAGAAGTAATTGATTTATTAATAGTTTTGAACACTTTAATGATGTAAAATAATATTTCAGTAGTAATTAGTTTAATTGAATTAAATCAATTATCCAATTTATTGCAAATTTCTATTTAATTTAAAATTATGTCAAGATACCGCGGCCCCAGATTAAGGGTTACGCGTCGCTTGGGAGAACTACCAGGTCTCACCAGGAAAGCTTCAAAGAAGTCTAATCCTCCAGGTCAGCACGGCCAAGCCCGTCGCAAGCGATCAGAATATGCTATTCGTCTAGAAGAAAAGCAGAAACTTAGGTTTAATTATGGAGTTTCTGAAAAACAACTAGTACGTTACGTGAAAAAAGCTAGAGCTCAAGAAGGATCTACAGGTACTAACCTACTAAGACTTTTAGAAAACAGACTTGATAATGTTTGTTTTAGATTAGGTTTTGGAGGCACCATTCCAGGCTCAAGACAATTAGTAAATCATGGCCATGTAACCGTTAATGGAAAGGTTCTTGATATTGCTGGTTATCAATGCAAATCAGGCGATGTAATCGGAATTAAAGAAAACAAAGCCAGCAAAAAACTTGTTGAAGGTAATATAGAATTCCCTGGCTTAGCAAATGTCCCACCACATCTTGATTTAGACAAGCCTAAACTAACGGGGAAAATAAATGGGAAATGCGATAGAGAGTGGGTGGCTCTTGAAATAAACGAACTACTTGTTGTTGAATATTATTCAAGAAAAGTTTAATACTACTTTTCTTGGGATTATTAAATCTCTCATTTTTTAAAAGAGAGATTTAATTTAATTCTTATTTTTAAAAATAATGGGAAATAATGAAAATAATATAAAAAAGCCAGGTTTTAAGACCTTATCTATTCAGCATGGGGAAACGTTTGCAGAAGAAACTGGATGCGTTATGCCTCCTATTTTTTCTACGTCTACTTTCAAACATGGAAATAAAGATAATTTCGACTACACCAGATCAGGTAATCCAAACTTTAGAATTCTAGAAAATATCCTTAAATCAATAGAAGATTCTAAATACTGTACAGTTTTTGGATCTGGAATTAGCGCAGTAACTGCAATTTCATCAAGCCTAAAATCAGGTGACAAGATACTCTGCGAGTCAAATCTCTATGGTTGTACAGTGAGAATGTTCGAAAAAGTTTTCAAGAAATTTGGACTAGAAGTGTTATACACAGATTTTACAAACGAAAATAATATCAAAAAGATTTCAAACTTCGAGCCAACCTTGATATGGCTAGAAAGTCCAACTAATCCACTTTTGAAGGTACTGGATATTAAGGCGATTTGTGATGAAGCGAATAAACTCGAAATACCAGTAATTGTAGACAACACATTTTCTACAGCGCTTATTCAAAAACCATTGGACCTTGGTGCGACACTATCTGTTGTAAGCACCACAAAATTCATTAATGGACATAGTGACGCACTTGGTGGAGCAGTACTGACAAATAATGAGGAATGGAATAGTAAGATGCTTTTCTCTCAAAAAGCTCTCGGGCTTCAACCATCTCCTTTTGATAGTTGGCTCATTACGAGAGGAGTAAAAACTCTTCCTTTAAGAATCGAACAACAAACTAAAAGTGCAGAATTTATTTCTGAAGAATTAGGTAATCATAAAATAATTAGTAAAGTAATTTACCCTTTTAATCAAGAACATCCTCAATTTAATTTAGCAAAATCGCAAATGAAATCTGGAGGTTCAATGATCACCCTAAAATTAAATTTAAATAAAGAGGATACCTTTAAATTTTGCAAATCTCTCAAATATTTCTCTCTAGCAGAAAGCCTTGGAGGAGTTGAAAGTTTAATTTGTCACCCTTCAACGATGACTCATGCTTCTGTTGATGACAAAACAAAAAATCTGCTAGGGATAGATGATGCTCTTGTCAGATTATCAATTGGCTGTGAAGATACAAACGATTTAATCTCGGACATTTTATTTGCTTTAAATAAAGTCTGAAAATTGAGAGATTTACTTAAAAAACCTATATGGAAAAGTTTAGAGTTGGGATATGCAATTCCTGATAGTATTCATGCCGTTTCTGTAGCATTACCAACTTGGAATGATGTAATAAATTACGAGGAAAAAGATCAAGAATGCATGAATTTATTGAAGTCCATTTACCCACGATTCGGGTTAAACCCTATAGTGAAAAGATTATGCGAAAAAGTAAAAAAGCAAAATTACTACAACAATAAAAGTATCTGGCCATATCCGAATGAAAGTATAGCTTTTAAAGCTAAAAAATACATTGATAGAAATACTTCTGAACAATTCTCGTTAATAGAAAAAAGAGATAATTTAGCTTTCTTAATAACTGAAAAAGAAGGAAGTATTTATGCAAAATCTTTTTGGCAACATACTGGTCTTGGTATCTCTTCAAGGGCTGCTGCTATAGAACTAGGTCTTGAAGATTGCCCTCCAAAATCTTATGTAAATGAATGTTCTCAAAGAATAAAAAATAGAATTTCTAAATCTACAAAAATTAACTCTAATGATATTCACTTAACTTCATCTGGAATGTCTGCATTGCATACATCATTAGAAATCATATATAAATTATTTCCAGCTAAACCAACACTCCAAATTGGTTTTCCATATGTAGATGTACTTAAATTACCAATGAATATCTTTCACGGAGCTAAGTTAATTACAGAAGAAAATTGTGCGGATATTGAATTAGAAATCAAAAAAATAAATCCATCAGCATTAATTATTGAACTACCAAGTAATCCAATGCTCAAATGTGTAAACATTAAAAAAATTTCAAAAATAGCAAAAAAGTTAAATATTCCCTTAATTGTTGACGATACAATTGGTTCAAATTTAAATATAAATTCCATAGAACATGCAGATATAGTTTTTACTTCACTTACAAAAATTTTTTCAGGTAGTGGTGATATTCTTGCCGGATCATTAATACTAAATCCAAAAAGCAAATGGATTAATCAATTTAGAAATACATTAAAAGAGATTAATATTCCAATACTTTCCGATGGAGATATAGTTTATCTTGAGAAAGTTAGTAGAGATGTAAATCAAAGAGTTTTTGAACAAAATAAAGCATGTTTAGAATTAAAAAAAAGATTAGAAAACCATAGCGAGATTAAAAATATTTTCCATCCTGAAAATTGTCCAAATTTTAATTCTTTACTTACCTCTGATGGGGGATACGGCTGCTTATTATCGTTTGAATTAAATGGAGGATTGAACAAAGCTAAAAAGTTTTATGATTCTCTAAAAGTATCTAAAGGACCTAGTTTAGGTACAAAATTTACTCTAGTTTGTCCTTATGTTTTACTAGCTCATTATGACGAATTGGATTGGGCTGAAAGTTTTGGTATACCTTCGCACCTTATTAGAGTATCAGTTGGATTAGAAGACCAAGCTCAATTATGGGAAACCTTTTCTGAGGCACTAAATAATTTCTAAATTTCTAGTATATACCGAATAGAAACTTATATACTATTTTTCTGAATAATAGTTAGTATTAAAATATATTTTCTCAATATATAAATGGCAAAAATTTATGAGGACAATAGTTTTGCTATTGGAAACACTCCATTAGTAAAATTAAAATCAGTTACTAAAAACGCGAAAGCTACAGTACTCGCAAAAATTGAAGGTAGAAACCCTGCTTATAGTGTCAAATGCAGGATTGGCGCCAACATGATCTGGGATGCCGAAAAAAGTGGGAAGCTTACAAAAGACAAAACTATTGTTGAGCCAACTTCTGGAAATACAGGTATTGCTCTAGCTTTTACTGCTTCAGCAAGAGGTTATAAACTCATCCTTACAATGCCAGAATCCATGTCAATTGAAAGAAGAAGGGTTATGGCAGTGTTGGGTGCTGAAATTGTTTTAACAGAAGCATCTAAAGGTATGCCTGGAGCAATAGCTAAGGCTAAAGAAATTGCAGAAAGTAATCCTTCTCAATATTTCATGCCAGGTCAATTTGATAATCCAGCAAACCCTGAAATTCATTTCAAAACTACTGGACCAGAAATCTGGAATGATTGCGATGGTGAAATTGATGTCTTAGTCGCAGGGGTTGGAACTGGCGGCACAATTACAGGAGTTTCAAGATACATTAAGCAAGAAAAAGGCAAAAATATTACTTCTGTAGCTGTAGAACCATCACATAGTCCAGTTATTACACAGACAATGAATGGAGAAGAGGTTAAATCTGGACCACATAAAATTCAAGGAATTGGAGCAGGATTTATTCCTAAGAACCTTGACTTATCAATTGTTGATAAGGTTGAACAAGTGACAAATGACGAGTCAATCGAGATGGCTCTTAGATTAGCAAAAGAAGAAGGTTTATTAGTCGGAATATCTTGTGGAGCTGCTGCTGCTGCTGCTATTAGATTAGCTGAACAAGATGAATATGCGGGAAAAACTATTGTAGTTGTTCTACCTGATTTAGCAGAAAGATATTTATCATCAATTATGTTTACTGAAGTTCCAAGCGGAATCATTCAAGAACCAGTCAAAGCCTAAATCTATTTTTTCTCCAGTAATGAATCTGGTGAAATATACATCGCATCGCCATAAGAGAAAAATCTAAATTTTTCTTTTATGGCTTTTTTATACAAATCTAATAATCTTTCTCTACCAATCATTGCACTTACTAAAAGTAATAATGAACTTTTAGGAAGATGAAAATTAGTTAATAATCCATCAACTACCTTAAATTTATAACCTGGCTTAATTACTAAATCCACGTACTTTGCTATGGGAATATAGTCATTAATTTCTTGAGAATAACAACTTTCAAGAGCTCTCACGCTAGTTGTCCCAATAGCAATTATTCTTCTATCTGTTTTCTTTATTTTTTTTATTTCCTCCACTACTTCCTTATTAACACTTACCCATTCTTTATGAAGTTTTAAGTTACTGAGATCTTCTTGATCAATTGGTTTGAATGTTCCATAGCCCACGTGCAAAGTTATCGGTAAAATTATTACTCCTTTTTTTTTTAGATTGGAAATAAGACTTTTGCTTAAGTGTAAACCAGCAGTTGGCGCAGCAACGGCCCCTGGATTAGTTGCATACTCAGTTTGATAACTATTCTCATGAAAAGATTCTTCTTCGGTATTTTTTATATAAGGCGGGAGAGGGATTTCCCCGTATTTATCAAGAAGTTCATTCATTGAATTGAGATCAGTTATATTTTCCGGAAATTTAATAAATCTCCCTCCAGTTTCTTCATCAACCCCATAAACCATCAAATTAATATCTTGTGCAGAAGGAGATTTTAATATTATTTTTCTATTTATTTTTAATTTTTTTGCTGGCTTTGCTAAACATAACCAAACGCATTCATAGGATCTTTCTAAGACTAATAATTCGACTAACTTCCTATTTTCTAATTCAACCTTTAACCTTGCCTTCATTACTTTAGTATTATTTACAACCACAAGATCTCCTTTTCTAAATTCATCTAAAAGATTCTTTGTAAATTTATTAGTTAAGCAGTTCTCTTCTGAAAAACTATTTCTAACTATCATCAATCTTGATTCATGCCTTATTGCAGAAGGTTTACTAGCAATTAATGAAGGATCTAGAAAGTAATCATAAGCTTCAAGCTTATTATCTCTTCCTTCATTATTAATTTGAGAAATCAATTAAATTTAAGATACAAGTGTCTCTGGCTTATTTTCAATAAGGTAAGCCAAGTCTTTCAAGAATGAAGCACCATCAGCTCCATAGATTACCCTGTGATCAGCTGTTAGATTTACTTGCATTATTTTTTTAACAGATATGGAACCATCACTATTAGCTACAACAGTGGGTTTCGATGATGCTATCGCTAAGATCGCACCGGTACCTGGGGGCAGTATTGCGTCAAATCTATCAACACCAAACATACCAAGGTTAGATAAGGTAAATGTTCCCGTTGAGTATTCATCTGGTTCTAATTGTTTTGATCTCGATCTTTTTACGAGATCTTTCCATTCTCTAGATAATTCGAATAAATCAGTATTGCATGGTTCTTTTAATACTGGAGTTATTAGTCCACCATCTTCCATCGCAACAGCAACAGCAATATTTATATTTTCTGGATAAGAAATTCCATTTTCTGAAAAGCTTGAGTTAACTTGAGGATGTTTCTTTAGTGTCTTTGCAACTGCTTTTACAAGTAAAGCAGTCATAGTAACTCCATTCTGTTTTACCTTTTTGTAGAAATTATCTAATTTATCTGTATTGATAGAGTAACCCACCCTAAAACATGGAACATCTAAACTAGATTCCATATTTTTATTTACCGCTTTTTGAAGAGTATTAAATTGAACTGTTTCTCCAGGATTACCAAAACTATTTCCTAAAGTTTCTGGTTTACTTTCAACTCCCAAATTTGAACCAGAAATACTTGCAGGAGAATCACCTTCTCCTATCCATGGTATAGAAACAGGTTGGCCATTAGCTTTTAAAATATCATCAGCTTGAATCCTTCCGTGAGGCCCAGATCCATGAACCTTTGCTAAATCAACACCCATTTGAGATGCTAGTTTTTTAGCTCTTGGAGATGCAATTAACCTCGAAGAAACATTACTCGTAGCGGCATTAATTTGATTGCTATTAAAAGATGGTACAGGCTTTTCATTCTTTAAGACGACTTCTTGCAATTCTTTATTGGTATTTTCAGTCTGGACTACTGGTTTTTCTTCAGTTTTGTTGCTCACCAATTCAAGTTGGTCTGCAGTAGAGACTTCGGGTTGATTTCCTTTATTTTGTTCTTGAACAGAAGCTATCTCATCCTCATTTTCTACAATGAGACCAATAGTTTCTCCAACAGGTGCAGTGCTGCCGGCAGGCATTAAAACTGCTGCAAGATATCCATCTTGAAAAGATTCAACATCCATATCTGCCTTATCAGATTCAACAACTAAGACAGATTCGCCTCTTTCAACCTTATCTCCCGGATTTTTTAACCATTCCACAATCTTGCCCTCTGTCATAGTAGAACTCAAGGCAGGCATGAATATTTCGTGAGACATAAGAAAATTGTTATTGCATAAGTTTTAAGGGATTTTTACCAAACTTTCAAAAGTTTTTATGATTAAAAACCCTTTTAACCCTTGATCTAATTATACGAAATCATGTTCACAGTGGGAACTTATAAAACTTAAGAAAGTAATATTTAGATCGATTAGAATTGAAAAATTTTTCGCAATTAAGATTTACTTATTTTTATCAAAAATACTAAATCTTTTTTTAATTATTATCTATAGATTGAATAACTCCATCTTTAACGGTAATAGAGACTTGCATTTTTTCAATAAGATTGTCGCCCACAGTGACATCACAGAAACTATCCACTTGTCCTTGATCAACAATTTCGTCCATTTTTAATTCGCGAACTTGACTCTGTTGTTGAAGTAGATTTCTTTTTTGTTCTTCAATTTCATTTCGTTTTGTTGCGACTTGTTGTTGCACCTGACTAACCTGTTCTTGAACCCTTGGATCTAGAGGATTAACCGATTGAGATCTAATATTATTTACTATTTGCTGCCCCTCCTGCTCAAGTTGAGATAATTGCTGGTCAATATTTGAAATTGCTTTACTTAGTTCTTTTTCAGCATCCTCCTTCCAAATTGGTGTAACTACTGCTTTTATAGCTATTGAGCGCTTTATCGATATTGAGTTTTTTGTTTCCATAAAAATTTAAATTACCTTTTTAATATAGATAGAACAAATCAAATTTTCTTACTAAATTTGTTTTCATACATATTTTCTATTTGTAATGAATACTTTTTTTCTATTTCTCTTCTTTTTTGTTTAAGAGTTTGTGTTAACAAACCATTTTCTAAAGTAAAGGCATCAATAAAATAACAATCTAATATTTGTTCTTCTGATCTTGCTCCTAATCGACTTTTAAGCAAATTATTAATTTGTGATTTAAAAAATGTACCAATATTCTTATTCAGGTTTAATTTTGAAAGGTCTTCTTCCAAAAACTTATTTTTAACCAATTCAATATTAGGCACTACAAGGGCTGTTAAACATTTCTTATCTTGACCTACTAGTTGAATCTGATTAATAAACTCAGAACTAAGGATTTCGGTTTCTAGCGGATTCGGTTCTATATTTTCACCACTTGAAAGCACTATTGTATCCTTGGCTCTTCCTGTGATGAAGAGAGAACCATTCGGTATTAGAAAACCTAAATCACCCGTATCAAACCAACCATCCTTGGATAAAACATCTTTTGTAGCTAATTCATTATTAAGATAACCTTTCATTACTTGTGGTCCCTTAACAAGAATTTTTCCGACTTCTCTGAACTTCAGAATCTTTTTTTTATTATCATTCACTATTTTGATTTCAGTAAATGCTAGAGGTTGACCGGATGAACCTCTAACATTTAATTCTCTTCTCCTACAAGTTAATACTGGACTAGTTTCTGTGAGTCCATATCCCACCAAAACATCTACACCTAAAGATTCAAAAAAAAGATCCACATGTTTCGGCAATGCACCTCCGCCGTTAATTGGAAATTTCAATTTTTCTCCGCACAATTGTCTAAGAATATTCGGCCATAAAAAAATAGTGGAAAATTTATGTAAAGGATATCGGCCAATAACAGAACCAAGTAAGGGAATTTTTGATTTAAAAGTTGTTTGATTGATATCTAAATTTCTTATCTTTCTTAGACTACTTTTGAAAACTGAACTATTACTTATCAAAAACTTAATAAGTTTTTGCTTTTTGGAAGGCATTTTTTTCAAAGCCTGAAAAAAACCATCATGTATTGCCTCCCATAGTCTTGGTACAGTAGCCATGACAACAGGTTTTACTTTTGTAATATCATCTTTCAGAAATTTTGGAATTGTATAGTATTGAGAACAACCACATGAAAAAAAGAAGTATTCAGCACTCCTCTCATAAGAATGCCAGATAGGCAAGACGCTTAATACAGAGGTCCCGGGTTCTGGATCAGCGATATAGGCTAAATTGATTATTTGATGTAAAAAATTTGCATGAGTCAAGGGGACACCTTTAGGTTTTCCTGTTGTCCCAGAAGTGTAAAGAATAGTAGCGACGTCATCAATTTCTGGATTAAATTTTTCAAGATTATTATTTTGAGAATTTTCTTTTTCTACCAAACTTATAAATTTACTCCAACTTATTAAATTTTCAAATTCTTCATCTTCTAAATTGATTATAAATTTCAGTCTTTTTTTTAGTTCTTCTTTGTTGCTTAACTTTAGCCAAATCTCCTTAGATTGAACTATTAGACCTACTGAATTAGAGTGCTCAATAATATATTCTAATTCTACTGAAGGAGAATTAATACCTCTCACAGCATTTATGGCTCCTAAACGCATTAAGCCTTGATCTACGACTAGCCACCTTGGAGAATTTTCAGATATTACAGTAACTACATCACCCTTTACTAAACCATAATTTTTAAAAGAAAAAGATACTTTTGTTATTAAATCAGCCAGCTCAGAATAAGAAAATTTTTCTTTGTATTTCCCTCTTAAATCGCAAACAGCTAAAGTATCGCCACATTTAAATTTTAATTTTTCCCAAATTTGATCTATATGATGAAGTTTCTTAATAAACTCTCTATTTTTAGCAAATTTATCTTTTTTAGAAATAGGTATGGCTAAAGGCCAATATGCTAAATCACCCATATTAATTAAATTGATTTTAGAATTTTAATTTCTATTTTGATACAAAATCAAAATTAAATTCTTCCTGAATGATTTTTTTAACAATTCTCTTGACTTCTTGAATATTTAAATTTTTGTTGTAATCAATCATATTTGCCATGAGACAATTTTCTATTCCGCAAGGAACAATTTTATTAAAGTTTTCTAATTCGCAATCAATATTGATTGAAAATCCATTTATCGTAATCCATCTTTTGCACCCAATACCAATTGATGCAATTTTCTTATTTCCTATCCAAACACCAGTAAATCCTTCTCTAGAGTGACATTTTATATTAAAAGTTCCGAGGATTTTTATAATAATTTCTTCAATTTTTCTTAAGTACCAATTTAAATCTTTATTAAAATTTTTCAAATCTAAAACCAAATACGTTACTAATTGTCCTGGCATATGACATGTTACCTCACCTCCTCTATCAATCTTAAAAACATCATATTTATCATCATTCAGAGAAAATAGTAAATTATCGTAACTTGATCCTCTCCCTAATGTATAACAGAGTTGATGCTCACCTATCCATATAAAATCAGGATTAGATTTATCTAAAATCAATGCCTGTTGATATTCTTTTTGTAATTTATAAACATCATTAAAAAAAGAAATTTTATCAGGTTGTTTAATTATTGCTGTTCTATTAACCATATTTAAGTAGATTTAGAAAGTAAGTAAATATTTTTAGATTTGTTATGAAAATTTTAATCCATGGAAAGAATCTTGAGCTCACTGGAGCATTAAAAGAATATACTGAGGCAAAGATAGAAAAAGCAACTCATCACTATAAAGATATCGTTAAAGAAGCCGACATACATCTTTCAATAGAAAAGAACCCAAGAGTCTCGTTCCAAACTGCAGAAGTTACTATTTTTGCGAATGGTACCGTAATTAGAGCTGAAGAAAAAACTGAAAATCTATACTCAAGCATTGATTTAGTTTCAAATAAACTTTGTAGAAAATTACGTAAATACAAAGAAAGAAACAATAAAACAACTCATAACAAACAATTAAAAAATAAAGAGTCTTTACCAATTGAAACTATGGAATTAGGATTTTTAGATAAAGCTTTATTTAGGGAAGGCATGGAAGCAAGTCTGCCTGCACCATCAATAAAAAATAAATACTTTGAAATGACTCCAATTTCATCAGAAGAAGCAAGAAAACAATTAGATCTAATTGATCATGATTTTTATGTTTTTCGAAATAAAAAAAATAATGAACTTCAAGTTATATACAAGAGGAATCATGGAGGTTATGGACTGATTCAATCCAAGTAACTTTTAAATGCCAAAAATTGAATATGAATTAAACGAAAAAATTCATGCCATTATTATTAACCCGTATTTAACCTGGGAAGATTTCTGCGCTAATTGCGATTTAATAAAAAAATATAATATCAAGAATATTTCTACTTCACTTAATTATTTAGATGATTTTAAAAACCGTTTGAGCAATTACAGCGCAAACATAAACGCACTCATTTCTTACCCTTTAGCAGATTTACCAGTTACATTTATTGAAGAATTAGTTAATTTTGCAAAAGATAAAGGTGCAAACGGAATCGAATATATCCCAAACTTTATCAATTTATCCAAGAGGAATTTAGATACTTTCGCTGCTGAAATTGAGCAAGTGAAGTTATCTGGATTACCAGTTTCAATAATCATGAATAAATCAAAACTACAAAAAGAAGTTTTGTACAATGCGATAGAAATATCTTTGGAATTAGGAATAAAAAATTTTCAATTCGGGGACGGTTTTGGACCTCCCATTACATTGAATGATGTAGCGGAAATATTAAAAATAACGGGCTCTCAAAATCATATCAAAGTTGTAGGTGGTATAAAAAAACTGACACAAGTTATTGATTTTTTTGATAATGGAATTAGTTACGTTGGAACTTCTAATTTTTGTGAAATTTTTCAAGAAGTAAAGGTTATTTAAATGTCTGGTTCTGGTGAGTGCAGATTAGAAGGTCTTTGTATTAAAGCTTCTCCATTAGGCGAAAATGATAGATTAATAACTATTCTTACTGATGAGCAAGGGATTGTTCGATTAGCGGTACCTGGTGCTAGACGTCCTAAAAGTAGTCTTGCCGCAGCTACTCCGTTAACATATTTAAATCTGCAAATTTTTGGGAAAAGAAATCTTAAATCTGTACGTCAAATTAAAATATTAAAAAGCTATTCAGGTCTAGGGAAAAATATTGAATGTCTTGCTGCCGCTCAAGCAATAACTGAATTAACTTTTTTATTAGTAGGTAATAATGACAAGCAACAAAACTATTTATCTTGTGTTCTTGCACATCTAGATAGGATTTATTTGTATGAAAAATCTAAAGAAGAAGATATTAAAATGCTCTCAATGAGTATTCAATCCTTAATTCATCTATTAGCCATTGGAGGTATAAATTTACCAATTCATCATTGCTGTAAAACTGGGGAACCTATTATTCCGCCTTTGGGGAATTGGGAATGGAGTTGTTATTATTTGCCAAGTGAAGGGTTTTCTTCCATGGAAGATCCTCAAAGTAACCTAAAAATAAATGCATCTGAAGTTGCTCTATTACAGAGACTTCTTTTCCCAGAATTACCAATAAAATCTAATGGAAAGTTATTAGGACCTAAAAAAGTCTGGCTTAAAATATTATTTATTATTGAAACTTGGATCTCTACTCAACTAGATAAAGATCTATCTTCACTTAAAATGTTGAGAGAAATATACAATTAGCATTTTTATGAACCATTAATAAATTTAAAAATTATGATCTTGGGTGCTCTGACTGTTAATTTAATAAATAGTTAATTCAATCAATGTGGTTCATGTTGCCTGGTTGGGTAAGAAATCTCCTTTTTGTGGAAATGTAACTTATGGTAATTCAACTACTGAGAACTTAAAGGCCAGAGGTCATAAAATTAGTTTCATTCATTTCGACAATCCTTCTAGTTCAAATTCTTCAAAACCATTATTTCTAGCAAATGATCCTGATGTAAGTCTTCCATATTTAATTAAATCCCAAGTTTATACAATACCTTCACCAAGAGCAGAAAAAGAGCTAAGGCTATCATTGGAAAGATTAAAGCCTGATTTAGTACATGCAAGCTTAACTTTATCTCCTTTAGACTTTAGACTTCCAGAGATTTGTAATGAAATTAATCTTCCACTCATAGGAACATTTCACCCACCATTTGATGCAAAAAATAGAAATTTAACTGCTAGCACTCAACAGTTAACATATCAACTTTATGCTCCCTCATTATCAAAGTTCGATAAAGTAATCATTTTTTCCGAACTTCAAAAAAATGTTCTTTATAAATTAGGAGTACCTAAAGAAAAACTAATAGTTATTCCAAACGGTGTTGATGAGAATATTTGGAAACCTCTTTGCGAAAAAAATAAAAAATTTGATCAAGTAAAAAACAAACTTGGAAATGAAAGAATCTTTTTATATATGGGTAGGATTGCCAATGAGAAAAATATTGAGGCACTTTTACGTTCTTGGCGCCAAACAAAAACTCAAAATTGCAAATTAGTTATTGTTGGAGATGGACCAATAAAACCAACACTTGAAAATAGTTTTTCTAACCTTGGTAATGAGAAATTAATTTGGTGGGGTGCCGAATTAGATTTAGAAACTAGAGTAGCGATAATGCAAATAGCGGAGGTATTTTTCTTACCAAGCTTTGTAGAAGGTTTGTCATTATCACTTTTAGAGGCAATGTCTACTGGTACTGCATGTATAGCCACAGATGCCGGTGCTGATGGTGAAGTTTTAGATAACGGAGCAGGAATAGTTATTTCAACTGATAATGTGACTACACAATTGAAAACTATAATCCCAATTCTTGTAGAACATCCTTCATTTACAAAAGATCTTGGGGGAAAAGCTAGGGAACGAGTACTTGAGAGATATACAATTACTAAAAATATAAATTCACTTGAGAAAGTTTATGTGAACTTAAAAAGTAATTTTACAAACTAACGAAACTCTTTACTTCTATTACTAGCTGAAACTATTGATTCAATTAATGCTGACCTTACACTCTTTTTTTCTAAAACCCTTAAGGCAGAAATAGTTGTTCCACCTGGAGAAGTTACTAAATTTTTAAGTTCAGAAGTAGTTAGTTTATTTTCTTTTATAAGACTAGTAGTCCCTAGTATCATTTCCAAGACGAGTTCCTCTGAAAGTATTTTTGGCAATCCACCGCTCAATCCTCCATCACTTAATGCCTCTATAATTAAAGCAATAATTGCGGGCCCTGATGAAGTTAAGGCCAAAAATATATCAAGGTAATCTTCAGTAAATTCATAAATTTTACTTGTATTTTCAAATAATTTTTTTGCAAATATTTTCTGATCTTCTGAAATTTCTTCTCCCCAAGAAATTCCTGTTAATCCTTTTCCTATAGTTATTGGAATATTTGTAACCACCCTTGCACATTTATGATTAGGGAACTTTTGAGTAAGCCTATTTAATGAAACCCCCGCAAGAATTGATACTATTAAATTATCCTTTTTTCTTATATCATAAGCCTCAGTTATATTATTTAATTGTTGGGGTTTTATCGAAAGAAGTTTATATTGACAATCCCAAATTATTTTTGACTCTTTAGAACCTGATTTATAAACATTAATATTGTATTGATAATTTTTTTTTATATTTTCTAAACTTTTTTCTGAATTTACGACACAAAAAACGTTCTCTGACTGAATTAATTTTTTATCTAATAGAGGAGTTATTATAGCTTTTGCAATATTTCCAAAACCAATAATCGCAATTTTATCAGTCACTGATGAATCATGAATAAGCACTTAAGTTAGAATTTCCCCACGCTGGCTCAGGAGTGTTATTTTTGCCAAAACTATATTGTGGTGTATTTTCTATGGGCCCAGAAGAAGGAGAAGCTTCTTCTGGTGAAGAACTAGTAACATTTACACAACTTGGTGCAAAAAGAAAAATACTTTCACCAACTCTCTCTTGATGTCCATCAATTGCATATGTCCCCCCAGCAATAAAATCAACCGCTCTTTGAGCTTGATCAGGGTCCATCATTGTTAAATTAAGAATTACTGTTTTTCTCTCTCTTAATGCTTGTATAGCTTGAGGCATCTCATCAAAACTTCTTGGTTCCATTAAGCTTACTTCTGAGGATGAATTCGAGATCCCTGGCATTCCAACTACTTTTGATGATTTATTATTCATAAAATCAAATGGATTTGAGTTTGTAAGGGCATTTGAATTTTTTGTATCTTGTTTGAAATCATTAATATGATTTAATTCATCCTGTGATGCATAGTCCAACTCATCAAAATCATCATCAAGATATTCGTCCCCTGCAATAACGGCCTTTAATTTAGAAATAAGTGACACCTTTTAAATCCTCTTGAAATTAATTACTAAGGCTTAAGAACCTTGAGCAATAGATTCATTATTCAAATGAATAAACTACCTATACTTAAATAACGTTAGTTGTACTTTACTGCAAGTTATATAAATAAGATTTTAAAAAAAGAATAACTAATTATTGTCTATCTCCAAAGATCAATGATCCTAATCTTAACCAAGTTGATCCAGCGTCAATAGCTTCCTCCCAATCACCTGACATACCCATGGAACAATCTCGGAGTTGCAGTGAATCAGCAAGGGCGCGACATTTTTTGAACAACTCTGAATTTTGTTTAGAGCTAAGTCCTTTAGGATTGATAGTCATCAAACCGGTTAAAGTAATATTTTTCAATTCTTTAATTTCCCTCCATTTCGATAGTAAAAATTCAGGATTAAAGCCACCTTTAGAGGGATCATCACTGAATTTAACCTGCAACATTATTAATGGAAATTTCTTTTCTTCAAAAGAAATATTAGAAATCTTTTGCAACTTTTCAAATGAATCTACTGAATGAATGTATTTAAAATTTTGTATTATCTTTCTTATTTTATTACTTTGTATTCTTCCAATAAAGTGCCAATTTATTTGCTTGAGATCTTTTAAGATTAATTGTTTTTCAAAAGCCTCTTGAAACTTACTTTCACCAAAATCATTCTGACCAATGTTTTGAATAGTTTTGATTTCTTGACTTTTAAATCCTTTACTTACGGCAAGAATATTTACATTTGAAGGGATTTTATTTTTTATTTTTAAATAATTTGTGGTGTTCACCTTTTTATAAGAAAGTTTGCGTAAATAAATTCTCCCATTTAGATAGCTCTTCAGATCCTTGTCTTCTAGCTTTTTGAAGGTTTAATTCAGCCTGATTACGGGCATCTAAATAAGGTATAACTTCAAAAAAAACTTCTCTTTGTTTAACCTCTACCAAAAAAAACATTTTTTGAGCGTATAAAGTCGCATAAATATCTCTCCCATCATTTCCAGGAGAAACTTGATACAACATACCAAATGTTGGATGGTTTAAATAACGCTCAGAACTCAAACTTAAATATTGTGTTATTTATAATGCACCATACAGTTTTCTAAGAAAAATTGCTATGCAAATAAAACAAATCGATAATGTATTAACAATTACATTGATAGATTTTGAAGGATACAGAGTTCTAAATCTATTGGTTTTAATAATAATTTTTTTCTTTGAGAACAATGACTCTGCTCCTTGATCAATTCTCAGGAATATATTTTGAAATAACCTTTCAACTAAGGTTAATAAGACATTAAAGGATTTCTTTAATCCTAAATTTCGAAAATTTATTGATCTTACTGACACTGATTTAATTATATTTTGAAATTCTTCCTGCACTAGAGGAATAAAACGTAATGCAATTAATAACTGAAAAAGCCACTTACTAATTGGTAATCCAATCTTTCTTAATGGATACATAAACCAACTTAATCCCCATACGATGTCTTCCTGCAATGTGGTTAAAAGCATCAAATTTACACTATGTATAACAGTAAATATCAAAGTGGAGGTTTTAATTCCAAGTTCAAAGGCTTTTCTTGATAAGTTATAGGGGCCAAAATTTATAAACCATATTTTTTGCGCAGGAATTTCCAAAAGATTCCATTCTTTATTGCTTTCAAGTACTACTTGCAACTCTTTGGGATTTCTTAAGTAGCCATCAAGAGATTGAATATCAGAGGATGCAATTATTGATATACATCCAATTAATAATGATAAACAAGAGAGAAAGAACAATGATCGCCACCATATTCTAGATGGTAATAAACTAAAAAAAGTAATAAATAATAAACAACCCACTAAACTCAATCTCCATATCGGACCGGCCCAAATTGGAGTGATTAAAAATATCATGACTATGATTATTTTTAATCTGCTATCTATAATTCTTAGCCAACTTTTATTGCCATAGACGTATTGACCAACAGAAAATCTAGTTAGTAAATTCATTAATCTTTTTGAATTAACTCAATATTTTCTCGTTCAACTTCTTTATTTAAAGCTCTTTGCTGTTTCCCTCTCCAAAGTAAAATGAGGGGTGTGCCTTCAAAGCCTAAATTCACTCTAATTTGTTTCTCAATATATCTTCTATAAGTTATTCCGAATAATTTAGGGTCATTTACAAAAAGAGTAAAAGTGGGAGGTTTGTTCTTTACTTGAGTACAGTAATAAAGCCTACCTTGCTTGCCGCTTCTCTTCGTTGGAGGACTTTTCCAACTAATTGATTCTTTAAGTACCTCATTAACTACAGATGTTGCAACTCTTCTTCTATGTTGATTTACAGCATTAAGAGCATGCTCAAAAATATTATCAACTCTTTGACCAGTTAGGGCAGATGTAAAAATCATTTTTGACCAGTGTAAAAAATAAAGTTTAGATCTAAGTTCTTTTTCTACCTGATAAATTGTTGAACTATTTTTTTCTACAAGATCCCATTTATTAACAACAATTACGCAAGCTCTGCCTTGTTCTTCTATACGCCCAGCCAGCTTCTGGTCTTGATCAGTTACTCCGTCAACCGCATCTATAACTAACACACAAACATCACTTCTATCTATAGATTTAAAAGCCCTATTAATACCAAAGAATTCAGTGCCATATTTAACATTTTTCTTTCTTCTAATCCCTGCAGTATCAATAATTTTCCAATGATTATCACCTTTTTTAATAAGCGTATCTATTGAATCAGTTGTCGTACCACTAATATCACTAACTATTGCCCTTTTTTCTCCACAGATTGAATTTAACAAACTAGATTTACCAACATTAGGCCTACCAATAATTGACATCATTATCTTTTCTTCATCATCCTGAATATTATTTTCAGGAAGTTCGCCAATAACAAGATCTAAAAGATCTCCAGTACCTGAACCATGAATAGCCGAAACAGGGTTAGGTTCGCCCAATCCTAATTTCCAGAACTCTGAAGCTAGGGATATTCCTAGAGTAGTCGATTCACATTTATTAACAGCAACAATTGTTTTACAGCTTGTACTTCTTAACCATTTTGCTATTGATAAATCACCATCAGTAACGCCTTGATTCCCATCTACCACCAGTAACGCGAGTGAAGCCTCTTCTAAAGCCAAGAAAACTTGTGTCCTTATCTCTGGGAGAAATTCACTATCATCATCAAAAACTAAACCTCCAGTATCAACTATCTGAAATTCCTTACCTCCCCATGAAGCATTTTGATAAGTTCTATCTCTTGTAACACCAGGCTTATCAAATACTATTGCATCATTACTTTGGCAAAGACGATTAACTAAGGTAGATTTCCCAACGTTCGGTCTTCCGATAATTGCTATTGTAGGAAGAATCAATTCTTCTCTCCAAAGAAAGTAGTATCCATTACAACTATACCTTTTATAGAATCATTTACCGTATTAAAAAACTTATTTTATCTCTGGATCGCCAAAATGACCTTTAATTGGATTAACAGGGGGTGAACTAGGACTTGGAATTAATCCATTATCTTTTGAAAAACAATCATTTTCAATCGCCCAATAAATCAACCAATTTACTGCTGTCGCTCTTCTAGTTCTTCTTGGATAGAGTTCATTAATCTTATAACCTTTAAAATTAAGAAAATTTTTCAATCCCTGTTTATAGTCTTTTGGAATTGATCGAGTCAAATGTACTGAGGCTGATCGCTCTGAAATGATTTGAGGAGCTTTTTCAAATTTTTCTGACCAATAAGAAGGAGTTAATGAGCTAGAAACCCAATTATTTAATCTTGTTCCTCTAGTGTAAAAAAGTCTTTCCCAAACCAATTCACAAACAAAAACATCACTAACCATATCTTCAAGAACAAGAAATAATAGATCCTTACATATTGGCCATGTAAATTGATTTTCAAATAATTTTTCTTTTTTTTGCATTAATCAAACCTTATCAAAATCAAAGAAAAATAAGGCATAAATTCTTTTTTATATTGGGATGCATATTGAATAATTTGATCAGGCATCCCAACACTTAAAGCTATTAATGATGTATTGATGATATCCTCTTTTTTTAAAATTTCCCTAACTAAATTCCATCTTTTACCAACTTTCATAATGGCCAAGACCGTTTTATTTTCTCTACTTTCCTTAATTAGGGATGTTAATTCTGAATTGGAAGAGGGGCACTCTTTGATTATTAAAGTCTCACCTTTTTTAACTAAATCAAAATTATTCAAAGCTGCTGCTGCTGACACAGAAGAAATACCAGGTATGGTTTTGGTAATTATTTCTGGATAATTATGCTTAATTATCCTCAAAATATTAGAAGAACTTGCAAATATTGAGGTATCTCCTAGACAAAGTAAAACAACTGATTCACCATTTTTTATAAATCTTACAATTTTTTCTACTGCGTTAGACCATATTTCATCAGGATCAAAATCCTTCCTAGCCATTGGAAAAATGATAGGTATATTTTTTTTAAATTTGGTGTAATTCTTGACTATTTCTGCAGCAAAACTCTTTTTATTATCATCTGATATTGGAAAAACTATAACTTTCGCTTTTTTTATTGCATCCACAGCAGCAATTGTTAAAAGCGATGAATCTCCAGGGCCTACTCCAACTATGGTGAATGTTGGTGAATCAGTTTTATATCGATTAAGTAAACTTAAGAACTTGTTTATTATCATTTTAATTTTATTAACTTTAACTATGTACCCTTGGCATCATAAAAGTATCGGCTAATATTGATGACTCAATTTCAGACAATTCCTCTAACCTTTTGAAAGTTTGATTTTTAGAGAATTTAGTTTGCGCTAGTTTCCAGTAAACTCCAAAATGTCTTGCCTCGCTCTCAAGCAGAGACTCATAAAGAGATTTAAACGATTTATCTTCAGAATTCAGCGCAAGCAAGCTTAATCTTTCATGACTTCTTGCTTCAATAAGTCCTGATATTAAGAAACTATCAAGCATTCTATTGGGCTCTTCCTTTCTTATATGCTTGGACAATTCAGCTCCATATGGAGGAGGTTTTAAGGACTCAAGAGAATGTCCAAGATCCTTTAAAAAATAAAGTATTTTTTCAAAATGCTCTAATTCCTCTCTAGCTATTGGACTTAGAACTTCTGCCAGATTTGGTTCTGATGGATATCTAAACATCAATTGAATAGCTACTCCTGCTGCTTTTCTTTCACAATGAGCATGGTCAATAAGAATATCAATTGGATTAGATAAAGCGAGTTTGATCCACTCATCTGAGGTTAATGAGGATAAATATTTAATATGAGAAGAAGGCCTTTTAAATTCAACTAGCATTTAATCTTTACTACTTAAATATCCAATAATTCCTTCAAGAGCTAAAGAATAACTTGATATTCCGAATCCACTAATAATTCCTATAGCTCTATCTGTAAGAAAAGATTCTTTACGAAAATCTTCTCTACTGAAAATATTTGAAATATGTAACTCTACAAAAGGTATTTTTGATCCAATTAAAGCATCACGAATAGATATCGAGGTATGAGTAAAAGCTCCAGCATTTATAAGAATACCTTGGATACTTTTTACAGAATCCTGAATTTTATCTACTATTTCTCCTTCGTGATTACTTTGAAAACATTCAAGATTAATACTTTTTTCTTTAGCAACTTTAGTTAAATCTTTTTCTATATCACTCAATGTTTTATTACCATATATTTCAGGTTCTCTAGTACCCAAAAGATTTAGATTTGGTCCATTTATCAATAAAATATTCATCATCAATAAAGTCTTTTTCTTTACAAATGCTATCTAGAAAGAAACAAAAAAACCAAAACAATTTCACACAAAGTGTCCATTAACTGATAAGTTCAAATAGTGGGGGTCGGTGCCCGAGTGGTTAAAGGGGGCGGACTGTAAATCCGCTGGCTCTGCCTACGTTGGTTCAAATCCAACCCGGCCCACTTTAAAATTGCCCTTGTAGCTCAGCGGTAGAGCACTCCCTTGGTAAGGGAGAGGTCTCGGGTTCAAGTCCCGACGAGGGCATGGACAAAAGCATTGCTACAACTAAAATTATAAGAAACTGGGAGTAACTTTCGCTGTTAAATAATTGACTTAGGGGGTCTTCTTTTTGCCTTTTAGGATCATCAATAAAGGTAATCCAATAAGCATTAGGCTTCCATCAATTAACAAAAAAATATTAAGACTCATCAATCCTTTTCTCCTGGATTATCCCACGTAAGAGGTATGCCTTTTTTAACCGCATCCTTCTTCATATCATCCATTTCTTTTCTTAATTTCTTGTAGTATGCAAGTTCCTCAGGATCATCTGATCCAAGGCCATAGCCCATGGTCGCTGCCAGATAAATCCTATGCATTCTGTAAGAACTTAAAGCCATACTGAGATCATAAACAAATAAATGTTTAATCAGGACAAAAGTTATTTTTAAATCGTCTAACAGAATGAAAAAATTATTCCTTCTACCATTTTTATTAATTTTAATTTCTCCAATAAAGACTTTTGCTGGTTTCCCAGAGGGAGAAAAAGGATATGATCTAAAAAAGATTGAGGAGTCATTTAAGTTACCTTGCGATGAGATTGGTAAGGATGATTGTATTGCTAGAGCTTTTGGCGTAGGTGCCTGCACCTGGGTATTTGGAATTAAAAATGGGAAAGAATCAAAAGAAGCCTTAAGGATAGCTGATGAAGTTTTAATTGCTCTTTTAAAAGGAAATAAACTTGATATAAATTCTATTTTTGAAAAAGATGGTTCTATAAAAGAGGGGATACAAAAAGAAGCGGTTTATAGAATAAATTTTTGCAAAGATGTCACTAAATTAGCTATACCAAAGTTGATAAAGAAATTACCTGAAGGTGTTGAACTTGATGAAGAAAAAATAGATAATTTAACTAAAGTTTTTCCATTACAATATGTAAGTATGTTTGAACAAATGAGGAAAGGAAATAAAAACTGATTTATGGAATGGAATGAACTTTCTAAGAAAGAAAAGAAAAGTTTCTCTGAAGCTGACGTGTGTAGGATTTCCATTACACCATCAATTCATTCCGCTAATTGGGATTCAATAACTCAAATTCGTGAACAATATTATTTCACAGATGGAAATATAGAAGTTAATGGGAATAAAACTAAAAGAGGGAAAAGAAAGTTTGCTGATTATGTGCTTTACCATAAACCAAATATTCCATTAGCAATCGTTGAGGCAAAAGATAACAATAATCCAGTTGGCGGAGGAATGCAGCAGGCCCTGGAATATGCGGAAATTCTGGATGTCCCATTTGCATATAGTTCAAATGGTGATGCATTTATTGAACATGATCGAACAGGGAAAGGAGACATAATTGAAAAGGAAATTTCATTAGATAAATTCCCTACTCCAGAAATACTCTGGGATAGATATAAAACTCATAAGGGATATACCGAAGAACAAGAAAATATTGTTACTTACGATTATTACGATGATGGGTCAGGAAGAAGTCCGCGCTATTACCAGGTAAATGCAATTAATAGAACAATTGATGCTATTGCAAAAGGAGCGAATAGAATTTTACTTGTCATGGCAACTGGGACAGGTAAAACTTATACTGCCTTTCAAATAATATGGAGACTTTGGAAAAGTAAAACAAAAAAAAGAATTTTATTCTTAGCTGATAGAAATATTCTTGTAGATCAAACTAAAAATAATGATTTCAAACCTTTTGGGAAAGTAATGACTAAAGTCACCAATAGAACAGTTGATAAGTCTTATGAAGTTTACCTTTGTCTTTATCAAGCAGTAACCGGTACAGAAGAAGAAAAAAATATCTACAAGCAATTTTCAAAAGATTTCTTTGATCTTATTGTTATCGATGAATGTCATCGAGGAAGTGCTGCTGATGATGCATCTTGGAGAAAAATTTTAGATTACTTTACATCTGCTACTCAAATAGGTCTAACTGCTACCCCAAAAGAATCAAGCAAGGTATCTAATATTGATTATTTTGGAGAACCAATTTTTAAATATTCCCTCAAACAAGGAATACAAGACGGATTTCTTTCTCCATATAAAGTTATTCGTTATGGCCTAGATAAAGATATAGAGGGTTGGGTTCCGAAACCAGGCCAGTTAGATGATTATGGAGAATTAATAGATGATAGAGAATATGTGCAATCTGACTTTGATAGAAATTTAGTATTAAAGAAGAGAACAAAAAGAGTGGCTGAGAAGATCACAGAATTTCTAAAAGCCACTGATAGATATAGTAAAACAATTATCTTTTGCGAAGATATTGATCATGCAGAAAGGATGAGAGAGGCTATGGTCAATGAAAATCCTGAATTAGCTGCAGATAATAGTAAATATGTAATGAGAATAACTGGTGATAATGAAATTGGTAAAAATCAACTTGATAATTTTATTGATCCCGAATCAACTTATCCAGTTATCGCTTGCACATCAAAATTAATGACTACTGGAGTTGATGCACAGACTTGCAAATTAATTGTGATTGATAAAAATATTGCATCCATTGATGAGTTCAAGCAAATAATTGGTAGAGGGACTCGAATAAATGAAAATTTTAATAAATTATTTTTCACAATTATGGACTTTAGAAATGCCACAAGGCTTTTCTCAGATCCTAATTGGGATGGAGATCCAATACCAGATCCAAATTGGCCGCCAAATCCAAATCCAGGATCCGATCCTGAACCAGGACCGGACCCTGGACCTGCTCCTGATCCAAGAAAAAAGTTCTACGTAAAAGATGTTGAAGTTACTATTCAAAGTGAGCGGATTAGCTATCTTGATCAAAACGGGAATTTAATAACAGAAAGTATAAGGGACTTTTCTCGTAATACTGTTAGGTCTGAGTTTGCTTCGTTAGATGCATTTTTAACTACATGGAGTAATGCTGATCGAAAACAAGCAGTTATAGATGAATTAGCTTCAAAAGGAGTATTTTTTGAGCGATTAGAAGAACAAGTTGGGAAAGAATATGATGCATTTGATCTCTTGTGTCATGTAGCCTTTGATCAGCCCCCATTAACAAGAAAAGAACGAGCAAATAAAGTTAAGAAAAGAAATATATTTGGTGAATATGGGGAACAAGCTCGTGCTGTATTAAACGCTCTTTTATTGAAATATGCCGATAGTGGTATTAAGGGTATCGAATCAATGGAAATCCTTAGATTACCTCCATTATCAGAGATGGGGACTCCTACAGAAATTATTAAATATTTTGGAGATAAAAATTCTTACTTAAAAGCTATTAAAGACCTTGAAGAAGCTATTTATGAAGAGGTAACTAATTAATGAGTAATGTCTCTGGGATAGTCAAATCTATTCGCGACATAATGCGTAAAGATAAGGGAACTTATGGAGATGTTCAGCGCTTAGAGCAATTAGGTTGGATGTTTTTTCTAAAAATTTTTGATGATAGAGAGCAAGAAATGGAATTATTAAATGATAATTATCAATCTCCAATTGCCAAAGAGTTAAGGTGGAGTAATTGGGCAATTGATGAGGAGGGCATTACAGGAGATGAACTTTTAGAATTTATTAATAATTATCTTTTGCCAAATCTTAAAGAACTAAAGAATACTGGGAATCCAATAATTAATTTAATAAAAAATGCATTTGAAGATGCAACTAATTATATGAAAAATGGTACTTTACTTCGTCAAGTAATTAACAAGGTTAATGAGATCGACTTTAATTCCTCAGATGATCGTCACCTATTCGGAGATATATATGAAAAACTTTTATCAGAACTTCAGGCTGCTAACGATGCAGGTGAATTTTATACACCAAGGGCAGTTACCGAATTTATTGTTGATAGGGTAAACCCCGAATTGCATGAAAAAATATTAGATCCTGCATGTGGTACTGGTGGTTTCTTAGTAAATGTAATAGAACACCTTAGAAAAAAGGCAAAAACAGAAGCTGATCAGAAACTTTTACAAGAAGCTTTTAAAGGAATCGAAAAAAAACATCTTCCTTATATACTTTGCATGACAAACTTACTTTTACATGGAATTGATGTTCCTAATAACGTTAGCGCAGATAATACTTTGGCAAGGCCTTTAGTAAGTTGGGGAACAAATGAAAAAGTAGATGTTATAGTTACTAATCCTCCCTTTGGAGGCATAGAAGAAGATGGTATTGAAAAAAACTTTCCTGGAGAATTTCAAACCAAAGAGACGGCTGATCTTTTTCTAGTTTTAATGATGAGGTTGCTAAAAAATGGAGGTCGAGCAGGTTTAGTTCTCCCTGATGGCACTCTTTTTGGTGAGGGAGTTAAAACAAGAATAAAAGAAGCTCTTTTAAAAGATTGCAATTTACACACTATTATCCGATTACCTAAATCAGTTTTTGCCCCATATACCTCAATCTCCACTAACCTTTTATTCTTTAATAAAGGGGAACCAACTAAAGAGATATGGTTTTACGAACATCAGTTACCTAAGGGTGTTAAAGCTTATAACAAAACGAAACCAATCAACTATGAAGAATTTCAACCGATCCAAGATTGGTGGGGATCTGAGAAAGATAAATTCAGGTCTCGGATAGAAACAACATGTGCCTGGAAAGTAAATATCGATGAAATTGTCTCCCGAAATTTTAACCTTGATATTAATAACCCATACATAGACGATCAAATCATTCATGACCCTAATGAGCTTTTGAATCAGTACGATGATCAATTGAATCAAATTCAAGACCTGCGCAATAAACTCAAAGAAATCCTTGAAAATGCTCTCTCAGATGAAAAATGATTGTAAATACTGAAAAATTATTTATAGAAAATCTCGAAATTTATACTTCAACAGTCAAATCAAAGTCGAATAGCGGGAAAGGTAAGAATAAAAAAATTGAGCTTTACGGTATTCAGAAATTGCGTGAGCTAATACTTCAACTCGCGATGCAAGGCAAGCTACTGCAGCAAGATAAAAATGACGAAAGCGCTAATAAGCTTTTGGAAAAAATTAATTATGAAAGGCAATCTCTCATAAAAAGTAAGAAGATAAAAAATCATAAATGCAGCATTACTAATGATTCGTGGTCCTCTATAAAACTACCTTCAAGCTGGGAGCTGACAACTCTTGGAATTATTGCAGATTGGGGATCAGGATCTACTCCAAAAAGAGAAAACCCAAATTACTATGGAGGGGGTAATACCTGGCTCAAATCAGGTGAACTCAATGATTGCCAAGATCTAAAAGGTTCATCAGAGAGAATCACAGAGGAAGCTATTAATGCAGGCTCATTCAGGGAGAATAATATTGGAGATGTTTTAGTTGCTATGTATGGTGCGACTATTGGTAAAACTGCAATACTTGCGGAAAAGGCCTACACAAATCAGGCTGTATGCGGATGCACACCATTTAATGGGATTTTTAATCGATATCTCTTTTTTTATTTACTTTCCCAGCGAAAGAACTTTAATGCCGCAAGTGAGGGTGGAGCACAGCCAAATATTTCCAGAGTAAAACTACTAGGATTTCCCTTCCCGCTGCCACCCATTGCCGAACAACATCGAATTGTTGCCAAAGTAAACGAGTTAATGGAGCTTTGTGATCAATTAGAACAAGTTCAACTAAAAAATATCGAGACTCATAACATGCTTGTCACCTCGTTATTAAAACCGCTAATCTCTGCCACGGCAGATCCCACTCAAATTAAAGAGGCTTGGATAAATATACAAAAAAATTTCAATAACCTCTTCATTTCTGAAAGCAGTATCAATCGATTAAAAAAAGTAATCTTACAACTTGCTGTTATGGGCAAGCTAGTCAAGCAGAATATTGAAGATAAGAAAAATTTTTCTCCAATATTAGATAAAGAATTTATTCCAAGTTCTGAAATAATAGTTCCGTTCAAAGTTCCTTATAAATGGGATTGGAAGCAACTTAAGGAATTAGCTAATGTAAACGGTGGGTTCGCTTTCTCTAGTGGAAACTTTGTCAAAGATGGAACTCGTGTAATAAGAATTTCAGACTTTGATGAAGGCGGATTTAAGAAAAATAAGATAGTAAGGCATGAAATTTCAGATGAACTAGAGAAGTACAAACTTAAAGAAGGAGATATTCTTTTGGCAATGACAGGTGGAACGGTGGGGAAAAGCTTACATGTAGAGTCCATTGATGAGCCAATGCTCGTAAATCAACGTGTAGCAACCATTAGAGCAGGCAGATCAATCACTTCCGAGTATTTGAATATTGTGATTAAATCAGAACTTACTCAAGATGTGATATTTAAATCTAAAAATTCTACGAACGATAATATATCAATGAAAGATATTAATTCTTTTCTTGTACCTCTGCCACCTATTGCTGAGCAACATCGCATCGTTTCCAAGGTTAATCAATTATTGTTGATATGCGATCAAATTCAATCACTTTTAGTAAAAGCCCAAAGTACTCAAATAAATTTCGCAAATACTCTTGTGGGAGGAAATATAAGTTAACTAAATCTTTTATCTTTCTATTCGAACCTGCCACTTAGTGCTCCCAAAGCACTTAATAGCCGTAGTTCAGCACTAGGTTTTCAAGCTATAACTAATTTTCTGCTTACTTCTTCATGATTTGTCAGGACAAACTATGATATATTTGACGGCAATTTGACGGCAAATTGGAAATTTATTTATAAATCCATCATGGGAAATTCAATTGAAAAGCTTCAAAGAGTTCCATTAAGAGAGGTCTGGAAACATGAAGCATATGACTTTACTCAATGGCTGCAAGAAAATTTAGATATTTTGAATGATACTTTAGATTTAGAATTGACATCAGCGGAAAGAGAGCAAGCAGCCGGTTCATTCAGCATAGATTTAGTAGCAGAAAATAACGACGGACAAACTGTAATTATTGAAAATCAACTGGAGAAAAGTAATCATGACCATCTTGGAAAATTAATTACGTATCTCACTGCAAGAGAAGCAAGTGGAGCGATATGGATTGTAAGTGAGCCCAGACAAGAGCATATAAATGCAATCTCATGGTTAAACGAATCTACAAATGCATATTTTTATCTTGTAAAAGTTGAGGCTGTTAGGATTGGTTCTTCTTCTCCTGCCCCTTTATTGACACTAATAGCTGGTCCCTCTAACGAGGCTAAAGTTGCTGGCAAAGCGAAACAAGAAATTGTTGAAAGACACTACATTAGAAAAAGATGGTGGACACAATTATTATCAAATTCAAAAGCTAAGTCTCATCAACATATATCACCAAATATGAGAGCGTACATTTGTGTTTCTGCAGGATATAGAGGATTAGAATTTAATTATCTTGTAGGTCAAAATAATTGCGGCTGCGAATTATATATTGATAGGGGAAAAGATTCACAAGAAGAGAACAAAATGATTTTCGATAAATTACAACTTCAAGAAAGTACTATTAATCAAAAAATTAATTTCCCAATTAGTTGGCAAAGATTAGAAAGTAAAAGGGCATCAAGAATTCGGATAGATTTAGAGGGAGGTTATAAATCTACAGAAGATGATTGGGGTGCTTTTCACGAAAAAATGATAGATGCAATGAATGAGCTAGAGGCAGCAGTTAAACCCGAACTGAAAAAATTAAGATTATAAACTTAACTAGAAGATATTTGAACGCAATAATCGTAAGCTATTCATTTAATTGGTTTTAAAAGGTATAAGGTCTAAAGTCGTTTACTTTGAATTTAATAACGGCCTTTCCAATAGAAATATATTTTTTTGCCAACTCCAAATCATATTTAATTAAATCGCTCTTATTGATTTGTTTCTTCTTTGTTCTCTTCCATGAACAAATATTCTTGATCGCTTGATTTTCCCCAACTATAATTTTTAATTTATTTTCTAAAATCTTACCCATATTTAAATTGAATTGTTGATCCTTTATCCGTATTTGGAGTACTACAAACCGTACATATTTTTTTAGCGAATAGCTTGTTTAACTAGTTAGAACATCATTGTAGCCGTCATGAGCAAGTGTCTACCAAATCCACTCAAAAAGAAGATCATAAATCTAAGATTGAAAAAAGATCAGAAGAAGAACTTCTTGAGGAAGAAATCAGGAATCAGCAAACATTGGATAGCTTTGTTGAATCTGATAAAAACTGGAGCTGATCAAAACTTATTTACTGGGAGAAAGTTATGAACTTAAAAAGATCACCATTCCCAACCTTGAATAAAGGGAGAAGGGAAATTGATTATATCAAAGGAGTTTACAAGAGAAAAATTCAAGCTGAAATTGAATCTTATAAAGACTCAGAAGATGAAGATAAGATAGATACAATCCAAGTTCAAGATGTATTGATGCTTGATAGGATCTCATTCTAGTTTTTCTTTTTTTTCTTCTTATCCTTTTTTTTCTTCTTAACCTTTTCATAAACCTCATCTGCCTTCTGTTCAATACTGTCCAGCTTATTTGAGATTTCTTTTATAGCTTCTGCTTTTCCTTTTTTAACTAATGTATCTTTTACCTCAATAATTTTAACTGGTTCTTCATTAACTATATTATCTTTGGCCTCTTGGATTTTAATTCCAAACTTACCTTTAATAAAATTGGCTATAAAAATAAGAACAGGTACATGAGCTAGACCACCTATTACTATTCTTGTTTCTGAATAAGCCATTTAATAGTGAAAAGTTCTGAGATATTTAAGCATAAATTTAATTTTTAAATTCGTTTTATTAAGCCAATAAATATTAGCAATCATTTCTTGATTCATAGATCAAAATTCTTGCTAATAATTAAGTAGAGACTTTTTTATTAAATGCCATTAGACGTATTTCTAATGAACATGTGTGTTGTAGTTATAGCATTGCTTATCAGAAGAGAAATCAAACTTAAGAAGGCGAGATAAATTATGAAAACACAAATTTTAAAAGAGCATTATATTCCAAATATCCATGCTATTACTATTTTACTAATGCTTCTTCTATGTCTATGGTTACCTCTA
This sequence comes from Prochlorococcus marinus, assembly GCF_001180265.1. Classification (GTDB taxonomy): domain Bacteria; phylum Cyanobacteriota; class Cyanobacteriia; order PCC-6307; family Cyanobiaceae; genus Prochlorococcus_A; species Prochlorococcus_A marinus_H. Next base: position 478,925 of record NZ_CVSW01000032.1, on the reverse strand, counting down.
GCACTCAGATTCTTATTAATAATATAATAGAATAAATTAGTTAATACTCTTATCCTTAAACTCTGCTATACCCTAATTTTGTTTTAAAGATCTTATATAAATCCTGTGTCGAATTATTTGTATGGATTTAAATAGTTAGTTTTTAGACTACTCAGAAACCCAACTTGTAATTTTCGTTGTGCTATAAATATGCCCCCCAGATTCTATATTTTTGATGGTTTCTGGATCTGAAAAAACATGCTTAGCCACACCTTCTTCAGCTTGATGAATAACAATAACTTCTTTTGGATCAATTAAACTTTTGCCACGATACAGAGGAGTAAGTCCTACCGTTTTATGAAATTCATCTATCTCTGGACTATCAAACATTTTTACCCACTCCTCAAATGTATTTGAAAGTTTAAAGGTGAAAACAGTAGTTTCAATAGTCATAAAAAAAAGCTAATTGCTATTTATTTTAGATCGACTGTCAATAATCAAGAAAAAACTGGTGGATAAGGTGTTTGTCCATTCATTAATGATGTGTCAATTGGTTTACAGATATTCATCAGAGCATCTTGTCCAAAATCTGGACCAGAGGGACCGTCTATAAACTCCTGAAAGTCCTCAGCTGAAATACCCTCTTTTACTTCCCAAAAACAATATACAGGACCAGTTTTAGTTACGGCATTTGCAGAATGATTAAAAAATCCTTTTTCTTTATTAGCTGCAACCGCATCATCCCATCCACCACCTGGTGACATTGCCGCATAAGCTGTATCCCACCATTTTTCAGCTTTTCCTGCCTTAAATTCATGATGAACAATATAAAAAGTTGATGCCATAAAAATAATATTTGAGCTGATAATAAAGTTACTTGATATAAGTAAAGGGATGATTTTTTTATTTTGAATTCCTAAATAAAAAGGGGGCTAAAAGCCCCCAGCGATCGACTGTCAATATATACAATCTAAATCAAAATCCAGATATTGCTTCATAGAAATCAGCGTCTGGTAGTATTTCCTTCAAGGGTTCAATCTCCTTGGCAGGGCCTTGGACCTGCACAGTAATATCTGACACTTCAAAAAGCTTAGGAATCATATGTCCCATATTTTTGAGATGAAATAAAGCGGCGGCACCATTTTTATATGCCTCTCTTACATAAGCCTTATCTGACCCGCAAGTAGTGATATTAAAAAAAAGGCAGTCAGGTTCATTAGCTTTTGTTAGCACCAAAATTTCTTCTAAAAGAGCTATGCACTGGTCCATTTTCCCATCCTTGATTGTGAAGTGGGGATGGATAGAAACCATTGTTGTATCTAGAGACATTTATTTTTAGATATTTCTAATATCTTTTTAGCAACTAATCTTTATGTACAAGTTAAAAATATAGATTATCTAAAAATTAAGAATGTTAATTTGGTATCGCATGTACCGTTTATATGCTTTTTGAAAGCTATTAATTGGATATGAGTTACTTTGCTGAACCAAACCATATTGAATATGATGCATGGTTCGATGAAAACATCGACCCAGTGGATCTTGTGAATTACTCAGATGAAAAGGAGTTCAGTGATTCGGTGCACTTTAAGTTCCATAAGATGTCCACAAGAAATTTAACGATTGGTTCTTCTGATAATTTTCATTGGTAAGTAAAAGATTTTTCACTCCATAGATATTTATGAACCTTACGCAGAATATGTTCCATCACTTTCTCTTCTTGCCTTTGCTAATAGAATTTCATCTACAACTTTTTCAATCATGTAAGCACTTTTTTTACCAAAGCATTTTTCTTTTTTAATACTCTCAAAATCATTAGGTATTAAATCATTATGTTCACAACAATCGCATTTAATATCAATTTTCTTACCTCTAAAAACCTCCAAAGCTTTTGAAAAAATCCATTGCTGAACTGAAATACTTTCCCAACTATCAAAATTAGACCATTCATCAAAATCCCTCTTAAGGATGCTTTTTAATCCATCAGCCTGATTTACATATACCAAGTGTGAATCTTTTCTTGATTCATCATTAATACCAATTGTTTTGACAGAATTTTTATTCATTAATATAGATTGATTGAGTATCTCTATAAATTTAAAGGAAAATTTCAAAAATATAAACGAAAAATATTTCAAATAAGATCATTAATTGCTTTATCTAATCTAGAAGTATGATTTGAATTTCTGAGCAATTCAAAATCCTTAAAATCAAAACCAGGACCAACACAACAACTCACTAAAGTAAATTCACCTGTACTTTTTGCAGCTTGCCAATATCCTGATGGGATCATTTCTACTGGATTATTAGAATCTAAAATTAAATTTCTTATTAACTTATTATCATTATCTAGGCACCATAAATTTAGAGGATCACCCCTTAGATAAATCCAAATTTCATCTGCATTTTTTACTCTGTGCCAAGCACTTTTAGCATCTCTCTCCAAAAGATAATAAATTCCAGTAATAAAGTTTCTGCTTTGGCCATCTTCCCTTATTAGAGAATTATTACTCCTTACTATCTCTTTAAACCATCCACCCTCAGGATGAGGAGATAAATTAAATTGTTTAATTATTTCTATATTTTTTTGTTTAGGATTCACTTCACAAAATATCTTTAAAATTTCTTTTACAGTTAATAGCTACCTGAAAATAAAATATATTTGCTAAAAAATTAAGCGCAAATAACTGACAAATCTACAAAATTTTTATTTTCATCTGCCAGTTCAGTAATGATTCTATTTAGCCATTCAGAGGTAGTTTCACAATAGCCTACATTTAAAATAGTTTTTTGCTTTGCTGTTTCTTCTTTATTCATAATTAAAGTATTTTTATATAAATTAGTCTTTAATTAAATCTATGTGAATAAGTCATAATTACTATCTATTTCAAAAAGTTGTATTTAATACATATTTAAGAACAACTAGTAAACAAATAAAATAAAATCGTTGACAAGAAAATGTATACAAGTAAGAGTAGAAAAAATTTATTATTTAACCTATGAATAACATCAAGATTGAGGAATTGATGAAAGTAAGGTTCGATGGTATTGCTAATAGAATTAAACAATTAAGCAAAAGGGAAAGTGAGTCTTTATTGCTTGAGCACCTTGAGTGGTTGGAGGGAGGATGGGAGACTGAAGAAATCTTATTTTTAAAAAAGCCTTACAGAAAATGGTGGTTCTAACTCCACTTCTATAAATAATTAATGATGTCCTAGGGGACCAGGACCAGATCCTATTTTGTAAGAATTTTCTAAAGATTTCTCAACAAATGATTTCGCTTTTTGTATGGCATCAATCAGATCAAAACCTAGAGCCTTGTAACCACAAATAGCAGCACTCAAAGTACAGCCGCTACCATGGGTATTTTCTGTATTTATGAAATTATTAAAGAGCCACTCTTTTCTACCATTTATGTCAAGAAAAAAATCCTTCCCTTTCATATCTGTTAAACCGCCACCTTTTATAAGTACCGCTTTAGCTCCAAGACCAATAATATTTCTTGCGGAATTCTCTATATCATCTTCAGTTCTTATTTCTAAACCAGAAAGTAGATTTGCTTCATAAATATTTGGAGTTACCAAATCTGCAATTGGTAATAGAAGTTTTTTATAAGCATTAATCGCAGAATCTTCAAGTAATTTAGAACCAGTTCTTGTAACCATTACTGGATCAATAATTTTGGTTATTTCATATGTATTTAATTTTGAAGCAGTATCATTAATTATTCTTTCATTTAATAACATTCCAGTTTTTAATGAATCAATATCAAAATCAGCAAATAACGTATCTAATTGACTTATTAAAGTATTCTTCTCTACTGGTTCGACGCATGTAACCTCTAAACTATTTTGAGCAGTAATACATGTAATAACAGAACATCCATGCACTTTAAGGGCCATAAAAGTTCTCAAATCAGCCTGTATACCTGCTCCACCCCCGGAGTCACTACCTCCTATTGAAAGTGCAATTTTTGAATACATGATTTATTAATTCGTCTTTGAAAGTACTATAAATTAATTCTAATTAAAATTAGAAGTCTGAATATGCATTAAAAAAATCCAACTCCAATTCCATTGCTCTTTTGTATAAATATTTTGCCTGATTAATATCATATCTTTCGTTATTGGTTTCAATAAGATTTTCCAATGTTTTTGCTAAATTTTCAAAGCTCTCATCAGAGTAAGTAATTATCCAGTCTTTATATTTAATGTCAAAATCATCCTTATACAAACTTTTTCCTATCCAAGAATAAAGTCGCATACATGGAGTCATTGCAAACATTATTTCAACGGAGCTAAGTCTCTTGGAAGTATCATCAAGGAAATCTGTATAGTTTTTTGTAGCTTTTTTTATATAGTTATTAGACAAATCAATATCCCATTCTTTCGCATAAGTTTCATGAAGTATTAACTCCTCTGAAACGCCCATTAAAAGTTCACTCAACTTCCTTATTGAGTATTTATCCTTAGATTTAGAAACTGCAAGACCATATGCTTTAGCAAAAGTCTCTAAAAAGAAATAATCTTGAGCTAAATATTCTTGAAATATGTTTTTAGGGAGTCTTCCATTCTTTAAGCCTTGAACAAATTTTGTATTTAAACTTAGTAAAGCAATCTCATAATTATCCTTCCAAAGTTCTTTTGTAATTGACATAGATAATTCTTAAAAAGTTAAAATTTTTCTTTCTTAAATTTTAATACCTAAGAAATTATTTATTTTAAAATTAGTCAAATTAAGAGGGTATTTAATAAAAATTTCCATTTAATTTAATCCTGATAATTTTTGGGGTCATTAAATAAAACTTTTTTTTAAACCTAAAATATACAAACAAACCCCAACAAAACTCAAAATAAAATCAACATAAAGATATTGAGTCATAATAATTTATCTTTAACTATTTATAGCTGATTAGTAAAAATCAAGATGTGATTAATTAATCCCAAAAGCAGAAAATAATGATCAACAACAGATTAAATTTGCACATATATAATGCATTATTTTGCATACAGATAAATATCAAATATCTCAAAAGCAATGCACAAGTTTTCTAGATATGCATTGAGTAAATTTTTTTGCATAAAAATTGATATTATTTTATACATCAAAAAGACGTCAATTTTAGCTATATATATTACAAACTATGTGGTCTAAGATCAGGCTTGCCATTTACGGAACTACCGCTTTAGCGGGAATTATTTGGCCATTTTATTTTATTAATCAGTTTATTAATTTGGTAAGAAATGGAAACATTCAAGGGTTCACGATAGATATAGGAAACGCCTTTTTTGATGATGCATGGATAACACCTAAATCAGGATTTATATCCGCAGATACAGCGGTTCTTCTCATAGCTATTTTTGTTTTTTATGCTGCTGAAGGGAGGAGGCTAAAATTACGCTTGTGGGGTATTTATTTCCCGCTTACATTTATTATTTCACTTGCTTTTTCATTTAGGGTATTTATGTTTGTTCGCGAAATAAAAACAAATAAAGAACAAAATGAAACTAATTTACAATTTTGTAGAAAAATTCCACAATTATTCTCTTCCTTCTCCAGAAAAGTGTTTTGTATTAGAAGAGGGAGATGAACTATATATAAATAATTGGATAAAAAATGGAAAAATTAATGGAAAAATGAAAGATATATTTGAATGGATTGAAAAAAATATTTATCTAATAATAAGCAACTAGAGAAAACTGATAAAAAAAAGTTTGATGAATTAATAAGAAGATTTTATTTAAAAAATTGGAGGATTATCTTATTAATGTGTAATTACCAAACTAAATATAGATATTATTCAAAAGTTATAATTTCAATTAAAGATAAAAGTTTTCCTTAAATGAAAAATAAAGATTTTCTGAAATTATTTGAAAATAATTAGTTATTTAATAAATTCATATACAAATTAAGATTTTGTTTTTTAGTATAAAACAAAAAATTAATGAAGGATATAAATATTTTATGGTTCAAAAAGGATCTAAGAATAGATGATAATGAAGCACTTTATGAATCTTTAAAAAATAATGACATCTTACCAATATATATATTTGAAATTGAGTTATGGAATCAAAAAACTCATTCAGGAAGGCAATGGCAATTTTGTAAGGAAAGTGTATTAGATTTAAGAAATTCACTTAAAGAAAAAGGACAACCACTAATAATAAGAACAGGAAATGTAATTGAAATCTTTGAGGAAATTTGTTCCAAATTTAATATAATGGGTATATATAGCCATCAAGAAACTGGAGATTGGCTTACTTATAAAAGAGATCAAGAAGTTAAATTATGGGCTTCAAATAAAAAAATAATTTGGAAAGAATATTTACAGTTTTCTGTATTTAGAGGAAATATAAATAGGGATAACTGGTCAAAGAAATGGGCAAAAAATACATACAGGGGATTAATTAAAAGCCCATTAAAAATTAATCCAATTGATTTTGAAGCTGGGGCAATACCCGACGAAAAAATATTTTCTTTTAAAAAAGACGAATGTAAAGGAAGATTAAAAGGCGGAAGAAAAAAAGGCCTTGAAAGGATGGAATATTTTTTTAAAGAAAAATTAAATTCATATTCAAAGGATATTTCAAGCCCAGAAAAATCTTTTGATAGCTGCTCAAGATTATCTCCTTACATTAGTTGGGGATGTCTTTCATTGAAAGAGATTTTTTATCAAGCAAATTTATATAAAAATAATAATTCAAGAATGTTGAAGAGTAGATTAACTTGGCATTGTCATTTTATTCAGAAACTTGAAAGCGAACCAGAATTAGAATTCCAAGATTTCCACCCTTATTTTCAAAATATCAGAACTAATAAAACTGAATTACTTGTTTTATGGAGTCAAGGCAATACTGGTTTTCCTTTTATAGATGCTTGTATGCGTTCATTAAACTTTAATGGATGGATTAACTTTAGAATGCGCGCAATGCTCATGTCTTTTGCAAGTTATAATTTGTGGTTACCTTGGCAAGATTCAGGATCAGAATTAGCAAAAAAGTTTATAGATTATGAGCCTGGAATACATTGGAATCAATGTCAAATGCAGTCTGGAACAACCTCTATTAATACCAATAGAATTTACAATCCTATCAAGCAAGGAAAAGATCACGACCCTAAGGGTAAATTTATAAAAAAATGGGTACCAGAATTAAGAAAAGTAACTGATACTTTTATTCATGAGCCTTGGTTACTAAGCAAATTTAATAATGAAGAATACTCAAAATTAGAATACATTAAACCTATAGTTGATATTTCTAAAACATCTAGAGAAGCTAGGGAAAAAATTCAAGAAATCACACAAAAAAAAGGCTACTGGGATATATCAAAAAAAATATATTTAAAGCATGGCTCAAGGAAAAAAACAGTCATCAATAAAAGACCTAAAAAAAGTAATAACAACAAACAAATCCAATATGAATTAAATTTAGGGATATAAATTTAATTTATTATTTTATTATTCATTTATGATTAAATCCTTCATAATTAAATAATCAGGTAATGATTTGGGTAAAACCATTTAAAAAATCCACAGTCTAGTTATCTAAGCTTTAAGGTAGATCTAACGAGATAAGAACATGCCAAAACCTACTAAAGAGCTAAAGCCAACTCCTTTTACAGAAGTAATAGAACTAGAAAGGATAGTTACTCCAGATGAAGAAAAAAGAGTTGATCATATTTTTGTAAGGAGAAAGAAAATTTGTACTCGTCATCCTGAAGGTTTTGCTACAGAAGAAATTGCAAGATTTGATGTTGCCTGGCCAGAAGAACCTAAAGAAGAATTAAAAGATTCAACTAAAGTCAATGAAGAGGTCGAAATCAGTATTAATAAGTAATGTCAAATAGATTTGAGTGGGATGATACCAATAGTTCAGGTATATGGTGGAGTACTAATGTAAGTATTAGAGACGAGTGCATTTTGCTTAAAGAAGATACTCGATGCGAAGATTCTGATATAGTCGAACTTCTTAGGAGTATTGCACAAAATATTGAAGATAATGGCCTTTAATTTTTAAAACCACATTCTCTTTATTAGAGATTTTCAATTCCTTTTACAGCTTTTATTAATTCGATACTTATACCTATTTCACTCATTGAATGACCAGCATCATTAACTATAATTAATTCAGAATCCTTTAATTTCTTATTTAGATCCCAAGCACTCCTAACAGGACATACAACGTCATACCTCCCTTGAATTATTTTTGTTGGAATCGACTCTATTGTTTTTATATTTTTCAAAATAAAATCATCTTCTAAGAAAATATTATTAATAAAATAATGACACTCGATCCTTGCGAAGGCATCTGAAAAAGAATTAACTTCAGACTTATCAAAATCAAATTTTTTATTTATTAAATGACTTGTTGAGAGTTCCCATTTTGTCCAAGCTGCTGCTGCTTTTGATCTAAGATTCGCATCTGAAGATGTTAGATATTTATAAAAAGAACTTATTAAATCATTTCTTTCTTCTTTTGGTATTACAGAAATATATTCTTCAAATTCATCGGGGAATATCTCACTTGCACCATATTGATAGAACCATAACAATTCAAACTTTCTACATAAAAATATTCCACGCAAAGTTAAGCTGATAACTCTTGAGGGATTTTTTATCGCATATATAAGTGAAAGTGTTGAGCCCCAAGATCCACCAAACAAATGCCAAGTATCTATTTTTAAAAGAATCCTTAATTTCTCAATATCATCAACTAAATGATTGGTCGTATTTTCTTTTAATTCGGAGAAAGGAGTTGAAAAACCGCAACCTCTTTGGTCAAATTGAATAATATCGAATTTATCTGGGTCAAAGTATCTTCTATATCTTGGTTGACTTCCTCCTCCTGGACCTCCATGAATAACAAGAATTTTTTTGCCGTTTGGATTACCAGATCTTTCCCAATAAATAGTATGAATATCACTTACTTGTAAAAAACCCTTTTCTCGTACTTCAATTTTTGGGAACAAGACTTGATCTTTCATTTTGAAATATTTTAATCACTTTATTAATCCATAATATCCAAAAAGAAGTCTAGTTTAGAAGAAATTTGCTAAGCAAAAAAAAGGACTGCTTGTACAGTCCTTTTTAATATTTGATTTCCTTCTTACAGGATATAAAATTACATATTTTAAAGTCTATTTACTCATAAACCTAGAATACGTGAATTCGGGGATTTCTCTCGATAATTTCAGTCCCTATTGTCGCTAGTAATTATAAAGCGAAGTCTTATCAGACTAATTGATTGAACTTTAATTTTCGAATAATCCCATTCTCAGGAATACGCTTCCTATATTTTGGAATTTGCTAAATTTCAGGCGGACTATCAATCATTTAGATTGCCTCCGAACTCAACATTTATAAATTACTCCTTTTTATATTTTCAGTAAATCCGTAAATATGCTGATTTACTTTTTTCTTAATTTGTAAGAGAATTTTAGTGATCCTTTGTTTTTTATAGATAAATATAAAAATTAAAGTCTATAATCACTTATTTATTCAGATTCATAGAGCAAAATAGATTCAATTATTCTTTTATCACTATCAGAAAGTTCATAATCTTCTAATTTCCACTGAACAAATTTTACGCACTCATCAATAGAAGGATTCTTATCCCGGCACTTACGCCACTCTCTAATCCAATCTGCCAAGGCAAAAGTTATTTTTGTAGTAAGCATATTTACCAATCAGGGTAATTAAAATCTCCTCCAATAGGTTCTTCATAAAATTCACTTTCTTTTATACCCTTATCATATTTTACAATTATCTCTTTATAAGAAGCTATTGAGGGAACTAAATCTCCTATATATATGGGTCCCATTGTTACTGTTATAATAATTTTAATTATTTATTATTTTATATAAGAACTTAATAAATAGATTATTAATATGCATTATGGATTTCATCAAAAAGAACAAGATATTAACACTAATGGCTTTAATTGCAATTTTATCATTTGCATTAGAAAAAGTAGGCATAATACACCCTTAAATTAATTAAGTTTATTTGTAAATACTTCCTAATGAAATAAGTAAACCGATACTATTACTGCAAAAATAAGTAATGGAGATAGTAATGTAAAAACTAAAGTTGAAAGATTAATCTGCATAAATTTTAAATAAATACACAAATTTAATAAACATCACTTTTAAGCATTTGCAATAAGTAAAATTTAAATTATTACGATATAAAAAAAATTTGAATAAAGAAAGATATAAAGAAGAATATGAAGAGGGCTCAGACTTACTATGGCCTAGTGATAAAGAAGATAAAATAACTAGGCAATTTTATAAAGATTTATCTAATCTTTCAAAAAACATAAATTATAGTAAAAAGAAAAAGCTAAAACTTTTTGAACAATTAGTTAGAATAATAAAAGGCAAAGGCTGGGATTAATTAATATTCAAACTAAAATGAAAAATTTAATGATACTAATTAGAAGTTTTTTTCTTTTAAGACCAAGATTTTTATCCACTATATTTTTTATTCCTATTCTTTATGGAATTGGCTGGGCTTTATCTCTGCCACTTTTATTTTTTAATTTTGAAAAAGATAATTTATCCTTAATTGGTACTATTATTACTTTCTTACTTTTTATCTTTTTACTCCCATATTGGTTTTATATCAAACGAAATAAATCAAGTGCTTGGATAATTCTTGGGATAACAAAAGACAAATTCTTGAAAAACTTTTTCAATTTTTCTCGAGGTATTTTATTTGCTTTAGTTTTAATAATTATAATTCTGGTACCACTATTGCAAAAAAATTATATTTCTTGGATAGGTGAAATCTCGCCAATAATATTGTTAAATTCTATTTTATTGGGATTAGGTGTTGGATTCGCAGAGGAAATAATTTTTAGAGGCTGGTTACTAGAAGAATTAAAATTTGAATATGGTACAAAAATATCAATAGCTTTACAAGCTATAATTTTTAGCTTCGTTCATAATTTATCAAATGAGATCTTTTGGAACATTGTAGGATTGCGTTTGGGATTTATTTTACTTGGGATATTTCTATCATTAGTAAAAATTAGAGATAAAGGTTCTTTATGGAATTGCATAGGAATTCATGGAGGACTAGTGGGTATTTGGTTTTTATTAAATAACGGATTAATAGAATTCAAAGAAAATACACCTTCTTTTTTAGCAGGGCCTTTTACACAAAATATTCCAAACCCAATCGGAAGCTTTAGTGCAATTTTAATATTACTTTTATTATGTATTTTTTATACCGTACAATCAAAAAAGATTTTTACTAGACGTATTAATTAGATATAAATACAGATTGATTTTTGATTAGTAATTGTCAAATTAAAATAAAGCTTAATATTCATATGAACTTTGATGCAGGAATAAGATTTATTGTGTTTTTAATAATTTTTGGAGTTACAAACTATCTAATGATGTTGAGAAGATATGAAAACGACGTCAAAAAAAAGAAAAATTTGCAACAGGAAAAAATTTCCAAGCTATACCCTAGAGGTTCATTTATTTTCTGAAATTAAAAAAATTTTTTGTAGAATTTCCTCACCATTTTTTATTAGTTTTTTGCCAACCTTCATTTAACAATTTTTGCCATAATAATCTCGCTTCTTCAATAACAATTTTTTTTCTAGTTTTCATTAATGGAGGATTTTCTCCATGAATTCCCATAATAATTCCTTCTTCAATAAACATATAATCAATAGATTTATCAGAATAATCTCTATCTTTGTAGAAACGTATCACCCCTACAAAATTAGAGTCAATTAACCAGAAATCATTAGTTGAATTCAATAAACCAAAATAAAATTAAATTTATCATATGCTTTGATTGCAATCTGCGAGGAAAAAATTTATTTAGTTTATTCATATTTGATATATTTTTTCTTTTTGTCGACTTTTTTTCAATTCGCCGCGTTTTTTCTTAACCTCAACTCTTTTCTTTTGTGATGCTTTAGTAGGTTGTGTAGATTTTCTTAATTTAAATGGTTTATTTAAAGCATTTTTTATGATTGAACTAAATTTCATTAAAGCTAGCTGCCTATTTAATAATTGATTTCTGTGTTCTTGAACCTCTAAACGAAAGCTATTATTTACTATTTTATTTTTCAAGTTTCTTTTAAGAATTTCTTTCTGATAATCATTTAATACTTTTGAATCTTCTAAATCAAAAATAATCTCTACTCTGCTTTCAATTTTATTTACATTTTGCCCTCCAGGGCCAGAGGATCTGGAAAATCGCCATTTAATTTCTTTGGATGGGATTACTAATGTTTTAGTAATTTTTAAATCCATTTTTAGTTCTTTTTAATTTAAATTTTTAGAAGCATCTCCTTAATACTTTAGAACATACCTTAAAATTTGATCGGTAAATACTGGGCGGTTATGTTAGGTAAACCGAAATTCGGTGTATTTGCCGTATCAATATCTTCGGTATTTATCCTTTCATATTCCAAAGAATTATCAGATATTGAATTTGTACTAATTCAAAGGTCACTTATGTATTCAATGTTTGATCTTCTTTTTGAAACACCTTCATATCGCCCTGTATATGTTATTTCCGATAGTGAAATGAAGGAGTTAAAGAAAAACCAACATCAAGAAGAGCTTGATGAAATTACAACACAAAAAGTAAGACTTGAAGATGCTTTTAAAGTTCAACTAAAACATCTTGAAGAGAGAGAAAAAGAAGTAAAACAACAACTTAAAGTACTCTCAGTCTCAAAAGATAAATAATTTATTTTTAGAGAAATTACTTTTTTCAAAGACGGTTAAAAACCGTCTTTTTTAATTCTCCTAGTTTTAAGATATCTATTAAATCCACAGATTTTAAAAATATTTTCCATAATTAAAAAATGAATAATAATAAAGAAAAAATAAGAATGTTCTTACCCTTTAGTTGGGTAATTTGTGCAGCAATATCTTTTGCTTATATAAATTCACATTTAATAAATACCTAACATAAATGTCTTACCCCTCAAGAGACGAAATACTTGCATCTTCAAAAGGGTGGGTAGCATCTTTTTTAAATTTTCTTCCTGGTTTAGGATCAGGTTACTTATATCAAAGAAGATGGAAACCCTATTTTTATACCATCACTGCTAGTACTGCATGGTTCGCTTTAGGTATTTTTTTACAAGGTGATTCAGAACCCTCTCAAAATGAACAAATAATTGGGATTTCTGGTCTTTTTTTCATATCAATAGTTACAGTTGTAGAAGCCAACTTGGCTTTCAAAAAAGCAAATAATAAAACAAAAGCTGAAAAAGAAAAAGTAATTTCCTCTAAAAAAAAAAGATGGTTTAAATAATTCAGTAAATTAGGTCAAAAATATTTAATTAGTTCTCAGTTTCTTAGTCTAAATAAATAATTACCATAAATTATTTTTAAGATAAATAAAAATTTTTTTTAGTTATAAAAAAATAAAATTTCCTTTTCTTTAAGACCTTCCCATCCTGAGTCTATTAATAATTGATTCAACGTTTCTTTATCAAAATGCTTAGAACCCGTTTTAACGCATCTATTTCTCATTGATTTTTTAACACCACTCCTTTGTCTTTTATTTTCCTCATCCATAATTCTATTGTATAGATCTAGCATTTTTTGAGGGATTGGAGTTCCGTCAAGATCCACTCCATTTTGAATAGCAAGATCAACAGCCTGCATTCCCATTTTATTCATATATTAAAAAAAAGCTGGAACTATAATAAAACAAAATTTATTAATCTAAAGTTCTTGGAATAATAATTTATTGATTTTGAATTTCCTTTACTACCCTGATAGCTTCTTTAATGTGTTCAGGACCATTCAATAAATCTCTAAAAATATGCCTAACCGTCCCTTTGCGATCGATAACGTAAGTTACCCTACCATCCATAAAACCCAATACTTTAGGAACTTTAAAAGTTTTCCTAAGAGCGTCATTCGTATCACAAAGTAATGGATATTGTAATTTATTTTTATTTGCAAATGCCAAATGACTTGAGGTACTTCCATTACTTACTCCCCAAACTTGTGCACCTAATACTTTAAATAAGTCATATTTATCTCTAAATCCGCAAACTTCTATAGTGCAACCCGGCGTATCATCTTTTGGATAAAAAAACAAAACAAGGGGGTTTTTTAATCCCTTATTTGATCTTTTAACTCCATTTTGATCCAGTAAAGAAAATTCTGGAATTTTATCTCCAATCTGCACAGTGATTCTTATAAAGTTCCATATTAGTGGTTAATATGTTTTTTTTGTGACCTTAAAGTAAATTACTGATATTAAAGTCAGTTTTTTTGTTTTAAAAGATACTAAAAAATTATTGAAATAAACTAGTGTTAAATAGAGGTGAATATATTAATTCAATAATATGGAATTAATAATTTATATTTTTTTATTTCTTATTCTTTTTTTGGGAGTTATTTTTAACTTAAAAATAACTACTTTTAAAAAAGTTGAAGAAATACGAAAGAAAGGTAAAGATTATTCAAAAAAGAATAATTAAATTTGTATTTCTAAGATTAAAATTCAATTTTTTCATTTGGAGTAAATACTGAGCAATATTTTTTTACTAGGTCCTTTAGCTGACTAGTGGAAGAATTCTTTAATTTTAGTTTTTCTATAGCCTCATTAGCATTAATCTCACCTAGTCGATATCTTGCACATGTATCCAAAACTTTAAACATTTTTGTGGTAACGGCTTCAGCTGGATAAATTAGAAAAAATAGATAAAAAACAACAAATAAGTACTTCATTTTTTTAAGATAGTAGATATATAGCTAATAGTTTCAATAATTTAGAAAAAAATTAATTTAGAAAAAGATAAAAATTTAATAGAATACTCTAAATTAAGTTGAATCTATGATTTCTAAAAAATAATAATAAAAGAAATTAGGATAAAATAAGTGATATTAATAAATAATCTCGGTGAAAATGAGAAAAATAATAGATAAACATAAAACTTTTATAAATTGGTACCAAAAAAAATTCAAATTGAGTGATTATCAATTACTTTGGTTAGTTTTCTTTAAAGGAGTATTAATAACAATAATATTTAACAAAATTTTTTAATATTAATAAAGCTTTTCCAAGAATGAAATTTTCATATGATTTGACTATATTTAATAATAGATTTTCTAATTAGTTAAATAGTTATCAGCTATGAATATTTTTGGTGTAGGTTTGCCTGAAGTTACTGTAATACTTATCTTAGCTCTTTTAATTTTTGGTCCCAAAAAGCTTCCAGAATTAGGAAAACAGCTTGGTAAAACTTTGAAAAGTCTTAAAAAAGCGTCGAATGAATTCCAAAATGAAATCGATCAAGTTATAAACGAAGAAGATAAAGATGAATCTCCTAAATCTTTAGAAAGCAATCAAACCAATGAAATTAATCAAGAAAAAATAGATTCAGAAAACAGCAACAACTAATATCTTGGATAGGCCCATAACCCCCATAGACGAATTTGAAAGAGCATTAGATAAAGCAGCTCTTACTAAAGAAGAATATGAATTGATAGACTACATTCGATATACAAGTGTTTTTACACAACCTAGTCTTGTTAAAGATTTAAAAAGGTCATCAAAACCTCCTCTTTTGTCAGTTCTATGTCAAATTTGCAGAAAAATTGGTTCGGAGATGCCAGAACATTTCAAAAAAGTAATTGAGTGGTCAATTGAAATAAGTGATCACGATACAAAATGGGATGCTCATTTAATTTGCGCAGAAGCATTGAATATAGACAAAATCCCATTAAGTCCTATTCATGGAACAACTTTATTTGATGTTCTTGTTGTACACAAAGAATTATTTCTTGGATTTGATTGAAATAAATTAATCATCTAAAGTCACGGAATCGGTATCTATAACTTCCGAATCATCAATTTTATTTATTTTATTTTCAATCCAGTTATTTATATAACTAACTAAAGGTAATGAACCTCTAAAAATAAAAATAGAAGTAGGTAAAGCGCTTAAAAAACCGACTAAAGGGCTTTTAAAAAGTAATCTTCCGGCTTTAATGTTAAATAAAATAATAAGCGCTGAGGGAACAATAACCTTAACTACTGTTTTGAGCGCCTCAAGCCAACCAACACGATATGTCCACCATATTAAAATTACGCCAACTATATACAATAATAAGTAAGTCATAAAAATAGTATAATAATTATCTATTTATCTTGTTCTAACTAAGAAAAAGATTTTATAAATTTTTTTAACAACAAATAATCAAATTCTAGTAATGAGTTTTTCTGAAATAAGAAAATTTTTAATTAAGATGCAATCCGATGAAGACTTAAAAAAGCAGGTTACTACATCCTCTACAGCAGATGATGTAGCCCTGATAGGTCAACGCTTAGGTTATGACTTTTCAGGAGATGATCTCTTAAGATTTAATGGACAAAAAGTTGATAAAGTTACCGTAAGAAAGGTAGATCATCCAGGAGAATACCACTAAATTAAGACTTTACCCATATTGCGAGCCCTCCGCCCCTGCCTCGAGCACATAACCAATTATCTTTAGTACTAATTCCTACAAGTGAGAAAAAAGGCATTTTTTTATCTTCTGGTTTTTTTAGTTCCTTATTAAATATTGGAAGACTACTAATACTAATTTTCAATTCTTCAAAATAGAAAGCCAATAAAGGTCTAAGCCCTTTTAATTCTGCCCTGCCAATAAAAGTAATATTTAATAATCCAAAATTAATTGAATTTTTTATTTCATAATTTATTTGATCCTCTTTATTTTTACTTTTTAATTCGAGTCTTGCCGACAATACTTGGAGGATCGAACTGGGTATATTTTTGATTTCATCTGACTCCTTTCCCCATACATACTTAAACTTCCATATTCCTAACAATTCCTCATGTACGATTCCGCTACCATTTTTTTGAGAATTTTTTTCTAATAGCTTTATCTCATTAATATCAGGAAAGTTTTTCATAATAGATTTTAACCTAAGAATCAAATACTAAGATAACTTCACAAAAAATGTTCTTAGTTAAAAAATCTACGCAAAAAGATTTCTTTGTTTCAATATATTTCCAAAAAAATATTTTTTTGGCACACATAAGGAACAATGTCTCGTTATTATATTTACATAAAGTAACTAAATTAATGGATTTTATTTCTAAAAGTCAAGGCTACATACCTCTTAAAGCAGTTCCTTACATATTCTTCCTTGCTGTTGTGCTAAGTATTACAACTTCAACTAATACATTTGTCTAAAACGAATTAGTTTTACTTGAAGAGTAAAGTAAATATTTAATGGATAAGTATGATGTTGTAATAATCGGTAGTGGTATAGGTGGATTATGTTGTGGTTCTATCCTCTCTTTAGCTGGTAAAAAGGTACTTATATGTGAAGCACATACCAAACCTGGAGGTGTTGCTCACAGTTTCAAAAGAAAAGGTTACACTTTCGAATCAGGTCCTTCATTATGGAGTGGAATAGGTAAATGGCCGACAACTAATCCCTTAGGGCAAATTCTTAAATTACTTGATGAAGAAGTTGAACTATTTCAATACAAAGGTTGGCAAGTAATTGTCCCAGAAGGCAATTTCAATCTTGATGTGGGAGAAGAACCTTTTAAACAAACAATTAAAACTTTACGAGGTGAGAAATCTGTTAAAGAATGGGAATCATTTATTTCCGGAATAAAACCTCTTAGCAAACTAATAAATGAAATACCTTTACTCTCATTTTCTCCCGAATCAATAAATTTCTTAGATCTAATAAATTTAACCTCAAAATTTTTACCTAACATCAAGCAAATACCAAAAATTAATAAGGGCTTTGGGAATTTAGTAAATAATCATCTAGAGGATCCTTTTCTCAGAAATTGGGTTGATTTATTGAGTTTTTTGATAAGTGGTATGTCAATGCATGATACAAATACAGCTGCGATGGCTACTTTATTTAACGAATGGTTTGAACCAAATTCATATCTTGAATACCCTAAAGGAGGTAGTGAATCTATTGTAAAAGCCTTAATTAATGGATTTAAAAAAAATGGAGGAGAATTAATTCTCTCATCGAGAGTTAAGACAATTAACTTCAATAAAAATCTAGCTACAGGTATAACTCTTAATAATGGTTTAAGGTATAGCTGTGAATCTGTTGTCACGAATACTGATGTCTGGAATTTAAAAAAGTTAGTTCCAAATGAAATTTCCAAAAAATGGAAACCAAAAGCATTGAATCCAGATATATGTGATTCATTCCTTCATATACATTTAGGTTTTGATGCTGATGGCCTTGAAGATTTGCCAATACATGCGATACATGTTGATGAGTGGGGAAAAGGTATAACATCAGAAAGAAATATAGCTGTATTTTCAATCCCATCTGTTTTAGATCAAAATATGGCCCCCAAAGGAAAACATGTTCTTCATGGATATACTCCCGCAAATGAACCTTGGGAAATTTGGGAAAACCTAAATCCGAAGGGATTATCATATAAAAATTTGAAAGAAGAAAGATGTTCGATATTCCTTAATGCATTGCGAAAATTCATCCCTGACATAGATGAAAGGATTGATTTAAAGATGCTAGGAACCCCAATCACTCATAAAAATTTCACCAATACCCATTGTGGTAGTTATGGACCTGCAATATCTGCGGCAAAAGGTCTTTTCCCAGGCTGCAAAACTCCAGTAAAAAATTTATTTACTTGCGGTGCAAGTACATTTCCAGGTATTGGAATTCCTGCTGTTTCAGCAAGTGGTGCTTACGCAGCTGAAAAAATTATTGGTAAAAAAGAATTTAAAACTCTTCTTAAGAAAATAAATTTATGAATCAAGTTCTTTTTATAACTCTACAAATACTTAGTTAAGAAATAAGAATAAAGAAAGCAAAAACGTTCAATAATGATAATCTTTACCTGAACATAAACTTAACTTATAGCTCTTATATGTTTTTCTTATCAATTCCTCAAGCATGGCATTTAGTTGGTACTTGGTCAGAACAACTCCCAAGCGAGTCAAATCTTATAGGAATGGGCCAAACAGAATTAATGATGACTTTACATTCAATATTCGTTCCCCTGTTACTTGTAATTTCGTACTACCTATTCAATAGACTTAATAAAAACGAATCAAAGAAAATTAAAGGATGATCGTTTCAGGTTTATTTAGCTGAACTTCTTCGTACTACTTTTCTGCCTGTAGAAGTATCAATTCCGCTTGAATCTTTAGTTTGTGAATTAGTTTCAACATTATCAATATCACTCTTATCCATTTCTGCGCAAACGCCTACTACCATGGCAGCTTGCATTTGATCTGGCAAATCTCCAATAGTTAATAAGGCCTTTAAAACTAATTGAAGTCGAGTTTGCCGATCTATCTCAGGCCTTAGTTTTTTTACGGTATTCCAAAGTTCTTGTGTAACTTCTTTTAAAAGTTCTCGATCAACAGCCAAATTAAATCCTTCTTGTATTTCTACTAATCTAACAAAAAAATGGATCTCGTAAAATAAAATTCAATAAAAAGATTGTTAGTTAATATTTTTCTATCAGAATACAAGTTGCATTTGTTGATGTAATTTATTATTCTCTTGCAAAAGTTCATCTTTTTCAATCTTTTTTAGAGAAAAAGTTCTATAAAATTTTTTTTGAATCTTTATTGGAGTATTTTCAAACTTTGCATTTTTGCTTATTAGATAATTCCACTCTTTTGAATTAAAAGGGGCATAAGGAGAAGATGAAATTACTTTCATATCTTAATAATACATCTGTACTAATATTAGTACATATTTACTATAGCGCAACAACTGCGTCCACTTATCTTAATTTCAAAATATTCTTAAAAATGGATTGATTTTTTTTATCTAATTTGTAGGAATTATAAGTTTAATAAATGAATTAACGTATCATACGTAACTTATTGATCCCTTTTTTTAGTGTCTTAAGACTTTTCTTGCTTAAAAACCTTTTTAAATAGTTAATTTGTTGAAATTAACATTGACAAGATATATTTAATAATCCTTTCTATAAAAAGATTAATAAAATAATAATTTATCAAAAATGCTCCTTAGCAATGCAAAAAGACTAAAGATCCAAGGAATAATTAAAAGAATTGCTCAAGATAAATCAATTACATTAGAAGAAAGGATATATGTTGAGAAATTTGCACACCATAATTCGACAATTTCTCTTTGGCTGAAAAAAGCTAATAGCTTTAGAAGGAACGGTACAAAAAATGATGGGGGGATTGAAAACCTCTTACAATCATTTGGGTTAGATGGACTAGATAAAGAAAATCATTTCAACCCAAATGAAGATGATATATCTGATTGGTTTGGCGGTGCTCCTGATTGGTTAAGGAGAAGCTAGAATTATTAATTATTTAACTTACCCAAGCTATCTTACACAAATATATACTCATAAAAGAGATAAATATCCAAAACACCCATGGTATAAATTTAATCGGAACTAAATATTTTTTTGAAAAGGTTTTCATATTAATTTTTCTTTTACATTATTTCTTCCTTACCGTTTTTGAGAATAGGTTTAATTGCTCTATTTAAAAATCAAACAATATTCAAAACATCAAAGATATTAAATCACCTTAAGTAGATAAAAGTTAATCAGCCTTAATCATCAAAATCTAAGCAACTTTATTTTCAATGTTCCTTTTAAAATTTACTATTTTTGTCTCATTATGGTCTGAATCATTCCAATATTTTATAAGTCTTTCTAATTCATCAATCCTCTTTTTAGCATTTGCAATTTTTTCGGTGGTTGTCATATAAAATTTTTATCTAACCAATTAATACATGAAAAAAAAATATTTCAATGGAAATAACAATTTATAGGCTATAAATATTAATTTTTAGTTAAGTAGTTAGTTATATTTTAGTCCTCGAGAGGCTGAGTAATTATACTTAAAGAAAAGCGAAATTTATGAAGAAATTAAATTCTTTGATTTTGAATAGTACTGTTAACTTCTTAGACTTCATATACTCTGGTAGATCTTTACAAAGATTTTGGGTTTTAGAAGTAATAGCTAGATCACCTTATTTTGCATTTCTTTCAGTTCTTCATTTTAAAGAATCCCTAGGAATTAAAAATGAAAAAACAATGCTTTTAATGAAAGAACATTTTTATCAAGCTATTAACGAAACTGAGCATCTTAAAGAAATGGAAAAAAGAGGAGGAGATAGGTTCTGGGTTGATAGATTTTTTGCGAGACACCTTGTGCTTGTCTATTATTGGATCATGGTTTTTTATTATTTCTTCTCTCCTGCTAATGCTTATGATGTAAACATAAAAATCGAAGAACATGCATTTGAGACTTATTCCAAATATTTAATAGATAATCCAAATGATCAAAAAATAAAAGAAATTGCTCAAGATGAATTAAATCATGTCCAAGAACTTAACGAAGCTTTGTCAATCATTAGTGTAGTTTAGATTAGTGCTGAGAAATCTATTAGCAATATTGAGAGCATCACCGAAGAAGATATTAACCCAAGGCTAATCATCAATGAGACATAACCTTTTTTTCTAGGCAATTTATAAAAAGATATTCCAATAATCAATAGCATTATTAATGAGAAAAAAATTATAATTTTTTCATTTACCAAATTGAGATGTATAACTAAATTTTTTTCTTTAAAAAACTTGAGAAATTCAGATAAAACTAATTCTTGTTCTATTTTCTTAAAATAGTCAAATGAACTTATAAAAGCAGAACTTAACAAAGATAATGCAACCAGTGCCGTAACTGGTTTTGTTAATCTGTTAAGAGTTCTGTTAAAACTTACCAACAAAATAAAAATAAATAAAGAGGTTACTAAAGGCATTAAAGGTATAAGAGTAGTTGAATTTATGAAATTTCCCACGAAAATAATATGTATCTAACTTAAAATCTTATATTATTTCGATGCTTTATTTTATTCAATAAGATTTTTTTTAAATCTTAAATGTAATTAGTACCTATTGCATTCTGTGTAAATTGATACCAAAATTAAATTAGTATTGAAAATAAAATGTTAGCCATTTCTGAAATTATCATTGCAAGTGCTATCTTCCTAGGCATTGTATATTGGGAAGTTAAATTTCTATATGCCAAAACTACTGTAGCGAAATAACTTCACTCAATTCAGGAAAATTAAAAACATAGAAAATTTAAATAAAATTTAAGAATTTAAATTGACAAAAAAAGCTCTAAATATGAGAGAATAAACACAAATCTAAAGTCTTCTAATGAGCGAAGTTCAAAACCCTAATACTAACTCAACCCAGCAACAGCAACAGCAGCAGCAACAGTCCTATTCAGACAGCAAAATTAATTCTGCTGAGAGTGAAAGACTTTATCTTGAGATGAAAGAAGCTTGGCTTTAAATTTAATTCGTATTTGAAATGATATTTCTATAAATTTTTTAATTTTTTTTTAATTTTGAAGTAATCAATACTTTTTTATTTTCTATACCCTTTAAATTTTGTTTAATCGCGAAAGTAATTTGTTTAGAAAACTTAAGCAGTTAGAGAAAATTAACGGAAGACTCGCAATGGGAGGGTTGATATATTTAGTTTTTACAAAATTAGTTTCCAACCGTTCCGACATATTAGACCAGCTTAAATCTTATTTGATTTAAGAAATGAATTGGAATTATTATCATCCAGGTATATTTCTTTCTATATAAGCGTCAGTTAAAGCCAAAATTAACCCCAATAATGTTGAAAATATAGCAATTTCAGTGGATTCCATTTTATTTTTGAATTACCCCTAGTTTGCTAAATAAATCAAAGCTCGGCAACAAAACTAATAACTTACTATAGTACGTATATACTATAAGTTATTTATTGTGAGCTTAGCAACTCCTGAGTTTCTTTTCGTTAGGCCTGGTGATTATGTCGCAATTAAAAAAGAAAATTGCCAAAATATTAATGAAAAGAATAAAAATTATTGGGTCGGTCAAGTTATCGACTGTATTGGAGGAGCTAGAAATCCAAATTCATGGACCTTGTTTCAAGTTGCCAATATTGATAATGGAGAGATCACTATAATCAACGCGGATATTGTAGAAAAAATTTTGAAACCTTCTGAAAGTTAAACTTATGGATAATCAAACAAACTTACTTCAGTATTACAAAAGCAAAAAGCAAAATGCTCGCTTTAAAGGGAATTACCCCAGTTCCAAGCAGGCAAGTCCGTATACTTGATTCATTGGGCAGGGAGGTTGAATACCTTTATACATTCTGTAAGTTTTTGATATTTCCTCAAATCCCAAACTTGATAATAGATAATTTGCATATGGATTCAGATTAGAGCAATCCAATAAGATTTGGGCATCTAAATCACCAACTAACTCCCTTATTAACAATTCAGCAAGTGGTGGAGTATCCGCTAAAAGAGGTCCGATTCTCCAGCCTTGCTCATTATTCTCCAATACACAAGGTCTTATTCTGCCAAATCCATGGCACATCCCATTATTATCGATAATTGCACTGACATTACCATGAGAATTTCTCAACCAGTCATTTAGAAAATGTGGTCTGGGGCTAGGTTCTCTTTGATCATCATAAATTAAGACCGCTTCCGAGGAAATCTTATTACCCGGGATAACTTTAAAAGAATGAAATTGATCTTTATAGAAATTTTTCAATGGCAAATCTTGAAAACCATTTAATTTCCATCGATTTGTAATGGAAGATTTTCTGAACCCCCACTTTGCGTAATCATTCAATCTATCAGGGGCAGCCTCAAGACCAATACAATCAACATTTTTTAAATATTCGAGGGCATGTTTCCATAATCTCACTCCATATCCATTATTTCGGAATTCTTTTTTAACGATAAATAATCCTATAAAACCATACGAGGAATTATATTTTATACACGCAATAGAACCTATAGGATTATTGTCGAGACAAGCTACCCATACCCCTTGATTATCTGTATTTCTATAAATTGATACGTCATCCATTCCAGGAGAAAATCCTTCTAATCTTGCCCAGTTTGTGACTTCTGGTATTTCATTTAAAGATATCAATCTAATTGAAAATTTTTCCCTCATAGAAATATACTAACCAAGAAATTTCTGAATTTTTAAAGGCAATATTAATAAATTTGATTATTTCTAATAAATCATTCAATTTGATTTAATTTGCTAAAAACCTTAGTTATTTAAAATTAATCCTTTGATATATTTAATACTATTCAAAGGTATAAAATGAAAATTTCTGATAAATTTCATTTAGAAGACATTTATAAATTAAAAAATACAGTTCTCACAGGTAAAACTGAAAATATAAAATGGCGGATCCAACATATCAATATAGTTTCTAAACTTTTGGATGAAAATAAAAAAGAGATAATACAATCACTTTTTGTTGATCTAGGTAAATCTGAAATTGAAGGGCTTTCAGAAATCCTTTTAGTGAAAGAAGAAATTTCACTCATAAAAAAGAAACTCAATTATTGGATGCGACCAAAAAAGATTGATACACCTTTTTATCTATTTCCATCATCCTCCAAAGTTATTTATGAACCTCTTGGGTGTGTCTTAATTCTTGGTCCTTATAATTATCCATTACTTTATATTTTAAAGCCATTGGTAAATATTTTCTCAGCAGGAAATACTGCAGTTATAAAACCATCAGAGAAATGTCCTGCAACTTCAAAACTTATTAAAAAGCTTACTATCAAATATTTCCGTAAAGATGTCCTAATGACAGTAGAGGGTGATTATAAGCAATCCATAAAATTAATTGAACAAAATTTTGACCACATATTTTTTACAGGAAGTACTGAAACAGGAAAATCTATAATGAAATTAGCTTCAAAAAACTTAACTCCACTAACTCTTGAGTTAAGCGGAACAAATCCTGTAATTATTTTCAAGAATGCAAATTTAGAAGTGGCTGCCAAAAGAATTGTTTGGGGCAAATTTTTTAATTCTGGTCAATCCTGCATGGCGCCGAATCATATCTTTGTAGATAAAGAAATTGAAAATATTTTTATAGAAAAATTAAAGAAATGCATAGTAAGTTTTTACGGAGATAATCCAATTATTTCCGAAAACTTATCAAAATTAGAGAAAAAGCAATTTACATCAACTGTAGAAATTCTCAAACAATATAAAAAAGAAAAAAGAATTTTATTTGGAGGAAATTTTAGTAAAAAAAAGTTGAAAATATCTCCTACAATCTTGAGCACTAA
The DNA here is from genome assembly GCF_001180265.1 of Prochlorococcus marinus. Lineage (GTDB taxonomy): Bacteria > Cyanobacteriota > Cyanobacteriia > PCC-6307 > Cyanobiaceae > Prochlorococcus_A > Prochlorococcus_A marinus_H. Next base: position 453,812 of record NZ_CVSW01000032.1, on the reverse strand, counting down.
ATTAAATGAAACAGATATTTTGCAGAAAGAACTATTCAGTTCACTACTTCCAGTGATTGGAATCAATAATAAGGAATCAGCTTTAAAACAGATTAGTCAAACATCAAAACCATTAGCAATCTACTTATTTGGAGGCAATAAAAAAATCCATAATCATATTTCAAAAGTAACGAGCTCAGGAACAATTTGTATAAATGATGTTATGTTACCAGTCCTTATTCCAAATTTACCGTTTGGAGGCGTTGGACAAAGTGGTATTGGTAAATTTCATGGAGAAGAGGGGTTTCGAAATTTTTCAAATCAAAAATCTATTACTTTTAAAGGATTTTTATTTGATTCAAATCTGCGGTATCCTCCCTACGGAAGAGTAAAGAAATTTTTAAAGTTTATTTTTCAGATTTAAATTACTTAAATTGTTTTCAAAAACCTAGCGATTTAAAATTTAAAGATTATCTTTAAATAAATAGTGAGTTTTATGAAATTTGCATTTTTAGTAATTGCCATATTTATTAATTTTTTTAATCACTCATTGATAAAATCAGAAGAAAAGATATTTACAGCAAAAAATAAAATTGAGAATATTGCTCAAAAAGAATCAATTAATGAAGAAAAAACTGAAATAAAAAAAATTCATATTGTAAAAATTGGAGACACAATATCAAGTATTTCAAAATTCTATTCAATAAATAAAGATTTAATTATTAAATTGAATAACTTAAAAGATGAAAATTATATATTTGTTGGCCAAAATCTTATTATCTCGGAATTCACTGAAAATCTTTCAACACAATCAGATTTAAAAAATAATTATCATATTATTCAATCAGGGGAAAACCTTACTGAGATATCAAGCAAGTACAAGTTAAATTTAGAATATTTGATAGAAATTAATAATCTTAAGAATCCAGATTCTATAAAAGTTGGGCAAAAGCTTCTGTTAAGCAAAAACAAACCAAGTAATTTAGAAAACCATCAAATAACTAAAGATAAGAAAAATGATGAATTAATTGAGTTAGATAAAAAAAATTATGGTCCAATAAGTATTCAAAATACATCTCATGAAAAAATTAAAAATAGAAAAGTTTTAAATGTTCTCAATCCGGAAAATAAAAAACTTATTCTTTCAATCAATTGCGATAAGAATGAATTAGACGTAAGAATCCCAGGAAGAAAATGGAGGGGTGGGGAGCCTCCTAAAGAAGAATTCGAAAAAAATTTAATAAATGATTTTTGTTAGAAATTTTAATTAATATGTGTGAATAATTTGTCTAAGACTATTAATGATGGGTTATTCTTTAAAAAGTTAAATTTATAGTAATGGCAATTTCAAGAGGAGATCTCGTAAGAGTAAAAAGACCAGAATCATATTGGTACAATGAAATAGGCAAAGTTGCTTCAGTTGATACATCAGGTATTAAATATAACTGCGTAGTTAGATTTGATAAAGTAAATTATGCTGGTATAAGCGGAACTGATGGTGGAGCAAATACAAATAATTTTGCTGAAAGTGAATTAGAGAAAGCTTAAATAATTGCCAGAGTTACCTGAAGTAGAAACAGTTAGAAGAGGTTTAGAGCAAAAACTTAATAACTTTATTGTCAAAAAAGTAGAAGTCTGTAGGGATTCAACTGTAGCATTCCCCTCTAAAAAGGAAGAATTTATTAATGGACTTCAAAACTCTTTTTTATGTAAATGGAAAAGGAGAGGAAAATATTTAATAGCTGAATTAAAAAAAATAGAAAATGGGAATATCCAAATTAATAAAAAAATAACATTAAAACACAATGGATTCCTTGTAGTTCATTTAAGAATGACTGGATATTTCAAATTTATCAGTAATTCTACTCCACCCTGTAAACATACAAGAATAAGATTTTTCGATAAAAAAAATAATGAGCTTAGATACATTGACGTAAGAAGTTTTGGCCAAATGTGGTGGATTAAGCAAGGGTTATCAACCAATAAGATAATCAAAGGATTAGGCTCATTAGGACCAGAACCATTTTCAAAAGACTTTGACACAAAATATCTTAAGAAAGTTATTTCAAACAGAACTAAATCTATAAAAGCTATTTTATTAGATCAAACAATAGTTGCAGGCATAGGTAATATTTATGCTGATGAAAGTTTATACTCGGCTGGTATTTCACCTTTTAGAGAAGCTCAAACACTAAAGAAGAAAGAGTTAATCAAGCTTAAAGAATCAATTGTAACTGTATTAAAAAAAAGTATAGGTTCTGGGGGAACGACATTTAGTGATTTTAGAGACCTAGAGGGAGAGAATGGGAATTTTGGTTTACAGACAAATGTCTATAAGAGGACTGGTAAAGAATGTCATAAATGTGGAAATTTAATTGAAAGGCAAAAACTTTCTGGAAGAAGTACTCATTGGTGTCCTCAATGCCAAAAATAAAAAAGGATTTACTCAAGACGAGTAAATCCTTTTAAATATTTTACCTGGCATTGAGCTATTTTCTCAAGGGGCTACCCCCTAAATATTTTCGCCGCTGATGCGTTTCACAACCGAGTTCGAGATGGATCGGAGTGGTTCCACATCGCCATGAACACCAGGATAGTGTGAACCTTGAGAACTGCATAGAAAATTATATAAATTAAAAACAATAAATTAAGTTTATTTGGTCAAGCCCTCGGTCTATTAGTACTCCTCCGCTGCACTTGTTACCAAGCTTCCACGTAGAGCCTATCAACGGGTGTTCTTCCCGTGACCTTACTGGCTTAAGCCATGGCAATACTCATCTTGAGGTGGGCTTCCCACTTAGATGCTTTCAGCGGTTATCCACTCCGCACATGGCTACCCAGCGTTTACCGTTGGCACGATAACTGGCACACCAGAGGTGCGTTCCTCCCGGTCCTCTCGTACTAGGGAGAAATCCTCTCAATATTCCTGCGCATACACCGGATATGGACCGAACTGTCTCACGACGTTCTGAACCCAGCTCGCGTACCGCTTTAATGGGCGAACAGCCCAACCCTTGGGACCGACTTCAGCCCCAGGTTGCGATGAGCCGACATCGAGGTGCCAAACCTCCCCGTCGATGTGAACTCTTGGGGGAGATCAGCCTGTTATCCCTAGAGTAACTTTTATCCGTTGAGCGACGGCCCTTCCACGCAGAACCGTCGGATCACTAAAACCGACTTTCGTCCCTGTTCGACTTGTAGGTCTCACAGTCAAGCTCCCTTCTGCTTTTGCACTCAACGACTGATTTCCAACCAGCCTGAGGGAACCTTTGTGCGCCTCCGTTACCTTTTAGGAGGCGACCGCCCCAGTCAAACTGCCCATCAGATACTGTCCGCTTCCCGGATAACGGGTAAGCGTTAGAACCCTAGCTCTAAAAGAGTGGTATCTCACCGATGACTCAATAGTACCCACAAGCACTATTTCAATGTCTCCCACCTATTCTGCGCATTCAGAGCCCGAGCACAATATCAAACTACAGTAAAGCTTCATAGGGTCTTTCTGTCCGGGTGTATGTAGTCCGCATCTTCACAGACAATTCTATTTCGCCGAGCCTCTCTCCGAGACAGCGCGCAAATCGTTACACCTTTCGTGCGGGTCGGAACTTACCCGACAAGGAATTTCGCTACCTTAGGACCGTTATAGTTACGGCCGCCGTTCACCGGGGCTTCAGTCGCCAGCTTCACTAAAAGCTAACCAGCTTCCTTAACCTTCCGGCACTGGGCAGGTGTCAGCCCCCATACATCGTCTTGCGACTTAGCGGAGACCTGTGTTTTTGGTAAACAGTCGCTTGCGCCTCTTCACTGCGACCAGCTCTCGCTGGCACCCCTTCTCCCGAAGTTACGGGGCCATTTTGCCGAGTTCCTTAGAGAGAGTTATCTCGCGCCCCTCGGTATTCTCTACCACCCCACCTGTGTCGGTTTCGGGTACTGGCATTTGTGTCTTAACGAGTATAGGGCTTTTCTTGGAAGCATGACATCACCAACTTCGCTGCCGTAGCAGCTCGTACTCACGCCTTAGCTCAAGATGTTTTCTCCATCTCTCAAAGCCTCGAACGCTTGAACCAGTAACCAACATCTGGCCTGGTTAGCCTTCTCCGTCCCCCTTCTCAAAACACATCTGGTACAGGAATATTGACCTGTTATCCATCGACTACGCCTTTCGGCCTCGCCTTAGGTCCAGACTAACCCTCCGCGGACGAGCCTGCCGGAGGAACCCTTAGGGTTTCGGGGCATGGGATTCTCACCCATGTTTTCGCTACTCAAGCCGACATTCTCACTTCTATGCCGTCCACGTCCGCTTACGCTAACGCTTCACCCTACATAGAACGCTCCCCTACCATAAATAAATTTATCCGCAGCTTCGGTATAACGCTTAGCCCCATTCATTTTCGGCGCAGGATCGCTCGACCAGTGAGCTATTACGCACTCCTTTGAGGATGGCTGCTTCTAGGCAAACCTCCTGGTTGTCTGGGCAATCCCACCTCCTTTATCACTTAGCGTTAATTTTGGGACCTTAGCTGGCGGTCTGGGCTGTTTCCCTCTTGACTATGGAGCTTATCCCCCACAGTCTGACTGCCTAGTTACACACAGGGTATTCAGAGTTCATATCGATTTGGTACCGCTTTCGCAGCCCGCACCGAAATGGTTGCTTTACCCCCCTGCTGGAGCACTAGACGCTACGCCTCAACGTATTTCGGGGAGAACCAGCTAGCTCCTGGTTCGATTGGCATTTCACCCCTAACCACAGCTCATCCGCTGAATTTTCAACTTCAGTCGGTTCGGACCTCCACTTGGTATCACCCAAGCTTCATCCTGGCCATGGTTAGATCACCAGGGTTCGGGTCTATAAACACTGACAAACGCCCTATTAAGACTCGCTTTCGCTGTGGCTCCACCATTTCCGGTTTAACCCGCCAGTGCCTATAAGTCGCCGGCTCATTCTTCAACAGGCACACGGTCACCCGATTAGTCGGGCTCCCATTGCTTGTAAGCTCACGGTTTCATGTTCTATTTCACTCCCCTCCCGGGGTTCTTTTCACCTTTCCCTCGCGGTACTGTTTCACTATCGGTCACACAGTAGTACTTAGCCTTACGAGGTGGTCCTCGCAGATTCACACGGAATTCCACGTGCTCCGTGCTACTCGGGATACAGCTAGGTCAACTTATCTTTCAATTACGGGGCTTTCACCCTCTGTGGCACGCCATTCAAACGTTTCTTCTAGACTTGTTGATCCATATTGCTGTCCCACAACCCCGATAGTCAAGACTATCGGTTTGGGCTGTTCCCCGTTCGCTCGCCGCTACTGAGGGAGTCGTTATTTACTTTCTCTTCCTCCAGCTACTAAGATGTTTCAGTTCGCTGGGTTAGCTCGCACCAACCTATATATTCAGTTGGCCGTACATGGGGTTGCCCCATTCGGAAATTCCCGGATCAAAGTGTGCTTCCAACTCCCCGAGACTTATCGCAGGTAACCACGTCCTTCATCGCCTCTGTGTGCCTAGGTATCCTCCGTGAGCCCTTTGTAGCTTGACCAATAACTTCAAAATTGAAGCATCAGCTTAATAGAATTGTTATTAATGCATTCGCACAAATAATAAATCTGCATCATTAAAGATGCTTATTGTCTTTAAAAATAATCTATGCAGTTGTCAAGGTTCTCTGAAAACAATGAAATTAATTCAATGAGTCCAGCATCTTAATGATTTCATTAGGAGGCTAGATTCGTTCAGAATTTGATCACAACTCAAAAAATTTCCTTTCTCCGAGATATGGAAGAGGTGGTAATCAGTGGAGGTAAGCGGACTCGAACCGCTGACATCCTGCTTGCAAAGCAGGCGCTCTACCAACTGAGCTATACCCCCAACATAGAGATATGGGCCATCCTGGACTTGAACCAGGGACCTCACCCTTATCAGGGGTGCGCTCTAACCACCTGAGCTAATGGCCCAGGAAAATAATGGGTGTGACCTAGAAAAACTTAGGAAATGAAATTCTCAATAAATCAAGAATGTGAGATACCGATCGACCTAAGGTGACAAAATAATATTAAACATTTTGTTGTCTCCCTGTTAGGAGGTGATCCAGCCGCACCTTCCGGTACGGCTACCTTGTTACGACTTCACCCCAGTCATTAGCCCCACCTTCGGCGTCCTCCTCCACAAGGGTTGGAGTAACGACTTCGGGCATGGCCAACTTCCATGGTGTGACGGGCGGTGTGTACAAGGCCCGGGAACGTATTCACCGCAGTATGCTGACCTGCGATTACTAGCGATTCCTACTTCACGTAGGCGAGTTGCAGCCTACGATCTGAACTGAGCCACGGTTTATGGGATTTGCTAGCTCTCGCGAGTTTGCTGCCCTTTGTCCGTAGCATTGTAGTACGTGTGTAGCCCAGGGTGTAAGGGGCATGATGACTTGACGTCATCCACACCTTCCTCCGGTTTATCACCGGCGGTCTTTCTAGAGTGCCCAACTAAATGCTGGCAACTAAAAACGTGGGTTGCGCTCGTTGCGGGACTTAACCCAACATCTCACGACACGAGCTGACGACAGCCATGCACCACCTGTCACTGCATTCCCGAAGGCACCCTCAAATTTCTAAGAGGTTCGCAGGATGTCAAACCCTGGTAAGGTTCTTCGCGTTGCATCGAATTAAACCACATACTCCACCGCTTGTGCGGGCCCCCGTCAATTCCTTTGAGTTTCACACTTGCGTGCGTACTCCCCAGGCGGAACACTTAACGCGTTAGCTACGACACCGAAGGGGTCGATTCCCCCGACACCTAGTGTTCATCGTTTACGGCCAGGACTACAGGGGTATCTAATCCCTTTCGCTCCCCTGGCTTTCGTCCATGAGCGTCAGTAATGGCCCAGCAGAGCGCCTTCGCCACTGGTGTTCTTCCCGATATCTACGCATTTCACCGCTACACCGGGAATTCCCTCTGCCCCTACCATACTCAAGCCTTTCAGTTTCCACTGCCATGATGGAGTTAAGCTCCACGCTTTAACAGCAGACTTGAAAAGCCGCCTGCGGACGCTTTACGCCCAATAATTCCGGATAACGCTTGCCACTCCCGTATTACCGCGGCTGCTGGCACGGAATTAGCCGTGGCTTATTCCTCAAGTACCGTCATATCTTCTTCCTTGAGAAAAGAGGTTTACAGCCCAGAGGCCTTCGTCCCTCACGCGGCGTTGCTCCGTCAGGCTTTCGCCCATTGCGGAAAATTCCCCACTGCTGCCTCCCGTAGGAGTCTGGGCCGTGTCTCAGTCCCAGTGTGGCTGATCATCCTCTCAGACCAGCTACTGATCGAAGCCTTGGTGAGCCATTACCTCACCAACTAGCTAATCAGACGCGAGCTCATCCTCAGGCGAAATTCATTTCACCAATAGGCATATGGGGTATTAGCGGTCGTTTCCAACCGTTATCCCCCTCCTGAGGGCAGATTCTCACGCGTTACTCACCCGTCCGCCACTAACCCGAAGGTTCGTTCGACTTGCATGTGTTAAGCACGCCGCCAGCGTTCATCCTGAGCCAGGATCAAACTCTCCGTTGTGTTCAAATCCTTTTGTAGATAAATCTACTCAATATGAATTGCATCCTCCAAATAAAAGTAAGATTGACTTTATTTATTTAGGTTCAGCCTCCTTAAATTTTAAGGATTACTTTGAGTGCACATTAAAAATATTTCAAAGTGACTTTCCAAGATCTCAGATCCGTTGGTTTTCAAAAAACTAAAAGTTAGCAATTGAAAACAATTTATATATTCTTGACGGGACCTCACACCTTTATTGCAAATACATCTCAAAATTACCAAATTAAAATTGATAAAGTTTTGACGCAATAAAAGCATCAGTTCCTAAGTTTTAAATTTTCTAGGTGCAGAGTTATACAACTTGTGAACAACTCACTTAGAAGGGAAAACCCTTCTTCTGGCTGAAGGTAATGATCTAAATCAAATCTCCAAAAAATTCATAACTTTACCAAAAATCAGATTTAAGGTAATTGCTTGAATATTGCAAAAAATATATTTTTGCCCAGAAGAAAATACTAAACCATCCGACCGTAATTTTGCAACCTTTTATACAATAATTTTTTATTAAATTTTTTTTTGTTCAAATTCTTTTTAAACAACTAGGCTTAAATATAAGGGATATAAATGAAATGGCAGAACGATTTAGTCAAAAAAATTTAAGAGTGAGACCAAGTTCCGATGAGGAGAAAATTGTAACAAATGCAAAAAAACACTTTGAAAAGACTTTAGTAGAGATATCAGGCGAGTTAGTAGGAAGCGTCGCTGCACTAGAACACCCAACAAAAAATAAAAAATTAAATTATGGAGAAATATTCTTAAGAGACAACGTTCCTGTAATGATTTACCTCATTACCCAAAAACGTTACGAAATTGTCAAAAGGTTCTTATCTGTATGTCTTGAATTACAAAGCACTAATTATCAAACACGTGGCGTATTTCCTACTAGTTTTATTGAAGAAAACGGAAAGCTCATTGGAGACTACGGTCAGAGATCCATAGGGAGGATTACTTCAGCTGATGCAAGTTTATGGTGGCCAATTTTGTGTTGGTATTACGTCAATAAAAGTGGTGATTATGCCTTTGGGAAAAGTCAAAGTGTTCAAAGAGGTATTCAACTTTTATTAGATTTAGTTCTGCATCCAACATTTGAGGGCACTCCAGTACTATTTGTTCCGGATTGCGCATTTATGATTGATAGACCTATGGATGTGTGGGGAGCACCTTTAGAAGTTGAAGTTTTACTTCATGGATGTTTAAAGAGCTGTATAAATTTAATGGAACTAAGTCGAGCAGATCATGTAAGTAGACTTTTAGATCAAAGACTTATTCTTACAAACCAATGGGTTAAGGATTTAGGAAGTTTTCTCTTAAAACATTATTGGGTTACCAGCCAAACAATGCAAATTCTAAGAAGAAGGCCTACTGAACAGTATGGAGATGATCAACACTTTAATGAATTTAACGTTCAACCCCAAGTAGTCCCCTCCTGGCTTCAAGATTGGTTAGAGAATAGAGGTGGTTACTTAATAGGAAATATTAGAACAGGAAGACCTGACTTTAGGTTTTACAGTTTAGGAAATTCTTTGGCCTGCATGTTTGGAGTACTACCTCCTGCAGAACAAAGAGCTTTATTTAGATTAGTTTTACATAACCGACAGCATTTGATGGCGCAAATGCCTATGAGAATTTGTCATCCCCATATGGATGTCGAAGAATGGCAAAATAAAACTGGATCTGATCCAAAAAATTGGCCATGGAGTTACCACAATGGCGGTCATTGGCCAAGTTTACTTTGGTTTTTTGGCACTGCTGTACTTTTACATCAAAAAAAGTTTCCCTCTGATGATGTAATTCTTATGGAAGAAATGAAGTCTCTAGTCGAAGAATCTTATTGGTGTCAATTAAATCAATTGCCAAAGCAAGAATGGGCAGAATATTTCGATGGGCCTACAGGTACTTGGGTTGGGCAACAATCAAGAACTTATCAAACCTGGACAATTGTAGGTTTTTTATTAATGAATCACTTTCTTAGAGAAGGTAATAATGATCTAGATATGTTTAAGATCTAATTTAAAATAAACCTAAAGTTAATGATTTATCGATAGGTAAGCATGCACCAATACCAAGGTATATTGTTAGGAAAGTTCCGAATAAGAAAACTGACATTGCTATCGGTCTTCTAAAGGGATTTGAAAATTTATTAACGTTTTCGATGAAAGGTAAAATCATTAATCCAAGTGGAATTAATGTTTGGAGTGCAATACCCAAAAGTTTATTAGGAACTACCCTAAGTATTTGAAAAACTGGATATAGGTACCATTCAGGAAGTATTTCTAGGGGTGTCGCGAATGGATTAGCTTTGTCTCCCAACATTGCGGGGTCAAGAACTGCTAATCCCACTACGCATGCAATAGTTCCTAAAATAACTACCGGGAAAATATAGAGTAAATCATTAGGCCATGCTGGTTCACCGTAGTAATTATGGCCCATACCTTTGGCTAACTTTGCTCTCAATTTTGGATCAGATAGATCTGGTTTTTTTAAAGTAGACATATGGAGAACTAATAATGGTTTAAGTATAAGATTTTATAAAGGACCTGAAATACCCTGTTTACGAATCATTAAAAAGTGCATCAACATGAAAACTGCTAATGACCATGGCAATACAAAGGTATGAAGACTGTAAAATCTTGTTAAAGTTGATTGTCCAACACTTTCTCCACCTCTAAGTAATTCAACCATAAAGTCACCAATTACTGGTATTGCAGCAGGTACACCTGAAACAATTTTAACTGCCCAATAACCTACCTGATCCCACGGTAGGGAGTAACCTGTCACTCCAAAGGCGACGGTTATGACTGCCATTACAACACCTGTAACCCAAGTTAATTCCCTTGGCCTTTTAAAACCACCTGTAAGATAAACCCTAAAGACATGGAGGATTAACATCAAAACCATCATTGATGCACTCCATCTATGTACAGATCTAATTAACCATCCAAAACTTACATCAGTCATTAAATAACTTACTGAACTATAAGCTTGTGTAACTGTTGGCTTATAGTAAAAAGTCATTGCAAAACCTGTTGCAAATTGAATTAAGAAGCATACTAAAGTTATGCCTCCTAAACAATAAAAAATATTTACGTGAGGGGGTACGTACTTGGAAGTTACGTCGTCAGTTATGTCCTGGATTTCAAGTCTTTCTTGAAACCAGTCGTAAACAGATGAAGAATTAGCCATCCAAAAAAAAATTAGCTTTGATATAAAGAGCTTACTTAAAATTCTTATACTTGGTGTTAACACTTAACCCAATGAATTCATCTTTTAACAAACTTTTAACATTCAAAACTTTGATCACTGCTTCAATGATCATTATTTTTTCTATCAATCTTTTATTGATAGAAAGAGTGGACGCTCTCAGTGATAGCAAGCAATTAGTACTTGACGCTTGGACCTTAGTCAACGAAGGTTTTTATGATCCAGAAAAGTTTGAAGAAATCCAATGGAAAAGAATTAGACAAAAAACATTACAGAAACAAATTGAAACAAGTGAAGAGGCTTATTCTGCAATTGAAGACATGTTGAGACCTCTTGATGACCCTTACACAAGAATTTTACGTCCAAAAGATTATGAACTACTGAAATCAAGTAATTTTGGTAGTGAAATTAATGGTGTTGGGCTTCAATTAGGGGAAGATGATGACAGTAAAGTTAAAGTTATCTCTACTCTTGGGGGTTCCCCAGCTGAAGAAGCAGGGATAGTAAGCGGCGACTTGGTAGAGACAGTTGACGGAATCGCATCAGAAAAATTAGGGCTTGCGGGTACTGCCTCAAAGTTAAGAGGCGAATCGGGGACAAAAGTTTTAGTTGAATTAACTTCGGAATCAGGAGAAATTAGGGAAGTCGATCTAGAGAGAAGATCAGTAGATCTCAGACCAGTTAGAACAAAAAGATTAAGAGACGATTCTCACACAATAGGATATTTAAGGATAACTCAATTCAGCGAAAGCGTACCCAAAAAAGTTGAAGAAGCACTTCAAGAGTTAAAAGAGAAAGAAGTTGAGGGCTTGATCTTGGATCTTAGAAATAATTCAGGGGGACTAGTAAGCTCAGGAATAGCAGTTGCAGACTCATTATTGAGTGAGAAACCTGTAGTCGAGACAAAAGATAGAAATGGAATAAAAGATGCAATTATTTCTCAAAAAGAGACATCTTTTGATGGACCAATGGTGACGTTAGTAAATAAAGGTACTGCAAGTGCTAGTGAAATACTTGCAGGTTCTTTACAAGATAATGAGAGATCTATTCTTATGGGAGAACAAACTTATGGGAAAGGTTTAATTCAATCCCTAAAAAGTTTGGGAGAAGATAGTGGTATTGCTATAACAGTAGCTAGTTACTTAACCCCTAAAGGTAATAATATTCAAGGCCAAGGTATGACTCCAGACAAATTACTTGATCTCCCGGATACAAGTGAATATGGAAGTACTGATGATAAATGGGTAAGGAATGCAGAATTATTTCTGGGGTCACTTCTAGAAAAAGAAGAGGTTTCAGTTCAAGCTATTGAAATAAGTAATGAAGAAACTAAATCTTGAAATTGCTAAAGATTAAAATAAAAAATCTTAAAGAAATGAATATTAAAAGAATTTTTCATGATCCAATTCATAAAGAAATAGTATTTGATGCAGAAAAGCCAGAAGAATTAATGATTATGGAATTAGTTGATACAGTTGCTTTTCAAAGACTAAGAAGAATAAAACAACTAGGAGCGGCATCATTACTTTTTCATGGTGCAGAATCGAGTAGATTTACTCACTCAATTGGTGTTTTTTGTATAGCTAGAAAAATTTATAAGAGATTAATTGAAAGTAAACCTTCATTTTGCGAAAATAAATTTGTTCTTTATGGAGCAGCTCTACTACATGATTTAGGTCATGGACCTTTAAGCCATACCAGTGAAACAATATTCAAACATAATCACGAACAATGGTCTGAAAACTTAGTTACAAAATATTCTCCAATAAATTCAATCCTCAAAAAGTATGACAACGAATTACCAAGAAAAATTGGTGTATTATTTCAATCAAAACAACTATTTTCAAAACCTTTAAAAACATTGATAAGTAGTGAGATAGATTGCGATCGTCTCGATTATCTTTTACGCGATAGTTACAACACAGGTACTAATTATGGGTTAGTAGATTTAGAAAGAATTATTTCAGCTCTTACCTTTTCACCTGATGGGAATATCGGAATCAAACCAAAAGGAGTGATCGCTATTGAGCATTTCCTTGTACTAAGAAACTTGATGTATAGAACAATCTATAATCACAAAATAAACGAAATATCAACATGGATTCTGGAAAAAATATTACACACAATAAAACATAATTATGAAAAGAAAATTTGGTTAGATAATTCACTATATAAATGGATTTTTTCGCCTTCAAAGATTGATTTTGATGATTTCATAAGAAATGATGATATAACCTTTTATTATCATTTGATTAGATGGAAAGATGAATCATTTGAGCCACTTTCTACACTATGCAAAATGTTTATTGACAGAGATTTATTAAAGGCATCAGACATAAGTTTTTTAAGTAAGATGGATAGATTAAAAATCCTTGCATTTGCTTCAAAATTATGTGAAAAAAATGGTTATGATTCAGAAATATTTTGCGGGATTAAGGAAAGGTCTTTTAAAGGTTTTGAATCTAATAATGCACTAAAAATATGGGACGGTACTTATCAAAGCGCATTAGAAAATAGTTCCGCATTAATAAAAACTTTAATGAGATCTGAGGAGAGCTCTTTTATTATTTATCCAAATATTATCAAAAATGAAATTAAAAATGAAATTTCATTAATGAAAAACAATTCCTAGATTTAATTCGATGGAAATAGTTTTAAAAAATACTAAACGTAATTATTTAGAAATTTTTTCTTTATCGGATTTAAATAATATCCATGAAGCTTTTAAAAGGTTTTCTTCTATCAAGGAACCTTTAGAAGCAAAAATTTTCGCAGTTAATGAGTCAATAAGTTCTCATCAGTTAGTAAAGTTAAAACACCATTTTGACAAAATTAACATTTGTTCCTTACGCATTTACTCAAATGATAGGGATACGATACTAAGCGGAAAGTTTTTAAAAATAGATTCAGCTTTTATCAGTGAACAAGAGATTAAAAATAAGTTACTATTATTCAATTCAAAAAAGAAAGACGATATTCTTCATAAAGGAACAGTGCGATCGGGTGAAAGAATATCTTCAAATGGAAACCTATGCATTATTGGAGACGTTAATCCAGGAGCAATAGTTTCCGCTAAGAAAAATATTTACGTTTGGGGCAAATTACTGGGGATTGCATTCGCAGGGAAAAGTGGAAATAAAAATGCCTCTATTGCATCACTTTATCTAAACCCTCTACAGTTAAGAATTGCAGATGTGATAGCTATTGGACCAAAGGATAAGCCCAAAAATTTTTATCCAGAAATTGCGTTAATAGATAAACAAACTATAGTTATCAAACCACACATAATCGAAAGTAAAAATTAATTAATCATTTGCAATAAATTAATTCAAATTAGATAAATTTAAGAATTACTTAACCTTTAAAATATTTAACTTTCTTCAAGTGGCTTTATTATTTGTAAAATCTTTAAAACCGTGGGGAAGAAAACTCGCACAATATTAATTTGTTCAGGTAAAGGAGGGGTTGGTAAAACAACTTTAACTGCAAACCTAGGCATAGCACTTGCTAGTAGCGGAGCAACAACTGCTGTACTAGATGCTGATTTTGGATTAAGAAATTTAGATCTTCTTCTAGGATTAGAAAATCGCATCATTTATACTGCTCAAGATGTTCTAGACAAGAATTGTCGTCTTGACCAAGCATTGGTTAGACATAAAAAGGAACCTAATCTTGCTCTTCTACCTGCAGGGGATCCAAGGATGTTGGATTGGATGAAGCCCGAAGATATGAAAAAAATTAGTGAGCTACTTAGTGATAACTTTGATTTTGTCTTAGTAGATTGTCCTGCTGGTGTAGAAGATGGCTTTAAAAATGCCCTTGCAGCATGTAAAGAAGCTATTGTTGTTACTAACCCAGAATTATCTGCAGTGCGCGACGCGGATAGAGTAATAGGGATTCTCAATACTTCAGATATTGAGCCTATCCAACTTGTAATTAATAGAGTTCGCCCTAACATGATGGCTAGTCAAGAAATGTTATCTATCGAAGATGTTCAAGGGATCCTTTCTTTGCCCTTGTTAGGTATTGTTTTAGAAGATGAACAGGTAATAATAAGTACAAATAGAGGAGAGCCACTGACACTTTCAGATGGTAGATCTCCTGCAAAAAAATGTTATTTGAATGTTTCTCAAAGACTTACAAATAAAGATGTCCCAATTATCGATCCCAAAAAAGAAGGCAAAAGTCTTAAAGATAAATTCATGAGATTAATGCAAACAAAGGTTTTTTAAAATGATGACTCTCAGAGATCTTATAAATAAATTACTAGGCAGAGAAACGTCTAGTGCAAATACAGCTAGAGAAAGATTACAACTTGTTCTTGCTCATGACAGAGTTGATATGAGTTCCTTAACAACTGATCTATTAGATAAAATGAGGAAAGAGATTCTTGATGTTGTTGCTAAATATGTTGAAATTGATTTTGAAGAGGTAGCAGTAAGTTTAGAGACTGAGGATAGAATGACTGCACTAGTTGCCAATTTACCAATCAAAAGAACCATTTCAGGAGAAATAAAATTCAAAAAAACTGATAAAACCGATAAAGCTAATAAAGATATCAAAAAGTAATAAATTTAAAAAAAGCTAAAAAAATACTGATAATTGACCCTCCCTAATTGTAAGATTAAATCATTGCCGGCTTAGCTCAGCGGTAGAGCAGCGCTTTTGTAAAGCGAAGGTCATCAGTTCAAATCTGTTAGCCGGCATTTTGATTTATTTAATTCTGTTCAATATTCTTTGCTGAAAATAAAAAGATTAAACCTATCAGAGCAATGATAGGTATTAGTCTTATTTCGAGAACATACTCTAAAAAAGATGCAAGGGGTTCAAATATCCAATAAGAAAAAAATTGAATTGATAAAACAAAAAATAATAATAATAACATTAATGCAATTCCTTAACTAATACCTCTCCTTCTCTAATCAACCTCCAATCTCCGCTTTTCTTCCAAAATATAATAGTACTAGCTTTTCCACTGCTTTTTTCCCACGGAACAGGGCTTAATATTTTTAAAGAAGGGAAGTCTAGAGCAATACCTTCAACTGCAATTGATCCTTTAAAACCTGAAATATTCGCACTTGAGGTTAACAATGGGCCTGTTTCTCTCATGAGAGATTGAGCTATGTATGAATTTGGAATCCTTAATCCAAGAGTAAAATCATTGCTTGTGAGGATTGAAGTCTGCTTTTCTGAAGCAGGGACAACCATTGTCAGAGCTCCAGGCCAATATTTTGAAGCTATATTTTCGTAATCTTCTTTAGCTGATTCGTGAACATAATCAATTAATTGTTTGTGTTCTGAACCCATAAGAATTAAAGGTTTATCTCTATCTCTTTTTTTAAACTCATAAATAATTTCTGAAAATTTTGGCAAGCATCCAATCGCAGGTAATGTATCAGTCGGGAAAATTATAGGTAAACCACTTTTAAGAGTCTGCAGAGCGGATTTTGAGTCTACTAAATTCATTTAAATTATGAACCTACAATAATTTATTTATATCTTCCAATAGTAAATCTACCAATACCTGTAAGATCTTTCACAATTTCTATTGATGTAAATTTATTCTTAATAAGTATTTGTTTTACTTTTTCGGCTTGATCATAATGATTCTCTAAAATTAGCCAGCCCTTCTCTTTTAAGAATAATGGTGCTTTTTGTATTATTTCTCTAATATGCTTTAAACCATCTTCGCCGCCTAATAAAGCAACTTTAGGTTCGAAATTTTTAACTTCTTTGGGTAATTTTTCATAAGTATCTCTTGGAATATATGGTGGGTTTGAAATAGCGAGATCTAGTTTTCCTTGAAAACTTTCAAGAGGTGACCACCAATTTCCGCAACAAAATTTCAAATTTGATTGTTTAGAAGAATTTTTATAATTTTTAATGGCAATTTCTAATGCATCTTGATCTATATCAGTTGCTACTCCTTCACTCAATGGATAAGCCAATGCCAAAGCAATACTAATAGCGCCTGATCCAGTTCCTAATTCAGCAAAAAATAGTTTTTCTGACTTCTTTCGAAATATACTGAAGACAATATCAACTATGAGCTCTGTCTCTGGTCTGGGAATAAGTACTTTTTTTGAAACTTTTAATTTTAAGTCTCTCCAAAAAGTTATTCCACAAAGGTATTGCACAGGGCAAGATTCTAGTAAATGATCATCCCAAACAGATTCCAGGAATTCTAAGTTTTTTTTTAAATGTAATTTCCCATTAGGATTAAAAATTATCGAATTTAGATCGCTGGTCGATATACCGCCTAGACAATCAAGTAAAACAGCTAAAGATTGTTGATTGCCTCCTTTAGAGAGTTGCTTTTTTTTCCAAAATAAGAATTCTTCTACAGAAATGCAAAGCATCTGTAAAAAATTTAGCGTTTTGGACCAAGCCTACCTTTACTAGAGTCAGAATAGAAGCTTGATTTTTCTCCATCTTGAGTAGAAATAAATAAACCTATAAGGAATATTGTTGGCACCCCTACAAACAAAAGACTAGCTACGAATCCAAAATTAGTTGTTTCCATTTAAAACATCATTATTTAAGTACTAAGACTATAGACATATAACTTGGAATAAAGTGGAAAAATAAACAAATTTTATAAACTGATTAACAGTCTTAAACAATTTAGCGAGGTAATTTTTTATTTTCACTAATTTTTTTTAGTTCTTCCAAATTTGAGGGAGGAGATTGTGGTTTTGTTAAAATTACTGCAGATGATTTTATCAATGTTTGGCACGCAAGTCGCCAATTTTCTGGTCTATTTTTGAGTTTTTCTTCTTCAACAGAAGTAAGAGGGCTTAAGGAATTTTTGTTTCCTCCTTCAACTGAAATAAAGCAAGTACTGCATTGTCCTGCCCCTCCGCAATTTCCTAAAATGCCTTTTAAACCATAAAGTTGTAAGTTTTCTTTCATTACCAATTCCCTTAAATTTTCACCAGAATTACATTGAACTTCTAAATCCTCACGGATAAATCTAATAGTTGCCATTTTTTTAGTTATTTTTCTTATTTTGGCGTTTTACTTTGAGAATTGTGACCAAAATATTAACAATTTTTTGCTAAAAATTCCTTGTAAATTCAGTCATGCAAATCGATTTGCCCAATTTTTGCAAGAAAATAAATTTATTTACAAAAATCCCTCAAAGACTAAAAAACCCTTACTATCGTGATGTTTAGCTGTTTATTCAGCATAGTTACTAGAAATTAACCGATGGGATTGCCTTGGTATAGAGTTCACACAGTAGTCATTAACGACCCAGGTCGACTACTTGCTGTGCATCTTATGCATACTGCATTATTAGCCGGCTGGGCCGGTTCTATGGCTCTTTATGAATTAGCCATTTTTGATCCTTCTGATGCTGTTCTCAATCCAATGTGGAGACAGGGGATGTACGTTATGCCTTTCATGGCAAGACTAGGTATCACAAGTAGTTGGAACGGGTGGGATATTACGGGTGCTACAGGAGTTGATCCTGGGTTCTGGAGTTTTGAAGGTGTTGCAGCAGCACACATAGTATTTAGTGGATTATTAATGTTGGCCTCTATTTGGCACTGGACATACTGGGATTTAGATTTATGGGAAGATTCAAGAACTGGTGAGCCTGCTCTTGATTTGCCAAGAATATTCGGGATTCACCTTCTTCTAGCTGGAATTACATGCTTTGGTTTTGGAGCATTTCATTGTGCAAACGTGGGGATTTGGGTTTCTGATCCTTATGGTTTAACTGGCCACGTGGAGCCTGTAGCCCCTTCCTGGGGAGTAGAAGGATTTAATCCCTTTAATCCAGGAGGAATTGTTGCTAATCATATTGCAGCAGGACTTATGGGTATTATTGGAGGTATTTTTCACATTACCAATAGACCCGGAGAAAGACTTTATAGAGCATTAAAACTTGGAAGCCTCGAAGGTGTTCTAGCTAGTGCATTAGCTGCTGTATTATTTGTTTCCTTCGTTGTTGCAGGAACAATGTGGTACGGATCAGCTACCACTCCAGTTGAATTATTTGGTCCTACCAGATACCAATGGGATTCCGGCTATTTCAAAACTGAAATCAACAGAAGGGTACAAGCTGCTATTGACGATGGTGCAACAAAGGAAGAGGCATATGCATCGATTCCAGAAAAATTAGCCTTCTACGATTATGTTGGAAATAGTCCTGCTAAAGGTGGTCTATTCAGAGTTGGAGCTCTTGTCAACGGTGATGGTTTACCAACTGGTTGGCAAGGTCATATTGCTTTTCAAGACAAGGAAGGTAATGAATTAGAAGTTAGAAGAATACCTAATTTCTTTGAAAACTTCCCAGTTATACTAGAAGATAAAGAAGGCAATGTAAGAGCCGATATTCCATTTAGAAGGGCTGAAGCAAAGTATTCATTTGAACAAACTGGTATTACAGCAACTATTTATGGAGGTGATCTAAATGGTCAAACATTTACTGATCCTGCCGTAGTTAAAAGATTAGCCAGAAAGGCTCAGCTTGGAGAAGCATTCAAGTTTGACAGAGAAACCTATAAATCTGACGGTGTATTCCGAAGCTCCCCTAGAGCATGGTTTACATATGCTCATCTATGTTTCGGATTGCTATTCTTGTTTGGCCACTGGTGGCACGCTTCAAGAACTCTTTATAGAAATTCCTTCGCTGGTATTGATGCTGAGATTGGCGACCAAGTTGAATTTGGTTTATTCAAGAAGCTTGGTGACGAAACCACAAGAAGAATCCCAGGAAGGGTTTAAACTAAACTTTATTACTTAATCTTATGGAAGCTTTCGCTTACGTTCTTATTCTAACTCTCGCAGTTGTTACCTTATTCTTTGCTGTCGCCTTTAGAGACCCCCCTAAATTTGATAGAAAATGAACTTAGTAAAAAAACCTCTTTAATAAGAGGTTTTTTACTTTTCATAATTAAAATATTACTCTACTATTAGAGTTGAAGTGCAGCTTATTTCACCACATGCAGTGTCCAACCTGTCAAAACACAGATAGTAGAGTTTTGGAATCAAGATCTGCTGATAGTGGTAAAAGTGTTCGAAGAAGAAGAGAGTGCTTAAATTGCAGTTTTAGATTTACAACTTACGAAAGAGTGGAATCAATGCCAGTTTCAATTATAAAAAAAGACGGTAGCAGAGAATTATTTGATAAACAAAAATTATTTACTGGTATATCAAGAGCTTGCGAAAAGACAAACTTCAGTAGTGAAGAAATTATTAATTTCGTAGATGGAATTGAATCACAAATTGTTCAAGACTCTAATAAAGATATTAAATCTTCACAAATCGGAGAATTAATACTTAAAAATCTTAGGAAAGAAAATGAAGTTGCATATATAAGATACGCCTCAGTTTACAGAAAATTTAATGGGGTAAAAGATTTTATTTCTACTCTTGAATCTCTAAAAGGTGGTTCAAAAAACCAATTAGCTTCAATTTCATAAAATTCAGCATCTTAAAGTGTAGAATACATATCACAATCATTTTGCTATTGGTTTGCAGGCTAGTAGCATCCCTTTCTAACTACCTTAGGTAGTCTGCGATACAACAAATGAACGAAAATTCTTCCCAAACCATTAAAGAAATTTCTGAGGATCAAGAAATCAAAAATCCGTCTGAGTTAGATAATGATTCAGCATCTCAAAATGAGGAAGATTTATCATTCGAGAAGAGCGAGATACCTTCGGCAGATTCTTCCTCTAGCAGAACAAATAAAGATTTTGAAAACGCAGGATTCACACAAGAAGAATTTGCATCACTTTTGGGTAAGTATGACTATAACTTTAAGCCAGGCGATTTAGTTAAAGGTACCGTTTTTGCCCTAGAGCCCAAAGGTGCCATGATAGATATAGGGGCAAAAACAGCCGCTTTTATGCCTGTTCAGGAGGTGTCAATAAATAGAGTTGAAGGACTTAATGATGTTTTACAACCTTCAGAAAGTAGAGAATTTTTTATAATGAGCGAAGAAAATGAAGACGGCCAATTAGCCCTCTCCATTAGAAGAATAGAATATCAAAGAGCATGGGAAAGGGTTAGACAACTCCAAAAAGAAGATGCAACTATATATTCTGAAGTTTTTGCAACAAACAGAGGAGGAGCTCTTGTAAGAGTAGAAGGTCTTAGAGGTTTCATACCAGGCTCTCATATAAGTGCTCGAAAAATTAAAGATGATTTAGAAGGTGAGCACTTACCTTTAAAATTTCTTGAAGTTGATGAAGAAAGAAACAGATTAGTACTAAGCCATAGAAGAGCTTTGGTTGAGAAGAAAATGAATAGACTTGAGGTTGGCGAAGTTGTTGTTGGTAATGTTAAAGGAATTAAACCGTATGGAGCTTTTATCGATATTGGAGGAGTTAGTGGTTTATTGCATATTTCTGAGATCAGTCATGAACACATTGAGACGCCACATAATGTTCTCAATGTTAATGACCAAATGAAAGTTATGATAATTGACCTTGATTCGGAAAGAGGAAGAATTTCATTATCTACGAAAGCACTTGAACCTGAGCCAGGCGATATGCTTACTGATCCTCAAAAAGTTTTTAGTAAAGCTGAAGAAATGGCTGCAAAATACAAGCAAATGTTATTTGAACAAACTGACGACAACGAAGAGATCCCCACAGCTTCAGCTGAAACAGTATAACTTCACTTTTTTATTTTGTGCAGGAATATCAGAACTTAAGCCTCATTATTCTTATACAATTATTTTTAATTAACAATAATTGATTTGTAACGATAATCTAATTTAGGATATTTCTATATTCCAAAATTATTTGTAAATGAGTGATTTCATTTTCACTTCAGAATCCGTGACTGAAGGTCATCCTGACAAAATATGTGATCAAATTAGTGACGCTGTTTTAGACGCTTTATTGACAGAAGATCCAGAAAGCAGAGTTGCATGCGAAACTGTCGTTAACACTGGTCTTTGTCTACTTACTGGAGAAATAACTTCAAAAGCAAAAGTCGATTATATAAAACTTGTTAGAAATGTAATTAAAGAAATTGGATATGAGGGCTATAGAGCAGGTGGTTTTGACGCAAATAGTTGTGCAGTGTTAGTAGCACTTGACGAGCAATCACCAGATATTTCTCAAGGAGTAAACGAAGCAGATGATGTTAACGATGATTTGGAAGATAATACCGGTGCTGGCGACCAAGGCATAATGTTCGGCTATGCATGCGATGAGACGCCTGAATTAATGCCCTTACCAATTAGCTTGGCTCATAGATTAGCCATTCAACTTTCTAAGGTAAGGCACGAAAACGTGCTTAATTATCTACTCCCTGATGGTAAAACTCAAGTAAGTATTGATTATCAAAATGGAGTACCACTATCGATTAATACTATTTTAATTTCAACTCAACATAATCCTGAGATAGATGGTATGAGAAATGAAGAAGAAATTCGTCAAAGAATAAAAGAAGATTTATGGACGCATGTTGTAATTCCTGCTACTGAAGATTTAGAAATCAAACCAAACATTCATGCAACAAGATTTCTTGTAAATCCCACGGGCAAATTTGTCGTAGGGGGGCCTCAAGGTGATGCCGGACTTACTGGAAGAAAAATTATAGTAGATACTTATGGGGGTTACGCAAGACACGGAGGAGGGGCATTTTCTGGTAAAGATCCCACAAAAGTGGATAGATCAGCTGCTTATGCAGCACGTTATGTAGCTAAAAGTATAGTTAAGGCAAAATTAGCAAAAAAGGCAGAAGTACAATTAAGTTATGCAATTGGAGTTGCAAAACCGATTTCCATTCTTGTTGAAACTTTTGATACTGGCGTTATTTCACAAGCTAATTTGACTGAGCTCATTAATAAGTACTTTGATTTAAGACCAGCAGCAATTATAAAAGAATTTGATCTAAGAAATCTACCCCAAAAAATGGGTGGTACATTTTTCAGAAAGACTGCATCATATGGACATTTTGGCAGAAGAGATCTAGATCTCCCTTGGGAAAAGGTAGAAGAAAAAGCAGCCCAATTAGCGGAGGCTTCCAAAGTATTTTTATAAAAATATTTATTCTATGCCTAATAATTTTTATGGGGGATTAGATTTTGGAACTAGTGGCGCAAGAATATCTATAATAAATTTTCATAAAAAATTAGTATATTCAAATTCAGTTCCTTATTTATGTAGCTTTAAAAATCCAAATTCTTGGATCAATTCTTGTGAAAAACTCTTAGGGTATTTACCTATTGAGGTAAAAAGTAACCTTCAAAAATTGGCTATATCTGGCACATCAGGAACTTTAACAGCATCAAATTTACGAGGAGAGCCAATAGGAAAAGCAATATCTTATGACCAAGCATGTAATGAACATAAGATCCTTCTTGAATCATTAACTTCTGGAGAAGATCATCTGCGAACTCCATACAGTAGTCTTGCTAAAGCATTAAAACTAATAGATAAATATGGGACAAATATACTTTTACGACATCAATCTGATTGGATCACTGGTTGGTTTTTAAAAGATTGGACTTATGGAGAAGAAGGTAATAATCTAAAACTTGGTTGGGATCTAAAAAAAGAATCCTGGCCAAAAAGCTATCTCAATAGTTCATGGGAAAAATGCCTGCCTCAAATAATAAAAAGTGGGAAAATTATTGGACAGGTGAATTTTGATTTAGCAGATAGATTTAACTTGAATAAAAAATTATTATTAATCTCAGGCACTACTGACTCTAATGCAAGTGTAATAGCTGCTGGGTTAGGCAAAGAAGATGGTCTCACAGTTTTAGGAACAACTATTGTAGTTAAGAAAATTATTGATAATCCTATAAAAACCCAAGGAATTACAAACCATAGAGTAAACGGTAATTGGATATGTGGAGGAGCATCAAACGCAGGCTGTGGTATATTGTCTCAGTTTTTCTCTGATTTAGAAATAAAAGAGCTCAGTCGACAAATAAATCCATCAAAAAACACTTCTTTAAATCTTTTACCTCTTAATAGTAAAGGAGAAAGATTTCCTGTTAATGATTCAAATTTAAAGCCGATACTTGATCCAAGGCCAGTAAGCGACTCACTTTATTTACATGCATTATTCGAGGGTCTAGCTAGGATCGAATTGAAAGGATGGGAAAAGCTAGGCGAACTAACAGGTTCACTTCCAAAAAAAATTATTACTATTGGTGGAGGTTCAAAAAACCCTCAGTGGAGAAAAATAAGAGAAAATATTATCAATATACCAATAGTTTCATGTAAAAAAACTACCTCATTTGGTACAGCCTTGTTAGCGATGAACTCAAAATAAAAGTTTTTTTTAGATATTTGATGAAGATATAAAATTTTTAATTAAAAGGGTTTCACAAACTACACATCTTAATTTAAAGTATATAGGTTAGAGCCGGGATAGCTCAGTTGGTAGAGCAGGCGACTGAAAATCGCCGTGTCCCCAGTTCAAATCTGGGTCCTGGCACCTTTAAAACCCTGTCCTGCGCAGGGTTTTATACTTTCAAATCATTTGGAACTCGTTATTTTTTCGTTTTTTTTCCACTTAAAATTTTTAGTTTTCGACTCTGCAGACTTGACCAATAACACCCAAAATCAGTTTATCTCCATTTGGATCTTGCCAATTAGCTAAATCATTGAAATTACTATTTGCTTCATCTATTGAGACATCAACATCTCTAAATGATTTTTCAAAACAATTTATATCCATTGTATAGAGAATATCCTTAGTAATTTCACTTTTTGTTTTAGGAATAAATTTACTCAATACTCTTACAGAACCATCCTCATTCCTTTTTATACTTTGTTTATCCCATAACTGCTCTCCGTATTCACTTTTAGGGACTCCAACCCATTCATGAGGCAAAGCTTCTGATTTTTTTATTAAAATACAAAGGAAAACGATAATCGAAAGGAAGAAATTAATGAAATTTCTAAAAAATATTGAATTAACTTTATTCTTAGAATTAATCATGACTAATTATGGAATACAAAAATTTTTTTATGAGTAAGAAATAAAAGATTAAAAATTTGTAAAAATTTTTATTGATTAGTATTTCTATTATAGATAGAATCAAATATTAAAATTAAGAATTTACATCCAATAAATTTATTAGAAAAATAATGAATAAAATACAGAAATTTTTCTCAGTAGTTTTTTTTATAGCAATATTTGTTGTATTGATTTATTTAATCCAAAATTATGGGATTGAACCTCTAAGGAACAAAATAGAAAGTATGGGGATTTGGGCTCCTTTTGGAATATTCATACTCAGAGGAGTAAGTATTATTTTACCTGCCCTTCCAAGTTCAGCTTATTCTCTGCTGGCTGGTTCATTACTAGGATTTCAAAAAGGTTACATGACAATAATCTTTTCTGATATCGTTTTTTGCCAAGCTGCTTTCTTTATCGCAAGAAATTATGGTCGGGTTCCTGTACGTAATTTAGTAGGACCGAAAGCAATGCAAAAGATTGAGAGTTTCAATCAAAACCAGCTAGAAGAAAATTTCTTTCTCATGACAGGTTTACTAATGACTGGCCTTTTTGATTTTCTAAGCTACGCAATTGGTATTGGAGGAACTCGCTGGAAAATATTTACTCCTGCATTATTAATAAGTCTTCTGATCAGTGACTCTATACTAGTAGCAGTAGGAGCTGGAGTTAGCCAGGGGGCAGGATTATTTTTAGGGATTGCTCTATTGGGAATGTTTGCTTTAGCGACTGTTTCAGGATTGGCAAAAAATAAAATGCCTAAATAACAAAACAGTTGATAATTCTGTAATCAAAGAAGAAAGATATGACATTTTCGCAAACAATAACTATATAAATAATGATTCATGTAAGAATAGAGATCGATTAATTTTTAAAGTTATTAGATGACTCCATTTAGACCAACTTCATATGATCGCCCTGGAGAACAAATATCAACTACTCCTTCTGGATTAAAAGTAACTACTGCAAAGAGATTAATGGTGGATTCAATGGTAAGAATGATACAAAAAGCAGAAAATCATTCTGTAGAAGATAAACTTGACGAAGAATCTAACAATAATTAATCAATTCATTGATAAAAGCATAGGAGAGTGGAAATCTATTAGAAGTACTCACACTTTAGCTTTTCAGGAATTTGAAAACTCAACTAGTAAAATACATATAAAACATATCAACAAACAAAATAAAAAAGTCGTTGAAATTTTTAAAAATTATAAATTTAGTTTAAACCTAGAGAGCATATCCATTTCTATAAACTGGCAAGCTATTAGTGATTGGGACAATGATGATATCAGTGAGGGAGATGAAACTATTCTGATTTTTTTACCCAAGGATGAAAATTCAGGAATTGTTTTAAGAAATAAAGGTTATACAGAATCCTTTATTTCATCATCAAATTATTTTGTTGATGAAGAAAATAATTTACACATTAAAACTATTTATAAATCAACAGTTTCCGAAGAAAGAATTTCCTTTTTATCAACTCATTTAAGATCCAGATTTTCTACTATTAGAAATCTGGAAAATAACTCAGTTATACAGACTTCTCATACTTCAGAGATAAGGAATTTAACTAGTTTAAAAGATTAATTATCCTTTCAAATTGAAACTCTGTTTCAGATATTAATTTAGGAAGAAAGCCTTTTTTTCCTGGCATATTATTAACTGTTGAATTCAAATCAGAGATAGTTGCATCTCGCATTAATTGAAAAACCCTTCTTGCATTTCTTAAAGGTACCCCAAGAGCAAGATAAGTATTTTTAAGATCCTTCAAACAACTTTTTTCTAAAACTGATTCGTCATTAGAAATTAAAAGATAAGTAACAATCCTTAGGATTATTTCTCCATCTCTTAAACAAACGGACATCTTGTTAGTTGTATTTAAAGATATTTTTGAATTAAGTGAATCTTGATTTTCGCAAATCATTGCTGTTACTGCGTCTGCTGCGATTGCATGTGAATTATTGGTTATTGAGGTTATTGCATCTAATCTTGAGTTTGCACTATTAATAAATTCTTTTATATTGTTTAAATCGTTTAATTTCTTATCGGCTGACAAAAGTTGATTATTCTTTGAAACTGACATTCCTGAAGTAAAAATTTAAAGAACGATCTTAAGAATAATACAAAGCTCGTAAAAACAATACAATTTCAAACTTAACGCAACGCTTCTTAATTAATAACTTCATTCCAAAGTGATAGTTGAAATAATTCAAATAAAAAATTTTTTTTCCGCTAATATAAAATTACATTTTTAATAAAGTTTTGGATCAACAAGATTTAAAATTATCAAAGAAACTTATTTCCTCATATAAAAAGAGATTGGAAAAAGAAATTCTAGACAGAAGTATGAAATTAAAGATGCCTCAAAATAAATTTGAAGAAATAATTAATAACAATAATGAACTTATAAATTTAAAAAAAGCATTAGAAGATCTAGAAACGGAATCTGAATCTCATAGTAAAGTCTGATTTTTGAAAAACCCTTCCAAAAGTGCCTCAAACCAACAATTTCCTTTTTAAGTCCCTAAACAATCAACAACTTCAAGCAGTAAAACATGTTTATGGACCACTTTTAGTTGTAGCAGGTGCAGGTAGCGGAAAAACTAAGGCTCTTACTCACAGAATTGCAAACCTTATTGAGGGTAACTCTATAGATCCCTATAACATTCTCGCTGTCACTTTCACTAACAAAGCTGCTAAAGAAATGAAAGCAAGATTAGAGGTTCTTCTAGCCCAAGAATTAGCTTTTAATCAATTTGGTCAGCCTTGGACAACTCTCAAAGAAATTGATCAAAATCAATTAAGAGCAAACGTTCACCAAGAGAGGCTTCAGAACCTTTGGATTGGTACTTTCCATTCCTTATTTTCAAGACTTCTTAGATACGATATTGAAAAATATACTGATCCAGAAGGCCTAAAATGGACAAGACAATTTTCAATTTATGATGAAACAGATTCTCAAACATTAGTAAAAGAAATTATCAGTCAAGATATGAATCTTGACCCAAAAAGATATGATCCCAAAAAGATTAAAAGATTAATAAGTAATGCTAAAAATCAATGCTTAACTTCTAATGATCTTCTAGAAAAAGCAGATAATAATTTTGATAAAACAGTTGCGGAAGCCTATAAGAGATATAGGATTTCGCTCTCAAAAAATAATTCTTTAGACTTTGATGATCTTCTGCTTTTGCCTGTTTTCTTATTGAGGCAAAATGATATAGTCAGAGATTACTGGCACAAAAGATTTAAACATATTTTAGTTGATGAATATCAAGATACAAATAGAACACAATATGAACTTATAAAATTAATTACGGCTGGGAATACTGAACCAAAAAAATTCTTCAATTGGGAAGATCGGTCAATTTTTGTAGTTGGGGATGCTGATCAAAGTATTTATAGTTTCAGAGCAGCTGACTTCAGAATTTTAATTGGTTTTCAAGAAGATTTCAAAACTTCAATCAACGACGATACAAAATCATCTTTAATTAAATTAGAAGAAAATTATAGGTCATCTTCCAATATCCTTGATGCTGCAAACTCATTAATTGAAAACAACTCTGAAAGAATTGACAAAGTTTTAAAGGCTACTAAAGAGAAAGGGGAACTTTTAACTTTACTCAGCTGTGATGATGAAATTTCCGAGGCAGAAGCAATTACCAATAAAATAAAATCACTCAATAACTATAATCAAAACCCAATTTGGAAAAATTTTGCAATTTTATATCGAACCAGAGCTCAGTCGAGAGTATTAGAAGAATCTCTTGTAAGGTGGCGCATTCCTTATACAATTTATGGAGGATTGCGTTTTTATGATAGAAGAGAAATTAAAGATGCAATAGCATATTTGAAAGTTCTGGTTAATTCTTCAGATAACGTTAGTCTTTTACGCATCATAAATGTTCCTAGAAGAGGGATTGGTAAGACTACTATTCAAAAACTGAATGAACTATCTAATAGATTAAATATCCCATTATGGGAGGTTCTTAATGATAAGCAAAGTCTTGAAGAAACAATAGGCCGATCATCAAAAGGAATTAATAAATTTACTGAAATTATGAATGATCTACTGTGTTATCTAGAAAATTCAGGTCCCGCTCAACTACTACAACTTATATTAGAAAAAAGTGGTTATTTAAGTGACTTGCTCTCTAGTGGGACTGAAGAATCTGAAGATAGAAGAAATAACTTACAAGAACTAATTAATGCAGCTACTCAATATGAAGAAGAAACAGAAAGTGGAGATGTAGAGGGATTTCTTTCTACAGCAGCCTTAACAACTGATAATGATACGCAGAAAAATAATCCTAACTCTGTAACTCTCATGACTCTGCATAATAGTAAAGGTTTAGAATTTCAAAATGTTTTTATCACTGGGCTAGAACATGGTCTCTTCCCTAGCCATAGATCAATAGATACTCCTTCACTTCTTGAAGAGGAAAGAAGATTATGCTACGTAGGTATTACTAGAGCTAAAGAAAGAGTTTTCTTAAGTCATGCCAGAGAAAGAAGATTATGGGGTGGAATGCGTGAAGCAACAATTCCTTCAATATTTCTTTCGGAAATACCTGAAGATTTAATAGATGGCGAATTACCACAAACTGGTGGTGCTTCAATTAGAAGAGATTGGCATCTTGATCGTTTAACTAGAGTTGATCGAAACAATCCAAGTGAATTTGTAAACAAACCAATAAATGCAGTAAGGAAATTATATTCAGGTCCTAGTAAAGGGAAAAGCTGGATAGTTGGAGATATGCTAATTCACTCAAAGTTTGGGAAAGGTGAAATCATACATATTTTTGGGAGTGGGGAAAAAATATCTTTAGCAGTAAAATTTGGTAATAAAGGAAGTAAAATTCTAGATCCCAGATTAGCTCCAATTCGTTATGTAAGTTAAAACTCATGAACGATATCTCTGATTACATCCAAGGGGAATTAATCAAAACTCCTTTTAATCTATATAACCTAATTGCTAAATACATAGAATCTAATAACAATACTAAAGTTGCTTTTGTTGGCGGTTATTTAAGAGATTTATTAATTAGTAAATTCCACAAAAAATCGTTTTCTAGACCTGTAGATATTGATCTTGTTATTGAAGGATCCTCTATTTCTCTTGCAAAATTTATAAAAAAAAACATTGTAAATGTAGATTTATGTTTAATCAAGGAATTTAATTTATACAATACTGTAGAAATAAATATTAATGACTATAAAATTGATATTGCTTCTGCAAGAAAAGAAATATATTCTGCTCCAGGATTAAATCCCACAGTAAATAAAAGTACTATTGAGGAGGATCTTAAGAGGAGAGATTTCACTATTAATTCAATAGCCTTCGAGGTCTCGACAAGGAAAATTTATGATCTTTATGGAGGAATTTCTGATATAAAAAGTAAAAGATTAAACTTACTTCACAGTAATAGTATTGCAGATGATCCAAGTAGATTAATTAGATGTGCAAAATATGCTTCAAGGTTAGATTTCAATATTTCAAATAATTCCCTCAAACAATCTCAAGAAACAGTTAGACAATGGCCATGGAAAAGTTCAGAAACTCATCAGAAAATGATTTACCCTCCTGCACTAGGAATAAGAATAAGGATGGAACTAGCTGAAATATGCAAACAAGATAACTTGACTAATGTAATTTCAATAATTCATAAATGGGAAATTATCTCAATATTAAATGAAAATATTAAAGTCGATAAAAGATTTTTAAGAGGACTCAATTGGATTAAAAAATTAAAGGGAAATCATATGCTTTACTTATTAAAAGATTCAGAAAATTTAGAAAAAGCATGTCAAAGATTTTTGGTTAATCATAGTGAGATAAAAATATTAGAGGATTATTTAAACATCAAAAAGATATTAAATACAAACAAAAAAAATTTCAATCATTTTTCTCCATCAACTTGGACAGAATTTATTGAGGACAGAAACCTTAATGATGAGACAGTCAAATTATTAATTTGTGATGGAGGACCATACTGGCGTAACTTGTTTAAGTGGTTATTTATTTACAAATTCATAAAATCAAAAAAAGATGGAGAAACATTAAAAAAAGAAGGATGGAATCCAGGGAAGGAGATGGGGAAGGAAATCAAAAGATTAAGATATTTGGAAATTGATAAATTAAATAGAAATTAATTACATTTTTACAACTTCTCCAACCTTATACCATTTATCCTTTAGAACATTTTCATATTTGCGATTGCAACTAATCAATAAGGGTCCACATGTTTGAGGATCTAATAGCAATGATATTTTCTCGTTAAAAGTCTCTTGATCTAATGAATTTTCGTTTAAAAAATTAATTATTCTTTTTTGCTTATTCGCTTTATAAATTTTGTCAAAAATTTCTTTATTAGATTCAAAGAAAGTACTTTTAACATCTTTTCTTATTAAATCAAATACTCCAGGATAAGCTTTAAATGCAAATAAATCTAATAAAACTTTTAGTGGCTCAAGATTATTGCTTTGCCTGTATAAATTAGATGATTCAACCATTTCTTTAAGATGTCCAATAAATCCATATCCAGTGATGTCAGTCGCAGCATTGACTAGTGATTCTTTAAATTGATTTTGAAAAAGATAAATTTCATCAATCAAATATTGCTGACTCTTTACTAAATTATTAATTATTTCAGAAGAGCTACCTAGCATATTAATATTTTGCATTTGACCGGCAAAGTAAATCCCAACGCCCAGAGGTCTAGACATCATGAGAATATCTCCAACATTCATACCAGATTTAAGCCATGGTTTTGCTCCATTTTTTAAAATACCTTGAACTGTTAAAGAAATATCTATTCCTAATGAATAAGGTTTATTTACTAAACTTCTTGCCTCGAAAGTATGGCCTCCAAGTAATTCACCTCCATGATCCTCAACAGTGGATTTAATACCTTGAAGTGATTGAGAAAAGAGGTAACTCTGAAATTCCCTTTCAACTTTTGGTAATGAAATCAAAGCCTGCGCGGATGAAAGTTTTGCTCCGCATGCCCATAAATCTGAGCAAGCATGCAAAGTAGTAATTTTTGCATTAAGCCAAGGATCACTTACCAAAGCAGGAAATCCATCTACACTTTGCAAGATGGTATCTTGACCATTTTGATATATCTCAACTGAATCTTCAGGTGATGAGGCAAAAGAATTTAAATTAGAATTTATTAATGATTTATTCAAAACAAACTGAGGAATTTTAGCTGCACATCCTCTGCAATCATTCAATGAAATATTTTTATCACTACTTTTCATAGTTAGCCTTTTTGATCTGAACTTTTTAATAAATTTGAAATCAATCTTATACTTTAAAATCCAAAAAAGAATAGAAGGGCCGAAAACAAAATTGCGATAAATAGCAAAAGCCTTTGGATGATGTCTTGGAAATGTATTTACTATTTGCAATCCGATCTTTTGAGGAAACCACTTTCTTAATGATCTACCTTCTATATCTTTTTTTAGATTTTGGACTAATGTATTTACAACTTTTACTGCAAAAACTCCCGATGCTGGTCTTTTTGCTGGACCTACAACTGCGCAATCACCGACAGCAAAGATTCCAGAGAAACTTTTTATCTGCAAATTCTGATTTGTGATTATTCTGCCATGAGAATCTGAATCTAATAATTTTTTTTGTGCCCATAAAGGAGATGTATTTCCAGTACATAAAAGAATCTTGCCATAATCAAAATTAAGTTTTTCAACTAAATCAATATTGGAATTTCGTAAACTTTTTAGAATTTTATTATTAATTTTTCTTGAATCACATAATAGTTTTAAAGGTCTATCTCCCCATCTTTTTCTCAAAGCATGTGATACTTCAATTGCAGCGAGGCCACTACCAACAATTACAAATGGAAGTTCATTAACTGAATCAAAAATGTCCTCTTTTAGTATTGAGTCGTAGGCACTTAGAAAAGGTTTAATTGAAAAAGCATTTTGATTTTTAACTAGTAATTCAAATTCTTTTGGAATTATTGTTTGACTTCCATAATTAAGCACCAACTTCGAATAATTAACTGAAGGTCTATTACTTAAAAAAATTTTTTTTAAATTGAAATCAATATCCATTACTTCTTCTTCTATAAAAGATACTTTTGCATTTTTTGCTAAAGATTTTATATCAATTAAACTCTCTTCTAAAGTGATTGATTTTGAAATCACCGATGGGAAAATCGCCGAATAAACCAAATGAGAATCTCTAGATATAATTGAAACAGGAATTTCTGGCATTAATTTCGGAAACATTAACCATTTCTTCAATAAAGAAACATTTGAGTGTCCTCCTCCAATTAGTACCAGATGATTAAAAGTCATTTACATCACTATGAATAAAGAACATTTATTACCAATTGAAAAATCAAGATTAGGAGTGATTGGTGGAAGTGGATTTTATTCAATGGATCAAATAGAGTACTTAAGAGAACTAAAAATCAATACTCCCTATGGTAAACCTTCTGATTCAATAAAAGTATATAAACTTGGAAACCTAGAGATAGCATTCATTCCTAGACATGGCAGAACACATAGTTTAAATCCTTCTGAAATCCCTTATAAAGCTAATATTTGGGCTCTAAGATCAATAGGAGTAAGATGGATTATTGCTCCATCAGCAGTTGGTTCATTACAAGAACAGATAAGGCCACTTGATATAGTGGTTCCAGATCAATTTATAGACCGGACAAAAAATAGACCTGCAACTTTCTTTAACGAGGGGGCTGTTGCTCACGTAACTATGGGAGATCCCTTCTGTACAAATTTATCACGTATATTAAGTGAAATCGGAGAAAAAAATATTCCTGGCGGTAGACAATTGCATAGAGGGGGTACCTATCTAGCAATGGAAGGTCCTGCTTTCTCAACTAGAGCAGAATCTAATTTATATAGAAGTTGGGGATGTTCAATAATTGGAATGACGAACCACACAGAAGCAAGATTAGCTAAAGAAGCTGAAATAGCTTACTCCTCCTTATCTATGGTTACTGATTATGATTGCTGGCATCAAACTCATCAAGAAGTTTCTGTAGAGATGGTTTTGAATAATCTTAGATCAAACACTGAAGTAGCTAATAAAATAATATTTGAAGTAGCTAAATTAATTGAAAAAGAAAGACCAAAGAGTAAGTCTCATTTTTCTTTAAAAGATGGATTAATAACCCAAAAAGAAAATATCCCAAGTTCCACAAGAGAGAAACTAAGGATATTTACTGATTCTTGTTAGGCTTATTTGATATAAATGATTATCGGGTCAAGGGAAGAATTTGTTATCCTCCAGCTCCTACGCCTTGGTATGAACCATAGAAGAATATTCCTAAAACGAAGATAACAGCAATTCCACCTGCTGTAGCAACAAGCCAAAGAGGAAGAGTTCCTTCAGTCCATCTTCTTTCCCATGCAACTGCTGGTCTACCGTCGGGAAGTCTATCTGGAATTCTTCCATCAGGTCCTTTTAATTTACTCATGATTTTAATTTAATTGAAAAAGTAACTGGAAAATAAAATTCCCAATACGAAGACTGATAATAAGCCTAAATAAAGGCTTGTACGATTAAGTTCAACTGGAACTTTGTTAGGATTTTCGTTAACTTGCATAATAGTTAAATTTATCGGGCTACGAATTGCATAGCAGCAATAGAACCTAAAAAGAATACTGATGGAATAGCT
The DNA here is from genome assembly GCF_001180265.1 of Prochlorococcus marinus. Lineage (GTDB taxonomy): Bacteria > Cyanobacteriota > Cyanobacteriia > PCC-6307 > Cyanobiaceae > Prochlorococcus_A > Prochlorococcus_A marinus_H. The sequence goes on along the minus strand of NZ_CVSW01000032.1, from coordinate 419,424 downwards.
AAAGCATGAACTGCTAGCCAACGGACAGTAAATATAGGATAAACGCGGACTTCCGCAGCCTGCATTGGAGCTTGAGAATTTGTCATTGTTATTTTGTTCTTAAATCTAGTTGAGATTTAGCTTCATATCTTTGTGTTACAACAGGTGCTTTAGATTCAGATGATTGGAAATAACTATCTGGACGTGGAGTTCCAAAAGCATCGTAGGCTAAGCCTGTATATACAAATAAGAAGCCTGCTATAAAGATAGCTGGTAATGTTACTGCATGAATAATCCAGTATCTAATACTGGTGATTATTTCAAAGAAGGGGCGTTCACCCGTTGAACCTGCGGCCATAATCACAAATGTCTACCCTATGATCTTACAGTGTAAAATCATAAGTTCGCGAAGAAATTAACAGGTTGGTTACAGACAGTTGCTAAATCTTTCAAAAATTAATTTTTTTTTTATTATTAACTCAAGTTATTCAAAGTTAGCTGTTCCATTTAAGGATATAACCACGCTCGCCAAGTACAAATCCTTTTTGATTTTTTAAAGCCTGCTTATCAAGAAAAACTATTTTAATGTAGTTTGTTGGTAATTCTGAAGCAATAGGATCTTTATTCCAAGTTTTACCTTGGTCTTTACTTACTATCAAAGTTCCATTACCACCGCCAGCCCATATATCACCATTTGGATCCCATCCCATATCTAGATAATTGTATCCATTAAGAATTGGTATAATAGGCTTTGACCAATTTTCTAGGTCATTAGTATCTTCATTAAATCTAATTTCTGCTCCTCTAGAAAGCATCCATAAACTTCCTTGTGGATTAAAACCAATACTTTGAACTCTTTTGCTACTGGCTCTTTGGTGAGCTATCCATGCATTACTATCCTTTTCCAAAGTAGAAAAGAAATTACCTAGACTACTTACACTGACATAATCTCCTTTATTAGTTCTTCTTAAATCTCTTACACCTCCAGAACCAGATGCATCTACAACTTTTGCATTCCATGATTCACCACTATCTGATGTTTCATAAATAGCACCTGCAGTGGTAGCCAATTCTGCGACACCAGCATCGACGGTTGTTATTAAAAATGGTTGGCCTGGTAATTTGTTACCTAGAGATAAACGTGTCCAATTCTTTCCTGCATCAAGTGTATGCATAACTAATGAAGGCTGACCTATTAACCATCCCTCTTCACCTTTAAAATCAATATCTAAAAGACGAAAGTTCTCTTCACTCGGTAAATCTAAATTTCTTTTTTCCCAAGTTTCTCCTCCATCATTAGATTCCATAATAAGTCTATTAGAACCTACTAAAAATCCATTTTTATCATCTATAAAATCAACATCTAAAGCATTAGCCTGGTCCTCAAACTGAATTGTTTTCCAAGGGCTGCTATCACTCATCTTTACTCCTGTTGATGAACAACTGCTCAATACAAAACAAAGAAGAACTGATAAAAGAAGATTCGGAATACTAGCAATAATTTTTTTCATTTATATATATTAATGCAAAGAGTACAAAGAAAGGAACATAGCAGCAGCAAAAGCCAGACCTCCAAAAATCAATATATTTTTTTGTCCAGGAGGTAAACTATTAAAACCAAACCCATAAACTAAATTTTCTTCAAAACCACTTGGTTTAGATTTAGGACCTATGTCCTTATAAAAATTTTTACCAGCTCGACAAACAGGGCAAGCGAAGGTATTCCCATCCAAGTCTGAAAAAGGAGTATTTTTTGGTATGTTTAATTTTTTATTTCCTTCAGACGGATCATAAATATATCCACAACTTCTACATTCGAATCTATTTTGTTCTAGATTAAGGGCAGGTTGTTCAACATTTACTCCTGTGGAATTTTCAGAAAGTTTTTCTTTCTCAAAGTCTTCAACTATTTTGTTTTCCTCAGAGGCTGGTTGAATGTTTTCACTCACGGTTTATTATTGTTCTTTAAGAACTTTAAAAGATTTTGCTTAATTAAGCGACTTTTATTCAAAATTAATTTTTTAAGATGTTTTTATTAACTGGTTATGAATACTTTTTAGGTTTCCTTCTAATTGCCGCAGCTGTACCAGTATTAGCTCTAGTTACTAATCTCATCGTTGCCCCAAAAGGCAGAACAGGGGAAAGAAAACTTACTTATGAATCTGGAATGGAGCCTATTGGAGGAGCATGGATTCAATTTAATATTCGTTATTACATGTTTGCCTTGGTTTTCGTTATATTTGATGTTGAGACGGTATTCCTTTATCCTTGGGCTGTTGCCTTCAATAGATTAGGCTTATTAGCTTTTATTGAGGCTTTAATCTTCATTGCAATACTTGTTATTGCTCTGGCATACGCATGGAGAAAAGGTGCTTTAGAATGGAGTTAAAAAATTGAATCCACAATTATCCCCAAAAGCAATAAGAGAAATTCGAGAAGGGACTTGCAACCCTCTTGGTGCACCCCAAGTTACTACAGATTTAAGCGAAAATATTATTTTGACAAGCTTAGACGACCTTCATAACTGGGCTAGACTAAGCAGTCTATGGCCTCTCTTGTACGGAACAGCATGTTGTTTTATAGAATTTGCTGCCTTAATCGGATCTAGATTTGATTTTGATAGATTTGGATTAGTACCTAGAAGCTCGCCAAGGCAAGCAGATTTGTTAATAGTTGCAGGAACAGTAACTATGAAAATGGCTCCCGCCCTAGTGAGACTTTATGAACAAATGCCAGAACCAAAATATGTAATTGCCATGGGTGCTTGCACAATCACAGGGGGAATGTTCAGCGCAGACTCTACAACTGCTGTAAGAGGCGTTGATAAATTGATACCAGTTGATTTATACCTTCCAGGATGTCCACCAAGACCAGAAGCAATTTTTGATGCTGTAATTAAATTGAGAAAAAAAGTTGGTAATGAATCAATCTTAGAGCGCACAAAAACAGAACAAACTCACAGATATATAACAATTGAGCACGAAATGAATCTTGTTTTCTCAGAAAATACAGGTGTATATCTAAACAAAACTTCAGCTACCGTCATTCCATCTTCAACAAAAGAAAAAATAACTGAATTACCTGAAAACACCGAAAAAACTGAAATGATTAATACTGAAGAAAATTAATGGAAAAAGACGGTTTAGCCAAATCCTTAGATACTTCAATAGAAAAAGAAGGGTTCATAAGCCAATCTTTGTCCAAAGATGGAATCCCTAACCAATCATTAGATAATGATCACATAGGAATAGAAAATATTTCTATTGAACCTAACAAATTATATGAAGCAGTATCGGCTTTAAGAAATTACGGTTTCAACTATCTCCAATGTCAAGGTGGCTATGATGAGGGGCCAGGTAAAAATCTTGTTAGTTTTTATCACTTTATAACTGTTGATGACCTTCAAAATATTGAAAAGATACAAGAAGTTAGATTAAAAGTTTTCTTAAAAAGAGATTCTGATTTATCGATTCCTAGTTTGTATAAAATTTTTAAAGGAAGCGATTGGCAAGAAAGAGAAACATATGACATGTTTGGAATAAATTTTATTGATCATCCAAATCCTAAAAGACTTTTAATGCCTGAAGACTGGAGGGGTTGGCCATTGAGAAAAGACTATATTCAACCTGACTTCTATGAACTTCAAGATGCTTATTAATTTCAATTTGATTTCTTTAATTTACGGTAAATAAACATTACTGCTTTTGCAAGCCTCCTAGGATCATGCCTAAGAGTTGGAGTTATTTTTTTTGAATATAATGGTGCTTGCAAAACATAATAACCTTCAGATAATAATTTTTCTTTATTACACTTAACGGGCTCTGCTCCCCTACTTTCGTAATAATCTACAAGTGGAGACTTCTCAAATTTAATCTGAGATAAGATCGCGTTAAAAATTCTAGTATTAACTCCAAAATTTGATAATTGTTTTTCTATTGATTTGATATGTTGATAAACATCAAGTCCATCTGTTTCTCCAGGCTGAGTCATCAAATTACTTATGTAAATTTTTGGAGCATTATTTTGCAATAAAGCATCTACTATCTCTGGTACTAATAAATTTGGAAGTAATGAAGTATATAGACTACCTGGGCCAAGAAGAATCAAGTCAGCTTCTTTTATAGATTCTAAAGCACTTGGAAGAGCAGAAGGGTTTTCTGGTAGATAACCGATCCTTGAAATTAACTTTTTAGATTTGCTAATTTCACTTTCGCCAAAAATTTTTTCACCATCCTCTAATTCGGCCCATAACATTACATCAATATTTGTTGCTGGTAAAACTTGACCTTGGACCGCTAAAACCTTACTTGAGGCTTGTACTGCTTTTTCTAAACTCCCTGTAATTGTAGTTAAGGCTGACAAAAATAGATTGCCAAAACTATGTCCCTCGAGACCACTTCCTCCGGAAAATCTATATTGAAATAATCTTGTTAATATTGGCTCTTCATTTGATAATGCAGCTAAACAATTTCTAATATCACCTGGGGGTTGGACCCCTAATTGTTTTCTAAGAATTCCACTACTTCCACCATCATCAGATACAGTAACAATTGCTGTAATATTACTGCTGTAATTTTTTAAACCTTTCAATAAAGTTGATAAGCCTGTGCCTCCACCAATTGCGACAATATTAGGCCCTCTATTTAACTTACTCTTAACTCTTAAAGCATCTACTAAAAATGTACTTTTTTCTGGAACAAGAGCTTTTTGAATAGAATTAATACTTCTATTTTGTCCAATCCCCATTAATAAAAGTCCAATTAAAAAAATTAATGGTCCCAATAATGAAATAGGTAATACGCTTGTTAGCCTTGTCATTATCCAAAAAAATACTTCAATAAGCCAATACAGAGGTTTTAAATTTGTCCAAATTGCTAACCCTAATAACGAAGTTAGAAATCCTATTGCAGATGTAATCATCCATCTTTTTATTACTAGTCCTGGCAAAAGCCAACTCAAAATTCTTGCAATTTTATTTAAGAGTACAAAATTAGACTTTTTAAAATATTTATAGTAACCTCTCACTCTTTTTTTACGCTTATTCATTAATTAGCCTCTTGAATTATTCTTCTCAAATTAAAAAACACTTAGATTCATTATAAATCAAATTCATGCCTGCTTTATTTATTTCAAAAAAAAGGCAAAATGTAATAGAAGATGCCTTTTTATTTAGTATAAGTTTTGAAAAAATCAAAGCATGCAGTAGAAACAAAAAACCTTTCAATAAGCTGGGGGGAAGTTAATGTGCTTAATCAGCTTAATTTTGTACTCAATAACGGAGAGAAATTAGCTATTGTCGGCCCCTCAGGTTCTGGTAAGTCAACCATCTTAAAAATATTAGCGGGTCTCATTTTACCTACCGAAGGCGAACTAAAAATATTTGGTGAAAAACAAACATACCTAAGACTGGATCAGAATAATCCTCCTGATGTAAGACTAGTTTTTCAAAACCCAGCATTATTAGGATCTTTAACTATTGAAGAAAACGTGGGTTTTCTTCTTAATAAAAATAAAAAACTATCTAAAAAGGTAATTCACGGAATCGTATGTGAGTGCTTAGCAGAGGTAGGTTTATTTAATGTTGAGAATAAACTTCCCAATGAATTAAGCGGAGGCATGCAAAAAAGAGTAAGTTTTGCTAGAGCTTTAATTTCAGATCAAACTCTTAGTTCAAATACAAAACCTTTATTACTTTTTGATGAACCCACTGCAGGTCTTGATCCAATTGCCTCATCAAGAATTGAAGATTTAATCAATAAGACAAACCATAAAGCCAATGGATCATCTATTGTCGTTAGCCATGTTCTTAGTACTATAGAAAGGACTTCAGATAAAGTTTTAATGCTTTACGGAGGGAAATTTAGATGGGGAGGTTCTATTGATGAATTTAAAGAAAGTAATGATCCCTATGTATTCCAATTTAGGAATGGTAAACTTGATGGTCCAATGCAACCCAAGGACATTTAGAAATTATGCGTAGAAGCTTAAAAGATTCAATAGTTGGATTTTCCTTACTGGGAGGAATCTTAATATTCACATTTTTTTCTTTTTGGCTTAGAGGGGTGAGGTTATCTTCAAAAAATTGGCACATCTTTGCTGAATTCAATAACGCAAGCGGTTTATCAAGAAAGTCTCCGGTAACTTATAGAGGAATTTTAGTAGGCTCAATAGAAGATATCTTATTTACTAATGAATCAATTAAAGCAAAAATAGTTTTAAATAATCCAGACATTATTCTTCCTAGGCCAGCTTTTGCGAGAGTAGTTACCAACTCCTTCCTTGGAGGAGATGTCCAAGTCGCATTAGAAACTAGTGAAAGAACACTTCCAAAAAACATTGCAAAACCTACATCTGAAGAATGCGATGCAAAATTAATTATTTGTAAGGGAGATATTATTACTGGGAAACAATTATCAAGCCTTTCAAATATAACTAATAGAATTAGCCAGCTTCTCAAAGAATCAAATCAAGAAAACCTAATTGAAAATATAGTTAACTCAATTGACCAATTTGATAGAACTCAAGAAAACCTTGATGAACTAATTTTTTTATCAAAGCAAGAAATACTAAGAGTTGAACCATTAATAAAAGAAATTACAATTGCTGCTAATCATTTGAATAGCATTTTGTCGACAATTGACGATGAAGAAACACTCAACGATATTAAGTTGACAATTAATGCTGCAAGATCAATTTCTAGCAAAATGGATAATATGAGCGATGATTTTGAAAAATTAACAAAAGACAAAGCATTAACCAAATCTATAAGAGATTTAACTATTGGACTTTCAAAATTCCTTAACGAAATTTATCCGTAAGTAATATTTAGAATTCATTTATGGCATTTAAAGCCATAGCTGCTATTGCTTTATCTGTAGCTTTTGGAAGTTGGACATATTTCCCTTGAGCGGCCTCTGCTAATTCTTTACCAAAGCCGCTTGCAATAAATTTTCTCTCTGTATCAATTACTAAGAGTTTTATCCCAAGCATGGGATATTTTGCAGCGATATCAAGAACCTCCTGCTTTAAATTGACATTATTGTTATCTTTCTCTTCAACTTCACTTTGTCCTAAAGATAATCCTAATGGAACATTACCTCTTCCATCAGTAATCCCTACTACAATTACTTGGCCTATATCTCCTGTAGAAAGAGCATTTTTTGCTACTTTCGCAGATTGTGTTAGCCCATGAGCCAAAGGAGATCCACCTCCGCAAGGCATTGTTTCAAGTCGTCTTTTTGCTGCAGTTATAGATCTCGTTGGAGGCAAAAGAACTTCTGCCTGATTACCTCTAAAAGGAATAAGTGCTACTTCATCTCTATTCTCATATGCCTCTGTTAAAAGTCTTATTACTGCACCTTTTGCACTTTGCATTCTATTTAGAGCCATAGAGCCACTTGCATCAACCAGAAAAATAACTAAAGCGCCCGCTTTCTTTTGAAGAAGCTTTGCCCTAAAATCATTTTCTTCAATAACTATTGATTTATTAGGTTTTCTTAATCTTCTTGATTTTTGATAAGGTGCGGCCGCTCGAAGAGTTGCATCTACCGCAATTCTTTTTACTTTACCTCTTGGAATAATAGGTTTGACATATCTCCCTCTACTATCACTAAATATCACTGATCTACTTCCACTATTTCCAGCTTTTGCTTTAGCTGATGAAAAAAGCAGTAAATCAGGATCAACCATGCATGCCTCAGGATCTAATATAAATTCTTTAGGTATTTCAGGCGTAGATTCTTCTTCTCCATCGGAATTATCTTCTTCTTGTTCTTGTTCTTGATTATCATCATTTTCATTAACCTCAGGTTCAGACTCTTCATTATTTGATTGAGGTGGAGGTGGGGGGCTCTGATCCTCTGGAGGGGGTGGTTGAATATCATCATCTTCTGGGGGTATTTGCATTGCTCGTGGAAGAATAACTAACCTTACTGCGACTTTTAAGTCTTCAGAATTTACATTCTCATCGCCTCGAAGAGCAGCGTTAGCCTTTGCTACTTTTACTGCAAATAATTCTGACCTATGCCCTTCTACTCCTCCTCTAAGAGCTTCATTTACTAAATAGATTATTTGCTCTTTTGTTATCTTGACATCCTTTAACCATTGCCTTGCCAAAATTAATTGAGTAGATAAATTATCAGATTCTTCCGACCATTTCTCTGAAAATTTAATATTATTTTCCGCATGTGATAAAACAGATTTTGTGATCTCAACTCTTTGAGCATTATCAATAGATTGATCTGCGGAAAGCACAATTGCAAAACGATCTAAAACATGATCTCTTAAAGCACCTTCTTCAGGATTATAAGTTGCTATTAAAAGTGACTTACAAGGATGAGAAAGGCTTAAACCATCTCTTTCAATATTATTTTTCTCTCTTCCTGTAGCTTCAAGAATTAAATTTACGATACCATCATCCAATAAATTTATATCATCTACATAAAGAACACCTCTATGAGCCTCTGCCAAAATTCCAGGCTGAAAAACTTGTTCCCCCGTACTTAATGAGGCAGCGACGTCAATTGATCCAACAAGTCTGTCTTCAGTTATGCCAATAGGAACTTGAATAAATGGAGCCTCTCTTACTTTTTTCGGAATTTCTTCAATGTGATTCAAATAATCACTTCCAATTAACTCCTCCAATAATTTATTAGTACTAATATCCCATTCCTCTGGTTTATCTGGATCTAGGTTCCTACCAATAGGTCTTAATGTAGTTCCATTATTTTTCTCAGTTAGCTTTTCCAGTATTAATTCATTATCTAATACCTCTATAGGAGGAAGTAAAGTATGTAAACCCCTTGCCAAAACTGACTTACCAGTACCTCTTCCGCCAGCAATAATTACTCCCCCTAAACTGGGATCAACTGCTGCCAAAAGTAAAGATAATTTCAATAAGCTATGACCTGTAATTGCAGCCAAAGGGAACGCTCTAAAAGAACCCTTCGACTTCATTAAATCTTTTATTTCTCCTTTTTCTTTTAAATCTGGGTTCAAAATCACTTTAAAAATGCCTGATATAGAATTTATCCAATAACTTTGTTTTTTGTAGTGGAATTATCAAATCTTAATATCAAAAATGGACTATGTATATCCCTCGGAGCAAATATTGATAGTAATTTCGGAAGCCCTCTTGAGTCACTATTAATTTGCAAACCAAAAATAGAGGAATTAATAAATGAGTGGGGAGATAGTTCCAACGAAAACAAAGAAGAGAAAAGCAAATTTCATGCAAACTTTTTTTGGTCTTCAATTTATGAGACATTACCTCATGGTGTTGAAAATGAGCAGCCAAATTATTTAAATACTCTATTACTTATAAAAAGTAATTCTTTTCCTAAACCATCAAAAAAGAAGGCGAAATTACTTTTAAAAAAGCTAAAAAAGTTAGAGAGATTTTTCGGACGAGAAGAAACGCCTAAGGGTAAGAAATGGCTTTCAAGATGTCTCGATTTAGATATTCTTTGGTGGGAAGATTTTCATACTGTTGACGAGGAATTAACATTACCTCACCCTAGATTTATGAATCGGAATTTTGTTATTACACCACTATCTGAAATCTTAAGTAGAAGCCAAAAGATCACAAAGTTTGATGACCCAAAATGGTCTATTAAATGATTTACAAAACCGAAAAATAACTGTTAGGGTAATTTTATTTAAAAATTATGGGCAATAAAAACCTTATAAGAAGATCCATTTTTAAAGAAAAAATCTCTGAATTAAATTCAAAAAAATTTAGTTTTGAAATAAATAGAATTGAGCTTCCAAATGGACATGAAGGTGAATATGGATACATTAGGCATCCTGGGGCAGCATTAGCCGTACCTATTACAAAAGACAATAAAGTTATTATTCTTAGGCAATATAGATTTGCTGTTTCAAGGTATTTATTAGAATTTCCCGCAGGTACATTGGAAATAGGTGAAACACCTATTAATTCAATTCAAAGAGAAATACAAGAAGAGACTGGATTCAGTGCAAAAAAATGGGATGAACTAGGAACTCTTGTCCCTGCTCCTGGTTATGCAGATGAAGAAATTTATTTATTTTTAGCTCGTGATTTAAACAAACTCAATTTTGAGGTTAAAGGAGATTTAGATGAAGATATAGAAGTATTAATTTTAGATCCCGACGAACTAGATAATCTTATTTCTAGTGGGGATGAGATTCTTGACGCAAAAACTGTGACAGCTTGGTTTAGAGCTAAACAATTTTTAGATAAATTATGAATAAACCTAGAATACTTTTCTGGCATAGAAAGGATTTAAGAATATTTGACAATCAAGCTTTAATCAAAGCATTTTCATTATCAAATGCTATTACTTCAACTTACATATTTGATAAAAATTACCCACACGATTTCAATGCAAGTTCAAGAGCTTGGTTTCTAGGAAATTCGCTTCAAGAATTAGGAAATAATTGGAAAAAAATGGGTAGTAGATTAATCATGGACGCAGGAGATCCGGTATTAATAATTCCTCAATTAGCAAAGAAAATAGATGCTAAATTTGTTTTTTGGAATAGATCAATTGAACCTTATGAGATTAATCGCGATTTAAAAATAAAAAATAATTTAGAAGAACAAAATATTCAAGTTCTTGAAACTTGGGATCACTTATTAGTAGAACCTATAAAAATATTTTCCGGAAATAATAAACCTTATTCAGTTTATGGGCCTTTTTATAAAAACCTTAAATCAAAAATGAATTTATTAGGTCCATATGACCAAGATAAAGTTGTTTTCCAGTTTAAAGATATAGATAATAAACTCAAAGAAAATAAAACAATAAATTCATCTGATTCGGTTCTAGAGAAATTTATCAAAAACATCAAATTTCCTGGTTCGAATATTTGTCCATGTAGACCTGGAGAGAATGCTGCAGAAACATTATTAGAAAACTTCATTAACGAAAAAAAAATATATTCTTATAATTCTGCACGAGATTTTCCTTCTCATAATGGGACATCTTTTCTAAGTGCATCTCTCAGATTCGGCACCATTAGCATTAGAAAAATTTGGAACTCCACATTAAATTTAAATTGGGATTTTGCAAATCAAGGAAATTATCTATCAATTGAAACTTGGCAAAAAGAACTTGTTTGGCGTGAATTTTATCAACATTGCTTATTCCATTTCCCAGAGCTAGAGAAAGGTCCATATAGAAAAAAATGGGATCACTTTCCATGGCAAAACAATAATGAATGGTTTCAGCATTGGAGCAACGGAGAGACCGGAGTACCTATAGTTGATGCTGCAATGCGGCAACTAAATAGTACTGGCTGGATGCATAACAGATGTAGGATGATAGTCGCTTCATTTCTGGTAAAAGATCTTATATGCGATTGGCAAATGGGCGAGAAAAAATTTATGGAGACTTTGGTTGATGGAGACTTAGCTGCAAATAATGGGGGATGGCAGTGGAGCGCCAGTAGCGGTATGGATCCAAAACCACTTAGAATTTTTAATCCATATACTCAAGCAAAAAAATTTGATCCTATTTGCGAATATATAAAATATTGGATTCCTGAATTATCTAAAGTGTCAAATTCAGAATTATTAAATGGGGAGATATCTAATTTAGAAAAAAATAATTATTCAAGCCCAATTGTTAATCACAACATACAACAAAGATTATTTAAATCACTTTATGCGGAAATTTGAATTTCCTCTATACAATTCTTTAAAACTTTATTTAAATTTTCTGCTACATAAACTTGCTCTTCATATGAAATTTCAGGAAACATTGGAAGACTAAGAACTTCTGTACAAAGTCTCTCTGTATTAATGAGTTTTGTTCTAGAAAAATTTTTATTTTTGTAAGCTACTTGTGCGTGTATTGGAATTGGATAATAAATAATTGAATTAATACCTTTTTCAAAAAGTTGTTGTTTTACCAAATTCCTTAAGGAATAGTATTTTTTACAATCAGTATCAAATAAATTTGAAAAATCTTGATTTAAAAAATATTTATCGTTTCTTAATTTGACTACAAATTGATTCCAAGAATGGAAAATTGAATCAGAGCTAATTTTTGGAAAACTAATAAATGGATTTTTTTCTAATAAATTAAGGTAATTATTAGCAATTTTTTGGCGATTATTAATCCACTTAGAAATATATTTAATTTTAATGTTTAATATGGCAGCTTGAATAGTATCAAGTCTGCTGTTATATCCAATTTGGGTATGATGATATCTTATTGGGCTGCCATGAATAGCCAGTTCTCTAATTTTTTTTGCAATCTTCTGATCTGAAGTTGTTACTGCTCCTCCATCTCCAGCAGCTCCTAAATTTTTAGTAGGGAAAAAGCTAAAACAGCCTATATCACCGATACTACCGACTTTGGAAGTTCCCCACATTGTGCATGTTGCCTGAGCACAATCTTCGATTACTTTTAAGTCATATTTCTTGGCTAAAGATTTTATTAAGGTCATATTCACTGCATTACCAAATAAATGAACTGGCATAATAGCCTTGGTATTAGAATTTATTTCTTGTTCTATTAGTTCAGTATTAATGAGATAAGTTTCTGGATCTATATCTACCAAAACAGGATTAGCACCAACTGCACTAATAGCCTCTGCAGTTGCAAAAAAGCTAAAAGATGAGGTAATAACTTCATCACCCACACCAATATCTAATGCGCGCAAAGCTAATACTAAAGCATCAGTTCCACTATTACATCCTATAGTATTTTCAACGCCAATCAGATTTGAAAAACTCTCCTCAAATTTGGCAATTTCTTGTCCTCCAATATACTGGCCCTCTTTTAAAACTTTAGAAACCTCACTCTCAATTTCAGAGCCAATTTCTTGGAACTGCCTATCTAAAGTAAATGGAGGTATCTGCATAGTGAATATATTAACCCTAAACCATATTTCTATGGGTAAAAAAAATTTTTAATTCATTTAAACCAACTTGGTTCTTTACCAGGAGTCCATTTTATATTGCAACCTAAAGAAGGCATCTGATTTGAAGGATAAGAATTATCTTGATTCAAATCTTTTACAGCAGAGCGCAAATCTTTTCCAGATAGAGGGATATTATTACCTGGTCTACTATCGTCTAATTGGCCATGATAATACAATAAAAAATCACCATCTCCTTCATTTGAAAAAAGATAAAAATCTGGGGTGCAAGCCGCTTTTAATTTCTTAGCAAAATTTTGATTTTCATCATATAGATAAGGGAAACTCCATCCCTGTGTTTGTGCTTGTAATCTCAAATTTTTAGGAGAATCTGAAGGATGAGTGACAATATCATTACTAGAAATTGCAACTGTTTGAACTGTATTTTCAATTTCTTTACTTAAGGTGAAAATTTGATTCTCAATATATTTAACAAATGGGCAATGGGCACAAATAAACATTAAAAGTAAATGCCGATTATCTAGATTATGAGAATTAAAATATTCATTGTTTGAAGAATTAGCATTTAACATTTCGAAATTCGGTAATTGAAAACCTAATTCCAAAACCATAGAATTTGTTCTTACCATGTTCAAGTTAAAAATTCTTTGATATTAGAAAATTATTGTATATTTTGTAGTAATCCATAAAGATAGGTACTCTTATATAGGAGAATAATAGAAATAATAAACAAAATGCTTCTAAATCTAACTGGCAAAAAAATTCTTGTTACAGGAATTGCCAACAATCGTTCAATAGCATGGGGTATCGCTCAACAACTTTCAAAAGCTGGCGCAGAACTTGGAATCACATATTTGCCTGATGATAAGGGAAGATTCGAGTCTAAAGTTAGAGAACTAACTGAACCTTTAAAACCATCGTTATTTTTGCCTCTTGATGTTCAAAATCCAGCTCAAATTGAAGAAATCTTTAAAAATATAAAAGACAATTGGAGGCAAATTGACGGATTAGTTCACTGCCTAGCATTTGCAGGACGCGATGAATTGATTGGAGATTATAGTGCTACCACTTCAGAGGGTTTTGATAGAGCTCTTAATATAAGTGCGTATTCGTTAGCACCTTTATGTAAAGCAGCAAAACCACTTTTTAGTGATGGTGCTGGAGTTGTCTCATTAACTTATTTAGGTTCAGAAAGGGCGATTCCTAACTATAACGTGATGGGAGTTGCTAAAGCAGCTTTAGAAGCTTCAGTAAGATATCTTTCTGCAGAACTTGGTCCCGAAAAACAAGTCAGAGTTAATGCAATAAGTGCTGGGCCTATAAGAACACTTGCGAGTTCTGCTATAGGTGGCATTTTAGATATGATTCACAATGTTGAAGAAAAGGCTCCTTTACGCAGAACAGTCACCCAAACAGAAGTAGGTAATACAGCTGCTTTTTTATTAAGTGATCTCTCTAGCGGCATTTCAGGCCAAACAATTTATGTTGATGCGGGTTACTGCATTAATGGAATGTAAACAAAGTTTTTTGCATAAAAATGTCATCTCTAAGGCAATCTGAAATAAAAAGAAAAACGAATGAAACAGATATTTCTGTATTTATAAACTTAGATGGAAATGGAATTTCTGAAATTGATACCGGGATACCATTCTTAGATCATATGCTTCATCAAATATCCAGTCATGGTTTGTTCGATTTAAAAATAAAAGCAATTGGAGATACTCATATTGATGATCATCATACAAATGAAGATGTAGGAATCGCATTAGGCAAAGCATTTTCAAAAGCCTTGGGAGAAAGAAAAGGAATAAGCAGATTTGGACATTTCTTTGCCCCATTAGATGAAGCATTAGTTCAAGTCACTTTAGACTGCTCTGGAAGACCGCATCTATCTTATAATCTTCAATTAAAAGCCCCTAGAATAGGAAATTATGATACTGAACTAGTAAGAGAGTTTTTTATTGCCTTTGTAAATAACAGCGGTATTACTCTGCATATTAATCAAATACGAGGTAGTAATTCACATCACATAGTTGAGGCGTGCTTTAAAGCTTTTTCAAGATCAATGAGAATGGCTACCGAGATAGATTTAAGAAGATCTGATTCAATTCCAAGCAGTAAAGGAATGTTAGAAAAACAATAAAATAGGAATTTTTTCGAATCAGCCACAATTCAGTTGATTTTTGGCGAAGATAGATAAAGCGATTATTTTGTTGTGACTAATTTACAAGATAAAAAAATTGATAAATTTAATATTTTTAAAAAAGAAGATTGGTCAAGTGCTTATCAAAATGTAGAAAAGGAGCTAACTAAAGAGCCTCTAAAAATTAGCAAAGGTAATAATATTAAAAATTTAAATGGAACATTATTAAGAAATGGACCAGGAATATTAGAGAGAGGTGGACAATGGGTTCATCATCCATTTGATGGTGATGGGATGATAACATCCATAAAATTCGAAAATGGTCAGCCATTCTTAACAAATAGATTTGTTAAAACTAAAGGCTATTTGGAAGAAGAAAAAATTGATAAATTTATTTATAGAGGTGTTTTTGGAACACAAAAAAATGGAGGGATTTTAAATAATGCATTAGATCTAAAATTCAAGAATATCGCTAATACACATGTCATTAAATTAGGAGATGAAATTCTTGCATTATGGGAAGCAGCAGGTCCACATGCAATGGATCCTGATAGTCTTGAAACTATTGGTTTAACAACATTAAAAGGAGTACTCAAGCCTAACGAAGCATTCAGTGCTCATCCCAAAACAGACCTAAATTCAAATACATCTTCGGAACTTTTAGTCACTTTTGGAGTACAAACCGGGCCAAAAAGTACCATTAGATTAATGGAATTTGATAATGCTGGTAAAAATTCTGGAGAGCTCATTTTTGACAGAAAAGATACCTTTAATGGCTTTGCATTCCTTCATGATTTCGCAATTACAACTAATTGGGCAATATTTTTACAGAATGCTATTGATTTCAATCCTCTTCCGTTTGTAATGGGACAAAGGGGAGCAGCACAATGTCTAAAGTCAAACCCAAATAAAAAGGCAAAGTTTTTTATAATCCCTAGGGAAAGTGGATTATTTAGAGGACAGGCTCCTTTAACAATAGATGCTCCAGAAGGATTCGTTTTTCATCATGTAAACGCATTTGAAAAAGATTCCAAAATCGTATTAGATAGTATTTTTTATGATGATTTCCCATCAGTTGGTCCAGACGAGAATTTTAGGGATATTGACTTTGATAAATATCCAGAAGGAAAACTGAAAAGATCAATTATCGATCTAAAGAGAAAAACTTGTGAACTTGAAACTTTAAGTGAACAATGTTGTGAATTTGCTTTTGTTAATCCTAAAAACTTAGGATTAAAAGCAACTTTTAGTTGGATGGCATGCACATCTCAAAAGCTGGGGAACGCTCCACTTCAATCAATAAAAAAAATAAATTTAACTTCTAAGGAAGAGATTTTTTGGTCAGCAGGTCCAAGTGGATTTGTTAGTGAACCAATTATGGTCCCATCAGAAAACTCTTCAAAAGAAGATGAGGGATTTTTATTTATACTTATATGGAACGGAGAGAGAAGAGGAAGCGATTTAGTGATATTAGACGCAAAAGACTTAAAAGAACTAGCTGTTTATGAATTACCCATTTCAATTCCTCATGGCCTTCATGGATCTTGGGTTAATTGAATTTAAGAAAAAATTTTAATTAAATCTGGAATAATTTTTTTTAATGCTTTACCTCTATGACTACAAGAGTCTTTAATATCATTATTCATTTCTGCGAAAGTTAATCTGGTAGAAATCTCCTCAAAAATTGGGTCATACCCAAAACCACTTTTTCCTCTGGGGTTTAAAATAATATTGCCATGACATTTGGCCTCAGATTCAATAATCACTTCACCATTTGGGGAACAAACACAAATATTAGCAATAAAGAAAGCACTTCTATTTTGAAATCCATCAAGTTCTCTTAAAACTCGTTCAATTCTTTTCTGATCATTTTCTGCATATCTAGATGAGTAAATGCCAGGCTTACCACCTAGTGCTTCAATACAAATTCCTGAATCATCTGCTATTGAAAAATTATTCGTTTTTCTCGAAACTTCACTCGCTTTTTTAATTGCATTATCTCTAAATGTCAGTCCATCCTCTTCAACTTCTAATGATTCTGGCTGGAGTAACAATTTACAATTAACTCCAGCAAGCAATTTCTTATATTCTTGAATTTTACCTTTATTCTTACTCGCTAAAAATAAATTTTTCATCCTTATTTTCCTGCCAAATTTATAAATTCTTGACCCCACTCTAATACCTCAATTAGATAAGAATCTTTTGGTGCTTCACAATATAACCTTAAAAGAGGTTCCGTTCCTGAAAACCTAAAAAGAAGCCAAAAATTTTTATCAATTCTCAACTTTATTCCATCGATCTCTGAGATACTTTTTAACTTGTGATTATTAATATTCTCAGGAATATTTTTTATTATAAAATCTTTTACGTTATTTTTTTCCGACTGATTTGGAAATTTAATATCAATTCTTTTATAAAAACTTGGCCCAAAATCTTCTTGAATTTCATCTAAGGTTTCATATAAATATTGAGATTTTTCGGCAATTCCATTTAATAAAACCATCGCTGCATATATAGCATCTCTTTCAGGCATAAAGTCACCAAAACCAACTCCCCCAGATTCTTCTCCCCCAATAAATATTTTTTCTTTAATCATTTTTTCAGCAATATATTTAAAGCCAACTGGAAGTTCAAAAACATCTCTATTTTGACTCTCTGATATATTTTTAATAATATCTGAACCACTAACAGTCTTTAAAACTGGATAAGAATTATTTTTAATTTCGCCCAAATAGCTTATAAAGTATGGTAGTAAATCTTGAGTACTAGAGTATCTTCCTTTTTCATCAATTGCCGCAATTCTATCACCATCACCATCAAATATAATTCCCAAAGTTTTCACTTCATTTGTTGAATTTTTTATTAGTGCTTGTTTTAGTTCATCTGCATAATTCAAAAGAGGTTCAGGAGGTTTTCCTCCAAAAAAAGGATCAGCATCTTTCCTGATTTCTGAAATAACTTCTAAATCATTAGAAGCAAAAATCTCAGACATACAATTTGCAGCTGAACCATGCATAGAATCTACAAAAATCCTCAATTTCATTTTTTTTAATCTCTTAGAAATATAGTCAATATCAAAAAGGGATTTAATTCTATCTAAATGAAATTTCTTAATATCTACTAATTGATTAATACCATCTATTTTTTCAATTGAATTTCCAAGCATTAATCTTTTTTCAACTTCACTTGTAAAAGATTCGTCAACTGAACATCCATTAAAGCTCTTTATTTTTAGACCTAGCCAATTATATGGATTATGACTTGCTGTAATTACTAACGCTCCAAGACAAAGGACTTCTTTGGCATAGAAACTACAAGAGGGTGTTGTAACAAAGCTATCAGATAAGATCGGTTCAAAACCACATCCTCTTACAAAAGGCACTATTTGCTTGGCGAATTCACAAGCCATAAATCTACGATCATATCCAATAATAATTTTTTTTGAATTAACTTGTTTATAGTATTGATAATGCAACTCCTGACATGCAGCGACAACAACTCTTGAAAGATTGGAAAGGTTAAAGTCAAAACCAATAATTCCTCTCCAACCATCAGTTCCAAATTTTATCTTATCTAATGTATCAGCTGTCAAATTTCAAATTTCCTTGATTTCTTTTAATTATCTATACTAATTTATATGAGTAAATTTTAAAACCGCTCTTAAAAAATAATTTGAATTCTCTTCATTTAAAAAGTTTTACAAGATGCAAAAGAAAAGCATGGCTAGATTTTAAGGGTAAAAAATCTTTTGAAGTTTGGTCTCCCTATAAAGCTATAGATAAAATTAATCAGTTTCAAATTTTCTCTGAATTTTGTAATGGTGAAATATATTCAGGATTAAAAGCCTGCGAAAATGGTTATCAAGGCGTAATTGGATTAAAAATCAAAGGAAATCTTTTCGAAAATATAAACGCAGTGATACTTCCACAATTACTTTTAAAGACTCAAGGTAAAAGTAAATGGGGACAATATAAATATTTACCTGCTGTTTATAAGTTAGGCCACAAAACAACTAAAGAACATTTATTCGACTTAGCTTTTAGTTCTATGATGTTGGAACCTTTTCAAGAATCTAAAATTGAGAAAGGATTAGTAATTTCAACTTTTTATAAAAAAGTTAAAGTTGAGGAAATTTATTTAAATAAAAAATTAAGAAAAAAAGTTTTAAATGTTTTATTAAATTTGAATGAATGCTTGGAGGGATCCATACCAGAAATAACTCAAGATAGAAAAAAATGTTCTATTTGTTCGTGGCAAAAATTTTGTGACAAAGAAGCAAAAGAGAATGGATATCTAACAGATATAGATGGAATAGGGTCCAAAACGGCCTCTTTACTCAAAGCAAACGGAATAACTAATACTCAAACATTAGCTTCGTACAGCGAAAAACAACTTGGAGAGAAATTATCTAAATTCAAAGATCAGAAGTATGAAAAAGCATCCATATTTGTAAAGCAAGCACAAGCATATATCTCTGGAGAACCATATTTAATTTCTAATAAACATAATACGGAAGATCTATTAGAAAAAATATGTTCGGGATTTTATATATTTGATATTGAGTCAAATCCAGATGATAAGCATGACTTTTTATATGGTTTTTTAAAAATAAAAAAATTGTTTACAAAAAAAGAAGATCTTATTTATAAACCAATTTTAAATCTAAAAAACAATAAAAGAGAATCTTACAGGAAGATAGTTGAAATACTTTTTTCACAGAAGGAATGGCCAGTTTTACATTACGGAGAAACTGAAAAGATAGCAATAATTAATATTGCTAAAAACCTAAATTTTAGTGTTGAAGAAATTGATTCACTTACCTCAAGATTTATAGACTTACATATCTTAATAAGAAAGTCTTGGATATTACCACTAAAAAACTATGGCTTAAAAACTGTTTCTAATTGGCTTGGATTTGAATGGACGCAGATAAATGTAAGTGGCTCGAAAGCCCTTTATTGGTGGATTCAATATCAAATTACAGAAAACGAAATATTTTTAAAAAAAATTATCCTATATAACAAAGATGATTGTATGGCTACATTACAAATTGCAGAATATTTGATCAAAAATCAATTAAATAAAAATTGAACCTACAGATTTATTAATGATAATTTTTCCAAAAATTTCTGAAAAAAAATAACTTCCTTCCTCTAAATATTTTCTTTTTATCATTGCTAAACCTTTTATTTGAGAATCTGATTTAAAAAAGCTAGTGATTTTGCCTACAGAAATATCCTTGGCTGAATTTATATATAAATTTTTATCTTCATTGTCTAAATTCAAATTAGATTCAAATGATTTCCAAATTCTTATTTCCTGTTTTAAAGAAGAAACATTTTTTATTTTTGACATTGTTTCTTGTCCTAAAAAACAACCTTTATTAAAATCTATAAGATCTTGAAATCCAAGCTCAAGAGGATTATTTTTTCCGTTTATTTCCATTCCCAATGAGGGTATTGCCTGATTAATCTTCCAAAGTTTTAAATCATTAGGATTTAGTAGATTTAGTTTATTTTTATATATTTCAAATTCATTACCTTCTTTTTTAAAGAAAATAGGCTGGTAATTTCTCCATGAACTAGATTCATCAATTTCCTGAATTCTATTTATCAAGAAAGGTTCACCTAGAAGCACATCGTCCGCTGGAAAAATAATTTGATTAAAGTAATCAATTATTTCATGAGTATTACCCGCCAAGATAATTACTTCTAAGTTTCTTTCTAAAAAAATAATTTCAATTAATGACCTTAGAACTCCATTTGGAGTTAACCAACAAGTTTTGATAACTTTATTTTCTGAATTGAGAATATTACCAGTTGTTATTCCATTCAAAAATTTTCTGGCATCTTTTCCAGTAACAGAAAAACAATCAAATTTTTCAAGCCAAAACTTTTTTTTTATATCTTGCATTTTTAAATAATTAAAAAAAGTCTTTTATTGTAAAAAGACTCTTTAATTTAACATTTTCATCTTCAAGGGCTTCTAATCCCCCTTCTTGCCTATCAACTATAGATAAAACTTCCTCAACAACATAATAATTTTCGCGTAACTTTTTTATAGCTTTTATCACTGAACCACCAGTTGTAACGACATCCTCTAAGACAGTTACTAAAGTTCCTTCTTCTAATATAGGGCCCTCTATTCCAGCTTTGGTACCGTATTTTTTGATTTCTTTCCGAATTATTAAACCATCTAGGTCTAGCCCATGCAAAGATGCTTTGAGAATTAATCCACTAACTAAAGGGTCTGCACCTAATGTCAATCCTGCTACTGCTTTTGACCTTGAGTCCTTTAACTCTAAAAATAAATCACTTATTAAGTTTAAGCCTTCGCCATTTAATGATACTGGTTTACAATTCAAGTAATGACTGCTTTTTTTCCCTGAAGATAAAGTGAAATTTCCTTTCTTGTAAGATTTTTCAATTAACTGTTTTAGCAATTTTGCTTTATTTAAATCATACTTTTCTGAAAATTTGCCCATTAGTAAAAGTTAATTTTATATTTAAAGATTAGAAGAAAAAAAAGAAATCTCACAAAAACTTTCAAATGAGGTTGTTTTTGAAATATTATTTTTATATTGTATATTGAAATTCAATGTAATTAAAATTACATAAATTCCCTTGGGGGTGTAGCAATCTGGTGAATGCACCAAACTCATAATTTGGCTAAGGCGAGTTCGATCCTCGCCACCCCCATTATTCATTTGTCATTGAATGAAAATAACTCTACTTTTATTTCTTTTATTTTTCCCAGCTTTTTTTGCAGCAAGTGAACTCTCTTTTTTACTGATAAGACCAAGTAAAGTTTTAAGGTTAATAGAAGAAAAAAAGAAGGGGGCATTTTCAATTTTAAAAATTCAAAAACGCTTTAGATCTTCATTAATTGCCTCTCAATTTGGAGTAACAATTTCATTAATTGCAATTGGATGGCTCAGCAATAACCTAGCTAATGATTATTGGAAAAGAAATATATTATCAAATAGATTTTATGATCTTCTATTGTTTTTATTTGTTGTTTTAGTGGTTACTCTCGTTTCTGGACTAATTCCTAAAGCACTAGTAATTAACAACCCAGAATCTGCTGCATTAAGGCTTACAACAATATTCGATGCCGTTAGAAAAGGTATGAATCCTATACTTAGGATAATAGAATTCTTTGCTAGCGTCTGTTTGGGCTTGTTTAATCTAAATAACAAATGGGATTCTTTAAACTCAGGTTTATCTGCAGGAGAATTAGAAACTCTTATAGAAACAGATAATGTAACAGGTTTAAAACCAGATGAGAAGAATATTCTCGAAGGAGTATTTGCTTTAAAAGATACACAGGTTAAAGAAGTAATGATTCCAAGATCTGAAATGGTAACTTTGCCAAAAAATATAACCTTTTCAGAACTTATGAAACAAGTTGATAAAACTCGCCATGCTCGATTCTTTGTGATTGGTGAGTCTTTAGATGATGTATTAGGTGTATTAGATTTGCGTTATCTAGCTAAGCCAATTTCAAAAGGTGAAATGGAAGCCAATACATTTTTAGAGCCGTTCCTTTTACCAGTGACAAAAATTATAGAAACATGTTCATTAGCAGAAATATTTCCGATAGTAAGAGACTACAATCCCTTCTTACTAGTAGTTGATGAACACGGAGGAACAGAGGGACTCATTACTGCAGCTGATCTAAATGGTGAAATAGTTGGAGAAGAAATGCTCAATAATAGAATTTATTCAGACATGAGAATGTTAGATAATTTCTCAAAAAAATGGTCAATAGCTGGAAAATCAGAAATTATTGATATCAATAAGAAGTTAGGATGTGCTATTCCAGAAGGCGCAGATTATCATACTCTTGCTGGATTTCTACTAGAAAAATTTCAAATGGTTCCAAAAATTGGGGACGTTTTAGATTTTAATAACATTAAATTTGAAGTTATTTCTATGTCAGGTCCCAAAATTGATCGTGTTAAAATAACTTTTCCCAAAAGCTAAATGTGGCGCCCCATGGAGGATAATGATAATAAATACATGGATTTAAAATTATGCAACCAACCTCATCACCCGTAAAGGTTGGCGTCATAGGTATAGGAAATATGGGCTGGCATCATGCTCGAGTACTAAGTTTACTAAAAGATGCAAATCTCATTGGAGTAGCAGACCCAAATGAAGAGAGAGGTAAATTAGCTATTGAACAATTTCAATGTGAATGGTTCAAACATTACAAGGACTTAATACCAAAAGTTGATGCTATTTGTATCGCTGTCCCAACACTACTTCATCATAAGGTAGGACTAGATTGTCTAAATGGAGGTACTAACGTTCTCATTGAAAAACCAATTGCAGCTAATGAGTTGGAGGCAAAATCCTTAATAGAGGCTGCTAATGAAAGTAAATGTCTATTACAAGTTGGGCATATTGAAAGGTTTAATCCTGCTTTTAGAGAATTAAATAAAATAGTAAATAATGAAGAAATTGTTGTTTTAGAAGCAAGAAGGCACAGTCCTCATGCAGACAGAGCAAATGATGTATCTGTAGTAATGGATTTAATGATTCATGACATTGATCTTATTTTAGAACTCGTAAACTCAAAAATACAAAAATTAGCAGCTGTTGGAGGAAGAAATAGCGAAGGATTAATAGATTATGTTAATGCTACTTTAGTTTTTAAAAATAATGTTATTGCAAGCTTAACTGCCAGCAAAATGAGTCATAAAAAAATTAGAACTTTAAGTGCTCACTGCCAAAATGGGCTTGTAGAAACTGATTTCTTAAATCACTCTTTACAAATCCATCGTAAGTCTCATGAATCATACACAGCAGAGCATGGAGAATTAGTTTACAGAAATGATGGATATGTCGAAGAAGTTAGCACAACTTCCATTGAACCTCTTTATGCAGAACTGGAGCATTTTCTTAAATGCGTTCAGGGCAAAGAAAATCCTGAGGTAGATGGTGAGCAAGCCTCAAGAGCATTAAAAATTGCTGATTTTATAGAGAGTGCTGTAGATAATTCCGGAGATGCAATTTTACTAGAAAATCCATTCTAATAAAAAATCTAATCTAAAAAAATTTATTTAAATCCTACTGCAGCTTGCCATACAAATACCAATAAAAAGAAAAATAAAGGAATAAGTGGAAGAACATCAACAGTTGGAGCAAAAGCCTTGTAAGCTTCAGGCAATTCAGCGAATGTATTAAATAGAATGATCACCTTTTTTAGATAATTTAATTAATTATGATAAGACGTTACCACGTATGGTGGGCAATAGAGGATGTTTTCCAAGGAGCGAAATCATTTGTAAAACAATTATCCCTAATTGCAGCAGAAATTGCATTGGTAAATCTTATTAGGTGAGCAATATTATGCAAACTTATAAGGGTTAGGCCTAATATTTCCTCATTTCTAATTAGATGATGCAAATATGCTCGAGAATAGGATTTACATGTCTCGCATTTACAAGTTTCGTCAATCGGAGAAAAGTCATTTTTAAATCGAGCATTTCGCAAATTCAATCTTTCATCATTAAAAAATGCAGTCCCATGTCTTCCTAGTCTTGTAGGTAAAACACAGTCAAATATATCGAATCCATTAGCAACAGCTAAAGAAATTTCTCTTAAAGAGCCAATTCCCATTAAATATCTTGGTTTATTTATTGGTAAGAATTTCGGGACGAAATTAATTACATTTTGTATTTCTTCGACTGCCTCGCCAACACTTACACCTCCCACTGCTATTCCAGGCAAATCAAAAGAACTTGTATATTTTGCGCTATATTCTCGCAATCTCGGATACTTACCACCTTGAACTATGCCGAATAATGCTTGATTAGATTTCTTATGAGTCTCAACACATTTTTGCAACCATGAATGAGTTCTTTGTAAAGAGTCCTCGATATCATTTTCGTTAGCTGTATGCGGAGGACAATGATCAAACGCCATCGCAACGTCCGATCCAAGATCCATTTGAATCTGTATTACTTTTTCAGGTGATAAAAATACATGACTACCATCTCTTGGATTTTTAAATTCCACGCCCTTATCAGAAATATTATTTAATTTGGCCAAACTAAAAACTTGATATCCTCCTGAATCAGTAATAATAGGCTTAGGCCAATTCATGAACTTATGTATTCCGCCAGATTCTTTAACAAGTTTTTCTCCAGGTTGTAAATGGAGATGAAAGGTATTTGAGAGAATCATTTCTGAGCCTGTAGAGGTTAACTGCTTAGATGAAATTCCCTTAACCGTTGCCAAAGTACCTACAGGCATAAATTTTGGTGTGTTTACCTGACCATTTGGTGTATGAAAAATACCAGTTCTTGCTGCTGTATTACTGCAATTAGAGGTAATTTCAAATTTAAACACGATGATTTATAAAATTTTTTGATCCTTTTTCATTAATTTACCCTATTATTTAATAATTAATCTATTTTTATCTCATCAAAAAATATTTCATAAAAAATTTGGCAGGATCTTGGATTTTCTATACGACATTTCCAAAGATACCTCTAATTAATCCCGATTTTAAAAATATTGCACAATTTGCGCCCCCTTTAGGATTTTTTATTGGAACAATACAGAGTTATATTTTTCTTTTTTTAAGAACAAACTCTTGGTCAATTTATGCATCTACATTAATTTGTTTAGCTTCAGGATATTTAATTACTGGTGGTCTACACCTTGATGGTTTAATGGATACTTTCGATGGTATTTTTGCGGGTAAAAAGAAACGTTTAAAAGCAATGAAAGACAGTAAAGTTGGGTCCTTTGGAGTTCAAGCTTTAGTTTTTATAACTTTAGTTCAAATTGCTTGCATACTGAAAATTCAAAACCTAATAATTTTTGTTTTACCTATATGCTTATTTTGGGGAAGATTTTCAAATTTATTTTTTATAGAAAAGTATAAATATGTGAGTTATAAGAAAAAATCTATTAGTCACAAAAAGTTTTGGAATGGATTTAAAAAAGAATCTTTGATCTCCATTATTTTTCTTTTAATTTTCTTCGCATACCAATTAGTTTCAATTACATCACAAGCAATATTAATTAAATTTTTAGTTCTTATTTTGATTGGTATTTTTCTAAGCTATTCTATCCCAAAGATACTGGGGAATAAAATTGGAGGCTTCAATGGAGATGCCTGCGGCGCAAGTGTTGTGCTAGTTGAAACTGCAATGTTGTTTATGCATGCAATTCTTTTATAGGAAGTTCTAAATAGAAAATATTTTTCTTCTTAAAATTTTTTAATTTCTCAGTATTATCAATATAGTTGTTTTCCAGCAATCTTAATTCTCCTCCAATTTGTTTTGCTAATTTCCTCGCCAAAAAAAGTCCTACACCAGTTCCATCCTTATTCTTAGCAGCAGATCCTCTAAAACCTTTTTCAAAAATTTTTTCGGTTTCATTTTTGGTTATTTTTTTACCATCATCAAATACAAAAAGTCCATTACTAGTAATTACAAGTCCAATTTCAGAATCTTTTTGGGAATATTTAAACGCATTTTCTAGTAAATTGGCCACAATTTCTGCAATTACAGCATATTTTGCCTTTAATGGCGATAAAGTCCAATCTGGCCAAAGAGAAGGTTCAGTCCAATCTCTATTCTCTAAGTCCGCATTAGCTTTACCCCTCTCTAATATTGGCCTTAATAAACCCTGAACAGTTATCAACTTTTTATTATCTAAATTTGGTGGTAATAATAATCTTTCCTCTCCAATTTTTACAGGAAGTTGAACAGGTGAATTTAATTGCGCAAAAGAATCCATATATTGATTAATTTGTTTTTGTTCTATTATCATGCGTTCGACTATTTCGATAGAGTCATCATCAGAACCAAGTCTTTTTATTAGTAATTTTGCATATGTCCTGATAGCTGCCAATGGATTCCTTAATTGATGAATTATGACATTGACCTGATTTTTTAAATAGTTGATTTCTTCATTTTTATTTTGACGTTCTAATTCAATAGAGACGCATTTAGCTAAAGATATAGAAAGCGCTTTTAATCTAGAATCAAGAGAAACTGGCCAATTTCCCCCTTTCAAATCAGTTTCTACCCTAAGGACACCCAGTAGAATATCGTTTTCTTGAAGCGGGTACCATCTTCTATTAGGCGATGAAACTTTTAGTGAAGGATCATCTTCTATTGATGTTAGTAGCTTATCAATTTGTGGCCATTGACCAATCATTTCAAAAGATGCTTTAGTTCCTTGCTTAGCTGAGGCAAGATACATAACTAAATTAGTAACACCCATTGAGCAGCCAAAACTCTCTAGCTGTTTATTAATTAATTTTTCAAATTTTTTTGAAAGATTCATAATTAATAAAATTTTGAGAAATTTTTAAAAAAACTTGAAAAGGGCTTGTAAAATATGAAAAAAGTATTAAGATATATAAAGAGGTCTGACATTAGCCAGCCTTAATATGAATATTTAATCATATTTTAAGCTACATCAGGGGTTGATGGGTCCTCTATGTAATTTGAAGTGAATTTAAAATCACATATAAGATTAGTAAAAATAAATAAGACTAATCTAATTAATAATTTCAGGAGTACCAATCAATGTCAAAAAAAAGAAAAAGAATTAGCAGAAGAAGATTGGCTGGCCAAAGAGTAATGGCACATGTACCTATTTATCATATCGAAACTGGAAAACATAAACCAGTTACCGCAGCAAGAAGATTCATAGCTGAAAATGGTCTTTCTGCGCCTTCAGTTTTCAATGTAAGAAGAAATGAACATACAACTGATAGGTTCTTTTGGGGTGAAAAAGGGTTATTTAGTGCCCAATATGCTGAAGAAAATCATTTTCTATTTCCATCACTAAAAGCTGTAGTTGAAGGAATTGGTGAAGAAAAAATATTTGAGGGTCTAGAACTCACTGCAGATGATTGGGAAGAGATTGAAGAATACGAATATGCTTTTGTTTAAAAAATACTACTAATATTGAAACTTATAAAATTAATTAAATTTGAATCAATTTGGTGAAATCCATTGAATTCTAATAATTCACAAAATTTAGTAGATTTACTCTTTACCTTTTCATAAATAGTCCTAGAAGCATTTATAGGCACGACGTCATCAAATAAACCATGACTAATAATCAATGGCGAGCATTTTTCTCCCGGGGCCCAGTTGGGGTGAGGATAACCACTACAAGCAACAATTAATCCAAAATTCAATTTAAATCCTGCATCAACTGCCATTGCCGCCCCCTGAGAGAATCCCAACAAAATTGTTTTTCTAAGTGGAATCTGCTCAGTATCAAATTTTTTTAATGTAACTAAAAGTTTATTTACTTCCAGCTCAGCTCCATTCCAATCATGCGGGTATAATCCATACCACTGTCTTCCCTGACCACTTGGATGTAATCCATTAGCCCTCAAAGAAATTATCTCAAAATCAAGATTTATTTTTTCATTCATCTCCTTTCCAAATGTTAAAAGGTCATCTGAATCAGCTCCCCAACCATGCATCAAAATAATTCTATGAGTTGCAGTTTGAGAGCTAATCGAGACAAATTCATGATTGATAGGATATTTCATGTTTATATTCTTAAGTAAGTAAACTTTCCCATAATGTCTCCATTAGCTTTAGTAAGTGTCTCTGATAAAAAAAATTTAATCCCATTTTGTAAGGAATTGGTGGAGCAATTTAATTATAAAATTTTATCAAGTGGAGGAACTGCCAAACATCTAATAGAGGCAAACATTCCAGTTATTAAAGTTGCAGATTTTACTAATTCTCCAGAAATTCTTGAAGGAAGAGTTAAAACTTTACATCCAAAAATACACGGAGGAATATTAGCTAAAAGATCTGACGAGAAACATAAAAGAGATATAGAAGCTAACAATCTTGAGTTAATTGACTTAGTAGTTGTCAATTTATATCCTTTTAAAAAAACTGTTGATCAGGGAGCTAAATGGGAAGATGCTATTGAAAATATTGATATAGGAGGGCCATCAATGATTCGTTCTGCTGCTAAAAATCATAAAGATGTTTCCGTTTTAGTGGATCCTAGTCAGTATCAAAATTTTCTTGAAGAAAGAAAAAAAGGTGAATTAAAGGACTCCTTTAAAGCAAAATTAGCCCTTGAAGCTTTTCAACATACAGCAGACTACGACACTGCAATATCTAATTGGATAAGAAAAGAAAGAGGTTTACAATCTTCCAAATATATTGAATCTTATCCACTAATCAAAACCTTAAGATATGGGGAGAATCCTCATCAAAAAGCTTTTTGGTATGGTTTAAGTAACTTTGGATGGAACTCTGCAGAACAATTACAAGGGAAAGACTTAAGTTATAACAATTTATTGGATCTAGAGTCAGCACTTTCAACAGTTTTAGAATTTGGCTATGCAGAGAAAGATGAACTTTCAACCAACAAGTTTGCTTCTGTTATCTTAAAACACAATAATCCTTGTGGTTGCTCCATAAGTAATTCAGCTTCTCAAGCATTTTTGAATGCTTTGGAATGCGACTCTGTTAGTGCATTTGGAGGAATAGTTGCTTTTAATTCAAATGTTGATAGTGAGACCGCAATTCACCTAAAAGATATTTTCTTAGAGTGTGTCGTCGCTCCTTCTTTTGATAAGGAAGCTTTAGAAATTTTAAAAGTTAAAAAGAATTTAAGAATTTTAAAGTTTTCAAAAAATCAACTTCCCAAAAAGAATCAAGCTTCTACTAAATCAATAATGGGTGGATTACTAGTTCAGGATAATGACGATAGCGAAGAAAAAACTGAAAATTGGATTTCAGTAACTAATAAAAATCCGAGTAATCAAATTAAATTAGATCTAAATTTTGCATGGAAAATTTGTAAACACGTTAAATCTAATGCCATTGTTATTGCAAAAGACCAAAAAACTATTGGGATTGGAGCTGGACAAATGAATAGAGTTGGAGCAGCAAAAATTGCATTAAATGCAGCTGGAAAATTATGCTCTGATGCTGTCTTGGCCAGCGATGGTTTTTTCCCATTTGCAGATACTGTAGAACTAGCAAATGAATATGGGATAAAAGCTATTATTCAACCTGGAGGAAGTCTAAGAGATCAAGAAAGTATTGATATGTGTAATTTAAAAGGAATTTCAATGATATTTACGCAAAAAAGGCACTTTTTACATTAATTTATGTTGATTTTGGATAATATGTAATCTTGTTAGTTTTTCTGAATAGAGATAGCCTTCCTGGACCTGCACATAGAAAGTAGAGAGAAATAGCCCCATATATAAAAGACAATTCGAAAGCATAATTATGACCTTCAACCACTGCCAGAGGAAAACCTTCTAGTCCAGTATCCAGAAGATGAAAATAAACTGCAAATGCCATGGTGGAGAATAGACCAAGAGAAGAAAGCCTCGCAAAAATCCCTAAAGCCAATCCAACTGGGCATACCAGTTGAGTAATAGCTGCTCCAAAAGTCCAAATAACAGGATCACCAGGCAAAAATGGAAAATACTTACCAACTACAAATTCGGCAAAACCCTGCGGATCCTGAAGTTTTTCTAGGCCATGATGAATCATCAAAGCACAAAAACCTATTCTTAAAACAAAAATCGATAGTTCTCCAAGGATATTTACTTCTGACCCTGAAGATGAATTGGCCACTACAACTTCAACTTTTTGGGGCGCTTTAGTTCTATTCATACTGGCAGTTTGAACCTGATTAGTTTGTGCTTTGTCTTCCATACTTCAAAAATTTTTCATTATTCTAGTTAATAAAGTAGATCTTTTGGAATTATCTGACTAATAAATTTAAAAAACTAAGCAAATTTATGAATGAATAACAAATTCAAGAAGCAATATCAATTAACTTTTCAATAACATCCGCAACTACCTTATCAGGAGTGGATGCACCTGAGGTAATTCCAACATTAATTTTTCCACTAGGTAGAAAATTATTTTTAAGTTCTAATTCTGATCCTAGTGGTTTATGAAATATTGAGTTTTCTTTAACTGATATCCTCTCTGGCGTATCAATGTGAAAAGAAGAAATATTTTTGTTAATTGCTATTTCTTGTAGGTGAGTAGTATTAGAAGAATTGAAGCCTCCAATAACTACTAAAATATCAAGGTCTTCATCAACCAAAGAGAACATTGCATCTTGTCTTTCTTCAGTAGCATCACAAATAGTATTAAAAGCTAAAAAGTGACTATTTAAGTTTTCTGGTCCAAATTTCTTTAACATCGTCCTTTCAAAAACCTTTCCAATTTCCTCAGTCTCGCTCTTAAGCATAGTTGTCTGATTTGCAACTCCTACTCTATCTAAATCTTTATCAGGATCAAATCCATTAGAACAAGCTTTAGCAAATTTGTTCATAAACTCATTTCTATTACCTCTCCCAAGAATATATTCAGAAACGTAGTTCGCTTCTTCTAGATCAAGTACGACTAAATATTTACCTGCGAATGAACTTGTAGCGAGAGTCTCTTCATGTTTAAATTTTCCGTGAATAATAGATGTGAAAACATGTTTTTTATGTTTTTCAACCGTATGCCAAACCTTTGAAACCCATGGACAAGTTGTATCAATGATATGACAACCTTTCTCATGCAAGAGTTTCATTTCTTGAACAGTAGCTCCGAAAGCAGGGAGTATAACAACATCCCCATTAGAAACTAAAGAAAAATCTTTAATTCCATTTTTAGCTGAGATAAATTTTACATTCATTTTTCTTAAATGATCATTCACCGAGGGATTATGAATTATTTCGTTTGTTATCCAAATATTCTCATTTGGGTAATGTCTTCTAGTTTCATAAGCCATTGCAACAGCTCTTTCAACTCCCCAACAGAAACCGAAAGCTTGAGCCAACTTTATATTTAGTCTGCCTTTAGTGTAAGTAAAATTATTATCCCTAATAGAACTTATCAAATCACTTTGGTAAGCTTCCTCTAACGCTTGAGCTCTTTTTGTTGGAGAATCGAAACCCCTTCTATTGTATCTATCAGAATGATGAAGAGATCTTCTAAAAGCTTGAGTGTCCATCTTTATATATTACAACGTTTTAAATAATTTTTCGTAAAAAAAAAGAAACCTGACATAAGTCAGGTTTCTTTAATCATTTTTCAGTTAGATTATTTAGCAGATGCAAAGTCTGGATATGCTTCCATTCCATGCTCTCCTATATCCAAGCCTTGAGTCTCTTCCTCTTCAGATACCCGGATTCCACCGAATAATCCTCCAATTACAGACCAAGCAATCCAGCAAGTAACTAGTGTCCAAATAGCATAAGCTGCGGCACCAAGAGCTTGAACTAGAAGAAGGGTAATACCTCCCCCATTGAACAATCCCATACCTGCTCCATCACCTTGTACAGCTGTACCCCAAAGACCGATAACTACAGTACCCCATACACCACAAACTCCGTGAACAGAGAATGCACCTACAGGATCATCAATCTCAGCGGCATCAAGTGCTGCAACAGAAAATACAACGATAATACCGCCTACTAGTCCTGCGAACCAGGCTCCAGCAAGAGTCATATCACCACAACCGGCAGTAATACTAACTAAACCAGCAAGGATACCGTTAATTATCATTGTAAGATCAGGCTTACCAGAAGTTAATGTTGAAACAATAGTTGCACCTATAGCTCCAGCTGCTGCTGCTAAAGTAGTTGTTACAGCAACATATGGAACCCATTGATCCATAGCAAGTTGAGAACCGGGGTTAAATCCGTACCAACCTATCCATAGGACTAATGCACCTAGAGTAGCTATAGCCATATTGTGTCCTGGCATAGCCTGTGGTTTACCATCAGAGTATTTGCCAATTCTTGGTCCGAGTAGCATAGCTCCTACAAGACCCGCCCATGCTCCAACTGAGTGAACAATTGAAGAACCAGCAAAATCAACAAAACCTAAAGAATCGAGCCAACCACCATTCCATTTCCAGCTACCAGCAATTGGATATATAAATGCAGTTAATACAACAGCAAAAACAACAAATTCTCCAAATTTAACTCTTTCAGCAACTAGACCGGAAACGATTGTTGCGGCAGTTCCTGCAAAAGCAGACTGGAACAAGAAATCAACAGTTGGGACTAATCCAGCATCAGTTACCATATCTGCAGTAACTGTTGGATCAAAAAATAAGCCGCCAAAATAAAGCCAGCCGTCAGCAACACTTCCTCCGTACATTAATGAATAGCCGATAAACCAATAAGAAGTTACAGCTAAAGCAAATACAAAGAGGTTTTTAGCAAGAATGTTAACAGCGTTCTTAGAACGGCACATTCCAGCCTCAACCATAGCGAAACCGGCGTTCATAAAGATCACTAGAATAGTAGCGATCAAGAGCCATAAATTGTTAGCAAGAAAAGCTGCATTCAACTCAGGTAAATCAGCTGCGTGAGCTGAAAGATTAAAAATACCTAAACCAAACAAAGCTAGGGGAACAGTTGCAAGCCACAACATTGAGCGGTTTGAACTAAATCCTCGAATACTCCTCAAGAGGAGCATAGGTCCATTCACAAGACTTGCATCTTGAAGTTTGGACCTAGAGCGCCTTTGAGGCGTTTGCAAAGCAGTGGTCATAAAAAAAAATTAGATCTGCAAAAAAACAGTTTTACTGTTTCCTTTCAAATTTAAATTTATTCAAAAAACTTATCAGTGTCTAGTAGTTGTTGATACCATTTTTATAGTTGCAACCTAAAAAATTATTTGTTAAATTAAAAAATTTGATTTTTAGAAGTTTCAAAATATCAAGATTTTATTTATTTCAAAGGTTTAATTCCTCTCCATGATATGTGGTCTTTATGAAATTCAAAGGAACAAGGAATCGTTATCATTCCTGCACTTAAAGATTCTCTAAAAAGATTGCCGTATAAGGGATCTGCCTCATCTCCGGGTGCAAAAAAACAAGCGTCTTTTCTTGTAATACAAAGTATTAATACACTTTTACTTTCAGGAATTAATTCCTTTAATTCCATGAGGTGTTTTTGGCCTCTTTTCGTTACTGTATCAGGGAATAGAGCAACATTTTCTCTAATCCAAGTCGTATTTTTAACCTCTATGTAAATGTTACGTTTATCAGGATTTGAAGATTTAGGAGTTAAAAAAAAGTCAATTCTGCTTTTTTTATCTTTTCCATAAGGAACTTCAGATTTAATTGTCTCTATTTCTCCTATTATTTCGTCAAGCAAATTTTTCTCAATAACCTTTTTGATTAACTTATTTGCAAATAGTGTATTGATACCAACCCAAACCTCTTCATTTTTTGCATCTAAAACACATATCTGTTCCCAAGTAAAAGGTAATTTTCTTTTTGGAGAATTGGAAACACTTATTCTTACCTTTGCTCCCTCACTCAAAAGTCCCTTCATTGGGCCTGTGTTGGCACAATGAGCAGTTACAACCTCGCCGCTCTCTAATTTTATATCTGCAAGAAACCTTTTATACCTCTTGATTAAAACTCCTTCAATTAATGGATCAAATTCAATTATCCGATCATCCATAAAAATGTCTTTAGTTAAAAATCAAATATAATTGAAACTTAAACTTCTTGAAAAATTTAGACAAATCCAAATGCATTCATTTTTAAAAAATAATGTTTTTTCAATTTCATTTGGTACTAGTCTTAGTAAATTAGCTGGATGTATAAGACAAATATTTATAGCTGCTGCTTTTGGAGTTGGGGTAACATACGACGCATTTAATTATGCTTATATAATTCCAGGTTTTTTGCTAATAATCATTGGAGGGATTAATGGTCCCTTACATAACGCAGTTGTTGCAGTTCTAACACCCCTTAACAAAAAAAATGGAGGAATTGTTTTAACTCAAGTCGGAATAAAACTTTCAATACTTTTAATTGGTTTAGCTATATTGATATATTTTAATTCCAGTTCATTAATTGAATTATTAGCCCCCAATTTAAGTTACGAAGCTAAATCAATTGCCACTTACCAATTAAAAATACTTACACCTTGTATCCCTTTGTCCGGATTAATAGGTTTAAGCTTTGGCGCCTTAAATTCCCAAAGAAAATTCTTTTTATCCAGTATAAGTCCGGCCATAACAAGTTTAACTACTATTTTTTTTGTTTTATTAAGTGGGATTATCAACCAAGAAAATGCATATTCTCATTTCTTTACTTATACGGGATTACTAGCTTTTGCAACTTTGACTGGAACTTTAATTCAGTTTGTTGTTCAAATTTCGGAAATTAATAAAATCGGTCTCTTGAGATTAAAGTCAAACTTCCAATTATTTAGTGATGAAGAGAGGAGGATTTACAAACTAATTATTCCAGCATCTATCTCATCAGGTCTCAGTCAAATTAATGTTTTTATAGATATGTTTTTCGCTTCAAGTTTTCGAGGAGCAGCATCAGGGCTAGCTTATGGAAACTTTCTGATACAAGCACCATTAGGCATATTATCTAACTCGTTGATTTTGCCATTACTTCCAAAATTTTCTAAATTGAGAAGTGATAAAGACTATATAGGCCTCCAAAAAAAATTGATCTCTGGAATAGAGTACTGTTTCTTGACAACTATTTTTTTAGCGGCATTTTTCATAACATTTAATAATCAAATAGTAGAGTTAGTTTTTCAAAGAGGATCTTTTGATTATTCAGCGGCTTTAAAAGTAAAGAATATATTAATTGCTTATGGAGTTGGCATACCTTTTTATCTTTATAGAGATTTATTAGTAAGAACTTACTATTCAATAGAAAAAACAAATTTCCCTTTCAAGTCATCATTAGCAGGGATAATATTAAATATTTTTTTTGATTGGTTGTTAATTGGTGCCCCAATTAATAATTTTGGGAATCTTTCTCCATATAACTTTGGAGTAGTAGGAATAATTTTATCTTCAGTAATAGTTAACTTTATAGTTTGTGTTTTGCTTTCTTTGAATCTGAGAAATGAAAATATCCACTTGCCTAACTTGGATTTATTAAGGAAAATTATCCTCATGTCATTATCGGCATTTATAGATAGCACCCTTTGTTTTACTATTCTTAAAACTACAAGTAACTTCAATTCAAATCTCGCAGAATTTTTAT
Source organism: Prochlorococcus marinus (assembly GCF_001180265.1). Taxonomy (GTDB): domain Bacteria; phylum Cyanobacteriota; class Cyanobacteriia; order PCC-6307; family Cyanobiaceae; genus Prochlorococcus_A; species Prochlorococcus_A marinus_H. Next base: position 383,418 of record NZ_CVSW01000032.1, on the reverse strand, counting down.
TATTAATATTTGGATCTCTAACTTTTTTTATAATCTATTTTTTTCTTACAAAATGCCTGAGAGTAAATAAACTTAAAGTTTAAAAAAAAGATTTAGTTTTCAAAAAAACTTTCCAAAATCTCCTCTAATTCTAGAATTTGTGAGTTAGTTATTAAATTGATCAGTGGAATACTGTTAACACCATCCCCTACTTTTACATTTATTGCTTTCAAACTTATTTTCGCAGCCTCCAATGGGCTTTGATTTTTATTGCTGATACATTCAATTGCAAGATTTCTGGCTAGGCCTGCATCTCCAAGATATAAATTCCACTTTTCTATTTTTATAAAAACCTTTTCTGCAATAATATTTTCTAAATCACTTATTCTTACATGAGAGTTCATAAATTAAAAATAATTAAGTTGATTGTTTTGAAGTATTATTAGGTTTTTTGATAATTACAAAAAGTAAATGGGAGGCTAAAAGAATTGACCAGAAAATTGCAAAATTATTAAAAAAAGCGATTTCATATTTAATTTCTTTTAAAAGCCAAGTTCCACTTATTATTGCAGTAAATATCATGCAGTGAATAACAAAATTTACTATTCGAGAAAAATGTTTATAGATGGGATCTTCTAAATCACCATTTCCGTACCACTTTATAGGCATATTAATAATTAGATTGTTAATAATAGATATTTTACCTGAAATCTAGTTGACTAAGAGACCCAGAAACAGAGATATTACATAATTATGCGCCTGTAGCTCAGTGGATTAGAGCACCTGACTACGGATCAGGGTGTCGGGAGTTCGAATCTCTCCAGGCGCGTTTAAAATTATGAAATATTCTTTTTATATTTTTCTAAAAAATATCGTCTATATTATGGGTATTACTTATCAAATTCAATGAATATTCTTCAAAATCTTAGAGAAAGTGATCCAGTAATATCAAATTTTATCAACTCTGAAAAAAATAGACAGGAAACTCATCTTGAACTAATAGCAAGTGAAAATTTTGCATCAACTGCCGTCATGCAGGCTCAAGGATCAGTTCTTACAAACAAATACGCAGAGGGATTACCTCAAAAAAGATATTACGGGGGATGTGAATTTGTTGATGAAATCGAAGAATTAGCTATTCAAAGAGCGAAAAAATTATTTAATGCAAATTGGGCTAATGTGCAACCCCATAGTGGAGCACAGGCAAATGCTGCTGTTTTCCTAAGTTTACTTAAACCTGGCGACACAATTCTGGGGATGGATTTATCTCATGGTGGACACCTAACTCATGGATCTCCAGTAAATATGAGTGGTAAGTGGTTTAATGCAGTTCACTATGGTGTAAATAAAGAAACTAGTGAATTAAATTTTCATGAAATAAGAGAGATAGCACTTGAAAAAAAACCAAAATTGATCATATGCGGATATTCAGCTTATCCAAGAACAATCGATTTTGAATCATTTAGGAAAATTGCAGATGAAGTTGGTGCATTCTTAATGGCTGATATTGCACACATCGCAGGTCTTGTAGCGAGTAAACTTCATCCAAATCCAATTCCTTATTGTGACGTAGTAACTACAACTACTCATAAAACATTAAGAGGGCCAAGAGGAGGGCTTATCTTGTGTAAAGATGCAGAATTTGGAAAGAAATTTGATAAATCTGTTTTCCCGGGGACTCAGGGGGGGCCTCTGGAACACATTATTGCAGCTAAAGCAGTTGCATTTGGAGAAGCCTTACAGCCAGATTTTGTTAATTATTCCCAACAAGTAATAAAAAATGCCAAAGTTCTAGCTTCAACATTAATAAATAGAGGTATTGATATCGTTAGTGGAGGTACTGATAATCATATTGTTTTACTCGATTTAAGAAGCATCAATATGACTGGTAAAATTGCTGACTTGCTAGTAAGTGAAGTGAACATCACTGCAAATAAAAATACTGTTCCATTTGACCCAGAATCGCCTTTTGTAACCAGCGGGCTTAGGTTGGGTACTGCTGCTTTAACTACTAGAGGCTTTAATGAGAATGCTTTTGCTGAAGTTGGCGAAATTATTGCTGATAGATTACTTAACCCAAAGGATTCACTGATTGAAAGTCAATGTAAAGAAAGAGTGTTAACCTTATGTAATCGTTTTCCTCTTTATGAAGGCAAACTTGAAGCATCAATAAAATGATTCCTAATTGCAAGGGAGTTGAAATCCTTTCTATTGGAACAGAGCTACTTTTAGGAAATATCATAAATACAAATGCTCAATGGATTTCTGAACAGTTGTCTCTATTAGGTTTAAATCACTTTAGGCAATCAACTGTAGGTGATAATTGTGATCGAATTATAAAAGTAATTCAAGAAATATCGAAAAGAAGTAATCTTCTAATTACAACGGGTGGATTGGGACCCACCCCAGATGACTTAACTACTGAAGCAATAGCCAAATCTTTTAATGTATCAATTTTTGAAAGACCGCACTTATGGGATGAAATTAAACAAAAACTTCCAAACTCTAAGCTCAAAGACGATTCCTCTAGCTTAAGGAAACAATGTTTCTTCCCAAAAAATGCTCAAATAATTAATAACCCTAGCGGCACTGCCCCAGGAATGATATGGGAACCAATAAAAGGGTTTACTATTCTTACTTTCCCTGGAGTGCCTAGTGAAATGAAAACTATGTGGGAAGAGACTGCGTATGATTTCATAAAAACCAAATTCTCAGATAGTTATTCCTTTTATTCAAATACTCTTAAATTTGCAGGAATTGGAGAATCTAGCGTTTCAGAAAAAATTAATGATCTATTAAATCTTAAAAACCCAACGGTTGCTCCATATGCAAACTTAGGAGAGGTTAAAATCAGAATCACGGCGCGAGCAAAAAATGACCTAGAAGCAAAAAATATAATTAAGCCAATAAAAGAAAAATTAAAAAAAGATTTTTCAAAGTTTATTTTTGGAGAGGATAATGATACTTTGCCAAGCGTTTTAATAAAAGAGTTAACTAAGAGGAACCAAACTATTGTTTTTGCTGAATCCTGTACAGGAGGTCTTCTATCTTCATCTCTAACATCAATATCAGGTTCATCTCAAGTTTTTCAAGGTAGTATTGTTTCTTATAGTAATGAGCTAAAAAATTCATTATTAAATATTTCTAAAGAAAAGCTTACAAAATATGGGGCTGTTTCTGAAGAAGTTTGTGAGTCCATGGCAATTAATGTAAAAAGGAAATTAGGAGCAGATTGGTCAATAGCAATTAGTGGAATAGCAGGTCCTAATGGAGGCAGTCCAGATAAACCAGTTGGACTTGTCTATATCTCAATTTCAGGACCGAATAATCATATAACTAATATAAAAAAAACATTTAACTCAACCCGAAACAGAATTGAAATTCAAACACTAAGTGTAAATGTGTGTTTGAACAGCCTCAGATTAATCTTATTATCAAATAGTAAGTAGCTTTTTTTACAAATTGAGTAAAGATACCTTATTTGATAAAGTTTGGGATTTGCACAAAGTTTCCAGTCTTCCTGGCGGCTCAGATCAAATTTTTATTGGTCTTCACTTAATCCATGAAGTGACAAGTCCTCAAGCATTTGGCGCTTTAAAAGACAAAAATTTAACAGTAAAATTCCCTAGTAGAACTGTGGCTACAGTTGATCACATTGTGCCAACAGATAATCAAAGCAGGCCTTTCAAAGATAATCTTGCAGAGCAAATGATTGAAACACTTGAGAAGAACTGCTTACAACACAAAATAAAATTTTTTAATATTGGTAGTGGAAGTCAAGGAATAGTACATGTAGTAGCTCCAGAATTGGGGCTAACTCAACCTGGAATGACAATCGCTTGTGGAGATTCACATACTTCAACTCATGGAGCTTTTGGGTCAATTGCTTTTGGGATAGGTACAAGCCAAGTAAGAGATGTTCTTGCAACTCAAACCATAGCCATGAATAAATTAAAGGTAAGGCAAATTTGGTGCGAAAATCAATTATCTAATGGGGTTTATGCTAAGGATTTAGTACTTCATATTATTAATAAACTCGGTGTAAAGGCTGGGGTTGGTTTTGCATATGAGTTTGCAGGGCCTGCAATCAATGGATTATCAATGGAAGAGAGAATGACTATATGCAATATGTCTATTGAAGGAGGAGCAAGATGCGGCTACATAAACCCTGATGAAAAGACCTTTAGTTACATGAAAAATAAATTATGCTCACCAAAAAATGAGCATTGGGAAAAAGCTCTCACATGGTGGAAATCATTAAAAAGCGATGAAGACTCAATTTATGATGATGTAATTAAAATAGATGCCTCTAAAATAGAACCAACCGTTACGTGGGGGATTACTCCAGGCCAAAGTATTGGGATTAATCAACAAATCCCTTTTTTAGATGAATTGTCCCCAAATGACAAATTAGTTGCTGAAGAGGCTTATGAATATATGAGTTTCAAGCCAGGCCAATCGATAAAAGATATTCCGGTAGAGGTTTGTTTCATAGGCAGTTGCACAAATGGTCGAATCAGTGACTTAAGAGTTGCAGCTAAAGTATTAAAAGACAAAAAAGTATCTAAGAATGTAAAAGCATTTGTAGTTCCTGGTTCAGAAAAAGTAGCCAATGAAGCGAAACAAGAAGGTCTTGATCAGATATTTAAGGATTCTGGATTTCAATGGAGAGAACCAGGCTGCTCAATGTGTTTAGCAATGAATTCAGATAAGCTAATAGGTAATCAAATTAGTGCTAGTTCTAGTAATAGAAATTTCAAAGGTAGACAGGGGTCTCCAAGAGGAAGAACACTACTCATGAGTCCAGCAATGGTTGCTGCTGCCGCAATTAATGGCAAAGTCAGTGACGTTCGAGAATTTATTAACTAATGAAATCCGAGTTTACCCCACCAATTGGAAAAATTTCACAAATAAACGGGCAATGTATATCCTTGGTTGGTAATGACATTGATACAGATCGAATAATTCCTGCGCGTTTTTTAAAGTGTGTAAACTTTGATTCATTGGGTGAATCTGTTTTTGAAGACGATAGGAAAACTTTAAAAGGACAGCATCCTTTTGATTTAGAGGAAAACAAAAATGCCACAATACTAATTGTTAATAGCAATTTTGGATGTGGTTCTAGCAGAGAACATGCCCCTCAAGCACTTATGAGATGGGGTATAAGAGCAATAATCGGCGAGAGTTTTGCCGATATTTTTTATAGTAATTGTATTGCGATAGGAGTTCCATGTTTTACGCTTCCTAAAAATTCAATCCAAGACATGCAAAACCATAGCTTTAATAAATGTTTATTCCTAGAAATTGATATGAATAATTCCTCAGCAAAATCAAAAGAATTAAATTTTGATCTTGAGATTAAGGAAAGCGCAAGAAAAATGTTTTTATCAGGAGAATGGGATGCTACTTCCGCACTACTTGAAAACGAAAAATTAATTGAAAATAAATTCCATGATTTACCTTACTTAAAATTTAATAATCAATTCTAGTAGCTATTTAAATCCAAAAAGACCGAAGGAAATTCCTCCCGCTTGATTATGAGGCTGATAAAAAATACCAAATTCATAAGATCTTTTTTTCCAATTTAATGCAATTTTAGAATCTATAAATTCACCATAGTCATCAGAATCATCAGAAAGGTTTAAAGTGCCACTACTTTTGAGAATAACTGGGCCAAATAATTGCTGATCAAGAGCAATATTTAAAGTGAAATTATCATAATTTTGATCGAATTTAAAAACACTTTCTCCGCTACTCAACTTATAAAAAGGGAATAGACTTAAACGAGTATAATCAAAAAATTTATTTTTAAAATCACCAAATATGAATTCTGGGCCAAGACCTAAACCTATATATTCTTGATGATCTCCATTTTCATAAAAAGAATATGATGCTTCTAATCTTGTATTAATACTTAATCCTTTCGTAATTGGTTCAGGAATATACCTATATGAAATATCAATAGTTTTCTTTTGAGGCTCGACAATATTAATGGGGAATTTCTGACCTAAAGAATAAAATAGGTTACCTTTGAACTTAGTTACAAGACTTTTTGTATTTAAACCTTCAGCTTTTATATTAGCCAATCCTAAAGATAAAAATTCTGTCTTTTTTATGCCATTAACAACCCAACTATTTTCTTTTTTTAATTCCGAACCATAACCTAAGTAAATTTCCGCTTCACCCAATGAACCATTCCATACTCTATCTCTATAAACTCCATAAAAGTTTTTTACCCATTTGGAATTTAAAAAATTAATTTCTTTACTTAAATTAGTCTTTGATCTAAATGCATCTGAAAATTTTTCAACGTCAAAAGAATTTAAATTATTTTCTATTTCTAAATCCCAATTATTTATTGGACCATTTATTTCGGATTTCAGAGCAAAATAATCTTTAAAACTTGCATTTCTTTTAACTTTCTCAGAAGTTATTGAATCTCCCTCATTTACAAAACTTTTTGTGTAACCTTTTAGTGAGCGCTGTATCAAGAATTGAGGTTCTAAATCTAAAACAAAGTTTTTAGTTAGATCTAAGGAGTTAAATTTCCTACCAATAAAATAACCATCCTTGTCTAAATTTTCATATCCAAGAATCCATTTGTTTTCAACATTAAATGATTCTTCTGACTGATTCAAAGTTCTGTCTCCAAACCAAAGAGGGATTGATACTTTTTCATCAAAAATCAAGTAACTTAATGACGACCTAAATCTTAATAATTCCTCTCCTTCAGAAATAATTTCTAAGGAATTAACTGCTAATTTCACTTGTTTCAATTCGAGTAAATCATTAGTAAATAATGCCTTCTTACTTGCCCACTTATTACCATCAATAATCATTTTTTCTGTAAAAAATAACCAATTCTCAACCTTGCTAGGAGTATTGATAACTTCCTTTTTGTTTAATTTTAGTAAACTTTCTATCTTATAAGAATCTGACGAGATGAAATCTGATGATAAGTCATTCATCAAAGTATTTGTATTAAAAGCCCCCTTAACATCTAACAAATAACCTTTTTCGTTAATAAAACTATACTCTAATTCTGAAACTTGAAAAAATTGATCTCCTAATAAGAAAGATATATTTCCTTTAGCATTAATTTTTTTATTTAATTTATCGTAAATTAGATTATCAGCTCTCAGGAGTTTGCCCTTATAAGAAACAGAAACGTTTCCTTCAGCGTAGATAACATTATTTATTTCAGACTGTTTTTCAGATTCAATTATTAACTCTTCCTTCTTTTCACTTAAATTAACTAAAAGTGGCTTTGCATTTTCCTCTAATGATTTTTTTTCTAAATTAATTTTTTTTAGTTCATTATAAAGTGATAAATAAGAAAATTTATCGTAATCGAAAGTTTTTGAATTCTTCTCTTTATCAAATAGATAGTGGTCTTTTTTTTTATTAACTAAAGGTAAGTCAGTAGACTGTACCGGTTGAAATAAATTAATAAATAAAAAAGAAAAAAATAATAATTTTTTTGATATTACCGTATTCAATTTAAATTAATTAAAAGATTAGTCTTGTGGGCTTTCTAAATCTTTTCTATTTGGAGTTCTAGTTGGGTCACTTGCTAAAAATCCAAATAGAAAGATTCCAACGAAGAAAAAGACAATAGTGTAAACAGAAATTTTTAAGGCGAGCATAGAATTACGTGTGCTTTCGAAATATATCCTATTAAATTTATATTTAATTTATGGTAAAAGGTTTACTTTTTGTATTTTTGGAAAATTTTGAAATACTTTAAAGAAACTTTAATCATCATGATCATCCCAAGGATCTGTAAGCTTGGCTGCTTTAGGTCCAAATGCAGTCCAAAGACCAAATCCGGTTAAAGCTAGTAGTAATGCCAGAATTGTTACTGCTATGGAAACTGCAGGGTCTGGAGCAGATGATAAAGTTTGCATCAATTTTGCTAAGTTTGTAAACAATTTATGTATAAGTTCTTATACAATAGCGAAATAATATTCGATTTTGTGAATTCAACATGGGTCAAAAAACAGCATTAGGAAGTCTTTTAAAAGCAATTGGCAATTCAGGTCAAGGAAAAGTTGTACCGGGATGGGGAGCAGTACCTGTGATGACAGTCATAGGACTACTTCTTCTAGTGTTCTTAGTTATTCTTCTACAAATTTATAACCAATCCCTACTATTACAGGGTTTCTCAGTAGATTGGAACGGAAATTAAAATTTAAAAACTCTTAGGAGTTAGACAATTAATCTAAGTATCACCAAAACTTTTTTTGGAATATTTATTTAATTTAATTAGTTATAGTTTGTTTGTATATTTATAATCTCAACTATAAAGAGATTTTACTGTAGATCATGAATGAAATATATTTAATTGGGTTGGGTAATCCTGGTAAAAAATATTCAAAAACCAGACATAATATAGGTTTTTTGCTGCTTGAAAATCTTTCAAAAAAATATAATTCTAATTTTTTATTAAAGGATAAACTTAAAAGTTCCTGCTCAGAATTCAAAATCAATGATTCAACTTACAGGTTATTTTTACCAAATACGTATATGAATAATAGCGGTGATGCTGTCCGAGCCATAAAAGATTGGTACAAAATTAATTTAGATCAGATTTTTATAATTGTTGATGATAAAGATCTACCCCTTGGAAAAATAAGATTTAGAAAAAAAGGAAGCTCTGGAGGACATAATGGATTGCAAAGCATTATTGAAAAATTACAGACCTGTGATTTTAATAGAATCAGAATTGGAATTGGTTCTCCCCCATCAATTAAAGGTACAAATGATTTCAATACTATTTCTCATGTATTAGGCAATATTTCCCTAGAAGAAAAATCAATATTAGATAAAGTTTATAATAGGGTAATAGAATCTCTCGAACAATTAAATACAAAAAAAGAAGAACTTATAATAAATGAATTAAATTCGTTTGATAAAGACCAAAAATAACAAATGATTCCAAAACCAGAAACGATAGCCAATTTAAGTGTTAAAGAATATTGCTTTTCAAAAAAGCAAATTAAAGGACTTGTTGAAGCTAGTCAATTCAAATGGACTTTTACATGGTCTTTCAATAAAGGTTTATTATTAATAAATCCTCCTTTGGGAAGAGCGTTAATTGAAGATGCCTTATTAAGATTTTTATTGAAAAAAGATTATGAACTAGAAACAGGTAATGAATATAAGTTCACTATTTTAGCCAAGTTTTAAAATCAATATTCTGACTCAAAGTAAACTTTATTTTGCAATAATCCTCCAAAATTATCAAAGCTGATATTGCATCGAGATTTTTATTAAGAATAAAAACCTCCCTAGGAACTAAAAACTGCAAACCTTTAATTGGGAAAAGTTCAAAATATCTTGCTTTGGCTCTATAAGTAGAATTTTTTTCTTCAAAAGTTATTATTTTTTTTTTAAAAATATTGAGTTTTTCTTTAATCTCTCGACTGGTTGTACCGTTACCAATAATAATTTTTGATATATCTTCAATTGTATTTAAATTTTTTACATAATCTTCAATTAATTCACTTTTAAGAATAATCGCTTTATGAACTTTTTTTTCGCTTATTTCAGCTAAAACTAATCCACATTTAATTTTACCTGGATCAATAGAAAGAAACTTAAGCACAGAGATTTACAGTTTAGTAATATTTAACTCAACTATTATTGAGTCTGCAGTTTTACTATTTTTTAAAGATACAACCTCTATTCGATATTTGTTAACTTCGTTCAACTTTATCGAATCTCTAATTTTTTTAACAAAGTCTCCTTTTGTAGTAATTTCATTAACAATTGATCCTTTTAATTTGATTTTGTCTCTTGTTTTTCTCAACAAAGTTTTAATTTTTAAATTGATATTTTTATAATCAAGATCTTTTTTATCAATAATTTCGCTCGTAATAATTTCTCCTCTTTTGACAACAATTTTATTTTCCAGTAATTCTGGGTAAACAAAAACAAAATTATCTCCTCTCAAAACATTAGTTGCTGATTTAATCGAGATGATCCAATCCCCACCTTTTGAAGTGACTTCTTCAATTTCAGCAATATCACTAGGTCTCCACAAAAGGATATTCTTTATTTCCTTTTTACTAGGGATTACAATTTTCTGAACATATGTGTCTGCACTATTGTAAATCTTTCCTAAATCTGATTTTATGCTTGGTGTAGAACTAACTTGTGCAATAAATAAAGTTTGGCCCCTTTTAATTACTACATTTCCTCTTCTAAATTCTTTAATATCACTTTTTAATTTATTTAATTCTTTTTCTTTATTTTTAATTTTAACTTCAAGCTTCTTCCTCTCTTCCTGCAAAGGAAGAAGCGCCTTTTTACTCTCATCCAAAGTTTTTTGTAAAAAAGGTATATCAACAAAAAGTCTTTGCCTAAATTCTTCACTAACTAAAATTAACAATCCAATTGATATTGAACTAATAAATCCTCCAGTAATTATCGTTATAATTGTTGCTGTTTTTTTTGGCCTTAATTTTAAGATACTAAATCTTGCTTTACCAATCTTGGTACCTAGCAAATCCCCAAATGGTGCAATTAATCCTCCTAGAAATACTAAAAAAACAATTAAAATCCAAGCCACAATATTTCAATCTCTCAATACATCATAGTTAATGATGAATCAATTAAATCTTTTTGCAAGAGCTATTGGGTCAAATACTGTAATCTTTTTTCTTTCAATATTGAGGAGCCCAGAATCCTTTAAATCTCCCAATAATCTTGTGATCGTTACTCTTGTTGAACCAATGGCTTCTGCAATAGCTTGGTGTGAAAGTCTCAAATCTATTGTAATCCCTTTTTCACTTGCAACTCCAAAATCCCTACAAAGAACCATTAAAAAGCTTACTAAACGAGAAGACATATCTCTATGAGTAAGAGTTTCTATCATTGTTTCTGTTTGTAGGATCCTGCTTGAAAGACCTTGTAACAATAATAGTCCTACTGATGCATCTTCCTCTATTGCTCTTAAAACAGAATTCGCAGGTGCAGTTATCATTTCAACTCTTGTAAATGCTATTGCATGATAAAAGCGATCAGATCTATGTCCTGTCAAAAGAGATAAAACACCAAAGAGACTATTTTCTCTCAAAAGAGCAACAGTTATCTCTTCACCTGACTCATAAACTCTTGATAGCCTTACTGCTCCTCTTCTTATTAGATAAACCCTTTCAGCAGGATCGCCAGGGAAAAATATTGTTTTAGATCTCTCAACCATTTCTGTGCTTGCACCCTCTAGACCTTTAATTACTTCCATTAAAGTTCTATTGATTGGGAAACGTTCTCCAACAGAATGAATTTTACTTTGTCCTGATTGTTGCGAACTAAAGCGGTTGAATCCTCGAGAAGAAGGTATCATAAATATCTTAACTAATAGGAAATTTAAGAAGACACCCTAAAATATCTTGTATCAACAGTAACAATTTTCAATTCTTTTTGGATTCTCTATAGTTTTTTTTCCGCTAGTTTCGACTTTCTAAACGTTTTTTTTAAGTAAAATTACACTATATGCAGCGTCTATAGATTCAATTTATACTGCATATAAAAAAGAAATCTAAAATAATGGTAATTAGTTCATCCAATAGTTATTCCGAGAGAAATCCTGATTTAGTAAAAATAAATTCTGCTAACAAAATAAAATTAAATAGGTTTACACAAAATGGCCAAATCCAAATCTATCAATCTTCATACAGAGGAAGTTATTCTTCTATCATCAGAGACTCTCTAAGAAATGCTGCCCTTGGTAGGAAAGTGCTTTTAGTACAATTTATGAAAGGAGGAGTTAAGCAAGGGATCGCAAATGCAGTAAAGCTCTGCGGTAATTTAACTTGGGTAAGACCATCAGATTCTTTTGATAAATATAATTCTGAGGAAATTGAAGATAATAAAAAACTAAAAAAATCTATTTATGAATCAATAAATAAATTGTGGAGTTTTTGTAAAAAAGAATTAACTTCAGGAGAAAATGATCAGATCATACTTGATGAAATTTTTCTTGCCATTGAGATGAAAATTATCAATAAGGATGATTTGATTTCAACACTTGAAAACCGATTTATATCAGGAGATGTAATCCTTACTGGTACAAGTATTCCTAAAGATTTATTATTAATGGCCAACCAAATTACCGAACTGCGCTCTTAAAACAATGCTAAAGAATGATCTCTGGATAAATCAAAAAGCGTCGGAAGGGATGATAAACCCCTTCCAATCAAATTTGGTGCGGCATCTTGAGCCTGACAATCAACAAAAACCAGTTTTGAGTTACGGATGTTCATCTTATGGCTATGATTTAAGGCTTTCATCAAAGGAATTCTTAATTTTTAGACATATTCCAGGTACTGTTATGAATCCCAAAAAGTTTAATCCTAATAATCTTGAAAAAACTGTTCTTCATAATGATAACGATGGAGACTTTTTTATTCTTCCTGCTCATTCTTACGGTTTAGGGGTAGCTTTAGAGAAGATGAAAGTACCAGAAAATATAACAGTAATTTGTATAGGCAAAAGCACGTACGCAAGACTGGGAATTATTGTTAATACAACGCCTGCAGAGGCTGGATGGGAAGGCCATCTGACTCTAGAGTTTAGTAATAGTTCAGGCGCAGATTGCAGAATTTATGCTAACGAAGGAATCTGCCAACTACTCTTTTTTGAAGGTGATCCTTGCTCCACAACATATGAAGATAGAAGAGGTAAGTATCAAAATCAACCAGAGAAAGTAACTTTAGCAAAGATATAAGATGAGTAAAGTTGAACTAATTTCGTTAACTCCTGATGCAGAAAAAACAATGGCCTACATTGCAAGGGTTAGCAATCCAAGCAATCAGAAAAATGAAGATTATTCAAAATTATTGAGTTATTGCATTAAGAATGAACATTGGAGTGTCTTTGAACAGTCATTTATGACTCTACAAATAGAAACTAATAGAGGAATTGCAGCTCAAATATTAAGACATAGATCATTTACTTTCCAAGAATTTTCGCAGAGATATGCAGATAGTTCTCAATTAGGAAATATTCCTATACCAGAATTGAGAAGGCAAGATTTTAAAAATAGGCAAAATTCTATTCCTGACCTACCTGATGATTTAAAAAAAAGATTCAATGCAAAAATAGCTTTACACTTTAAAGCTTCTTCAGAATTATATGAAGATTTACTGGCTGAAGGAATTGCTAAAGAATGTGCGAGATTTGTTTTACCATTAGCAACCCCAACTAGAATCTACATGTCTGGATCATGTAGATCGTGGATACATTACATTCATTTAAGATCAGCTCATGGTACACAAAAAGAACATAAGTGTATTGCTGAAAATTGCAAATCAATTTTCAAAAAGAGTTTTCCCATTGTATCGAAATCGCTGGATTGGTAAAAATTATCCATGACTACGAGGAGAAATATCACGATTTTTATTTCTTTCAATTACTGAAAATGTAGCGTTAACAATTTTTTCATTAGATTTTGCTTCTTTTTCCATTTGATCAATAGAATCTCTTATTTTTGATTCTTCTTGTTTCCCAATAAAGGTAGATATTAAATTACCTTTTTCATCAAAAAGATTAACTTGAGGAATGCCATTTACTTCAAATTTACGGATGTAATTTTCCCATTTTTGATTATCAACATTTAAGAAAACAAAATTAATATTTTTTTCGTATTCCTCTTTTAAAAGAGATACTTTTGGAGCCATTTCTTTACAAACTTCACACCACTCAGCATAAAATTCAAGAAAAGTAGGCTTGTTATTTTTAAAAGCTATTTCAGGGTCAACAGATAATTCTCCAAAACTCTTAAGAAGATAAGTAGATTGAAAAAATTGATTTCTAAACAAAATTAGAAAAATAATAACCACAGCAATAAACAAAGCTATTATCACCTTTAATTTTTTATTTAAAAGTGATTCTTCTATCTCAGATTGCATTTATGAAAATTTTTCTACTATAACAATTTTAAATAATTTAAACAAATAAATGGTGGACATATTCTTATGCTTTTAATCAACTGATAATATAAAAATATGAGTATATTTCGAAAATATCTTTAATTCCTGCATTCTTATTATGAAATCAATATTTGGAACTGATGGAATAAGAGGCAGATTTAATATAGAAATAACTTTTTCTCTAGCTTATAAAGTTGGATATGCTCTAGGTTTAATTTTAGATAATAATCATCCAATACTAATAGGAAGAGATACTAGGATCAGTGGAGAAACTCTTCTTCAGGCAATAGCATCAGGTATAATTGCAAGTGGCAAAAAATTTATAAATATTGGGATCTGCCCTACCCCGGCTATTCCTTTTTTAATCAAACAAGAGAAACTAAGTAGTGGAATAATGATATCTGCCAGTCATAATCCACCAGAATACAATGGCATAAAAATCTTTGATCAAAATGGTCAAAAAATTACTAGAAATTTTGAAAATAAAATTCAAAAATTAATTGAAGAAGAGAATCAAAATAGATTAATTTCATCGAAAGAGATCTCTCTTAAGACAAATGAAGATCTCATGGATATATATATGAATAGCCTTGTCCAAACTATGGAGGGCGAAAATTTGTTTGGCATGAAAATAATATTGGACACGTGTTATGGATCAGCTACAACCTGCGCAAAAAAAGTTTTTCAGAATCTTGGTGCAGATGTAAGAGTCATCAATAACTCTAAAAATGGGTTAAAAATTAATATGAATTGTGGTTCTACTGACCTCCAATCATTAAAAAAAACATTAATAGAGAATCCTGCAGATATGGGATTTAGCTTTGATGGGGACGCCGATAGAGTAATTGGCTTGGATTCTAAAGGAAAAGTACTTGATGGAGATCACATACTTTTTCTTTGGGGTAGAGAACTTATGGAACAAAAAATTCTCACAGATAATTTACTAATATCTACGCAAATGGCAAATTTAGGTTTTGAAAAAGCCTGGAACAAAATTGGTGGAATTTTATATAGAACTAATGTTGGAGATAAATTTGTTTATGAAGCAATTAAGAAAAATAATGCTGTTTTGGGAGGTGAACAATCAGGTCATATACTGTCAAAAATTAATAATTTTTCTGGAGATGGGATTTTGACTGCTCTTCAAATTTCAAAATACTGTAAAAAGAAAAGTATTACTTTAAATAATTGGCTTGAAAGTAGTTTCGACCCTTTTCCCCAAAAACTAACAAACATTAATATGAATCATAATTTAAATAATACAAATCAAAAAACTAAAAGTTTAATTAATCAAACCATAGAAAATTATCAAAAAAATTACTCCGGTAGTTGTAGAGTTTACATAAGGCCTAGCGGAACGGAACCTACCATAAGGGTACTAGTAGAAGCCAAAGATGAGGGGATAGTGCAAAATTTATCAAGTAAAATAACACAAAACCTCAGTTCAGACATTAATAAAATTTTAAGTTAATTATTAATCAAATTTTTATATAAATCCTCTCATAAATATCAAGTTGATTAACAATCACATACTTTTCCCTATTCGTTTGAAATCTATTTGGATTAAAAGTTTCCAAAAGATTGATATCATTTTTATCCAGTTTTTGAAAACTAAAATTACTTGATATAGTGCAATCCATATGATCGAACAAATCCTTTACATCAGTTTTAATGTAAATTAATGATCCTTTTTGCAACGAATTTGAGAGAATATCAATAAACTCTGGTTGAATAACTCGCCTTTTATGATGTCTCTTTTTAAACCATGGATCCGGGAAATTAAATGAAATACTTTTTAGATTCTTAGCTAGAAAATTATTATGAATATCATTCAAAATTTTATATGCATTACCAAATATAAAATATAAATTTTTGATTTCTCTCTCGCGCGATCTTAATTTAGCAGATTTAACTAATTTCTCTCGGATTTCAATTCCTAAATAATTCCAATTTGTATTAGCTAAAGCTAAATCAAATAGAAACTCACCAGCAGCACAACCTATATCCAAATGCAGAGGCAATTTAGAATCATTAAACATTTCATCTAAAGAGGGTATTCTTTCAATTTGATCAAAAACTTTACTGAGAGGGTTAACATGCTGTCTCATGAAATGATTAATTTATTGGTATGCACCAATACAAAGATGCATAATATTCATAACTATGACAATAGTAATTTAAACAGTAATAGTTTAATGTTTAATTATTATGTATCTAAAAAGAAAAAGTTTTGAACGTTCTTAATCAACTTTCAGTTTGGCTATCTTTTCAACTTTCAATTATTTTCCTTATTGGTATTCCTTTTACATTATTCTGGTGGTCAATTAAAAAAAGAAATAAAGCTGTCAACAAGCTTCTATCTATTTATTGGAAAATTTCACTTTTATTTTTTATCAGTCTTTTGCTATTGATAGGTAAGTATGATTACGCGCTCATAATTACTAATTTCTCAACATTATTAATGACAATCTCAGTTTGGTTTTGGAATGATATTAATGATGAATTAAAAGAATATGATTTTTCTTACTCACTTATTACAACAACAAAAGTATGGAGATGGTCGCTAACATTTATATCTCTAAATTTCTTAATTCAAAGTTTACAAAACATCAGCTGCTTTTCTAATATAAATTTTACTGAATGTGAAATTTGGCTTAAGCCATCCTCAAATTTCTACATACTTATAAAAAGCTTATTTAATTTTTTCTTCGGAGCTAACTTTACACAGCCAGTAGCAAAATTTTTAGGATTATTTTCATTGCTTATTTATGTTTTAGGCTTAATTCAATGGTCGATAATTAAACTACCTAAAAATGGAAGAAACTCTTGCTTCGCCGAAAATGGAAGAAATTGATTTAATAACAATTCTCGAAAGAATAAGTTCCAACATGCCTAATAGGATCCTTAAACTTGAAGGACACATTCTTAATAAAAATCCAAAGGAGAAATTAGAAATAATTATTTTCAAAGGTTACACTAGCTCTACAACGCATCCAATAGAAAAGGATTTAGAAAAAAAAGTTTTAGAATTTAATTTTTTACTTACAAACTTTCGACTTTATAAGTCACCTTTAGAAGAAACCAAAGAAAGCTTTATAAGAGAAAATAAAAACTCTCTTTTTTTCTTAAATCCAAAAAACTGGCTTTAAGAAATTTTTAGATTAATAATATTAGAACATCTTTTACATAATTTAGTGTTTTGAATACCACTAACAGTTTCTTTTTGATAATGCCAACATCTATCACATTTTTGACCATTAGCTTTAAGAATTTGAATTTTTCCAAGTTGATTTTCATCAACAATTAGAGAATTCCCCACTAAAGTTGATACCACTTTAAAATTCGAAACTATAAGCCATTCACTAAATAAATCTACATCTTTATTGCCAAATTTTTCTAGCCAAGTCAAAGAATCATTTACAAGTTTATCCTCAGGTAAAAAATTCACTTCTGTTTCCAAAGCTGCTCCAATTAGTTGCTTATTTCTACATCCCTCTATAGCTTTGTTAATTTCCACTCTCAAATTTCTTAAATTCGAAATATTCATATTGAGACTTTGACTTTTCCAGGACTGCGGGAAATTTGGCCATCCTCTTTGAAATACTGATTTTTCTTTAGTTGAATATGGAATATTTTGCCAAATGTCTTCAGCCATATGACAAAGTACTGGAGAAATAAATACAGCTAAATTCTCAACAATTTTAGATAGCACAAACTGACATGACCTTCTCCTAAATTGAGATTTAGCACTAACGTATAATCTATCTTTCGCAATATCCAAATAGAAATTTGATAGATCTGCAACGCAAAAACTTTGTAAAATTTGAAAAAACTTTGAAAATTCATAACTTTCATAAGCAGTTGATATTTGATTTGTAACCTCAACTAATCTGCCTAACATCCACTGATCTAGAAGCGGTAATTGATCTATTTCAAAACTATTGATATTTGGATCAAAATCATGAATATTTCCTAAGAGATATCTTGCTGTATTACGAACTTTTCTATAAACATCTGATAGCTGTTTGAGGATATTTGAACCAATTGGAACATCTACTGAATAATCTACCGAACTTACCCATAGCCTTAAAACATCAGCGCCATAAGCGGGCTCAGTTTTTTTATTATTACCTCCATTAATAATTATATTTGGATCAACAACATTTCCTAAAGATTTGCTCATTTTTCTTCCATTCTCATCAAGTGCAAAACCATGAGTTAAAACTTTTTTATAGGGTGGTTTGTTATTAACAGCAACAGATGTGAGCAAAGAAGATTGAAACCATCCACGATGTTGATCTGAGCCTTCTAAATAAAGATCAGCAGGATAGCTTAACTCACTTCTTTGTTCACACACTGCGGCCCAACTAGATCCCGAATCAAACCAGACATCCATTGTATCTTTTCCTTTTTCCCATAGATCAGATTCTTCTACATAATTTTCCGGTAATAAGCTCTTGACTTCCCAGTCCCACCAAATATCTGCTCCATGTTCACTAAAAAGTTTTTGAATATGGTTAATTATTTCTTTGTTTAGAAGGATTTCATTACCATTTTTTTTATAAAAAACAGGAATTGGTACCCCCCATGACCTTTGTCTAGAAATACACCAGTCTCCTCTGCCAATGACCATAGAATATATTCTTTTTTTTCCTGTTGCTGGCATCCATTCAACATCTTCGATCGCCTTTAATGCAGATGATCTAAAGCCATCTACAGATGCGAACCACTGTTCTGTTGCCCGAAAAATAGTAGGTTTTTTAGTTCTCCAATCATAAGGAAATCTATGCTTATAATTTTCTTGTAATAGAAGCAAGTTTTTTTCTTTTAAATATTCAATAATTAGACCATTAGCATCTTTAAGTACATTTGATCCTTTAAATTGTCCTGAATATTCATTCAAATTCCCTTTTTCATCAACAACACAAGTAGTAGGTAAACCGTATTTTTGCCCCACAACAAAGTCATCCATACCATGGCCTGG
Source organism: Prochlorococcus marinus (assembly GCF_001180265.1). Classification (GTDB taxonomy): domain Bacteria; phylum Cyanobacteriota; class Cyanobacteriia; order PCC-6307; family Cyanobiaceae; genus Prochlorococcus_A; species Prochlorococcus_A marinus_H. The sequence goes on along the minus strand of NZ_CVSW01000032.1, from coordinate 364,521 downwards.
AGCAGTATGAACAATTCCAGTGCCAGATTCTGTAGTGATGTAATCTCCGCCAACCACAATTCTGCAATTTTTGTTTTTAGTAGGATGTTGGTATTCAATATTTTCCAAGCAAGATCCCTTAACCTCAAAAAGTATCTCTAAATCTTTATTAAATTTAATACTAATTTCAGAGGATAAATCTTTTGCAAAAAGATATATTCGTTTCTCTTCATCAATAGCAAAAACATAGTTAATTTTGGGATTTACCGAAACTGCTTCATTTGCTGGTATTGTCCAAGGAGTTGTGGTCCAAATAGTTACGAAAGAATTACTTAGAAAAAGATCCTTTGTGATATTTGGATTTTCTTGCCGTAATTTCAAAAAGATTTCTTCAGGTATTTTAGTAATCTTCAAAGAAACATAAATACTTTTTGAATAATGTTCTTCAGGATATTCTAGTTCTGCTTCTGCCAGTGCAGTCCTAGAACTTGGACTCCAATGTACAGGTTTAAGACCTCGATATATATATCCATTTAAAAACATTTTTCCAAATACTCCTATCTGAGCAGATTCATAACTTTTCTTAAGAGTTAAGTAAGGGTTATCCCAATCTCCCCATATTCCCCACCTTTTGAAACCCTCCATTTGATTATTAATTTGAACATATGCATAATTTGTTGCTTTTTTTCTTAGGTTTAGAGTATTAAGATTCTTTCTTTCATCAGATTTCATATTTTGAAGTACTTTTAATTCAATAGGTAATCCATGGCAATCCCAGCCAGGAACATAGTGAACTTTAAATCCTTTCAAGGTTTTGTACTTATTTACTATGTCTTTTAAAACTTTGTTGAGAGCATGACCCATATGGAGTGCTCCATTCGCATAAGGCGGGCCATCATGTAATGTAAATGTTTTTCCAGAGTTATTTGAACCCAATTCAAAATCAATATTATTATTAGCCCAAAAATTCTGAATCTCAGGTTCTCTCACAACTGAGTTAGCACGCATTGAGAAATCAGTTTTAAGTAAATTTAAAGTCTCTTTATAAGAAAAGTCTGATTTTTGTTCTTTGCTATTTTGGGATTTCATACGACAATATAGGTAATATTGGTGATCAATAGAATTGTTTAAATAAATAAAATTTATTATATTCTTTCTTAATTGACCTGTAATTTTTTTGGCATGTATCAAAAACCAATTGATTTGGTTTCAGACTTTTATATTATCATTTTTATCATTTCTTACCCACTTTTTTGGGCTTGAATTTTGATTGTTATCACCAAAATTTAAAAAATTTAAAGGTTTTGAGAAATTCTTAATTCCAAGATTAATAGCCTCAAATATTTTCGAAAGATTATTTTTGAATTCCAAGAAAGTAGTTAATTTATTTTTTTCTTTATCTGTCAATTGATTCCATCTAGATGAAAAAAGCTCTACTAGATAAAATACAATTAGTATTGCTAATAGTAAGAAAATTAGAATAAATGTTTGGTCTATAGTTTTATTTTTAATTATCAATATAAAACCTATTAATAAATTCAAAAAAGATTTTATTAAGTCTTTTGGTCTTCCTAGCTCAAGATAAATTAACGGGACGAATAAAAATATAACCCCAACAAGAACGTATAAAGATCCTAAAAGAAGTATCAAAATGCTCATTATATTAATTAATAAAATTATAAGAAATTGATATAGATTAACAAACTTATAATCAGAATTTCCTTAAGTGCGGTCGGGGAGACTTGAACTCCCACACCCGAAGATACGAGTACCTAAAACTCGCGCGTCTACCAATTCCGCCACGACCGCTCACATAAAATAATAATTGAAAGAAGTTTATTTTAAAAATATTTTTAACTTTAGATAATTAATTTGACACATAAAATTTAAATTAGGTATCTTTTTTAAAATTTTTTTAGATCTGAGTGTGCAATCATATAAAAATATTAGTTATATTATTTAAAGAATATAAGGAACGATTTCTAACCTAATCAATAAAAATAGAACAAAAATTACTAATTCTTCTAAATCATTTAATTGGCAAAAGGAGATAAAAAATTATGTAGATCCGCCAAGTTTTTGGAATCCTACAGTATTTCTTTTCTTTGGAGGTTATTTTCTCGCTTTCCTTAGCATATGGCAATGGTATAGAGGTGTTTGGCCTCTACCATTACTTGTTGCAATAGCTTTTCTAGCTTTGCATATTGAAGGGACTGTCATACATGATGCATGTCATAAGGCTGCTCACCCAGTTCCTTGGATTAATCAAGCAATGGGTCATGGCTCAGCAATTCTCTTAGGATTTAGTTTTCCAGTTTTTACAAGAGTTCATCTGCAACATCATATTCATGTAAATCATCCAAAAAATGATCCAGATCATATTGTCAGTACTTTCGGTCCAATTTGGCTGATTGCACCTCGATTTTTCTATCATGAAGTTTTTTTCTTTCAAAGAAAACTTTGGCGAAAATATGAATTACTTCAATGGGGAATTGAAAGATCTATCTTTCTAACAATAATCTTGGCTGGAATAAAATTTGATTTCATGAATCTTATTTACAATTTATGGTTCGGTCCAGCATTGATGGTGGGAGTTACTTTAGGAATATTCTTTGATTATCTGCCACATAGACCTTTTCGATCAAGAAACAAATGGATAAATTCTCGAGTGTATCCAAGTAAATTTATGAATTTGTTAATAATGGGTCAAAATTATCATCTCATTCATCATCTTTGGCCTTCGATACCCTGGTTTGAATACAAAGTAGCTTATGAAAAAACTAAGCCGCTGTTGGATATGAAAGGCTCTCCCCAAAGAGTTGGGATATTTGAAAGTAAGCAAGACATTTTTAACTTTATTTATGATCTATTAATAGGTATTAGGAGTCACAGCAAAAGAAGAGGAAAAATAAGAAAAATTATCAATTTATATCCAGGTTTTAAAATAAAAAAATTTTTATTAAAGATAGTAAATAAAACATTTATAGGAAGTAACTAAATCATTCATTCATAATTTTTGGCACTTTAAAATATTTATCCTCTCTGGATGGACCCAATCCTAAAAGCTCATCTATACAATCAGAATTCTTCATTTCGTCTTTTCTAAATATATTGGTAACCTCGATAGCTCTTGTTGTACAAGGAACATCATCAGTATTTATTCTCTCAAGTTGTTTTATATATTCCAATATTTTTTCTAATTGTTTTGCATGATTACTAATTTCATTCTCGTTAAGTTCCAATCTAGCTAAATGAGCAACTTTTTTTACCTCTTCTTTTGTAATTTTTGTCATAATTCACATAAACTTTCTTAATTAATAATAGTTTATTTTGAAAATTTTTACTCAGATAAACTTTAATATTAAAAGTAATTTTAAAAACCTCTAAAAAAACTTTTTGAAAATCAATTATAGTTAATGGCTTCGATTATGTTTCTCAGCTAAAAATAATATTAGATAAATGTTGAAAAATCGAAAACCACTTATTTCCTAAAAATTTTTTTTATCGGCACTCAAAACTCGTTGCCCCAGATTTAATAGGTTGTTACCTCATAAAAAACAATAATGAGCAAGATCAAATGAAGGGGATTATTGTTGAAACTGAAGCTTACTCTCAGGAAGAAGAAGCATGTCATGGCTACCATAAAATAACCCAATCAAATGAGCCATTATTCGGAAAACCTGGGACATTTTATGTTTACAAATCTTATGGAATTCATCACTGCTTAAATATAGTGACTGATAAAGACAATTTTGCGAGCGGCGTATTAATCAGAGCAGTTTTCATCCCTAAGAAGGCCGAGAGATTAGCCTCTGGTCCTGGTTTAGTTACAAAGGCATTTGGTATAGATAAATCCTTTAATTCACTTGAGGTTATTAATAACAATTCTTTATGGATTTCACAAAAAGACTCATTTTTAGAACAAAAAGACCTTATTCAAACTACGAGAATTGGCATATCCAAGGCAAAAAATATAAAATGGCGTTGGTATCTCAAAAATAGTAGGAGTGTAAGTAAAAGATTAAAAGGTGACAGAACACCTCAATTCGAATAATCATTTATCTGTGTAAGCGTAATGCAAATTTGGCCTCATAAACATATCCACACACTCGCTAATTTTTCAATTCAAGATTACAAATCTGTATTTGAATTGGCTAAAAGATTTGACTCACTAAAAAATGCAGGGACGAAAAAGATACCAGCCTTACAAGGGACTTTGATAACATCTTTATTTTTTGAAGCTAGTACAAGAACAAAAAATAGTTTTGAACTTGCAGCAAAAAGGCTTTCTGCTGATGTTCAAACGTTTGCGCCATCCTCTAGTTCTTTAACAAAAGGCGAAACAATAATTGATACAGCCATAACTTATTCTGCTATGGGGGCGGATACATTGGTTATCAGACACTCATCAAGTTACATAACCTTTGAGATCGCTAAAAAACTTGATGCAATAAATTCCAAAACTTCGGTTCTAAATGCGGGAGATGGATTACATAGTCACCCTAGTCAAGGATTGCTTGACATTTATACTTTGATAAAATTCTTTTCCAGAAAAACACTGAATCCAGAGGTTTTAAATTCAAAAAAAATTTTAATTATTGGAGACGTTAATCATTCGAGGGTTGCCAGATCAAATCTTTGGGCTTTGAGTGCATTCGGCGCAGACATAATCTTATGTGGTCCTAAGACATTAATACCTGATGAATTTATCAATTTTTTAAAAAACCCCGCGCCAAATCAAATAGAAGATCCTGTCAAATCAAGAGGTTCCATAACAATTTCTAGATCATTGGAAGAATCAATAAAAATTGCAGATGCGATTATTGTTTTGAGACTCCAAAAAGAGAGAATGATGGAGAATTTACTAAGTAGTATTGATTCATATAGTTTGGATTATGGCTTAACCCCTGATAAATTATCTTTGAATAATAAAGAAATTCCAATTCTCCACCCGGGACCCATTAACAGAGATATTGAAATAAGTAGTAAAGTAGTAGATGAATATCATAATTGCCTGATTAATAATCAAGTTTCAAATGGTATCCCAATAAGAATGGCTTTACTTTATCTATTACAGAAATGCAAAAAATAAACTTCATAGCAACTTAAGACTTTCAGTAAAGAAACCATAAAATAATCCTAATCTTAAAGAATCTAATAAAAGTACTAAAAATTTCTTTTTCCTTTCAAATCTAAAATTTCTTCTTAGAACTATTAAAATTTCGATAAAAGCTACTGACAAGAAAGCAGCTACAGGATCCATGAGTTCCAAAACGGCACTTACCATACCAAGAGAACTTCCAAAAAAGTAGCCAATTAAAAGTGTAATCAATGATATTGAATACCTTCGCCATGGGTTATCAGCCCAAAAACTTAATGTCTGAATATTTTCCACAATTTTTAGCTGAAATCTTGTCTTTTGATTACTCCCAACCATTTTGGATCAAACTAAGCAGCTTTAAAGTTTGTTTGAATTTTAGTATTTCCTTCTATTAATTCAAGTAATGCTTCTAACTGAGCCATTAATCCCCTTATTTCGCCTGGTTCAGGGAAAAGGTCATCTTCTTTAATTCCTAAATGCATTTCTCTGAGCTCTTGTCTTAAATAACGTATGTGGCCAATGACTTGCTCTCTTTTAGTTTGCGACATAAAATAAAGTTTGACATAGATATTTTAAGAGAGAATATTTTTGAAAATGAGGTTTTGGACATTTATGACTGAGAATGCTGATAAATGACCTAAAAAGAATTTGAAAAGATTTTGAATATTAGAAATTTTCATATCCTTGAAAATATATATTTAATACTAATATCAATTTTAAATAATTACTTGAAGCTTTATTATTAGGATATATTGGCTTTACTCAATATGAAATTCATTTCTGAAAATAAAATAAGTGTAGAACTAGTAAACTCTTTTAATGAAGAAATGACCCTTGAGCTCGCTAAAAGGCTAGAGGAAGATAACTACGATACTCCTTTTGATGGCCTAAAAGACTGGCATCTACTTAGGGCTCTTGCAATCAACCGACCTGAATTAACGACAAATTATATCCATCTCCTAGATCAGGAACCTTTCGATGAAAACTAAAAGTAAAGACTCCAAAATAAAGGTTCTTTTATTAATAACTGGAAGTATTGCAGCTGTAAGAATTCCATTATTAGTTAGCCAATTAGCGAAAGAAAATTATGAAATAAGATGCGTTTTATCAAAAAATGCAGAAAAATTAATAAAGCCTCTTTCTCTTTCTATTTTAAGTAGAAACCCGTGCATTTTAGAAAATGATCAATGGTCTGATGGTCAATCAACACCTCTTCACATAAAACTAAGTAATTGGGCTGATATTTTAATCATTGCCCCTTTAACAGCGACAACATTAGCAAAATGGGTAACTGGAAATGCAGAGGGATTGATCCCTAGCATCTTAATAGCAAATATAAAGCCAATTATTGTTGCACCAGCAATGAATACACAAATGTGGCTAAATAAAGCTGTCCAAAAAAATTATAAGAATTTACAAAATTACGAAAATGTTTTGTCTTTGCAACCAAGTGAAGGCCTCTTAGCATGTGATGCAATTGGCATCGGTAAGATACCTCCTAATGATCTAATCCAATTAGCTCTTGAATTTATAGCTTCACATAAACAAAATGAATATCGCAAAGATTTACTTAATAAAGAAATTTTAATAACTGGAGGGTGTACCTCAGAGAAAATAGACGCGGCAAGACACATTACTAACAAAAGTTCTGGAGCTATGGGCCTACTTCTTTCTCAAGTAGCGAGGTTCAGAGGAGCACAAGTAAAATATGTTCATGGTCCTCTGAAAATCGATAAGAATCTTACTGATGGAATAAAAAGATATGAAATTGAAACTAGTGTTGATTTAATTAATGTACTTAATAATGAAATATCAAATTGCGATTATTTTTTCATGAATGCAGCAGTATCTGATTTCAAAATAACCTCTGATACTTCAGCTAAAATTCCAAAAAATCAAATTAATGCTCATTTGAATCAAAACTTTGTGCTAGTCCCAGATATTTTAAAAACAATTAGTAAATCAAAAAAAGATAACCAAGTTTTTGTCGGCTTTTGTGCTTTTACAGGATCTATCGAAGAAGCACGAATGACAATTAAAGAAAAGATTATCCAAAAGGGTTGTGATTATCTTTTCGCAAATCCAATTGATCTTGAAGGCCAAGGATTTGGCTTTTTGGCACAAAATGAAGGTTGGTTATTCGATACTAATGATATGGAACACTACATTAACAAAACATCAAAAATTGATTTAGCAAATAAATTAATAACCCAAATTATTTCATTAAAAAAATAAAAAAAAATTTTTTAATTTGTATTTTTTTGTAATCTTAATCATTAAAAATAATGTGATAGCTTAAAATAATTCCAGTTTTTTAAAAATCTAAAAAGCTACGGGTTGTTTCGAGGATTTAATAGTCCTATCTTTTATGGTCCTTTCCCTTGTAATATCCGTACTGAACTTATTAGATGACCTTTAATCTATCGTCACAGAACTTTACTGCAACTTTAATTATGAGAATTCGTTCTTTCTTAGCTTTTGTTATTTCAATTTGTATAACTTTTGCTTTCGTACCTGTTAAAACATTTGCTTTTTCTGAGAGAGGAAATGCACAATTCACAGATGTTGTTAACACAGGAAAAGCTAATGATTGCCCTACATTAGACTCATCTCTTGTCGGATCAATATCTCTAGGGAATGGAGATAGCCTTAAAGGAATATGCATGCATCCAACAGAAGTTTATGTAAAAGTGCCGGGGACAAAAAGAAAAGCTGCAGAATTTGTTTCTACAAAAATTATTAGTCCTAGAAATAACACCACAGTGACAGAAGTTTATGGAGATATAGATTCAGGAACTTTCACTGAGAAGGGTGGTATTGATTTTCAACTTATTACTGTATTAACTCCTGGTGGTTTAGAGGTGCCATTTGCATTCTCAGCAAAAGATCTTACAGCTGATTTACCTTCATCAATTGAGCCAGGCACTGAGGTTAGTGGTTCAACATTTACACCTAACTACAGAACTGGTGACTTTCTAGATCCTAAGGCAAGAGCTAAAAATACTGGTGTTGAATATGCTCAAGGTTTAGTTGCATTAGGAGGCGATGACGAAGAACTTGCAAAAGAAAATATTAAAGTTGATGTAAACGGTACTGGCGTTATTACTCTTTCAATCAACAATGTAGATTCTGACACAGACGAATTTGCTGGTACTTTTGAAGCAATCCAACCTTCAGATACAGATATGGGTTCAAAGGATCCACTTGATGTAAAAATAATTGGGGAGCTTTACGGAAGAAAGGCATAAATGCTAATTAAAAGAAAAAGGGGGTTAAACCCCTTTTTTTTTTTCAAAATTTTTCTTTATCAATTTAAAAAATGGAATTACAACAAAAAACTAAAACAGATACAAATGGACTAATACCGCCTTATGGAGGGGAACTAAAAAATTTAATTATCAAAGATAAAAACCTTAAAAATGATCTTATCTCTAAAGCTACTTATGAGTTTGAATGTAGCGAGAGAAATGCATGCGATGTAGAACTTTTGATGGTTGGAGCTTTTTCTCCATTGGAAGGATTTATGGATGAAAATAACTACAATTCTGTAATTAAAAATAATAGAAATACAAATGGGTTACTTTTTGGCTTGCCTATAGTATTTGATTCAAATAATGAAAATGTAAAAGCTGGAGAGACAATATTGCTTACTTATAAAAAACAAAAAATAGCAGTTTTAGAAGTTAGCTCTAAATGGGAGCCTGACAAATCCTTAGAAGCTGAACTTTGTTATGGTACTAATTCTTTAGATCATCCAGCTGTTAAGATGATTTTTAACGAGAGAGGGAGATTTTATATAGGAGGAAGAGTTTATGGTTTCGAACTACCAACTAGAGAATTCCCCTGCAAAACCCCAGAAGAAGTTAGATCTACACTGCCGTCGAATCATGATGTAGTTGCATTTCAATGCAGAAATCCAATTCATAGAGCACATTATGAATTATTTACTAATGCCTTACTTTCAGATAATGTCTCCTCTAACTCAGTTGTTTTAGTTCATCCAACTTGTGGACCAACTCAACAAGATGATATCCCTGGAAAAGTTAGATATTTGACCTATAAAGAATTAGAAGAGGAAATATCTGATGAAAGAATAAAATGGGCTTTTTTACCTTATTCAATGCATATGGCAGGGCCAAGAGAAGCTCTTCAACATATGATAATCAGAAGAAATTATGGCTGCACCCACTTTATTATTGGTAGAGATATGGCTGGTTGTAAGTCTTCATCAACAGGTGAAGATTTTTATGGTCCATATGACGCCCAGAATTTTGCGAATAAGTGTGCAGATGAATTGATGATGCAAACTGTTCCTTCAAAAAATTTAGTTTATACGAAGGAAAAAGGATATATAACAGCTGAAGAAGCTAAAGAATTTAATTATGAAATTATGAAACTGAGTGGTACTGAATTTAGAAAGAAATTGAGGAATGGCGAACCAATTCCTGAATGGTTTGCATTTAAAAGTGTAGTAGATGTTCTAAGACGCTCTTAATATTGTTTTATTATTAGTATTATAGATTTATTAAAGATTTTTTATCGTGAACAAACGTTGGAGAAACGTAGGACTTTATGTCTTAGCCGTTATTACTGTAATTTTCATTGGTACTTCAGTTTTTGATAAACCTAGTACCGAAAGTTCTACAAAGACCTTGAGATATAGTGATTTTATAGAGGCAGTTCAAGATAAAGAAATTAGTAGAGTCCTAATATCCCCAGATAATGCCACAGCTCAAGTTGTTGAGAATGATGGAAGCAGGTCTGAAGTCAATTTAGCCCCTGACAAAGATTTATTAAAAATACTGACTGAGAATAATGTAGATATAGCTGTAACTCCTACAAAATTAGCCAACCCATGGCAACAGGCTATTAGTAGCTTAATTTTCCCAGTACTTTTGATTGGTGGCCTATTTTTTCTTTTCAGAAGATCCCAAAGTGGTAATGCTGGGGGTGGCAACCCTGCCATGAGTTTTGGTAAAAGCAAAGCCAGACTTCAAATGGAACCATCTACACAAGTAACTTTTTCAGATGTTGCAGGTGTTGAAGGTGCAAAATTAGAACTCACAGAAGTTGTAGATTTTCTTAAGAGTCCAGATAGATTTACCGCAGTCGGAGCAAAAATTCCAAAAGGAGTTCTTCTTGTTGGTCCTCCTGGTACAGGAAAAACATTACTAGCAAAAGCAGTAGCTGGAGAAGCGGGTGTACCTTTTTTCTCAATATCTGGTTCAGAATTCGTAGAGATGTTTGTTGGGGTTGGAGCTAGTAGAGTTCGAGATCTTTTTGAACAGGCTAAAAAGAATGCTCCTTGTATTGTGTTTATTGACGAAATAGATGCAGTTGGAAGACAAAGAGGTGCTGGTATGGGCGGAGGAAACGATGAAAGAGAACAAACATTAAATCAACTCTTAACCGAAATGGATGGTTTTGAAGGTAATTCAGGAATAATAATAGTTGCTGCAACCAACAGACCAGATGTCTTAGATTCAGCTTTAATGCGTCCTGGAAGATTCGATAGACAAGTAACGGTAGATCGACCAGATTATGCTGGAAGATTGCAGATATTAAATGTTCATGCGAAAGATAAAACTCTTTCAAAAGACGTTGATTTAGATAAAGTTGCCAGAAGAACACCAGGATTTACTGGTGCAGATTTAGCGAATCTTTTAAATGAAGCAGCAATATTAGCTGCTAGAAAAGATTTAGATAAAGTAAGTAACGATGAAGTTGGAGATGCCATTGAAAGAGTTATGGCTGGCCCAGAAAAGAAAGATAGAGTCATCAGTGATAAGAAAAAAGAATTAGTTGCTTATCACGAAGCTGGTCATGCACTCGTTGGAGCATTAATGCCTGATTATGATCCAGTTGCAAAAGTCTCAATCATTCCAAGAGGTCAAGCTGGGGGTCTAACCTTCTTTACTCCAAGTGAAGAAAGAATGGAATCTGGTCTTTACTCTCGTTCTTACCTTCAAAATCAAATGGCTGTAGCTCTTGGTGGAAGAGTTGCTGAAGAAATAGTCTATGGCGAAGAAGAGGTAACAACCGGAGCTTCAAATGATTTACAACAAGTTGCCAATGTAGCAAGACAAATGATCACTAAATTCGGTATGAGTGACAAAATAGGTCCAGTCGCTCTAGGCCAATCTCAAGGTGGAATGTTTCTTGGTAGAGATATGACTTCTACAAGAGACTTCTCTGAAGACACAGCAGCAACTATTGATGTAGAGGTTTCACAACTTGTTGATGTTGCCTATAAGAGGGCCACAAAAGTTTTAACAGACAATAGAACTGTTCTTGACGAAATGGCTCAAATGCTAATTGAAAGAGAAACTATAGATACTGAAGATATCCAAGAATTGCTCAATCGCTCAGAAGTAAAAGTCGCAAACTATATTTAACGCGAAATTTTAAATTTTTAATGAATAATAAAGAAGATTCTTTTTCGGAGTACCTGAAAATTGAGTCTTTTTTTTTACTTATAAAACCTGAAGATAATATTTACTCAAATACCTCTATAAGAAATTCATTTTTTGAGGAATTAGAAAACTTAGTAAAATTAGGATTAAAGAATATTGAAATAAGTTGGTCTAACAACGAAAATTGGTTCGATTTTGTATCCGATATCAAAATTAAATATCCAAGAATTAATTTAGGCTCTGCCTCCATAGTTAATAAGAAATCGATAGAAGATTCTTTAAAAATTGGATTAAATTTTTCTATGATGAAATTTTGGGATAAAGATCTTTTCAATTATGCGCAGTCAAAAAATTATTTATTAATTCCTGGAATTAGTAATTTAAAAGATCTTAAGGAAGCGATAGATTTAAATTGCAACATTATCAAAATTTACCCAATTAAAAGTAAAGATAGTTCGATAAATATACTCAACTATAAAAATGTTGATTTCATTGCTGCTGGAGGACTATCAATCAATGATTTAAAAACTTATAAATCTTTAGGGTATAAAGCAGTTGTAATTGGAGATAAAGCTATCAAAAATAAAAAATTTGATCCAAAAATATTTGAATGGCTCAAAAACAATTAAGTTAAGGATAAATATAAATTATTCAACAAAACTACTACTTATTTATTAAGTCACATTGAGCATGATTTAGAAGCAAATGATCAGCAAGTACTAAAGCTACCATAGCATCAACCATGGGAACTGCTCTTGGTAGAACGCATGGATCGTGTCTCCCTTTTGCTTTCATAAGTACTTCTTTACCTTCAGCATTTACTGTTTTCTGTTCTTTCCCGATGGTTGCTGTAGGTTTAAAAGCTATCTTCATCTCGATATTTTCACCATTACTTATTCCGCCCTGTATACCTCCTGAATTGTTGGATGTTGTTCTTAACTTACTAATATCATCAGACTTGATGAAGGCATCATTATGTTCGCTTCCTTTTAAATAAGTTCCAGAGAAACCTGAACCTATTTCAAAGCCTTTCGTGGCAGGCAAAGACATCAAAGCCTTTGCTAAATCAGCTTCTAATTTATCAAAAACAGGCATTCCAAGACCGGAGGGAACATTTCTGACTAGACATTCAATCACACCGCCGCAAGAGTCTCCTTGACGCTTTAATTCCTTAATTCTCTCGATCATTTCTGTTGATACCTTTTCATCAGGACATCTAACAATATTAGAATCTATTTTTTTGAGAGAAATCTTCTCTTTATTTATATCAGAATCAATATCATGTATACGCTTTACCCAAGATAGTATTTCAGTATTACAGAAGGTTTTTAATAATTGTTTTGCTACAGCACCAGCAGCTACTCTCCCAATTGTTTCTCTAGCAGAAGCTCTTCCACCGCCAGAACTTGCCTGAATTCCATATTTCAGATGATATGTACCATCTGCATGAGATGGTCTAAATACCTGCTCCAAATTATTATAATCTCTTGGTCTTTGATCCTTATTTCTTACCAACATTGCTATTGGAGTTCCAAGTGTTAACCCTTCCTTTATCCCACTTAATATTTCAATTTTATCTTCTTCATTTCTTGGTGTTGTAATGTCACTTTGGCCAGGTCTGCGCCTATCTAATTCATTTTGTATCAGATTTATATCTATTTTTAACTTAGGTGGACATCCATCAAGGATAACTCCTACTGCACCACCATGTGATTCTCCAAAAGTACTAACACGAAAAATTTTTCCAAAACTACTACTCATAGAAATATCAAAAGTTTTATCTATATATAAACATTATATGAAACCAATTGAAAATTAAACAAAAAAAAGCCCCCAAAAAAGGGGGCTTGTAAATTTAAGAACTTTAAGCTTAACCGATAGCTGGAGCTGAAAGAGCTACAGTTGTAGACTCAGCTGCTGCTAGATCAAGTGGGAAGTTGTGAGCGTTACGCTCGTGCATTACTTCCATACCTAGGTTTGCTCTGTTAAGAACATCACCCCATGTAGGAACAATCTTACCGTTTGCATCAACAACTGACTGGTTGAAGTTGAAACCGTTAAGGTTGAATGCCATTGTGCAGATACCCATTGAAGTTAACCATACACAAACAACTGGGAATACAGCAAGGAAGAAGTGAAGACTTCTGCTGTTGTTGAAACTTGCATATTGGAAGATCAAACGACCGAAGTAGCCATGAGCTGCAACGATGTTATATGTTTCTTCTTCTTGTCCGAACTTGTAACCATAGTTCTGAGATTCTGTCTCAGTTGTTTCTCTGATTAGAGATGAAGTAACAAGTGAACCGTGCATAGCTGAGAATAAAGATCCTCCGAACATACCAGCAACACCAGCCATGTGGAATGGGTGCATAAGAATGTTGTGCTCTGCCTGGAAAACAAACATGAAGTTGAATGTTCCAGAGATACCTAGAGGCATTCCGTCAGAGAATGAACCTTGACCGAATGGATATACAAGAAATACTGCGAAAGCTGCTGAAACTGGTGCAGAGTATGCAACACAGATCCAAGGACGCATACCTAAACGGTATGAAAGCTCCCACTGTCTTCCCATATATGCTGAAATACCAATTAGGAAGTGGAAAATTACAAGCTGGTATGGACCACCGTTGTATAACCACTCATCTACAGTAGCTGCTTCCCAGATTGGGTAGAAGTGTAGACCAATAGCGTTAGATGAAGGAACAACTGCACCTGAGATGATGTTGTTTCCATATAGGAATGAACCAGCAACTGGCTCTCTAATTCCGTCGATGTCTACTGGTGGTGCTGCGATGAATGCAACGATGAAGCAAGCCGCTGCTGTAAGAAGGCATGGAATCATTAAGACGCCGAACCAACCAACATAAATTCTGTTGTTAGTTGATGTTACCCACTCACAAAACTGTGGCCAACCTTTTAGCAGCGAAGAACGCTGCTGCTGAATAGTTGTCATGAGTTCGTAAAGTATGTCTCTAAGTTGAGACGTGTAAATAAAAACGGAAAAATTTTCCGCTTCGATGATTTTAGACCAAAATCGCTAAAAATGTGTAAATATTTTTTCTTTAAGTAAACTTATTTTTTGGAAAACAGGAGAAAAGAACTTCCATGTCTTAAGATTTTCTTTGTTATTGAGGTTTCAACTTGGTAATAATCGAATGGCTTCTTAACGGAAAAAGATCTAGAGAGGTAGTTTCCTTAAAAGAGGCTAAGCATAGAAGACTGCAATTAGAGGCTTTTGGAGCTGTTATTTATTGGAGTGAAAGAATTTAGGTATTTAAGGTTTAAAAATTAGAAAAAAAAATAAAAGTATTAAATAATTAAATAAACTTATCTATAAAATAAAAAATCCTTATTAGTTTTCAACGATTTATTGTTCCGGTTTCTTAATTTAAAAACTTTCAAAATCTTGAACCCATTGTTTTTTGGAACAAATCACTTCTTTTGTTGTGTAGCTCATAGCAATTTTTTTTTCCTTATAAGCAACTTCTCCAATAAAAACAGGCCAAATCAATTGGTCCCGTTCATATTTGTGGATTATTCCTTGGCTATCCAGAAATAATGGATCTCCTTTTTTAATCATTTTCCAATCTTGGTTTATTCTCTCAGGATGAATTATGCCATCAATATCTCCATTTTCATCTCTTGGATAATCTATGCTCCCTTGATGAACGTGAACCACTAATTCCTTTGGAAGTTCTATAAGTTTATTTTTTAATTTATCTATCTCTTCCCTTAGGGAGCTTATTATTAGGGAGAATCTATTTACGATATTTTGATCATAAAAATTTTGTGCGACAGCTCCTATTTCAATAACTAAACCACATGGCCAAGCTTCTACAAGAAAGCCTGTTTGGGCTTTATCTTTTTCGTGCAAATAAATAGGCAATCCAAATTTGTTCTGCAGTAATGCAGCTAAACAAAAATCTTTGGATCTCCTCCCATACATAACAATGCTTGTTCCCATATTTGCAGTAGTAGTGTGCAAATCGATTGCAATTTGACAGGGTTTAGATCCGTCAATTCCAAATTCATCTACTAATAAATTGGCTCTTTTAGTTTCATAAAAGCTATTCTTGTGTTGATCAAAATTCTCACTTTCTTTAAAAGATCTATTTAAATCTAAATCTATATATCTGCAACCTTTTTCATAGGCAGCAGGATTACCTATGATGTACTCATACTCAATACCATTATTGAAACTATTTTCCTTTCTATTAAATTGCTTAACAGCCCAAACAGGATTAATTTCATTCCCATGAGTGCCTGAAACGATAAGTATTCTTTGAACAGTCATTTTTTCTTTAAAAATAAAATTTTATGCAAAATAAATACCTCATAAAGGCCTCCAGAAAATTCTGGTTTTGGTTTTGGACCCAATTAATGAATGGCTTCGCGCCATCAGATTTACATGGTAATTATAAAAGACCTAAAGGTATAACCATTAAAAGTGAATACGAAATAAATAATGAGAATGGACAAATTTATTTATTAGTAGGTCATTCTTGTCCATGGTGTCAAAGAACTTTACTCGTACACGAAATTAAAGATTTATCTAAAAAAGTTAAAGTAATTTTTTTAAAGGCAGATGTTGAGCATGGCGAATGGATTTTCAATACAAAGATTAAGGGATGCATAAGACTTTCAGACCTTTACAAAAAAGCTAATAAAAAGATTATTTTTAGAGCGACATTACCTCTTTTAATTAGCTTTGTAAAAGATGAAGTAAACATTCTGTCTAATGAAAGTTCACAGATTATAAGACTACTCAATTCAATAAAAAGTGAATCGAGATATCAGGCATTAAGTATTAAAGACTGTAATCAAAAATTTTTAGATTTAATTAATAACAGCATTAATGATGGAGTATACAAATGTGGTTTCGCCAGAAACCAGTCAGCTTACAAAAAAGCAAGTAAAAATCTTTTCTTAGCTATAAATGAAATTGAAAATTTACTACAGAAACATAAAGGGGAATGGATATTTGGAGAAGAGTTAACTTATGCAGATATTTACCTTTTTCCAACGCTTATAAGATGGGAATTGATATATAGCAAACTTTTCAAATGTACTGAAAAAGAATTATCAAGTTTTGAAAAGATTATTGAATGGAGATTAAATTTCTTTAAATTATCTAACGTAAATAGTACATGCTTTGATAATGAATGGAAAAAAGATTACTACAAAGCTTTATTTCCTTTAAATCCAAATCAAATAATCCCAGTTTTACCATCGCTAAAGGAAATAATGAAAGTAGAGACCTAAAAAATTAAATAAATTCATTTCAAAAAAAATGATGTTGTAATGAACACTTATTTAGTTCATAGATAATGCAATTTCATTAGAAATTAACTATGTTAAGTATGTCTACTAAAGTACGAAAGCTTAAAATGAAATCCATTGACGAACACATCCAAAAAGATCAATCGGAAATCGAATCTGCAAAAGCAGAGGGCAACCTTCCAAAGGTCAGACATTTAACTGAAGAGCTAAAAGAACTCGAAGAGTATAAGGATCATCATCCAGATGATAAACATGACCCTAATGCTTTGGAACTATTCTGCGATGCCAACCCGGATGAACCAGAATGTCTTGTTTATGATGATTAAGTTTTTTTGATAGATAATGCACATTAAAAAAGGGCTTTTAAGCCCTTTTTTTTTAATTGTATTAGTAATCTCTATTAAAGTCGGAAGGACTTCCTGTAAGTGAACATACAACCGACTCTTCATTTTTCATTTCCTTGACTTCTACAATTGGTCTTCCCATTTTCTTCAAAACCTCAATATCTTGAATGGTTTGACATCTAGCTATTATTTTTCCTTGTTGATCAAAGCAAGTATAGAAATTCATATTGTGTTTAAAGAGGTATCTTATTTATGACTAATTTTCATTATTAAATCAAGTGTTTTTTTTACAAAAAAATTTTAAATTTAAGTTAGATCCTTTTCCACACTTCAGAAAGCAGTGAAGATAAACCTTTTTTTAAAGATGAAGAAATAACTAAAACTTTCTTTTTAGATAAATCTTCTAACTTTTTTGAAATTATTTTCAAATAATTATCATCTACCAGCTCCATTTTATTCAATACTATTATCCTCTCTTTATCTAAAAGACCTTTTCCATATTTTTTTAATTCCTGCTCAATTATCTCAAAATCATTTAAAGGATTTTCTGCAATTGCATCAATTAAGTGAACAAGTATCTTCGTTCTTTGGATATGCCTTAAAAAATCATGGCCCAAACCTACTCCATCAGCTGCCCCTGATATTAATCCAGGAATATCAGCAAAAAGGCAACCATTCCCATCAATTTTTCTTACTACACCTAAGTTAGGTATTAGAGTTGTGAAAGGATAATTTGCGATTTTTGGACGGGCAGATGATACAACAGAAATCAAGGTACTTTTCCCAGCATTTGGAAGACCTATAATCCCAACCTCTGCAAGAAGTTTTAGTTCTAATTGAACCTCCCATATCTCACCATCTTTTCCTTCAGTGAATGATTCAGGGGCTCTATTTTGATTACTTAAATAGTAAGCATTACCATGTCCACCTCTTCCTCCAATGGCAATAGTTAAACTCTGTTTATGTTTAGTTAAGTCTCCTAAAATAATGCCGGTTTTAATATCCCTTATTTCTGTACCGCAGGGTACTTTAAGGATTGTATCCTCACCTGAAGCACCTGATCTCTTATTAGGACCTCCTTTGCATCCATCTTCAGCAATTATTTCACGTTTGAATTTGAAATCTAATAATGTTTGAAGATTATTATCAGCGATCAAAATAACTGAACCCCCTCTGCCACCGTTTCCCCCCGAAGGTCCTCCAGCAGGAACGAATTTTTCTCTTCTAAATGAAACTATTCCATTTCCACCTTTTCCAGCTTTAAGAATAATCTTGGCTTGATCAATAAATTGCACTTAATAAGTTTATTAAATTATTTTCTAGATATTTTAAATTTTATTTTATCCACGCAATACTGCAACCTGGGCCACCCTCGTTGTTGGCTGCATCTTCAATCTTATCAACATAATTCAAACCTGATAACCAATTTCTTAGTCCTTTCTTTAATTTACCTGTACCAATTCCATGAACAATCCATAACGGTCCATGAAATTTTCTAATTTTCTCCTCAATAATTATTTCGGCTTCATGAACTCTTAACCCTCTTACGTCAATTGTATTTTTACTAGTTCTAATTTTAGAAAAAGAAAAATCTTCTCTTGTAGACTTGATCTCAATTTTTGACCTTTCAAAATTAGGTTTTTCTCCATTAATACCTTCAAAGTCATTTAGAGATAATGTGCTTCTAAATGAACCACATTTAATTTCATAAAAACCACCTTTTTTATCTAAATCTACAATTTGTCCCGTACTATTTAGACTTTTAATCTTTACAAAATCGCCTACCTGAGGGTTCCATGATATTGACTTTTCAGATTTTTTTTGGGTTAAATGTTCCGTCTCAATTTCCTTTAATCTTTTTCCAATAATTCTCGTATCCTCTCCATTAACATTTTTATCTCTTAATTTTTTAATCAAATCTATCACCTCTTTTTTAGCGGATATAATATGTTTTGATAATTTAGTCCTTTCAATTTCCTGGATTTTTTGAGCATTTATTTTTTGATATTCATAATTTCTCTTCAGTTCATCATGTAATATTTCAGTCCTTGCAATCAATTCTGCAGCCGCTTCTGCAGAATTTTGTTGTTTAATCCTCTCTTCCTCAAGTCCTTTAATAATACTGTTAATGTTGTCAACTTCTTTTGGCTTTAGATAATTTGCAGCTTCATTGAGTATGCTTTCATCGAGACCAATTCTCTTAGCAATTGACAAAGCATTACTTCTCCCAGGAATACCCCAGTTAAGTATATATTTTGGCTTAAAAGATTCCTCATCAAAGGCAACTGATACGTTTTCAAATCTTGAGTCATTATATTTTAAAGCCTTAATATCTCCATAATGTGTAGTTGCCAAAGTGATATCAGATTTATTTGCAAATTCTTTTAATAAAGCCATCGCAAGAGCACTTCCTTCAAGAGGATCTGTGCCAGATCCAATCTCATCTAACAAAACAACTGATAATCCTTTCTTATAATCAAGTGAATCTAATATCTCTTTTATGCGGGATATATGCCCACTGAAGGTAGATAAATTTTCTTCTAATGATTGATTATCTCCTATATCCACATATATATTTGGACAAAACGGAATAATAGGATTATTAGTTGAAGGTATCAATAATCCTGCTCTAGCCATAAGTAAAGACAAGCCCAAACCTTTTAAAGCCGCTGTTTTACCTCCAGTATTTGGACCTGTAATAGCTACAACCTTAATATTTCTATTTATATAGAAATCGACAGCTACTGGTGGAGGTGCTCCTTTTTTCTTATGTTCCCAAATCAATAATGGATGAGAAAAACCAATTAAAGAAATAATAGGATTTTTCTCAAATGTAGGAGTTTTACCTCCAATCCATTTCGAATATCTTGAACGAGTTAGGGCATTTTCTAATCTTAATAAAATGGATGCCATTTCAATAAGATTTTTTGAATTATCACAAACAACCTGAGACCATTTCTTAAGTAATTTAAATTCTTCTGCTGTGATCCTAGCCTCTAAAGAAGCAATCTTATTACCTTTAGTTACTACACTTTCAGGTTCAAAATATACTGTATTTCCTGAAGATGAAGAGTCATGAATTATTCCTTTAAATTTATCTACATAATTAACTTTCACTGCTAAAACAGGCCTTCCATATCGATCTCCAATAGTAGTATCCTGCAAATAAGCTAAATTCTTTTGAATAAATTTCTCAACTAATATTTTTCTTTCAAGTTTTTTAGATAAAAATTCTTTTCTAAGAATAGATAGTTCATTACTAGCATTGTCTGAAATCCTTCCATTAGATTCAATGCCTTTTTTAAAAATCGTTTCGATATTCTGATGGTCAATTAAATTTTTTGTGAATGATGAAATATAAGGCCTTTGTTCAAAATCTAATAAGATTTTTTTTAAATTTCTTGCTGCAGCAATTGTTTTCGCTATATCTAATAATTCAGAAGATGAAATTACACCTCCCTTCGAACAAATTTCAATATTTCTACTAATATCAAAAACACCAGAAAAACTAATTGATTTATCTAAATTTTTTTCTAACTCATTAATTTCAACAGTTTCATTCAAAAGTCTTTTAGATGCTTCGTATTCTGAAGGTATAACAAAACTTAAAATTGATCGTTTACCCATTTCAGTTGAGGCGAATGAAGACAAATGCGTTTTTAATGAATCCCACTCTAAAAGGTTTATAGATTCTTCTTCTAAGGTGTTATCTGAATATGATTTTTTAGAATAACTTTTCTCTTGCATACAGAAAAAAAGAATCAAACATTCGATTGAATCCCTTCAGGAGGAACATAAAGCATCTCAAGCCAGTTTCCTTCAGTATCCTTCATATAAAAAGATGCTGTTCCATCTCTATGCTCATGTAAAGGACCAACTTTTACACCAGAATCTTTTAAATCATTTTGAATATTTTCCACTTCTTTTTTATTTTCAAAATGAAAAGCAAAGTGAGGTCCCGCAGCTTTGTAGTCAGGGCCTAACAATGCAAGTCCATCTTTCCCTTTACCTACCTCTAAATAAGACCAATCTTTATCATCCCACACCAAATTCATACCCAGCTTAATATAAAAAGATTTCGCCCTTTCGAGATTATCCACTCTAAGTGCAATGTGACCAATCCTATTTACTCCTTGTGAAAAATTCAAAACAAAGCAATTAATTTATTACTTATCTAAGAATAAACCAAATTTGTGTTAATAATGAGTTTTTAAGTATCCTGCAACCATTGAGATGCATCACAAGCATGATAAGTGAGTATTAATTTTGCTCCTGCTCTTTTAAAACTAAGCAATGTCTCTAAAACAATATCTTTTTCGTTAATCCAGTTCTTCATAGCAGCAGACTTTATCATGGAGTACTCCCCACTAACGTTGTATGCAGCGATGGGCTTATTTGAAAATGTGCTAAGTCTATAAACAATATCCAAATATGAAATTCCTGGTTTTACCATCAAAATATCAGCTCCTTCATACTGATCCAATGCAGATTCAATTAATGCCTCTTTTGAATTTGCAGGGTCCATTTGATATGTAGACTTATTGTCTGGAATTATTTTCTTACTATTTTCTTTAGGAGCCGAATCTAAAGCAGTTCTAAACGGACCATAATAAGCAGATGAATATTTAGCTGTATAACTAATAATACCTACATCACTAAATCCTTCACTATCAAGAGCAGTCCTAATTGCTCCAACTCTCCCATCCATCATGTCACTAGGGCCGATAAAATCTGCTCCAGATCTAGCTTGAGTTAAAGCTTGTTTTTTTAAAATTTCAATCGTTTCATCATTCAATATTTTTCCAGTTTCATCAACTAAGCCATCATGTCCATCACACGAGTAAGGGTCCAAGGCAACATCTGTCATTATTGCCATTTCTGGAATCTCTTTTTTTAATATTCGAATAGCTCTAGGAATTAAACCGTCTTCGTTAAAACACTCTGCTCCATTTTCAGTCTTTAAGCTATCGTTTATTTTTGGAAAAAGAACAATACACCTTATTCCCAATTCCCATGCCCTAGTGACCTCCTTTATTAAGCCATTCATATCCCATCTAAAAGTTCCTGGCATTGCCGAAATTTCCTCTTTAAAATCTTTTTCATGAATAAATAATGGATATATAAAGTCCGAAGCTTTTAGATGGTTTTCTCTTACCATTTCTCTAATTGCCTGAGACCTTCTTAATCTTCTTGGACGAATAATCGAATTCATTTGAATATTATTTAAATTAAAAAATATTTATTTAATACATTAGTCGCTCACATCACACTTAAATCAATCAGAGACTCCTTTTGTTCAGGAAAATTAACTAAAATTTATTTAAATAAGAGAAAAAAAAGTTACAAAAATATTTTGCACAAACTTCATTTTTCACAAATTTACATCATTAAGAGATAATATCTTCTAGTTAAGTATTTATTTTAAGGAGAGCATCTTTGAAAATAATTAATGGATTTCATCTAAAAAATGTAAGAGGCGATATTCTTGGAGGCATCACAGCCGCAGTGGTAGCTTTGCCTCTTGCTCTTGCTTTTGGTAATGCTGCGTTAGGACCTGGCGGAGCGATTTATGGACTATATGGAGCAGTAGTAGTTGGGTTTTTAGCAGCATTATTCGGCGGAACACCTGCTCAAGTTAGTGGACCTACCGGTCCCATGAGTGTAACTGTTGCAGGTGTAGTAGCAGGCTTAGCAGCAGTAGGAGTTCCAAGAGATCTTTCTGCAGGTCAAATTTTACCTTTAGTTATGGCAGCTGTAGTTATTGGCGGCTTACTGCAAATATTATTCGGCATTTTAAAATTAGGTAAATATATTACTTTAGTTCCATATTCTGTTGTTTCAGGATTCATGTCTGGTATTGGAGTAATAATCATTGCGCTTCAAATTGGACCATTACTTGGAATAAGCACTCGAGGTGGAGTAGTCGAATCATTAACTACTGTATTTTCAAATTTCCAGCCAAATGGGGCTGCTATTGGAGTAGCAATAATGACACTAGGTATAGTATTTCTTACTCCTAGAAAAATAAGTCAGTGGGTTCCTTCTCCTCTCTTGGCCCTATTAATAGTTACCCCAATATCAATATTAATTTTTGGAGATGGAGCTATCGATAGAATTGGAGAAATTCCAAGGGGAGTTCCATCTTTAAATTTCCCAAGCTTTAATCAATATTTCCCAATCATTTTCAAAGCAGGATTAGTCCTTGCGGTACTTGGCGCAATTGACTCCTTACTGACATCTCTAGTAGCAGATAATATCTCTCAAACGAAACATAATTCTGATAGAGAGCTTATTGGTCAAGGAATAGGAAATGCTGTTGCAGGTCTGTTTTCAGGTTTACCTGGAGCAGGAGCAACCATGAGAACAGTTATAAATGTTAAATCTGGAGGTTCAACTCCCATTTCTGGTATGGTTCACTCGATTGTGTTGTTGATAGTTTTAGTTGGTGCAGGACCTTTAGCTGAACAAATACCAACTGCATTGCTAGCAGGAATTCTTATAAAAGTAGGCCTAGATATTATTGATTGGGGATTCTTAAGAAGAGCTCACAAATTATCTTTAAAAACATCAGTTGTAATGTACGGCGTACTTTTAATGACTGTTTTTTGGGATTTAATTTGGGCAGTTTTAGTCGGTGTATTCATAGCAAATATGCTCACTATTGATTCAATAACCGAAACTCAATTAGAGGGTATGGATGAGGATAATCCTTTATCAGAAGATGATCAAGCAAAAAATGCATTACCAGCTGATGAAAAAGCACTTCTTGATAGATGTTCAGGAGAAGTAATGTTATTTAGACTAAAAGGACCACTTAGTTTTGGAGCTGCTAAAGGTATATCTGAGAGAATGATGCTTGTAAGAAACTACAAAGTTTTGATATTAGATATAACTGATGTACCAAGACTTGGAGTCACAGCGACTCTTGCAATAGAGGATATGATGCAAGAAGCAAAAAATAATTCCAGAAAAGCATTTGTTGCTGGAGCAAATGAAAAAGTGAAGGATAGATTAGCTAAATTTGGAGTTGAAGGCATTATTGAAACAAGAAAAGAAGCTTTAGAAACTGCTCTAAATGAATTAGCATAGTAATCTATGGAAATAAATCCAATTCTGCAAAATGTATTAGCCCCACCAGTTCTTTTCTTTTTGATTGGAGCAATATCAGTACTCTTTAAATCTGATTTAGAAATACCAGCACCATTACCTAAACTCTTCTCCTTATATCTGCTCCTCGCTATTGGATTTAAAGGAGGTATAGAGATACAGAAAAGTGGTTTTACAGATCAAGTATTGCCTACTTTAAGCGCTGCAATATTGATGTCCTTAGTAATACCGTTGATTGGATTTTTAATTTTAAGATTTAAGTTTGATGTCTTTAATTCAGCCGCAATAGCAGCAGCATACGGTTCAATTAGTGCTGTTACATTTATTTCCGCAGAAAGTTTTTTGGAAAGTCAAAAAATAGCTTTTGATGGGTTTATGGTTGGAGCCTTAGCATTAATGGAATCTCCTGCAATAATTGTTGGATTATTACTTGTGAAATTTGCAGCTCCCAAAAATAGACCAAAATCAAGAAAAATGCATCTAAGCGCAATTTTACATGAATCACTTTTGAATGGATCAGTTTATTTATTGCTCTCAAGTTTAATTGTAGGATTTCTCACTGCTTCCAGTAATCCCTCAGGGATTGCAAAAATGGAGCCTTTTACTGGACAATTATTCTATGGAGCAGAATGCTTCTTCTTATTAGATATGGGAATAGTTGCTGCTCAAAGATTACCCAGACTGAAGAATGCGGGTTCTTTCTTGATTGTCTTTGCCATTTTTATGCCTTTATTTAACGCATTTATTGGTGTTTTCGTTGCAAGATTTTTATCTTTAGGATCTGGCAACGCACTTTTATTTGTGGTTTTATGTGCTAGCGCATCTTATTTAGCAGTTCCTGCAGCGATGAGAATGACAGTTCCAGAAGCTAAATCTAGTTACTATATTTCAACTACGCTAGGTCTAACTTTTCCATTCAATATAGTCCTTGGCATTCCCATTTATATGAGTTTAGTAAATACCATTATCCCATTTTCCCCTCTATAAAAATGAAAAGATTAGACTTAATATTTAGTGAAAGAGAACTAGATGCAATCATTAAAACATTAGAAAAAGCTAATGTTCCTGGATATACAGTTATGAAACACGCCACAGGCAGAGGGCCTGAAAGAGTTGTTACTGAAGATATGGAATTTACAGGATTAGGAGCAAATGCTCATGTAATTGTTTTTTGTGAGCAAGAATTAATAGATAAAATGAGAGATAACATCAGGGACGACTTAAGCTACTACGGAGGAGTCGCTTATATTTCTGAAGCAACACCCCTTTAAATTAAAAATGTATATATATTTTTAAGAATGAATCCAATCTACTCTTATATTCTTTCGACTATTTAAATATCTATCAATTGACATTGCCGCAATACATCCATCAGAAGCTGCAACAACGGCTTGCTTAAATGGTGTATTTCTTATATCTCCAATAGCCCAAACTCCATCAGAGTTTGTAGACATAAAGTCATCCACAATAACTCCTCCGTCCTCTTTTAAAGCAATTTGATCCCCTAAAAAATCAGTAATTGGCTTTGAACCACTCATATAAACAAAGACTCCATCTAAATTTAAATTAATAGGATTTTCTTCTTGCTTATTTTTTACAACAATTCCATTAACGCCCATTTCATCACCCAATATTTCCAATAATCTAGTTCTACTCCAATGTTTTATATTTGAATTATCCATCAATTCCATAGCTTCTTCATTATCTGATTTAGGATCACTTGATGTAATCCAATGCACAGTTGATGCAAATTTAGTTAAAACAGTTGCTTCTTCAATTGCCTCCTTGTTCACTCCAACAACAGCAACTTCTCTATTTTTATAAAAAGCCCCATCACATGTAGCACAATAACTCACTCCTTTGCCAAGAAAATCCGCTTCGCCCTTAAATGATGCAGGCCTACCCATAGCTCCACTTGCAAGTACAAGAGCTTTAGCTTTGAAAGTGCCTTCGGGTGTGTAAACCGTTTTCCATTCTCCACTAGCGTCTATTCCAAAAACTTGCGCTCTTCGATAATCTGTGCCGTATTCCACAGCCTGTTCTCTCATTAGAGTAAGTAATTTCTCTCCACTTATATCAATCGGAACACCTGGATAATTAGCTATTTGATGAGTTATTGCTAAGGCGCCAACAGATGGATTTTTATCTAAAATTACTGTCTTTAAGTTTGAACGAGATGTATAAAGTGCGCAAGTACATCCGGCCGGACCTCCTCCGATAATAACTACATCTGACTCAATGATTTCCAATTTTTAAAAACTCCTTTTTTAGTAGTTAATTACATGAGTTCTTGGTTAGAAGATATTTTTAAAGTAAATACCTGAACCTTTATATAGATATAAGTTAAAAGAAAAAAGAGAAAAAAGCTTAATATAGCAACAAACTTACATAGGAAAAACATAAAAAATTAATTATCAAAATGATCAGTTGCGTGAAATGTTCTGTATTGATCTATTATTAGGACATAATGAACAATCAATTGCCGTTGAAACATTATATTTTTCATGACCAACTCTGATTACCTTTTAAAAGCTGCCATTAAGAAAGTAACCGAAAAATTAAATGAAATATTGGTTGAAAAAATTGAAGAAGCAACAAATATTGCTCAGGATGCTCCAGAAATTCTCAAAAAAGAATTTGATAGTTTAAAAGAATCCATAATCGAAGAAGCATCAAGACTGGAAAAAGCCGAAAATATTCAACAAAATGGGTCCACAAATGCTTATCAAGATTACAAAATAAAAAAAGCTTTAAATGAAATTGAAGGTATCAATAAGCAAATTGATCTATTTAATAAAAATATAAATAATCAAATTAAATGAGTTATCACATTCTTCATCATCGTTTAAAAAAATTGAAAAGGGCATTTCTTATTTGGATAACTCTGATTTCGCTTTTAATAAATTTATGGATAGATAATATTAGATTTAAAATTTTCCAAAATAAGAAGAATGAAAAAAGTAGAATCCAAATTAGAAGAGCTAGGTGGTTTACTAATCAATTAATAAAGCTTGGATCAGCATTTATTAAAATTGGACAATTATTATCAGCGAGACCTGATTTAATTCCTAATACCTGGATACAGGAATTGTCTAAATTACAGGATCAAGTTCCTAATTTTTCATTTGCGCAAGTTGAAGAAACTATAAGAAAAGAACTAGGATCTAAGTTTGATGAAATAGATCAAATAATATGTGATCCGGTTGGATCAGCATCATTAGCTCAGGTCCATAGGGCGACTTTAAAAGATGGAAAGAAAGTAGTATTTAAAGTTCAAAGACCTAATTTAAAGGAATTGTTTATTATAGATTTGGGCATAATGCAGCAAATAGCAGGATTATTGCAGAAAAATAAGAATTGGAGTCGAGGTAGAAACTGGGTTGAAATTGCTAAAGAGTGCAGGAAAGTACTCATGAAAGAGCTAGATTTTAATTGTGAAGCACAATATGCAGCAAGATTTAGGCAGCAATTCCTTGATGATGAAAATGTTAGCGTTCCTGAAGTAATTTGGGATATGAGCAGTGAAAAAGTCCTTTGTTTAAGTTATCTAGAAGGAACAAAAATAAGCGATTTAGAAAAATTACAATCACAAGAAATTGATTTCCCTAAAATCGCAGAAATAGGCGCTATCAGTTATTTAAAACAATTAGTAATTTACGGTTTTTTTCATGCAGACCCTCATCCAGGGAATCTAGCAGTTTCAAAGCAAGGTAAATTGATTTTTTATGATTTTGGAATGATGGGCAATATCTCAAATAATCTTCAAACAAGATTAGGGGGGATGGTTAAGGCTGCTGCTTTAAGAGACGCCTCATCACTAGTCAGTCAATTACAACAAGCTGGGCTAATTTCAAAAGATATTGATGTAGGACCAGTCAGAAGATTAGTTAGATTGATGCTTAAAGAGGCCTTAACTCCACCATTTAGTCCAAATATTATTGAAAAATTATCTGGAGATTTATACGAACTTGTTTATGAAACACCATTTCAATTACCAGTAGATTTAATCTTTGTGATGAGAGCTTTATCAACTTTTGAAGGAGTTGGTAGAATGCTTGATCCAGGGTTTAACCTTATATCAGTTACCAAGCCTTATTTAATAGAACTTATGACTTCAAATAATCAAACTCCCAACGATTTAATTAACCAATTTGGAAGGCAAGTTGGTGAACTAGGATCGAAAGCTGTTGGCATTCCCAAAAGAATAGATGAAAGTTTAGAAAGATTAGAGCAGGGCGATTTACAATTGCAAATAAGAATGGGAGAGTCTGATAGGCAATTCAAAAAAATGTTTACTGCTCAAAAAACTTTAGGCCATTCAATTCTGATAGGAAGCTTATCAATTGCATCTGCTTTACTTGTAAACAATAAACAAAATAATTTTGCATTGTTGCCACTTTTTTTTGCACTACCAATAAGTATTGATTGGATAAAGTGCCAATTAAGTATGAGAAAAGGCTCACGTTTAGAAAAACTTAAGCGGTAAAAAACTAAATATTTTTAGGACCTAAACCTAGAGCTCCTGCAAATCTTGCTTGATTTCCCAATTCCTCCTCAATTTTTAAAAGCCTATTGTATTTTGCAATCCTTTCACTTCTGCTCAAAGAACCTGTCTTGATCTGACCCGATCTTGTGGCAACAGATAGATCTGCAATAGTTGTATCTTCAGTCTCACCACTTCTATGACTAATAACACTTGTGAAACCAGACATTCTAGCTAACTCAATAGCTTCCAAAGTTTCAGTTAATGTTCCAATTTGATTTACCTTTATAAGGATTGAATTGGCAGATTTTTCCATAATCCCTTTCCTTAATCTTTCTGTATTGGTTACGAATAAATCATCACCTACAAGCTGAACTTTATTTCCTAATTCTTTGTTTAATTCTGACCAACCCTCCCAATCATCCTCAGCTAAACCGTCCTCTATTGAAACTATTGGATAATTTGAAACTAATCTTGAAAGATATGCAATCATTTCAGAACTATTTAAACTTTTACCTTCATATTTATAAATACCATCACTATAAAATTCAGTACTAGCAGCATCTAAAGCCAAAGATACCTGCTCACCAGGCTTAAATCCGGCTTTTTGAATTGCTTCTAATAATAAGTCCCCTGCCTCTTCGCTTGATGACAAATTAGGGGCAAATCCACCTTCATCGCCCACAGCAGTAGATAGACCTTTTTGATCAAGTAATGATTTTAATGAGTGAAAAATTTCAGTCCCCATTCTTAATGATTCACTGAAATTATTAACTCCATGTGGAACAAGCATAAATTCCTGAAAATCAAGACTATTTGGTGCATGAGCACCACCATTTATTACATTCATTAATGGGACTGGAAGGAGATTGGATAATGGATCTCCAAGATACCTATATAGTGGAACGTCTAAAGCATTTGCTGATGCTCTGGCAGTTGCAAGGCTTACTGCAAGGATTGAATTTGCTCCAAGGTTAGATTTATTAGGAGTTCCATCAATTTCAATCATTAATCCATCTACTGCAGTTTGATCTAAAGCAGACAAACCACATAAAGCCGGGGATATTGTTTCATGAATTTTATTAACAGCATTTAAAACACCTTTACCCATATATTTTGAACCGCCATCCCTTAATTCATGTGCTTCATGAGCACCAGTGCTAGCTCCGCTGGGAACAATTGCTCTACCACTTGCACCACATTCTAAAAATACTTCTGCCTCTACAGTTGGGTTACCTCTTGAATCGAGAACTTGTCTCGCTTCAATAGTATCAATTAGAAAATCAATAGTTTCTTTCACAATTTAATTATTACTATTTAAATCCTATTAATAGCTGACCTATTTGGCTAATATCTGAAATATATGTGTTAACCAATTATAATTTTTTATTTCACAACAACTTAAATATTAGTTAACGCTTTTATTAATTCCAAAGTCCCTGCAACCCCTCTTATAAACATATTTTTCAAATTCATCTTACAATTTAAAAATTATTGGATGATTATTAATGCAGATACTATTTAGAATATTAATTAATAATCAACTATAGTTTTTATAGTTTATGAGAGAAACACTTACATCCAGTCCTGAATTATTTAGCGATATCAGTTGGAATCTTCTTTTATTAGGGGAAGAGACAGCAAAAAAATGGGATCATAGCGAATTTAATATTGAACACATAATTCATACATTGTTCTCATCAAGTGAATTCTTTGCTTTCATTGAAAAATTATCAATCGACCAAGATACAGTTTTAGATATAACAGAAGATTTTTTAGAAGAGACTCCAACAAATGAGTCAGATATTTTTACTATCGGAGAAGATTTAGAAATTTTGTTAGATAATGCGAATCAGATTAAAATCCAATGGGGATCGAGATTCATAGAAATCCCTCATTTACTTATTGCTCTTGGAAGAGATTTAAGAATTGGAAATTATGTTTTTGAAGAAAGCAATCTATCAATGGAAAAATTAGAGGAAGAATTAAAGTTTTCCCCAAATATTAATCAATCAAAAGATTCTCTTAATTATAAGAACGTAATTGAGATAAATAATCAATCTAATTTTGCATCAAACAAAGAGACTTTAATTAAAGAAGAAAACTTTGAAAAAGCTATTATTCCATTACCCAAAAGTGAACTTCAAATTGAAACCAAAAAACAAGTTGAGAAAGATGAAAATTCTCTTTCAATTTATGGAAATGATTTAACAGAATTAGCTAAAAAAGGCCTACTGGATCCCGTTTTAGGAAGAGAAAATGAGATCAATAATTTAATGAGAGTACTCTGCAGAAGAAACAAAAATAATCCTATACTTATCGGCAATTCTGGAGTTGGTAAAACCTCAATAGCAAAATTACTTGCACAACTAATTGTAGACAAACAAGTTCCTGATTCTTTAAAAGACTTAAAAATTATTTCACTTGACTTAGGTGCTTTAGTTTCTGGGACAAAATTTAGAGGCCAACTAGAGGAACGACTGAGCTTAATAATGCAGGAACTAAAAAATCCAAGCCAAGGAATGATTCTATTTATTGATGAAATTCACTCAATATTAAGTTCTGACAGATCTTCTACTGACATTAGCAATATCTTAAAACCTTTACTGGCTGAAGGAGAACTTAGATGTATCGGTACAACAACACCTGAGAAATTCCGTGAAACTATTGAAAAAGATCAGGCATTGAATAATTGCTTTCAAAAGATAGCTGTTAATGAACCTACAGTAGAATTAAGCGCAAAAATACTGCAAGGTATCAAAAAGAAATATGAGTCACATCATGGCATAAAAATTTCTGAAGAAGCTGTAAACTATTCTGCAAAATTGGCCGATAGATACATCAGCGATAAATGTCTCCCTGATAGCGCAATAGATTTAATTGATGAAGCTGCTGCACAGTTGAAAATCGAGTCTAATAATGTGCCTCAAATCATTCTCCAACAAGAAACCAAACTTAATACTATTAATGAAAAACTGAATAATTTGCAAGGAGAAAATATCGAAGCTCAAGAAAAACTATTGAATAATAGAAAACAATCAGAGGCAAAATTGAACGTTCTTCTGGAAAATTGGAACAATTTACGGGAAGAAATGGAGGAATTATCTATTTTAATGAAAGAAGAAGATAAGCTAACCAAAAAAATTAAAGATAAATCAAATAGCGAAATTGAAAATGATCTAGATTATTTAGAAAAGCTCGAAGAAGAGTTAAGTGAAATAGAGAATGACATACAAAAAGTTGAAGAGAACTTTAATAAAATAAAGAAAAATAGAAATTTCCCTTTTAAATATCAAGTTGAACCTGATGATATTGCAGATGTTATATCAAAAATCACAGGTATTCCAATTTCTAAAGTAGTTTCAAATGAACGTAAGAAATTAGTCAATCTAGAAACAGAACTATGTGAAAAGGTTATTGGACAAGAAAAAGCTGTAGAAGCTGTTTCTGCTGCAATTAGAAGAGCTCGCGTTGGCATGAAAAGTCCTAAAAGACCTATTGGATCTTTTTTATTTATGGGTCCTACAGGTGTTGGCAAAACAGAATTAGCAAAATCTCTTGCAACAGCTTTATTTGATGAAGAAGACGCATTATTAAGATTAGATATGAGTGAATATATGGAGAAAAATGCTGTAGCAAGACTTTTGGGAGCTCCTCCAGGTTATGTTGGTTATGAAGAGGGAGGTCAATTAACTGAAGCTATAAGACGTAAACCCTATTCAGTAATACTTCTTGATGAGATAGAAAAAGCACATACAGAAGTATTTAATATCCTTTTGCAAGTCCTAGATGAAGGAAGATTAACTGACTCTCAAGGAAGGACTGTAGATTTCAAAAATACCGTAATCATTATGACAAGTAACTTGGCTGGTAAATCTATACTGGAGTATTCGCAAAAGATTTCTAAAAGTGAGGGAAAGTTAGAAAAAGATCAACAAACTCTTGATGATTCCATTAGTAATACATTATCTTCAATTTTTAGACCGGAATTTTTAAATAGAATTGACGAAGTAGTAAAGTTTGAGCCATTATCTATTGATGAAATTCAAAAAATAATAATCTTACAAACAGAAGATTTAAAAAACCTGCTACTTGAACAGAAAATAAATATTACTATAGACAAAAAAGTTATCAATAAAATTGCAAATGATTCTTACGAACCTGCATATGGTGCTAGGCCACTTAACAGGGAACTTAGAAGACAAATAGAAAATCCCTTAGCCGCAAAACTTTTAGAGGATAACTTTAAAAACAAAAAAAATATTACAATTAAACTTAACCCTGCTAAAAAAGATGAGATCGTTTTCAAACCTAGCTGAGGAGTAAATCAATAAGCTAAAATAAAATCTAAAGCGTAAACTTAATTTCAAAAAAAATTTTGTGACAAGTCCCACTACTAATAAAGAACCTCTTAAAAAGGATTCTCCTGAAGTTGAAGAGCCTAAAAAAAAGAATAATTTTTTTAGATCTACCTACGATGAGCTTAAACTTGTCGTGTGGCCTAACAAACAACAACTTTTTAGCGAATCAGTAGCAGTTATAATTATGGTATCGTTTTCTGCTGCAGCCATTGCTTCTGTTAGCAGATTCTATGGATGGGCAGCCTCACAAATTTTTGGTTGAATTATCTCCCAAATATCCATCAATAAAGATCTTAATTAAGCTTCCAGAAAAATGAGTAATGAATTAACTACAAGCCTTGCTTCTTCAAAAGCAAATACAAGCATCGCAAGATGGTATGCAATTCAAGTAGCGTCAAGCTGTGAAAAAAAAGTAAAAGCGACTCTGGAGCAGAGATCAGTAACTTTAGGTGTCAATAATCGAATCATTGAAATTGAAATTCCCCAAACTCCAGGAATTAAATTAAAGAAAGATGGAAGTAGACAAACTACTGAAGAAAAAGTTTTCCCGGGTTATGTCCTCGTAAGAATGATTTTGGATGAAGATACAATGATGGCTGTTAAAAGTACTCCAAATGTAATTAACTTTGTCGGTGCTGAAGACGGTAGAGGCAGCGGAAGATCTCGAGGTCATATCAAACCTCGACCATTATCAAGACAAGAAGTTAATAGAATCTTTAAGCGCGCATCAGAGAAAAAAGCTGTAATAAAGTTAGATATTGAAGAAAAAGATAGAATCATTGTAACAAGTGGTCCTTTCAAGGATTTCCAAGGAGAAGTTATAGAAGTTTCCGGAGAAAGAAATAAATTAAAAGCATTACTTTCAATATTTGGGCGCGAGACTCCTGTAGAATTAGAATTCTCTCAAATCAATAAACAAAATTAATTTCTAATTGTTCTTGTTTATCGAGTAAAATTATGATTTTCTACTTCAGCTTAAATTCTCTAATCTAATGGCAAAAAAAATTGTTGCAGTTATCAAGCTTGCTCTACAAGCAGGCAAAGCAAATCCTGCTCCTCCTGTAGGGCCAGCTCTAGGACAGCATGGTGTCAACATCATGGCATTTTGCAAAGAATATAATGCAAGGACACAAGATAAGGCAGGTTTTGTAATTCCAGTTGAGATTTCTGTTTTTGAAGATAGAAGCTTTACTTTTATCACAAAAACACCTCCTGCTTCCGTCTTAATAACAAAAGCAGCTGGTATAGAGAAAGGATCAGGTGAATCCGCAAAAGGCTCTGTTGGGAATATAAGTAAAGCTCAATTAGAAGAAATAGCCAAAACTAAGCTTCCTGATCTAAACTGTTCTAGTGTTGAATCGGCAATGAAAGTAATTGAGGGTACTGCTCGTAATATGGGCGTCTCTATTACTGATTGAGTTCTATTCAAAATTTCTCACTTTTTAGGGGAGGTTAGTTAATAACCGTTTGCACCCAATACTATTATGAAAAAACTATCCAAAAGAATGGCGGCTCTATCAACAAAGATAGAAGATCGCATTTACTCACCACTTGAAGCTCTTAGTATTATCAAGGAAAATGCCAATGCAAAATTTGATGAAACTATCGAAGCACATATTCGTTTAGGTATTGATCCAAAATATACTGATCAACAATTAAGGACCACTGTTGCATTACCACATGGTACTGGCCAAAGCATCAAAATTGCAGTAATTACTAGCGGTGAGAATGTATCGAAAGCAAAGGCTGCTGGTGCAGATTTATTTGGCGAAGAAGATCTTGTGGAAAGCATCAACAAAGGAAATATGGAGTTTGATCTACTTATTGCAACTCCAGATATGATGCCAAAGGTTGCAAAATTAGGAAGAGTTTTAGGACCCAGAGGTTTAATGCCTAATCCTAAAGCTGGAACAGTAACTAATGATATTGCTAATGCAATAAAAGAATTCAAAGCTGGTAAGCTCGAATTTAGAGCAGATAAGGCTGGAATCGTTCATGTCCGCTTTGGAAAAGCAAGTTTCACAAAAGAGGCTTTATTTGACAACTTGAAAACCTTACAAGAATCAATTGATAAAAATAAACCAAGTGGAGCCAAGGGAAAGTATTGGAAAACTTTTTATGTAACTTCAACAATGGGGCCTTCGGTTCAAGTAGACATAAATGCGGTACAAGATTACCAACCGGAAGGTTAACGCTCTGTAGTATAATTTATATTGCAATAATACGGCCAAAGAAAGTAGGTTGATTTAGTTATTCTAAATTTTTAATTCCTACCGAGGACTCGTCTTAAATTATTTCTTTTTGGATCTAATAAAAGCGGCCTCTTTAAAAGAACTTTGCCGCATTTCCTGCTCTCCCTAAATTACGATCCAAAAAACATCAATGGGCCGAACACTAGAGAATAAGCAACAAATCGTTACTGAGATTAAATCTCTTTTAAACGACTCGGAAATGGCTGTAGTTCTTGACTATAAAGGTTTAACTATCAAAGAGATGTCAGATTTGCGATCTAGATTGCAAACAACTAACGGCATTTGCAAAATTACTAAAAATTCATTAATGCGTAAAGCTATTGATGGAGATAGTAATTGGAACGATCTCGAATCTTTGCTGTCCGGAACAAATGCTTTTGTCTTAATCAAAGAAGATGTTGGTGGTGCTGTAAAAGCTATCCAATCTTTTCAAAAAGACACCAAAAAATCCGAAACCAAAGGAGC
Organism: Prochlorococcus marinus; assembly: GCF_001180265.1. GTDB lineage: Bacteria > Cyanobacteriota > Cyanobacteriia > PCC-6307 > Cyanobiaceae > Prochlorococcus_A > Prochlorococcus_A marinus_H. The sequence goes on along the minus strand of NZ_CVSW01000032.1, from coordinate 328,736 downwards.
TTTATTTGAAGGCAGACTTCTAAGCGATTCTGAAATAAAAGAAATTGCGAGTCTTCCATCTAAAGAAGTATTGATGGCAAAAATTGCTGGCGCTCTTAATGGCGTTGCAACAAAAATTGCGATCTCTATTAATGAAGTACCTTCTGGACTTGCTAGATCACTTAAACAACATTCTGAAAAATCAGAATCCTAAATTCAAAACTTATTAACTTTTAAGAAAATGTCCGCAAAAACTGAAGAAATTCTTGAATCATTAAAATCTCTATCACTTTTAGAAGCATCTGAGCTTGTAAAGCAAATTGAAGAGGCTTTTGGTGTATCTGCTGCAGCTTCTGCAGGTGTAGTAATGGCAGCTCCAGGAGCAGCTGGCGGTGACGCAGATGGTGGCGCTGCTGAAGAAAAAACTGAATTTGATGTAGTTCTCGAAAGCTTTGATGCAGCTGCAAAAATCAAAGTCCTCAAGGTTGTAAGAAATGCAACTGGGCTGGGTCTTGGCGATGCAAAAGCACTTGTTGAATCTGCACCAAAAACAGTAAAAGAAGGAATTGCTAAAGCAGATGCTGAATCTTTAAAGAAAGAGATTGAAGAAGCTGGCGGTAAAGTTACACTTAAATAAGAGAAGATATTTTCAAGCCGATATAAGCTATATCGGCTTCAGAAATTATGAATAGTGATATTATTGCAATTGAAGCTGCAACTGATGGAGCCTGCAGTGGTAATCCTGGCCCGGGTGGTTGGGGTGGCCTAATAATTTTTGACGACAACAGTGAATTAGAAATAGGTGGTTCCGAGCAAAATACCACTAATAATAGAATGGAACTAACTGCAGCTATAAAAACAATTGAGAAATTAAAAAACTATAAATTAAAAGAGAACTTTAAATTAAGAACTGATAGTAAATATGTCATAGAAGGGTATACAAAATGGATTATTAATTGGAAGAAAAATGGATGGAAAACAAGCTCAGGAAAATCAGTTCAAAATCTTGATTTATGGCAAAAAATTGATCAATTAAGAATTAATGGTCTTGTAATGGAATATGTTAAGGGCCATAGCGGTGACGAGCAAAATGATAGGGTTGATAAAATCGCGACCAACTATAGCAAAGGTATATCTTTAATAAGTAACTTAAAAGAGCCTGAATCATCAGTAGACTTTTTTGAGAAAAATGCACCTTCAGAAATTCAGGAATTATTTTCAAGAAATGAATTAATTCAAAAATTTGCAGAAAAAAAGTACTTATTAAGTTCACCAGAACTAAGCACCTTATTAGGTGAAGAAAACCACTTAAAGATAAAACAATATTCACTTTTTGAATGGCGTAATTGGACATTGATACCCAAAGATAAAAAATATTGGATAATAGAAAAAAAAGAAGCCTAATTTTTTATGAATGAACAGAAGGGGGTATTTAAAAATCTATATAAAAACTTGATTACCCCTGTACTAAAAAGAGATTCTGGAATTGACGCAGAATACTTAACTAATTTATCTCTTACCCTTCTATCATTCAGTTCAAGAAAATATAATTGGCCTGTAGTTTCATCTATCTTAAAAAATCTAAATGAAGAATTTTCTATAGTTGATGAGAGGTTAACTCAAAACATATGTGGAATAAATTTTTGTAATCCAATTGGTTTAGCTGCGGGTTTTGACAAAAATGGAAATGCTGCAAATATATGGAAAGATTTTGGTTTTGGATTTGCTGAACTTGGTACAGTAACTAAATTTGCACAGAATGGAAATCCCAAACCAAGGTTGTTTAGATTAGCAGCAGAGGAGGCGGCACTAAATAGAATGGGTTTCAATAATAATGGTGCTGAAAATCTAGTTAAAAACTTTGTCGAACAAGGAATTGATTTTAAAAAAAATAGAAAGAATATCTGTTTAGGGATAAATTTTGGCAAGTCTAAAATTACAGATTTATCTCAAGCAAAAGATGATTATTTAACTTCTCTAAAGTTATTAATTCCATATTGTGATTACGCAGCAATAAACGTAAGTTCTCCAAATACTGAAGGACTAAGAAAGTTGCAAGATCCAATTCTTCTAAGAGAACTTATTAAAGAAATTAAAAACTTACCCAATTGTCCTCCATTATTTGTGAAAATAGCGCCAGATTTAAGTTTTAAAGATATTGAAGATATTTGCCAATTAATAATCGAGGAAAACATTGATGGAATAATTGCTACTAACACAAGCATAGATAGATTGGGTCTCGAAAATAGAAAGATTATGCAAACTGGATTATTACTTTCTGAGGAGAATGGAGGATTAAGTGGAAGGCCACTACAAATAAAAGCAAATCAAATAATAAAACATATACATAATATTGATAAAAAAATTATTTTAATTGGCGTTGGTGGAATAGATAGTCCTGAGTCAGCATGGGAAAGAATTTGTTCTGGAGCATCATTAATTCAACTTTATACAGGATGGATATATAAGGGTCCACAATTAGTACCCGATATACTTCAAGGAATTTTAAAACAACTCAATAACCATAAATTATCAAATATAAAAGAGGCCATTGGATCAGATTTAAAATGGATTGAATAAATTATAAATTTAATAATGAATAAATCAGAAACTAATGATTACAAAATATTAGCAATGCAATCATCAAACTTAAGGCATGGAGGGAATGTATATGCAAAAGCAAAGAAATTAAATTTATTACCCTCTGAAATTATTGACGCAAGTGCCTCATTAGTACCGTTTGATCCCCCTGCAATATTAATTGATTCATTAAATGCGGAAATTAAGAATCTTGGATTTAGATATTACCCTGAGAGACACTTTAGTGATTTGAAAGAAATAATTGGTGAATTTCATAAGATAAATCCAGACAATATATTGCCTGGAAATGGAGCTTCTGAGCTGATAACTTGGGCAGGGTATGAAGCATCCAAATTTGGAATTAGTTGTATTCCCTCTCCAAGCTTTGTTGATTATGAGAGATCTTTAAATTTTTGGAATAGCAATTTCATGCATTGCGAATTACCAAGAAACTGGGGCAATGTTTTTCCTCAATCATTTCCGCTTCATCCTAAAGGAGATGTTATTTGGATAACAAATCCACATAACCCTACCGGGCAATTGTGGGGAAAGTATTCATTAGAGAAAATTATAAAAAAATATAAATTAGTTATCTGTGATGAGGCTTTCTTATCCATAACACCTAATGGAGATAAAGAATCTTTAATACCATTAATCCAAAAATATGATAATTTGTTAGTCTTGAGAAGCTTAACCAAAATCTTCAATATTCCAGGTCTTAGATTGGGTTACGTTATTGGCTCATCGAAAACACTTAAGCAATGGAAAATTAATAGAGATCCATGGCCTTTAAATTGTTTTGCTATCAAAGCGGGAATTGAATTACTAAGTAATAAGAAATTTTATGAAAAATGGACAAGGCAGATTCACCGCTGGATAAATATTGAAAGAGAGAGAGTATATAAAAAATTATCAAAAATAGAAAACCTTAAGGTTCATAACTCTTCAACCAACTTTTTTTTAATAGAAAGTAAAACATCATTATCGCCAAATATAAAGTACCTAGAAAATAAGGGAATATTGCTTAGAGAATGTACTTCATTTAGATTTCTTGACGAGAAGTGGGCAAGAATAAGTTTGCAGAGTAAGAAAAATAACACTCTTTTATGTAATGAAATTCAAAATTCCTTTAAAAAATAATTTATAAATTTTTTAATCTCAATTTTAGATTTAATTTTATTATTATTTTTCATATTCTTCTTCATAAGATCTAATATTTCGTAGTTATTTTTTCCATTTTTTAATTTTATCTTAAAAATTCTTTCTAGAGTTTCTTCAAAAACTTCTTTAGAAATATTATTTTGATTAATTAAAACTGCGCCTCCACTTTCAGCAAGAATCATTGCATTTTTCTCTTGATGATCATTTTTAGAATAAGGATATGGAATTAAAATTGAAGGTTTTTCAGTCTCTATTAGTTCATTTATTATTCCTGCACCAGATCTCGATATTACAAGATCACAGTTTTGAATTAAAGCTGCGATTTCATTGGTAAATTTCTTTTGAACATAATTTTTTGAATTTTTTACATGAAAGATATTTTGGTTACATTCTCCAACAATATGAACTATGCGAAACTGTCTTTTTATTAAAAATTCTAGAGATTCATAAAGAATTTGATTTATAGCTTTTGCTCCTTGACTTCCTCCCATAACAATCAAAAGAGGGCCATTTCCTTTAGGAACCCATTCTGGCAAAAAATTAAATTTATAGAATTGCTCTCTTAAAGGTGTTCCAGTGAAAATAGTTTTACAATTTTTTAAATAAGAATTTGTTTTTTTAAATCCTAAAAGAACATAGTTACATAAAAAACCAAAATATTTCGTGACCATTCCTGGAATTACATTTGATTCATGAATAATGATAGGTATTCTGAGAATTTTTGAAGCAACAATAGTAGGGGCTGATATATAACCGCCAGTTGTAAAAACTAAGTTGATTTTTTTTTCTTTTAAGATCCTAATTATTTGAAAAGTTGACATTAAAATTTCTATATATTGATAAAACAAAAAAATATTTTTTCTTGGTGTCTTTATATTCAAAGTCCTCAAATGATATTTTTTGGGAATAAAATTTGCATCAAGTCTTTGCCTAACACCCAACCAATGAATATTCCATTCATCTTCTACCTCTTTAGAAACTGCTAAGGCTGGGAAAATATGCCCCCCTGTCCCACTGGCTGCAACTAATAAATTATTTTTTTTAGACATAAAAACCTAAAATAGTAGAATAAAATAACCAATGATTAATATGTTTAATTTAAACTTATTCAAAAATATAGGATTTGTTCTCTACTTATTTGTTTATCTTATTATTCCCTATTCAGCAATAACGCAAACTTTGAAAGTTGATTTTATAAGAAATCTAGAAAACTCCTTAAATGCAAGAGATTTAGAATTCATTAGAAAAAATTTTAGAAATGAAGAAAGCCAAAATATACCAAAACAATTTTCAAAGATTATTAATGATTTCCCTAACAGTAAATGGAAGATCAAAAGATTAGAATCTAATATTCCAGATAAAGATATTTTGCGAATAAAAGTCTCTGGGGAAAAAATAGTTAATGGAGAAATATATATACTCGAATCCAAATTTGATTATTTATTTGCAATAGTAAATGGGAAAATAGATGAAGGGATTATCAAAAATTTATTCACAACAATAAGAAACGATAATAAAAAAATAGATATTAGTTTTAAAATCCCTGATAGAGTTCTTACTGGTTCAAAATACGATATCGATATAATTGTAAATAAGCCTCTTGAAGAGGTTATTATCGCTGGGGCTATAAAACCTTATCAAGTTAATTCATTGTTTGAACAAGAAATATTATTGGAGCCATTGGCCTCTGGAGGGATTTTTAAAATATCAAGAGCCCCTTCAACACCAGGGATACAAATTTGGTCAGGAATTATAGCTCATCCTGAAGGAATGATTACCTTCACAAAGAGCATTGATATTGTTGATGAGATATAGCCTAAGCGTCGTTTAACGCAGCCACACCTGGTAAAGTTTTACCTTCTAAAAGTTCCAAACTAGCCCCACCTCCAGTAGAGATATGAGACATTTTCTCAGCTAATCCTGCTTTTTCAACTGCTGCAACTGAATCTCCACCACCAATTATTGTACAAACTTCAGAAAAAGCACTTAAGTCCGCAAGAGTCGTAGCTATTGCATTTGTACCGTCTGCAAATTTATCAAATTCAAAAACTCCCATTGGACCATTCCAAATAATTGTCTTACATTCTGCAAGAGCATTCTGAAAAACTTTAATGGAATCTGGACCAATATCGAGGCCCATCCAATTCCCGCTAATTGCATCAATTTGAGATATTTTACTATTGGCTTCAGGAGAAAATTCATTAGCTAAAACAACATCAGTGGGTAGTAATAATTCTACTCCTTTTGCTTTTGCTTTTTCTTCTAAATCTTTGGCAAGCTCAAGTTTATCTTCTTCTACAAGGCTCTTTCCGACATCTAAACCTCTAGCTTTATAAAAAGTGAAAATCATACCTCCACCAATCATGATTTTGTCGCACTTATCTAGTAAAGAATCAAGTACTCCTATTTTGCTACTAACCTTTGATCCTCCAACTATTGCTGCCAATGGACGCTTTGGGGAATCTACAGCTCCTTGTAGGTATTTCAATTCTTTTTCTAAAAGGAATCCAGCTACTGAGGGACTTAAATAATTTGTAACACCCTGAGTTGAAGCATGCGCTCTATGAGCAGCACCGAAAGCATCATTAACATACATATCTGCATGTGATGCTAATTTTTTAGCAAACTCCAAGTCGTTCTTTTCCTCTTCACCAAAAAAACGAACATTTTCAAGTAAAAGAACATCTCCGTTAGATAAGCTATTTGATTGTGCAACTGCTTCATCACCAATACAACTGTTAGTAAGAGCAACATTTTGCCCCAACAATTCACTTAATCTTGCTGCTACTGGAGTTAATCTCATTTTTTCATTTACCTTACCCTTTGGTCTACCAAAATGAGCAGCTAAAATAACTTTTGCAGAATGATTAATAAGATATTCAATAGTTGGGATCGCTGCACGAATACGCGTATCGTCGGTTATTTCACCATCTTCATTTAATGGAACATTAAAATCTACTCTTACAAGAACTTTTTTTCCTTCTAAATGTGTCTTATCAAGACTGGAAAGAGATAATTTTGACATTAAACAAGCTATATTTATAATCCCAAGACCCTAACGTTAATTTGGGCTTATTGGGTTAAAAAGTAGTTACTGTTACCTATGCCTTAATAAATTTTAAGAATTAACGATTATAAAAATTTTTTTAGTCATTAAATTTATACTAGACTTTAGAAGTAAATACTTTTGAAACTTATAAAAACCAATAGTAATACAAAATTTTATTTGATTTATTTAAGTGGACATACCCAAAATCCAATGGTACCCAGGCCATATCGCAAAAGCAGAAAAAAAATTATCTGAAGTTATCAAGAAAGTAGATTTAGTTATAGAAGTTAGAGATGCACGAATTCCTTTGTCAACAGGGCATCCACACTTAAATAAATGGATAAATAATAAAAAACATATTCTTGTTATTAACAGATCAGACATGATCTCGCCTAATACAATTAATAGTTGGAATAAATGGTTTAATGCTAAAGATCAATATCCTCTTTGGTGTGATGCTAAAAGAGGAATAGGGATTAAAGAAATTTGTAAGTCAGCCAAAGATTCTAGGACGTCAATCGACGATAGAAGACTCTCTAGAGGAATGCGAATTAGGTCAATTAGAGCACTTACACTTGGTTTTCCAAACGTAGGAAAGTCAGCATTAATTAATAGAATTGCAAAAAAAAGAGTTGTAGATAGCGCTAGGAAAGCAGGCGTGACTCGTAATTTAAGATGGATAAAATTAGAAAGTGGTATAGATCTGCTAGATGCCCCTGGTGTTATACCTCCGAATTTAGAAGATCAAAAATCAGCACTTAATCTTGCACTATGTGACGATATTGGTGAAGCTGCTTATGAAATAGAGAGTGTCGCAATTGGATTTATCAAAATTATATCCACTCTCAACAAAGATAAGAATGCGAATATCTCAGTTAAAAAAATATCTAATAGATATGGAGTTGATATTACCAAAGGCTTTAAGAGTCCTTCTGCTTGGATCGACGAAGCAGCTTCAAAACATACCTCAGGCGATAAAAGGAGAATGTCTCATAAGTTATTGGAAGATTATAGAAATCAAATGCTGGGTAAAATTGCTTTAGAAGTCCCACTATGGAATTAAGTAATCAAAATTCTTTCGGCATTGGAGAAGGTGAGCTTATAGAAATTATTTATGAGCTACCTCTTCCTATGAGGCTAGACAGATGGTTGGTAAGTAAAAGGCCAGAACAAAGTAGAGCAAGAATTCAACATTTTATAAATTCAGGATTAGTACTTGTAAACTATAAAACCGCGAAAGCAAAGACCCCATTAAAAAATGGCGACAATATACAAATATGGATGCCTCCTCCAGAACCTCTTATTTATTTGAAACCTGAAAAAATGGATTTAAATATCCTTTTTGAAGACGAGCACATCATAGTAATTAATAAACAATCAGGACTAATTGTTCATCCAGCCCCTGGACATAAATCTGGAACTTTAGTGAATGGATTACTTTTTCACTGTAAAGATCTACCTGGAATTAATGGGAAACTAAGACCAGGGATTGTTCACAGATTAGATAAAGATACCTCCGGATGTATGGTGGTTGCAAAAAGCCAAGAGGCATTAGTAAATCTTCAGAAACAAATTAAAGAAAAAATAGCATCACGCGAATATATTGCAGTAATTCATGGATCACCTAATTCTGAAGAAGGTCAAATAGTAGGCAACATTGGCAGAGATAAAATAAATAGATTGAAATATAAAGTAGTTGAAAAAACTTCAGGAAGGTATGCATGTACCTATTGGAAATTAGAAGAAAGGTTTGGCAATTACTCATTAATGAGTTTCAAGCTAGATACGGGGCGAACACATCAAATTAGAGTACATTGCGCTCACATTAATCATCCAATTGTGGGTGATCCGTTATATGGAAGATGTAAAAAACTACCATGTAAATTAGATGGCCAAGCTTTACATGCCATTAAGCTTGGACTTATACATCCAATAAATGGTAAAGAAATGATATTTGAATCAGAATTACCATTAGATTTTCAAAAATTACTAAGTGTTCTTAAAATTAAATAAGATTTAAAGAGGAATTTATAAGCGATTTTGTATACGTGTTTTGAGTGTCAGTGAATATTGTAGAAATTTCTCCTTCATCAACTATCTTTCCGTGATTCATAACTAACAACCTATCACAAAATCTTTTAGCAATGCCTAAATCATGAGTAATAAAGATAATCGTTAAATTCATTTTTTCTTGCAAGACTCTAAGTAATTCAAGAATCTCTATTTTTACTGAGGCATCCAACATATTAACGCTCTCATCACAAATCAAAATTTTTGGTTTCAACAATAGTCCTCTGGCTAATGAAATTCTTTGCAATTGACCACCAGACAATTGGCTAGGATAAGAATTAAAAAAATCATTATCTAAGGGAAGATTTAAATTTTTTAACATTAATTTTATTTCTTTTTCGATTTTTCTTTTATCTGAAATTTTTTGAATAAAAAATATATCTTCCAAAATATTTTTAATTGTCATTTTCGGATTCAAACTTGAAAAAGGATCTTGAAAAATTATTTGCAAATTATTGTTCTTTTTAAAAGATTTATTTTTTTTCGATGCATGATTTTTATCATAAATTTTTATTTCACCACCTCTCACTTTAAGTATTCCAATTAAAGCCCTACATAATGTACTTTTACCGCTACCTGAAGAACCAACAATTCCAAGAGTCTCATTCTCATATAACTTGAAACTAACTTCATTTAAAGCCTTATTCCATTTATTAATGAAAATTGAAGAATTTAATTTGTACCAATGTCTCAGGTTATTTACCTCTAGAACAACCTGATCTCGAGCATTGTTTTTAGTATTTGGTTCTAATACTATTTTTGAAGCATTTACTAACTTTTTCCCGATATCTGATTTTGGTGATTTAAAAATATCTAATATGTTCCCTTTTTCAACAATCGATCCCTTTTCAATTATTGCAACTTTTTTACACCATTTTGCTGCAAGATTAATATCATGACTAATTAAAATTAAAGTAGTATCAAATTCATTACATAGGTGAATTATTTCTTGCATAATTTCAAAACTTGTTTTGGTATCTAAGCTTGTGGTAGGTTCATCAGCTATTAATAATTTAGGTTTCAAAGCAAGTGCCATTGCTATAGAAACTCTCTGTCTCATTCCACCACTAAATTGATGTGGGAAAGAATTAAGTCTACTTTCTTCAATTCCTACTTTTTGAAAAGTTTCTCTTACTAATTTTTTAATAGCTGTAGCTGATTTAGTTTGATAATGTGTTTTAAATAATTCATATAAATGATCCCCAACTCTCATTAGCGGATTAAGTTTTTTTATAGAGTCTTGATAAATAAATCCAAAATTCTTTCTTCTAAATAGTTGTGCATCTTTGTTATTTATTTTCCTAGGATCTAAACTAGAAATCAATAAATACCCTTTAGAAGTGGCCTTTTCAGGCAATATATTTACTAATGTTTTTGCAAAAGTTGTCTTTCCACATCCAGAGGGTCCTATTATGGCCAAATGATCTCCACTATCTATTTCCAAATTAAAATTTTTGATAATAGGTTGCTGTTTTAGACCATATTTAACAGTAAGATTTTTAACTACAATAATTTTTTCTTTATTTTTTTTCATGATTTATAGCAAATTTTTCTAGACCTAAATAAAATACATCTAAAGCAATATAAAATGTCCGAGGCAGCTGCAAATTCAAAAGAAAAAAACGAAATTAAAGTTTCCAAAACTATTTTGCCTGAAAATAAAAAATATGAAAGTGAATCTTTGAATTATCAAATAAACATTCCCGATTGGCTTCTTAAAGATATTCATAATTTTGAAAAATCAAATAAAAAAAATGATGAGAATCAAAACCTTATAGTAAAGGCTTTTAAACTTGCTTATAAAGCTCATGATGGACAATTCCGTGCTAGCGGCGAGCCATACATTATCCACCCGGTTGCTGTTGCAAATCTCCTCAAAGAAATAGGTGCTAGTTCATCTGTTATTGCTGCAGGCCTTTTACATGATGTTGTTGAAGATACAGGCGTTGATTTATCCGAAATAGAAAAAAATTTTGGATTAGAAGTAAAAATACTTGTAGAGGGTGTAACAAAATTAGGCGGCATTCACTTTAACAACAGGACTGAAGCACAAGCTGAAAATCTTAGGAAAATGTTCTTGGCTATGGCCAGCGATATCAGAGTTGTCTTAGTAAAACTTGCCGATCGACTGCATAATATGAGAACAATTGAATGGCTAAATGATGAGAAAAAACTAAGAATAGCGAGAGAAACAAGAGAGATTTATGCACCATTAGCTAATCGACTAGGAATAAACAGATTTAAATGGGAATTAGAAGATTTAGCTTTTAAATTCCTAGAGCCTAAAGAATATCTAGATCTTAAAGATCAAATCGCTGTTAAAAGAAGTGATAGAGAAAAAAGATTAAAAGTAACTTTGAATCTTATGAAGGAAAACTTGGTTTCAGCAGGTTTGAAAAATTTTGAAATAACAGGAAGGCCAAAACATCTTTATGGTATCTGGAGCAAAATGGAAAGGCAACAAAAGCATTTTCACGAGATTTATGATGTTGCTGCCCTAAGAATTATTGTGGACAATTCAGATAGTTGTTACAGAGCTTTAGCAGTTGTTCATGATACTTTCAAACCAATCCCAGGTAGATTTAAAGACTATATAGGATTACCAAAACCCAATGGATACCAGTCCTTACACACTTCTGTAATCGGAAGACATCGACCTATTGAAGTTCAAATTAGAACTACTTCGATGCATCAAATTGCTGAATATGGTATTGCCGCTCATTGGCAATACAAAGAGGGTGGTTCTCCTGCTAAAAGTAATGCCGAGAGATTTAATTGGCTAAGACAATTAGTAGAATGGCAACAAGAAGGTAATGAGAGGGATCATAATGATTATTTAGCTTCAATTAAAGAAGATTTATTTGATGAGGAAGTATTTGTGATCACTCCAAAAGGAGATGTTGTTGGTTTAAGGAAAGGATCTACCGCGATAGATTTCGCCTACAGAATTCATTCTGAAGTTGGAAATCACTGTCATGGAATAAGAATTAATGAAAAGCTTTCTCCATTATCTACAGCACTTCAAAATGGAGACTTCATAGAAATTTTGACAAGTAATAATGCTACTCCAAGCTTGGATTGGCTAAACTTTGTAGTTACGCCAACTGCTAAAAATAGAATTCGCCAATGGTATAAGAAAAGCCATCGTGATGAAACGATAAAAAGAGGTAGAGATTTACTTGAAAAAGAAGTAGGTAGAAACGGTTTTGAAACATTACTTTCCAGTGAAGCCATGAAAAAAGTTACAAATCGATGCAATTTAAAAACTACTGAAGACCTTCTTGCATCTCTTGGTTTTGGTGGTTTAACTTTGCATCAAGTATTAAACAGACTAAGAGAAGAAATAAAATTACAGACAGAAGATGTAAAAAATGATTCTGACTCTGAAATAGCAAAATCTCTTAAAAGTAATAGTAATTTATCCACTAATCAATCTAATACACCAGCTAAATCGCCAATTTCCGGGATAGAAGGTCTTGATTACAGAATAGGTAAATGCTGTGCCCCACTCCCTGGCGAGGATATTATCGGAACTGTGTCGCTCGGCAACCATGGAATAACTATACATAGGGAAGATTGCGAAAATGTAATACCAATTCCAATAGAGAGAAGATTACCTGTCGGTTGGAATCAAGATAATAAAACTGGCGATAATAAGTTTCCAATTCAGCTACGAATAGAAGTAATTGATAGAGTTGGAGTTCTTAAAGATATTCTTATGCGGTTATCTGATAAAGGTATAAACGTTAGCGATGCCAATGTTAAAACTGCTTTTGGTAAACCGGCTATTATAAATCTTTGTGTAGGTCTTGAAAGTTATAATCAACTTCACAAAACAATTGAGCAAATTAAATCAATGGCAGATGTTTTAGATATTGCCAGAGTTGGACAAAGTTAATTTTAAAATCAGATCAATCTATCTTTTACTTTTTTTCTTGTAGATAAAGAAAACAATACTGCCGCAAATCAAAGCTAGTACAATACCTACACATGATGAACCTAAAAGTAATTTCAGGGAAAAAATTCTACCTTGTTTCCATAAGTCATCAATAACTAAACTTTTTTCAAGAATTTTATTAGAAGAATTATTTAAAAAAATCGAACCAACTTTATAGTTAAAATAATAAAGTGGAATATAAGTAAAAGGGTTACTTATCCAGGTACCAATTGCAGCTAGAACAATATTTCCCTTGGCTATTTTCGCAAAAAATACCCCTATTAAAGTCTGAAACCCAAAAAAAGGAAAGCAGCCACTAAATACCCCTATAGCTAAACCTTTAGCATTAAAGAAAGGGCTGCCATTCTGATTACTAAATAATGATAGAATTTTCTTATAGGTAATATCTCTTTTAAATCTCATTCAGAAAGAAAATTTCAAAATTCTTGATAATCTTACTTAATTATCCATAACAAAGCGAGAAATGGATTCGATAGTTACTACAGAAGATACGATAGCCGCAATTGCTTCAGCTATAAGTATAGGGAAAGGAGGAGTTGCGATAATAAGAGTATCAGGGAAAGACTCAATAAATTCTTGCAAAAAGATTGTTCAAACTAAATCTAAATATGCATGGGAATCACATAGAGTTTTTCATGGTTTTATTCAGGAAAATAAACAAAATAAATTTATTGATGAGGTTTTAATTTTAGTAATGAAATCACCAAATAGCTTTACAGGAGAGGATGTTGTTGAAATTCATTGCCATGGAGGAATTATCATAGTTAATAAAGTTCTAAAGAGATTATTATCTAGTAATTCTAGAGTTAGACTTGCAAACCCAGGAGAATTTAGTCAAAGAGCTTTTCTTAATGGGAAAATAGACCTTACTCAAGCCGAGTCGATTAATCAATTAATTAATGCAAGTAATACAAGAACAGCAGAGTTAGCTTTTAGTGGGATTCAAGGAGAAATAAAGAAAAAAATTAATGATATTAAAAATGACCTTATAAATCAACTTTGCGAAATAGAAGCAAGAGTTGATTTTGAAGAAGACTTCACAGATTTTGACTACACCAAATATCAAAAAAACATTGAAAAAGTAAAAGAAAAAATAGAATTACTAATAGAAAATGCAAAAAGAAATTCATATATTCACAATGGAATATCCATTGCGCTTATAGGTAAAACAAATGTTGGTAAAAGCTCTTTACTAAATTTGCTTGCAAAAAAAGAGAAAGCAATCGTAACTAATATTCCTGGAACAACTAGAGATGTTATTGAAGTTAATTTAACTATTAATGATATTCCAATGAAAATAATTGATACTGCTGGCATAAGAGAAACTTATGAACAAATTGAAAGTATTGGAATTAAAAAAAGTTTTGGGAAAATTAAAGAGTCAGATTATATAATTTACATTTATAGTCTTGAAGAAGGATTTAATGAAGAAGACAAAAAAATAATAGAAGAAATCCCCAAAGAAAAATTAATTACTATTTTGGGCAATAAAAAAGATTTGATTGATTGCAAAAATATTAATTCAAATGATTTAAAAAACACTATTCTTATGAGCATTAAGAATAATGATGGTGAAAGATTATTAATCGACACAATTATAAAAAAATGTGGATTAAAACAAGTAGAAAATATCAATATATTTTTAAACGAAAGACATCTAACAAATTTGTCTGCTTGCCTATCTAATTTAAATGATACTGATGAAATCATTAAAAATAAATTGCCATTTGATTTGTTATCAATAGAAATGAGAGATGGAATTCAAAACTTATCTAAAATAACTGGTCAAGAATTAACTGAGGAACTTCTAGATAATATTTTTTCTAAGTTTTGTATTGGTAAATAAATTTGAGTTAAATTACATAGTGATATATAGTTAATTCTCTAACTTAAGTTGAATTTTATTAATTAATTATTTTTTAGTTTAGTGGATTTAAATACTCCAACAATAAGTAAGATCATTGATAATTGGATTGATGAAGATATAGGTAAGGGAGATCTTACAAGTCCCTCTATTACGGAAGAGAATGGTAATGCATATTGGATTGCGAAAGAAGAAGGTATATTTTGTGGGGTTGGAATTATAAAAGAAATCTTTAAAAAAATTGATTCAAAAATCAGTCCAAAATTTAATATCTCTGATGGAGATAAATTTATTAAAGATCAAAAACTCTTGGAAATATATGGACCTTCAAAAAGTTTACTCGCTAGTGAAAGGATCAGCTTAAATATAGCAATGCATTTATCTGGAATATCAACATATACAAAGAATCTTATAGATAAATTAAAAGACACAAATATAAAATTAGCAGATACTAGGAAAACGACTCCTGGCTTAAGAATATTTGAAAAATATGCATTCAAATGCGGAGGTGGAGTGAATCATAGAATGGGATTATACGATGCTGCTATGATAAAAGAAAATCATATTGCATGGACAGATAATCTTGAGAATGCTGTACAAAAAATTCGCCTAAATTCGCCTTTTACAACTCATATCATAATTGAAGCTGAGAATATCGAACAGGCAAAAGAAGCAGTATTAGCAGGAGCGGATAGTGTCTTATTAGATGAACTTAGTCCTGAAACAATCAAAAAAAACGTTCAAGAATTAAGAGATTTATCAATTAATAGCTTAAAAAAAGAAGTCAATAAAAATTTGATAATAGAAGTTTCTGGAATAAACCCTGAAGAAATTAGCAAATATTTAATAAAAGGTATTGATTTGATTTCAACAAGTTCTTCTATTACCAAAAGTGATTGGATTGATTTAAGTATGCGTTATATTAATTAATCATATAGATAAATAATTGAATCAATAATGCTAATCATTTTTAAAGAATTAACAAATAACTTTGAACAAACTCTTTTAGATAGTCTTAAAAAAAATAATAAAGAAAGAGAATTCGAAATTCTTAGAAAAAATTTAATTACACAATCATCAAAAGAGGAATTTGGTGATTATCAATGTAATGTTTGTTTAAGTTTATCCAAATTATACAAAAAGAAACCAAGAGATATTTCTAATAATTTTATTAATCTTTTAAATAAAAATAAAAGCATAGCAAAATTATGTAAGAGTCTAGAAATAGCTGGACCGGGATTTATAAATATAAAATTAAAAGATGAAGTGCTAATAAATGAAATTAAGTCAAATATTAAATGCCAAAGGGGTGGAGTACCTCAAATTAAAAAAGATTTAGATAGTGGATTATCAAATAAAGTCATTGTAGATTTTTCTAGTCCTAATATTGCTAAAGAAATGCATGTAGGGCATTTAAGATCAACAATAATAGGAGATTCAATATCCAGAATTTTCGAGTTAAGGGGTTATCAAGTATTAAGACTAAATCATGTTGGCGATTGGGGAACGCAATTTGGAATGCTTATTACCCAGCTCAAAGATTTATATTCAAATGATTTAGAGGAGATAGGCAAAATTAAGATAAGTGATTTAGTTGAATTTTATAAAGATTCAAAAAAAAGATTTGATAATGAATCTGAATTCCAAAAAAGATCTAGAGAGGAAGTAGTTAAGTTACAAAGTGGAGATATTAAATCTATTAAAGCCTGGAAATTATTATGTGATCAATCTAGAAAAGAATTTGATGAAATCTATAAAAATTTAAAAATAAAAATAGAAGAAAGAGGGGAATCATTTTATAATCCCTTCTTAAAATCAGTTATTGAGGATTTAAATTTAAAAAAAATATTAGTAGAAGATCAAGGAGCAAAATGTGTATTTTTAGATGGGATGACTAATAAAGAAGGCAAACCTTTACCGCTAATTATTCAAAAAAAAGATGGGGGTTTTAACTATGCCACAACAGATCTTGCTGCTATAAGATACAGATTCAATAAACCTCCCAATGGGGATGATGCTTCGAGAATTATTTATGTAACTGATCATGGACAAGCAAATCATTTTGCTGGAGTTTTTCAAGTTGCAAAAAAAGCAAAATGGATCCCAGAAAATTGCCGAGTAGACCATGTCCCTTTTGGTTTAGTTCAAGGAATTGATGGCAAAAAACTAAAGACAAGGGAAGGTGAAACAATACGTTTAAAAGATTTATTAAAAGAAGCAGTTAGAAGAGCGAAAGAAGATTTATTGAAAAGATTAGAAGATGAAAATCGTTATGAGACAGAAGATTTTATTGATAAAACTTCAAGAATAATTGGATTAGGAGCTGTTAAGTATGCAGATTTAAGCCAAAATAGGATTACAAATTATCAATTTAATTTTGATAAAATGCTTTCCCTAAATGGTAATACGGCTCCTTATTTGTTATATACACTTGTAAGAATTGCAGGAATTAAAAGAAAAAATGATTTTGTTTATGACTCTAAAGATTTTCAACATATAAATTATGAACATAAATCTGAGTGGAAACTCATCAGAAAATTACTTAAGTTCGATGAAATCATAATATCTATTGAAAAAGACTTAATGCCAAATCGATTATGTAATTATTTGTTTGAGCTATGTCAGACTTTTAATAGATTCTATGATCAAGTTCCAATACTCAAAGAAGAAAAATATATAAAAATTTCTAGACTGAATTTATGTGATCTAACTGCAAAAACACTAAAATTAAGCTTAGAGCTTCTAGGTATTGAAACTTTAGAAAGAATGTAATGAATGATTCTGATAAATTAAATAATCTTTTCCCAAGACCAAGAGAAGAAATAATAAATATGCAGTCTTACTCTGCGCCTTTAGAAAATAGAAGAAATTTACTACGCCTAGACTTTAATGAAAATACTCTAGGTCCAAGTCCTAATGTTTTCGAGGCATTACAAGCAATAAAATTAAATGAGATTTCAATTTATCCAGAATATAATCTATTAAAAAATTTTTTATGTGATAAATACCTTGATTCAAGGAAATTTGATAATGATGAAATAGGAATTTTCAATGGAGCAGACGCAGCAATAAATGCAATCTTCAATTGCTTTGGAGAAAAAGATCAAATATTTCTAACCACGAATCCAACTTTTGGTTACTATTCTCCTTGTTCAGAAATGCGAGGAATGAAAAAAATAACTTGTTCTTACATTGGAGAAAATTTTCTATTTCCCATCGAAGAATTTAGTGAAAAAATTATAAAGTATAATCCAAAGTTAATATTTATTTGTAATCCAAATAATCCGACAGGAACAGTTTTAAGTGCTCAAGAGATAATTAACTTAGCAAATATGAAAAACGATTCATTGATAATTGTTGATGAATTATATGAAAAATTTAATGGAGATAGTCTTCTTGAATCAATAGATTTTGAGAAGAATAAAAATATACTTATAATCCAATCTCTATCAAAAACAGCTGGTTTAGCTGGCTTAAGAATAGGTTTTACTTTTGGCAATAAAAATTTAATTAATTATATTAATAAAGTTACAGGACCATATGATGTAAATAGCTTTGCTATAACGGCAGCATTAGCAGCACTTAAAGACAAATCATATATTGATAATTATGTTTTAGAAGTAAAAAAAGCAAGGGAATGGATTTTAAATAAATTTAAATCAACAGAAATCAGAACTCATTTTAGTGGTGGTAATTATTTCTTAATTTGGCCAAAAAAAGATCCTAAAATTTTAATAGAACAGATGAGAGAAAAAGGTATTCTTATCAGAAGTATGGAAAACAAAAAAGATATTGGTAAGTCAATAAGAGTGAGTATTGGAACTAAAGAACAAATGATTTTTTTCTGGGAAAATTACAAGGTCTTAGATTTAATAAATTAATTACCAAAAATATAAATTGTATTTTGATCGATTCTTTTAGGTTTTATTTGAAAATCTTTTCCAACATATTTTACTTTAAAATTTTTCATATTTTCGATAAACAAATCAGCATTTGAGAAATCACATTCTTTGTTAATTTTTTTGCCACGAGCAAAGTGAACAGGAATAACTAAGTTAGGTTTTAGAAGCTTAACTATTTTTGAAGCCTCTTGCCCATCATAAGATTTTTTTCCTCCTCCAATTGAAATAAATAAGATATCTGGGCGAGACAAAATAATTTGACTATGGATATCAATATCACCAGCAGCGCCTCCCATATGAACAATTTTAAGATCATTCTGCTCCCAACTCCAAACAGTTGCCATCCCAAATCTTCTTCCATCTACTCTGTCATGTGGAACGGAAATTCCATTTAATAAAATATCCTCAAATTGATAGATTCCTGGCTCTACAAACATTAATTGATTATTAGGGTTATATCCTTCATCTGGAAGCCTAGAACTAGCCAAAATAAAATCTACGTTGACTTCTTTTGGCTCTTTTAAATTGCTTGCACAACCTATTGCTTTAAAAGGATTTATAAGAATCGATTTTTCAGCACTATTAATTAAGAAACTACTATGTCCCAGATTTTTTATTACTAAATTCCTTGCTAATAATGAGGTAGGCAAAAAAGAGCTAAATAGTATAAAAAAGAAAATTTTTATAATTTGAGAAATCATATTATCAATTTTTTTGTATTTTACTTTTGTTCAGCCATTTTTAGAAAATTACTAATTAATTTATGACCAAATTGTGTCAATACACTTTCAGGATGAAACTGTACTCCATGTAAATACTTATATTCTTTGTGAGAAATAGCCATAATAGTTGAGTCTTCTAAAGTAGCAGTTATATCGAAACAAGTTGGTAATGAACTTGAATCAACTATAAGACTATGATATCTAGTCGCCAAAAATGGAGTCTCGATATCTTTAAACAAACCTTTTTGATTATGAAATATTTTGGATGTCTTACCATGCATAAGTTCTTTCCCAACTATGACCTTACCTCCAAAAGCTTGGGCCAAAGCTTGATGCCCTAAACAAACTCCTAATGTCGGAATATTTTTAGATAATTTTTTTAGTATTGGCAGACAAATTCCAGATTGATCTGGATTTCCAGGACCTGGTGATAATAGGATGCCACTAGGATTTAGTTTGATAATTTCATCTAAAGTAATTTCATCATTTCTTTTAACCATTAACTCTCTTGTTATTTCATGCTCAACAGAAAGTTCTCCTAAATATTGAACAAGGTTATATGTAAAACTATCGTAATTATCAATAACGAGAAACATATTTATATAGATTCAAATAACAACTTAATTTTAGGCACAAAAATATATACAGCAATAATAACAGAATTAATGGAAGCTAATAACACTGCTCCTGCAGAAGTATCTTTTGAAATTTTAGCCAAAATACTAAATTCTTTTTTCACTACTAAATCAACTATTGATTCAATAGATGTATTTAATATTTCTAATATTAAAACAGACATAATTGTGGCAATCAAAATTACATAATTAATTTGACTAATTTGCAGTAAAAAACCAATAATTAAACTTGTAACTGCAAAAATTAATTGAATTTTAAAATTTCTTGAAGTTTTTAATACGTAACTAATTCCACTAAAAGCATACTTAAAACTTTTTAATACATTAATAGAAGTTTTATATGTTTGTATTCTATTTTTTAGAGAGTTTATTTTTTTGTCCATATATTTCTAATCTAATTTTTTAATTAAATATTCCTGAAAATTTAACATATTTTCTAAATCAAGATCATTATTATGTTCCCATCCCAAAAGATGTAAAAATCCATGACTAGCCAACCAGAGCATTTCTTTATAAATTGAATGTTTATATTCATAAGATTGTTCAAGTGCCATCTCTAATGATATAAATATATCTCCCAACTCTATATGATCTAAATTATTTAGAGATTCATCAGAAATAATTGGAAAAGATAGAACATCAGTTGGACCATTTTTTTGCATCCATTTCTCATTCAAAGAAGCAATTTCTTGATTAGATATTATCTGTAAGCCTAATGAAAAAGATTTTTTTTCAAAAATATAATTTGGAAATTCATAATCCTCTTTTTTTAATATTGTATTTATCCAAGATAAAAAAACTTTCTCCCAAAAAATAGATTCAAAAATAAGATGAGTTTTAGTATCTTTTAACTTATTTGAAAATTGAGAGAAATCATTACATTGAAAAACCAAATCTAAATTTATTTCAGAAATAATTTTTTCTTTCATACATTCTTAAACTGGAATATTGGGCTTACCTATTGTGGCCACAAGTATTAATATCCCAATTAAAACTAGAAAGGTTATTGAAAAATGAGAAATACTTTTTGAGCCTTTCCTTACCATATTTCTCATAGCAAGCTTTATAAAGCTTGGAGGAGAAACTTTTTTTTCTAAAATTTCGTTTTTATTTTCCATTAGTTATTCAATAGATTCATTAGAAGAAATATTCATGCGTAACAATTCATGAATAAATGGTTCAAGTCCACCATCTAAAACACTTTCTAACTCGTTAGTCTCCTGCATAGTCCTAAGATCTTTTACCATTTGATAGGGATGGAAAACATAATTTCTTATTTGATTGCCCCATGCAGCTTCCACAATATCACCTTTAATATCAGCGACTTCAGCAGCTCGTTGTTCTTTAGCAATCACTAATAGTTTAGACTTTAGAAGTAACATAGCTTTTTCTTTATTTTGTAATTGAGATCTTTCTTGAGTACATCTTACTGAAATCCCTGAAGGCAAATGAACAATTCTCACTGCTGTTTCTACTTTATTAACATTTTGTCCTCCAGCTCCACCGGATCTACTCGTTGTAATTTCTAAATCTTTTTCAGGTATATCAAGTGAAATATTATCATCTAATTTTGGCATAACCTCTACCCCAGCAAAGCTGGTTTGTCTTTTGCCATTGGCATTAAAAGGAGAAATTCTTACTAATCTATGAGTTCCTTTTTCATGTTGCAGATAGCCATATGCATATTTTCCATCAATTTCGAACGTTACACTTTTAATACCTGCTTCTTCTCCTTGAGATAATTCATTAATGACAAATCTCATTTGATTATTATCGGCCCATCTTGAGTACATTCTTAATAATATCTCTACCCAATCCTGTGCATCTGTTCCACCGGCACCTGCGTTAATAGAAACTACTGCTCCTTCCTTATCGTATTCACCACATAACAATCTTTCAAATTCCCATTTATCCAAATTCTCTCTTAATTTCTTTAATCCCAACTGCGATTCTAAAATCATTTCCTCTTCGGGTTCTAGAGAATAAAGCTCAAGAGAGGCATTAGCATCAGAAATAAAAGTTTTCCACTTATCTAACAATTCGAGTTGTGCTTTGACATCATCAAGGATTAACATTTGCTTTTTAGCTTCTTCTTGATTTTCCCAAAATTCAGGCTGAGCAGAAATTTGCTCTAACTCTTTCCTTTTCGCTTTTAATCTTGGAACGTCAAAGACAATCCTGAGCATTACCCAGGCGCTCTGTTAGTTCCGAAAGATCTTTTTTGAAATCTGTAATATCTATCAAAATAGAATTTAATCGTTATTTATAATCTAACAAGCACTTTTGTTTAATAGTATAAACTAAGTATTATTTTTAAAAAATGTCCAAAGTTGAAATTTATACTTGGCAATATTGCCCATTCTGTATTCGAGCAAAATCACTACTCAAGAAAAAAAATGTGAATTTTACAGAATATAAAATAGATGGCGATGAAGATGCCAGGGCATTGATGATTGAAAGAGCTGATGGTAGAAGAACATTACCACAAATATTTATAGATAATGAGGGTATCGGAGGCTGCGATGATCTCTATGCATTAGAAAATGAAAATAAATTAGAAGCATTATTAAACTAGATCTTATGAAATTTCTATTCGTAATAGATCCAATTAAAAACATAAATCCTTTAAAAGATTCAACTGCTGCTTTAATGCAAGCATCATCAAAAAAAAATATTGAAATCTGGAGTTGTACTCCTCAAGACCTTGAAGCTAGAGGTGATGAAGTATGGGCATCTTCCGTAAAAGTTGAAGTAATTCCGTGGATTTCTTTCAAAAAGAATGATTGCATACCTCTCGCCGAATTTAATTGCATTTGGATGAGAAAAGATCCTCCTGTAAATGAGGCTTATTTATATGCAACCCATCTTTTAGAAGTTGCCGAAAGAAAAGGAGTAAAAGTAATTAACAAACCCTCATCTTTAAGAGCATGGAATGAAAAGCTAGGTGCTTTAAGATACAGCCACTTAATGGCACCTACAATAGTTGCGAGTAAGGTAAAAGATCTTATTAATTTTGCAAATATAAATAATGAAGTAGTCATAAAACCTCTTGGAGGAAAAGGTGGTCAAGGTGTTATAAGGATTAATAAAGATTCTCCAGGAATTAAATCAATTATTGAATTAATCACTTCTCAAGAAGAATTACCCGTTATGATGCAAAAATTTATTCCTGAAGTCATAGAGGGTGATAAAAGAATAATTATCGTAAACGGAGAAGCAATTGGATCAATAAATAGGATTCCACAAGGAGGCGATTTTAGGAGTAATTTAGCGATGGGAGGCAAGGCTGAACCCACATTATTAACAGAAAAAGAAAAAAGTATCTGCTCAGAATTATCTCAACACTTCAAAGATGAGGGTTTATTTTTTGTAGGTATTGATGTAATAAATGGAATGCTTAGCGAGATTAATGTAACCAGTCCAACAGGTTTAAGAGAAATAGAAAATTTATCCAATAAAAATGTTTCAGCGGAAGTTATTGAAAAATTAGTAGAAATTATCTAGGATTTTTAGCGCAAAATATCTGTTTTACTATAGATTCAAATTTTAATTTAATCTCATCTATTTCTTTCTCTAAAACGGAGCCAGAAACTATACCTGAACCTGCAGTAAATTCAATATTTTCTTCAATACATCTTGCGCCTCTTATTGCCAAAAGAAATGAAGCATTTCCTGATGAATCAACCCAACCCATTGGAGAAGCATAATTTCCTCTAGGAAAAGACTCAAGAGTGTTTATCCAATCCAATGCTGCATTTTTTGGGTATCCACAAACAGCTGGAGATGGATGTAAGTTTTTAAGCAATTCAAAAGGACAAATATTTTCAACTTTAGAGAAAATGAGTGTTTGCAAATGAGAAATATCTCCAAATGAATTTACCTTGATATCACTTTTTTTAAAGTTTGTTATTTTTAAAACTTCTAAAGATTTAATCAAATGTTGTATTACATAATTATGTTCCTTTAAGTCTTTTGTACTTTTTAGGAGTTTCTTAAAATTTGAATTAGTAGAGATAGTTCCAGCAAGAGCCTCTAAAGTTAAATTAGGTTTAGAGTAAGAAAATAATTTTTCTGGAGATGCTCCAAACAAAATATCCTTACTATTCCTTTTCCAAACGTATCTACATGTATTTGGTTGCTTCTTTTTAAATCTTTTTAAAATTTCTACTAAATCTAATTTATTTTTAAGTTGTATTTTAATCCTATTCGCTAAAACTATCTTTTCGAGGATATCTTTTTCTACTAATTGAATTCCTCTATTTACTACTTTTTTCATGTTTGTTTTAGAAGTTTCTAAGGAGCGTGAGAAATCATCAATAAAAGGGGAATCAAAACTAGTTTTTAAGCCAGATGATTTTATTAATTCTGAGCCAGAATTAATAACTTGATTTCTAATTGTCCATATTTCTTCAATTAATGTTCTTAATGATGATTTATCTTCAACATGACCATTGATTCTTAACCAGCAATTCTTACCACTTTTAGTAATTAATATTTTTGGCAAAATGGCTTCCAAACTAGGGATATCTGAAGGTAAATTCTTATTATTCAAATTTTCAGAGAAAGAAAATAAATAAATTATTTTTGAAAGTGCAGAATTATGCGATTCATTAGTTAAGTTAATTAAATTTTTAAAATTATCAGAATTAAACTCCTTTGCTACCTCAAATCTTTTTGGGCCATCCAGAGTAACATATTTACACTTCTCGAAAGCTATATATGAAATGCCATCAGATTCTTCCCAAAATGAAGAAAACGGATATTGATTTATTAACAATTCATAAACTTGAAATAAATCAATACAAGGAATCTCAACACAAATACTTACTAATCCAGAATTTTCAACTTTCTTATCGAAAGAGGAAAATACATCTTTTAAAAAATCTGTTAAGTTTAAGTCATTTTTCATTACTTATTGAAAATAACTAAAAATGATGCAATAAAGTAAAAAATGTAACTCAATTTATAAACTACATTCAATAATTATCTAATTTTGCGTGTTAATTAAAAATGGACGAAGATAAAAAAAAATTATGGAAAAAAGCAATAAAATGGCCTCTTTATTCTGTTGCCATACTTCCAGTTTTAATAACAGGGGCTTACTTGCTCAATCAATATGAAGAGGTAAAAATTTATAATTTGATTTCATTTACTTTAGCTGCAATTTTGATATTACTTTGGGAAAATCTTACTAATGATTTATACGACGCAGAAACAGGAATCGATGAATTTAAATTCCATTCAATTGTAAATCTTGTAAAAAATAAAAAAATAATTTCATTTATTGCATATACATCTTTAGTTATTGGTTTATTAATAATTTTAATTATTTCAGTATCAACAAGTATAAACATTTTTATTTTGGTTGCAGCTTGCTGCTTCTTGGGATATTTATATCAAGGTCCTCCTTTTAGATTGGGCTATCAAGGTTTAGGAGAACCATTATGCTGGCTAGCATTTGGACCTTTTGCGTACTCTGCAGTCTTAATTGCGTTAAATCCGTCTAATATTTACTTCGAAGATATTCCATGGAAAGTTTCTTTATTACTTGGTTCAGGACCTTCCTTGGCAACAACTCTTGTATTATTTTGTTCTCATTTTCATCAAATTTCTGAAGATAAAAAGCATGGGAAAAATTCACCTTTAGTTCGCTTAGGGGCAAAAAAAGGTTCTCAATTTGTGCCTTGGATAATTTTTACAATATATATCTTTCAACTTTTCACAATAGTTTATGGATTTATTCCAGTGTTTTGCATCATTTATTTGCTTAGTTTACCTCAAGCAATAAGACTTATAAATTTATTAAAATCTTCGTATGCAAAACCTTCTGCAATAAAAAATTGCAAATTCGTCGCAATAAAATTTCAAACTCTTAATGGAATTGGTTTAATCACAGGATTAATATTTAATTACTTGCTAAATAAATGAACTTAATATTTCAAAAAAAATCTTATAGCTTTAAGTTATCGGCCAAAGTAGAAAATTCTAAAACCAGTTACCATACAAAATCGGGTTGGATAATTAAAATAATAAGTAATGATAAGAAAATAGGGTTTGGCGAAGTTTCACCGCTACATAAAAAAGACTTAAAAAAGTGTGCGAAACAACTAGATATAATCCCTGAGTATATAGAGGAATTTAATTTATCTGAGCAAATAAATATTTTTCACCCATGCATTCAATCTGCAATAAATTCTGCATTAGCTGAGATCAATGGAAAAATAATTTTTAAAGAAAACTACTACTTTGATGAAATCGGTAAAACAGCCATATTGTTAAATCATGAAAATGTAGTTTCAGATCTAAATGATATTAAAAAAAGACATTGTGATAATGGAAAATCATTAACCTTAAAATGGAAAGTAGCACTAAAAAATAACCATGAGGAAGAAGCAAAATTAGAAGAAATTTTAAGCAAAATAGGTAATAATATTAAGTTAAGAATAGATGCTAATGGTTCTTGGGGAAGAGACATAGCTAATAGATGGGCAGATATTTTGAAAGATAATAAAAATATAGATTGGTTAGAACAACCTCTCTGTGTTGATGATATTGATGGACTGACAGAACTAAACAAAAAAATTCCAATAGCTTTAGACGAATCACTTTTAAAATTTCCAACTTTGATTGATGAGTGGAAGGGTTGGCAAATTAGAAGGCCTTCTCAAGAAAATAATCCAGTTAAGCTTTTAAGAGAATTAGAAAATAAAAAAGCTTTAATATCTATAAGTACCTCATTTGAAACTGGAATAGGAAAGAGATGGCTCCATCATTTATCTTCTCTACAATTACAAGGACCAACCCCAAAAGTTCCTGGTTTAGCAATGAATAAATTCCCTAATTCGTTTCTATTTTTAAATGAAGCAAAAAAGATATGGGATCAACTATGAAAAATAAAATTCATACTATTGAAGTTGAAAATAACGAAACTCAATCTGTAGAAAAAATTATTGAAAAAATTAGAGAGAATAAAATTATTTATGTAAAAAACAAATTTTATGAAGACAAAGATGTATTAGATTCAATTACTGAAAATGGGCCAGCAATTATCTTAAACAGTAGTGGGAGTTCTGGAAAACCGAGACAATGTTTTCACCATTTAAATAATCTTAAATTATCTGCAACTACATCAGGTCAATGGCTAATAGAGCAAGGATTTGAATTACAAAACTGCTTAATTTTAAATACTTTACCCCTGAACCATATAAGTGGATTAATGCCAATTTTTAGAAGTCAAACTTGGGGATGTGATTGTATTAATATTTCTCCGAATTTGATAAAAAAAACTCGAGAACTTTTACTTTTCACAATTAAATTTAAAAAAAACAAAAAACACTTGATTACGTCATTAGTACCTACCCAATTACAAAGACTTTTAGCTCAAAAAGATGGAATTAGTTGGCTAAAAATTTTTGATCTAATTTGGGTAGGTGGCGCTTCAATTTCAGACGAAACTGCAGAACAATGTATAAAAGAAAAAATAAAATTAGCACCTTGTTACGGCTCAACTGAAACAGCAGCAATGGTTACGAGTTTAAAACCAAAAGAATTCTTAATGGGTTTTAAAAATGTTGGAGAAATACTACCTGATACAAAAATAAGAATTAACGCACAAGGATTAATCGAAATAAAATCAGCCAGAATTGGAATCGAAATAATAGATTCTTTAAAAACTGAAAATTTCAAAAATAAAAATGGGTGGTGGCAAACAAGTGATTTAGGTGAAATTAAGAAAATCAATAATTCTTACTATTTAAAATTTTTTGGAAGAAGTGATAATGCCTTTAATTCAGGAGGAGAAGTTGTTTTTCCTGAAGTAATTGAATCTAGATTAAATAATTTCATTATGAAAGAAAATATCCCAATTAATAAATTCGATATTTCGAAAGTATCTAACAAATTATGGGGAAATAAAATTAAAGTAATAGTTGAATTTAGAGAACTTACAAATGATAAAAATATTGAAATTTCTTTAAATTTATTAAAAAATTTTTCTCAAAGTTGGCCTAAACATGAAAAGCCTGAAAAGTGGATTGTTAAAAACAAAAATAGCATTACAGAAAAAATAAACTATAAATTTAAAAAATAATAATCAGCATTCTTTTAAATTTTTACTCACATTAGAAGCTTCTATCCATCTTTCTAGCTGATCGGGAATTTCTATTTTATTTCTTGAATCAACATCTAAAGAACAGTGTATAATTTTCCCTTCGGCTACTTTATTTCCATTTTTTATAAAAAAGCTATTTACTTGGAACAAATGAGTATTAATTTTATGAGGGGCAATTTTTACTTTTAATAAATCTCCAATTTTTATAGGCGCATGAAAGTTTGCTTCACAATTTACTATTGGAAAAATAATTTGACTTTTACGTATAGAAAAATCTGGAAAAATATCATGACAAGGGATCCCATAGATTTCAATACTTTCTTCCCAAGCTTCATGCGACCATTTTAATAAGTTATGAAAATGAATTACACCTGCAGAATCACAATCACCAAACCTTACCTTCTTCTGCAATATTAACCAGTCAGAGGGTTTCATTTAAAGAAATTATCTATCAACAGATCCCATAATGACATCTATTGAACCAAGGATTGCCATAATATCAGCGATTTTGGCACCTTTAAGAATATGAGGCAATATTTGCAGATTATTTAAATCAGCTGCTCTGATTTTAAATCTCCATGGGGTAACTTCATTATTTCCTTGAATAAATACACCTATTTCTCCTTTGCCGGACTCTAATCTTGTATATAATTCTCCGTTAGGAATTTTAAAAGTTGGAGCAACCTTCTTAGCTACATATTGATAGTCGATACCAAATATTTCACTTTTCTTATCTTCAGTCGACATTCTTTGAGCTTCTAAATTTTCAGTTGGACCTCCTGGAATCATTTTGCAGGCTTGGCGAATGATGCTTAGTGATTGTCTCATCTCTTCAACTCTTACTCGATATCTCGCATAACAATCTCCTTCTTTTTCCGAAGCAATCTGCCAATCAAAATCGTCATAACATTCATAACTATCGACTTTCCTTAAATCCCAGGAAACTCCAGAAGCTCTAAGCATTGGCCCAGAAAGAGACCAATTAATTGCCTGTTCTCTTTGTATTGTTCCTAGACCTTCAATTCTTTTTCTAAAAATTGGATTATTTGTAATTAATTTTTCGTATTCATCTATCTTAGGTCCAAACCAATCGCAAAAGTCTATACATTTTTCTAACCATCCGTATGGAAGATCACATGCGACACCGCCTATCCTAAAGAAATTATTATTTATTAGCCTTTGTCCAGTAGCAGCTTCCCAGAGATCATAGATCATCTCTCTTTCTCTAAAAATATAGAAAAATGGAGTTTGAGCTCCTACGTCTGCTAAAAAGGGACCAAGCCATAAAAGATGATTAGCAATACGATTAAGTTCGAGCATAAGAACTCTGATGTAACTAGCTCTTTTGGGAACTGGAATATTAGCTAATCTTTCAGGAGCATTTACTACAATAGCTTCATAAAACATTCCTGCTGCATAATCCATTCTGCTTACATAAGGGACATACATTACATTTGTTCTATTTTCAGCTATCTTTTCCATTCCTCTATGTAAATATCCAATTACTGGCTCACAATCAATGACATTCTCACCATCAAGAGTTACAACTAACCTTAAAACCCCATGCATTGAGGGATGGTGAGGGCCAAAATTGACCACCATTGGTTCTGTTCTAGTCTCTAGCTGAGCCATTCGAAATTTAACTTCTAAACAAATTTTAGTCGAAAGTTATGCAAACTGACCTATCTGATTCATCTTTTTTCAATCATCAATCAGTTATGACAGATGAGATTATGGCCTCATTAGAGCATTACCCACTTATACATAACAATCAACTTAAGGGAATTGACGCAACTTTAGGCGGAGGCGGGCACTCTTATCATTTATTGAGAAAATATTCGGATTTAAATATAATTGGACTTGATCAAGATCCATTCGCAAGAAAATCAGCATTAAAAAAACTTGATGAGTTCAAAAGTAGGATTGATATAAGGGCTTCAAATTTTGCGGATTTTGTACCAAAAGAAAAAGTTTCTTTTGTGATTGCAGATCTTGGAGTAAATAGTAACCAACTTGATGACCCTAAAAGAGGATTTAGTTTCCAAAAAGATGGTCCGCTTGATATGCGCATGAATCCTTTACTTGATGTTGATGCAGAGAAATTAATTGAGGTTTTAAATGAAAAAGATCTAGCTAACCTAATCTATAAATATGGAGATGAGAGATTATCAAGAAAGATTGCTAGGAAAATAAAATTGGATTTAAAGGAAAATGGAAAATATTCTGGAACAAAAGAGTTAGCTTACTCTATTGCAGGCTGCTTCCCACCAAAACAAAGATATAAAAAAATACATCCAGCAACAAGAACATTTCAAGCACTAAGAATTGCTGTTAATAAAGAAATTGAAGTATTAGAAAAATTTTTGCAAGTTGTACCTGAATGGCTTTTGCCAGGGGGTATTATTTCTGTTATCAGTTTTCATTCTCTTGAGGATAGGTTAGTTAAAAAATGTTTTAAGAATGATCAAAGACTAAAAAACCTGACAAAAAAGCCAATAACACCTTCTGAACAGGAAGTCGAACTTAATAAAAGAGCTAGAAGTGGAAAATTAAGAATTGCTCAATTAAATTAAAAGCCAATAATTTCTATCGTAATGATCTGATTGTATTTGTAAGAATATGAATTGCTTGTTTTATATCTTTTGAATTAGTACTTAATCCAATACTTAACCTTATTGAAGATTCTGCTTCCTTAAGAGATCTACCTAAGGCTAGTAAAACATGAGATGGTTCACCACTACTACATGCAGATCCAGTAGAACAAATTATTTTGGATTTTAAAAGTTTATGAAACTTTGCTCCGTTTAAATCCAATACAGTCAAATTTAAATTGTGAGGTAATCTTTTTTCTATGGAGCCATTAATTAATAAACCAGAATTATTTTTTAACAACCCCTCTAAAAGGTTATTTCTATAAAAAAGTAATTTCGCAGCATTATTTTTTTGATTAAGAACTGCTATCTCTATTGCTTTAGCAAAGCCAACTACTAAAGGAAGAGGTAATGTGCCAGACCTAAGACCATATTCCTGACCTCCTCCAACAATTAAAGGCTCAAGATTAATTTCTTCATCAATCAAAAGAAGTCCTATCCCTTTAGGGCCGTATATTTTGTGAGAACTCATCGTTATCATGTTGACATCTGATAAAAGATTGTCTAGAGCCATATAACCTAAACATTGTGCAAAATCAGAGTGAAATGTTATTCCTCTCGATTTACATATCTTTGAAATTCTTTCTATGGGCTGAATAACTCCTATTTCGTTATTTGCCAACATGACACTAACCAGAAATGTATCTTCTCTTATTTTTTTTTGGAATTGTTCTTCTGAAATTAAGCCATCTTTCTCAGGAATAATTTCTGTAACCATAAATCCCTCTTTTTTTAGTTGGTTTAAGGGCTCCAAAACAGCTTTATGCTCCGTTTTTAAGGTAATAATATGTCCATAATTTCCTGTTTTTTTATAAAAATTTCTAGCAAAACCTAATAAGGCTAAGTTATTAGATTCAGTTGCCCCACTTGTAAAAATAACTTTTTTATTCTTAAGAAATAAACTTTGTTCGATTTTTTCTCTTGAGGCTTCCAATATAGCGCTTGCGTTAATCCCAGCCAAATTGGATTTATTTGCAGGGTTAGAAAATATCTCACTCCAAAAAGGTTTCATAGAATCAACGACATCTTTAGAGCAAGGAGTCGAAGATTGATAGTCTAGTAGTATGGGAGTTGATAGCATTATGTTTAGTATATAAAATTCTGTTTATTACTAGAAAATCAAATTAAAGAATTAAAAAATGAATGAAATTAATCTAATAAATAATGAACCGGGAAGAAAATCAAGAATTTTATTAGTTGATGATGAGCCTGGTTTAAGAACAGCTGTTAAAACATTTTTAGAAGATGAAGGCTTTGAAATATTTATTGCAGTTGATGGAGAGGATGGTTGGGAAAAAGCTCAAACAGTCTTCCCCGATTTGATAATTAGCGATGTTATGATGCCTCGAGCCAACGGTTATGCTTTATTAGAAAAAATTAGAAAGGATGAAAAATTAGGAGGAACTCCAGTAATTTTTCTAACTGCGAAAGGAATGACCCTAGACAGAACAGAAGGTTATCTTGCAGGAGTTGATGATTATATTTCCAAACCTTTCGATCCCGATGAATTAGCTGCAAGAGTCAAAAATGTAATCAACAGACAAGAAAGATTATTAAAAGAAGCGGCACGATTCGCAGATATTGACGTAAGCAAAATGGCAAAACAAATTACTGAAATAAAATCTATGCTCACAGACCAAAACCAGACTAATCCAGAAAATAAAATAAATCTTCCTAGTTTCACTCCTAGAGAAGCAAGTGTGCTTCAACTAGTAGCAGAGGGACTGATGAACAAAGAAATTGCAAGACAGCTTGAAACATCTATTAGAAATGTTGAGAAATATGTAAGTAGACTTTTTATCAAAACAGGTACATCAAGCCGAACAGAATTAGTTCGTTATGCACTTGAAAATCATTTAGTAAAATAAATTATTTAATTTTTTCGAATTCAATTAGTTTTGAAAAATAAAAAGGAGCTTGATTTAATTTCTTTTTAACAACTTTAAATCCTCTTTCTTTGGCAGCATTAATAATACCCTTTTCTTTCAATGTATATGCTCTTGTAGTTTTACTTGGCCCAGGGAATAATTTTCCAATATTTTTTAGAACAGCAAGAACTGGGGTATAAGGAGCAAAGCTAACGATTAGTTTTTCTTTGCTTAAATCGCATAGATGTTGGACCATTTCTTCTGCGACCGGTTGAGGATAATGAATAAATACATCCAAACAAACTACAACATCAAATAAACCTTTTAATTTTTCCAGATCACAGACTTCATATTTTATTTTACCTTGATTCAAACCTAATTCATGAATGCGTTTTTTTGTTTCTTTAATCATTTCAGAAGAAATATCACTCATCTGTAGTTCTTTTATACCGAGTCTTAGTAAAGGTATGGAAAGACTTCCTACACCACAGCCTGCATCACAATAACTTTTTTTTGTTAGTTCAGGATAATTTTTGATGTATGAGACTACATCATCTACAGTTTTTTGATGTCCTTTCCTTATATTTTTCTGAACTGTATTAATTTCATCAGATTTGCTATAAATTTTATTCCATCTCTCAAAGCCAGTACCATTAAAATACTCCCTGACTTCACTTTTTTCGATAATCTTATTTGACGTCATAATATTCTATGAAAATTTATTCTTTTCATACTAACTAACTGGCACCAAATTAATTGCGCGCCATTATAGGAAAGAATTGATTTGTTATTTTGTCAGAATTAAATTCTAAAGAAATTTATAAAATTGCTGTCGTAATGGGTAGTGATTCAGATCTAAATACATTGAAACCAGCCATTGATATTTTAAGAGAATTTAGAATAAAAACTGAAGTTTGTATACTTTCTGCTCATCGAACACCTATTGAAATGATGGAATATGCAAAAAATGCAGAATCAGAAAACATAAAAGTAATAATTGCCGGTGCTGGGGGTGCTGCTCATCTTCCAGGAATGCTGGCATCAATAACTTGCATTCCTGTAATTGGAGTACCAGTAGAGAGTAAGACACTGAAGGGAATTGACTCTCTTTTATCAATCGTTCAAATGCCCTCTGGAATTCCAGTTGCAACAGTTGCAATTAATGGAGGACAGAACGCTGGATTATTGGCAATAGGGATGGTCAGTTTATTTGATGAATCCATAAAGAAAAATTTAAAAGAATTCCGAGAAAATCTACATACACAGGTAAGAAATAAAAATAATAAGTTATCAACTATTGGACCTGACAATTATCTTCAAAATAAATGAACTAATATTTTTCTATTAGGCCTTGTTAAGAAAGTTTTCTTTTTTGAGGTAGTTAATAACTTTTTCAACGGAATCATTTAAATCTAACGAACCTGTATCAACAACAATTTCAGGATTATGAGGAGCTTCATATGGACTAGAAATCCCTGTAAATTCCTTAATTTCACCCAAACGAGCTTTCTTATAAAGACCTTTAGTATCCCTATTTTCACAAACTGTGATATCAGCAGAACAATAAACTTCAATAAAATCCTTAGATCCAATAATTTTTCTCACCTTATCTCTATCGCTAATAAATGGCGAAACAAATGCTGTAATAGTTATTATCCCAGCATTCATAAATAAATTCGCAACTTCACCAATTCTTCTTATATTTTCTTCTCTATCTTCATCCGAAAAACCAAGATCTTTACATAAACCGTGTCTTATATTATCTCCATCCAACACATAAGTCGAAAAACCATCTAGGTGTAAAACTTCATTTAAAGCGTTGGCCAAAGTACTTTTACCAGAACCAGATAAACCGGTAAACCAGATTACCATACCTTTATGACCTCTCATTTTCTCTAACTTTTCTCTATCAATAGTTAAGTTGTGCCACTTGATATTGGTTGACTTTGTTTGATCTTGTTCTTTCATTTTTTGCATCATCAAAATTAAAAACTATCCTAACCCTTGCTTCATAAATTATGAAATCCCTCTTTACGAAGAAACTCAATTGATTTCGATACCAGATCACCCTGCAATTGGATATTTCCATCAATCAATGTTCCTCCAGTCCCACAAAAAACTTTAATTTTTTTTAGTAATTCTTTTAATAAGATTTCATCCTCAGCGCCTAAACCTCTAATTAAAGTTACAGTCTTTCCCTTTTTACCTTTTTTTTGTTTTGAAATATTTATTTTTGATTTTTTACTGACAGTATCTAATTTAGCTGTTTCATCTGATTTTTTTTCTTGATTATCAAATTCGATCCAATTCTTTTTTCCCATTATTTTCAATATAATCTATAGTTAGTTAATACTTATTCTATAGAAAAAGTGGTAAGTACATTTTCTCGCAAAGATCAGAACTATAAAAATGAGGATTTAAATCAACCCTCCAAAGAGGGAAGATTTGGAAAATATGGTGGTCAATATGTTCCTGAAACGCTAATGCCTGCTCTTTTTGAGCTTGAAACCGCTGCATCTAATGCATGGAAAGATAAACTTTTTGTAGAAGAATTAAATCATCTCCTTAAGACTTATGTAGGGAGAGAAACACCACTTTATGAAGCCAAAAGACTTACTGAACATTACAAAACTAAACAAGCAACTCCTAGAATATGGCTTAAAAGAGAAGATTTAAATCATACCGGGGCTCACAAAATTAATAATGCCCTCGGACAAGCTTTACTTGCAATAAGAATGGGCAAAAAAAGAATAATTGCAGAAACTGGAGCAGGTCAGCACGGAGTTGCTACTGCTACTGTTTGTGCGAGATTTGGCTTGAAATGTATTATCTACATGGGTGCTGAAGATATAAAAAGGCAATCCCTTAACGTTTTCAGAATGAAACTTCTAGGAGCTGAAGTTAAAGTTGTAAATTCTGGAACTGCAACACTTAAGGATGCCACTAGTGAAGCCATTAGAGATTGGGTTTCTAATGTCGAAACCACACACTACATTTTAGGATCTGTTGCCGGCCCACACCCTTTCCCAATGATTGTGCGAGATTTTCATGCAGTTATAGGTGAAGAAACAAAAAAACAATGTTTAGAATCATTTGGATCTTTTCCCGATATTTTGCTTGCTTGTGTAGGTGGGGGATCAAATGCAATGGGGCTTTTCCATCCTTTTGTTAAAGAAACTTCTGTGCGTCTTATTGGAGTTGAAGCCGCAGGAAGCGGAGTTGATACTGACAAACATGCTGCAACTATTACTAGAGGGTCAGTTGGAATTTTACATGGATCAATGAGTCTTCTCTTGCAAGATGATAATGGTCAAGTACAAGAAGCTCACTCAATAAGTGCAGGTTTAGATTACCCTGGAGTAGGACCTGAACATAGCCATTTAAAAGAAATAGGTAGAGCAGAATATGGATCAGTCACAGATCAAGAAGCTTTAGACGCTTTAAAACTTGTTAGTGAACTAGAAGGAATTATTCCTGCACTTGAAACTTCCCATGCCTTTGCTTGGTTAGATAAATTATGCCCTACTCTTGAAAAAGATACTCATATAGTTATCAATTGCTCTGGAAGAGGCGACAAAGATGTTAATACTGTTGCATCTTCATTAGATATTTAATCAATACCTTGGTATTGAAGGGTCAATATATCTACTCCATCCATCAATACCCTCCTCCAAATTCCATATTTCGCTCACAATATTATTATCCAAGCACCATTGAGAAAAGTTATAACTTCTTACTCCTGCATGACAGGTAACTACAATTTCTCTATCTAATAAACCAGCAAATATTTCTTCAACATATTCAGATGTAACTTTACTAATTGGTATATGTAAAAATTCTTTTGAGAAACGAGCCAGCTCAAGCTCTGACTGCTCTCTTACATCAATCAAGACTGGATCTTCTTTCTCAGAATTAAACCAATCATTTAGACTAGAAGCATTTATAGATTTTGGATAACTTCCCAATTTATAAGATAAATTATATGTTATTTACAATTTAATAAATTAAGTTGCAGTCGGAAGTTTATTGTTAAAAATAAAAATAAACATTGATAATGAAACTTAGAGTAGTAGCAATAATCCTATTATTATCTTTATTACTTTTTGTTGGTTTTAAAAAAGTTTCTACTAATAAAAATAAAGAACAAAGTACAAATATTGAGCAACTAAATATCTTAAAATATGCACCTGAAAACAATAAATTATTATTTATTTCAAATTTAGATAGTTTTAATATCGTTAATAATAATGAAAAGGATAAAAATCCAACAAATAAAGATAACTATTTTTTAATAAAAGACTCTATATTAGATTACTTAGGAATAGATCTAGGCAACAATAAATTAGAAGATATCTATAATAATGAACTTATAATCTCAACTTTTGAAAATAATAAAGAGCTTCAAGATGATATTTTGATTGTTTTTAAAATTAAGCCAGAAAAAACAATAGATGATTTATTAAATTTGCCTAATAAAATAGATCAGATTGATGAGATAATTACAATTAATAGAGAAAACAAAATAAATTTTCTTAACTATATATACCGAACCGACGATAATTATATAATTGCTTCATCAGATAAACAATTAATCAAAAATAGTATTATCTCCAGTGAAAATTTTAAGAAAAAAAAATTTCAATATGAGGGAGAACTTGTTGGACTAAACAATGAAAAAAATATATTATTCACAAAAAAATTTTTGGAAAGTAAATTTTTTAATAAAGATATTTTTCCTGAGAATAATGGGGATAAAATTGCTACAGTTTTTGACTTTAAAAATAAGCATCTAATTTTAAAATCATATTTACTAAATAATAAAAAAAATATTGATATTCTTACTTACGAAAAGTTAATGAATAAAGAGAATAGTAATGAAGATAATCCTGAAAATTTAATTTTTTGTGATACGAAAAATTTTGACAAACTTCTTAATCCCTTAATAAATGATTTTCAACTCAGTTTTTTTGAAGAGTTTAATAAAAATGTAAATCAAGACATATTAATTCTCAATTCAAAAAAAGATTGGCTTATTACATTTGAAAAAAATACTGAAGATGAATTTAATATAAGTGCTTTTAAAAAACTAAAAGATTTCAGCAAATATACTTTGAAACAAAATGAAGATATTTACTCGATATATTCAAAAGATATTCTTGAAGAAAAAGACAATGTGATAAAACAATTAACTTATGAAAATATCTATTCAATAGAATCAGGAGGTTTACAAATCATAAGTAATTATTTAATTGATGATAAAAAACTAGAAACAATCTCAAAAAAATTTTTTAACCTAAAAAGTAATAAAGATAAATCTGCTTTTCTTTATTCAAAAGTTGATATCAAAGATGGTAATTCTAATAAAATTGAATATTTTTCTAATTTGCAGGACCTTAATTTTCTCATTAAAAATATTTTAAAAATATCAAATGAAGAATCGCTAGAAATCATAAGTCAGTCTATTCCTGAAAAAAATCCAATTATTTACAGAGAATCAATATTAAATATTCTTTAAATTAAATTTATTCAAACAAGCTTCAAAAACAATCATTTTAATTTTTTGCGAAGTTAATATCTTGTGGTTAATTAAAAATTATTTGACTATCTTTAATCTATAAGTATTTGATATTGAATTAAGCAATTGGATAGTAACAAACTAATTTTAAAACCAGGATTAGAGGGTGTCCCAGTTACTAATTCATCCATATGTGATATTGACGGCAACAAAGGTAAATTATTGTATAGAGGCTATTCCATTGAGGAACTATCCCAAAAAAGCAGTTTTTTAGAAACCGCTTACCTATTGATTTGGGGTGAATTGCCCACAGCTATTCAACTAAGAGATTTCGAACAAGAAGTTCAGATGCATCGTAGGTTAAGTTTTAGAGTTAGAGATATGATGAAATGTTTCCCTGCAACTGGTCATCCTATGGATGCTCTTCAATCTAGTGCAGCTTCTTTGGGGCTCTTCTATTCGCGTAGAGCAATAGATGATCCTAATTACATCTACAACGCAGTCATAAGACTAATAGCAAAAATACCCACAATGATTGCAGCGTTCCAACTTATTAGAAAAGGACAAGACCCAATTCAACCTAGAGATGATCTAACTTACTCATCAAATTTTCTTTACATGTTGACTGAAAAAGAACAAGATCCTATAGCCGCAAAAGTTTTTGATAGGTGCTTAATTCTACATGCCGAACATAGTTTAAACGCAAGTACATTTAGCGCTAGAGTGACTGCAAGTACACTTACAGATCCATATGCTGTCATCGCCTCCGCAGTAGGAACCTTAGCTGGCCCATTGCATGGAGGAGCAAACGAGGATGTGATTGCGATGTTAGAAGAGATTAAAACCCCAGAAAATGCTAGGTCTTTTTTAGATAATGCAATAAAAAATAAAAGTAAGATAATGGGCTTTGGCCACAGAGAATATAAAGTCAAAGATCCCAGAGCAATAATTCTTCAAAAACTTGCAGAAGAACTTTTTATTAGATTTGGAGCAGATGAAATGTATGAAGTTGCTAAATCACTTGAGGCAGAGGCAATACCAAGACTTGGACCTAAGGGTATATTCCCTAACGTGGATTTTTATTCTGGCCTTGTTTATAGAAAACTTGGTATTCCTCGTGATTTATTTACTCCAATTTTTGCAATATCTAGAGTGGCTGGTTGGTTAGCTCATTGGAGAGAGCAACTTGGAGCAAATAGAATTTTCAGACCATCGCAAATCTATACAGGTTCAGCACCAAGAGATTGGATCAGCTTAGAAAGTAGAGAATAATATTTGCAGCTTTTCATAAAAAACACACATATTGTTTGTGAAGAGTTAATCTATTAAGTAAATAACATAAAAATTTTGGAATACGGATTAGATCTCGAATATAGTTTTAATGAATTCTTAAAAGGTTTTGGCCTTTCCAGCGACATCGCTCATATAATATGGCTCCCTCTTCCTATGCTTTTGGTTTTGGTAGCGGCAGTTGTTGGCGTTTTAGTAACAGTTTGGCTTGAAAGAAAAATATCTGCTGCTGCTCAACAAAGAATAGGTCCAGAATATGCTGGAGCGCTCGGCGTCCTCCAACCAATTGCAGATGGTCTTAAGTTACTTGTCAAAGAAGATATTATTCCTGCCAAAGCAGATGGGATTCTCTTCACTGCAGGACCTATATTAGTTCTTGTCCCAGTGATTCTGTCCTGGCTAATTATTCCTTTTGGACAAAACCTTTTAATAAGTAACGTTGGCATTGGAATTTTCCTATGGATTGCTTTAAGCAGTATTCAGCCAATTGGCCTTCTTATGAGCGGATACGCATCAAATAATAAGTATTCTTTATTAGGAGGATTAAGAGCAGCGGCTCAATCAATAAGTTATGAAATTCCTTTAGCTTTATCTGTACTGGCTATCGTACTAATGACAAATTCTTTAAGTACTGTTGACATTGTCAACCAACAAAGTGGTGCTGGAATCCTTAGTTGGAATATATGGAGACAACCAGTTGGTTTTATAGTCTTTTGGATTTGTGCTCTTGCAGAATGTGAGAGACTTCCATTTGACTTACCCGAAGCTGAAGAAGAATTAGTTGCGGGATATCAAACTGAATATGCAGGGATGAAATTCGCATTGTTCTACCTGGGTAGTTACATTAATTTAATTCTTTCCGCTTTATTAGTATCAATACTTTATTTGGGAGGATGGGGTTTTCCTATTCCAGTTGAATTAATAGCTAAGTTCCTTAATTTACCTATTAATGCTCCCTTTATTCAGGTTTTCACTGCATCAATAGGAATTGTAATGACTGTACTGAAAGCATATCTTTTAGTTTTTATTGCAATATTATTACGCTGGACAACTCCTAGAGTAAGAATTGATCAACTCTTAGATCTAGGATGGAAGTTTCTTCTGCCAATTTCTCTTGCTAATCTTTTGATAACAGCAGGATTAAAACTTGCTTTTCCGCAATTCTTTGGTGGTTAAATTTAAGTAAAAATACTTAAATTCAAAATTATTCCACTAAAATAAAATAACTAAGTGAATTTTTCGAAATGAACAATTTCCTTCAACAAATAAATAGCTATATCAAAGAAGCATTTAATGCTGGCAAATATTTATACAATGGTTTATCGGTAACTTTTGATCATCTTCGAAGAAGACCAGTTACTGTTCAATATCCATATGAAAAATTAATACCATCTGAAAGATATAGAGGAAGGATACATTATGAATTTGATAAATGTATTGCTTGTGAAGTTTGTGTGAGAGTATGTCCTATCAATCTCCCTGTAGTTGATTGGGTAATGAATAAAGAAACCAAAAAAAAGGAACTTAGAAATTATTCAATAGATTTTGGAGTTTGTATTTTTTGCGGAAATTGTGTTGAATATTGCCCAACTAATTGTCTGTCAATGACAGAAGAATATGAATTAGCTACTTTTGACAGACACAATTTAAATTTCGATAATGTCGCACTTGGCAGACTACCCACAAATGTTACAACAGATCCTTCAGTTAAACCTCTAAGAGAACTTGCCTATCTTCCTAAAGGTGTCATGGACCCTCATGAAATCCCAGCTTCAGATGCAAGAGTTGGTAAATTACCGGAAGAAGTTTATGATTGGATGAGGCCTGAATCCAATGAAAATAAAGATAAAGTTTCTAATCCAAACAATTAATTCACATTAATTTATGTCCATTGCCATAACAACACAATTTATTTGTTTTACAGTTTTATCTTTAGTTGTCATTATTGGAGCTCTTGGTGTTGTGTTGCTCGAAAGTATTGTTTATTCAGCATTTCTGCTTGGTGGAGTTTTCATGAGTGTTGCAGGATTATATCTTCTATTAAATGCAAGTTTTGTTGCTGCAGCTCAAGTTTTAGTTTATGTGGGTGCAGTGAATGTATTAATAATTTTTGCAATAATGCTAGTCAATAAAAAAGAAGATTTAAAGCCTATTAATGACATTAAATCGAGAAGAGTTATATCAACATCGATATGTTTCACCCTTCTAAGCCTCTTAATAAGAGTTGACTTGACCAATGTATGGAGCTTATCAAGTCCTCAAAACTCTATTGGAGAAGAATCAACTATTAGGATTGGTGAACATCTTTTTAGTGATTATTTACTCCCATTTGAAGTAGCTTCAGTCTTACTTTTAATGGCAATGATTGGGGCTATTGTTTTAGCTAGAAGAGATGTAATGAGCAAAGATATTTCGACAGGACTACCTGTTGATCAAGAGTTAATTGAAAAATCATCAGAACCATTACTTACAAATAAAAATTAACCTTTTGTATTTCTTATTATGAATTTAGAATCAATTCCTCTTCAAGCTTTTTTAATAGTTTCTTCAGCACTATTTTGCATTGGTATTTGGGGATTATTAAATAGCAGAAATGCAGTCAGAGTTCTTATGAGCATTGAATTAATGCTCAATGCAGTAAATATAAACTTGATGGCGTTTTCTTCCTATATTGATAATAATTTAATTCAAGGACAAGTTTTTACAATTTTTGTGATTACTGTTGCTGCCGCAGAAGCAGCCGTTGGATTAGCTATATTGTTATCTCTTTATAGGAATAGGGTGACTGTCGATATGGAAAGTTTTAATTTATTAAAATGGTAAAAGCATTAAATGAAACTTTCATTAGTGCTTATTGTATATCGTTCAGATAGTTCTATAGCTCAAGAGGCTTCAAAATTCTGTGAA
Source organism: Prochlorococcus marinus (assembly GCF_001180265.1). Classification (GTDB taxonomy): domain Bacteria; phylum Cyanobacteriota; class Cyanobacteriia; order PCC-6307; family Cyanobiaceae; genus Prochlorococcus_A; species Prochlorococcus_A marinus_H. The sequence goes on along the minus strand of NZ_CVSW01000032.1, from coordinate 286,475 downwards.
GAAGTTCTCAAGGCAAAAAATATTAAATCAAACAGGATTGAAAGTAATTTTCATAAAGATGAAATTGAAAAATATTTTTCTAATTCAGAATCACAACCAAATATTGGCATAGTTCTTGGTGGAGATGGAACCTTCCTGAAATGTGCAAATGCGTTAGCTGATTATGATATTCCTTTATTGAGTATTAATATTGGAGGTAATTTGGGGTTTCTTACTCAAGAGAAAGAATTTTTATTTGACAAATCTTTTATTGAAATTCTTGAAAACGAAGAATATTTAATTGACTTGCGTAATAGATTAAATTGTAATGTTTGTATTGAGGGGACAAGTTCTGAGAAAAAAATCATAAAAAGCTATAACGCCCTAAATGATTTTTATTTTAAATCCGTTGAAGAAGATATTTCTCCCACAAACCAAATACAAATTGAAATAGATAATGAGAAGGTAAATGAATATAAAGGTGATGGATTGATTGTATCTACAACCACGGGTTCAACAGCCTACTCAATGGCTGCAGGAGGTCCAATAGTACATCCTAGTATAGATGGAATGATTATTAACCCTATATGCCCAATGAGTTTGGCTAGTAGACCAATCGTCATACCTAATACAAGTAAGGTAATCATTAAGCCAGTAAAAAAAAGTAAAGGGGAAATTAAATTATGGACTGACGGTTCAAAATGTATGACCATTAAGGAAAATTATTATTGTGAGATCAAAAAAGGGAAATCACCCTGCAAAATAATAAAATTTAAAAAAAGCACAAGTTACTACAATACCTTAATACAAAAACTAGATTGGAAAGGCGATTTGTCTCCAAAAAATTTCAAAAATTAAATGGCCTTTGAGATAGAAAGAAGATTTCTTATAAAAAATGATAATTGGAAAAAATTCATAAATAAAAAAGTTTATATTGAACAAGGATATTTATCCAAAAGTTTAGATGGTTGGATTATTAGGGTAAGGCTTATAGGCAAAAATTCTAAAATTGCACTTAAAAAACATATCAAAGGCTTTACCAACTTTGAATTTGAATACTCCATTCCACGAAGCGATGCTGAAAAAATAATGTCAAATCTTTCAAATACAATTAAAAAAGATAGATACTTTCTAGAAATTGAAAAAAAATCTTGGATTATAGATTGCTTTAAAGAAAATAATTATCCACTTGAAATTGCAGAAATTGAACTTTCTAATGAAAAGGAAGATTTCATTATTCCATCTTTCATTTCAAAAGAAATCACTGGCCTGAAATATTTCTCTAATTTCAGCCTTGCTAGCAAACCTTTTTCAGAATGGAAGGACAACTATTTGACAACTTTCAAAAATAGCTAGTCAAAGTAGCCGCCTTTCCTTTATATTTTCTTTATATTTTAAATAATTTTATTTTTTAAAATGTATGGTCTTTACGATAAGGAAGGAATATTAAGATTTGTTGATTCAGACAAAGATGCTTGCATCGCATATGCTGAACTATTCGAATTAGGCTCTACAAACTACTGTTTAATAGATTTAGCTAATGATGCACCAAAAGTACAATCTACTACTCTTGATCAGAGTCTGGGAGTGAGCAACAATTAAATCCATCTCTACAAATCTTTCCATTATCCATTGCCCAGTTTAAAAGGGCTACTCTATTTTTAGAACCTGTTTTTGTAAACATATTACTAACATGATTATCAACAGTTCTTTTACTAATAGTTAGTTTTACTGCTATTTCTTGATTAGTTAGCCCATCAGCTACAAGATCAATGATTTCCATCTCTCGTGTTGAGAGACCCATCATATCAATGTTGTTTACTTCTTCTTCAACCATTTGCATTTAAACAGTTCCTTTTTTATATTAATTAAGTTTAGCAATCTCAGTACACTTGTTAACCAAGTAGGAAACAAACGCAATTGAAATCAAAACTTCAGCAGACTTTAGAAAAAAAATCTAAGGTAATAACGGCAGAATTAATGCCGCCAAGAGGTGGAAGCCCCATAAGATCTATTAAGATAGCACAACTTTTGAAAGGCAAGGTACATGCTGTTAACATTACGGACGGAAGTAGGGCTGTAATGAGAATGTGTAGCTTGGCTATGTCCAAACTATTACTGGAGAATGGAATAGAACCAGTAATGCAAATATCTTGCAGAGATCGTAATAAAATTGCTTTACAATCAGACATTCTTGGAGCAAATGCTTTAGGAATAAAAAACATTCTATGCATTACCGGTGATTCAGTAAAAGCCGGGGATCAACTTGATGCTAAACCAGTTCATGAGTTTGAGTCAGTTAGATTGCTTCGACAAATTCAGGCCTTCAATAAAGGGATTGACCCTACCCTTGGAGAACTTGCTGATAAAAAAACATTTATATTCGCTGGTGCTGCAGCTGATCCTAGTTGCAAAAATCAAAGAAGTTTAGAAAGTAGAATTCGAAAGAAAAAAGAAGCTGGAGCACAATTCATACAAACCCAGATGATTATGGAAAAAGAATGTTTGATAGAATTTTGTGAAAAAATTAGCAACCCTCTAGAAATTCCTGTAATTGCAGGTGTATTTCTATTGAAATCTTACAAAAATGCTCTCTTCATAAACAAATATGTCCCTGGAGCAAACATCCCTGACAAAATCCTAAGTCGTCTAAAAGATGCTAAAGAACCGTTACAAGAAGGTATTCGAATTGCAGCTGAACAAGCCCATGATTTTATCAATATCGCAAATGGTGTTCATCTAATGGCAGTAAGAACAGAACATTTAATTCCTGAGATTCTCGAAAAAGCTGATATTAATCTGGAATATTAATCAAATCGGTACCCAACAATTCTGCCATTGCCTTTTGCTGTGGAGATGGCTCAGTCATATCAGATCTCCTCGAATCTGTTATCAACCAATCCAAAGATGCATCTTGCAAATCAAAGTGATCTCCATTTTTGCCCACACAGTAACGACCAAATACTAATTTATCGACTAGACGAACACCTTTACCGATTTTGGAATAATCAAAAATAATTGAATTATCAATAGTTGCACCTTCACAAATACAACAACTTGGTCCGATCATTGTAGGACCAATAATTGTTGCACCATCTTCTATTCTAGTCATACCACCAATGTATACTGGGCCAGAAATATCAACTGAATCCCAATTAGCAGCAACATTTAATCCAGTGAAAACTCCAGGTTTAATTTCCTTCCCAGGTATCTCGACTTGTCTCACCTTACCCTGTAAGACATTACGAATAGCACTCCAATAATCAGGGACTTTACCAATATCTACCCACTCAAAATCCATTGGTAGTGCAAAAAAAGGTAAATTCATTTCAACAAGTTTAGGGAAGAGATCAGCACCAATATCAAATTTTTCACCTGATGGTATGTAATTAAAAATTTCAGGTTCAAACAGATAAATACCTGTATTAATAGAGTCACCTAATGCTTGATCTAAAGATGGCTTTTCTTGAAAAGCCTTTATTCGGCCATTATCATCTGAAACCACTACACCATAACTTGATACTTGATCTCTTGTTACTTTTTTAGTTATTAAACTTGCAATGGCTCCTTTCTCCTTATGTTTTTTTACTGCTTCAGTCAAATCTAAGTCAACTAAAGCATCACCACAAAGTACAACAAAAGTTTCATCAAAGAATTTTTGAAAATCCTGAATTTTTTTTAATCCTCCTGCTGATCCTAAAGCATCTCCTATTAATTCGCCATCTTCAATTCTGCCTTCAAAACTATATGCTATCTGCACACCAAATCTTTGACCATCTCTAAAGTAATTTTCAATTTCTTCAGCAAGGTGAGAAACATTTACCATTATTTCTTTAAAGCCATGCTCTTTTAAGAGTTCCAAAAGAAACTCCATTACAGGTTTTTGTAAAATTGGTATCATAGGTTTTGGAATAATATGAGTTATTGGCTGAACACGTGTACCTTTACCCGCCGCAAGTATCATTGCCTTCATGAATTCAAAACCTCTTTTTTAAAGATTATACGCTATTAATATTAAGGTTCTAAACAGCAGAGGGATAAGTATTGTTTACCTCAAGATTTTCTATTGGCAATTGAGCTAAACCTCCATCAGGAATAATCCTTTTAATTTGTATTGGGCCATATAAAGAATTAATTTGTTTAATTTCAATTTTGTTTTCAGATGATAAAAATAACAAAGCCCAAAAGACCCCAAGACGATCTTTATCTAAATCATTTTTTACTACTGCTTGCCATTTCTGAACTAAATGTTCAAAATCTGTCCACTGTAATGCTTTTTCCCATCCATCAATAAATTCACCTAATGCCTTAGTAGTTTCTGGTAGTTTCTCACGATGCGCTAATGATTTCACTTGAGAAATTAAAGCCTTATCAGAATATTTTTTATTTCTTTTTCTCTTCATTAGCAGAAGATCTTGTGCTTCTATAACTTCAGCAATGGACTCTAACTGACTGACCAGTTCTCCCAGAGTTGTTGTACGTTTCAGAATAGGTTGTGCTATGGATCTTCTCCTCAAATATTTTTCAGGATATTTTGGAATATCAAATTCTTGATCAATCCAATCTTGATCATCCACATCAAAATCATCTTCAAAATCAGAAGAATTCTCTTTGAAAACATCAGATTCCAAAACTTGAGCCTTTAAATTGACTAGTACAGAAGCAGCAAAGAAAGCCTCGCTCGTCTCAGATAAGTCCTTATGATATGAAATTTGACTATTTGATTTTCCCCCTAAACTTTGTGAATATTGCTCTAAAAAACTATCTATTACGCTTATTACATCAATATCCCATGGATCAAGATCACCTTTGCCAGCGGCATCTTGAAGAAACTTAATCAACAATCTAGGCCCCAATTGTTGCCTATCAATGGAATTTAAATAGGGTATCTTAAAATTGGAAATATCTAAACATAAGATATCCTCTTAATTATTTAATGCCAAACAATATTGCATTAATTTAAAAATTATATTGTTGGCGCTTTTAGGATATTATTTTTTTTAGTGCCTGAAAAAATATTTGTTTTAACAGTACTTTTGACAGCATTTAAATCTCTATCAACTAAATTATTTATAGATGCTAGATAACTTTCAGTAACTAATCTTGGATATAAACCTATTCCTATTATCGGTAAAAGTAAGCAAGCAATAATATAAACTTCTCTGGGCTCTGCATCGATAAGTTTTCTTTCTTCGGTTAATTTAGGATTTTCTTTACCAAAGAAAATTTCTCGCAACATTGATAGCAGATAAATAGGAGTAAGTATTACACCTATAGCAGCTAAAGAGGCCATAACTACTCTAAACGGGAGTGTATAAACTTCATCAGTAACAAATCCTGTGAATACCATTAATTCTGACACAAATCCACTCATACCTGGTAACGCAAGAGAAGCAAGCGAACAAGCAGTCCATAAGGCAAACATAATTCTCATTTTCTGTCCTACACCACTCATTTCATCAAGTTTAAGGGTCTTTGTTCTGTCATAGGTTGCTCCAACAAGAAAAAATAAGCTTGCTCCAATTAATCCATGACTAACCATTTGTAGCATTGCTCCGCTTGTTCCAAGGCTACTAAAACTACCTATTCCAATAAGAACAAAACCCATATGGCTAATAGAACTGTATGCAATTTTTCTTTTTAGGTTTCTTTGCGCAAAGGAAGTTAATGCAGCATAAATTATATTTACTACTCCCAAAACTATTAATAATGGGGCAAATTGCGCATGAGCAACAGGTAATAATTGAGCATTGAATCTTAAAAGGGCATATCCTCCCATTTTCAATAAAATGCCAGCTAGAAGCATATGAACTGGAGCTGTAGCCTCACCATGAGCGTCTGGCAACCAAGTATGAAGTGGTACTATTGGAAGTTTTACTCCAAATGCAATTAGCAGTCCAATATAACAAAGTATTTGGAATTTTTGGCTAAAATCTTGAGCTGCCAAATGAGAAAATTCGAAGTTAGGAATTTCCGCACCGTAGAAACCCATTGCTAATGCTGCTAAGAGGATAAATATAGAACTGCCAGCTGTATAAATAATGAATTTTGTTGCTGCATATTGCCTATTTTTGCCGCCCCATATAGCTAATAGTAAATATACGGGAATTAACTCAAGTTCCCAAGTTAGAAAAAATAAAAGCATATCTTGTACTGCAAATACAGCTATTTGCCCACCATCCATGACCAATATCAAAAAGAAAAATAATTTTGGTTTAAACTTGACAGGCCATGCAGCAAGAACTGCTAATGCAGTTATAAAACTAGTTAATAATATTAACGGCATCGAAATACCATCAGCACCAACAGACCAAGTAAGGCCTAAATCAGGGAGCCAACTAACATTTTCTTTTAGTTGAACATTTTCATTATTGATATCGAAGCCATTTATATATGAACCAACAGTAATTAAGAAAGTTATCAAAGCAATAGACAGAGCAAACCATCTAACCTCTTTCCCATCTCCTTTATCTGGGAAAAAAGGTATCACAAGAGCACTACCAATTGGGAACAAAATAGAAGCAGATAGCCAAGGAAAATTTGACAACCCAACTCCTAAAGTTCCCAAGAATTGTGTGGCAAAATATGTAAAATAATAATTACTCAATTTAATTTAGAAGTTTTCTTAAACAAAGTCTAGAAATTTTCTGTATTTTTTCACCCTATTGGACAGTGAAGACACACAATTGAAATTAAGATACTTGAGGAGATTGAAAACCAAATACAGCAACTAATAGAATCACCCCTCCAAAAACAATAAGAGCATAAAATTGAGCTCTCCCAGTCTCAAAATATTTTAAACCTTCTCCACTACCTAAAGTTACAAGTCCAGTAAGATTTACGACTCCATCAACAACTTTAGAATCAACTTCTAAAACTTCTTTGGCAAGCTTTCTACTACCCTTAACAAAAAGTTTTTCATTAATATCGTCTAGATACCATTTATTTGATAAAAATTTATTGATAGTAGGAAACTTTTCAGCAAATAAAGCAGACAAATTAATTTTTTTCACAAAATATGCCTGATAAGCAATAATAATTCCAGCCGATGCAATAAGAACTGATGCTATTGCTAAAGGTAAGAATTCTTTTAATTCGAATGCTTTTGCAGCATTCTCGGCCTCTTCAGGATCAAGTAAATTAGCAATTTTACTATCCCATGGAAGTCCCATAAAACCAATAACTATAGAGGGCACAGCTAAAAACACTAAGGGAAATGTCATTGACCACGGAGACTCATGAATAGATCCATGTTCTTCATGCTCTTCTTCATTTTCTTCATCTAGATTTACTTTAGAAGCGATTAAAAGCTCTTTTTGTAATTCTTTATTCTCTCCTCTAAAATCACCTTCAAACGTTAAGAAATAAAGCCTAAACATATAAAAAGCAGTCATACCTGCAGTTAAAAGTCCTATGAACCAAAAGGCCGGAAAAGATATAAATGCGTTTCCGAGTATCTCGTCTTTACTCCAAAAACCTGCTAATGGTGGAATACCACTAATTGCTACACAACCTACTAGGAAAGTAGAAGATGTATATGGCATTTTTTTTCTTAAACCACCCATCAATCTCATATCTTGAGCCAGTACAGGTTGATGCCCTACTACTTCTTCCATTGCATGTATTACAGAACCAGATCCCAAAAATAACATTGCTTTAAAGCAAGCATGAGTAATCAAATGAAAAATCCCAGCTATTGGAGCCCCACATCCCATCGCAAGCATCATATAACCAAGCTGGGAAACAGTACTGTATGCAAGACCCTTTTTTAAATCCATTTGGGTCAAAGCTATTGAAGCTCCTAAAAAACAAGTAATAGTTCCAACTAAAGCAATAATGAACTGAATGGAAGGGAATATTGAATACAAAGGTTGTAACCTGGCTACTAGAAATATTCCTGCTGCAACCATTGTAGCTGCATGGATAAGTGCAGAAATCGGCGTCGGACCCTCCATCGCATCCGGTAACCACACATGAAGAGGAAACTGTGCAGATTTTGCCATTGGTCCTAAAAAAACTAAAAAACAAAGGAGTAAGGCAGCCCAAATAGGTATTGAATGATCTGATATTGATTGTGAAATTCCAGAAGCTATTTCATTAAAATCAAAACTATTTGTTGCCCAAAATAAACCAAGAATTCCTAATAAAAGTCCAAAATCTCCTACTCTATTAACCACAAATGCTTTTTGCGCTGCGTGGGCAGCACCATCTCTATCGTACCAAAAACCAACCAATAAATAAGAACACATTCCAACCAGTTCCCAAAACACATAAATTTCTAATAAATTTGGACTAACTATTAATCCCATCATTGAACTACTAAATAAAGCTAAATATGTAAAAAATCTGACATAGCCCTTATCATGAGCCATATAACCATGAGAGTAAATCATTACCAACAGGGTTATTGTAGTTACTAAAGCAAGCATTACACTTCCTAAGGGATCAAGGACAAAGCCCATTGGAATAGTGAAATCACCCGCATTAGCCCATACAAATAATTTTTCTACTGATTGATAACCATTAACTTGTTCAAAAAGTGCTTTGTAACTTATTACCGCAGAAATGCCAACGAAGGAAATCAAACCTACAGAAACAATGTCTCTAGAATTATTAATTTGTTTGTTAATACTTATTAGTCCTAAACCAGAAAGCACTGCTCCAATAAGTGGGAAAACTGGAATTAACCAGGCAATTTCTGACGCTTGAGGCATTTTTTAAAGAATTTATAATCTGATTTTAAACTGTCAATTGAAAAAATCCGACAAAAATGATGAATTAAATGTTTTAACAGCAATATTTATATACTGATGGGACCACCAGATTACACCTATTGCTATTAATATTCCAAGTTGTGATAACCTAAAAAATTCTTTAATTTTTAATTCTTGCCTTCCTTCAATTATTGCCAAAAAGGGGATAATGGAAGTATTTTTTTTAAACTTTTCAAATTCTTCTCCAAATCTATTTGATAATCTTTTATCGCCGTGCCAAATTGCAAAAAGATGATGCAAAATTAAACCAATAGAAGTTATTAATGTGAATGATGTACCAATCCATAAGGTGTGAGCAAAACACCAAATAATCTGCCCAAATGCTTGTGGATGTCTTGTGATTCTCATTATCCCGGTTCCATAAATTCGCACTTTAGGTTTTAAAACCGACGGAATTTCAAGCAGATTGTAAGTAGCTGGATATAAAAATAAAAAACTTATTGCAGTTAAAAACCAAACCATCATAAAAACGAAATTATTGCCTTGAAAATTCCATAATCTGATTCCATCATATCTATGAGCTAAAAAATAACTTATTAAAATAATTGCGGATGGCAAACTTAAAAAAACAAAACATAATCTCCATAATCTCGGACCCATGATAGATTCTGCCTTAATTCTTAAAGCAGCTCCACCACTGTGAATAACCGCAAAGATCAAAATCAAGGATAAGATTACTAAAGAAGTTTTATGAGTCTCCATGAATTTAAATTATTTAAATAATTTTTGTTCTTAACAAGAATGCTTTTAAGCATTAGAATTATAAGAAATTGTAGGCATAATAGATGCCAGAGTTACCATTTACGCTCGACCAATTAAGAATACTTAAAGCCATAGCAGCCCAAGGAAGTTTTAAAAAGGCTGCAGATATCTTATATGTAACCCAACCTGCAGTTAGTTTACAAATTCAAAATCTAGAAAAACAACTTGAAATTACAATTTTCGACAGAGGCGGTAGAAAAGCTCTATTAACTGAAGCAGGGAGACTATTACTTGAGTATTGCGAACGAATTTTGAATCAATGCGATGAAGCTTGTAAAGCAATAGAAGATTTAAATAGTTTAAGAGGTGGAACTCTTATTATTGGAGCCAGTCAAACAACGGGAACCTATTTAATGCCAAGAATGATAGGACTATTTAGGCAAAAATATCCTGATGTATCTGTTCAACTTCAAGTTCATAGTACTAGAAGAACTGGCTGGAGCGTTGCTAATGGACAAATTGACCTTGCCATTATCGGAGGACAATTACCTAGTGATTTAGAAAATTTGCTACATGTGATTCCATACGCGACAGATGAATTAGCACTAGTCCTACCATCTAAACACATTCTTTCTAGTAAAAAAGAGCTTTTAAAAGAAGACCTTTACAAATTAAATTTCGTTACATTAGATTCTCAGTCAACAACAAGAAAAGTTGTTGACAAACTCCTTCAAGATTCTGGACTTGAAATTCAAAGATTAAAAATTGAGATGGAACTTAATTCTCTTGAAGCGATCAAAAATGCAGTCCAATCAGGACTAGGGGCTTCATTTTTACCTGTTGTTTCAATTGAAAGAGAATTAGCTGCAGGAACAATTCACAAAGCACATATAGCTGACTTAGAGGTTAAAAGAGAGCTAAAGTTAATTACTAATCCATCAAGATATACTTCAAGAGCTTCAGAGGTATTTAAAAAAAATATTTTGCCTCAGTTTGCTAGTTTAGAAAGTCCATTAAGGGAATTATCAATTTAATCAGAACTGAATTGCTTCCTTATTAATTCCCACTCCTCCATCTTCAGCTTGTCCATCTCCCTTTATTATAAATTTATTTTCATTTACATCAGTTTGATAAACACATTTTACGATTGGTTTATCTCTTATAGATCCAATGTAAGCAAAAGTATTCATTCTTTGCTTACATTCTCTTACATCTTCATTACTAATCGCTCCTTGTTTTTGTAAAACCGTCCAATTCTCTCTTCTAATTACACATCCTGGCTGGAGGGCTGGCTGTGTTACGAAACTCGTGGATGGATTCAGAGTCGTATACATCTCAACGTCAATAACAAAAGCGCTTGCACCCCATTGTCGGCAAAATTCAGGATCTGGAACAGCCATGTCTAATTGTTGTTGACTAGCTATATTTCCCTGTCCGCCATCTGTTGTACTAGTAATAGCGCTACCAATTCCAACTCCTAGAATTAATACTCCCGCAAGAACAGCTATGGTTCCAGTACTGAAGTTAATCTTTTGTTCAGAAGAAGCAGGTAATCTATTATTTCTTTCTCCATAAGATTCTAAATCTCTTGGATTTGAAGAATAATAATTTCTATTTGAGCCTCTCCTGGGCCTTCTATTTGAGGGTGGTCTATTCACAGTACTTCTTTTGTCTTTGGTAAACCCATTGAATAATTCATTACTCTAGAATCAGGGTTATAGCTTATTTTGCCATTTTGAAGTAAAAATTTGATTAAACCTTCCATCTCTGATCCGATTTTTCTAAGTTCATAATCATCCAAATCTTTACCTGCCCTCTCATTAATTAATTCATAAAATTTCTCATTTATTTTGTTGATGGAATCTTCGTTCCAAATAAACTCGTTATCAGGATCTAGATCAAGTGTCAGTTTGTTGGGATGAAACTTTAGTTCTTTATCAACAACTTCAGCAGTAAAAATTCTTACGTGTCGAGTGGTCGATTTTAAAAGCATTTTTTCCATAATTTTGCAAAATAATCAACGAAAAAAACTATTATGTTCTAACTTTAATGTAGCTTATTAGTAAGTGTTAACTTATTTCTTGATTTAATAATGCGTGTTGTAATTGCTGGTGCAGGTTTAGCGGGCTTATCTTGTGCTAAATATTTAGTTGATAATGGTCACATTCCGATCGTTCTCGAGGCTAGAGATGTCCTTGGAGGTAAAGTTGCTGCATGGAAAGATGAGGATGGAGACTGGTATGAAACTGGTTTACACATATTTTTTGGGGCTTACCCTAATATGCTGCAACTTTTCAAGGAATTAGATATTGAAGATAGACTCCAATGGAAAAGTCATTCAATGATTTTTAATCAACCGTCCGAACCTGGTACTTACAGTAGATTCGACTTTCCGGATATACCTGCTCCAGTCAATGGAGTTTCAGCAATACTTAGCAATAATGATATGCTTTCATGGAATGAAAAGATTCTGTTTGGATTAGGTTTAGTACCTGCTATGTTAAGAGGCCAAAAGTACTTAGACAAATGCGATGCCAAATCATGGACAGATTGGCTCAAGGAACACAATATCCCTGAAAGAGTTAATGACGAAGTTTTTATAGCTATGAGTAAAGCTTTAAATTTCATTGGGCCTGATGAAATATCATCTACAGTTCTTTTAACAGCTCTAAACAGATTTTTACAAGAAAAAAATGGGTCAAAAATGGCATTTCTAGATGGAGCACCTCCAGAAAGACTTTGTCAGCCAATGGTTGATTATATAACCGCTCGAGGTGGAGAAGTCCATATGAATAGTCCATTAAGGCAGATTAACCTTAACGAAGACAGTACTGTTAAAAGTTTTACTGTTGCCTCCTTAAACGAAAACGAAAAAAAAGAGCTTACTGCTGACGCCTACGTTAGTGCAATGCCGGTAGATCTCTTTAAATTAATGCTACCTAAACAATGGAAGGGTTTAGATGCTTTTTCTAAATTAGATGGTTTAAATGGTGTACCAGTTATTAACATTCACTTATGGTTTGACAAAAAATTAACAGACATTGACCATCTTTTATTTAGCAGATCTCCACTTCTCAGTGTTTATGCAGATATGAGTATTACTTGTAAAGAATATGAAGATCCTGATAGATCAATGCTCGAATTAGTTTTCGCACCAGCAAAAGATTGGATAAATAGGAGTGATCAAGAAATCGTGGATGCAACTATGGAAGAATTGAAAAAATTATTCCCAACACATTTCATTGGTGATAATAAAACAATTTTAAGAAAATACAAAGTAGTCAAAACTCCAAGATCTGTATACAAGGCCGTTCCTGGATGTCAGGAGTTTAGACCTTCTCAGAAATCTCCTATAAAAAACTTCTTCTTAGCAGGTGATTATACAATGCAGAAATATTTAGCATCTATGGAAGGTGCTGTTTTAAGTGGTAAATTATGCGCGGAATCAATTAATGATGCTTATTCCAAAATCCCTCAAAATGTTTCTTAATAACATTTCGAAATTCCTCAATTCAGCCTAAACTTTTTGAAAAATTCAATTTATCAACTTGATCAAGCATATGAGATATGCCGAAAAGAAACCCAACAATGGGCTAAAACCTTTTACTTGGGAACTCTCCTACTGCCATTAGAAAAAAGAAAAGCTATCTGGGCCATTTATGTATGGTGTAGAAGAACAGATGAAATAATGGATAGCTTAGAAGCTTCAACTAAATCGCAAGACGAGCTTTCAGATAATTTAGATCAATGGGAAGAAAATACAAAAAATGTTTTTAAAGGAAACATTAAATCGGAATTAGATGCAGTTTTATTAGATACAATCGAAAAATATCCACAAAGTATTCAACCTTATCTGGATATGATAGATGGTCAAAGGATGGATCTTAATAAATTTAGATATAAAGATTTTGATGAATTAAAACTCTATTGTTATAGAGTCGCAGGAACTGTTGGTTTAATGACTCAGAATGTAATGGGGATTGATAGTGCATATACAACAGCCCCATGGAGTGAGAAGCCTGACCCTTCTGAAGCAGCTGTAGCTTTAGGAATAGCAAATCAATTAACAAATATATTGAGGGATGTCGGAGAAGATAGACAAAGAGGAAGAATTTATCTCCCACAAGAAGATATTTTAAAATTTAAATATTCTGAAGATGAGCTTTTAAAAGGCGAAATTAATAATCAGTGGAAGGCTCTAATGAACTTTCAATTAACGAGGGCTCGGAATTGGTTCAAAAAGTCCGAAGACGGTATTAAGTGGTTATCTTCAGATGCAAGATGGCCAGTTTGGACATCTCTACGTCTTTACAGGGGGATATTAGATTCTATTGAAAGATTAGACTATGATGTCTTTAATAATAGAGCTTTTGTAAAAAATTCAGTAAAAGCTTTTGAGATTCCTATATCTTTTTTAATTTCTCGAATAAAGTAACTAAGCAGGTGTTTTCTGATTAGCTAACAGGTCTTTTAGTTTTGACAGTTCACCTGCCCATCTTGGATCAGGTGCTTCTAAATTAGGTGCATCACTATGGACGATTTTCTTAAAATCTTTCCTTTTTTTATTTTTATTTAAGTTTCCGCCATTTCTTTTATTTGAAGCAGAGTCCTTTTTCTCTGAAAGCTCTACTCTTAATTTGGAACCACTAAATTCAAAGCCATTTAATTTTTGGATTAATAAATTAGCATTCTCTTCATTGTTTGTAGTAGCGAAACCAAACCCCCTGCATTCTTTAGTTTCTTTATCTAAAACTGCTTTAAATTTAATTGAATCTGAAACTGATTTTAAAATCTTATCGAATTCTTTTGGATTAAATCCTTGTGGTAAGTTGCCAATGTAAATGCGAATGCTCATAAATTTTTAAAAATGATTTTGAAGTCTGAACTTTTAAACAAAACTAAGCTATGTGTATTTAATCACATTTTGGCGCATTTTGTTTAATCCATTGCTTTGCTTTATAAATAGCTTCATCAAAATTATTCAATCTTTTATATGCAAGCTCCTTTGAAAGATACTTTAAAAGCTCTCCTAACATAGGTCCGTCCTTTATTTTAAAATTTCTTTTAATTTCTTCACCATTAAGTAAATTTGTGGGATGAAATAATTTGTCCTCCTTGTCGCGCCATCTTTTTAGCCAATTGGAGCGCAAATTTTCAGGTAAATAAAAAATAAAAATTGGAAGAAACATCTCTAATTCTTGATGTAATTTAAATCTATCTAATTCATCTAACTGAGAAATATTTTTTTTCTGCAAGAGAATGTACCATTTTCTCAATAACTTAATTTTTGCAATTACAGCTTTACTAAATTTAAGTTTCGCAAGAGAGAATTCATCTAAAATTTGACCTAAAAAAAATAATGGTAAAAAAGTCTCCTTTTCATTTTGATTAAGTTCTGCATAATTAATTTTTTTTAAATCCAAAAAAAATGAATCTTTATACAAATTGTCAGGACCAAATATGTTAAATTTTTTTACCAAAATTACAGCTTCAAGAGCATTTGCTCCATTTACTATTTTCTGTATTTCAGAATTAATTCTCTCTTTGGCGACAAGATATACTTTCTCTTTATTTTTTTTTATAAAAGTAATTAACTTTTGATCAATTTTAAAATTCAATTCTGAAACAAATCGAAAACATCTTAATATTCGTAAAGGATCATTTAGTAAATTTTTTTCAGAATAAGTTCTAAGCAAAGAATTCTCTAAATCTTTCAGACCATTTAATGGATCAAACAAAGACTTCTTATCAAATAAAAAAGCAATTGAATTAATAGAAAAGTCTCTAGAATACAAATCTCCTTCTATCGTCGATGAAACCTGATTAGCAATATCAATATCAATACGATTAAGAAAAATTCTTACTACTTCTCTTTTTTCATCTAAAATTAAAAATTTTGATCCAACATGATCTGCAATCTTTTTCCCAATGTCAATTGCATTTAAAGGTACCACAATATCGACATCTATCTTTTCAGGTTCTCTTCCCAAAATAATATTTCTTATGTAACCACCAACCAAATATGATCCTTTAGGTAAAAAACCTAGTATAAAATTCAAATTATGAAATTTTATACTTGTTTCTAATTCCTTAATTATTAGTGTATGATTTGTGAGAAACCTTTTTTTCATTTAATTTTTTTATTATGTGCATTTGCATCAACTGTAAATGGGTTGATAGATGTATCACATATCATGATGTTGAGAATAATCATGGTGTTGATCATATTTGTGATCTACCTGATTTTAAAGCAACAAAACCTTTCATTCATGTCAATATAGTTAAAGATAATAATGGTGATTATAAAACTGATTGGGATGTTCAATCTTGTGAAAGTTTTGAAAATGAATTTGGTAAATGGTCTAAGTGTAATCCAGGTATTGAATTACCTGTTTAAAGGTAATAGATGACAAATAAACTCCAGCAAAGAGAAAATTACCCTACATTAGTGATCCATAGCACAGACAATTCTTTTTGCTTTGGGCATAGAAAAAACGATAACCTTGAATCTGATGCATTTTTCATCAAAAAATTTGATAATGACCTTTGCAACAACTTAATTAATGATCTTAACAAATTCATTTCCAAAGAAAATTTACAAAAAATAAATAAGTTATCTGTCAGCATAGGGCCTGCAAATTTTAATGCTTCACGACTTATTGTGGTTTTAGCAAGAACTATCTCACAACAAATAAATTGTCCTCTAGACAGTTTTAGTTCATTTGAAATAATGGCAAAAAGAATTGCATCTAAAAATAACATCTTTGCAAACAGAAAATCATTCTGGATTTACAAAAAATTGAAACGAAAGGGTTTTATTGCAGGTAAATATGAAATTTGTCTTAACGAAAAAAAACCCTCAGATTTAATCATTCGAGAAACAGTTTTACCAAAAGTTGTTAAAGAACTTGAGAGTAAAGAACTTTTTTTTGAGGCTATTTATGACGATAAAGAAGATTTAAAAGAACTATTAAATTTATCAAATAAAAATTTATTAAATTCAAATGTGGATTCTTGGAAAAAAGTTTTGCCTCTTTACCCTATTTCTCCAATTAACTAAATGTTCATCCAATCAAATTATTAATTTTATCTTGAAGAAGCATTGTTACATAATGCAGATCATCTCTTGATGAACTTTGTGGAGGTTGAACAGGTTTTCCTACTTTAATAACTATTTTTGAAAATAAAGGGATACAGAATTTAAATCTTATTAGTCTATGTGAATTAACTATTGCAACCGGTAATAATAATTTCTGATTTTTAAAAGATAGTAATGCTGCCCCTTGTTTGGGCTTATTCACTCGACCATTTTTTTGACGAGTACCATCAATAAAAATTCCAATAGAATTATCATTTGATAATTTTTTACATGCTATTTTAATTGTATTTTTATCAGCAATTCCTCTTTTTACAGGATAAGCTCCACAAGCCTTGATAATAAATCCAAGAAAAGGAATTTTAAAAAGCTCTGCCTTGGCCATAAAAGATATATTATGTCCAAGAGCATGACCTAACAAAGGAGGGTCAAGTAATGAACCATGATTAGAAACCATGATAAAAGAATCTGTTCGAGGAATATTCTCTCTACCTATTAAATGACCTTTAAATACAAATTTATAAATAGGAAATACAAAAAGTTTGCTAACTAATTCATAGATTAATTTTTGAATAATATGATTTTTCATATAAATTAATAAGATATTTGATCAGAAGATGAAACTTGAGAAATTTTTACATTTTTAAGATGTCTTTTGACTAAACCGCTTAGTACATTAGAAGGGCCAATTTCAACAATATGAAGATCACTATCTTTTGCCATTAAATCCATAGTTTCTCGCCACCTTACTCCATTGCACATTTGCTTTTCTAATCTAATTTTAAGCTCGTTTGAATCACTACAGAATGAAGGTTCATAATTGCTTATGACTGGAATTGAAGGACTGTTAAATTTAATCTGTTTTAAATACTTAGAAAATTTTAATGAAGGTTCATTCATAAATGGTGAATGAAATGCGCCTGAAACAGGCAATTTCAAGAATCTTTTACAAGAAATTTCTCTCGATAAATTATCTAATGCTTCAGTAGATCCTGATAAAACAACCTGAGAAGAGCTATTATCATTAGCAATTACAATATCATCAATTTTTTGGACTAATAAATCAAGTTGATTTCTATCAAAACCTATTACTGCTGCCATAGATCCTTTCCCAGCATTTACCATTAATTCAGACCTTTCTTTTATAAGAGAAACACAATCTTCGAATGAAAAAACATCCGCACAATATAGTGCAGTGATTTCTCCAAGACTATGCCCGGCAACATAAGTTGGTTTAAATCCATTTTCCTTTAATGCATCTAATAAAATTGATTCAACTAAAAAAAGACAAATTTGTGTATTCCTCGTATTATTTAAATCAATAAGAGGATTTGTTGGTTCAGTATCTAACTCACAAATTTCAAATAAATTCCTCTCAAATATCTCAGATGCATAACTAAACCTCTCTTTTGTGTTGGGCAAATTTTCAATTTGTTTTGCCATTCCAATTTTTTGCGAACCCTGTCCAGGGAATACCCATGCAATTGTCATAATGCTCCTTTTTTTAACCCCATTTTATGAGGGCTGCACCCCAACTTAACCCTGCACCAAAACCACTTGTGGCAATAATATCATTTTGTTTAATTATATTATTTCTAATAGCCTCATCCATCACTAGTGGGATTGTTGCTGCTGAAGTATTACCATACTTTTCTAAATTGCTAAGAATTTTTTCTCTAGGAATTTTTAACCTGTCTCCTACAGAATCCAATATCCTTTGATTAGCTTGATGCAATACAAGCCAATCAACTTCATCGGAAGTATAGTTCTTTTTTTTAAACAAATTTTCAAGAATTATCGGAACTTCTCTAACTGCAAATTTATACACTTCCTGACCATTCATCTGGATTGAAGAAAAAGCTCCACTCAAAAAATCAATGTTATCAATTATTGAATCCTTATTATTTTTTGATGGAAGATTAAGAAAAGAACCCCTTTCTCCATCAGTTCTCATATCAAAACCAATTAAATTATCAAATTCATTATTGGCTTCAATTGCTAATGCTCCTGCACCATCTCCAAAGAGAATACAACTTCTTCTATCATTCCAATCAACAAAGCTTGATAGTTGATCTGCTCCTATAACAATAGCCCTTTTAAAACTACCCCCTTTTAAAAATTGCGAGGCTGTAATTAAGGCAAATAAGAACCCACTACATGCTGCGGTTAAATCGAAAGAAACAGCATTAGCTGCCCCTAATTTAGCTTGAATGGATGGCGCTGATCCAAATAAATCATGCGGAGTAGAAGTAGCTAAAACGATTAAATCAACCGTTTTAATATCCCAATTAGCCATTTCTATAGCGGTTAGAGCCGCTTGATAACCCATCTCAGTAACATTATCTCCTAAGCTAGAAATTCTTCTCTCAGAAATACCGGTTCTAGATTTTATCCATTCATTGCTCGTATCAACTTTTTGACTAATTTTTTGATTGGTTAGAATTTGATCAGGTACATAACTTCCACTTCCCTTGAATGATACTCCAATCTGATTAAAATTTATTCCTTCCAAAAGAGTTTTTTAATTACTTATATTAGTCAAACATAAATTTGACTCAATATGTTTTATGAATTTAAAACTTTAAGCTTTTGCAGTTGATTTAAATTGTCCATAACGCCATGATTCACTGCGGAGTGAGCCAAGCGAAGAGCGCTAACTACTGATAAAGATTTGCTACTTCCATGGCCAATAACGCAAATACCATTCACCCCAAGTAATAAAGCGCCTCCATGTTCTGCATGATCTAACCTTTTCTTGATTCTGAGTAGATTACTTTTTAAAAAAGCAGAACCAACTTTTCCCCGCCTTCCGCGTGGCAGCTCAGATCTCAAAATATCTAATAAAACTCCTCCAACAGATTCAAGAAATTTCAATAATATATTTCCAGTAAATCCATCACAGACTACTACATCGAAACTACCTGATAATACATCTCGGCCTTCACAATTACCTCCAAAATCAAAACTTTTTTCAGAAGATAATAATTCAAATGTTTTTAGGGATAAATCATTACCTTTACATTCTTCTTCTCCGATATTTAAAAGGCCAATTCTTGGTTTTTTGACTTGCAAGACATCTTTTGCGTAAATATTACCTAGGAGAGCAAATTGATGCAGATAAGATGGCTTACAATCAGTATTTGCACCGACATCTAAAACTAATACCGGGCGAGTTTGATCCCTTGTTGGAAATAATGCTCCTATAGCTGGTCTGTCAATGCCTTTCAATCTCCCAATTCTAAATATCGCAGAAGCCATCATGGCACCTGAATTACCCGCTGAGTAAACAGCTTCAGCTTTATTATTTCTGACTAAATCCATAGCAACGTTTATACTTGCATTTTTCCTTTTTCTAACTGCAGTAGCTTCTTCATTCATCCCAATAGGCTCTCCACTATCAATTAATTCAAGACGATTATTCTCTATTTCATTTTCTAATAATTCTGCTAAACCAATTTTTTCTGCTGCATCTTTAACTTTTTCAATTTTTCCGACAAACTTTATATTTATTGGGAATCTACTTATTGCTTCGAGGCACCCCTCAAGAATTGGACCAGGAGCATAATCTCCACCCATCCCATCAACTGCTATCCAAATTCTTTTAGATTGAGAATCCTCTACCCTATCTAAAACATTATCATTATTTTGTAATCTTTTTAACGGGTCAAAGACTAATGGCTGTAATGTATTTTTAGCTATTAAACTAGCACTTGAGACAACACTGCTGGCAGTATTCACAACAGATTCAGCACTTGAAACTACATTACCTGCAACATTACCTGCAACATTACTCGCAACATTACTAGCTGTGCTCACAACAGAACCAGCACCAGAAACTACATTACCAGCCACATTGCTAGCCGTTACCGCAGAACTAGCAGCAGTATCTACTATTGAAGTTACAGCAGAGTTTCTTTTGTACCAAATCACTAATCTTCTGATAGCTCTGGGCTTATTAATTTTTTGTACACTTTCTTTGCCCATTTATTTACCGTCAAAAGGTGCAATATCTACAATCCTTTGAAAAAGATATCCTGTGCCCCTTGCTGTTAATATCAATTCAGGATTTGCTGGATCAGCCTCCAGTTTTGATCTTAATCTCGATATATGAACGTCGACTACTCTTGTATCTACATGTCTCTCAGGTGTATATCCCCAAACTTCCTTCAAAATTTCTCCTCTACTAAATGGCTCGCCTGACCTGCTTACCAAAAGCTCTAAAAGACTAAATTCCATACCAGTCAATCTTATTCTCTCATCGCTTTTAAAAACTTGTCTTCGATTTGTATCAATTTTTATATCAGTAACCAAAATTAATCCTGAATTAGGCATTCCAGGAATTTGTTCTTTATCGATTCTTCTTAGAACGCATCTAATTCTAGCTTCTAATTCCTTAGGACTAAATGGTTTCACAACATAATCATCAGCCCCTAATTCTAAACCTGTTATCCTGTCTGCGACATCTCCTAATGCAGTTAACATAACAATTGGAACATCAGAATCTTTCCTTAATTCTTGACACACTCCATAGCCATCTAACTTTGGCATCATAACGTCAAGTACGACTAAATCAGGCTCATAATCTTTAAATAACTTTAGTGCTTCTTTACCATCACTTGCAGTTACGACTTTGTAGCCAATCATGGAGAGGCGCGTCTCCAGAATTCTTCTGATACTTGCCTCGTCATCTGCGACAAGAATTGTTTCTTTAGTTTGACTAGATAGAGCCATTTGTTTCTATTAGCTAATCAGTAAGAGAATTAATTATTATCCTAATCTAACTTGTAGAGGGGCAATATCCCAAACATTCTAGTTCTAATTCTTTATTCAAAAACTAAATGTCTAGCAAATTGTCTACTTTTATTTGTCAAAATTGCGGAACTGAAACTTCTCAATACTTTGGGAAATGCCTTAATTGCAACTCATGGAATTCAATTGTAGAAGAAATTAAAAGCAAGAGATCTAAACATCAAGATATTAAGAATAATAAGAAATCTATCCCTTTTAATGAAATTTCATCAAAAAAAATATCAAGATTTACAAGTGGTTATAGAGAATTTGATCGAGTTCTTGGAGGTGGAATAGTACCTGGATCGGTTGTCTTACTTGGAGGAGAACCAGGTATTGGCAAAAGCACAATAGTTCTTCAATCAGCAGGGAAAATATCTCTCAATGAGAAAGTTTTATACATAACTGCAGAAGAATCCTTAGAACAAGTAAAAATTAGATGGGAAAGATTAAATCAAAACAGTATTGATTTAAAAATTTTTGCAGAAACGAATTTATCTCTAATTATTGAAGAGATCAAAAATGTAAATCCAAGTTTCGCAATTATTGATAGTATTCAAGCCATTCATAATCATGAAATGGAAAGTTCGCCGGGATCGGTTTCTCAAGTTAGGGCATGTTCGTCTGAGTTGCAAAATCTAGCCAAAGACAATAATATTGCACTTCTAATAATTGGTCATGTAACCAAAGATGGTGCTTTAGCCGGGCCTAAAACTCTTGAGCATTTAGTTGATACAGTAATAAACTTTGAAGGAGATAATATTTCATCTCATAGATTACTAAGAAGTATAAAAAATCGATTTGGATCGACCTTTGAAATTGGAATTTTTGAAATGCTTGAAGAGGGTTTACGAGAGATAAAAAACCCAAGTTCGATTTTTACAAATAAAGAAAATATTTCAGGTGTAACAACTACGATTACAAATGAAGGCACTCGACCATTAGCCGTTGATATACAAGCACTAGTAAATAAAACTTTCTACAGTAACCCAAGAAGAACTACGACTGGAATTAGTATAAATAGATTGCATCAAATTCTTGCTGTCATTGAAAAACATGTAGGGATAAAATTATCTGAATTTGATTGTTATATAGCCACTGGTGGAGGTTTTGAGATTAATGATCCCTCATCTGACCTAGGTGTAGCAATATCAATTTTATCCAGTTTGAAAAATATTCCTCCTTTGGCCAATACCTCATTTATTGGGGAATTGGGTTTGAGCGGTCAAGTTAGAAAATCGAATAACCTTCGAACAAAGATAGAAGAAGCTGTAAGACTAGGGATCAAAAATATCGTAGTGCCAAAACTAGAGGAGGAACTTAATTATAATTTTCAAAATTTAATTAATATCAAAGAAATATCCAATATTAAAGAAGCAGTTGATTATTCTTTATAAAAAAAATCAAAGGTACATATCAATTGAGCTTCTACCTGAGTTTTTCAACCAATTCTCAATATCTAAATATCCACCTGGATATAGTCTCACTGCTTTAGACCAGACTTCAGCAGCTTTGTCAAACCAAATATCTCTCTGATCTAAATCACCATTTTGTTCCGCGTATCTCCCCCTTTTTTCATAAATTAAACCTATATTTTTCAAGCATGATGGCTGTTTGGGATTTTCTACTAATGCTTTTTCATAAGTTTCAATAGACAAATCCTCTTCACCATTACTCATATATATAATTGCCATATTTTTTAAAGTCTCACCCCGATCAATTTTATTTTCTTCAAGTAGTAAACTCTCTTTGTAATACTCTAATGCTTCCGAATAATCCCCATTATTTTGTGCAGCTAAGCCATCTCTATAATAAATGTATGCCTTTTTTTCTTTATCAGCTATAGGCATTATTTTTACAATAGATTCAGCAATTACAGTAAAAGCTTTATCAATAAAGTTGTCTCTGTTTTGATTACTAGGCACTGCTCTAAATCTAATAAAGTTAATATAGTAATTTAAAAAATAACTATTTTAAAAGTCTATTACATTTATTATTATAGTTAAAAATAAGGTTAAACATTAATTTGCTTCTATCGTAAAAATATGGAGAGCATTCAATTAAACGTTACAGGAATGAAGTGCGGGGGTTGTGTTAGTACTGTTGAAAAAATATTGAATAATTCTGATGGTATTGAAAATGTTTCTGTTAACTTGCTCACTGAAAGTGCATATTTTGAAATTACCCAGAAAAATATAGAAATAGAAACAGTTCTTGAAAATCTAAAAGAGAATGGCTTCCCATCAAAGATTTACATAAATGATTTTTCAAAAAAAATAAATCAAGCAGAACTAGAAAAAAAAAAGAATTGGAATAATCAATGGAAAAAACTAACTTTTGCCTTATTACTTTTATTATTTTCAGGTTTAGGACATCTGGCAGAGGGAAGATATATAAATTTTCCAATATTAGGTAATATATTTTTTCACGCTTCATTAGCAACGTTAGCTCTATTATTTCCTGGCAGAGGAATAATTATTAATGGACTTAAATCATTTATTAAGAACCATCCGGATATGGATTCTTTAGTAGCTCTTGGAGTAATTAGCGCATATACAACAAGTCTGCTATCCTTAATATTTCCTGCCACTGGTTTTCCTTGTTTTTTTAATGAACCAGTTATGCTGTTAGGCTTCATATTAATTGGGCGTTTCTTAGAAGAAAGAGCAAGATATCAAACTGGATCATCCATTGGAGAATTATTAGATCTTCAACCTGAAATGGCAAGCATCTTCACAGAAGCCAATCAAATAAAGTCAATAAGAGTAAACGCTTTAAGAGCTGGTCAAGATATTCAGGTTTTAGCAGGTGACAGAGTACCTGCTGACTGCATTGTTACTCAAGGTAATTCATACGTTGATGTTTCACATATTACTGGAGAATCCAAACCTATCGAGGTAAAAGAAGGCGAAAATCTATCTAGTGGGTCTTTAAATCTTAATTCAACTCTTAGACTTAAAGTACAAAAGGTCGGAGGGGATTCTTCTCTTGCAAAACTAGTAAATCTTATTGAGTCTGTAAACGCTAGAAAACCTCGAATTCAAAGAATTGCTGATGAAATTGCAGGCAAATTTACTTACTTCGTACTTATTTTTTCTACTTTAACCTTCTTCTTTTGGTGGAAGGGGGCAAAAAACATTTGGCCAGATTTATTAAGTCATAATCATAAATTCATCACTCACTCAAGCCATACACTTCATAGTTCGCTTGGTAGTAATGCCGAGAATTTCCTTAGTTTAGCCATTCAATTGTCAATTGCTGTATTAGTAATAGCTTGTCCTTGTGCATTAGGTTTAGCCACCCCAACTGTAATAACTGTTGCATCAGGTAAAGCAGCAAAAAAAGGAGTTTTATTTAAAGGCGGGGACAAAATAGAGATGGCTTCCAAAATTAATCAAATTATTTTTGACAAAACAGGTACCTTAACAAAAGGTAAGCCTTTCATTGTTGATTATAAAAATAATGACGATCATTCATTTTTATTAAGAATAGCTGCCAGTTTAGAAAAGGAAAGCAGACATCCAATCGCAGATGCTTTGATTCAAGAGGCAAAAAAAGAAAATTTAATTTTATTTCCAATAAAAAAAATTTTCACTCATTCTGGTCGAGGTATTTCTGGAGAACTAGAGTCAATTGATGGACTTATTAATATTGGAAGTATTGAATGGCTAGTCAGTAAAGGAATAATTATTGATAGTGATGCAAAAAAAATAATTGAAAATGAAGAGACGAAAACGAACACCATTATTGGAGTAAGTATCAAAGATAAGTTATTAGGCTTTATCTTCCTAGGAGATTTACTCAGAGATGATTCAATTCAAACAGTTCAAAATTTAAGAGAAAACAAATTTAAAATTAATATTTTAAGTGGAGATAGAAAACAAACAGTGTTAGCTTTAGCAAAAAAAATTGGTTGTAAAGAAACAGAAGTAAAATGGGATCTTCTTCCTGAAATGAAGCTAAAAACTATCGAAAATTTAAAGATTAATAATAAAGTAGCAATGATTGGTGATGGTATAAATGATGTCCCAGCCTTAGCATCTTCAGACTTAGGCATTGCTGTGGGATCAGGGACTCAAATTGCCAAGGCAAATGCAGATGTAGTATTGATGGGAGATCAACTAAATGGATTACCCTACGCCTTAAATCTTGCAAAAAAAACTATAAGAAAAATCAAGCAAAATCTAACATGGGCTTTTGGTTACAACTTACTAGCTATACCTTTAGCCGCAGGCATTTTATTTCCTAAATACGGCATTCTTCTTACTCCCTCTATAGCAGCATTATTGATGGCTATTAGCTCTATTACAGTTGTAATTAATGCTTTATCTTTGGATTAAATGAAAGGAAAGTTTATCGTTATTGAGGGTATTGATGGATGTGGTAAAACCACCCAAATAGATAAATTATCTAAATGGCTACCTAATAGTGGTCTAATAAAGCAAGGGTCTAAATTAATCACCACAAGAGAGCCAGGAGGCAGTCTTTTAGGAAAAAAACTTAGAGGATTGATTCTTGATAACAATGAAAATATCAATCCTTCATCACTTGCGGAATTATTACTTTATGCAGCAGATAGAGCTGAACACGTCTCAAAAATTATTTCACCTGCTCTAAATAATAATGATTGGGTAATTAGTGATAGATTTTCCGGTTCCACTCTGGCTTATCAAGGTTATGGAAGAAAAATAAATTTAGAAATAATTAAAAATATCGAATCAATTGTATGTCAAGGAGAATATCCTGATCTAACTTTCTTCTTAGAAATTTCTCCAGAAGAGAGTATATCGCGAAGAAAAAATGAAATGCCAGATAGAATAGAATCAGAAGGTATTAGATTTTTAGAAAAAGTAAATGAAGGGTTTAAACTAATTGCCAAAGAGAAAAACTGGAAAGTAATATCTGCCTCAAAAAATATTCAAACTATTTCTAATCAAATTAGAGAAACTGTAATAGAAACTTTTTCTAAATAAAGAATGATTGAAATTAAAAAAAATAATTTATTCTTTAATGAAGAAGTCAATACATATCTTCACAGCATAATTAAAAACAAAACATTTGCTAATGGTTATATATTTTATGGTGCTGAAGGAGTAGGAAAAAAACAAACTGCACTAGAATTTATAAAAGGAATCTTCAAAGAATCTTACCCAAGCGCAAAAATTGAAGAGAGAATTAACAGTAATAACCATCCTGATTTTCTAGTTATCGAACCTAACTCTACTTTGGCAACCAAAAGATCAGATAGTTCCGATCTTGAGAAAATATCAAAAAATGAATCTGAGGTTATTAAGATTGATCAAATACGTAATATCAAAACTTTTCTAGGTCAAAAATCAATAAGCTCAGGGAAAAAAATTGTTTTAATTATTGATGCACACCTCTTAAACGAAGCAGCCTCAAACTGTCTTTTAAAAACCTTAGAGGAACCTAGTAATGGCATTTTTATTTTGTTGACACCAAAATTAAACTTTCTTTTAGATACGATCATCTCAAGATGTCAAATAGTCAGGTTTCGATCATTTTCTAGTAAACAAATAAGATCTACCTTAAAAGACTATTTAGATCCTTCTCAATTTAATATTAATACGAATTTAAAATTTGAAGATTTAATAAACTATTCAAATGGATCTCCATTTAAACTATTGAAATATATTGAAATTTGGAATGAATTATCAGATGCAATTACAAGTAAATTAGATTCTCCTATGAAAAATAGCTTAGAAATATTAGAAGTATCTAAATTAATATCAGAACAACTAGACATTCATCAACAGATTTGTTTAGTAAATTTCATTCAGATTATTTGGTGGAGAAAGACAAAAAATGTAAGTCTAATAAAAAAACTTGAAAATTTAAAATTTCACTTAAGAAAAAAAATTCAGCCAAAATTGGCATGGGAAATTACTTTTTTAAAAATTTCATTAGAAAAAATATGAAATTTAATCTATTGCAGAATTGATCAAATCAGGATTTCTTGCTTTAATAAACTCTTGCTTGGCGTGTTCAATTTGAGAACCAATAGGTAACTCAAGACAATATCCAGCTCCATATACAGTTTTTATGTATATTGGCTTTCGTGGATCAGGCTCTAGCTTAGTACGTAAGTGTCTAATATGAACTCTAATTGTCTCAATATCATCGTCAGGCTCATATCCCCAAACCTCTTTAAGAATCAAGGCAGGCGATACAGTTTGACCATGCCTCTGTAGAAGACAATGAAGTAATTCAAATTCAAGATGCGTTAATCTAACAGGAGATTCAAACCAGATAGCCTCAAATCTTTCCGGAACAAGTGTTAAAGGGCCATAATTTAAAATTTCTTGCTGGTTGCTAGAATTCAATTGTGCTCTATTGGTTCTCCTTAATAAGGCTTTTATTCGTACATGCAATTCTTCTAGATCGAATGGTTTAGTAATATAGTCATCTGCTCCAGAATTAAACCCAGTAACTTTATCTTTAAGACCGCCCAAGGCAGTTATCATTAAAATCGGAATATTCGATGTTCTTTCATCTCTTCTAAGTCGCTGGCATAGAGTTAATCCATCAACACTAGGCAACATTAAATCTAAAAGAATTAAATCTGGTGAATATTGAAGAGCTAATGCTTGACCTTTGATGCCATCTTCAGCTTTTTGAACATCGAAACCAGAATGTTCTAAATGCCTAGCTACCAAATCACGCATATCACGATCGTCTTCAATTAAAAGGATGGAAATTTTCATATTTATAGACTATTAATTTAAAGTAAAAATTTGGTAATATGATTCTCTCAAGATTTTAGGAAGATTGCTGAATTAATGTAAACAATTTTATCAATTAGATTTATCAATTAATCCAATAATGGGAAGGGATTACAGAGAAATTACAAATCCAAAAAAAAATTAAATTTTACAATTTCTTTCGATTTTATTAATTATTTCTTAATAATTTGGAGAATATGTAAATAAAGAGTGCTGAAATTTGAAAGAATATTTTATTTCAAGATACATATTAATTTATCTCAAAATGGAATAAAATGTTAGTTAGGATTTCGTCTATATTTAAAACAAATTTAAGTGTTTATGAAAGACAAGTCATTTATCTATTCAGATTTATCAAAAAAACAACTAGAAAACCTTAAAGAATTTTATATCCAAAAAAAGGTTGAATCGATGAGCAATCAAGAACTTAAACAATATGTACTAGAAATTATTTCTCACCAGATAAACAATACAATTGGCAAAGAGGAAGAAATAGAAGCATGGGGAGAAATATCAGATTTCTTTGGAGAGCAGTTTGAGACTGTTATCTTAGAAATCCAAAAAAAATATAGTGATGATCCAAAAATAATTGAAACAGAAATAGATCTTCAAAAACAAAGAGTAGAATTACTTGAAAGAAACAATTTAGATAAAGAGAAAAAGGATATGTGGAATGACTAATATTGCCCGATAGAATTAGTTTTCATCACCCAAAAATATAATTTGCCCTATAAAAATAAAATTTCTGATAAGTAAACACTCTTTTCTCTCAATATAGGTTTTTATTGCTACGCATCCTTTAAAGCAAGTCTGAAAAGTAAAAGTTGTAAAAACACGCACATGCAGAAAAAATTAGTGTAAGTTTGATCAATATTACTAAAGATATTTGCTAAAAATCTTTTATTTGCAATAAAAAACAGATCCTAAGATCTGTTCGTCTGAATCTGTTAGTTATTGAAACTCCCCGGGCGGGATTCGAACCTGCGACCAATCGATTAACAGTCGATCGCTCTACCGCTGAGCTACCGAGGAATATAAGATGAATTTAGCTCTTTAAAGTACCTTATGACAAGTAAAAAAGTTAATTATATTGAAATTTTGATGGTTCTTTCCAGCCGGACAATAAACCATTTTTCAACTCTGCTACTGCATCTGCATAAGTTAATTCTTCATAACGATGTGTAATCCATAAAGCGGATATAGGGTTTTTATGGTCACTTGTAAGATTCTTAATTGTTTTTAAAACTTTTATTTGGCTGGTTTGATCAAGTAAAGCAGTAGGCTCATCCAAAAGAATAAAATTTCTATTACTAATTAGAGCGCATGCAATAGTTAAACGTTGTTTTTGACCACCGCTTAAAGTATGTACTGGCCTTTTCTCAAAACCTGAAAGTCCTACCTGATCGAGGACATATTCAATTTTTTTATTAATTTCAAAATCGCTTATATTTTGATTTACATTGATAAGAAGTTCACTCCTGCAATTAGGCATTAATATTTGATGATCTGGGTTTTGAAATACCATACCAATATCTGCTTTACAATTTATAATCCCATTTTGCGGTTTAATTATTCCATTGATTAATTTTAAAAGAGTACTTTTTCCACTTCCATTTTTACCGACGATCATCCAAAATCCAGGTTTTTTTATTGAGAAGTTACATTTGAAAATTAAATTTTCTTTCTCTCCAGGATATGAAAAAGAAACATCTTTAAATTTAATATGATGTATTTCACTTTCAAGGGAATCTCGCATTAATTCTATCAATCTATATCTAGAGAAAACCCTGGTCTTTTAGCTCCTCCTGCTACTGAAGATTTTTCATATATCTGAACAGAAATGATTTCTTTAGCTCTTACAGTAATTAATTTATCTTGCACTTTGTCACAACTTAATTCGATCAAGTTTGAGGATTCTAAAGTTTCATTCATAGCATTTTTTATTTCATCATAAATTCTTTTAACATCATCAAATTCTTTCTTCTGAATTGAAAGTGGAAAAGGCGAATATCTCAGACTTAGTTCCAGAGAATACATAATAATTATAAAAACTACCTTTTATAATAGTAAATTTTTTTATGCAGAAAGTTATTTTAAATTAAATTCTTATGAGAAAATTTTATAAAAGATCTATAAATACATTTATTATGTATTTAGGAGATTGTATTTTTAAATTAAAAAATCATTTCATGGAAATAGCAAATGATATAACTTCTCTTGTTGGAAATACCCCGTTAGTTAAATTAAATAGAATCAGAAAGCATTTTAATTGCTATCCAGAAATAATAGCCAAACTAGAAAGTTTCAATCCATCAGCGTCCGTAAAGGATCGCATCGCTTATTCAATGTTATGTAAAGCAGAAGAAGACGGATTGATAAAACCAGATAAAACAACGTTGATTGAAGCTACAAGTGGGAATACGGGCATCGCATTAGCAATGGTTGCTGCAGCAAAAGGCTATAAATTGATATTAACTATGCCGGATACGATGAGCATTGAGAGGAGGGCAATGTTGAGAGCATATGGAGCTGAATTACAGTTGACGCCTGGGGAAGAAGGAATGAAAGGAGCTTTAGATTTAGCTAATGAGTTGTCTTCAACCATTGCAAATAGCTATCAATTTAATCAATTTGAAAACTTTGCTAATCCAGATATTCATGAAAGAACAACGGCACAAGAAATATGGTCTCAATCCAATAACAATTTAGATGGACTAGTTACAGGAGTAGGAACAGGAGGAACAATCACTGGTTGCGCACGTTTCTTGAAAAAAGTTAATCCTAATTGCAAAATTTATGCTGTAGAGCCCAAAAAAAGTGCTGTGATTTCTGGAGAAAAAGCAGGATCTCATTCGATTCAAGGAATAGGAGCAGGTTTCGTGCCGAAAGTACTGAATACTAAATTAATTGATGAAATTATAAAAATAGATGACGATGAAGCATTTTATTATGGGCGTTTATTAGCTCGATTGGAAGGCCTTTTATCTGGAATCAGTAGCGGTGCAGCTCTAGCAGCAACTATTAAAATCGGTGAGAGGAAAGAACTAATCAACAAAAGATTGATAGTTATTCTTCCAAGTTTTGGAGAAAGATATTTATCAACAGCAATGTTTGAATCTAATACTTCAATTCAAGCCAGAAAAGATGGTTATCTTTAATCCATAATTTATAAAAATGGAAAAAAATTTATATGAAGAATTAGGTCTTAAAAAAAATGCAACCAGAAGTGAAATCAAATCTTCATATCGCTCTTTAGTAAAGCAACATCATCCCGATAAGGGGGGGGAAAAAGAACGATTTCTTGCAATACAAAATGCCTGGGAGACTCTAAATGACCCTATCAAAAAAGAACAATATGATAGAAGTTTTGTCTCTTCCAGTTCATCATTTGATTCATTAAATGAAAATTGGGGAAAAAAAATTAATTCAAAAAAATATAATTCGTCAATTAAAGACAAAGAAGTTGAAACATGGATTAAAGAAATTTACACCCCAATCAATAGATTAATTAGTCAAATAATTAAACCTTTGAACAACGAAATAAAAGAACTATCTGCAGATCCATATGATGACCAACTAATGGAAAATTTCTGCAGTTACATAAATCTTTCACAAAAGAAAATAGAAAAAGTTGAAAAAATTTATAACAAAAAAATAGTTCCAAAGTCTATTTCAGCTTTAGGCCTTGATCTTTATCATTGTTTCTCACAAGTTAAAGATGCACTATCAGAATTTGATAGATATACAAAAGGATATGTAGATAATTACTTATTTGATGGTAAGGAAATGATCAAAGAAGCAAAAAGAATCAAATCAAGGATGTCTACAGAGAAAAAAAATAAAAACTTTTAAGTACAAAACTTTATTACAAATATTCTTTAAGTTGTTCTAATTTCAACCAAACATCTGGAACAGGTCTACGCCATCGAATCTGAGCATATTCGTCTTTGACTGAGAGGATCTCTCCAGGGCCTTCAAACACATAATTAGGTAAATCGTGATCACTAGCTAGAGCCTCGATACTTTTTATATAATTTTCTCTATCGACAAAAACTAAGCTTCCTTTCTTGAGAGGTTTCTTTGGAATAGAATCTGTCATGTTAAATTCAAGAAAGTTATTTGACATTTATTATACAAAAACTTGTTTGAAAAATATTGAAAAAAATTTATACCAGAATAATAATTACAAACGTCTAAAAAATTTAATAGCCTTAAATGATAAACATCAATATGATATGCGTCTTTTACTTCTTGGCTGCACTGGATTTGTTGGGAAAGAATTAGTTCCAACACTACTCAACGAAAATCACGAAATATACATTGTAAGTAGAAAACCCATTAGTAAATTAAAGGTTGATTTAGATTTCAATAAGTTTAAGTTTTTTCAAATAGATTTATCAAAAGAAAAAAACTGGAATAACGAAAATCTTCTAAATATTTTAAGAGAGATCGATGGAATTATTAACCTTATGGGAGAACCCATAGCAGAAAAAAAATGGACTTCTAAACAAAAACAGGAGATTGAAAATAGTCGTATTAACACCACAAAATTTATGATGAAGACCCTTAAAAATTTAAAAATAAACCCAAAAGTCATTATAAATGGATCAGCAATAGGTTATTACGGTACAAGTTTGTCTGGTGAATTCACTGAAAATAGTATTGGAGGAAAAGACTTTTTAGCTAATCTTTGCAAAAAATGGGAAGAGGTCACTGCTGAAAAACCATTTTTCTCAAGGTTAGTTATTTTTAGAATTGGAATAGTGCTAGAGGCAGATGGAGGAGCATTAGGGAAAATGCTCCCTATATTTAAAGTTGGATTAGGTGGACCAATTGGAGATGGTAAGCAATGGATGAGTTGGATTCATAGAACTGATTTATGTGAATTAATTACTCAAGCATTAGTTGATAAAAAGTATTCGGGAGTATTTAATGCTGTTGCCCCAAATCCAGTATTAATGCGAGAATTTTCTCAGACTTTAGGCAAATGTCTGAATAGACCTAATTTACTTCCAGTGCCTGGAGCGGTTTTAAAAATATTATTAGGAGATGGAGCAAAAGTTGTATTGGAAGGACAAAAAGTAATAAGCAGTAAACTCAAAAATTATACTTTTAAATATCCTCTTCTTGAGAAAGCAATTTACGCCTCCACCAAGAATTAATACCGTTTACTAAAGCACCAATAATAAGAATTGTTATCAATGGAACTACAAGAGGATTCCAAACTATCTGAATAAAATTAATAAAAATAAATATGCCATTAAATTGCATGATGATTGCAAAAATAAAAAATATTGCAAAAAAAATGACTGTAAATAAATTTATTAATAAAAAATTATCGATAATTTGTTTTAACTTATTTTGATTATTCTCCTTAGTCATTTTTTATAACAAAATTCATATCATCAACCATTTTAAGACAAGCTTTGTTTTCGCCCAGTCTTTTTTTAGCATTTTCATTACATGAGATCATAAAATTCTTATTCAGCTTTATAAGGTATATTATTTTTATGATCAATTTTATTGTCTGATTGATTTGATCATTCTTATCTTTATAATTAGTGGCACAAAAAACATATTTTCCAAGCAAACGTCTTTGCGCTTCAGCAAAAGTTTTTGTAAATTGTGGACCGTTACCTTCAATCTGAATAACGGGTTTTCCTAATCCAATCGCTTGCTCTGCTGCTGTTCCTGCCATGCTGATACAGCATCTACTTTTCAATAATATTTTGTCAAAATTATTCCAATATATATTCACTTCTAAAAATTTATATTGGAATTTCAAGAGATTATTATCTTTTATATTTTCTATTTTTAACCATCCCCTTTTTTGAAATATCTCCTTTATCTTTAATGAAGATAGAGCATTAACTATTGCAAAATTAAACTGAATTTTTTGAAAATATCTCAAATCTGACAATGCCTCTAATACCTCTAAAATAAAAACAAAATTATCTAAAATCTCAGGGAATCTACTTCCTGGAAATAATCCAATACTAAATTCAGCCTTATTTAATTCTTTGTTTCTAGGGAAAAACTTATCCATAAATGGGTTGCCTAAAAAAGACACTTTCTTTTTTAATTGCAATGTTAAATCATTAGCTGTAAGGGAATCTCTCGCATATATTTTTTTTGCTTTTTTTGAGAGCAAGAAAAATTTAGAAGGCCATGGTAATTTCAACTTTCCTTCATAATGGCTGGAATAAGCAACTAGATATGTAAAAAAATCTTTCTTACAAACCCATGCAAAAAAAACTGGCACAATATCTCCAACTACAAAAAAATAATCATATTTTTTTTTTATTTTAAAAGTTAAATATAATCTTTTTAATACATAAAATATTTCTCCTCCTAATATCTCAGTAAGTCTTCCTTTGAAAGAATTATAGCCAATTCCTCCAGTTCTAAATTCTTTAGTTTTACCGATAATCTTAATTTGTTCTTTTTCATAATGGTTTCCCATACCAACAATTGGCAAGGCATGAACAGAATAACCACTTTTTAGGAATTGTTTAGCAATTAGACTGCCAGATAGATCTTCTCCATGCCCATTACTTAATATTAAAATCTTAAACAATTTAAAATTCCAACCATTTTTTTACTTTGGTTAACTCAGGCCAATCTGGATATCTACTTAATCCGTCTTCAACAGATTCTTTCAACTCACTTTTCACGTCTGGCATCATCATAGACATTTTTTTTATTAACTCAATATGATCCCTAACACCTTTATTATTGGTAGCCAAAAGAGCTAAAGACAAATTCATTCTTGCTTGTGGATCTTGCTGATTTAATCGAACAGCTTGTCTGGCAGCTGACAAAGCTTCTTCATTATTTTTCAAAAGTAATTGAAGCCATGATAAACAAGTCCAAGCAGCAAAATGATTTGGAATTTGCTGTATAATTTTTTGAAAATCTTGAACTATTGGAATTAAATCTTGCCCTGCTTTATATTTTGATAAAGCTGCATTAAAATCCTCTTCGATGGGATTAATATCGTTATCCATTATTTATTAAACTGCAAAGGAGCTTCCACAACCACAAGTTTGAGAGGCATTGGGATTTACAAAATTAAAGCCACCTCCAATTAATTCCTTACTAAAATCTAACTGCATTCCATAAATATATAAAAGACTTTTAGGATCACAAACCACTTGAAAGCTTTGATCAGCTTTTAATGAATAATCATAAACTTTATCATCGGGATTTATTTCATCAGTTTCTATAAAATCCATTGTATAACTCATCCCACTACAACCGCCTGATCTTACTCCTACCCTTAGTGCTTTTTTAACACTTTGACCCTTCAATAAATTTGAAATTTGTTCTATAGCATCATTCGTAATTAAGATACCTTTGCCATCATCAGAATTTTTAATTTCCTGTTTAACTTCTACATTTTCCATAAACAAGGGATTTCTACTATTTATAATATAAAAACTTAATCGATAGGATGCATAGAACAAACGTTATCCAAACTTGATTTGTTATAATTCTAAGAAAAAGTGAAAATTGCAATAGTTGGTTCTGGATTAGCTGGTCTTACAGCAGCAGTCAATTTAGTTGATGAAGGTCACGAAGTAGAAATTTTCGAGAGCAGGTCATTTTGGGGAGGTAAAGTAGGAAGTTGGGAAGATAAGAATGGCAACCACATAGAAATGGGTTTACATGTATTTTTTTACAATTATGCAAATCTTTTTAAATTAATGAAAAAAGTGGGAGCTCTAGACAATTTACTCCCGAAAGATCATACTCATCTATTTATTAATAATGGTGGTAATTTAAAATCTTTAGACTTTAGATTCCCTTTAGGTGCTCCATTTAACGGCCTTAAAGCTTTTTTTACCACCGAACAACTTACTTGGGTAGATAAGTTCAGAAATGCCTTAGCTTTAGGGACAAGTCCAATAGTTAGAGGCTTGATAGACTATGAAGGCGCAATGAAAATAATTAGAGATCTAGATAAAATTAGCTTTAAAGAATGGTTTTTAAACCATGGTGGAAGTGAAAAAAGCTTAGAAAGAATGTGGGATCCTATCGCATACGCTTTAGGTTTTATTAATTGCAAAGATATTTCAGCAAGATGCATGTTAACTATATTTATGATGTTTGCTTCAAAAACAGAAGCCTCAAAACTTAATCTTTTAAAAGGTTCTCCGCATAAGTGGTTAACTCAACCTATTGTCGACTACATCACAAACAAAGGAGCAAAAATACATCTTAACCATAAGGTAGAAGAAATCATTTATGAAAAGGAATCTTCCTCTTATTCAGTAAATCAATTAAAAATATCTTCTCCTGAAGGAATTAAGGCAGTGTTTGCAGATAAATTTCTAGCTGCCTGTGATGTTCCTGGAATAAAAAAAATAATTCCAAAAGAATGGTATCAATTTAAAGAATTTGAAGGTTTAAAAAAACTTAGAGCTGTGGCTGTTGCCACAATCCAATTAAGATATGACGGTTGGGTTACTGAATTAGAAAAAGATAATACTGGGAAAGAAGCAATTGGTCTAGATAACCTTCTTTATTCTGCTGATGCCTCTTTCAGTTGTTTTGCTGATTTAGCACTAGCAAGTCCAGCAGACTATAGGAAAAAAGATATGGGATCCCTACTCCAATGTGTTTTAACTCCTGGCGATAGATGGATGGGAAGATCCACAGAAAGAATTACAAAAGAAATAGATAAAGAGGTTCGCCGTCTATTCCCATCTTCAAAAAACCTTAAATTGCTTTGGAGTAACGTGGTACAAATTCCACAATCACTCTATAGAGAAGCTCCTGGTATGGAACCTTTCAGACCCGATCAAAAAACATCTATATCTAATTTCTTCATGGCTGGTAGTTATACAAAACAAGATTATATAGACTCTATGGAGGGAGCTACAATGAGTGGTCATTTAGCTGCAGCCGCAATTTTAGAGAAGAAAGCCGAATTAGCAAAAAATCTTGCAGTAAGTTAATTAATGGGTACTTGGCTAAAACATGACGTAATAACAATTGTTAATGCGCCTCTTGAAAATGTATGGGATACATGGAGCGATTTAGACTCAATGTCACTTTGGATGAGCTGGATTGAATCTGTAAAGACAGTTGACGAAGAAACTAATACGTTACCAGATTTAACAGAATGGACTTTAGCTGCAAATGGCTTTAGGTTTAAATGGAAAGCTCAAATTACAGAAAGGGTTGAAAAAAGCAAACTTAAATGGAAATCAATAGGAGGTTTACCAACTGAGGGATCAGTAGTTTTCGAAAGTAAAACTGATCAAATCACAACGGTAAATTTAGCCATAACTTATGAATTACCAAAAATGATTGCACGGTTTATGGAAGAAAATATTTTAGGCAAAATGGTTACAAACGAATTACAGGCCAATATTGATAGGTTCAAAGATTTAGTTGAAAAGAACTATACAAAAAATTTTTCTAATTAAAAATATTAATTGCTACATCTAGTAGTCCTTCAAAAGTATATTTTTGTGCCTGACTATCAACTCTTCCAAAAATCTTGTTACATATTTTTGTTGTCTGAGGTCCAATAGTTAATAACTTAATTTGATCAAAATATTCTAACCATTTTTTACCAAGTTTTTTTTCAAGTAAAAAAGCAGTATTTACTACGGTTTTACCGCTTGAGAAAATAATTGCATCGACTTTTCGATTAGAAATAATATCAATTGTTTCTTCAGGAATTGATTCAGGACATCTAGTTTCATATGCAGCAACCTCAAATACACGAGCACCAGCCTCTCTAAATTGATCTGCAATCAAATCCCTACCACCTGTTTGAACTCTTGGGACAAAAACTCGAAGTCCATAACCAGATACTGGGAAATTATCAATTAAACTTTCAGCAACAAATTCTGGAGGTATGAAATCAGCCTTAATCCCAAAATCATCAAGAGTTTTTGAGGTTTTTTCTCCGACTACAGCAATTTTTGTTTTTTTAGAACATTCTTTTAATGAACTATTAAAGTATCTAAGTCTTTTTTCCACAAACTTGATCCCATTACTACTGGAAAAAATAATCCAATGAAAATCATTTATTTGATTTAATGCATCGTCAAGAGGATTCAAATCATCAGGATCAGCAATACTTATTGCAGGTAAATCAAATACATTAGCGCCCTTGCTTATGAATATCTTTTTTATATCCAATATCCCTTCTTTTGATCGAGTAATAATTATATTTCTTTGATCAAGGGGTAGATCAACTTTTGGCATCCTTGTCCTCAACATTATGATTTTGATTTTTTAATTCATCGAGAATTTTCAAGACTGATAATCCTTTTTCAAGAACAACATCGTCTTTAAAAATTATCTCTGGAACTCTTCTCATCTCAATTCTTTTTCCTAAACTATGCCGTATAGAGCTTTTAGCAGTATTCAAGTTTTCAACAATCTCTTTCCTCACTTTCTCTTGAGCAGTTGAAGTTATATAAATTTTACAGTGTTGCAAATCACCTGATAAATCAATCTTAGAAATATTGACGAAATGATCTCTAATCAGATCATTTTCTAAATCATTTTGCAAAATAAGGGTTATTTCTTTCTTCAAAAGAGAAGAAACTTTTGCAAGACGGTAATTATTTGGCATTATGGTTGTAAATTTATTGGGTTTGTCATCGCTTGCAAGACAAAATAAACAGTTATGAAAGCACTTAAGACAGAAGATATCAATCCTACTATTGTGAGAGGATTTGATCTATTCTTGAATAAAGGTTCAAGCAAAGCAACCAGTCCCCCAAGAATGATAGATATCAAATACTTTGGATATCTCGCAACATTAGAGAAAAATTCGCCCATCAGCTCCACAAATAGATTACTTTTTTAGCTAAGTTTTAACAAACATTAAACAGCATGATTTCATTATATCAATTTAGGCATAGTGCTTTTTGTTTGAAAACCAGAATGGCTCTTCATGCAAAAAAATTACAATATCGAGTTGAAGAAGTAACACCTGGAATAGGCCAATTTGAAATCTTTAAATTATCAGGTCAAAAACAAGTACCTGTAATAGTCGATAGTAATGATCAAGTTATTAATGACTCTTCAACTATTTGTGAATATATAGATAAAAAAAATGATAACAATCCACTTTTTCCTGAGGACCCAATATTATTTGCACAATGCAAACTAATTGAAGACTGGGCAGATACTACAATGGCTACAACTTGTAGAAAAGTTTTAATAAAATCTGCAATAGAAAATCCACAGCTAAGAACTGCATTACTTCCAGATGAAATACCTTCTTCAGTTAAAAGTATTGTTGATAAATTACCTTTTGAAAATCTTAGTAAAATTTCTAATGTAGTTTTGTCTTCTAAAGATAATTTAGAACTCCAAAAATTACTGGAAGCTTTATCAAAATCCTTGATCAACAAGAAATATTTAGTTGGAGATAGTTTATCAATTGCAGATATTTCAATTGCTGCTCAATTATCCCTTCTAAAATTTCCAAAGTCTGCAGGACCAATTCTTTCAGGAGAGGGGAGCCAAGAATACATTAACAACCCTTATTTAGAAAATCTTTTCATTTGGAGGAACAACTTAGAAGAATATCTTTTTAGTGCTAACTCTCAATAAATTCAAACGTCAATTTATATTTATTTGTTTTTATAGCATGAATAGAAGTATCG
Source organism: Prochlorococcus marinus (assembly GCF_001180265.1). Lineage (GTDB taxonomy): Bacteria > Cyanobacteriota > Cyanobacteriia > PCC-6307 > Cyanobiaceae > Prochlorococcus_A > Prochlorococcus_A marinus_H. The sequence goes on along the minus strand of NZ_CVSW01000032.1, from coordinate 246,754 downwards.
CCTACTTTTGAACCATAAGAAGCAACATATTGCACTCCACAAATTGATGGTTTGATTGAATTATCAACCCCCAATATTTCTTCGGAACATTTTTGAAATTTACTAATGGTCTCTACCTGATTAATCCTTGAAGCACCTGGCTTATGTGCAGTTTGTATAACTAGCTCATCTGCGAAAAAAATATTATCATCTTGGATCTGATTTCTCCCTGTAATTCTTGAATCGATATAAAAATCATCTTTTAAATAAGTAATTTGATTATTAATAGATTGAGGATCATTTACAACCTTGATTAAGGTATCACCAAATATTGCTTTTCCAATAGATTCAGAATTTTTTGCACGATTACCAACAATTAAATCTGAATCATTCTTAAAGAAATTTACTTTATAGATAACTGGCTCTTCTGAATCATTAATTATATCTTGAGAAGTAACAAGCCAATTCCCCTCGAACCATTTAGGATAAATTAAATCCTGAGAAGTATCCGACAATTTAAAATTTGGTAAATATAATTCTGGCCATTGATTTACACGATTTTCCAAAAACTCTCGTACATTAGAATCTACAAAAGCAAAAGAAATTTCTAAAAAAATTCCTTGAAAAATCAAGCAAAGAATTAATCCAAGAAGAATCTTCATTATGTCAAATCCACTAATAAGAGCATCGGATCATTATGTATTATTAGAGCCAGATTCAAAAGAAAAAATTGTATCAAAGCAAGAAGCAATTTTATGGTTGAAGGATTGGCTCAATAAGACAGAAACACAAACAATATATCAAAATATAGAAGATCCTGATCAGGAATTTTTTGAAGAATTATTAGAAAGCACTTATGAATTAGAAATAAAATTAGGATATGTTATCAAATGGTTTGCAGTAAGAATTGAACCAGATTAACTAATTATTTCTTTATGAATTGCATTAATTATTTTCATAGCGACTTCTTCAATATTTTCCCTTTTTACTTGAATTCTTAAATCTGCTTGAGAATACAAATTTTCTCTAGATTGAAAAATGCTCATATATAAATCATTTAGATTCTTTCCCTGAAGAAGTGGTCTATTTTCAATTTCATTTTTCAATCTTTCAATTGCTATATCTTTGTCAAGATCTATCCAAGCAATTATTCCCTGCCTTAAGATTCCCCAGTTTTCCGATTTGGTAACTATTCCTCCCCCAGTAGAGATTACTAATGAAGGAATTTTGATAGTTTCTTTAAGGCAGCTTGCTTCTAATTCACGGAAATTATTTTCTCCTTCATCATTAAAAATTTGATTGATAGATTTTTTTGCCAACTTCTCTATTAACGAATCTAAATCAATATATTTATACTTCAATAATTCAGCAAGCTTCAAACCGGTTTGTGACTTACCAGAACCCATCATTCCTATTAAAAATATGCTTCTGCCCTTTAAAGTATGAACTGTTTTTTTGATAATGGATTGTTCCATAAAGACAAAAGCGTATTTAAAACCTTAAGATAGTATTATCGCAGAAAGGTATGACTTCTACACAATCCAAACCATTACATGGAAAAGGACGTGAATGCGTCATAACTCGACGTGCCTGCTTTAGTTCTAGTCACCGTTATTGGCTTCCTGAAAAAACCCCTGAAGAAAATTTATCTCTTTTTGGAAATTGCAGTATTGCACCAGGTCATGGTCATAATTATGAACTTATTGTTTCAATGGGTGGAGAACTAGACTCTGATGGAATGGTACTAAATCTCTCTGATGTAAAACACTCAATTAAAGATAAGGTTACTGGACAATTAGATTTTCGTTTTTTAAATGATGTCTGGCCTGAATTTAATGTTGATAATCAAGAAGGTATTCTTCCCACAACTGAAGCATTAGTAAAGGTTATTTGGAGTCGTCTAAAGGATGATTTACCTCTTACAAGTCTAAGGCTTTATGAAAACCCAAATTTATGGGCAGATTATTTTGGAAAAAACATGGAAGCATTTTTAACAGTACAAACTCATTTTGCAGCCGCTCATAGACTTGCAAAAGAAGAGATTTCCTTTGATGAAAATAAAAAAATCTATGGGAAATGTGCCAGAGTTAATGGACATGGTCATAACTATCTTGTCGATATAACTGTAAAAGGAGACATTGATAAAAGAACGGGAATGGTTTGCGACTTATCTGCGCTCCAGAAAATAATTAATGAATTGGTTGTTGAACAACTAGATCATACTTTTCTAAATAAAGACATCGAATTTTTCCAGAATTGTGTTCCAACTGCTGAAAATATAGCTTTATATATTTCTGATATTCTTAAAAATCCAATACATGAAATTGGTGCAACATTACACAAAATAAGACTCCAAGAGAGTCCAAATAATGCTGCAGAAATTTATGTTGATCAAAAGCTAACCAATTCATTGAAGTTGAAACTTGAAAATAGTTTAGTCTCACAAACTTGAGTATCCCAAGAGTAATAATTGTTATAGCATCTAGTCTTGATGGGAGAATTGCATTTCCTGGAGGAGGAGAATCGCATCTTGGAAGCGAAAAAGATAAAAAAATGTTAAACCAACACTTATCAATGGTTGACGCCACTATTTTTGGTTTAGGTACTTTAATAGCGCATCAATCAACTTACCTAATTAAAAATCTTAATGGTAATGACGAAGTAACAATATCAAAAAAACAACCAATTTCTATCGTTGCTTCAAATAGCAAAAAATTTAACAGTAATTGGGAATACTTTCGTCAACCAATTAGAAGATGGCTAATAAGCTCAAGTAAAATTGATAATTCGTCGAATAATGACTTCGAGAAACAACTCTTTTTTCGAAGATTCATGGAGTAAAACTTTAATTTCACTTAAAAAACAAGGGATAAATGATCTAGCTCTTTTAGGAGGTGCAAAACTTATAAATTCATTTATAAAAGAGGATCTAATAACAGATATAAAAATTACAATAATTCCACAAATTATTGGCGGTAAATATACATGGATCCCTCCAAAAGAAACAAATGAGATTTTTAATCTCAAAAGACTATGGGAAATAAAATCAATTAAAAATTTAATGAATAATGAAATTCATATTCATTACAAAAAAATTTGAAATAGATTCAATCATAAATGAACCAAAAAATACATAAAGTTGAAGTCAAATTGTCAATCAAGGAAATCTCCAAGGAGATATGGAATGAATTAACAAATGAAATCAATAATCCATTCTATGAATGGACTTGGCTTAAAAACCTTGAAATATCAAAAAGTGTCTCAAGAGAAACTGGTTGGCAACCTCTATATTTTGTTGCTTATAAAAAAGAAGAAATATTAGGAATTGCTCCACTTTTCTTAAAAAGTCATAGCTATGGAGAATTCATTTTTGATCAATCATTTGCAAGACTGGCTCAAGAGCTGAATTTAAATTATTACCCTAAATTAATTGGAATGAGTCCTTATAGTCCTGTAAATGGATATCAATTTCTTTATAAAAAAAATGAAGACAAGAAAGAAATTACAAATTTACTCATAAACCATATCGAAAGCTTCGCGATTACAAACAAAATTTTAAGTTGTAATTTTTTATACATTGACGAAAGCTGGGGCAACCATCTTAAATCTTTGGGATACCATAAATGGATAAATTCCAGCAGTGAATGGAGGAGTAATGGAGAAAAGACTTTTGATGATTTTCTTTGTAGATTTAACTCTAATCAGAGAAAAAATATCAAAAAAGAGAGGAAATCAATTACTAAACAAGATATAAAAGTAGAAATTTTTAATGAAGATGATATAAACCAAGAAATCCTCAAAAAAATGCATAATTTTTATGAACAGCATTGTGCTAGGTGGGGAGTTTGGGGAAGTAAATATCTAACATCTACATTTTTCGAAAAAATTGTTGCTAATAAAAAAAATATTTTACTTTTTAGTGCATCAAAAAATGATTCAAATGATATTTTTGCTATGTCGATGTGCGTTAAAAATAAAAACAACTTATGGGGTAGATATTGGGGTAGTCAAGAAGACATATCTAATTTACATTTTGAATTATGCTTCTACCAGCCAATTGAATGGGCAATAAAAAATAATATCCATTTTTTTGATCCTGGAGCGGGTGGAAACCATAAAAGGCGTAGAGGGTTTTATGCAAAAAGTACCATTAGCTTGCATAAGTGGTTTGACAAAAATATGGAAAATATAATTTATCCTTGGCTAAATGAAGTTAATAAACAAACCGAAAAAGAAATTGAATTTGAGAATAACTCTATACCCTTTAAATAAAAAATTATTTGGCTTTTCTAAAGATTATATTGGTAATATAGTTTTTATTAACTTCTAATAATGGATTCTAGTAAAAGATTAGATGAAAAAATAAAGATTGATAATAATCTATCCAACCGATATATAGATTTAGATCCAAATGGTTATTTTATTATAAAAGTAGATTTAGAAGAAAATAGAATAATTTTAGAGCACTTTTTAAATAACATCGATGAAGAAGGCTATGCTATTGACCCAGAAACTAATGAACCAATTAAATGCGACTCTCAAAATAAAAGAGTTAGTAATGAAGTTTTTAAAGGTATTAGTGCGAAACAACTTGGAATATTTATTACTGAAGAAAGAAATGACTTAATAACCAGCTTCGATCATGCTTTATATTTAGGCCGCGAACTACAAAAAGCAGAAGAATGTTTATACAAAAAATTACCATATATCCAAGATTAAGAAATTAAACGAAAAAATCTAATCTTTTCATCTGATGTTAAATTAAATAAAAATAAAAAAATTAATGAACATCATTTTCTATATTGCATTTATTGGTTTTGGTTTTGGAGCTGCTTTCGCATTAGATAAGCTCTTAAGAGCAGTTAAATTAATTTAAAACTAAAAAATTTTAATAATCTCTCCATACAAATCATATTCATCCGCAAAAGAAATATTTGCTTCAACAAATTTACCAATATAATTTTTCAAATCATTTTTAGAATTAATAGATAAAATCACATTTCCGTCAATTTCAGGAGCGAAATTGTAGGACCGACCTACTAATTCGTCATTATCTGATATTTTTTCTACCAAAACTTTCATATTTGAACCAACATATGCCTGATTTTTATCTTTAGAGATATTTTGTTGAACTGAAATAACATTATCTTTTCTTGCCTCTGCGACCTCTGGAGATACTCTATTTGGCAACTCAAAAGCTGAAGTTCCTTTCTCGGGAGAAAAAATAAACACACCTACATGATCAAACTTATGTCTATTCAAAAATTCGAGAAGGTGTTCAAAATGTTCTTTTTTTTCTCCTGGGAAACCAACAATGAGACTGGTTCTTAATACAGAAGATGGAATTTCTTCTCTAATTTTGCCCAAAATTGATTCATTCAAAGAAGCCTGCCAAGGTCTATTCATGCTCTTTAAAACATCTGGATGACTATGCTGAAGTGGCAAATCGAAATAAGGGACAATATTTTTTGAATCTTTAAAAGCTCTAATAACTTCATCAGTTAAACCAGTTGGATAAGCATAATGTATCCTTATCCAAGGAATTGAAACTTTTGAAAGCTCATTCAAAAGTTTAGCCAAAGAAGGTTTTCCATAAATATCTTGACCATAATTAGTTGTTATTTGACTAATTAGTATGATTTCTTGAATACCCTGTTTTGCAAGTCTTTTTGCTTCTAAAACTATAGATTCTATTGTTCTACTTCTTTGAGGACCTCTCAACTTGGGAATAATACAAAAAGCACAACTATAATCACAACCTTCAGCAATCCGAAGATAAGCAACAAATTTTTTTTTATCTACATAACGAGGTATTAGCTCATCTGCAATAAATTCAGGTATTTTTGAAACTTCATTAACAATTTCTCCTTTTTCTACTCTATTCACAACCTTAGCTATCTTTTGATAATCTCCTGTTCCAACCAAAGCTTTTATTTCAGGGATTTCTTTTATAAGTTCATCTTTAAAATGCTGAGCCATACAGCCTGCAACTATGACTTCCTTTCCTTGATTTGTATATTCTAGAATTTTTCTAATAGATTCTTCTCTAGCTGTTTCAATAAAACTGCAAGTATTTACTACAACAACATTTGCATCATTTATATTGCTGTCAACTTCATAACCCTCTTTATCTAATAAGCCTTGCATATGTTCAGTATCAACAAGATTTTTCTCGCAACCAACATGACTAAATGCAATCTTAGATAGTTTTTTTTCTTTTACATTGAGACTATTTTCTTTCACAATTTGAGAAATAAGAATTAAAAGATTTAAACAGCATTTCGCATTTAACTACCATGCCAAGATAATATTAGGATAGATAATGCAAATAACAAACTTTCATTATTTATGGCCTTTAAAAATTTAAACAGAATAAATAAAAAAGATTTGAAATGGCCAAAAATCATAATCGCAATTCTTAGCACTATAGGAATAGTTGACACAGGTTCGATTACTTTAAAAAACTGGGGATTATTTACTTCTCTTTCATGCCCAGGGATACAAAATGGTTGTGAAACAGTTTTAAATAGTCCTTGGGGTACTTTGTTTGAAAATAATCAAGTTAATATACCTCTATCATTAGCTGGATTTATAACGTATTTATCAATATTAGTTATCACAATAATACTTTCACTTAATTTAATTTCACCAAAAGAAAAACTAAATAAGTTTTTATGGTGGTTAGTATTTCTTATATCTTGTGCATCGTCAACATTTAGCTTTTTATTAATCAATATAATGTTTTTTAAGATTCAAGCATATTGTTTTTTTTGTATACTTTCAGCAATTTTATCGTTTTCTATCTTTATAATTTCTATGATTGGAGCAAAGTTTGAAAGTAGAGAACCTATGATTTTTAGAGGTTTCATTGTAGCAATTAGTGTTCTGATGGGAGGGCTAATTTGGTCAACAAACGTTGACCCCTCTAAAGCTATTGATCTTACAAGTCCCAATGAAAATGTATCGCCAATAATTACCACTTCAAGCTCTCCTCAGAAAGTAAAATTTGCAGAATTTTTAAGTAAAAAAGATATTGTTATGTATAGTGCATACTGGTGCCCGCATTGCCATGATCAGAAACAATTATTTGGTAAAGAAGCAGTTAAAGAATTAAAAGTTGTCGAATGTGCTAAAGATGGTAAAGATAATGAATATGAGCTATGCCAAACGAAAGGAATCAGTGGATTTCCTTCTTGGGAAATAAATGAGGAAATCATTAGTGGTACTCGCGACTTGAAGGAATTAGCCATAAAAACAGGTTATCAAGGAGATACTAATTTTTAATAAATCTTTTTTGAATTTTTTGATCTAACTGTTGTCTAGTATGGCATTCCCAATTGTTATCTTTATCTGGAAAATCATCTCTAAAATGTCCTCCTCTACTCTCTTCTCTAAATAGACAAGCTTTTAATAAAGTTATGGTTGTTATTTGTCTATTCTTTAAATCCAGTAGAAGATTCAATGCCCTTCTATTGCGCTCACTAAGTTTAATTTTTTGATGAAATTTTATTTTTTCCAGAGAACTTAGTAAAGCATTTTTTTGTAATTGAGAAATATCATATTGAATATTATGTAAAAATTTACTCATATTTGCTTTATTTCGAGATACTCCAAGATTTGACCAACATAGTTTTCTTAATTCATCAATTTTTTCAGATATTTGAGAAATTTGATCTTCTTTTGGATCTTGAATATCAAACTCTCTAAATGATCTATCAAATTTTTCAAATTTAGAAGTTTCATTCAAAACAATTGAAGACATTTTTCTTGCAAAAACAAGACATTCCATCAATGAATTACTTGCCAATCTATTAGCACCATGCACACCTGTAGATGCAACTTCTCCTACAGCATATAGTCCTTTTCGTGTAGAACAAGCATTTAAATCGGTTTTGACGCCTCCCATCCAATAATGAGCTGCAGGGGCTACAGGAATAACCTCATTTAAAGGATTAACCCCATAATCCTGACATCTACCTATGATAGTGGGAAATCGCTCTACAATTTTTTCTGGATCAATATACCTAAGATCTAAACCAACATGATCTACATTATTATCATGCATATTTATCATAATTGCTCTACTTACCTGATCTCTAGAAGCTAAATCACGATTTTTAAGATTTTTAACCGGGCTCTCACCATTTTTATCAACTAAAACAGCTCCTTCTCCTCTAAGTGCCTCAGATATTAAGAAGCAAGGTGCACCATAAAATTTTAAAGCGGTTGGATGAAATTGAACAAACTCCAAATCTTCGATAGCAGCTCCAGCCTTCCATGCAAGAGCAATTCCCTCTCCAGAAGATTGAGCAGGATTTGTTGTATTAGTAAATAAATGGCCACCCCCTCCTGTAGCTAAAACAACAGCTCTCGATTGAATCCAATATAAATTTGCTCCATCAAGAACTTGAACTCCTTTACATTCTTCATTATCAATCAAAAGTTCAGTTACTCTTACCCCTCTACAGTGAAGAATATTTTTTTTATTTTCAATATGATCTTCTAGAACTTCAACTAATGCTCTTCCAGTACGATCTTTAACATGCAAAACTCTTCTTCGAGAATGAGCTGCTTCTAAAGTAGTGGCTAATTGATCAGAACTTTGGTCAAAAATCATCCCTAAATTCTGTAGCCTATTGACACAACCTGGGGCTTCTTTAACAAGCATTTCTACAGCTTGTAAATCACATAGTCCATCTCCTGCTTTTAAAGTATCCTCGGCATGAAGATCAAATGAATCATCTTGTCTAACAACAGATGCAATTCCTCCTTGAGCCCATCTACTAGAAGATACCTTACTAGTATTTCTATTTAAAAGAAGAACTTTTAAATTTGAGGGTAATTCAAGACAAGTCATAAGGCCAGCAGCCCCAGCACCAACAACTATTACATCCCAATTGTTGATTGGTATCGGTTCTTGCGAAAATGGTGGCCTTAACATTAAACCAATCCACTAAAAGTTGGTTGCAGAATTGCTAAAACAATAAAAATGCCATCAACAATCAATGTCGTTTGAATTACATAACTAGAGACTAAGAGTGCTTTGCCACTAGTAGTATTAATTGTGGCAGAATCAAAAATTTCTTTTGATATAAACCAAAGTACAAGAGCAACAAAAACAATAATAGATAATGATTTTATTTGGATAAGATTCTCTGAGGTTTTTTGGAGAATTTGGGGTGCAGTTTCAGAATCTGCTGTAATAACCTGTCTCCATTGATCCATGATTCCGACTAAAAATATTGTAATGTCAGTAACTGCAGTTCCAAATAAAGAAGAGATATAAAAACTTGAACCTATTTTCCATTTAGTACCAAGTCCAATTAATGCTAATGGGAGAACTACAGCTTCAACAGGTATGTGTAGGATAGGAAATGGACTCAACCATCCCCAGAACAAACATCCACCAAGCCAACTTCCTGATACACCAAGTAATAATGAACTAACAATAAACCACTTATTAGATCCTTTCTGATTTAAAAAATATGCCCCTAAGATAATAACAAAAGTAAAACAAAGAGCACTTATTGGTTCTAATCTAACCCAAGGGGCTTGAATAAAAATAGGTAAGATTACAAAAAAAGATGACCATAATCTTAAAGATAATGGATTTGATAAAAAGCTATTTTCGTATGAATCAACTGTCTTATGCAATTCATAGTTCAATTTATCTTTCACTTCTAAATTTTTTGTAATTAATTCTTTCAATTAATAAAGTTTTCTAAGTTATTCAATTAATTTAAATCGTGTTTTGAAAAACTGCGAATTCCATATTTTAATAAATTAAAGGCCCATAATTTCAAACTTATATTTTGTTTTTTAAAAGTATTTAATACACTTTGAATCATATATAAGTTTAGAATAAATATAAATAAGAGTATTTTCATTGAATTGTGTGGAAAGAACTTGATTACAAAGAAAATTCCAATGATCTTTTGGTTCCAAATTTCACTTATGAAATAAAACCTGCAGAAATTGAGAGTATTGAAGCTAATTCCATTGCTCAAGAAATAGGATTTGAATCAGGTGATTCAATTATTAGTATTAATGGGAAAAAACCAAGAGATTTAATTGATTATCAGATTCTCATTAGTGAAGAAATTTTAGACATATCAGTTTTAGATAAAAATCATGAGATTCACAACATTAGTATTGAAAAAGATCAAGACGTTAATTTAGGTATTAATTTTAAAGATGCATTATTTGATTCAATCAAGCAATGCAATAATAGATGTCCATTTTGTTTTATTGATCAACAGCCAAGTGGAAAGAGAAAAAGCCTTTATATAAAAGATGATGATTATAGATTAAGTTTCTTATATGGCTCTTATCTAACTCTGACCAATTTAAAAGAACAAGACTGGGAAAGAATTGCTATGCAAAAACTATCCCCACTTTTTATTTCAGTTCATGCTACTGATCCCGATACACGAGAAAAATTGTTAAAAAATAAAAAAGCAGGTTTAATCCTTGAACAAATTTCTTGGTTTGAAAAAAACTCAATTCAAATACATGCTCAAATTGTTGTTTGTCCAGATATAAATGATGGAGATATTCTTGAGAAATCAATTTTGGAACTTGCACAATTCTACAAAAAAAATTCTCAGACAGTACTTTCAGTTGCAATAGTTCCTGTAGGACTTACAAAATTTAGACCTGAAAATGATGGATTGAAATCAATAAGCCCAGAATACGCAATAAAAACGATTAAACAAGTAGAACGAATTCAAGCCTCTCTACAAATTACTCTTGGGACTCGTTTTTGTTGGCTAGCAGACGAATGGTATTTAATAGCTGGTTCGAATTTACCTAGTTATAAAACCTACGAAAATATGCCCCAAGAATCTAATGGAGTTGGATCAATTAGAACCTTTCTTAAGATATTAAGCGAGAAGTCTAAGAACCTGCCAAAAAAAATAAAAAAGCAAAAAAAAATTAGTTGGATTGTTGGTAAATTAGTTTATGAAGCCCTAATTCCTACAGTTAAGAAATTAAACTTAATTGATGGATTAACAATTAATTTATATGGTTTACCAAGTATTTATTGGGGTCAAGATCAAGTTGTTACAGGTCTTCTCACTGGAGAAGATCTTATTCAGGGACTGAAAAATAAGGATTTAGGAGAAGCTATTTACATACCATCCATTATGTTAAAACTTAATACTGATTTATTTTTAGATGATAAAAATATTAAAGAAGTTGAAAATCAATTAAATACCAAAATTCACGTTCTTGATGATTCAAATGATATTATTAATACTTTGATTGGTTAATCGAATATCTTCGATACTATAAAACATGTTTAGAAGAGTAATAAAGCCTATCTTATTCTTGCCACTTGCTCTAAGTATCAAATCTATTAATGTACTTTCCAGCGAAACAAATGATTATATTGATAATGTTCTAGGGGAAAAACCAAAAATTATTTTTGTTGATTATAAAGGTATACAAAAAATTGTATTAAATAATCAAGAATTAAAGTCATTACAAAACTTAGTAGCTTCTGCGAGCTTTAATCTTTCCAGTCAAATTGCTAAAAGATACCCATCCTTAGATTTTCAAGCAAATGGATTACCAAAATATGTCGCAGGTAAGAAGTACAATAGCAATTCTCCCACTTTAAAAACATCACAATTTACGGCTAATCCGTCTCTGAATATCAAATGGGATATAATTGCCCCACTTAGAGGATCAGAAATTGAAATTGCCAAAGCAAATTATAAAATTGCAGAAAATAATTATGAAATTAAAAAGAAAGATTTAATTCAAGAAGCAAGAATGAGGTATCACAAATACCAAAAGTCATATCAAGATATTCAAAATAAAAAATTCACACTTGATTTATCTATTACAAGTTTAGAAAATGCAAAATCCAAATTAGATGCTGGAATTGGTACAAAATTTGAAGTTCTTGAAGCAGAAGCCCAATTATCTCGTGATAAACAATCACTTAATGAAAAGAAAATAGAACATGAAATTAATAAAATTTCTCTTAAAGAAATTCTTAATATCAAGGGAGATTTTGAAATTAATAATGAGCAAAATTTAATAGGATTCTGGAATCATAGATTGAATAAAAATATTAATGAAGGTTTAGACAAAAATCTTTCTTTGAAAAATCTTCTTCTTCAAAAATCAATCAAAAAGAGTCAAGCAAAAAGTTTTTTAGATCAAAACAAACCAAATATTTACATCAGTAATACATTATCTAGTACATTCACCAAGGGTGACGCATTATCCGAGATTATCGACTCTGAAAAATCAGGTTCTAATTATACAAATACCATAAGTTTAAATTTTGCATGGAGTATTTTTAATGGCGGACAAAATAAAAACTCTTTCAAATCAAAAATAGCAGATGCTGAAGCTGAAAAATATTCTCACGAAAATCTAAAAAATATTTTGACCACAAATATTAGTAAAGCCTACTTAAATCTTAAATTAAATGAAGAGAAAATAATTTCTTCTCTTAAAGAAATTGAATCTAGTAAAGAGTCTGTAAGACTTGCCAGACTTAGATATGATGTTGGTGTATCAACTCTAAAAGATGTTCTTGTAAGGCAAAGTGAATTAAGTAATGCTAAATCAAAAAATATTAATGCAATATATAATTACAATTTGAATTTAGATGAATTAGAAAGATTAACTTTTATTGATATAAACAAAAATTGTTTGGGTATTAATAATACTAAAAATAAAGATAAAGAGTCTATTTGCAATATACAAAAATGACTTTACCAAATTTAACTAATAAGCAACTAAGTGAATTAAACTCTTTATTTGACTTAGTTAGTGAACGTCAAAAAAAAGATTTTGGAAATATTAGCGCAAGTAATAAAGCAGACGGATCATTATTAACAAGTTGCGATTTATGGAGTGATAAAACAATCGTTGATGGTCTAGCTTCAATTGCTCCAGGTGAGGGCGTCCTTAGTGAAGAAGGGGGGAAATTAATTCCTAATACAAAAGCTTACTGGGTGGTCGATCCACTTGATGGGACAACAAATTTTGCTGCAGGAATTCCTTACTGGTCTATATCAGTAGCAAGGTTCGTTGATGGTAAACCACAATCTTCTTTTTTAAGAATACCTACATTGAAAAAAAATTTTGTTGCAATTAAAGGCAAAGGGGTTTGGTTAAATAACCAAAAAATAAACCCTAGCAAAAATAAACACCTAAGTGAATGCGTTTCTTTGTGTAGTAGATCAATAAAAATTTTGCAAAAAAAACCAAACTCAGTTTTTCCTGGCAAAATTAGACTCCTAGGTGTTTCGAGTTTAAATCTCACAAGTGTTGCTATGGGACAAACTTTCGGAGCAATAGAATCAACTCCCAAGATATGGGATATTGCAGCGGCCTGGTTATTATTAGAAGAACTAAATTGTTCTATAGAATGGTTAAAAACAAATCCTTTGAATTTAGTTTCAGGACAAAATTTGAGTGATGTTAATTTTCCTTTAATTGCTTGTAGATCTTCTGAAAAAATTGAAATCTTAAAACCATGGGGAAATTTATTATTAGAAAAATAGTTGCATCATAAAGAAATAATTACTTGAAAAATTTCTTAATCAGATACAATAAAAAAAATACTTAAGATAAATATTTGAAGAAAATAAATATGCAGCGCAGCTCAGCATGGATACTTAAAAGTTTGTGGGGAGCTTGTGAGAGATGGAGTAAATCAGATTGTATTGATTTAAGTGCTGCATTTGCTTACTACACACTACAATCTTTTTTTCCTATTCTTCTAATTTCTCTTTCTATAGCATCATGGTTTCTAGGAAAACAAGAAGGATTAGATCAACAAATAATTTCTCTTGCAGCTCAGATTTTACCTCCTTCAGTTGTTGAATTAGTAGAAACAACACTATTTAAATTAATTGATCAAGGTTTTGGCGCTGGTCTTTTAGGAGCCATGTTTTTACTATTTACAGCAGGCAATGCATACTTATCTCTCCAAAGAGGTTCAGATAGGCTTTGGGAAGACGAACTGCCTTCTAAAAAAGTAAATGCCCCTTGGAGAGAGCAAGCGTCAAGGTTTCTCCGAAATAGAGTTGAAGCTTTTTTAATAGTATTCTTTATTGGTTTTTTAATGGTATTAGATCAGATAAGTGCGAATCTTAGAATGATCCCAAGTAATGTATTAGAAAATCTATCAAAATCTAATAATGTTTTTTCTGAATTATTGATAAAGTTGCCACTTTTACAAGTTGGTCAATTTGCGATACCACTAGTTGGATTTTCTTTAATGGCTCTTTTATTACAAGCCCTCTTGCCTAGTAGAAAAGTTCCCTTAAGACCACTTTTACCCGGATCTTTTCTAATTGGAATTGGCCTAACCACATTAAACTTAGCAGTAAGTAAAAGTATTCTCTCGCTTGGCGCAAGATTTCAAGCATATGGCTTTATTGGAGGTTTTCTTGTACTTACTCTATGGGTTTGGTTACTAGGAGTGATTTTATATTTTGGACAGTGTTGGAGCGTTGTTCTTGCTAGTATGACTTTAGTCAATAGAAAAAGACATAAGTTATAAAAACTGCCATGAATAATTTCCTTATCGCTAATAAAAATTTTCTTACTTATTCAATCATCATAATGATGGTTATCTCTTTTTTTGGAATTAACTTTTTCTTAAGCTTTCTCGGAAACATTCTAATTCTTTTAATACTAGTTCCCCTTCTATTATTGTTTGTGTTTTTTATAAGTTTAAATTCTTATAAGTCAAAAATTAATACATGTAATAGTTGTGGTGCTATATCATTAGGCTTAAGTGAAACTTGCATGAACTGTGGGGCAAATTTAGAAAATATCAATAATAACAAACAAATTGATAAAAAGCCTAGTGAAAGTATTATTGAAGTGGATGCAGAAGTAATTAATTAAAATTTAACCTATTCCAATTTGTCTAAGGATACTTTGTCCAGTAATTAATTCAGTACCAAGACCAATCAGAATGCCCATCATTGCCATACGACCATTCCAGGTTTCAGCAAAATTTACGAAACCAAATCTTGCTTGATTTTCATCATTCATAATTAACTAGATTGTGTATCAGATTATTTTAACGTTTTAAGGAAGAATTTATGACAAATAATATATTTATTATTTAACATGTCGAGCACCATCAACAGGGCGATACTCTTCTCCAGTTAATTCCTCATATACAATTGCAGGCAATCCTGTATCGAACATTGTTTGCAGAGCTTCCTTTAGCATAGGATTCCATCCTCCAGTGCTCACTTTCCCGTGTCTTACTGTCCAATCCCACGTTCCTTGCAGATCTCTTGGTAATCTTCCTTCTCTATCTCTTCTCGCGACTAAGTCTAAAGATTCTACTAAACCAACAATAATTGGATTTTTACCATATGAAGGTGTAAGGCTTAGTTCAAGCCTAACAGGATCCTCCTTAACCATTTTTAAACGAAACCTTGGTGGCAACTTAAGAGATCTTATAACCGATGAGACAATTTTTGTTCTTAATTCCAATTTTTTTCCTTAGAGTTTAATTTGATTAGTCTGATGTTGAACCTTTTTCTTCTAGAGAAGAGTCATTATCATTAGAAAATCTAACTGTTAACAGCTCTTCTTCTGTTATGTTTCCTGATTTATCCAAAAGTTCGGGATGTATAGTGTACTTTTTTTGTTTGAAATTAGAAGTATTGAAACGTTTTTTTTCTGTATCGGAAATAGCCCAACCATTGGACATTACTTTAAAAGCTTTCCACACCAAATAAGTTAATGCTGCAGAATATATAATTGGAAATAAAATAGTCATTAAACTTATAATTAAATTGGTTGTTTGATTAATATAATAGCTCGAAAAAAAGAAAATTAGCTACTTTAGTTAAACAAATAATTCGCTATATAAATTAATATTTTTGTAGTTATATTAGAATTATACTAATAGTTTGTAATTAGTTTCTTCGAAGAACATAAAAGAATTACAATTGAAAAACTACAATCACAAAGCATTATTAATACTCTATTCATTATTCACAATGGGTACTGTAAGTCATACAAATGTAATTTCTCAACCATTAACTAAACCAAAAATTAATGAATCTTATGTATATTCAAAAAAATCTTTCATAACTGAAGCTGTTGAAAGAACCGGTTCTTCTGTGGTAACAATTGATACGCAAAGATACGTTAAGCGAAGGAAATTTCCAAGAAATTCACAACTATTTCTAGACCCATATTTTGAAAAATTTTTTGGTCTAGATTTACCTAACGAAAACCAGCCAAAAATAGAGCAAAGCCAAGGAAGTGGATTTATTTTCGCAGATGGACTTGTTATGACTAATGCCCATGTTGTAAATGGATCCGATAAGGTAACGGTAGGTTTAACCAATGGTAAAAAATTAAACGCAAAACTTATAGGGCAAGATTTTTTTACTGATTTAGCTGTACTTAAGATTGAAGGAAAAGGGCCTTGGCCAATAGCAGAATTAGGAGATTCATCAAAAATTAAAGTTGGTGATTGGGCAATCGCAGTTGGTAATCCATTCGGACTAGAAAATACAGTTACCCTTGGGATTATTAGTAATCTAAATAGAAACGTAACTCAATTGGGAATATATGATAAAAAACTTGAACTTATACAAACAGACGCTGCTATTAATCCTGGAAACTCTGGAGGTCCATTATTAAATAGTAATGGAGAAGTAATTGGAATTAATACCTTGATCAGATCAGGTCCAGGAGCAGGATTAAGTTTCGCAATCCCAATTAATAAAGCTAAAAAAATTGCCTATCAACTAATAAATAATGGAAAAGTAATACATCCTATGATTGGGATTAGCCTTTTAGATGAAACGAATCCTAAAACAAATAATAATGACGTAAAAGTTGGTTATGTATTACCTAATAGCCCAGCTGAAAAGAGTGGAATTTTGGTAAATGACATAATCATAAAAGTAGGAAATAAAGATGTTGCGAAAGCTTCAGATGTCATAAGCCAAATAAGTAAAAATGGTATTAAGAAACAAATAAATATATTATTAAAACGTAGAAATAAATTTATTAATATCAAATTAATACCAACAGATATTACAAATCTGCAAAATAACTCAAAGTTTTAACCGTTATTCTCTTTGAGTATTTCCACGCATCTAGAAATGCAATTACCATCTTGTAAATCACAGGTTGAAATACATTCAAAATAATTTTCAATAGGATCAGAAATTTGAAAATGTTTTTCTTGGAAATCGTAATTTTTCATTTAAATCATTAAAACCTATTTTTGTATTTTTAAGATTAATCAAGGACAGTAAACTATGTAAAGATAAATGAGTGATCTTACTTAGCCAATTGTAAATTTTTTTAAAAGTCATCAAAATTTTTGGCTTTGAGTTTTTTCTAAAAAATATTCGTAATTACCATCATATGAAAATAACTTTGAATCTTTAATTTCAATAATTCTATTTGCAACCTTTGAAATAAAATACCGATCATGAGAAATGATCAATAATGAACCTTTATAATTTTTAATTGCTAATTCTAAGTTTTCCTTAGATTGCAGATCCAAATGATTAGTTGGTTCGTCCAAAAGAAGGAAATTACTAGGATTTATAATCATGAGCGCCAATGCTAATCTTGCCTTTTCCCCTCCACTGAGTTGTTTAATATATTTAAAAACAGTTTCATTTTGAAAGCCAAAACCCCCTAAAAATGTTCTAACTTTTTTTTGTGACCATTCTGGAGACTTATTACATATTAAGTCAATAACCCTTTCGTCAAGTGAAAGTGCTTCAGCCTGATTCTGTTCATAATAGCTAGTAATTATATTATGTTTACCAAGATTAATTTCTCCAATTTCAGGAGATATTTTTTTCATGATAATTTTAAGCAATGTAGATTTGCCACAGCCATTAGGTCCCAATATTGCTATTTTCTCCCCAGAAGAAATCTTTAAATTAATATCTAAAAAAAGAATTTTATCCTCGAAACTATGAGACAAATTTTTGATATTTAAAACTAATTTTCCTGAGCGAGGGCACTCTGGAAAATTAAAAACAGGACTTTTTGATTTTGCTATGGGAGCCTCAATTTTAGAAATCTTTTTTAATTGTTTTTCTCTACTCTTTGCTTGAGAACTTCTAGTTGCACTAGCTCTAAATCTATCTATATACCTCTTCTGTAACTCAATTTCTTTTTGTTGTAATTGATATGCCTTATTTTGAGATTCTTCATTCAAAGATTTCTGTTCTACAAAAAAAGAATAGTTCCCATAATATGTTTCAGATGTTCCTCTATCTACAAAAATTATTTTTTTACATAATTTATCTAAGAAATATCTATCATGGCTAATTATTATAACTGCGATTTTAAGCGATGATAGATATTCTTCCAACCAAAAAATAGTTTCTAAATCTAAATGATTGGTTGGTTCATCCAGTAAAAGTAAATCAGGTTTTTGTAAGATTATTTTTCCAAGTGCAACTTTCATCTGCCAGCCACCAGAGAAATTGCCAACTAATTTATCAGCATCTTCAAAAGAAAAGCCTAATTTTGGTAATATTTTTTCTACATCAGATTGCATTTTATAACCACCTAAAGCTTCAAATTTTGCTTGATATTTTGCGAGTTGATTTACAAATATTTCAAGTTCATCGGAATTTTTTTTTACATCCAACGATTTCATTTTATTCTCAATTTCTAAAAGTTTGATGGCAACAATTTGTATATCTTTAAAAGAACTTTCTAATTCCTGTCTCACTGAAAAATTCAAATTACAATCAAACTCCTGCTTTAAATGGGCAATTTTAGGATTTCCCTCTTTGATGATCGTTCCACTAGTTTGCTCTTCCTCTCCAATTAAAATCTTAAATTGGGTTGATTTACCTGCACCATTAGAACCAACTAAGCCAACTTTTTCTCCTTTCTTAATCTCCCAACTAATATTTTTTAAAACAACATCTGTAGAATAAATTTTGCTTACACCTTCAAATCTAATCACTGTTTTAAAAATTGAATTTACAAAATCTGTGGCTTATTTACTAAAAAATATTTTGTGGAATAAAATTAAATCATGAAAAGAATAGAACAAATTGTAGTTATTTTCATAGCTGCAGCTCTTGCAATTCCAAGTTATTGGTTTTTTTGGACTTTGGCTGGTGGAGGAGGCTACAACAAAAGAATAAAACCTATTACTAATCCAAATAATAATTATTCGAAACCTTTTCCTAAAGACCTCCTCGAGCCTTGATTAACCACATTTTAGTTGCCTCATCATCAATAGTACTCAAATATTCAATAACCTCTTCTTTAGTCACAGAAATATTTAACTCGTTGCCAATATCGCATATTTTATCTAAGGCTTTTTTGGGATTAGTTAAGGCTGTCATAAACAGACTTTGTTTCTTTTTGGAATCGTTGGCTATTAACTTATAGAGCTTTTCAGCATTACTGGACATGTTTTTAAAATCTATTTATTAATAGATTATTACTTCAAGCTACATTTTGTTCATTATATTTATTATTAGATAAATCATTATCCATATCTTTTATCTCTTTTGCAGAGGCATCTGCCATACTTCTTGCGTCTAAACATAAAACTTTTCTTAGTTTCGCGAAGTTAGCTGCGTGAGATTTTCTACCATCTTTTTGGGCATAATACTCAGATTGCTGAAGAATATGGTGAAGATGTGTTAACAAATATGGACTAATTACAGCTGATACCAAAACGTCACTATTTTCATTATCCTGTAAATCAGAATTGACTAATCTTTTTTTCGGTTTATCAATTATCGATCTTTTAGGAGAATCAATTTTTCTTGAATTTTTCATGGGACAATAAAACAATTAATTGATACGGACATAAATTTCCTTACTAATAATATACACAAAGATAGTATCCTTGACTAACTGTGTATACTAATAAGTAACAGTTATCAACTTTGACTCATGGCTACCCGCCAAAACTCAACTAATGGGAAGCCTAAATCCCCCAGAATTCAAGTAGTTCTTCCAGAATTGATATGTGAGCAATTAACTATTTTGGCAGATAATGAATCTAGGACTGTAAGTAATATGGCAAAAGTGTTAATACAAGAGGGTATAAAAAAATATTTCGAAAAAGAAAGTAAATCACCTGTTTTAGAAAATAATTTAAATACTGATAAATTTAGAGATGAACTTGAAAAACAAAGCGTCAGAAGATTAAAAAGAGCTCCTCAAAGGATTAGATACTATAAAAAATCTGATTAAAAATAATTAATTTTGAGGCAATTTCTGTAAATCTACAGTTTTACCCATAACTACCAAAATATTTCCTCTTTCCAAAATATATTTTGCTGGAGGATTAACTGTTAACTCTTCAGCAGGTCCTGCAGCAAGAACATTGACTAAATAATTTTTCCTCAAATTTAAATCTCTTAAAGATCTTCCTATAAATTCTTCTGGAACAGTTATTTCATCTATACCAGTTTGATTATCTAGTTCCAATCTTTCGATTAGGTTTGGTCTTACTAGTTCTAAACCTAATCTTTCTCCTTGCATCCTAGATGGGAAAACAACTTTGTCTGCACCTACTCTTTTTAACATTTTTTCGTGCAAGTCACTGGTAGCTCTCGCTATTACTCTTTTAACTTTACTACCTTCACTATCCTTAGCAATAAGAGTTGTAGTTATACTTGCTTCAATAGGTTCACTAATACCCACTACAACAGTATTCATTTCAAGAATTCCCGATTCCTTCATAGACTCTTCATCAGTACAATCTACAACTCTCGCTTCTATCGAAGGTTCTAATTGCCTTAAATCATCAATAGCTTTTTCCGAATAATCTGCAGCCAAAACATCAGCACCATTACTAATAAGTTCTCTGCAAACTGCGGTTCCAAATCTTCCAACGCCGACAACTGCAAAAGTGAGTGCTTCATTTTCTTTCTTTTGAGACCACTGCCACCAATCAGCCATAATAAAACTCAATCAATTCTAAACATATAGATCAGCCCTAGGATAGCCAATTCTCTTTTGTCTATCTATTCTACTCTTATAAAGAGCCTGCCAAAGTGCACTTAAAAGCAAAAGGATCCCAAGTCTGCCCACAAACATACCTACAATAAGAATAAATTGACCAAAATGATTTAATTTTGCGGTTAAACCAATATCAAAACCAACTGTTGCAAATGCAGATACGCAAGTGAACAGAATTTCTAGGAATGTGAATGATTCTTTTTTAACAAAAGTATTAGTTGTACTAAGCAACATTGCCATTAAAAGAACAAAAAGCAGAGATCCAACTGTGATTCCAACTGCCTTTAAAATAACTTTATCTGAAATTAATCTATTGCTAATAATTACATCTTTCTGACCTCTTAAAGTTGATCTAGTTGCAGCCATTAAAGCAATAAATGTGGTTGTTTTTATCCCTCCACCAGTACCTCCTGTACTTGCTCCAATAAACATAAGTGTCATTAATAATAAGAGGCCCGTATCTGAGATAGAGTTCAAAGAAATCGGAAAATTTGTAAAGCCTGCAGTTCTTGCACTAACTGTTTCGAAGATAGATGACATTAACCGTTCAAACAAATTTAAATCATTAAAAAATTGACTATTTAGCAATGATTCAGTGATAAAGAATCCTAATGATCCGAACAATATTAAAGACAAACTTGTCCTAATAACTAGTCTGGAATGAAGGCTTAATTTCTTATAAGAAAGATTTTTTTTATGACTCCAAATATCATCAATAACCCGCCAACCCAATCCACCCATAACAATGAGAAAAACAAAAACACTATTCACCAAATAATTTGTTCTATAGTCTTGGAGACTATTTGACATTAACGAAAATCCTGCATTGTTATAAGCAGAAATGCTATGAAAAATTGAGGACCATAGTCTTTCCCAATTATTTTGAATGTCTACAAATCCAAAAGAATATAATACAATTGCGCCCAAGGATATGATACTAAACGCAGTAATAGCAATGCTTTGAAAAGTTCGACCAATTCCTCCAACTCCAAATTCATCTAACGTCTTTCCTTTATCTAATCTGGTTCTTAGCTTTGTCCCCTTTACAACAAACCCTTGTAAAAATGTTGTAATAGCCATTAATCCTAGACCACCAGATAAAAGCATAAAAGCTAAGAAAACTTGACCAAAGATATTTAAGTCAACACCAATATCTATTATGGTTAAGCCAGTAACGGTTATTGCAGAAGTAGATGTAAAAAATGCTTCCCACAAACCAACCTTTGAAGATGAACATAACGGAGAGCTCAAAATTAAAGTTCCAAGGCAAATAATAAACAAGCCTGTAACAATAGTAAATTGAGGTACAGATAGCTTTTTGTAAGCATCTTTTAACTTATAAACCTTACTTGTGAATTTCACGATATTACCCGTAATTTAAAATTATCAATGCTGGCACAGTAAATGACATTATAAGTGTTAATCCAGCTCCATATTTTGCGATATCAAAAAATCTATATCTTCCAGGACCATAAACCATTAAATTTGTTTGATAACCCATTGGAGTCAAGAAAGATTGACTTGCACCAAACAAAACAAGCATTATTAAAGCGCTTGGTGAAATGCCTAAAACATTTGAGAATTCAATAGCAACAGGCAAAATCAAAGCAACCGAAGCTGCATTACTTATAAATTGTGTAAGAATAACTGTCGATACAAAAATTACGAATAGTGCAAAATACAAAGGCATTCCATTAAGTACAAAATTTAGATTGACTGCAATTAAATCTGCTAATCCTGTTACTTGCATAGCCACACTAAAGCAAGATAAAGATCCCAACAACAAAATGACGTCTAATCTAATTGATTTTTGTATCTCTGCAGGTCTTAAACATCCACAAGCCACCATGGCAATGACTGCTAAAAGGACTGAGCCTACTAATGGAATATCAGAAACTGAAGGCAAAACAACCATTCCTATTGCAATTGCAATCGATATAGGTTTTTTTATCAAAAAAGGTAAATCGTCTTCGAATTGATCTAAAATAAGCAAATCATTACTAGCTTGCAAACCTCTTATTGAATCTAGCGGTGCTTGCAATAATAAAACATCTCCAGCCCTTAAAACAGCTTGGCCTAATCTCTCCTGAACAGTTTGTTGTCCTCTTCTTAGTGCCAAAACAGTTGCATTATGACGCTGCCTAAATCTTAATTCTCTCAAACTTGCACCAGCTAAAGTTGAGCCAGCAGGTAACAAGGCTTCAAAAGTCTTAGTACCTTCATCATCTGAGAAAACATTAGCTCCATCGAAAGATGTTTTGTTTTCACCTAACAAAATGGTATGTTCCTGCTGCAGCCTAAATAAGTCTGCCCTTGTAACGCGGATTATTAATCTATCATCCGGTTCAATCTTTCTATCAGCCAAAGGAGGAAGAATAACTTCTCCATTTCGTTGCAATTCCAGAACATCAACGTCAAATCGTCTTTGCAATCTACTATTTCTGACAGATTGTCCAACTAATTCTGAAGTAGAGGGAATAGTAACTTCAGTAAAATATATATTCATATCACCATTTTTAATAAATTCCTTATCTCTTCCTCTATCTGGTAAAAGCACGTCAGAAACTAAAATCATGTAGGTTGTACCTATAAGCCATACAGGAATTCCGATTGCGGTCAAACTAAATAATTCCAAAGCTCCATAACCTAATTGTTGACTAATATCACTTACAAGAAGATTTACTGAGCTACCTAATAATGTCAGTGTTCCACCTAGTAAAGTAGCAAAAGAAAGAGGTAATAAAACTTTTGATGGTGATATATTTCTCCGCTCACACCAACCTTCAACTAATGGTAACAAAGATGCTACTACTGGCGTATTAGGTACAATTCCAGATATTGGAGCAATCAAAAAAGCTATTAAAGAAATTAATTTCCTTGGCGTTCTAATACTTTCAGAAGAAATCAATTCTCTTACTCTGTCTAAAGCACCACTTTTAAATAACGCAGAAGAAACTGCAAACAAACCCATAAGAGTAATTAAGGATGGGCTACCAAATCCAGCTAAAGCTTTTTCAGGAGAAAGAACCCCTGTAGCTATAAATATTCCAACACATAACAAACCAGTCAATTCTGGCGCAATAGTATTTTTAATAAACAAAATTATTGACATTATTAAAACAACTACCGTTATAAACGCATCAAAATTATTACTAACTACTGCAATTAAATTCATACGAAACTTATTTAACTCAATATACCCAAAAACAATATTTCAAAAAAGTTTACCTGAAATTATCTTTTTTCAGAAACTTTTTAAAAATAGATTTTTTTTGGAATATCCATGAAGACGCAGATTTTAAGGTTTCATTAATATCAGGCAACTTGGAGGCATATATAAGTCTTCTTGCCTCAAAAGCCAATTTCCCAGATAAGGTAATCCCAAGGCCAGAAATTGAAGCTTCTCCTATTCCTAAACTAATCATTTCACCATTATCTTTAAATTCAAAGGGTAAAGGATCCTTTCCTTGAATTAAAAGTTCTAAATTATTAGCCAGATGATTTCCTTCCTGCATCGCAACCTGAGCAGTTATAGGTAAGTCCTCCATTCCTTCAATTACTGAAACATCACCAATAGCAAAAGAGTTTTTATAGTTTCCTATTTGCAGATTATTATTAACTAAAATTCGTCCAAATTTTTTTGTTATTTGATCAGTTTCTAAGTAAGACAAATTAGGTTTAACTCCTGCAGTCCAAATAACAATATCTTTATCCAAAGAAATTATTCCAACCTCACTAGAAATACTAATCTTAGTTTCTGAGACTTCTTTAACTTTAGAATTCAAAAGAACCTTTATTTTTCTTTTTTCTAATGCCTTTTCTGCTTGTTCTCTATTAAAAATTTTGTTTTTATTGAGGATTTCGTTTGATTTTTCTATTACATTAATTTCGAATTGGTCTTTAAATAAATCTTTAATTTTACACGCCAGTTCGATGCCAGAGGGACCACCTCCAACTATGAATAACTTTTTATGCAACGCAGTATCTCGTGATTTTTTTAAAAAAGAATTTAATTTATTTAGATCGTGAACATCATTAAAAAAATAACAATTATCATCTACACCTTTTATAAAAAAACTATTTGGAATAGAGCCTGTACAGATAACAAGATACTGATAACTTAATTTTAAATCGTCACTAAATTCAAGAATATTTTCTTTGAAAGAAATCTTGGTTAAAGAATTTCTTAAAAAAGTTATACCCGCATCAGAAAAAATATTTGCAAATTTTGGAGTGGCTTCCCAACTTCTTATTTCTTTACTTAAAACTTCGTACATTAAAGGTTTAAATATAAAATTAGTTTCAGAATCAACCACAAGAATCGGTAAAGAAGGATTAAGGTTCTTTAAATTCAAAGCAAATGTCATACCTGCAAAACCTGCTCCAACTATTACTATTGGTTTTTGTATTGATTTCATTAGAGAAATATTGGTATGCATAAATGTATTATTAAACTATACGAATAATTTTTAAATTGAGCGAAATAAAATTAAACTCATAACCAAACTGAATAATGATTGAAAAAATCCAAAAAGATATTCAAACCAACTTGAGGAAATATAATCAAGAGCTTGTAGATATAAAGCCTCAAGAAATGCTTACATGGGGTTATGAAAAGTTTGATAATCAATTTGCCATTACAACAAGTTTTGGTATACAGTCATCAGTCCTTTTAGATATGATCAGTAAATTACATCTACAAAAAAAAATCAAAATTTTTTGGATAGACACAGGTTACCTTCCTCCAGAAACATACCATTACGCTGAAAAGCTTATTAATAATTTATCTTTAGAAGTTGAAGTTCTTCAAAGTGAATTATCTCCAGCAAGAATGGAGGCCAAATACGGAAAGCTTTGGGAAACAAATAAAGAGAGTGATTTAGATAGGTATCATGAATTGAGAAAGATAAAGCCTCTAGAAAATGGTCTAGAAAAATATGATATTCTCTGCTGGGCAAGCGGTGTTAGATCTAGTCAAACAGAAAATAGAAAAAAAATGAAATTCATAGATGTAATTCGTCAAAGACTCTCTTTAAGACCTTTATTAAGTTGGACAAATAAAGATATTTTTTATTATATGGAAGAGAATAATTTACCTGCCCATCCACTTTTTATCAAAGGTTATTCTTCTGTAGGAGATTGGCATTCAAGCAGTCCCGATGGAATTAAAACAAAGGGCAGAGATACAAGATTTGGAGGGATTAAACAAGAATGTGGAATACACACTAATAATTAAAGTGATCATAGAACAATGGTCTCAGATATAAATTTTTTATTAGTAGGCAATAGTAGGCTTCATTGGGCAAAATATTCTAAAAATCAATCTAAATTCTTCCATACCAAAAAAGAGGAAAAAGTTCCCGCATATATAGATCTTGATCAATTAATTTGGGCTTCTGTGGGAAAACAACCAAATTTTTTGTTGAAAAAAGAAAATGAAATAAAAACTAAAGATATTCAGTTATCAAATCTTCCTAATTATTTTGGAGTTGATAGAGCTCTTGCCTGTATTGCTGCTTTAAAAATTATTGAAAACCCTTTCAAAAAAGATTTGCTAATTGCAGATTTTGGAACAATATTATCAATAACAAAATTGAATTCAAATGGATCTATTATTGGAGGCCAACTTCTTCCAGGTTTTCTTACACAATTAAAATCAATGGAACAAAATACAAAAAATCTTAAAGTTCCCATAAAATATGACATTCCGATCAAAAATTTTTTAATTAATACAGAAGAAGCAATCTTAAAAGGAGTAATCAATTCTCTTACTGGAGTGATTAATAGTTTATTTAATCCCGAAACGGATATTTTAATAATCTGTGGAGGAGACTCTAAATTACTCGCAAAATCTCTAAAGACTCAAAAAGAAAATATTATCAATGCTCCTAATTTAGTTATGGAGGGGATGATTATTCACCACATGTCCATAAAAAATTAGCTTAACCCAAGGTCTGCAATTATATGATCAGCCATTATTGCTGCTTTTACCTTTAAGTAAATTTTTTCGATGTTACCATCAGTATCAATTAAAAAAGTATTTCTCATCATTCCCATATATTCTTTTCCCATGAATTTTTTCAGTCCATAACTATCGTAATCAGAAGAAACTTTGAAAGGTTCAGGATCAGTTAAAAGAATAAAAGGTAAATTAAATTTTTCTATAAACTTCTGATGAGAGGATGCATTATCTTTACTAATACCAAGTACAACAATATTATTTTTTTGAAGTAAATCCCAATTCTCTTTAAAATTACATGCTTCTTTAGTACACCCAGGAGTATTATCTTTTGGGTAAAAATATAGTATTATTCTTTTACCTTTAAAATCATTAAGAGAAACTTCTTTCTCAAAAGAATCTTTTAATTTGAATTGTGGTGCTTTGTCGCCAACCTTAAGAGCCATTGAAATTATTAAATGAGTATGAATATAAAATACCAAAAATTTGGTTTTATGAGATTAAAGGTGTGCAAGATGTCGCAACTATAGAAGAAATTAAAACTGCAAAAAACCTAACAAATTCAAGATCAAAGATTTTCTTAGAAACAAGAGCTTATTTGCGACAATCACTTTCAACACTTTTTGATTTAGACCCCCTAGAAATTCCAATTAATGCTCGTCCCGGAGAACCTCCCATTTTACCCTCTGGTATGGGAAATATTAGTTTAAGTCATTGTAAAGATGCCATTACTATAGTGTGGCATAAAGGCAAAATAGGAATAGATATTGAGAGAATAGATAGAGATTTTAACTATTTAAAATTTGCAAAAAAATATTTTTTTAATACCAATAAATCAATCCATAATAATTATTTGACAAAAAATATGATATTAAATCAATGGTGTGCTGTTGAAGCGGCTATAAAATGGGATCATGGAAAATTAGCTCAAGACATAAACTATTGGCAATTTTTTGAAAAGCCAAAAAAGTTAATTCATAAGAAGAAAAACATACATTTAAATTATTCACAGATTAACTTCCATGATTGGACTATCGCTTTAGCCTACGAAGAACAAACTTCTTTAAATCCTGAGATTATTTGTTGTTCGAAAAATTTTTAGTTTTCTTTTCTTCTAAGCAGTTCTTCATATTGAGTTTTTTCCCATCCATAATTATTTGGTTCCCATATTTTTAAGCCTCTTAAAGATTTGGGAAGATATTCTTGTGCTACCCAATTACCTGAAAAATTATGAGGATTGACATAACTATTAGAATTATTTTTTAAATGAAGTGGAACATCAAAAGCATTAGTAGATTTGATAGTTTCAATTGCTCTAAAAATACTTTTCATACTATTACTTTTTGGAGAAATAGCTAGATATAAAGAAGCCTGCGTTAAGAAATATAATCCTTCTGGAAAACCAACTCTATCAAAAGCGTCACAACAGGATTGTACAACTACTATGGCATTAGGATCAGCTATTCCAATATCTTCACTAGCAGATATAAGTAGTCTTCTAAAAATAAAATTAGGATCTTCACCAGCCTCCAACATATTCGCAAGCCAGAATAAAGTTGCATCTGGGTCAGAACCTCTTATTGACTTAATGAAGGCACTTATTACATCGTAATGATTTTGACCATTTTTATCGTAAACAATATTTTTCCTTTGAATTGCATCCTCTGCTATTGAGAGATTAATCTTGATTTCTTTAGAATCATTTTCAGTAGTTGTTTCTATAGCCATCTCTAGGGCATTGATTAATGTTCTTGCATCACCGCCAGAAAATTTAACTAAATGACTTATAGCATCTTGAGTTAAATGAACTTTTTTTGATTCTTTTTTTTTAGAATAATGCGTTATGACTTTTTGTATTATTTTCTGCAAATCATTTTCTGACAAAGGAAGTAATGTAAAAACCCGAGACCTACTAACAAGCGCTTTATTAACAGCAAAGAAAGGGTTTTCAGTTGTAGCACCAATAAAAGTTATAGTTCCATTTTCTATTGAAGGTAATAAAGCATCTTGCTGAACTGATGTAAATCTATGAACCTCATCGATAAATAAAATTGTTTTTCTTTTTGAATTTATTAATCTATCTTTTGCATTAGCAATTTCATTTCTTAATTCTTTAACACTTGATAATACTGCATTTAACTTAATTAATTTTGAACGCGTATTAAAAGAAATAATTTCAATTAAAGTAGTTTTTCCAACACCAGGAGGGCCAGAAAAAATAAAATTACTAATCTTATCGTTTAAAATTGCACTTCTCAAAAGCGAATTCTCATTCAGAATTGGTTGTTGACCAAAAAAATCTTTCAAACTCTTTGGTCTTAATTGATCTGCCAAAGGTGCATTATTTTCTATTTGAGAATAATTAGTAAATAAATTTTCTGAATGCATATAAATAAAATCAAAAAATCATTACTTTCAATTCTATGTAATTACTGTAGGAGTTTCCATTTGAGTAAGTTTTGAAATGTTTAATAAAGCATCTAAATCATTTATTAGAGGTTTCAAAGCGATCTGAGGATTTAACGAAAGATTCTGTTGAGGATTGAAAAATTTCTCAAAGTAAAGTCTTAATGTTGCACCCTTAGTTCCAGTTCCAGAAAGGCGCACAATTACTCGCGAATTATCATCAAGCACCAATCTTAAACCTTGATTTTCACTTATGGAATTATCAACGGGATCTAAATATGAAAAGTTATCTGCAACTTTAACTAAATGGCCAGCAAAACTATTTCCTTGTAAATTTTCGAGCATAGAAGTTAGGTTACCAAAGATTTGATTAGCAATATTTGAGGGAATTGCCTCATAATCATGTCTTGAATAATAATTCCTACCAAATTGTTTCCAATGATTCTGCATCAAATCACTTACCGAACATTTTTTCTCAGCTAAAACTTGTAACCAATACAAAACTGCCCATAGTCCGTCTTTCTCTCTCACGTGATTACTACCTGTTCCGAAACTTTCTTCTCCACATAAAGTAATTAAGTTAGAATCTAAAAGATTTCCAAAGAACTTCCAACCAGTAGGTGTCTCGAAACAAGGTATATTTAATGTTCGAGCAACATTATCAACCGCTGAGCTAGTTGGCATGGATCGTGCCACACCTGTAATACCATCTTTATAACCAGGAACACATTTTGTGTTAGCAGTGATAACTGCAAGGCTATCACTAGGATTTACAAAACATCCACTTCCTAAAATCATATTCCTATCTCCATCTCCATCGCATGCAGCACCAAAACTATAAGATTTTTTATTTAATAACAAATCAGCCAAGTGAGATGCATAAGTAAGATTAGGATCAGGATGTAAACCTCCAAAATCTTTTAACGGGTTGCCATTCATGACACAATCATGTGCAAGACCCATTTTTTCAACAAAAATATTTTTTGCATATGGTCCTGTAACAGCATTCATTGCATCAAAGATTAACGAGAAGTCTTTCTTTAAAAAATCACTAATTTGATCAAAATCAAAAATTGTCTCCATCAGATTAGAATAATCTTTTAAGCCATCAATAACTTCTAAGGTAGTTTCACCGTAAGAAAAAGTTCCATATTCACTAAAATCAGGTAATTGAATTTTACAAATTTTATATCTAGTTAGTAATTGTGAAGCCTTGAAAATCTTATTAGTAATTATCTCAGGAGCTGGGCCACCATTAGAAATATTCAATTTCACTCCAAAGTCGCCATCAATCCCACCAGGATTATGGCTTGCAGAAAGAATAATTCCACCAATAGCATTTACTTTTCTAATTAAATGTGATGTCGCAGGAGTAGATAATAAACCGTATTTTGGAACAATAACCTTTTGAACTTTATGAGCAATGCATATTTGGACAATTTTTTCTATTGCTTCAATATTGCCATATCTGCCATCACCACCAACTACTAATGTTGAACCATTTAAATCCTCCAATGATTGTAGGATTGCTTCAATAAAAACTTCTAGATAATGTTCTTCCTGAAACTTTAAAGTACTTTTTCTTAAACCAGAAGTGCCTGGTTTTTGATCTAGAAAAGGAGACTTGATATTAATTACACTAGCTTGGGTCATATTTTTAAGAAACTTCCAAAAATCTAACTAAATTAATGAGGCATTTCGGAAGTTCTTAACATAGCGATAAACCATACTGAAGAAATTAATAATGCACTAAGAATTCCATAGTTAACACCAAATTTAGAAATTGTAATTGGAACTATTAGTGGAAACGTTAATGCCCCAAATAATGGAGTAAAAGCTACAATTTTTTTCAGCATTAATTTAATTTATTAAAACCATTCAGTATCAGCATTATCTTTTTCATTAGTATCGTCAAGTGGTGTAGTTCTATCAAATTTCATTGATATACTTTTTTCTTGCTCACCAGATACATCAACAGCTTTAATATCATATTTTTGAGTCCCATCTCTAAAGGGAACTTGTATTCTAAAAGTACCATCTGCAGCAAGAGGAACATCTTCTCCACCTATTGTAAGTTTTGCAGAAGGCTCTGTAGCTCCATAAACAATTAATTCAGCATCAGCAACGAGCCAAAAAGACCTATTTTTAACAATTCCACTTCCAGAATCATTTAAACCTGATGACCATTTACCAGCACCCGAATCTGTAAGATTATCATTGAGGTTTGTTGAATTTACGTTTTCCATAAATTCTTCAGAACCAACTTTTCTTCTTAGAGGAATGTTAGTTGCTGCTTGGTATAACCTTTCATGCATACCATTCTGTTCTGAAACAACAGGATTTGATATATCTGGGATTGACTCAAAAGTAGAATCCAAATTAAAAGGTACAAATTTATCCAGAATTTGCTCAGAAGGATGAGAACCAGGAACGTGGCTTATAGAAGAAAATGCCAATGACATCCAGTTGAAACCATATTTGTAACCTAGTTCAACTTTATAGTCTCTATCTGCAAGTGGGATTGGCAAATACCACTCAGTACTATAACTATCAACTGCTATTTCCCTTAGAGTTCCTTGATTCAAGTTGTTTCCTTCAGAACCAGATGCATCAAATAATCTTAAACATAATTTATTGGCTCCTAAAGATTGTGCTTTTTCTCTATCTGCATCAGAAATTTGCCAAAAAACATAAGCCCAATCTGGATCTCGAGGTAAGAAAACTACATTTGTTTTAACTTCTTCACTACTTTTGAAAGCATTGGACTCAAAAGTTTCTTCAGATTTTGTCTGGAGAGGAGAACTATAAATTCTTTTTGTGGATTTTTCTTGATATTTGAGTATTAAATCAACTAAAACAGCTTTTGTTTTGCGACTGTATAGCGGAACTGATAATTTACTTGCTTCTTGACGTAATTGTCTGAGGGTAAGTGAGAGTAATTGATCTTTATTCATGATCCCATCAGGCACTTTAAATTCTCCGTTTTTGTTTGGGATCAGTATGTTCTTTTTTTTTAGGAATTGTGTGTCTTTTTACCCTGTCGTCAGGATCCTCTGACTACTAAAAAATTCTCAAAAATGATATTTCTCTTCAAAACAATTGCTATCAAAGCAATTAATTAATTTTCAGGTCTTTTTTAAATTTAAATTAATTTTCTTTTTTTTTAAATTTTATTACCTGATTTTGTTAACGACTCAACAAAAATATATTTTTTCTTCGGGATCAATTAACAAGGAAATTCAGCGTTGTTCAACTAGAAGTACTAAATCATCTATCTCTAAATCCTCAATACTTTTACCAATTTTTTTTGAAAAAATACTTAATTTTTTCGAAGTTGATTCTATCTGGTTATAAAAAAGATCACTAAATTTTTTATCATCAAATTTTTTGGATTGATTATCACACCATTCTCTCAGGAGATTTTTATTTTGATATTCAGAACTATTATCAGCATTAATAATTTTTAAAATTTGGAGGCAATGAGCGAGTATTCTTAAATGATGTTTCTGCATTATAGGTAGATCAAGATTATCAATTTCTTGAATAGTTTCTGCGTTTAATGGATTAGACAAGGGATCAAAATGATTAGACATTAATTTTTAATTTTATTAGAGGAAAAAACTCAATATTGGGGTTATCTTTCGTTAGAGTATATAAAGCTAATTGTAATAAGTTATTTTTGATAACATGGTCAACGAAAATTTAGTTAAAGATGTAGTTAAAGAGCCTTACAAATATGGTTTCGTTACCGATATTGAAACCGAAAAAATAGCAAAGGGATTAAATGAAGATATCATAAGATTAATTTCACAGAAAAAAGAAGAGCCAAAATTTCTTCTTGATTTTAGATTAAAAGCCTTTAAAAAATGGCAAAAAATGAAAGAGCCTGATTGGGCAGGATTAGGATATAAACAAATTGATTATCAAGATATAATTTATTACTCTGCTCCTAAGCAAAAAGAGAAAATTTCTAGTTTAGATGAAGTTGATCCCAAACTTCTCGAGACTTTTGACAAATTGGGAATACCCCTTACGGAGCAAAAAAAACTCACAAATGTAGCAGTAGATGCTGTCTTTGATAGTGTCTCTATAGCCACTACTTTTAGAGAGGAACTTGCTGAACATGGAGTTATATTTTGCTCAATTAGTGAAGCAGTAAAAAATCACTCGGATTTGATTGAAAAATATTTAGGTACAGTAGTTCCAGCAAGTGATAATTATTTTGCAGCACTAAATTCTGCTGTTTTTAGTGATGGTTCTTTTGTTTATATCCCAAAAGGTGTTAAGTGCCCTATGGATCTATCTTCCTACTTCAGAATTAATAGTGGAGATTCAGGACAATTCGAAAGAACACTAATCATTGCTGAAGAATCGAGTTCAGTCAGTTATCTGGAAGGTTGCACAGCGCCAATGTTTGATACAAATACACTACATGCAGCAGTTGTAGAGCTTATAGCATTAGACGACGCCTCAATAAAATATTCAACAGTGCAAAATTGGTATGCTGGTGATGAAGAAGGTATTGGCGGAATTTTCAATTTTGTCACCAAGAGAGGAAAATGTTTAGGTAAGAGAAGTAAAATAAGCTGGTCTCAAGTTGAAACAGGTTCTGCAATTACATGGAAATATCCTAGCTGTCTTCTTTTAGGGGAAGAATCTATAGGAGAATTTTATTCAGTAGCACTCACCAATAATCTTCAGCAAGCAGATACCGGCACAAAAATGATCCATATTGGTCCTAAGACCAAATCGACTATTGTTAGCAAAGGTATTAGTGCAGGCAACTCAATAAATAGCTACAGAGGTCTTGTCAAAATTGGAACAAAAGCTACAGGATCAAGAAATTACAGTCAATGTGATTCAATGTTAATAGGGGATCAAGCTTCTGCAAATACATTCCCTTACATTAAATCTCAACAACCCAATTCTGAAATTGAGCATGAAGCAAGCACATGTAGAATCTCAGAAGACCAACTTTTTTATCTCCAAAGCAGAGGTATAGAATTTGAGGAGGCAGTATCTATGATGGTCAGCGGTTTTTGCAGAGATGTTTTTAATCAATTACCTATGGAATTTGCTGCTGAAGCAGATAAATTACTGGCACTTAAACTAGAGGGATCAGTAGGTTAATGAATCAATTTCTAAATTGAAATGCAAAGTAAAATGAAAGAATCAGGTCCAATTTTAGAAGTTGAAAATCTCTCTGCATCTACTGAGAATCTTCCAATTTTAAAAGGGGTTTCACTTACTGTCTATCCTGGAGAAATCCATGCCATTATGGGGAGAAATGGATGTGGCAAAAGCACTCTTTCGAAAATCATTGCAGGACATCCCTCATATAACATTACAAATGGCGACATAAAATTTTTGGGTGAAAACATCAACTCTCTAGAACCTGAAGAGAGAGCTCAATCAGGAATTTTTCTTGGTTTTCAATATCCAATTGAGATTCCAGGTGTAAGTAATCTTGAATTTCTTAGAGTTTCAACTAATGCTAGAAGGAAATTCCTCAACAAGGAAGAATTAGATACTTTTGATTTTGAAGAATTAGTTAAAGAAAAGTTAGAAATTGTGAAAATGGATCATGCATTCCTATCAAGAAGTGTAAATCAAGGATTTTCCGGAGGTGAAAAAAAAAGAAATGAAATTCTACAAATGGCTTTACTTGAGCCCAAGATAGCAATATTAGATGA
Source organism: Prochlorococcus marinus (assembly GCF_001180265.1). GTDB lineage: Bacteria > Cyanobacteriota > Cyanobacteriia > PCC-6307 > Cyanobiaceae > Prochlorococcus_A > Prochlorococcus_A marinus_H. Next base: position 211,738 of record NZ_CVSW01000032.1, on the reverse strand, counting down.
GACCGATTCTGGTCTAGACATTGATGCTCTAAGAATAGTGGCATCAGGAATTAAAAAAATATCTAATGCACAAACCGGAATTATACTCATTACCCACTATCAAAGATTATTAGATGAAATTAAACCAAATTATGTCCATGTTATGTCAGACGGACAAATCATAAAAACTGGTGAGAGTGATCTTGCTCTAGAGCTTGAGAAAAAAGGGTACGAATGGACTGATAACTTTATAAAAGAGACCTAAATAAATGGAAATTATTGAAAAAATAAAAACCAATCAATCGTTAGATAATCTAACAGAAATACAAAAAATATGTCTAGATAAATTACAATCAAGCCCCCTCCCAAATCCTAAAAGTGAACAATGGAGACTTTCAAATAAATCAAAATTTTCAAACTTTTTAAACTACTCGTTTAATGAAAAAGATCCAAAATTTAATACACCTTTTCCGAACACTTCTCAAAACACTATTAGGTTAGTAATTGGTGATGATTGCCAAATCAATTTAATAGAGAAAAATTATTCTATAAAGCAACTAAGTGAGGATAAATTAGTTAAATACCTCAAGGAACAGATATCTTGTTTTGATCAAAACGAAAATTGGAGTGACTTACTAAATCTATCTTTAAACCGTAAAAAAAATACCTTGGGATTAAAAATTAATGGATCAGAAATCCCTCCTATTGAAATCTTTAGTCACGCATCAAGTAATTCTTTAAACACAAAAACCCTGGTAATATTTTTAGAAAAAAATTGTGATATTGATTTATTACAAGTAAATCTTGGTAAATACAACTCTTCATTATCTCAATCAACTTTCATTTGTTTAGAAGAAAATAGTTCCTTGAACCATGGTGTTGTTTCTTACGGTGAAAGCAAATCAAATCTATTAAATTCTCTCAATGTAATTCAACAAAACAATAGCGAATATAATTTAGGATCTTTACATTTCAAATTTAATTTTGCAAGATTTGAAATCCGTATTAAACAATCCGAAGGAAATGCTAAAACCAATATCAAAGGTATGCAAATAACAAAAAAAGATGAACAAATTTCTACTTATACAAAAATAGACTTTCATGGCCCAAATGGATTTCTAGATCAAATCAATAAATCACTTGCTGACGATAAATCACATGCGATATTTGAAGGTTCAATAATAGTTCCGAAAATTGCCCAGAAAACTGATGCTTCTCAATTAAGCAGAAATTTACTTTTATCAAACCTCGCACAAATAGATACTAAACCTCAATTAGAAATAATTGCTGATGATGTCAAATGCAAACATGGAGCTACAATTTCACAACTTAATGAAGAAGAACTTTTTTATATGCGAACAAGAGGGATCACATTAAGAGAAGCAAGTAAACTACAATTAAGTTCTTACTTTCAAGAAATAATTTCATTTATTCCCGTTTCAAAAGATAGATGGGATTTGCTTGATAAACTTTTAAATGAAAATTAATGAAAACAATTCAAAATTTTCCTGAAATAACGAAGAAAGACTTTCCTCTTTTAAATAAGAACCTACAAAGTAATGGGCAAATTATTTATTTAGACCATGCTGCAACCACTCAAAAACCAATTCAAGTCTTAGAAAAAATTAATGAGTATTATAGAAACTTTAATGCCAATGTACATAGAGGCGCACATCAATTAAGTGCTAAAGCTACGGAAGAATTTGAAAATGCAAGATATTTAATTAGCAAATATATAAACGCGAATTCAATAAAAGAAATTATTTTCACAAGAAATGCTACTGAGGCAATCAATCTAGCAGCTAGGTCATGGGGCGAATTTGCATTAAGAGAAAACGATGAAATTCTCTTATCAATAATGGAACATCATAGCAATATTGTTCCATGGCAAATGGTTGCAGCAAAAAATAAATGCAAATTAAAATTTATAGGTATAGATAAAAATGGCAAATTAGATATAGACGATTTTAAATCAAAACTAACATCTAAAACTAAGCTTGTTAGCCTAGTACATGTTAGTAATACTCTGGGTTGCTGTAATCCAATCAAAGAGATCACTAAATTAGCCAAACAAAAAGGTTCTTTAGTGTTAATAGATGCATGTCAAAGTTTGGCCCATCAAAAACTAGATGTGATTGATCTTGATATAGATTTTTTAGCAGGATCAGGACATAAACTTTGCGGTCCTACAGGTATTGGATTCCTCTGGTCAAGAAAAGAAATCCTTGAAAAAATTCCTCCTCTCTTTGGAGGTGGCGAAATGATTCAAGATGTTTTTGAAGAGACAAGTACTTGGGCAGAACTACCACATAAATTTGAAGCTGGAACTCCAGCCATCGCAGAAGCAATAGGACTTGCAGAAGCAATAAATTATATAAACACTATTGGATTAAATGAAATTCATGAATATGAAAAGACTATTACGAGATATTTATTTGAAAAATTAAATGCAATAGAAAATGTTGAAATTATTGGTCCATCACCCGAGATAGATCCAGACAGAGCATCACTTGCCACCTTTTATGTAAAAAATATACATTCAAACGATATTGCTGAAATTCTTGATTCAAAAGGAATTTGCATCAGAAGTGGGCATCATTGCTGTCAACCTCTTCACAGGCACATTGGAATTAAATCTACAGCTAGGATTAGCATGAATTTCACAACAAATAAGGAGGAAATTGATACATTTATAGAAAAATTAAAAGATACTATTAATTTTCTAAAAATCAATTCTTAAATATTCAAAGCATTTTTTAAAAATTCCTTTGATTTTTGCATTACCACTTTTTTATTTTCAATATTTTTAAACCCGTGCCCCTCATTCTCAAAAAAAATAACTTCTGAATATTTATTATTTCGGGTCAAAATTTCTTGAATTTTTAAAGTTTGTTCATAAGAAATAACTTTATCTTTTTTTCCATGAAACAATAAGATAGGTTTTTTTATCTTCTCTATGTAATTAATCGGTGATCTATTTAAATAATCATCATGATTTTTTTCATAATTTCCTACTAAAGAATTTAAATAATCTTTTTCAAACCTATGAGTGTTGTAATGCATATCCTTCAAATCAGTAACAGGATATTTACAAATTGCTGCTGTAAAAATAGACCCATATAATAAACAATTCAAAGCAGTTAACCCACCAGCACTATTACCAAAAATTACTACTTTTTCGCTATCAACGAGATTTGATTTAATTAATTCAAGAGCGAGAGCTTTGCAATCATAAGAATCAACAATCCCCCACTTATAATTCAACCTCTCTCTATACAATTTCCCAAAACCAGATGATCCTCCATAATTAACTTCAGCAACAAAAAATCCTTTTGTAGTCCAATACTGAACCTCGGAATTATAAGAACCATCAAAAGATGAAGTTGGTCCGCTATGTGCTCTAACAAAAAGCGGGGGTTTTCTAAATCTTTCAAACTGCGGCCTATACAGAAAAGAATGAGTAGATTTATCTCCAAAACCTTGAAACCAAAAAGATACAGGTTTTGAACAATCTTTTATATATTCAAAATTTAATTGCTCGAAAAAATTTGATGAAACTTTTTCTGCAAAATCAATTTCAAGTATATCAGCTAAAAAATCAGATCCATAACCTTTTAAAAGAACTTTCTTCCGAAAAACACTGAAATCACTTATTGAGGTAAATGGTGTAGAAAATTCTGCAACTAACTTAAGATCTTTATATTGTTCTACTATGAAATTATTTGCTTTTTTTGCTATACAAAATAAATTTTGTATGGTACCTGAAAAAAATGTCACTCCAGAAACCCATTGAGGTACTCCGTATTCAATCAAATTTCTCTCAAAACTTTTCTTGAGAAAAATATTATCAATTTCACTTACATCTAAAAACAATAAGTTCCACCATCCAGAACTATCTTCAGAACATACTAAAAAATTTTCACTTATCCAATGAGGTTGAAAAAAAGAAACATTTTTTTTAGCATTAATAAGTTTATTTGAAAATTTTTTTATTTTTTGTATTTTTCCATCTAAGTCTATTTGAGCAAAAAACAGATCATTTTTTTCCCAAGGCATATATGGCGAATCCCACTCGATCCAAGAAAGTAAGCTAACGGACGTATTAGAAGATAAATCTCCGGCAAAATTTCTAAATTTTTTTATTCGATAAATTTCTTGTTTAGTTTTTTCTAAGTTTAAAGAAAATAAATAATCTCTATTATTTATTTCACAAATACCGTACAAAAAATTCTTTTCAGAAATGACAAATGAAGAATCGAAATTTCCCTCAATTGATTTAGATAACTGCCTAGGTTCATTAACTATATCTAGATATTCATTTTGATTTCTGTCATTTGATTTACCCTTTTTAAAAATTTGAAACCATACTGCCCTCGTTAACTGATCTATCCATATCAAATAAAATTTATTCTTGAAATCTATACACTTATAAGATTTACCACCATATCCATGAAAATTATTTTTAATATTATATTTTTTACTAGTTAATTTTTGAGGTGGTGCATCTTTGTTATTAAATGGTCTTGCAAAAATAGCATTTTGATTTTGACCTTCACCAACATCATCAATCCAAAAAATAATATCCCTAATAATTGTTAATTCCTTAAAAGCTTTTTTTGGAGATTCAGTTTGCCCAATCTTTAAATTATGATTATTGCTCATTTATAAAAACTATAAAGAATGTAAATTAAAGTGCTAGTATTTTTATAGCTAAACTCACAATTAAAAACTTTTCTTAACGTGGCAAACCATTTTTCACAACTTGCAAAAAAGTCAAGAACAAATGGAAGCGCAGAAAAAATTGCAAAAGAACAAACAGGTAAGCCATCTCTAGACATTTATAAACTTGGGGATGATGTATTAAGACAAAATTCCAAAAGAATAACTAAAGTTGACGAATCGATTAGAAAACTTGCTAGAGAAATGCTCCAAAGCATGTATGCAGCTAAAGGAATTGGTCTTGCCGCACCGCAAATTGGTATCAACAAAGAGCTTCTTGTAATAGATGTAAATTTTGAAGATTCAGCAGCGGAACCTTTAATATTAATCAATCCAGAAATTACTAACTTTGGAACAACCCTTAATTCATACGAAGAAGGCTGCTTGAGTATACCTGGCGTATATTTGAATGTAGTAAGACCATCAACTATAAAATTAAAATTTAGAGATGAAATGGGGAGACCACGTAAAATGAAAGCAGATGGGCTTTTAGCGAGGTGTATTCAACACGAAATGGATCACTTAAACGGAATACTATTTGTTGATAGAGTTACATCAAAAGATGATTTGAACAAAGAACTTATAAAGGAAGGGTTTAACGAAAAAGACGTTATTTCTATTAATTAATCTAATGACTGAAACGACAATATTTCAAAAAATAATTAATGAAGAAATACCCTGCGATAAGCTTTATGAAGATGAGTTTTGTATTGCGTTTAATGATATTCAAGCGCAGGCACCAGTTCATTTTTTAGTGATTCCAAAAAAGCCAATTATAAGTTTATTAGATTGTATTGAAGAAGATTCAAATTTATTAGGTCATTTACTCTTTATAGGTAGCAAAATAGCTAAAGCAAAAAATCTAACTAATTGGAGAACAGTTATTAATACTGGAGCAGAATCGGGACAAACAGTTTTCCATCTACATATTCATTTTTTATCTGGAAGAAAAATGAATTGGCCACCTGGTTAAAACTCTCGAAATAAATGTTTATGAGTTATAAATAAGGAAAAAGCAAAATGAATACTCCAGATTCCTTAAAGAAAGAATCCAAGAATTTGACAAATCTTATCTCAAAAAACTGGAAAGAATTAGATGAATCACTTAAAAGTAAATTAAAAAAAATTTGGAGCGTTTTAACTTATAAATGGCAATTACAAATTTTATTTAATTTACCTTTTCTACTATGGTGGGCTTTAGATCAATCTTATCCTAAAGTTCATGATTTTGATGCTAAAATTTTGAATTACTTGAATTTACCTTCCTGGGCACTTTCATTTATAGGCTTTGGTCAATAATCTTCTAAAAGATATAATATTTACTTATAAAACCTGACGAGTAATGAATAAAATCGTTAAAAATAAATCCAAAATCTTATACCAAATACAAAAATTAAGGAAATTATCCCAACCTTTTTTTCTCCCAATAGATCAATGTAATGGATTCCAATTTATATGGCTTTTAATATCTCTTTTATTTTGTGTTGGTGGAGTAGTACTTGTCGGTCTTACAGGAATAATAAATTTTTTTGAGAGCTTTCAACCTGTTTTTCTTGAAAAGTATTTCGGAGGTGTAGTAAATACTGTTACTTCAATTTGGGCTGGTAGCTGGGGATTGCTTTTCTCTGCCTTATTTCTAATTGGATCAGGAAGCTTTTTTAGCTTAAGACGTCAATTAAAAAACCGTAGATGGTTACATTGGTTATTTCTTGCGATAATTGTATTGATGCTTTTAGCAGTAAACGGAATTAATGCAGGAATAGGATTTATAGCAAGAGATTTAACAAATGCTTTGGTAGAAAAACAAGAAGATGGATTTTATAGGATATTAGGGATTTACGCTTGTTGTTTTGCTGTGGCTCTACCTATACGTGTTTCACAAATATTTTTTACATATAAATTAGGAATAATTTGGAGAGAATGGCTTTCAAAAAGTTTAGTCAAAGATTATATGACTAATAAAGCTTATTACCAACTAAATCCTAATGATGAAGAACAAACTGACGTAGATAATCCTGATCAAAGAATCACAGACGATACCCGAGCTTTTACAGGGCAAAGTCTGTCTTTTACATTAGGTATTTTTGATGCACTACTAACTTTTTCACTTAATATTCTTATTTTGTGGAGTATCAGTACAACACTTACTTTTTCTTTATTTGGTTACGCTGCATTCGCGACTTCTATCCTTTTAATTGCAGGTAAAAATCTTGTGAAGATAGACTTTGATCAACTCAGATATGAAGCAGATTTTCGATATGGCTTAGTTCATATTAGAGATAATGCTGAATCAATAGCTTTTTACTCTGGTGAGAATCCTGAGAGAAGTGAAACTGAAAGGCGATTAGGAGAAGTGGTGAGAAACTTTAATTTACTCATCATATGGCGAGTAATTATTGACGTCATGAGAAGATCGATTAATTATGCTGGAAATTTCTTTCCATATTTAATCATGGCAATCCCTTACTTTAAAGGTGATATTGATTATGGACGCTTTATTCAGGCAAGCTTTGCATTTGGAATGGTTGAAGGCTCGTTATTTTTCATTGTTAATCAAATCGAAGAACTTGCAAAATTTACTGCTGGTATTGGCAGATTAGAAGGATTCCAATCAAAAGTTGAATCCATTAGTCAAACCAACCCAACTAGCAATCAAAACGTTATTTCAGATTACCCCTCAATTCTTATTAATAATGCTGACCTTTGCCCGCCAGGATCAAATAAAACAATAATTAAAAATTTAAATTTAAGCATCGACAATAATCAATCACTTTTGGTTGTAGGACCATCTGGGTGCGGAAAAACATCTTTACTAAGAATGATTAGTGGTTTATGGGAACCCGATCAAGGAGTAATTAAAAAACCAAAAATTGGGGATTTATTATTCATACCTCAAAAACCATATATGTTACTTGGTTCTTTAAGGGAACAATTATGTTATCCTACCGAAGTTAATAAATTTAGTGATGAACATCTTACTTCTGTACTAAATGAAGTAAATTTAAAAACCTTAGTGGATCGGTATCCTAATCTTGATATCAAACAAGATTGGCCACGAATTCTTTCCCTTGGAGAGCAACAAAGATTGGCTTTTGCAAGACTCTTACTGAATTCTCCAAGATTTGCAGTACTTGATGAAGCAACAAGTGCTTTAGATATTAACACTGAAAAAAAACTATATAGTTTACTAAAGGAACGAGAACTTTCTCTTATTAGTGTTGGACACAGACCTAGCTTAAAAGATTTTCATGAGAATATTTTAGAATTAAATGGACAAGGAGACTGGAAATTATTGACTTCTGATAAGTATAATTTTAAGGATTAACAAAAAAAATGAATTCTAAAGAAGAACAAACTAACTCAGAAGTCACTAATTTAGAAAATGAGAGTTTTATAGAACAGAAAGATCCAAATTACATCAATGAACAAATTGGAGAAAATAAATTAGATGAAAAATCTATAGAAATTAAAGATAAATACAAATTTGGATGGAGTAGTTATTCTGAAATAACTAATGGAAGATTTGCAATGATTGGCTTTGTTGCAATAATATTAATTGAATTATTTAGTAAACAATCGTTTTTCAAATGGGCAGGAATTTTATAATTAATCATCAAATCTAGAACTGTTATCTCTTGGTTTCTTCTTGTTTGCACCAACGTTATATCTACTATTTTGATTTTTAGTACTTGATCTAGCTGAGGAACTTACTCTACGAGTCTCACGTGTTTTTTTGGCTTGATTAGCATCTTTAAATGAAGCATCTTCTACTTGAGCTGTTGAAGTTTGCTGCCTAATAGGGGATCTAGTAGGTTTCTTTCTTGATGAAGAAGAATCAGCGGGAGCAGAGATATTATCTCGTCTAGAAACTGTACGATTCATTCTGGGTCTTGACCCTGTTTTAACTTCATCACGAGATAAATTTCTTCTCGCACCAAAGTTATTTGTTTCTGGTTGTTTACTATTTCTATCTTCAGAAGTCTGTCTTCTCCTTCTTATAGGTTCCTCATTTTCAAACTGATCTGCTTCTCTTATAGATGGCCTGCTTCTGCTTGCAGCTGCAGAAGGTATAGCTCTTGAAACATTCCTCCTACGAGATCTCCCCTCCATATAGTCTTCTTCAAATTCATCTTCTTGAGGTTTAAATCTTCTTGATGGTCTTTCAGATTCATCAAACCTATCGTAATCGTCATTAAATCGACCTCTAGAATTTCTGGGCAGATCAGAAATAGGATCATCATCAAAATAAGATGACCTTCTAGCTTGATCAGTAGCAACTCCCCTCAATCGCACACTTTCATATGCGAAAAACACTGTAGTTCCTGCTAACAAAAACTGACCAAACTGAAGGATGGGATCTAACCTCCAACCTTGAAAAAATAATATCCCCCCGCACAAAAGTCCTATTGCTGCGAAAAAAACATCATAATCTCTCGCTAATGCAGGTTTAAAAGACCTTAAAAAATACAGGCCTCCCCCACATACAGCTAGGACAATACCAACAATACTGGCCCAATTGAGACTAGCATTGACCACATTCTTTCTCCAAAAAATTATTTTTTAAAAGGATTTATTAAATCCCCATATATATAGTGTACTTAAAACTTTTACAAAAACTAGCGTCTTCCAGTAGAAGTACGATCTAGAGAATCTTTCTGACTTACAAAAATCAAAAATGCAGTGGCTGGAATAACGATAAGTAAAGCAGCGGCGATAAAACTACCTATCATTCCAACTGCGGAATTATTTGCAACTTCAGCAGAAAAATCTGCAGCTAATAATAAATTTGAGATTTGAAACACTTTTTTAATATTAAATTCTCAATTTATAATACGAATTAAATACGTTTCAATGGGTTATTTATTAAGATGAATTAAATAATTGTGATTTCCTTGCTTGTAAACTCTCTTCAAATTTTAGATATTAGTTTAGGAATTTCTCTTTCATATCTAACTATAGTTTTTCTAGTAAGATTAATTCTTTCTTGGTATCCAAAAATTGATTTAAGTAAAGGTTTATGGTTATTAATTTCAATACCATCAAGCTATATTCTTAATTTAACAAGAAAATTAATTCCTCCTATTGGAGGAGTGGATGTTGGACCCGTAATTTGGATTGGAGTTATAAGCTTTTTAAGAGAAATCTTAGTCGGTCAGCAAGGTCTTATAAAACTTGCATTGAATACACATATTTCTTAGAAATCATTTAATTATTTATCAATAATTTGGCAATAATTCTTCTTCTACATATTTAGTATGTATTTTACCTTCCTTAAATTTAGATTTATTAAGTAAAGTTAGATGAAAGTTAATTGTTGTAGGAATACCAGTTACTGCGCATTCATTTAAAGCCCTATTCATACGTTTAATTGCAGTATTACGATCTTTCCCCCAGACTATTAATTTACCAATTAATGAGTCATAAAAAGGAGGTATTTCATAGCCGGTATAAACATGACTATCCACTCTTACACCAGGGCCACCAGGTGGAAGCCACCCAGTTATTTTTCCAGGTGATGGTCGGAAATTATGAGAAGGATCCTCAGCATTGATTCTACATTCAATAGCATGACCGTTTAAATGGATATCATCCTGATTAAATTCCAAGTTTGCTCCGCCTGCGATTTTAATTTGCTCAGCTATTAAATCAACTCCCGTAACCATTTCAGTAACAGGATGTTCAACTTGAATCCTAGTATTCATTTCCATAAAATAAAAATTATCATAATCATCAACTAAGAATTCAACTGTCCCGGCACCTTCATAGCCGATACTTTTTGCAGCAGCAATAGCTGCATTCCCCATTTTTTTTCTTAGCTCAGTGTTAATTGCAGGGCTAGGAGACTCCTCTAGTAACTTCTGATGTCTTCTTTGAACTGAACAATCTCGCTCTCCTAAATGAACAACATTACCCAATCTATCCGCCAAAATTTGAATTTCTACGTGTCTTGGCTTCTTTATAAATTTCTCCATATATAAACCATCATTACCAAAAGCTGCTTCTGCTTCGCCTTGAGCTGCTTTAAACATTTTTTCGAGATTAGCAGAATTTTCAACCAGCCTCATACCTCTTCCACCTCCTCCAGCAGTCGCTTTAATAATTACCGGATAGCCAATATCATCTGCCAATTTATACGCCTCATCAACATTTGATAACAAGCCTTTACTACCAGGTACTGTTGGAACTCCAACTGCTTCCATAGTTTCTTTAGCTGTTGATTTATCTCCCATAGATCTAATAGCTTTAGGAGATGGGCCAATAAAAACTATGCCGTGATCGTTACACATCTCAGCAAATTTGTCATTTTCCGCTAGAAATCCGTAACCTGGGTGAATAGCATCAACTCCTCTCGATGTAGCAGCAGCAAGTATATTTGGAATATTTAAATAACTCTTATTACTTAATGAATCTCCGACGCAAACAGCCTCATCAGCAAGCTGAACATGTAATGCTTTTTTATCTACAGTGCTAAAAACTGCAACGGTTGCAATACCTAGTTCTCTACAACTTCTGACAATTCGTAAAGCTATTTCTCCACGATTAGCAATTAAAACTTTTTCAATCATTATGAAAATAAAATTGAAGAAATGAAATGACTTAAAATAAAAAATTATTTGCCAAAGTATTCAACAAAATTTTTTAGTGATCAGAGGACATTTTTTACAATACAACCTCAAACGGTATATATGTATAAATATTTGTTTTATGCAATAGAAAAATTATTCATCATATTCCAAAAAACTCTTTTCTAACTACATGGTTATTTCAGCCAATAATGTATGATATTTTTAAGGTTTAAGTATCCCAAGGTTGCTAAAAACCCTTTGCGGACGTGGCGGAATTGGTAGACGCGCACGTCTAAGGAGCGTGTGGCTTCGGCCTTGCGAGTTCAAGTCTCGCCGTCCGCATTTAATGTATTCTGGTTTAACTGCAATGAAAAAAAAATCAGTTGCAGTAGTTATAATTTCCAATGGTCCTGGTGAATTAACTACATGGGTAAATCCTGTAGTGGATGAGCTTAAAAAAATAAATGAATCACTATGTGATGAAGATAAACACGATTTCACTCTTAGGTTAGTACTAGTTCCTTGCCCAAATGCCACTGGTAAAGAATTTTTAGTTGCAAATTCATGGAATAAATTCGAATTAATTACAAAATCCAAAAATTTTTGGAAATTATTAATAAGGCCACATTTTTTTGCTAAATGGCCAAAAAAAGGGGTAGTTATTTTCCTTGGTGGGGATCAATTTTGGAGCATTTTATTAGCTAAAAGATTAGGCTATTTAAATATCACATATGCCGAATGGGTTTCGCGATGGCCTAAATGGACCAACGAAATTGCTGCTATGAATGTAAAAGTAAAAGACTTAATACCTAAAAGATATAAATATAAATGTAAAGTCATTGGCGATTTGATGGCAGATATCAAACTTAATAGCGAAATATCATTAAGAAATAAAGAAAAACACTACATTGCATTGTTGCCTGGTTCTAAGAAAGCAAAGCTTTCTGTTGGAATTCCTTTCTTCTTAGAAGTTGCAGATCATATTGCTGAGGAAAATCAAAATATAAATTTTATAATTCCCATTGCCCCAACAACTGATAAAAGTGAATATTTATTTTTTCAAAGCAACAAAAATCCAATTGCTAAATATTACTCATCAAAAATCAAAAAAATTAAAAACTTCAAAGACTCTTATTTTGATTATGTAATTGAAACATCAAAAAATACAAAGATTTATCTAATCAAGAAACATCCTTGCTATGAAGTATTAAAGGAATGCGATCTTGCAATTACAACTGTAGGAGCAAATACTGCAGAATTAGCAGCAATTAGTCTTCCAATGTTAGTAGTTCTGCCAACTCAACATTTAAATATGATGAATGCATGGGATGGCATTTTTGGAGTAATTGGAAAAATTTCATTCATAAATAGATTCCTAACTTTTATAGTTAAAAATTTCTATTTTAAAAAAAAGAAGTTTTTTGCTTGGCCAAATATTAAAGCTAAAAGAATGATTGTCCCTGAAAGGATAGGTAATATTTCACCAATAAAAATTGCAAGAGAAGTATTATTTCTTATTAATGATAGACATCAATTGAAAAGAATTAGGGATAATCTAAATAAAGAAAGAGGCGATAAAGGGGCTGCAAAAAAACTTGCCTCTATAATTGTTAATTCAATAAAAACCCTTTAACAATCACCATGGATCATCGATTTCAAACTTTTCTGATTTTTTATTATCTTTAACAAAATTTTGTTCACCTAGTGGTTCAATATCTAAAGTTTCAGTTGAATGTTGAATTGGTCTTTTCGAAGCTAAATTAGTATTTGATTGTTTCTTTTGATTAAAATCAACATTATCTTTTCCATCTATTTGATTAACACTATTTTGATTCTCGATCTGATCAGAATCATCATTATCCATATATAGCTTTTTACTGTTATTTATTTCCTTTGCAGATCCCTTTATTTCAACATATTCAAGTTCTTCATCATAATCTTCTTCATAATCATCTTCATAATTATCTTGTTCAACAACTTCTTCATATTCCTCGACCAAATTGTTTTGCTGTTCTGATTCAGAACCTGAGAGTAACTGATTCTCTACAGGCACAAGATTTGCTGAGTATCCATTTGCTTCCCTTTCATCCCATGAAGAACCCCCGACTCCAAGTTTCTCAAGTAGTCCACTACTTAGTTGATTCAATTTCTCTTCCGCACCTTCATAAACAATAATCCTATCGGTACCACTACTTACAATTTCCTCAACAGGTATTTCCCAAGTACTTAAAACTCCCTCACCCAAAAGCGGAACACCAACAGCACCCATAACAAGAGATATCAAATTCCCAGTCTCAATATCAAAAGAAAAACCAAGAACTCTTCCTAAAAGTTGTCCAGATTCTGTAATCACTTGACAATTAATTACCTTCCCATATCTTTCTGGAGAAAAACTCTCACTCAAAGAATCTAGGGAATCGACTAATATGACATCTCCAACTTGCTTTATACTTTCTAAGGGCATCCATTTAGGCAAACCTGGTAAAAATCTTGTAAGTGGATTATCTCTTAATCCCAAAGCAACCACCTCTCTTCTATCGATATCAACAACAACTTCGCCAACTACGCCAAGACGCCTCCCAGTATCAGTAGTTATCACTTGTGTTCCCATTAATTCTGACCTTAACCATAAACGTTCTCTAGGAACCGAGTTAGGGAGATTCTTATTAGCAGATGTGTTAGACAAGCTCATAAATTTCTTTTTATCATTCTGACGTATAAATTTAAAAAAGTGTGTTTATGCAGCATTTGGTAACCCAAGAACTTGAGTATTAGCACCTCTTGCTTGCGCAACCCCAATTGTTCGTTCAGACGCACTAATCATAGGCCTTCTATGACTTACGACTATAAATTGAGCATTTGATGACTGATTCGATATTAGTTTTGACAACCTTTCAACATTTATACCATCTAAAAAACTATCAACCTCATCTAATGCATAAAAAGGTGAAGGTTTATACTTTTGCAAAGCAAATAAAAAACTCAAAGCAGTTAACGATTTTTCACCACCTGACATTGAGGCTAATCTTCTGACATTTTTTCCTTTAGGATGAGCCACTAAAGTTAATCCTCCATCTAAAGGAGAATTAGGATTTTCAAGTTGAAGAAATCCATCTCCATCAGATAAATTTGCAAAAATCTCTCTAAAATGTCTATCAACTTCTGTAAATGCTTGCATAAAAGCCTCCTGACGCATCGTAGATACAGTTTCTATTCTCAGCAATAATTCTGATCTTTCATTAGATAGAATTTCTAATTTTTCTCGCAAACCATTTAATCTTTCAATTAGTTCTTCTAATTCATCAAGAGCCAACATATTAACAGGTTCTAGGCTTTCCAGTTTTGCATTTATGATCGAAATTTCTGATTGCAAAGACTCAAGACTCTTTCCTTCATATTCTCCAAACTCCGGGGAAGGATTAGGTAGAGCTTTTTTATAATTTTCTAATTTTATTTTCTCACTCCTCATCTCTTCTTTAAGAGAATGCATATCCCTTTCAAGATATTCAAGCTTCAACAGATAGTTATTATATTCTTGCCTTTTATTTGAAATTGAGGAGTTTAATTCATCTCTTTTCCTTCTCAATAAACCTAAATCCTTCTCTAGAGAATTTTTTTGATTATCAAGATCTAAAAGCTCTTTTTTAAATTCATCTCTTTTTTCTATCCATTCACCATGAGCAATTGCAAGCTGTTGAATAGATTCCTGCAAGTTTTTTTCTTGTAGTAAAGTAATCTTTAATGAATTATTGATACGCTCTTTATTTAAAGCAAATTGATTCTTTTTATTTAGTAATGTATCTCTCTCCTTAAAAAGTAATTCAAGTTTTTTATCAAGATTATTAAAGTCGTTATTAAAAGCTATTAATGATGATTTTTGATTTTTTTCATAATTTGTCTTTTGAATAATTTTTATTTGATCAAACTTATCATGATAAGGCTTCAATTCATTTTTTAAATGGTATAACTCGTTAACTAATAAATTATTAGCAGTATCAAGTTTATTTAATCTCGATTTACAATCCTCAATTCTTTGCGAGACAGCCTTAAGAGAACCTTGGTTTACTTCAATTTCTTTATTAAATGAGGCACAATCCTGAATTATTTGACTACGGTTAGAATTTAATTTACTAAGTCTATTATTTTTTATTATCAAATCATTATTTGACTCTTTTAAAGCCTCTTCGATAACTAATAATCTTTCTTTTATAGGACTTGAATCATCAATATCATTATTAATTCCAAACCTATAAGCCAAATCTTTATTTAACTTACTGCCTCCTGTAATAGCACCACTTGCTTCTAATAATTCACCACTTAAGGTAACCAACCTATTTTTTTGTGTAGATAACCTAGCTGAAGATAAGTCTGAAAAAACCAAAGTATCTCCAAAAACATATCGAAAAACGTCTGAATAAACTTCATCAAAAGTAATTAGATTAATAGCTTTATCAATAAATCCATTTTCCCTGTTATTTTCAAATCTTGAAATTGCATAATTCTTTTTTTGACTTTTAATTCTATTTAAAGGTAAGAAAGTTAATCTTCCCGCTTTCTTCTTTTTAAGAATTTCAATTGCTTTAGCAGCAATATGATCATTATCAACAACAATTTGTCCTAATCTATTTCCAGCAGCAATTTCTAATGCATATCTATTTTTCTCACTAACCTCTCCAAGTTGAGCTACATAACCATGTATACCCTCTAACCCCGCCTCTAAGAGAATTCTTAGAGCATATGAACCTCTAGATTCGCTTAAAGCTTCCTTCCTACTTTCGAATCTAGATAAATCCTTTTCAAGCCTTAATTGCTCGTTATTAAGCCTTGTTTTAGTTTTAATTAATAAATCAATTTCATTTTTTAAAGAATTAATTTCTGAGCTATTACTTGCCAAGTTTTTATTCTTAATATCGGATTTCTCTTTTTTTCCTTGATTTCCCTCAAAAAGTTTCTGCTTTTCTAGGTCTAAGGAGTCAATATGAGACAATATCTCATCTTTTTGAATATTATTTTGAATAATTTCCTCTTCGATTTTCCTTTTTTTTAATTCCAAAGGATTAATTTGATTTTTAATGCTTTCAAGCTCTGCATTTAATTTGATGCTTTGTTTTGAAAATTCTCCAGATTCCCCAGCCGCATCAGAAAGTTTTTTTCTGGATAGTTTATGTTTTAAAGTGAGATCATCAATTTGCAAGTTCAATTGATTTAAAACATTATCATCAAAATTTTCTTGTCTCATTTTCTCTGACTCTATATTCCTCTTAGAAATTGCAATTTCATCTCTCTGTTTTTGTAATTTAATACCTTCTTCTCTATTCAGACTTGATATCCTATCAAGTTCTCTCAAACTAGAATTAATACTTCCAATATCGGAATTCACTTTTATCAATTTATCCTCTCCTTTCTCCTTAAGCTCATCAATCAGTATTTTCAACGCATTTTCTAAGACTGATATTTCTTTACCAATAGATTCTTTTTGTTTATTAAATAAAATTTTATTCTTTTCAATTTCACCTTCTTTTTTTTCTATAGATTCAACATGCTTAACTTGTTTATCAAAAATAAGAACTTTCTCCAATTCAGTTATTTGTAGTAATTTTGCCTTTAACTCTTTATATCGCTTTGCTTTTTCACAATCTTTTTCAAGCTTATTTTTACTAGATTGCAATTCATTTTCTAAAATTTCACATCTTTCTTGTCTTTCGAAAACGTCATTTAATTTTGCATTAGTTTGTTCTATTCTTGTATCAAAAAGTGCTACTCCTGCTAATTCATCAATAAGATTTCTCCTCTCCTTATTATTCATTGATACTATTCTTGTTACATCACCCTGCATAACCACATTGCTACCCTCAGGATCAACACTAATATCCCTTAATATTCTCTGTATTTGTTGCAAGGTACACTGTTTTCCATCAGAAGTATAAGTAGAAGCATAAGAACCACCTGGCATAAGCCTTAATTTTCTAGAAACTGCCCATTCTTTCTGACCTTTATTAAGGGCAATTTCTTCTTCTTCTAGTTCCAAAGGGGGAAGATCTTCTCTGGGGGACCAATCTTGAATATTAAATTTTACCGATACAGATGTTTCTGATGACTTACCCTCTTTAACTTTGGAGTTATTTATTAGATCTGGTAATCTTTCAGCCCTCATCCCTCTACTATTAGCTAGACCTAAACAGAATAAAATTCCATCTAAAATATTACTTTTCCCAGAACCATTAGGACCAGTAACCACCGTAAAACCTTCTTCAAGAGGAATTTTTACATTTCCTCCAAAAGATTTAAAATTTTCAAACTCGACCTGATTGATATGTACCAATCTCAAGTCTCAATAGCTAAATAAGAATAACTAATTTGCAAAAATTCTCAATAGAAATATTACGTTTATTTATAAATGGATATTAATAATTTTTGCTCAATCTACAAGAATTGCCTGAAATTTCAAACAAACCATAAAGAAGTTCACCATCTAAAATAAATCCATAATATTCAGAGTCCAATTTATCAGAAACGCTTTTAAATATTCCATGATCAATTCTTTTTACAAACCCTCTATTATCAGAAAGTTCATGTTCTATTCGGGATAACCATAAAAGTCTATGATTTGGCTGCATAGAAATTTCTATAGAAGCTTGATTTAATAAAGGTAGTTTTAAAAATTTCCAAGTTAAGCAATCTATGCCATTTTCAACAAGGAAATCATAATGTATATGCAAAGAGTTAGCAGAATAAACTTTATGTTCAAGCAAAACCCATCTGTTCATTATCCAATTGATAAATAAATCGAATCTATTTTTAAAACAAAGTTGAGATAAAGATATATTTTCTTAAAGATGGCTCCTGTTATTTAATTACTTGCATCAGGAACAAATCTTAATGCAATGAATAGCAAACTTCCTGCTCCAGCGATAGCTGCAGCTACTAATCCAAAATCTGTAGGGATTGTGCGAGATGCAAAAATTAATGATGCAAATGTAATATCCATAATGAAATTTAAACTCATTTAATAAATTTAGTAATAGCTTAACAAAACCTTCTTGCAGAACTGAGTAGATAAATAAAATGTAAATAAACTTTTATATGTTTTTAATCTATATAAATCGAACAATTCTTTAGATAAGGGTTCCAAATTAAGAAAATAGGGTCTAATCTTAAAATAAATTAGGTTAAATAATGGAGACTTACCATCCTCCCAAAGAAGTAGAAGAAAAAGAAAATAAATCTGATCTTCCTGAAAAAGAAGTTATTTCAGAAAAATGGTTACTTGAAAAAATTGACAGTTTAATACCTTTAATAAAAGAAAAATGGCCTAACATTGCACAACAAACCCTTGAAGCCACAAAAGGGAGTATTGATGATTTAGTTGAAGTAATAGCAAGCCATAGTGGAACCTCAGTAATTGGAATAAAAAGCCAACTATTTGAAATCATTGATTCAATAAGAGAAAACAATTGGGAAATATCAGAAAAAATTGAACCTATCGAAAGTCAATTAGAAGAATTATTAGAAGAACTTAACAATACACTTAGACCAAAAATAGAAAATCCAATAAGAAAAAAACCACTATTATCTATTGCTATTGCGGCTGGTATTGGTTTACTAATAGGAACCCTCCTAAACAGTGGCAAAAAATAATATGGAAAAACCAAAAAATAAAAACTTTGCAAATACCGCCTCCAGAATTTCAGCGATCGCAAGTTCAGTGATGGATTTGCATGTAAGAATAGCTCTTCAAGAAGTAGATAGAGAAAAAAGAAGATTAATTAGTGGTGGCATATTTTTGGCAATTGGCAGCACATTATTATTATTAGTCCTAATTTGCATCCATATTATTTTTTATCTTTTTCTAACGAAATATAATAACTGGAATATTGAATATAATTTATTACTAATAATATTTATCGATTTATTTCTTGCAGGCTTAAGTTTGAAGCTTGGAGGAAAATTAGCCAAAGGTCCTTATCTTCCTCAAACATTTGAAGGTTTAGGCAAGACAACAAAGGCCGTTTTAGGCAAAAAATAAATTACCTTATTAAATACTTTATCCATCTACAATCTATTCCCCCATTGCTAACGGGAATTTTCAATGAAGATTTCATTTTCAAATATTTTGTTAGTTTTGGATTTCCACTTAGCAGCCAAAATTCCCAACCTGAAAAATTATTCTTTAGGAAGATTCCCATTTGTTCATATAGAGAAATCAATTCATTTTGATCGCCTAATTTTTTGCCGTATGGAGGATTACATAGAACTATCCCTGGTGTGCAACTTAATTGGAGTGCTAAAAAATCATTATTTATAAGTTCAATATAATTTTCGAGTCCAGCCAATGATATATTTACTTTCGCCTGCTCAAAAACCTTTTTATTAATTTCACAACCTATTATGGTTGGTAATTTTTCATAATTTATAATTTTATTTTTTGCCTTATTTTTTTCATTAAGATAAATATCCTTTCTAAAGTCCAACCAATTCTCAAAAAGATATACTTGATCAATATTTATAGGAACTTCAAGAAATTGGTTAACTGCCTCAATTAAAAAAGTTCCTGAGCCGCACATAAAATCAATTAAAGGGACTTTGCCATTCCATTGAGTCATATTTATCAATCCAGAAGCTAAATTTTCTTTTAATGGGGCATTTCCAACTGCGGGTCTATAGCCTCTTTTGTGTAAGCTTTCCAGACTGCTTTGAAGACTGATAATTGCTTTGTTATTATTTAAATGAAGATGAATGATAAAATCAGGATTTTCTAAAGAAATATTTGATCTTTTATTCCAAACTGCCTTTTGCAAATCAGTTATGGAATTTTTAACTTCGAGAGCAGTGAAATGTGTATGACTTAAGGAAGATGTCCTCCCAGTTACTTGAACATTAAATGTTTTTTCATAATGCAACCAATTTAACCAATCAAATGAATCTCTAACCCCTTCATATAAAGATTGCTTGTCATAGCAATTAAAACTGGTAATTTCTCTGTAAAAACGAAAAGCTAATCTGGAATAAAAATGAACTCTATAAAAAGTTTCAAAATCACATTCAAAATTAATAAATCTTTTATTAGTATTAATATTAAAGCCACCTAAATTTGAAATTTCTTTAGCTAAATATTTCTCTAGTCCCTCTGGAGATGATGCCACTACATTCATATACGATAAAAACTTAAAAAAACTATTCAATACTCATTTTGCCTGTCAGAATATAAATGTCCAATTGGACTAGGTGATCTCAACCGATGTTTCGGACAGCGGTTCGATTCCGCTCAACTCCACTATTTGGGGTTGTAATGGTTTCGACGGGGCATAAGGAAGGTGACTGAAGCCGGCTCGGTTAGAGCAAAAACACAAATGCTAACAAAATCGTTAGTTTCTCCCGTCAAACAGCACCAGTTGCTGCTTGATCCTGAAGGAGATGGGGTTATATCAGCCTTATCAACCAAATGATACAAGGAGTCTGGAAGGACTCCACTTTTTTTAAATAACTAAGAAGTTGTAATAGATAATTTATTAGTGTGTAAATATTGCTGCAAATGCTTGTATTAAAAAGAATTTTTTAAATTTTATAAGTATAAATACTGAGAAGATAAGTTTTAAATTAATTTATCTTATTAAAAAATCGAATCTTGCAAAATGGAATCTAATAAAAAACTGAATGACTTGATAATAAATCTAAAACCAAAAGTTATTAGATTCACTGGCGAAAAATTTCCCAATGAACTATGGAATAGTGGTTGTCAAATAAAAAAAAATAATAAAATATCTAGCTAAAAATTTAATTAAATGCTTGAAAAAGGATTTTTAGGCATTTTTTTTAAACATTTTTTTGACAATTCCTGAAGTACTTTAAATTCACTTTTATTTAAATTCCAATTGAATACATTCGATATATCTATAACTTGAGATTTTTTTCGCATTCCAACGAGCGGAATAGCTCCTTGATAACAACACCAATTAATTGCTACTTGCGCTTGGGAAACTGATCTTTGATTTGCAATTCTTTTTAAACACCTCCGCAATTCATATGTTGGTTTTTTATAGTTTTCAAATAATGCGTTGCGAATAAAACTTTTTTCTTTATTTTGTTCTTTATCTGGATCAATACAAAGTATTCCAAAGGACAAAGGACTATAAGCAAAGAAATCAATATTATTTTCGTCGCAAATTTTTTTTACCTGATTTTGTTTTCCTAAGTCTGGAGCAAGCAAAGAAAACTGTATTTGAACACTCTTTAAGCTCTGATCTCTTTTTGCTAAGAAATTAATTAATTTCATCAATCTTTTAGGCCCTATATTTGATAAGCCTATTTGAAAATCAAAGCCTTCATCTTTTAAATCGCAAAGATTATTCAACAGGCCTAATTCCTGCCAAGGATTGTATTTTGCAGTTGACCAATGTAATTGCACTATATCTAATTTATTATTAAGTCTTTCTAAACTTTTCAAAAAAGGTTTATTAAAACCTCTATTACCTATTCTCCAAGGATAAGGTGCAAGTTTGGTTGCTACTTGAATTCTTTTTTTCTTTGCTGAAGGAGTATTTAGTAAAAATTTTCCTATCAATAATTCACTTCTACCCTGAAGATTCCCAGTACCGTAAGAATCTGCAGTATCAATTAGATCAAAACCTCTTCGTAACGCTTCATTATATGTCTCACGTAAATCATCGTCATTTGTAGATTGGTAATTCCAGAAAAGCTTATTGCCCCAAGACCACGTACCTAATCCAATTCTTTTCTTCACTAGCCAATTTAAATAAGGAACTTTATAAGGTTATCTAAAAATATTCGCTTCTTTAAAATATTTCAAAAAATAAGTTTTAAAGCATTAAAAATCAATTTCTCTTGACATTAAGAAATTATTCTCCAAAGTAAGAGAAATAAAAATAAACAATTGTTCATTACCGTTTGCGGACAAAAAGGGGGGGTAGCCAAGACCTGTACAAGTATTCACCTTGCTAGTGTTTGGCATTCTGAGGGTAAAAAAGTTTGCATAGTCGATGCCGACAAGAATAGATCTGCTTTAGCGTACGCATCAAGAGGCAATCTTCCATTTCCAGTTTTCCCCGTCAGTTCAGCTGCTAAAGCATCAAGATCATCAGAAATTGTAATAACTGATGGCCAGGCTAGCAGTGATCAAGAAGAACTTAAACACTTAGCGTATGGTTCAGATTTAGTTATCTTACCTACAACTGCAAAAGCAAGATCAGTAGAATTAACTGTTGAACTAGCTAATTTATTAAGCAACTTAAAAGTTAACCATGCTGTAGTAATAGTAAAAGTTGATTTTAGACAGCAAAAAGCAGCGCAACAAGCCAAAGCAGCTCTAGAAAATTTTGGTTTATATGTTTTTGATACATTTATACCTTTACTTTCAGCATTTGATAAAGCAGAAGCCTCGGGCAATGCTGTATTTAAAGCTGTAGACGATTTAGGTAGATCAGATCCTCGTCGAATGACGGGCTGGTCTGCTTATTGTTCAATTGCCTCACAAATTCCATGCCTGATTTCGAAGCCCTCATCCGACATCAACAACTTAAACAACCAACAACCAATCAGCGCTTAAAAGTAGTTGATTCTCCTGATTTAAAAGAAGAAAAAAACGAAGAAAATTTAATTACAAAATCTGGATTTTTAATTAATTTTCTTGGAGGTTTTATAGGTTCTGTAATTGGAACCCTAACAATACTATTTCTTTACTTAAATGAATATCTACCAGTAGACTTCCTAAAGCTTAAGTAGTACATTCACTCTTGATGTTCACTTTTTTTGATTTACATATAGACCATAAAGAAATTACATTAAGATTAATAAGTTTTATTGAATAACATATTTTTAGTTATAGAAATAATAGTAGATATGTATATTCTGCAAGAAGTCAAAAATAAATATTCTTTTTCATTGAGTATATTCTCTTATAATAAAAAAAGTGTAAGGGCATAATTTTTCCAATGCCTTTTTTCTTAATTTATCTCGAAAAATATTTTTCTAATCTGACTTTTTTTTTTCAAAAAATGTTATAGTTTACCCAAAGTTTAATTTATTAATGAGGCCAAGTTCTGAGTCAAAAAAAATATATAAGATACAAAACGTTTTATATGAAACAGCTCATGCTGAATTTGGATCAGCTCTAGAGATGTTAGCTGCTTGTAAAAAATGCGAAAGTCCATCTACAGCATTTGGATATTTTCATCATGCTAAAGACGAATACAATCACGCTAATACTTTTTTTTCAATTTTAAAGTCAAAAACCAAAAATATAGATATCAGTAGAGCTAGACAATTAAGGTTTAGACCTTACGCGGTCATCCCAAAAGGATATATTTCACCTAAAGGTTTTCTAATTGAATTTATGCATATTAAAGATTTTATTGCGTTTGTTTATACTAATGAGCTTCTAGCTAAAGCATCTTTTGATAAAATTTTAGCTCTACTAGGACCTGATTCAAAAGATGGGGAAAAAATATCTCAAATTATGAAAGATGAGTTAACTCATCATGGTATGGCTAAAAGACACTTTCTAAAGCATTACCCCGCTCTTCAACCATGGCAGTTGAGGGTCTATAAAACAAGAGAAAAAATTAAAAACAAAGGAAGAAAATTTTACGAAAAGAATCTTAAAATACTTGAGGTTCTATTTAAGCCAGTTTATCTTTCAATTTCTTTTTGTATCGGCAAAATTATTTCAATTCTCAATTTAAATGAGTTTAACAGAAGAAATAAAAATCTAATGGAAATTTCAGATAAGTCAATTCTTTAAAATTAAATGTTTGTCGGTATATCAGCATATAATCACGAGTCAGCTGTAGCCTTAGTCAATAGTGATGGAGAACTCATAGATTATTGTAAAGAAGAATCCTTGAGTAGAATCAAGGGTGATAAAACTTTTCCAAAAAGAAGTCTTGAAAAATTATTCAAGGATAATAAGTTAAATCATCAATACATAAATAAGTTTATTTTTTATGAAAGGCCCTTAAGCGCGTTTTTGCATCCATTAAAAGTGGCATCTAAGAATCTGCCTACAAGTATTCCTTTAATGACTAACCAATTTAGGAATTTCAAGAAAAGTTCACTTATATGCTTTATGGATTTATCAAAAACGTATCCAGGTTCAGAAAATAAATTAATTTATTCTGACCATCATTTAAGCCATACATTAACATGTCTAGCGTATTCAGATATAACTAGTGATGTATGCTCAATAGTTGTAGATGGTTTTGGAGATAGAAGCACTGCTTCAATTCATAGTGTAGTTAGTCCTGAGGATATTAAAGAATTATGGAACCTTGAATATCCATTTTCATTAGGATTATTTTATTCTGCCATAACGGATTTCCTTGGATTCGCAATTAATGAGGGTGAGTATAAAGTTATGGGTCTGGCTGCCTTTGGGAATCCTAAAAGTGAATTTATTAACGTATTAGAAAAATTAATATATTGGGACGAAAAAAGTAAGAGCTTGAAATCAGATATGAAATACTTCAAATACCATACTTCCATAACTGATTCTTATAGTAAAGAACTTGTTTCATTATTAGGAACACCTCGTAATCCATTTAATCAATTACTTCCAGATCAACCAGACTTTCAAAGATATGCTGACATAGCTAAAGCTGCTCAATATGTAACTGAAAAGTTGCTAAGGAAAATTTTTGAATATGGATATGAAATAACAGGCTCAAAAAATTTCTTTTTTTCTGGGGGAGTTGCAATGAATTCAGTTTCATTAAAAGGATTAGCTGAATTACCCTTTGTTAACAAAATAATCGTTCCGCCATCTCCAGGTGATGCAGGAGCAGCTATTGGTGCTGCCTATTATGGTTTCATAAAAAATAATTCAGACTTAAAGCCTATTAAAAAACCCTCACTATTTCCTTCTATTTCTAATTTTGATAAGCAAGTAAATCAAGCTTCTAAAATTATCTCTACCAATTTCGATGTTATTGCTGAGGGAAAAGAAGAAGCCTTGAATTATTGTGCTAAATTAATAAATCAAGGTGAAATAATTGGAACAGTAATAGGTAATTCGGAAACGGGGCCTAGAGCATTAGGGAATAGATCTCTTATATGTGATGGGAAAAATCATGAGGCAGTTAAGTATTTAAATACCGTCATTAAAAATAGAAGTCCTTTTAGACCAACTGCGCCAGTAATGACTTTAGACACTGCAAAAAAATACTATAAATTAAATGATGCATTAATTGAATCATACGGATCGATGACTGCTACTTGTGATTGCCTAAAGAATTCTGAGGCTCTTCAATTCCCCGTTACCCATATTGATGGAACTGCAAGATTACAAATAGCTAATCAGGGATCATTTATCTTTTCTTTACTTTCCTTGGTATCTCAATATAATATTGAAATTCTGGCTAATTCCTCTCTAAATATAAGCGGAGATCCAACTTGTTTTGACTTTATTGACGGTTTGCTAGTTTGCACAAATTCATCTCTAGAGTATTTACTTACGGATTATGGTTTACTAAGAAAAAAAATATAGTTATGCAATTCTTTAGATTTATCAAACACATTTTTACATCACTTTGGAAAAATTCTACTCCCTTACAGGCTGCAATAATTACCTCAGTTATTATCTGTATATTACTTTTGCTAGTTATTAGTCTTGTTCAAGCTATAGTGCCATTTACTTATATTGCGATATAAATAAATGACTAAGAAAAATAAACATATATTTCTTTATGTCATTTGTTTTATCCCTTTAATAATTGTAATTAGTGAAATAACATTAGCGATTTTTACTACTTTGTTAGGGATCAAGTTGCCTAATAAGAATAAATTAGAAGCAATTCATCTTTCTACCTTTGATCTAATTACAGGTACAACGAGATATAAACCATCTACAAAAAACTCTCAAACTCCTAATAGTTATATTAATAGACATGGTTTGATAAAAACTTTTCGTAACACTAATAAAAATAATATTAAAGATATATATGGAATCGCTATTCTTGGAAATAGTGTAGCACTAGGTTACCCAGCTCCTCATGAAGGCTTTTTAAAAAAATCTTTCGTTAATTTATTAGAAAAAGAACTGATTAAAAAAAATGAATCTATTGATATTGTCAATCTTTCCTATTATGAATTTAACTCTTGGCAGGAAAATGTTCAGTTAGTAAAATACCTAAATTCAAATAGCAATTTCTATGATTTACCAAATATTAAATTGGTAGCAAGTGTAGGAGGAATTCAGGATTTTTGGGGATTCATCAACTTTCTAGATAACAATAAAAATGAAATGATGAACGATTTTCACTTTGCTAATGGATTTATGTCACTAAAAAATATGAAACAAGTAAAGTTTATTAATTTATTTAATAAAGCTTCAGACGGCAATGTAATCACAAGTTTAAAAATATTTATAAATTCAATTATGCAAAATATACAAAAGAATAGTTACAGCTTTTCTTATTTACAGTTAATGAAAAAACAATTAAACAAATCAGAACCAACCTTACAAATGAGGAATATACAATCAACATCTATTTCTGAAGTTTTATTAAAAAAATTAAATATTTCTATGGAAGAATATAATCAAAAAAAATCCACTTTCATAAAATCTGTTGTACGGAATTATAAATCCATGATTGCAATGAATTCTGGGAATAAATTTTTATTCATATATTTACCTACAAAGTTTAGTTTTACCAATCAACAAGAAAATATTGCAGAAAGATACAAAATTTCAAATTTAAATATCTCAGATTTGCACTTGCTTGAATCTGATTACAGATTTTCCTTAATTAAATCTTTAAATAAGTTAGAAAATTTAAATACTTATGACTTAGCTAATAAAGGGTCTCTAGATTGGTTTATTGATGAATCTCACTACACAATAAAGGGACATGAAGAAATATCTAAACTAATTATCCCGATTTTTTCGGAAGTTTTAGTTAGATAAGTGAAACTATGTAAAAAGATTAATTTTTTATTAGATTCCTGAATAATTCATTACAGGAGAGTCTATTTAAAACTATGTAGTTTATTCCGAGTTTATCAATATACATTCATCTAAACGCTATTTGGTGTTATCAGATTAAAAATATATTTAAATATCTAATTCATTACTTGGATTAACCTTATAAAGTGTAAGCAACTTATATAGACCCTCCAAACTCATTGATATAGATAAGATTTGGAGTTAATTTGTGTATTAGCTAGTAATAAAAACAAATAACCAAAAAATATTCATACCAATAGATTTCGCGGATTGACGTTATGTTGTATACTCCGAGTTCATTGCTATACAAAGATAATCACTCAAAATTGACTGCAACAACTGACTTTTTATAAGTCAATACGATTATAAGCGAAGTGTAAGTGGTAATTAAAAATTAAGTTATTACTAAATTTCTAATTTGCAACCGTAAGCAAACTGTAAGCAACAGAGCATGCTTTCTGAAACAGCAAATTAAATAAAAAAGTGAAATATTGACATGATTTCTTATCAGTATATTTTGTTTCTTATAACTTAAAGTTCTTGAAACACTTTAATTACACGCAGTTTCAACGTTTCAAGGATTAATGTCTCTACATTTTGATCTTTCGTTTTCATAATTTTTTATAGCAGTATCCCATTCTGATAAATCTGCTTCTTTCCCAGAAATATATAATTCCATTTGTTTCGAATAGTTTGCTGATTCAATTCGACTATTGAATGAAGTATTGCAAAAAATTATACTTCCAAATTTTTCATAGTCCGCATAATCTCTATTCGCAGCAAATTCAGCATTTCCCCTTAACTTATCTAATACTTTATATTCCAAATCCTCAATACTAGGTTTTGGACGGAGTAAGAATGCTTTATATTCCAAATTCTCAATGGTAGGTTTTAAACGGAGTAAGGATTGGTTCGCTTGTGCATTTAGATATGCAAAAAGGCAAAAACAAATAAGAACAACAGCAAATACTCTAATTAACCAAGTGTTAGTTTTATCCATCATTATCGTAATTGCGTTCTTGTTCCATTATTTATCTAATACACTTTTTACTTTATCTGAGAATTTTTGTTCTTTATCAGTTCTAGTATTTACTTTCATTGTTGTATAAATTCTAGGCGCACCTTTTGAATGAATTTTTTTATGGCATTTTTTAACACATTCAAATACTTTATCCCAATCTCCCTCTATTGCAGTTCCATTCGCTCCTAATTCATAGTTAAGACCTTCATTTTTGATAACTTCAATACACTCTTTTATATAAGGAGATAGGGAAGTTCCAACTCCAATAGGGACTAAACATAAATCAATACTTACAAACATAATTACTTCCTATTTTGATAAATCTAACCGTTCATATCCTAAATACTAATGTCGATAAAATGTAGCGAAAAGAATGAGTAAAAGTTTACGAAAAATAAAATAAGAGGGCATTTGTTTGCCCTCTTCGAGTCGTATGCACCTCGCTGTCCACAAAGTCGATGAAGTGCTTTTGACTCCTGAATTATTTCTACTCCTACTGAACGAGAAAAGATAGTCGTGACAACCACAAAGCACTTCTACTCGGGTAAAAATACTCTATGAATTTCAAGTCAATAGGAGGAAAATATAGATATAGATCTAGGAGGTCTTATGAAACTATTAAATCAATTTAACATTCCAAGATACTTAACTGCATTTAATTATGCAGGATTAAATCTAAACGAAACTCCAAAAGAACTTGAGAAATGCACCCCTGAGTTTCAAAACTTTTGGGAGAAAGAATGTAGAGAACATCCAACAAATCAAAATTGTTTAATTTACTGCGACTGAATTATTAATTTTAGTCTTTATTAAAAAAGGAGGTTTTATGAAACTAACTACTCCATTCAAAATTCTCAATCGTAAATTCAATGAGATGGATTTAATCAGAGATGCAATGAAGAAAAGAAAATTTGCAACTGAAAGATTGCATGATGACTATAGAAAAATGTTCAAGAACAAAGAACATCCAACCATAGTTAATGGATATGTTTAACCTAGTGCGACTAAATTAAATTAGTAATAATTAAGTCTTAATTTAATGTAAGCAAACCGTAAGCAACATATTAATAATCTTCAAATCAGTTGATATAAATACGTTTTAGGGTTAAGTTGTATATTCGCTGTTGATACCAACATACAAGGTAAAAGTTAGTTATACCAATAGATCTCAAGGATTGAGTTAGTGGTTTATTAGTGGTTTATTTGAATTTTAATATCTGAAAACGATTGATATAATTAGGGCGGTGGTTTATTAATGGTTTATTCAAATGAAAAATGGGGTATTTATTTATAAATAAATATAGAAATAGACTTACAAAGGTAGCAAATCACTAAAAATCTAGGAAAGTAGTAATAAATAGATTTTCATTATGAAAAAGTTACTTACATTGTTTGTAATTGGAACTTCTCTAATTCTTGGTTCTAATCCCTCAAAAGCAGATGAATATCAATTCATCAAAGGTGTTAACACTAGTATTAGCGGTACACCTACAATTCAGTTATTTGGAGTTAAAACTGATGGAAGCGAGACCCTTTTAAGTAGTTATGGATCTACAGATAATAATGTTAATACTATAAATAATCAGTTGGGAACTACCGCGATTATCGACCAATATCAGGGCAAAATATATTTCAATGCTACTGAACTTCCAACTGACAATATAATCACGCTGGAATATGATCTCATTAATAATCAAATTAACAAACTAGATAATGTTTCATTACCCAATAAAGTTTTATATCCAAAAGGTATATCTTCGATAATCAGCGACCAAACAGATGGATCAATCCAAATTGGTGCTAATGCAAATGATATCGATGTTGTCGCAGATGGACTAAATATTGATGGTGCTGCTGTTATTACTAAAAATGCTGATGGCACTATCCAGATCGGAACAGATGAAAATGATATTGACATTACATCAGAGGGACTTGCAATTGATGGAGAACCATTAATTACCAAAAAAGCAAATGGAGAATTACATATTGGTAAAAACTCATGGATAACAAAAGAAGAAAATGGAAGACAAAAAGTTTACGCGAAAGATGCCAATGGAAATCCAATTCCAATCGACTACACAAATGGAACTAAATTACTTATTAATGGAAGAGATGTAGAACAATCAATTAATAATGTTGGGGCATTAAGTGCTGCATTAACAGGTTTACCTACAGTTCCAACTGACACAACTCTCGCTTGCGGATTAGGAACTGGAACTCATGGAGGTGATTTTGCCTTTTCTGGAGGTTGCGCTTCTAAGGTTAATGAAAAACTTTCTATTAACTATGCTGTATCTATGACAATGCCAGGCCAAGATTATGCAGGTGATCTAGAGGATAAGTTTTCTGCACGAGCAGGATTTGTTTGGAAATTAGGTAAGGCTACAAAACCTACTCAGATTAGTATGAATGAAAAAAAAGAATTAAAAAAAGAAATTGCTGATTTGAAAGAAAATAACAAAAATATTATTGCTCAAAATAATGCACTTTTAGCGAGATTAGAAAGAATAGAAAAAGTCGCGCTTGGAGATCTTAAAACAAAAGATTTAGCAAGTTATAAACTCCAATAATTAATTTACTGGTTTATTACCGGTTTATGATTTTTTAGAAGCACTGAGATCGCTTGCCCTGCAATGGATCTCAACTAAGTTGTATACTCACTATTTATTTCAATATACTTTTTAGAGAGATCACATCCCCAAGCTGTGCCTCTCGATTTACCTGAGTTTAGATTAATAATTATTTTTACAATATCATCCACCAAATATCTACCTTTCATTCTGGACTCAATATATTTTGTGACTTTTTGTGGATCATATTTACTTAAATTTCCCTTTTCCAAAATCTGATCATTACCTATATACAAATCAACGTCATTTAAGTTGAATTGAACTCCAGAATTACCTGCAGCAGAAATAATTCTTCCCCAATTCGGGTCACAACCATGTATCGCAGTTTTTACCAACGCTGAATTACATATAGATTTCCCGAGCATAATTGCATCATCAGTATTTTTTGCTCCTAGAACCAAAACTTCTAATAAACAATTTGCTCCTTCTCCATCTCTTGCAATATTTTTTGCCAAGTTTTGACATACAATATCAATCCCTTCTTGGATAATTGGAAAAAACCTTTTTTCAATTTTCTCTCCTGCATTTATTCCAACAAAGGAATCATTTGTACTTGTCTCTCCATCAACTGATATTGCATTAAAAGATTTTTTAACCGCAATAGCGATCATTTTATCCCATTCCTCTTTTTGAATACCTGCATCACAGGTAAGAAAAGCAAGCATTGTAGCCATATTGGGATAAATCATTCCAGAACCTTTTGCAAATCCTCCTATTTTTATTTTTTTGCCTTGAATCATCGCCTCTATTAAAACTTTTTTTAAAGTCAAATCAGTAGTTAAAATTGCTTCTGCTGCATTTTGAAAATTATTAACTTTTAAATCACTAACTAAATTCGGTAAATTTTTTAATAAATCATTTATTTGTATAGGAACACCAATTACGCCAGTTGAGCACATTAAAACTTCTTCTTCTTTTATTCCTAAAAGTTCCGCAATCTTTGCTGTAGCAATTTGAAAATGTTGAATTCCAAGATTTCCTGTACATGCATTTGCTTGACCAGAATTAATTAGTATTGCTCGTACAAAACCCGAAGCTCTTTTAATTCTGTCCTCGCAAATATCCACACATGAAGCGCGAACTATTGATTGAGTAAACATCCCACTAAAAATACTGCCTTCAGGAGCGAGTATTAGTGCTAAATCTTTTTTATTAGAAGCTTTTAATCCAGCAGATATTCCAGCAAAAAGAAACCCCTTGGGTGTTACCTTACTGTCATCAACAAACGACCAATTGGAATCTAACTTGCTCAAACTTTTTGGTATTTTAATTCATACTAACTACTCTTTAATACTAAAGAAACAAGTAATTAGATTATTATTAATTATATGGATATTATTCAAAAATCAAAAGACAACCAAAGAAGAATTGGTTTAACAGGAGGTATTGCCAGTGGGAAAACAACCATAACTAATTACATTAGAAAACATAAAAACATTCCAATATTAGATGCAGATAATTTATCAAGAGAATTAATCAAACCTGACACATATGGATATAAGAAAATTTTAGATTATTTTGGAAATAAAATTATTGATAATAAGAACAATTCAGAAAGGTTAATAAACAGAAAACTTTTAAGGAACATTATTTTTAAAAATCCAGAAAGTAAAGAATGGATTGAAAAACTACTTCACCCATTAATTAAAGAAAAAATGATAGTAGAATGCAGTCATCACAGAAATACTCAGACTTTAGTATTAGTTATTCCTTTATTATTTGAAGCAAAATTTGAAGATATTTGCACTGAAATATGGTTAGTTAAATGTCCTAGAGAAATACAAAAAAAAAGACTTATGACACGAGATAAAATTAGCGAAAAAGAAGCATATGAGTCAATAAATCTTCAATTAAGTTTTGAAGAAAAAAGCAAATTTTCAGACATTATTTTAGATAATTCAGATGATCAAAATAAATGGATCAAGACAATAAGAGAACTTCTATAAAGCTTTAACTATTCAATTTTTCTGCAAGAAGTTTATTTGCAAGTTTAGGGTCAGCTTTACCTTTTGTTCTTTTCATTAATTGGCCAACAAAAAAACCAAGTAATTTAGTTTTACCATTTCTAAATGCTTGAACCTCATTTGGATGTTCAGTTATGAGTTCATCAATTATTGGCAAAATACTTGAAGAATCAGATATCATTGCCAACCCTTTTTCTTCAACTAATTTTTTCGGAGAAATATTTTTTTGAATTAGTTCAGGTAAAATTTCTTTTGCAATTTTTCCACTGATAGTTTTATTTGAAATCATGCTAATCATTTCAGCAAGATTTTCAGCACTAAGTTTTAAGTCACTAAAACTAAGTTTATTTGCTTTTAAATAACCCACAATATCACTTGTTACCCAATTTGAAGCTAGTTTGGCCTCAGCACCATTAGCTACTGTTTCTTCAAAAAACTTTGCCATGTTAATTTCATCAGAAATTACCCTTGCATCATATGCAGACAAACCAAATTCACTTACATATTTACTTCTTTTCTTAGAAGGCAATTCTGGTAGTTCTTTAAACCATATTTCTTTTTGGGATTTTGTTACTTCAATTGGTCCTAAGTCAGGATCAGGAAAATATCTATAGTCACTGCTTCCTTCTTTTGATCTCATACTTTTCGTTATTTGCTTTGCTTCATCCCATAACCTTGTTTCTTGGAAAATTTTTCCTCCATTTTCATACACTTCTATTTGTCTAGCTATTTCATAATCACAAGCCTTTTGAATTGCAGAAAATGAATTCATATTCTTTATTTCGACTTTGGTACCAAAAGGAGCATTAGGTCCTTTTCTAACTGAAATATTGACATCACACCTTAATGAACCCTCCTGCATATTTCCATCTGATACTCCTAGATATCTAACTGTTCTTCTAATCTCAGAAGCATATTCAGACGCCTCTTTACCTGTTCTAATATCTGGTTTACTTACAATTTCACAAAGTGCTATTCCAGCTCGATTGTAATCAATTAAAGAATATTTTGAACCAGCTAATCTATCACTACCTGAATGAACTAATTTACCGGCGTCCTCTTCTATATGTAGCCTTTCTATCCCAATTTTTTTTATATATGATTCTTTATTCTTTTCTATTATTTCAACTTCTAACCAACCATTTTCAGCTAGTGGCTCATCAAATTGTGAAATTTGATAATTTTTGGGCAGGTCAGGATAAAAATATTGTTTTCTATCAAATTTACAATGTTCTGCAACATCTAAATTTAATGCTAAAGAAGTTTTTACAGCATACTCAAGAACAGTCTCATTTAAAACTGGAAGAGTTCCTGGCAAGCCACAAACTACTGGATCTATATGGGTGTTAGGCTCATCCCCAAAAGCTGTTGACGCAGATGTGAATATTTTACTTTTCGTATTAAGCTGTACATGAGTCTCCAAACCAATCACAGCTTCCCAAGATTTCAAATTGTTCATTATCAAAAGTCTCTTTATTAATATTATTGGATATAAAGGAAAAGAGGACCAAAACACAAAAAAATATTAATTATTAAATGACACAAGAAACAAAAAAATCAATATTAATTATTGGCGGTGGGCTTGTAGGTTTATCTATCGCATATGAATTTTCTAGAAATAACTTCAAAGTTATAATTTTAAGCAAAAACAGAAATGAATCAGCTGGATTTGTTGCTGCAGGAATGTTAGCTACTCATGCGGAAGGGCTTGAAGATGAATTACTAAAATTTGGCCAAGAAAGTCAAAGTCTAATTCCAAAATGGATAAAAAATATAGAGCAAGATAGTAATATTAAATGCGGTTTAAAAAAATGTGGCATAGTAGTTCCTTTTAAAAATAAAGAAGATCTTGAAGAGTTTCCCACTTATAAATACGGAAAATATTTAAATCACAAAGATCTTCAAACAGAAATTAATGGGATGAATTCTATTTGGAAACATGGTTTACTTTTTGAACAAGATGGTCAAATAGATAATCGAAGAAGACTGATGCGTGCTCTTGAGCGAGCATGCTCCTTGCATAGAGTTGAATTTCAAGAAGGGGCAGAAGTAGAGGATTTGATATTAGAAAAAAACAAAATTATTGGTGCAACAGTTTTATGTGCCACTGGAGAACTAAAAAAAATTACCTGCGAAAAAGCAATTATATGCTGTGGTGCTTGGAGTAAAAAAATTTTTAATAAGATTCCAGTCTTTCCTGTGAAGGGACAAATGCTATCAATACAAGGTCCAACAAATTTTTTGAAAAGAGTTATTTTTGGACCAAAAACTTATTTAGTTCCACGTGATGATGGTCTTATTATAGTTGGAGCGACAGTTGAAAAAAATTCAAAATTTAATCAGGGTAATACTCCTAATGGAATAAAACAACTGCAAGAAGGCATTTACTCCTTATTACCAGAAGCTATTAACTGGCCACAAATGGAACATTGGTGGGGATTTAGACCTTGTACGCCAGATTTTAAACCAATAATTGGGAAATCAAAAATTAAAAATCTTTTTATAGCTACAGGACATTACAGAAATGGAGTTTTATTTTCTGCAATAACTAGTGATCTTCTTTTGAAAATAGTTCAAAATAAAAATCTGAATGAAATAGAAAAAAACTTTTTAGAAAAATTTAGTTTAGATAGATTTGAGATTTAAATTTTAATTTTCAGATCTCCATTTCGAATCAGAAGTTTCCCACTGACATAATTCCTCTTCGTTAAACCATAAATCAATTTCAAATTTTGCAGTATCTTCTCCATCAGAACCATGAATAATATTCCTCCCAATATCTATAGCTAAATCACCTCTAATTGTTCCAGGCTCTGCTTCAAGAGGTTTTGTTGCACCTATTAGTTTTCTAGCACTCAAAATAACTCCTTCGCCTTCCCACACCATTGCTACAACGGGACCACTTGAAATAAAGTCTACTAAATCACCAAAAAATGGTCTTTCTTTATGTACACCATAATGATTTTGAGCAAGATCTTTTGAGGGGATTAATTGCTTCAATCCAACCAGTTTAAATCCTTTTTTTTCAAATCTGCCAATAATCTCAGAAACATATCCTCTTTGAACTCCATCTGGTTTAATTGCAATAAAGGTTCTCTCTTTGGTCATTTAGTTAATAATCACTCTATGTATATTCAACTTTTAGGTGGTAACTTGGCAAGTAATCATTAAAATAAAAGATGTTGTTTTGAGTTATTTTCAAAAACATTTATTAATCACAAAGACATAAATTGACCAATTTTGAGCCGAAAAAATTAAAGAATATTTGGACTATTGAGGATAGTATTTCCACCTATAACATAGACAAATGGGGAGATAAATATTTTTCTATAAATTCCAAAGGAAATATATCAGTAACCAAAGATATAAAATCTAAAAATAAGATTGATCTTTTTAAGCTTGTCAAAGAACTTAAGAGTAGAGAAATAAATCCTCCACTAATCATAAGATTTAATGATATCTTGAAAGATCGCATAAATGCATTACATGACTCTTTTGTAAAAGCAATAAAAACCTATAAATATAAGAACATTTATCAAGGCGTTTTTCCTGTCAAATGTAATCAACAGAAAAATGTCCTAGAAAAGATAATAGAGTTTGGTAGTCAATGGAATTTTGGTTTAGAAGTAGGAAGTAAATCAGAACTATTAATTGGCCTTGCACTTCTTGAAAACCAAAATTCATTATTAATATGCAACGGATATAAAGATAAAAAATATATTGAGATTGCTACTTTGGCCAGAAAACTCGGCAAAAATCCAATAATAGTTATTGAACAACGAGATGAGGTAAAAAGAATTATTCAAGCAGTTCAAGAACTTAACGCGACTCCATTGATAGGAATTAGGGCAAAGTTATCAAGTAAAAGTAGTGGTAGGTGGGGTAAATCTATTGGAGATAATTCCAAATTTGGATTATCAATCCCAGAAATTATGTTGACAATACAAGAACTAAAAGAAGCAAATCTTATCAACGAAATGAAATTACTCCATTTTCATATAGGCAGTCAAATAAGTGATATTGCTGTGATCAAAGACGCATTACAAGAAGCGAGTCAAATATATGTTGAACTATGCAAACTAGGAGCACCAATGCAATATATCGATGTTGGGGGAGGATTAGGAATAGATTATGATGGAACTAAAACCTCCTCAAACACCTCTACTAATTATTCTCTTCAAAATTATGCTAACGATGTAATTGCAACTATTAAGGATTCATGTGAATTAAATAATATCAAGCATCCAACCATAATCTCAGAAAGTGGAAGAGCAATAATTAGTCATTGTTCAGTTTTAATTTTTAATGTCTTAGGAACAAGCCATGTCAGTTCCAAACTACAAATTTTTGATAAAAAAAATCAACAATTAATAATTTTAAATTTACTTGAAACTTTCTATGAATTAAAAAAACTTAAAAATAAAAAAATAAATTTATCTCAAATAATTGAACTATGGAATGATGCAAAAAAGTTTAAAGAAGATTGCTTAGTCGCTTTTAGATTAGGATTTTTAAGTTTGGCAGAAAGAGCTTATGCCGAAGAACTTACTTGGGCTTGCGCAAAAGAAATTTCTAATAACCTGAATAATGATGAAATCAATCACCCTGATTTATCTGAAATTACAGAAACTCTTGCATCCACTTACTATGCAAATTTATCTATCTTTAAATCTATTCCCGATAGCTGGGCAATAAATCAGATTTTTCCGATAGTACCAATACATAGGCACTTAGAGGAGCCCTTCTGCAAAGGCAACTTTGCAGATTTAACTTGTGATTCAGATGGGAAACTAAATAATTTTATTCATGATGGAAAAATTAAATCATTACTCAATTTACATAAGCCAGAGAAAGATAAAGATTATCTAATTGGAATTTTTATGACTGGAGCCTATCAAGAAGCATTAGGAAACTTGCACAATTTATTTGGCAGTACAAACGTAGTTCATATAGACATAAATCAAGATGATTCATATAAGGTCAAAAATATTATTAAAGAGGACAGTAAATCTGAAATTTTACAATTATTAGATTACAGTTCAGCTTCTTTGGTTGAATCTATAAGAATTAATACTGAATCAGCAATTGATCAAAAACAATTAACTATTGAAGAAGCAAGGAAATTAATGGATCAAATCGAAATTAGTCTAAGAAAAAGTAGTTATTTATCAGAATGACTATCTAATATTTTTTGCAAATAATTTTTAGCATAATCTAGAGCATCACTTAATTTATCAATATCTTTAGCACCCGCTTGAGCAAAGTTAGGCTTTCCTCCTCCACCTCCCGAACAAATTCTTGCAATCTCATTAATTAATTTACCTGCATGCAATCCTATTTTTACTGTATCATCACCTAAAGAAACTACAAATAACAACTTTCTATTTTCTGGATTTGGTATTCCCCCAAGAATCACTATTGCTTTATTTCCCAAATGAGAAGTTAAATTAAGTGCTGCAGATTGCAAAGAATTCCCATCTAAGCCATCAATCTGATTTACTAAAATTGAAAAAGAATTTACTATTTCTGCCGATGATTTTATAGAAGAGTATTTAAAATATGCAATTTCATCTTTCATTTTTTGTATCTCTTTATTCTTATTAATAAGCTCTGCTTGCAAATTATTAACTCTTTCAAAAAGTTGATTAGGATTTGCTTTTAACAAATCACTTAATTGATTTACTAAAGTATTTCTATCACTGAAATAGTCTAATGCTGATTGACCTGATAATGCTTCGATTCTTCTGACTCCGGCGGAGATTCCCTCCTCACTAATTATTTTGAAAGAACCTAATTGAGATGTAGTTTGAACATGTGTGCCACCACAAAGTTCCATTGAAACTCCAGGTACATTAACAACGCGCACTTCATCATCATATTTTTCTCCAAACATCGCGACTGCGCCCTTTTCAAGAGCCTCACTCTTAGACATATTTTTTATTTCTAGGATATGATTTTCCATAATCCAAGAGTTAACTAAAGTCTCAATCTTAGAAATTTGATCTTTAGAAATAGGATTAGAAGAATTAAAGTCAAATCGTAATTTATTAAAGGCTACTAATGAACCTTTTTGTCCAACACTTTCATTAACAACTGATTTAAGTGCAGATTGTAATAAATGAGTAGCTGTATGATTTGCAGCAGCCTTAGCTCTATTAGAGGAGCTAACATTAGTCTTAACTTTTTGTCCAATAGTTAATATTCCTTTTTTGATCGTTCCATAATGTAAAAAAACATTTTTCTTTCGCATAACATTATCAACCAAGACTTCTACATCTTTTGAAAATATCGTTCCAATATCACCAACTTGTCCGCCAGATTCTCCATAAAACGTTGTCTGATCAAGAACAATTAAAACTTTCTGACCTTCACTTGCTTGCTTAACTAATGTTGAATCCAAGAATATACCCTTTATTTCAGCTTCCGAAAGGAGTGAATGATAACCATTAAAAACAGTTTTGTTAAAAAGATCTATTTCTCGCTCTAATGATCCCTCTAATGTCAAATCAATATTACCTGAAGCAGCTTTAGCTCTCTCTTTTTGTGCATTCATTTCTTCTTCAAAACCCTTTACATCTACACCGATACTATTTTCTTCAGCAATTTCTATAGTAAGTTCTAGAGGAAATCCATAAGTATCATAAAGTTCAAAAGCTTTAAAACCAGAAATTAATTTCTGCCCAGAAGAAATTAACTCATCTAGCAATTTCTCTCCTCTTTCAAGAGTTTCCCTAAATCTTATTTCTTCAATTTTTATCTCATTCAAAATTAAATCATTATTATTTTTTAAATCAGGATAATTATTTTGCATTAAATTGATTCCAACAGTAGCAATATGAGATAAAAATTCATTTGTTATACCTAATAATCTGCCATGTCTGACCATTCTTCTAATAAGCCTTCTTAATATATATCCTCTGCCGAGATTACTTGCTGCTACTCCATCAGAAATTAAATGAATAACAGCTCTTGTATGATCACCAATGATTTTTAAAGAAATTTTGTTTTTATCATCTAATGAAAAATAATCAATATTTGCAATCTCACAAATTTTTTGAATAATAGGAAAAATTAAATCTGTCTCATAATTATTTTGCTTTTTTTGTAGTATTTGAGCCATCCTTTCAAGACCCATTCCTGTATCGATATTTTTAAATTTTAAATCTGTTAATTTTCCATTAGAATCACGATTATATTGCATAAAAACAAGATTATAAAATTCAATAAAACGATCTCCATCTTCTAAATCAATATTTTGCAAACCCTTTTCAGGATGAAAATCATAATAAAGTTCTGAACAAGGTCCACATGGACCTGTTTTGCCAGATGACCAAAAATTATCTTCCTCCCCTAGTTTTACTATCCTATCTGGATGAATACCAATTTCATCTCTCCAAATTTTTGCAGACTCTTCGTCTTCGTGAAAAACACTCACAATTATATTTTCAACAGACAGTTGATAAATATTAGTAACTAATTCCCAAGCCCATTGAATAGCCTCTCGTTTAAAATAATCTCCAAAAGAGAAATTACCAAGCATTTCAAAAAAAGTATGGTGTCTAGCTGTAACTCCAACGTTTTCTATATCGTTTGTTCTGATGCACTTTTGACTAGATGTAGCCCTTTTTGATGGTCTTTCTTTTAAACCTAAAAAAACTGGTTTAAAAGGTAGCATTCCAGCAATTGTAAGCAGAACCGTAGGATCATCTGGAATCAAAGATGCACTTGGAATGATTTTATGTAATTTTTCACTGTAAAATTTTAAAAAAGCATTTCTTATTTCATCTCCAGTAACTACTTTTTTTTTAATTAGTTGAGATGTCATTTATCCAGGATAAGAAGATTAAAAATAAAAGAAAAGCGTAATTTCGGTTATTTCGCAAAAATAATCACGCGAATTTATATTCTATATAACTAAAGTTAATTTATAAAGCTAATTATTCTATGATAGCCTCTGCCCAGACAAGTAATTCTAAATTGGCACAAACTAATAACAAGTTGACGGTTCAATCTCAAAACTTTGCTGATGATTCTTGTGCCATAAGATCTTTGGATTGGGATCGAAGTAGATTTGATATTGAATTTGGTTTAAGAAATGGAACTACTTACAATAGTTTTATTATTAAAGGTGAGAAACTAGCAATTATTGATACTAGTCACGCAAAGTTCGAAGAATTATGGTTAGAAGAATTATTGAAAAAGGTAAATCCACAAGAAGTTGATTATCTAATTACCAGCCATACAGAACCTGATCATTCTGGTTTAATAGGTAATCTTTTAGAATTAAACCAAAATATCACAGTAGTTGGATCAAAATTAGCCCTTAAATTTATTGAAGACCAAATACATATTCCCTTTAAGCGTCTAGAGGTTAAAAGTGGAGAGTTTTTAAATCTCGGAACTAATCCTAATAGTGGTTTAAAACATAATATTGAATTCATA
Source organism: Prochlorococcus marinus (assembly GCF_001180265.1). Lineage (GTDB taxonomy): Bacteria > Cyanobacteriota > Cyanobacteriia > PCC-6307 > Cyanobiaceae > Prochlorococcus_A > Prochlorococcus_A marinus_H. The sequence continues at coordinate 170,462 of NZ_CVSW01000032.1, read as the reverse complement.
AGTGCCCCAAATTTACATTGGCCAGATACCATATTTTCATATGATCACAGCACACATGTTCTCTATACATGCGATGCATTTGGACTCCATTATTGTTCTGACGAATTTTTTGACACTGATCAAAAAGAAATATACGAAGATTTCCGGTTTTATTACGATTGCCTTATGGGTCCAAACGCTAGAAGCGTTCTGCAGGCAATTAAAAGAATAGATAAGCTACCTGAATTAAAAACAATAGCTGTTGGTCATGGACCTTTGCTACATAATCAGGTCCCTTTTTGGAAAGGGAAATATCTAGAATGGAGTAGCAATAAAAGCAAAGGTAATGATTTTGTGTCAGTCTGCTACATAAGCGATTATGGTTATTGCGATCGACTAAGTCAAGCGATATCTCATGGAATAAGTAAAGCAGATGCACAGGTTCAATTAATAGATCTAAGATCTTCTGACCCGCAAGAATTAACAAGTTTAATTTCCGAATCAAAAGCAGTAGTCATTCCCACATGGCCAGTGGACTCAGATAATGAATTAAAAGAATCTCTCGGTACTTTATTTGCAGCACTTAAACCAAAACAATTTACTGCAGTCTATGATGCATTTGGTGGAAATGATGAACCAATAGATTCATTAGCAAATAAATTAAGAGAACTTGGCCAAAAAGAAGCTTTCTCCCCTTTAAGAGTTAAAAATATTCCAGATCCCATTGTTTATCAACAATTCGAAGAAGCGGGAACTGACTTAGGTCAATTGATCAATAAAAAGAAGAATATTGCCTCTATGAAGAGCCTTGATTCAAATTTAGATAAAGCGTTAGGTAGATTAAGTGGAGGATTATATGTAGTAACAGCGAGCCAAGGGGAAGGTTCGACATTTAGACAAAGTGCAATGGTTGCAAGTTGGGTTAGTCAAGCAAGCTTTTCTCCACCAGGTATTACAGTTGCAGTAGCAAAAGATAGAGCTATTGAATCATATATGCAAGTTGGAAAAGGTTTTGTTGTGAATATCTTGAGAGAAGATAACTATCAAAAAATGTTCAGACATTTTTTAAAAAGATTTGCCCCTGGAGCTGATAGATTTGCGGATGTTGATGTAATTAGCAACATCGCTGAAGGAGGACCAGTTCTCTCAGATTCACTCGCCTTTTTAGATTGTAAAGTCAGTTCAAGACTGGAGACTCCAGACCATTGGATAATTTATGGAATTGTTGAAAATGGTAATGTTTCTGACTTATCATGTAAGACAGCAGTTCATCACAGAAAAGTTGCTAATCATTATTAGAAAATAAATCTTTGAAATGTCAGATATTAATATAGGCTTACTTGCAGAAAATCAAAATTTATCAGAATTTGATATTACTGAAAATTTTTCTTGTGTAAGATTCTTAGACCAAAATAAAGAAAGATTTGAACTTGAATTTAACCTTGAAAAAGGAACCTCTTTTAATACTTTTTTTATTAGAAGTCATGAGGAACTTTTTATTATTCATCCACCTGAAAAACAATATTTAGATTCATTTAATAAAGTAATTTCTAGGTTTTGCGATCAATTTAAATTAGTTAAAATCAACTTCATTTCTGGTCATATTAATCCCCAAATTATTGAAACTATAAAGAATATAAGTACCCAATTTCAAAACACAACTATTACTTGCTCTAATCCAGGTTATAAACTTATTAGCGAACTTTGGAATCAAAGAAATCCTACCTTAGAAAACTTTATTGAGATTCAATTACCTGAAATAAACATAATCAAAAAAGAACTTACTTTAGAATTAAATAACATTTCGCTAGAGTTAATTCCTATTCCAACTGCACGTTGGCCTGGTGGCCTGATAATTTATGAACGTAATCAAGAAATACTTCTTAGTGAAAAAATTTTCTCTGCACATATTGCATCTAAATATTGGTCTGAAACAAATCGAGTTAGTACAGAAATTGATAGGAAACATTTCTATGATTGCTTGATGGCACCAATGTCTAATCAAGTAGTATCAATAACTGAAAAAATTGCAGATTATGACATTAAAACTATTGCACCATTACATGGTCCCGCGATCGAATATAGCTTAAAAAGCTTTTTAAATGACTACATTAGATGGGGAGAGAATCTCTCAACCAATAATCATAAGATTGCTCTGATATATGCAAGTGCATATGGAAACACAGCCTCAATAGGCGATGCATTAGCTAAAGGGATAAATAGAACTTCTGTAGAAGTTGAAAGTATTAATTGTGAATTTACACCTAATGATGTACTTGTAAAATCGATCCAAAATGCTGATGGATATTTAATAGGCTCACCCACATTGGGTGGTCACGCCCCAACTCCAATAGTTAGTGCACTAGGAACATTATTAGCAGAGGGTAATAGAGATAAGCCAGTGGGAATTTTTGGCAGTTTTGGCTGGAGCGGCGAAGCTATAGATTTACTTGAAACAAAATTAAAAGACGGTGGGTTTAAGTTTAGTTTTGAACCTATTAGGATTAAATTCAGTCCAAATAAACCAAAGATTAAAGAGTTAGAAGAAATAGGAACCCACTTTGGAAGAAAAATTATAAAAAAAGCAAAGAAAAAACCCAGAAAATCAGATACTGGAATGATTACAAGCAAAACGGATCCAAAGCTACAAGCTCTTGGAAGAGTAGTTGGTTCACTTTGTGTCCTGACAGCCTCTAAAGGCAAAGATGAGAACAATATCAAAGGAGCCATGCTTGCATCTTGGGTTAGTCAAGCAAGTTTTTCTCCGCCTGGATTAAGTATTGCAGTAGCAAAAGATAGATCGGTAGAGTCTCTTCTGCAAATAGGTGATTCATTCGCATTAAATATTCTTAGTGAAAAAGATTTTAAAGAACCTTTGAAAAGATTCACAAAGCCCTTTGCACCTGGAGAAGATAGATTTGAAGGATTAAATATTGAATTAACTCCTAATGAACAGATAATCATTCCTGAATCACTCGCATGGTTAGATGCTTCTGTAAAAGAGAGAATGGAATGTGGAGATCATTGGGTAATTTACGCCGAAGTACTACACGGTAATATACTAAAATCCGATAGTCTAACGGCAGTTCATCACCGTAAAACTGGTGCAAACTATTAAATTTATTTATCTTATTTATGACTGAATCAAATGATCTAATAATTATTTCAGCTAGTTGTGGGAAAAATCTAGAACTTTCTGAAAAATTCCTTGAAAAAGGAAATGAACTTAAAATCAGTTCTGAAATTTTAGATCTTACCACTCTTGATATTCCATTATTTAATCCTAGAATTCACAGCAAAGAAAATATTCCCAATGAAATAAAAGAATTAAAGAAAAAGCTTTTCGCAATTAAAAGGTGGGTGATTTGTGCGCCTGAATATAATGGATCTATACCTCCCATTCTTTCCAACTTCATAGCATGGCTATCCATTTCAGGAGATGACTTTAGAAATTTATTTAATGGTCAACCAATTGCAATTGCAACATTTTCTGGTGGCATAGGATTAGAACTGCTGACCTCATTACGCATTCAATTAGTGCATTTAGGAAGTCAAGTATTAGGGAGACAACTTTTGTCCTCATATAGTAAACCTATAGATACAAAAACTATTGAAGATATTATTCAAAGACTTTTACAAATGAAAAAATTAAAAACATAAACTTTAAAACTTAAACTAAATATTATTTTTTTTCGTTCCAAACTTTTAAAATCTCTCTAGCCATAGGAAGTGCATGAACCGAGCCGCCACCAGGAGTATTTTGTGCAAAAGCAACTATAAGTAACTCGCTGTTTTCGGAAGGAGTAAAACAAACAAACCAAGCGTGATCTAAGCCACCTTCACCATCTTCAGCAGTTCCAGTTTTACCTGACACTGGAGGTAAATTTGAAACTCCGTAATTAATTGATACCCCTGTTCCAGATTCAACTACTTTCCTTAGACCACTTTTTATTAATTGAATATTTTTTGGTTCTATATCAATTTGAATACGTTTTTTATCTAAAAGCGTTTCTCGATCTTTTTTAGTTAAGTGGGGAGTAACTAGATAACCTCCATTAGCAATCGCAGCATATGCTCTAGCTATTTGAATTGGAGTTACTTGAACAACAAATTGTCCAATAGACATACTAGCAATATCTTCTGGAACCCAAGGAGTTCTACCTGGTTCGCCCCATCCTCTGCCTTCTTTAGCCCATTCACTACTAGCTACTAATCCTTTATTTTCTTGTTCAGAAATTTCAATTCCAGATAAAGAATTAAAACCAAGCTTTCGAGAGACCTTATGAATTTCATCAACTCCTACTCCATAACCTATTTGATAAAAAAATGTATTACTAGAGACTCTTAAAGCATCCTCATAACCTATTACCCCAAAGCCTAAATCGTTATGCTCTCTAAAACATTGACTCCCATAAGTTATACATGGTTTAGTATCTAACACGGTATCTCTAGGAAATTTTCCACTTTCCAAGCCCGCTAAAGCAGTTACAATTTTCCAAACACTTCCTGGATCATAAGCATTTAATGCTCTATTAAAAAGAGGTTTTTCAGGAGAATTAAATATATTATTGTACTCTTTTTCAGGTTTAAAATCCTTTGAAAAAAAATTCAAATCAAAATTAGGCCTACTGACCATAGCTCTTATTGCCCCATCTCTTGGATCCATAACTATTATTGCTCCAGCTTTTTTGTCTTTAAGAACTTCCTCAGCAATTAATTGCAGATTAAGGTCAATTGTTAGTTCAATATCATTACCTTGTTTTGGAGATCTTATACCCAATGATCTTTGGAATTTTCCTAATGAATTTACTTCAACCATTTCTCCACCCCATTCACCTCTTAGAAAATCTTCGTAAACATATTCAATTCCTGTTCTCCCTATCAAGTCATTTAATTTATAACCTTTCTTAGATAAGAATTTATATTCTGATTCAGTAATTGGCTGCGTATAACCAATTAGATGGGCAGCAAGGGATTTATAAGGATAATTTCTAATTAATTTGGTAGCTATTTCAAAACTAATTAAATTATCTTCATTTTCCTTAAATTTTATTAATTGATCTACGTTTACATCATCAAGAATAGTTACTGTAAGTTTTTGATTTTTTAGACCGTCAGAATATTTTTCTTGAATTACATTACTATCAATATTTAACAAGTTAGAAATGATTGATTTATGTTTTTCCCAATTGCTTTTATTTACAGATTGAGGCTTAATTATTAAAGAATATTTAACTCTACTATCTGCTAAAACATAACCATTTTTATCTAGTATTCGTCCGCGTATTGGCTCAGCATCAATAAGTCTGATCCTATTCTCATCTGACATCTTCTTAAAAGATTCATAATTTAAAAGTTGTAAAAAAATTAATCTAAATAGAATCAATAAAAACGAAATAGAAGAAAAAATAAGTAAGACTAGAGGTTGTCTCCTTAATGAAATAAGTTTTTTATTCGGACTTGTTTTTATCAAAAATAAAGGATTTACTTAAATATTGTTTTTTCCAACAAAGCAATATTTGATTTTATCTCTTTAAGCCTATTAATTAAATCTTTATAATCAATATCTTCGTTGTTAAGATTAAATTCATCATTTTTAATACTATTTGAATTCAAATTTTCACTCATAAATCTTATACTTTATAAAGCAATATTCCATATAATATAATCTTAATTAAGAAATTCATTTTTTCAGTATTTTATTAACTTAAATATTAAAAAAATATTAAAAACAAATTAATTTAATTGATTTATATTTTGTTCAAAATAAGGATTGCAACTATTCTTTGATATCCCAAAAGACCATCCAATAAAAGAAGAAATAAATATCGTGATGATTAACGGCATAATGGCTTGTTGAGTATTTACAAGACCAAACCATTCCCTCCAACTACTAAAAAATCTTTCTCTTTGATATTTTCTTTTTTCATTTTCTAATAATCTCGCTTTTTTTGCGAAAGATTTTGTTACCCACTTTTCGAAAGGAATTTTTTTTATAATCGCCATTTTTCTCTCCACTTCTAATAATTGTCCTGAACTGAGATAAGGATGAAATGTACTTATCAATTCAAGAGTTTTTAAAAACATCTCAACAGTTGCATCTTTTATAAGCTTTTGATCATTACTTAAATCAGCCCACTCTATTTCTGGATAAAAACGGTTCCTGTTTGGTGAAATTTGATCCTCTGACATTTGGCCAGGTTCTCTGAGCCATCTATTAGTATTTTCGTCAAATCTCCGCCAATATAAAAAAGGATTAATAAAAATTGTTTTTCCCGATACTTTGACTACATCTTGTTGAAGATGATTTGTTATCTTTCTATCTGAATTCTTTGATGTTATCAAAAGTCTAAATTTATAATCTAATTAAAGAGTATCTTTTATTCACTATTTTTCCAGAAATTATGAAAAAATATCTTATGAACATTAAATTCTCGATAATTGCCAACGCTTCTTTAAATAATTACAGTATTCACAATTAAAGGAAGGTTTGGGAAAATTATCCGAACGTAATAAATTAACTGTATCGATTATCTTATTTTCTACCCATGAAGTAGAACAATCTAATTTAATTAGATGTACATCAAAATTTAATTGGTTATTAAATAACTCTTCATTTTTCTTTCCATTGAAATATAAAAGATAAGCTTCTTTAGCTACTTGAAAACCGTTTTTTTTAAATAACCACTGATACATTTCTAATTGTCTCTTATAAGCTTTTGCATAATCATATTTATTAAAAGTTTCAGACCAATCAAAATTATTTCTTGATGTTGCTTTTACATCAACGATAATAAGATCACCATTTTTTTTCTGCCAAATATCATCCACAGCTCCACCAAAATCATAATTGTGTGGAATTGACTTATACCTTATCCCTTGAAAATTACTTCTCCAACGTTCTAAATCTTCATGTTTAAAAGGAACAGCATCAATACCATGTTCAATCAATAAAGGATGTGGCTCCTGAATTTTTCTGTAGTAATCGAATTCATTTTTACATAAATTATCAACAGCTATATTTAAAGTAAATGGTAATGATGGTGGCTTTATTTGATATTTTTTTTCAAGCACACAACATCTCGGACAACTAAGATATTTCTCAACAGTAGATCTACTTAATTTAATAATCTCGCTCATAACGATTAAAAACTCATTTAAAATATTTCTTAAAAAAAGTCTTAAATTTTAGAAAATTTCTGAAGTTACTCCCACTCAATAGTTCCAGGAGGTTTACTTGTAATATCATAAACAACTCTATTAACTAAAGTAACTTCATTTACGATTCTATTTGAAATACTCTCCAAAATCTGAAAAGGAACTTTTGACCAATCGGCTGTCATACCATCTTCACTAGATACACAACGTAAAACTATTGGCCATGAATAAGTCCTTTTATCACCCATGACTCCTACAGTTTTTACAGGTAACAATACTGCAAAAGCTTGCCAAATATCATTATAAAGACCTGCTTTTTTAATTTCGTCCCTTACTATCCAGTCTGCATCTCTTAAACAATCAAGTTTTTCATTATTCACCTCTCCCAAAATTCTTATAGCTAATCCTGGTCCTGGGAATGGATGCCTTTTTATTATTTCATCCGGCAAACCTAAAGCAGCCCCCACTTTTCGCACTTCATCCTTAAAAAGTTTTCTTAATGGCTCTACTAATTTAAACTGTAAATCTTTTGGCAATCCACCAACGTTATGATGACTCTTTATTTTTACAGCTATTCTTTCACCTGTCTTAGGATCAATGTTAGTACCTGCACTTTCAATAACATCAGGATAAAGAGTACCTTGGGCTAAATACTGAAAAGGTCCCAATCTATTGCTTTCTTCTTCAAATACTCTAATAAATTCTTCACCAATAATTTTCCTTTTTTGTTCTGGATCAGTAATTCCTTTTAATTTGGCAATAAACCTTTCCCGTGCATTAATATATTCAACTTTAATGTGAAATTTCTTATCAAAAAAATTCATTAAAAACTCTGGTTCACCTTTTCGCATGAAACCTTGGTCTATAAACATGCATGTAAGCTGATTTCCAATTGCTTTATTGAGAAGAAAAGCAAGAGTTGAGGAGTCAACTCCTCCTGACAAAGCAAGCAAAACTTTTTTATTACCAACTTGCTCTCTTATTTTAGGAATAGTTTCCTCTATATATGTTGCGGTTGTCCAATCAGCCGCACAACACGAAATTTTATAAACAAAATTTTTAATTACTGTCATCCCAAACTCTGAATGAATAACTTCAGGATGAAATTGTACGCCAAATAATTTTTTTACATCATTTGAAATTGCTGCATGAAGTGTGTTACTAGTATGGGCAATTTTATGAAATCCATCAGGCAAACTATTAATTGAATCGCCATGACTCATCCACATTATTGATTTATCAGCTACATCAAAAAGGAGATCAGAATCTTGATCTATAGTTATTGGTGCTCTACCATATTCAGCTTTTTTGATTGCTGAAATAACAGATCCTCCAAGTTCTTTCACCATTAATTGCATTCCATAGCATATGCCAAGAATAGGAATTCCTAAATTGAAAATTTTTTCATCACATTTAGGAGCATTTTGTTCATATACAGAATTTGGGCCTCCACTCAAAATGATCCCTTTAGGATTAATATTCTTAATTTCCTCAATTGAAATATAGTTACTTACTACAAGAGAAAAAACATTAGTTTCTCTAATTCTTCTTGCAATTAATTCAGAATATTGAGATCCGAAATCTAAAATTAATATTGAAGGATCTCTTTCTTTTGTTAAAGATGTTTGACTCATGTCTAAAAGTTAGCTCAATTTATTTACAAAAGCATAATGAATCATAAATTAATCGCATTGAAAATAAGAAATATACTTTTTACCATAACTTCCATGCCATCTTATTTTCCTTTTTCCATCAAAAATGATTGATGCTATTTCCATATCAGTTTTTACATATCTATTTACATAAGTAAAAGAACGCTTCTCGATCGTATTTGATAAATTTTTAAATAATTTATCAGCTGTAGATTTATTAAATCTTTCAAGAAGTAGTAATGCATTCTCAATATTATCTAACTGAGATAATTTAACTATTATTTCAGGTGGTACCTTTTCTTGTACGGCTAAATAAACAAGAATCTCAATTCTTCCATCAGCTAAGTGATTATGTGTATGAAAAATGCCGCCTGCTAATTTAATTAATTTCCCGTGATAACCAAAAAGAATTACAGTTTTAACTTTTTTTATTGCAGCATCAACTAATAATGGCCCTATCCAATTTCCAATTTTGATAATTGGCAAATTAACATTATAAGTTTTGGCTAAATTTAATCCATTTTCACCAATAACAAAAACAACTTCCCCTTTAAAGTCATTTTGAATAAACTTCGCTAAATTATTTTTAGCCTCTTTTAATTGATCAGGTGAAGCACTCGAATAAGTTTCAGCAGAAGTTCCAATAATAGATAATCCATCAACAATACCAAATGACTTATTACTAGTTCTCTCTGCTAAAAACTTCCCATTTGGAAATATAATTTCTAATTTCAAATTAAAGCCCTCAGGAATATTATCTAATAAATTTTCATATAAAACTTCCCTTGCAAAAGTAGATATACATATCTCTGATGTATCTTCTTTTATACCTACACCAAATCCTGCAATAATATTTATTGGAATTGATTGAACAGGATTATTAAAAGAAATTTTTTCTAAAGAGGCTATTGTCCATATTTCTAAGTTTTGTGTAATATCAAGATCTAATCCAGACTTTGCAAAAGTAATTCCTAATGCATGCGATTCATTTTTAAGTAAACCAACAGAATGAATCTCGATTTTTATTTCTTTGTTTTGATTAGGAATTTTTATTAGTTCATAATTCTCAAATGGTAATCCTAAAAGTTTTTTTAATGCTGACTTAGCAGCTCCAGCAACCCACAAAGGTAAAGAAAATCCTTTTTTCAAATCAAGTAATTGAAAAATATATAATGAGAACTAATCTAAGAATGACCTATTTAACAAAAAGTGGCCATACAACAAAAATTATCATTGATGATTCCTGGACCGACACCAGTTCCAGAAAAAGTTTTACAAGCATTAAGTAAGCATCCGATAGGCCATCGCAGTAAAGAATTCCAAGATCTCGTAGAAAGTACTACTAAAAATTTACAATGGCTTCATCAAACTCAAAATGATGTTTTAACAATAACTGGTAGTGGGACTGCCGCAATGGAAGCTGGAATAATAAATACCTTAAGTAAAGGAGATAAAGTAATTTGTGGAGAAAATGGTAAATTTGGCGAAAGATGGGTAAAAGTTGCTAAAGAATTTGGCCTAGAAGTAATAAAAATTGATTCCGAATGGGGTACTCCACTTGATCCAGAAGAATTCAAAAAAATATTAGAGGAAGATAAACAAAAAGAAATAAAGGCGGTTATTTTGACTCATTCTGAAACCTCAACAGGTGTAATTAATGATCTAAAAACTATAAGTTCATACATTCGCGCGCACAACACAGCCTTATCAATTGTTGACTGCGTTACAAGCCTTGGAGCTTGCAATGTACCAGTTGATGAATGGGAATTAGATATAGTTGCGTCAGGATCGCAAAAGGGTTATATGATACCGCCAGGCCTTAGTTTTATCTCAATGAGCCAAAAAGCGTGGGAGGCTTCAGAAAAATCAAACTTACCAAAATTCTATTTAAATTTGAAATCTTACAGAAAAAGTCTATTAAGTAACAGTAATCCATATACTCCGGCAGTTAATTTGGTTTTTGCTCTAGATGAGGCTTTAAAAATGATGAGAGAAGAAGGCTTAAATAACATTTTTCTCAGACATAATAGACATAAATTAGCATTGAGGAATGCTGTAAAAGCTTTAAATCTTGAATTATTTGCAGATGAAAATTATTTAAGTCCCTCAATTACTGCAATCAAAACTGGAGAAATGGATGCTGAAGAATTTAGAAAGACTATAAAAAATAAATTTGATATTTTAATTGCTGGTGGACAAGATCACTTGAAAGGAAAAATATTTCGAGTCGGACATTTAGGTTATATAAATGATAGAGATATTATTACGGTAATTTCTGCTATTAGTAATACACTTTTGGGTCTCGGGAAAATTACAGCTCAACAAGCTGGTGAGGCACTAATTGCAGTATCTAAATTTCTCGAGAGAAATTAAGTTAAGTTCCTGGCTCTTCAACATTTCCGCCTAATTCAACAATCTTTTTTCTAAGAAAAATTGATTTTTTTTCATCACCCCTAGTTTGAGCGATTGCGAGTGCAAACTCTAACTTTTCAAGCTGATGACCACCCTCAAAAAAAGATAATTTTTTCTTTATACGGCTTCTATTAGCTTTGTAGGAAGTTTGTGAAGACATAAAAATTCATTCTTTAAGTAATATTATGCCAGTTAAAAGGAACATTACGAGAGCAAAACAAAAATAAAATTTGACTAAAAACGCAAGTAAAAAAAATTTTTTCCTATATTATGTCCAAACATTATTAAATTTATGCCAAACATAAATCTTATATATTACCTGCTTGCAGGGGGTTTTTTTGGAGCTTTAGCTCTAAAAACTGGTATCCCCGCAGCCCCTCTTGCTGGCGCTTTAATAGGAGCAAGTATTCTTAGTATTAGTGGGAAAGTGGGTATAGCAGAATGGCCAATTGGCACAAGAACATTATTAGAAATTGGAATTGGCACAGTTATTGGCACATCCTTAACTAAAACTTCTTTAGTTGATCTTCAAAGCTTGTGGAGGCCTGCTATTTTAATAACCTTTACTTTAGTTATTACAGGATTAGCAATAGGATTATGGACGAGCAGACTACTCAATATAGACGTGATAACAACGATTTTAGGAGCTGCACCAGGTGGTATTAGTGGCATGAGTCTTGTGGGATCGGAATATGGGGTAGGAGCTGCAGTAGCAACTCTACATGCAGTAAGACTAATAACTGTGCTTCTGATTCTCCCCTTGGTTGTAAAATTTTTAAATTTATTTGGATTAATAAAATCTTAAATTCCTGTAGACATATTTCTAATAAAAGATATTTTAAAGGGGAGGTGAAAATTTAAATGAAAAATTTTAAAAAAAAATTAATTTTTATAACCCTCATAATATTCTCACCACTATTTCTCCAAACATCCAAAGTTAATGCAGGCGCATTTGGGGCAGAAATTTTCTGTACTATGAGAGATGGAGGAAATGATCATGAAAGCAGTTGGGACGCAGCATATACATATATAAAGAAGCAAAAAGGAGGGTTTTTCAAAGTCTCGCCTAAACAAGCAGCGGCTTTAATTACTGAAACAGTTATAAGAGAAAGAGAAAAATTTAGTTTTTGCGTTGAATATTTAGATAAACTTCATCCAAATAGGAAACTAATACGAGATTTAGAAAAAAAAGAAGCAAAACAAGAAAAAGAAACAAGAGCAAGAGAAACAAAAAGAAAAAAATTAGAAAAAGAATTAGAAAAAACTAATTCAGAATTTTCTGATGAAACAATTGAAAGATATAGTTATTAATTAAGTTTCAGGAAGGTAATAATCTTTTCTAAATTTAATAAATACTATTTTGTATCTAAACGCACTAATTCATATTTTTCCTGACAAATTTAAGCTAAAAAGCATAAATAAATCTTGACTTTTAATATATTCAAGCCATTATTTATTTAACTAAATATTCTGAATGCATATTAATGATGCGGTGTTTTTAGAGGATTTATGTCCTAAGTTCAGATTTAGACAATGGCGAAAATCTATTCATAGATTTACAGGAAAAAGTTGTATATATTGCGGAAAACCATCTGAATCTATTGATCACGTATTACCACGTAGTCAAGGTGGTTTAAGTACGACAGAAAATTGCGTACCTGCATGTCTTTCCTGTAATGGGGATAAATCAGATGAAAATGCTTTGTATTGGTATAGAAAACAAAAATTTTATGACCCTCGAAGAGCAATGGCCATAAGAGCTTGGTTAGAAGGAGATTTGAGATTAGCTATAAGATTACTGCAATGGGCGAATCCAAATTTTAAATTAAAACAAAATCTCAAAAAAGATGAATCAGAATATAAAGCTGCTTAACTACCAAACATTGCATATTTTTCTAGAATTGTAACTCTCACAAATATTTCCCAATTCTCTTGGCGATTCTGGGAATATTAAAATTGTCGAAAATGAAATGAGAAGTACAAATAATTTTTGATAGAATTTAAAGTTAATTAAAATAATTTCTTTTTCTGTTAGACGACTATAACTTTTGCTAATGCAATAAGTTTTTGATTTTAAATCAGGCTTAAGAGCAGTCTTCATCATTTATTAATACATATGTACTACTTTAACGTCGCATGAAGAATCCCGCAAGTTCACTAAGTAATAAAAATAAATTTTTGATCTTGGGATGCGGTTTCAGCGGAAGTTACTTTGCAAAAACAGTAAGGCAATTAGGTTGTACTGCTTTGACGAGTTCAAGATCTGAAAAAAAAGATCCAGATAGTTTCATATTCAACAGCGAAAGCAGCATGGTTCCTAATAAAAGTATTTTTGATGGAGTCACACATATTCTTAGTTGCATACCTCCCGATAAAAATGGAAATGATCCAGTATTAAAAAGTCTTAAAAATAAACTAATAAGTTTGCCTCTTGAATGGGTTGGCTATTTATCTACAACAGGAGTTTATGGGAACACCAAGGGTGATTGGGTTTCTGAAATTGATGAACCTAACCCTTTTCAAAAAAGAAGTCATAAGAGGTTAAATTGTGAAAAAGAATGGATTGAATCTGGTTTACCTGTACAAATTTTTAGATTACCCGGTATTTATGGACCTGGACGATCCACTTTTGAAGCAATAAAAAATAAAAAAATTCGTGTTATATCGAAGAAAAATCAGGTATTTTCAAGAATTCATGTTGCTGATATTACAAATGCAATTATTTATCTATTACAAAATAAAAATTCCTTAAAGTTTTACCAGATTATTAATATTGCAGATGATCAACCCTGTTCTCAGATAGAAGTCATTCAATATTGCTACGATTTACTTGGTTTAAAAATGCCAAAGCCGATATTATTTGAGGATGCAAAAGAGGAATTATCACCTATAGCTCAATCTTTTTGGATGGAAAATAGAAGAGTTTCGAACAAACTTTTATGCGAAACACTTGGATATAAACTAATTTATAAAAACTATAAATTAGGTTTAAAAAATTGCTATCTAAATAGTTAAAAAAAATAAATTTAAAAACTTTTTATGAATTTTCAAAATACAAATAAAACATTGAAGGTAGTTTTAAGCGTCGGAGATGAATCAGGTATTGGACCTGAAATAATCTTAAAAGCACTTTATTCTAATGAGATACCAAAAAATATTGACTTTACATTAGTTGGATCAAGAAAAAATCTACAAAATACTTATAAATCTCTTAGATCCTTAGGATTAGAAAACCTCGCAAATCCAAGAGATTTAAAAATACATGATCTCGAAATTTCTTCATCAGAAAATGACCCTCAATCAAATTACGGTGATTCAAGTTTCCAATATTTAACAAAAGCAATAGAAATTGTAAAACAATATCCTAATTCAGCACTTGTAACTGGACCAATATGCAAGAAATCATGGTCTCTAGCAGGTCATTACTTCTCTGGCCAAACTGAAGTACTAGCAAAATCATGTGGGGTAAAAAATGTTGGAATGTTATTCACAGCAAAATCACCAATTACAGGTTGGAGATTTAATACTTTACTAGCTACAACCCACATAGCCCTTTGTGAAGTTCCAAATAAATTAACTACAGAATTAATCCACTCTAAATTGGATCTTTTCAAAGATTTTTGTAATACCTATACTTATAATCCTACTTTAAAAGTAGCAGGATTAAACCCTCATGCTGGTGAAGAAGGTATTTTAGGTCATGAAGAAAAAGATTGGCTCAATGATGCATTAATAACATGGAATGAGAAGAATAAAAGTATTAAATTATTAGGGCCCTTATCACCAGATAGTTGCTGGAATTCTTCAGTAAAAGCCTGGAGTGACAAAAATGCTGAAAAGCACGACGGCATTCTTGCTATGTACCATGATCAAGGTTTAATCCCAATGAAAGTGATAGCTCTTAATTACTCAGTAAATACCACAATCGGTTTACCTTTTATCAGAACGTCTCCGGATCATGGAACGGGATTTGATATTGCTGGTAAAGGAATTGCTCAATCTCAGAGCATGATTGAAGCTATAAAAGCTGCCATAGAAATGACCAATAATTCAAGACTGCTTAACGCGCATTAAAACTTGACCAAATTCAACTGGCGTCCCATTTTCAACGAGAATCTCTACTATTTCAGCGTTAAATTCAGATTCAATTTCATTCATTAACTTCATAGCTTCCAAAATACAAATAGTTTGACCGACTTTAACATTGCTTCCAACTTCAACGAATGGCTCCTCGCCAGGCGCTGCAGCCCTATAAAAGGTTCCTACCATAGGGGAAGTAATTTCAGTAAGGTCAGAGCGCCCAGGAGGAGCTACCTGAGGCACTTCAGGCTCAGTTACCAATGAAATGTTATCATTAATAGATTTTTGATTAGCAATTGTTTGCTTTTCAAATGAAGAGTTAGAAACCAAATTGTTAACAACCTGGTTCTGATCAAATAAATTCCTTTTTATTTCAAGTTTAAAATCTTCTCCCTCTAGCGAGAATTCTTGTATGTCACTCGAAGAGATTTTCTCTATTAAGCGATTTAAGTCTTCATGATCTAATTTCATAGCCATTAATTTTCACGTCCTAGGTAACTATCATTACGAGTATCAATTTTAATCATTTCTCCAACAGAAATAAACAAAGGAACCATAACTTGAGCACCTGTTTCCAGAATAGCTGGTTTAGTACCCCCACTAGCAGTATCACCTTTGACTCCAGGATCAGTCTCTGCAACTTTCAAAGTAATAGAAATTGGAAGTTCTACCTCTAAAACTTTACCATTATGGAAAACTACATTAACCTCCATTCCCTCTTTCAAATACTTTGCGCCTTTACCGATTTGTTCAGAGGTAAGTCTTGTCTCTTCAAAACTTGTCATATCCATAAAAACGTAATCACCTGACTCCACATAAGTATGCTGCAGGTTAGACTTCTCAAGGATAGCCTGTTGTACTGATTCTCCGGCTCGAAAAGTTTTTTCAACCACGTTGCCGCTTTGAACTGATTTTAATTTTGTTCGCACGAAAGCAGAACCCTTGCCAGGCTTGACATGTAGAAATTCTACAACACGCCAAACTTGTCCATCCAATTCGATGGTAGTACCTGTGCGAAAATCGTTACTGGAAATCATTCCTGTATTACATCCCCAAGGATCATAAACCTGCAAGAGTGCTATGCAAAAATTCTTATCAAATCAGAACAAACTTTTCTTAATTCTATCTATTGTAATTTTACAGGTTTTTCTCTTAAAACCAATTCAGGTATTAGCTGATTTGCCTACTGGAAATGCAGTAAAAGACCCTAGTGCAATCCTCAGAAACGCGCTCCCTATCAAGCAAGTTGAGTTACAAGAACTTCAACACAAATTAGAAGACACTAGTGACCTTGTAAGAGGAGGAAGATGGCCCGCTCTTACAAAAACTGTTACAAAATGTCAATCTTTACTAAAAAAATACCAGAGTAAAATTATTCAAGAATTACCAAACGAAAAAAAGAAAATTGCTGAAAAAACATTTCTAGAGCTCAAAGAAAATTTTGATAGTCTTCAAGATTACTCTAAATCAAAGGATAAATACTCATTTATAGCGACCCGAAGAGATGCGTTAGATAAAATAGGTGGATTAGAAGAATATTTTCTACCAAATAAATTTCCATACTCTATTCCCCAAGAATTTGATAATTTACCTAGATTACTGGGCAGAGCAAAAGTCAATATAAAAACCTCCAAAGGAGATATGCAAGCAATTGTGGATGGATACAACGCCCCACTTACGGCAGGAGCATTTATAGATTTATCTACAAAAAACTTCTACAAAGATTTACCTATCAACAGAGCAGAAGAATTTTTTGTATTACAAACAGGTGATCCAATTGGTGAAGACATTGGTTACATAGATCCTAAAACAAACGAAGAACGTCATGTTCCCCTAGAAATTAGAATTCCTGATGAACAAGATACTTTTTATAATCAAACTTTTGAAGATTTAGGTCTTTACACAGAGACGCCAACATTACCTTTTGCAACACTTGGAACTCTAGGATGGTCCCATTCAAATACAGCAGTTGATGATGGCTCATCGCAATTTTTCTTCTTTTTATATGAAGCAGAATTAAATCCAGCAGGTCGCAATTTAATAGATGGGAGGAATGCTGCCTTTGGTTACGTTGTAGATGGATTTGATGTATTAGAAGAACTTACTAAAGATGACACAATAATTTCAATTGATGTTTTAGAAGGGATTGAAAACCTCAAATTAAATGCATAAAGAAATATTAGAAGATATAGGGGAAAAAGAATTAATAAATAGGCTAGGAAAATTTATGCCTAAAAACCAAATTTCAGATGATTGTGCTTTAATCAAAACTAAAAATGAAAATTTACTGGTCAATACTGATTCTTTAGTGGAAAATGTTCATTTCAATGACATTACTATTTGTCCTAAGGACATTGGGTGGAAAGCAGTTGTTAGCAACATCTCTGACTTATTATCCAGTGGAAGCGAGAAAACAATAGGTATAACAATAAGCCTAGTTCTACCTGCTAGAACTGAGTGGATTTGGGTTGAAGAATTATATAAAGGAATAAATAAAGCATTGAAAGAATATGGTGGAGTTATCCTAGGGGGAGATTGCTCAAAAGGGGATGAAAAAATCATTTCAATAACTGCCTTTGGAGTTCAAGGTGAACTTGAATTGCGAAGAAACGCTTGTAAACCCGGAGATATAATATTAACTACAGGATTTCATGGTCTTAGCAAACTGGGATTTTTGATACAAAATAAAATTAATTTCGATAATGAATTTTCTCTTAATGAAAGATTAATTATTAAGTCTATTGAACATTTTTGTCGCCCTAGAGTTTACCCAAATTTTCTAAATAATCTCCTTAAAACTCGCTCAAATAAAAATATAAGGAGAATAGGATGTACTGATAGCAGTGATGGCCTATTTCAAGCCTTACAAGATTTAGCAATTGCAAGCCACTGCAAAGCGATCATAAATTATGAAAATCTGCCTAAAGATAAGGATTGGCCTGAAGGAGATAAATGGGACGAATATTATTTTTTTGGAGGTGAAGATTATGAATTTGTTTTCTCATTACCAAAAAAATGGGCAAAGAATTTATCTAAACTTGATAAAAATATTAACGAGATTGGTTTTTTTGCTGATGGTCAACCATCAATAGAATTTAAAGATAATAAAAAAAACAAATTATTTAACAACACACCCTACAAACACTTTTAATTACTCCCAATTTTTAGCAACAATCTCTGCTAAATCTACAACTCTCTGACTATAACCCCACTCATTGTCATACCATGCAAGAACCTTTACAAGGTTATCTCCAATACACATAGTAAGGTCACTATCCACAATTGATGATTCATTAGTACCAGCATAATCGCTTGAAACTAATGGTTCATCTCCATACTTAATAATGCCTCTCATTGAGCTTAGAGAAGCTTCCTTAAGAGCAGTATTGACTTCTTCAGCAGTGACAGATTTAGATGATTCAAAAACAAAATCTACCGCTGAAACGTTAGGAGTTGGAACTCTCATTGCAATTCCTGTTAATTTTCCTTTCATTTCAGGGTAAACAAGAGCTACTGCTTTTGCAGCTCCTGTAGAAGTAGGAACAATGTTCGTAGCAGCGGCTCTAGCCCTTCTTAAATCTCTATGACTATTATCTAAAATTCTTTGATCCCCTGTATAACTATGAATTGTAGTCATCAAACCTTTGTTAATCCCAAAAGTTTGGTCTAAAACTTTAACTACTGGAGCTAAACAGTTCGTTGTACAACTAGCATTACTCAAAATATCATAATCTTTATGTTTATATTCATCGGCATTTACTCCAACTACATAGGTACCAACGCCATCGCCTTTACCAGGAGCAGTTAAGATGACTTTTTTTGCTCCTACTTCTAAGTGCTTACTTGCACCTACGTCTGTATTAAATACTCCAGTAGATTCAATAACCAAATCTACACCCCAATCTTTCCAAGGAAGATTCATTGGGTTTCTATCGGAGAAACATTTAATTGTCTTGTTATTAATTACAAAAGTATCATCAGTATATTGAATATCAACACCATCAAGTTGACCAAGGACTGAGTCATACTTTAATAGATGAGCATTAGTCTTAGGATCTGAGGTAACATTAATTCCAACTACTTCAATATTGGTGTAAGCTCCTCTACTAAGCCAACAACGCATAAAGTTTCGACCAATTCTTCCAAAGCCGTTAATTGCAACACGCAAAGTCATAATTAATAATTTCTAAATGATTAACCTAAGTTGCTGATCATACTGAATTTTGTGCAATAACGTAAGGTTTTTTTGATTTATTAAGCAAATAAGTCTTGTTTTGTATTAATTCAAGAAAAAAAAACATTTTTTTTTAAGAAAAAATAGCAAAATTTTACCTAGAAGTTATTTTGATTTAAGTAAAAGATAAACATTGAATAAAAAATTACTGTTGAAAAGTCATTTTCATTTTATTGGGATTGGAGGCATTGGGATGTCAGCATTAGCAATAGGTTTACTTAAAAAAGGTTGTTCAGTTTCAGGTTCTGATCTAGTTAAAAACGATGAAACTAAAAAATTAGAAGAATTAGGAGCAGTAATATTTACTTCTCAAATTCGACAAAATATTGAATTTGTTATTTCAAAATTTACCAACAAATTGATTAATTTTGTTGTAAGCACTGCGATCAAGCCAGAAAATGAAGAATTTTCGTACTGCAGAGAAAAAAATTTATCAATAAAACATCGTTCAGAGATACTTGCAATGCTAATGCGCACTTATACTGCATTAGCGGTAGCTGGCAGCCACGGAAAAACATCAACCAGTACATTTCTATCTACAATACTTGAGTTATGTACACGTAATTCTTCTTCAATAATCGGAGGAATAATTCCTATTTACAACTCTAATTGTCATTTAGAAAATACAAAATACTTAGTAGCTGAAGTTGATGAATCTGATGGGACAATTAACAAATATAAGTCTGATATCGGAATAATTAATAACATTGATTTTGATCATTGCGATCACTTTTCTAATTTAAATGAAGTTGTATCTTCATTTAAAAGTTTCGCTGAAAGCTCTAAAAAATTACTATTTAATTTTGATTGTGAAACCTCAAAAAATAATTTTTATTCTAATTATAAGTGGTCAATTCATACGACTAAAAACATAACTTATGCAATAATTCCGACTGAAATTAATTCAAAGTATACAATTGGAAAATATTATGAAAATGGGAATTTTATTAGTAATGTAAATATTCCAATTCCAGGATTACACAATCTATCTAATATCACCGCAGCAATAGCAGCTTCAAGAATGATTGGAGTAGATTTTATAAAAATTAAGAAAAATATAAAATATCTTAAACTCCCAAAAAAAAGATTTGAATTCAGAGGCCAAATAAATGAAAGAAGTTTATATGATGATTATGCACATCATCCAAATGAAATAAAAGAGACGATTAAATTAGGAAGATTATTGATTCAGCAAAAACAAAATAATAAATTTCAAAAAAGTAGATTAGTAGCTATATTTCAACCTCATAGATATTCTCGAGTAAAGCAATTTAATAAAGAATTCGCTGAAGAATTATCCAAAGCAGATGTTATTTATGTAACCAGTATTTATGGAGCAGGGGAAGGAAAAGAAGATAAAATTTCTTCGGAAATTATCACTGATCTGATTTATAAAAAAAATAAAAATGTTAGTTACATAAATAATTATTATGAAATTACAAAGAATTTTTACGAATTAACTAAAAAAGGAGATTTAATTTTGAATATGGGTGCTGGTGATTGTCATAATTTCTGGTCAATTTTAAATAAAAAATTAATTACAATAGATAACTAATTCATGAATAAAAAAATTTTTTCTGAAAACTGTATTTTAAGTAGTTATACAACTATAAAAGTGGGAGGAGTAGCTGAATATTTTGCTGAGCCAAGAAGCACTAAAGAATTATCATATTTAATAAAATGGGCTAATTTAAACAAACAAAGATGTCAAATAATTGGAGCAGGTTCAAATCTTTTAATAAATAATATTTTCATAGAAGGCTTAGTTGTTTGTACAAAAAAAATGAAATCACTAGTGATAGAGCCATATTCAGGAATTGTTGAAGCGGAAGCAGGTGTAATGCTTCCAACATTATCTAATTCTCTTGCTAAAAATGGATTACAAGGAGGGGAATGGGCTGTCGGAATTCCAGGAACATTAGGAGGAGCAATTTATATGAACGCTGGCACAGGTAATTTATCGCTAGCAAAAAATCTTATTTCCGTAAAAGTTATAAATAATAAAACTCATGAAAAACTTGAAATTGAAAAAAAAGATATCAATTTTGAGTATAGATTTAGCTCTTTTCAAAAAAATAATTTGACAATTATTAGCGCAAGATTACATTTTGAACCTAATGGAAATATAGAACAATTAATTCAGACAACCAAAAATAACCTTAAATTAAAAACAGAAACACAACCATATCATCAACCAAGTTTTGGTAGTGTTTTTAAAAATCCTGAAAATAATTATGCAGCAAAATTAATTGATGATATGGGTTTAAAGGGATTTAAAATTGGCGGCGCTGAAGTTTCTGCAATGCATTCAAATTTTATAATTAACACTTCTTCAGCAAGTTCAAAAGATATTTATGAATTAATAACAGTAATTCAACAAAAAGTACTACAAAACAAAGGGATTTATTTGCAACCGGAAGTAAGAATGATTGGTTTTGACTATCCTAACTAAAGAAACGTTTTTACAAAATGGCGGGTTTTGGACTTCCTAACTTTGGACAACTTACAGAAGCTTTTAAAAAAGCTAAACAAATTCAGCAAGATGCTCAAAAATTACAAGATGAACTGGAAAATATGGAGATTGAAGGCAAAAGTGATGATGAAATGATAAAAGTTTGGATAAGTGGAAACCAACTTCCTTTAAAGGTAGAAGTACAAGAAAGTATCTTAAATGCAAATAAAGAACAAATAGAGCAAAACATTCTACAAGCTATTCAAAAAGCTCATGAATTATCAACTACAACTATGAAAGAAAGGATGAATGATTTGACTGGTGGATTAAATCTTAATCTTCCTGGTTTTGATAATAGTGACTCTTAGAAGACTGAATCATTTCTTTATAAAAAGGATATCTTTCGAATGATTTATTTAAATTACATCCCTCATCCATTACATGTAAGCAGTTACGAAATTTACACTTAATTCCTTCTTCGATTACCTGTTTATATATTTCTGAGTAAAGATTTGGTAACAACTTAATATCAAGCTCTAGAGGTTGCATATTAAAACCAGGAGTATCAACAATGTAACTTTGATTCGATAAAGAAAATAACTCAACATTTCGAGTAGTATTTTTTCCTCTCTTAATTTTATTGGAAACTGGTGCAGTACTATTTTGAAGACCTGGAATAATCATATTTTGCAAAGTAGTTTTGCCAACTCCAGATGGGCCTATAAAAATTGAACATTCTTTTTGCTTTAACTCAGCTAATAAATTTTTGAAGCAATCGGATTTCTGTAAATTTAAAGCTATTACTTGATAACCCCATTTCTTAAATTTATCAATTAGATATGATCTTCTTTTATCAGAAATTAAATCACACTTTGTCAAAACTAATGAGACTTCAACTCCCATTAATTCTGCTGATATCAAAAACCTATTAACTTGAGATAAATTTAACTCTGGTTCTTCAACAGAAAAAGTAACGTATATATTAGAAATATTTGCAACTGCAGGTCTAACTAAAAGATTTTTTCTTTTTTTTAAACTCGTTATTACTGCTCGTTTACTTTTAAAGTCAATTTTTTCAATCGCTACTGCATCTCCAACATAAATTAATTGATCCTTGAAATTTATAGACTTCTTAACCTTACATAAAAATTTCTCACTATTTCCAGAGTTTTCTTGATTTTTTAAATCAACTAAAAAAAATTCATTAAATTTTTTTGTAACTAAACCTAAATATTTTCTATTAGTTTTCATTCAGTATTCTTATTTTTATAAATTTTTTATTTTCTTTGATTTGTTTAAACAAAAATCCCATCTCTTTTAAATTGTTTAATACCATTTCTTGTGGTTCACCTTTATCTAATTCAACAATAAGTTGTTCGTTTTTGGATAACTTCTCCAAAGCCAATTTGATTTTGACAACATTTAAAGGACATGGAACAGATTTAAGATCCAAATGCTTTAAGGAAGCCATTAAGATTCTTTACCAAATAATTTACTAAAAAGTCCACTACTGGAATTAATATTTTTATCTGAATATTGAGAAGCTAAACCCTCTAGAAGCTCTCGTTCTCCGTCAGTTATGCGAGTTGGTAATTTTACTTTTACTAAGACTTCATGATTTCCCCTCGCAACCGGATTACCAAGTCTAGGTACCCCTTTATTCTCAAGTGAAAGAGTTGTATTTGGCTGCGTACCACCTGGAATTTTTAAATTAACATCTCCATCAACTGTAGTAATTTTGACAGTGTCGCCTAAAATAGCTTGCAAATAACTCACTACTATTTCTGAGTAAATAGTCACACCATCTCTTTTAAGTTTTGAATCATTCTTAACCTTGATAAAAACATAAAGATCTCCAGGAGGGCCGCCTTTCAAACCAACATTTCCCTCTCCGGAAACTCGTAATTTAGTACCAGTATCAACACCTGCAGGAATATTAATTCTTAATTTTTTTCTGACTTGTTTTACTCCATTACCGCCGCAACTTATACATGGATCCGCAATTATCTGACCTGCTCCATTACATGAAGGACATTCAGCTACTTGTGTGAAGTTCCCAAAAGGTGTTCTAGTAGCTCTTCTAACTTGTCCACTACCTCCACATGTTGAACAAGTTTTTGGTCCAGTTCCTACTTTGGCACCTGTTCCCCGACAGACTTCACATGTCTCAAGATGAGGGATTTTAATTTCTCTTTGTTGGCCAAATATTGCATCTTTAAAGTCAACATTAAGGTCATACCTTAAATCATCTCCTTGTTGAGGGCCTCTTTTTTGAGTTCTTCCTCCCTGTGGATTTTGTCCGCCGAAGCCATTAAAAAAAGTTTCAAATAAATCTGCAAAGCCACCCATATCCCCCATATCAGGCATACCAGCAGCACCTCCAAGGCCAGCCTCTCCAAACTGATCATATCTAGCTCTTGTTTCAGGATCGGCTAATGCTTCATAAGCCTTGCCAATTTCTTTAAATTTATCTTCAGCACCTGGCTCTTTATTTATATCAGGATGATATTGCCTTGCTAATTTTCTATAAGCCCTTTTTAAGGTATCAGCATCAGCATCTCTTGAAACTCCAAGTATCTGGTAAAAATCAGCCATTAGAAAATACTCAAATAAAAAATTGGAATTTATACATTTTCAGAAGTATTTTCCTCTGAATCAATATCCCCTTCAACTTTATCCTTTTCTAATTCTTCTTGTGAATTTTGTTTGCCAGGTCCCATGGAAACTTTTACTAAAGCATGTCTCAAAACCTTACCTTCTAAATGATATCCTCGTTGCAATTCTTCTACAATAAAGTCTTCTATAAACTCTTCACTAGGCTCTCTTAATACAGCTTCATGTAAATTAGGATCAAATTGCTGACCAACAACCCTCATCGGTGCAACACCTTGTTGTTTTAAAACCTCTACTAATTGTTTATATAATCCTTGATAACTTCTATGGAGAGCTTGAGCTTCTTCACTTTCTGGTTTAAGTTGTTGTCTTGCTCTTTCAAAATTATCAACAATAGGAAGTATTGCAGTTATAGTCTTAGAAACAAGCTGGATTTTTAAATCATCCTGATCTCTAGACTGCCTTTTTCTAAAATTATCAAAATCTGCTGAAATTCTTACATATTGATTTTTTAAAGTTTCATGCTCTTTTTCTAACTGTTCTAACCTCGCATCATTATTGGAAATAGTATTTTTTAAATCTTCAGTATTTATTTCTTCTGTTTTTTGAGATGATAATTCATGATTATCAATTATTGGATCTTCTGATAGTTGTGAATCTTCAGGAACATTATCCTGATCAGAAACATCATTTTCTTTATTATCAATATTGTCTGATTGATTTTCAATCATTTTTTTAAAAATTTAATAAGACTATTTTCCATTAAAATGATGCACATAACAAGTTGCGGAAGGCCGCACAAAGATTTATTCAGGAACAAACCTTAATGCTAAACCGTTGTTGCAGTATCTTTTGCCTGTAGGAGGTGGACCATCATTGAACACATGTCCTTGATGACCTCCACATCTAGAACAATGATATTCAGTTCTTGGAACAATTAACTTGAAATCAACCTTGGTTTCAACTGATCCTTGAATTGAATCCCAAAAACTTGGCCAACCTGTACCACTATCATATTTTTGATCTGAAAGAAAAAGAGGCAAATCACATCCTGCGCAATGAAAGACTCCTTTTCTTTTTTCATTATTTAGTACGCTACTGAAAGCTCTTTCAGTTCCTTCCTCCCTTAAAATATAATATGATTCTGGACTAAGCCTGGATTTCCATTCTTCTTTTGATAAATTCCACTCTTCTTTAGAATTGAGTGAAGAAGCTAAAACTTTCATAGGCGTAAAGATTATTTTTAAAATTGACATAATAGGAATTAGAATAAGTGATCTTCTTGTTAGAAATTCATTCATATATTTAAATCACAAAAAAGTAATGAATTTAATTCAATCTAATTCTATGAAAAATATTCACAAATTAAGTATTGCTCCAATGATGGCTTGTACTGATAAACATTTCAGAATGATAATGAGAAAAATAAGCTCTAAAGCTCTTTTATATACAGAAATGATTGTGGCCCAGAGTTTAACTTATACAAATAAAAAAGAAAATTTTCTAGATTTTAATGATGAAGAACATCCGATATCAATTCAATTTGGTGGCGATAATCCTAAAATCCTTAAAGAGGCTGCGCAAATGGCGGAGGATTGGGGTTATGACGAAATAAACTTTAATGTTGGTTGTCCAAGTCCAAGAGTTTGTTCTGGAAATTTTGGCGCTTCACTTATGAGAAATCCTAAAAAAGTTGCAAAATGCATAGAGTCATTAAAAAATAACTGTAACTTACCGGTTACGATCAAACACAGAATAGGTGTAGATAATGATGATAGTTTCATAAATTTGAATAATTTTGTTAGATATATTGCAAACGCTGGTGCAGACAGATTTACAGTTCATGCGAGAAAAGCAATCTTAAAAGGCCTAAATCCAAAACAAAATAGAACAATCCCTCCGCTTAAATACGATGTAGTAAAAAACTTAAAAAAATTAAATCCAGACTTATTAATTGAAATCAATGGGGGGTTGACAAATATCGATGAGTCACTTGAAGCTCTAAAAAATTTTGATGGTGTCATGATCGGTCGATCAGTGTATAAACATCCCCTTAGATGGTCTGAAATTGATCAAAAAGTTTATGGAATCGATATACCATCAAAATCTGCTTCAGATATTATTTTCTCCTTAATCCCTTACATAGAAGAACATTTGACTAAAGGAGGAAAATCTTGGGATATTTGTAAACATCTTATAAATTTAGTTGAAGGTATTCCGAAAGCAAAAATTTGGAGAAATCAAATTTCAACCAAATCTATCAAAAAAGAATTAGATACAGAGTATCTAAGTAAATTAACTTCTAGACTTAAAGAAATGGGTTATTAATTATCCTCACTTGATACATTACTCTGATTTGAAACTCCTCTTTTTCTTCTACTTCTACCACTTTCATATTCAGAGTTTTCAGAAGAGTTTCCATAACTTCTATCTTCCCAACCTTCTGCTCCGGAAGATTTATTCGTATAAGAATTATTAGATTCAGAATTTCCACCGCCATAGCCACCGCCGTAGCCTACATTATTATTTCCACCGCCATAGCCACCGCCGTAGCCTCCATTATTATTTCCACCGCCATAGCCACCGCCATAGCCTCCATTATTATTTCCACCGCCATAGCCACCGCCATAGCCTCCATTATTATTTCCACCGCCATAGCCACCTCTTCCTCCTCTTCGAGATCCTCCTGATCCTCTGGGCTCTGCCTTATTAATTCTTAACGGTCTACCCATAAGTTCAGTGCCTTGCAGACCATCAATAGCTTTTGACTCAATTGCTTCATCTGTCATCTCAACGAATGCAAATCCTCTTTTTCTACCAGTATCTCTTTCCAAGGGGAGAGAACAATTTAAAACTTCACCGAATGGTGAAAATAATTGTAGAACATCTTCACGCTCTGCACGGAAAGGCAAATTGCCAACAAAAATACTCACTTTAAACTCAACAAAATAAAACCTAATTAAAAAAACTACATTAAAGAGTAGCTCTATAACATTACAATTCTATTGTACTTCAAAGAATACCCTTGTTGTAGAAAAAAATTTAAGATTCAAATTAACAATTTTTTCTTCCAAGCGTTTATTTCCTTTTCTACTTGGGTAAAGCCTGTTCCACCTTCGCTAATTCTTGACTTAACCACATTAAAAGGTTGAAGATCTAAAAAAACGTCCTCATCAAATCCCGGATGAAATTTTTTAAATTCATTAATTTTAAGATTTTTGAACAAAATTTTTCTCTCTAAGCAATACTTAACAATTTGGCCCACAACTTGATAAGCGGTCCTAAATGGGACCTGTTTGCCAACTAGGTAATCTGCCAAATCAGTGGCATTTGAAAAGTCATTTTCTACGGAATCAGATAAATTTTTAATATTAAATTCTATTCCTTCATTAATCAATATAGTCATTGCTTGAATGCAAGAAGATAAAGTCTCTGCAGTATCAAATATTGGCTCTTTATCCTCTTGAAAATCCTTGTTATATGCAAGTGGTACTCCTTTAACCATCGTTAACAATGCCTGAAGATGTCCATATACTCTTCCCGTTTTACCTCTTATTAATTCTGGAACATCTGGATTTTTTTTCTGCGGCATTAAGCTGCTACCGGTAGCACATTTATCTGTTAATTTTGCAAAAGAAAACTCATCGGTTACCCATAAAATTATTTCCTCCGAAATTTTACTCAAATGAGACATTGCCAAAGCTGATGCAGAAACAAACTCTATACAAAAATCTCTATCACTAACTGCATCAATACTATTTTTATAAATTTTTTCAAAGCCCAACTCTAAAGCTGTCAAGTTCCTGTCAATTTTTATTTTTGTGCCAGCTAATGCTGCGGCCCCTAATGGGGAAGTATTGACTCGTGATCTTACTTCCTTAAACCTTTCACGATCTCTTTGGAACATTTCCAAATAAGCTAACAAATGATGAGCCAAAGATAATGGTTGTGCTCTTTGCATATGTGTATACCCAGGAATCAAGGTATAAACATTATTTTTCGCTAAATTTAGAAAAGATTTTTGCAAATCAATTATTAAAATTTCAAGATTGTCAATCTCTTTTCTTATCCATAATCTTATATCTGTACCAACCTGATCATTTCTACTTCTACCTGTATGTAATTTTTTTCCAGTTTCACCTATTAAACTAATTAGTTTCTCTTCAATACAATAGTGAATATCTTCAGAAGGGGGGCTAGGAGAAAATTTACCTTCCAAATACTCAACTTTTATTGTCTCTAAACCATTAATAATCTGCAAAGTTTCGGAAGAAGATAAAACTTTTGTTTTTCCAAGCATTTTCGCATGAGCAATGGAGCACTCTAAATCTTCTAAAATAAGTTTTTTATCAAAACCAATAGATGCATTAAATTTTTCAATAAAAGGGTTAAGTGTATTATCAAATCTTTTACTCCAAACTTTTGCCATATCAATTATTAGCTTTAGATATCTCTAATAAAGCATTTTTTTATATAAGTGACAAAAAATATCTACCTTAATTGAAAAATAACCATAGACGCATCATCTTCCAAATGTCTATTTAGGCCAGTAAAGTCATCTAATTTTTTAAAAATTTTATTTAAGATTTCCTGAGATGTATAAGATTGTTTACATAATTTTGTAAGAGTTTTAATTAACCTTTCTTCATCAAATCTCTCACCTATTGAATTAGAGGTATCGATCACTCCATCAGTATAAAGTAGGACTAAATCATTTTCATTAAGCTTTAGTTCACGACAATGATATTCAGCATCTTTTTGTAACCCAAGAACTAAGCCTTCCGTATCTAATTTTATAATTTTTTGATCTGAGCTTTTCCAAAGCAAAGGAGGATTATGGGCTGCATTAGCAAATCTCAATTTCCTGGTTCTCGGGTCATAATCTGAGTAGAATAATGTCACAAATCTATGTGATTGATCTAAATCATTTATTGCTAATTGATTCAAATCATGCAAAATTCTGTCTGGAGGTAATCCTGTCAGAACCTCTGCACGTAACATACCTCTTAACATAGTCATAAGAAGCCCAGCTGGAAGCCCTTTGCCCATAACATCACCAATAACTAATGCCCATCTAGCCTTTTCTTTTCTTTTTTCTGAGATGTTAGTTTTTAGACACATAAAATCATAATAATCTCCGCCTAACTGAAGAGCAGGTCTACAATGCGCCGCAATATCTAAACCATAAATAGTTGGACAAAAATCTGGGAGTAATTGAGATTGTATCTCTGCACCAGTAGAAATTTCTCTATCAACATTCTCATGCTTCTTCTTTGTTTTTATTAAGCAGTAATTTTCTAAACCAACAGCGAGACAATTTTGTATAAAATTAAAATTAGGATCTTCATTTATGTAATTAGCGGATAAATCTTTGCTAAAAATGTAAATAAATCCTCTGCATTTACCTCTTGATACTATTTTGGCTGTTTCGATTTGATATTCTTTGAAATTATTTTTCAAGGCATTTTCAAAAATTAGAATTTCTTTAATTTTAAAATTTTTAGAAAAATTAAATTGATTCAAAAAAATATTAATTTCTTCTTGAACTTTTAAAAATTCATTATTTGCAGAAATTTTTATGTTTTTATTCCAAATTTCTCCCTCATAATTTAAAGGCATAATTAATATTATTTTTTCTTCATAAAAATGTTTAAAAATTAAGCAAATATAATCAAGCAATTTATATATGTTGGAAAAAGATTTTAAATAATATGCTAACGAAAATGCAATTTCAGAAAATTTCGATTTATTTTTTAAAGATTCTTTAGATTGATTATCTAAAAACTTTTGAATAAATTTGTTTGAAAATAATTTTTCTTTTTGATTATTTGTCACAACAAATGTTATAGATAAATATGTTTTAACATTAAATTCAAATTTTTAAAAAAATTTAATTATATATTTATTTCTCTGCAAGCATAGCCTCCACAAATTCATAACTATTAAAAGGTCTCAAATCTTTTATACCTTCTCCGGCGCCAATAAACCTTATAGGCAGATTAACTTCTTCAGAAACAGCTAAAGAAACTCCTCCTCTTGAGCTGCCATCTAATTTAGTAATAATTGCTCCTGTTAAATTTGCCGATTTAGCAAAACTTTTTGCTTGCTTTAAACCATTTTGACCTTGGCTTGCATCTAAAACTAATAATGATTCAACGCTTGCATCTGGAACCTTTTTATCAATAATTTTTTTTATTTTTGCTAATTCATCCATCAAATTATTTTTTGTTTGCAATCTACCTGCTGTGTCAACTAGTAATAAATCAACATTCTTTTTATTGGCAGAATTAATTGCATCAAAAACTACAGCAGCTGGATCAGCATTTTTTGATTGATTTGAGATTACATCAACATTACTCCTTTCACCCCATACTTTCAATTGTTCTACCGCCGCAGCTCTAAACGTATCAGCAGCAGCTATCAAGGTTTTATAATTACTACGTGATGACAAATATGCTAATTTTCCCAATGTAGTAGTTTTACCAACTCCATTAACTCCTACTAGTAACCAAACATTTAACTTACCCTTTTGTGGCACTAAAAGATTAGCTCCTGAATTTATTATTGGTCTATCTATAATTAATTTTAATTCTTTCTTTAAGAATTTTATTCCAGCTTCTCCACCGACAACTTCTTCGTTTAATTTTTTTCTTAGAGAATTTATAACTTTATCTGTGCAATTAATACCAACATCAGCTCTTATTAATAGTGTCTCTAAATCATCAAGGGATTCAGGAGTAAGAGGATCATCTCCTAATTTATCTAATAATTCAGTAACAAAGCCTTTTCGAGTTTCTTCTAATCCTCTTCTTAATTTAGTTAACCAATCAATTTCATCTATTGATATTTGATTTATTTTTTTTCCTTGAGCAGCTAATACCATTGCAGACCAGGTAAAATCATCATCAAATTTTCCTAATTCAGGTTCACCATCAGTTTTGGGAGCCCCCGGAATATTTACTTTATTAGCAATATCAATTAATTCTTGCTTTTGCTCTTCTTCTTTTATTAATTCTTGCTTTTGCTCTTCTTCTTTTATTAATTCTTGCTTTTGCTCTTCTTCTTTTATTAATTCTTGCTTTTGCTCTTCTTCTTTTATTAATTCTTGCTTTTGCTCTTCTTGTCGTTTTTTTAAGAGTGCATAAGCTTGTGCAGCCCACTCTCGAGAATTATCAGAATCTGTATTTGGCATGGATATTGTAAATCGTATTTAATAAAATTTTAAAATACTTTTTATTTATATCAAAAAATCATTGAGATTTTACTGTTTGTAATCTCCTTAAAACTCCATTAATTAATTTTCTTCCTTGCATATCACTATATTTATTAGCAAGACTTACTGCCTCATCACAAGAAACAGAAACGGGTGTATTCAAAAAATTAATATCTACATAGGCTAAACGCAAAATATCTCGGTCGATTCTTGGTAATCTTTTTAGTCTCCAACCTTCCATTACTTGATCGATATCAGAATCGATCATTGTAAGGTTATTAATAATATAACTAATCCTCTGATTCACATCCTCTCTTATATCAATTTGTCCACTAGAAACAATTAATTTTGGAAAGTCTAAAATTACAGAAAGCATATTCATTACAGTTTCAACCTTTTTTAAAGATTTTTTTAAATCACCTCTAACTTTTGAAAACGAGGAATTAACGCCTTCATGTAATTCACTATCTAATATTTTTTGTGATGCATTGTCTAACTCTGATTCGCAATTATCTAATTCATCTCTACAATGACCTATTAGAGAATCTAAAGCAGATTCAAAAAGCTCATCTATCTGAAATTTATTTAATTTGAAATCACCTTTATCATTTATAAGACCTAGAGAAATTAAAGATAATTCTCTAGAAAGGGATTTATTAGTATGCATCAATTAAGGTGAAGTATTAGTGGAAGCACGTAATTGAGAAAATAATTTTGAAAATGTTGGATTTGAAGTATTGTTTTTCTCATCTGGATTTACAATCCCAGCAGAAATTATTGTTTTAAAAGCATCTTCAACAGAAATATCCAAATCCTTAACTGAAGACTCAGGAACTAATGTGTACCATCCAGTAGTTGGATTTGGTGCTGTAGGTATAAAAATGCTTAACAACTTTTCATCCAATTTTGATTGTAAAGAAGGGCCAACATCACCTGTCACGAATCCTACGCTATACAATCCTTCGCGTGGATATTCAACTAAAACAACTCTTCTAAATCGATTAGATTTATTACTTAAAAAAGTTTCAAGCAATTGTTTAAGAGTTTTATAAACCGCGCCTGCTACTGGAATTTTTGATAACGTACCTTCTCCAAATTCTAGTAACCATCTTCCAACAAAATTTCTAGCCATTAAACCTATAAGCAAAATAGCTAATAAAGGAACAGTTAAACCCAAAGAAAGATTAATTAAATCTTGTAATAAAGGATTTAAATTAATAAAAGGGTTTAATTGCTTTGGAACAGAAGTAACTAATGTTAAAACAAATTTACTTACTAATGATGAGAGCCAGATAGTTGTTGCTAAAGGTATTACAACCAACAAACCTGCTATGAGATCATTTTTTAGATCCTGTTGGAGCCTAGATCCTAGGTTCGAATCTTGATTTTGATTAGATTCAACCAAAATAATGTTTCTTACTAAAATAACTTTACTAATAATTTACCTGTTTTTACTGAGTTAGGATATATTTTTTTTTAATAAATTTAAAGTTTTTATTAGATTCTTTCCTAAACAAATAAATTTTACAGAAATGTAATTCATAATATAGAAATGATCAATACCCTGCAAGAAAAAAAAGAAATAAGCAAAAAATTAAAAGAAAGAGCAATTATTGAAGGCTTTACTTTATCTGGAATTGCTTCGATACCAGGCAGTTCGCGCTTAAAATTAAGAACCAGTGCCCTAGAAAGATGGTTATCAAATAATCATCATGGTGAAATGAAATGGATGGAAGCAGAAAGAAGGAAAGACATCAGCTCACTTCTAGAAGGAGCAAAAAGTGTTTTGAGCGTTGGGTTTACTTACATTAGTTCGCAAAATAACGATAAAAACCAGCTTTTAAAGATTGGAAAATTTAGTCAAGGAGAGGATTATCATAAAGTAATCTATAAGAAATTAAAGAATATTGGTAGATGGATTGACCTAGAAATTCCAGATTGCAAATGGAAAATATGTGTTGACACTTCGCCATTACTTGAAAAAGCTTGGGCTGAAGAATCGGGTATTGGTTGGATCGGCAAGAATAGCAATTTAATAAACAAAAAACAAGGTTCTTGGTTTACTTTAGGTTTTATGATCCTTACAAAAGATCTGGCACCAGATAAACCTCATCAATCACTATGCGGAAAATGTGATAAATGTATTCAACATTGTCCCACGAAAGCAATAATTGAACCCTTTGTAATAAAATCAGATCTATGTATTGCGTATCACACAATAGAAAGCAGAGAAAAAAATATTCCAAAAAACATACAAGCAAATTTAAATGGATGGGTTGCTGGATGTGATATTTGTCAAGATGTATGCCCTTGGAATAATTCAGTACCATTCAATAATACTTTTGAAACCATTCCAAAAGAATGGATTAAAAATCTTGATATTGATTCATTAAGTTGGGATGATAAAACTTGGAAAGAAAATCTTAAAGGAACGACTTTAAAAAGAATTAAACCATGGATGTGGAGAAGAAACATAACAGCAAATTTAGGAAATCAATAAATTAATATATGAAAAAGTTTTTAAGAAAGATAATATACATTTTTTTAATCTGTTTTTACTTCTTGCAAGTAGAACAAATTCAAGCATTGGTTCCTTATTATTTTTTTCCAACCATAAAAAATTTACAAAAGGAAAGTTTATCTATTGGCAAAAATGCTTACCAGCTATTGTATTTCGGACAATATGAAGACAGTCTTAACTTAGCAAAATTAGCTATCAAAATAAATTCAAAAGATGAAAAACTTTGGCTTATTTTGTCTGAAACACAGGTAGCTAACAAACTATTTAAAAAAGCATTAACTTCTTTAAATAAAGCACAAGATATTAATCCTAATATCAGCGAAATATATTTTGCCAAAGGTAATATTTATTTAAAAATTTCACAACTTCAAAATGCTAAGAAAGCTTTTGAAACAGGCATAAAGCTTGAGCCTAAAAACCATAGAGCCATTTTCCAATTAGGAAATATATTATTAATGGAAAACAATTACTCAGAAGCTATCAAACTATTTGATAAATCTGTTGAAATTAAACCGGATTTCTGGCAAGCAATAAATAATAAGGGATTAGCTTATTTCGAAAAAAACAACATAAATCTATCTATCAAACTTTTTGAAAAGGCAATCTCAATAGAAAACAATGCTGAACCTTTACTTGGACTCGCGTCATGTTTAAGAATAAAAGATATAAAATTAGCACTTCAACTAGCAAAAAAAGCTTTAACCAAAAATCCTAACTATGTTAATTATGAATATAGAAAAGAACAATTGTGGGGGGAAAAATTGCAATCATCAACAGAAGTGCTTTTACGAAGTAAGGAACTTAAAGAAGATGTAATATTGGCAAAATCCAAAATAAGTGGATCTTATTAATTTCCAATACTGGTAAATATTTGTTTACCTATTAGTCTTAATTTAGTTAATTAAGTAAATAGTTAATTTTGCTCTCTAATGGATAAGAACAAATTCACTTCTATATCTCTCCAGGAGGAAATGCAACGTTCTTATCTGGAATATGCAATGAGCGTAATAGTTGGTCGTGCTCTTCCAGATGCAAGAGACGGCCTTAAACCTGTCCAAAGAAGAATATTATTTGCAATGTATGAGTTAGGTTTAACACCTGATAGACCATTTAGAAAGTGTGCAAGGGTGGTTGGAGATGTACTTGGTAAGTACCATCCTCATGGAGATCAAGCAGTATATGATGCATTAGTGAGACTTGTACAAAGTTTTTCAACTAAATATCCAACACTAGACGGCCATGGAAATTTTGGATCAGTAGATAATGATCCACCTGCAGCAATGAGATATACTGAGACAAGATTATCCCCTATAGCGCACAAAGGATATCTTGAAGAAATTGGATCAGAGACAGTAAATTTCTCAAATAACTTTGACGGTTCACAAAAAGAACCAGATGTTTTACCGGCCCAACTTCCATTCTTATTATTAAACGGGTCATCAGGTATTGCTGTTGGAATGGCAACTAACATTCCCCCTCATAACCTAGGTGAAGTTATAGATGGTTTAATTGCATTAATAGAAAATAAAGATGTAAGTTATAAAAAACTCATTAACTTAATTAAAGGACCAGATTTTCCTACAGGTGGAGAATTAATTTGTAATCAAGCAATAGAAGAACTTTACGCAACAGGAAAAGGATCAATAACAACTAGGGGGATCGTAAAAAAAGAAGAAATAAATTTAGGAAAAGGTAAACATAAAAGAAATGCATTAATCATAAGTGAACTGCCTTATCAGGTAAGTAAAGCAGGTTGGATTGAAAAACTAGCAGATCTCGTTAATTCCAACAAAATTAATGGGATTACTGATATTAGGGATGAAAGCGATAGAGATGGTATGAGAATCGTAATAGAATTAAAAAAAGATGCAAATAATGAACTTGTAATTTCTAATTTATATAAAAAGACTACTCTTCAGAATAATTTTGGTGCGATTTTTTTAGCTTTAATAAAAGGCAAACCTGTCCAGCTGAACTTAAAACAATATCTCAACTATTTCATTGAATTTCGAGAGGAAACAATTAGAAAAAGAACTAATTATTTTCTAAAAAATACTCTTGAAAAACTAGAAATATTTGAAGGTTTATCTAAAGCTACAAAAGACATAAAAATGGTAATTGAAATTATTGAAGACTCAGAAACTTCTTCAGAAGCTCAATTAAGATTAATTAATACTTTTAACCTAAGTGCAAAACAAGCAAATTCAGTTTTAGATATGCCACTTAAAAAGTTAACAAATTTAGAAAAAAATCAAATAGCTGTAGATATTAAAAAATTGCAAGAAAAAAAGAATTATTTTCAAAAATTATTAAACGAAAGAGAATTATTACTTAAATTACTTATAGAAGAATTATTAATATTAAAGAAAAAATACAATGTTATACGTAAAACAAAAATAATTAAAAACATAAATCAAAATGAAGAATTAGAAACTCTTAATAATCAGATATTAGAAGACTTTATAAATAAAAAAACAAAATTATGCATAGACAATAGACTTTATTTAAGAAAGATGATTTTAGGTAATTATAAGAAATCATTTGAGGTAGTAAATAAAATAATAGATAATAAAAATATTCAAAAATTTATTTGTAATATTGAAAAAAATATAAAAATAATTGGAATCACAAATACGGGAAAAGTATTTAACATTGATTGGGAATCAAGTATTAATAAAGACTATAAATTAGATAATAAAATCCTTGGAAATATTCATCCTAGTGAAATAATAAATTTTCATTCAATTAAAAAAGAAGCTAGAAATTATTTATGCATATTAAATTCAGATGGAAGATTTAAAAAAGTTTTATTTGATGAAGATATGATGAAAAGTAATAGATCTTTCACTATTACAAAATTAAAAAATAATTTAAAAACAATTGATTCCTTTATTTCTAATGAAAACAATGATTTAATAATATTAACCTCGATAGGAAGAATTTTTAAATTTAATTTATCAAATAAATTTTTAACGCCAACTTCTAAACAATCCCAAGGATTAATAATTGCAAAACTTTTACCAACTGAAAAAATCATTTCTTGTTGTACATTCCATGATGGAGAAAATATTTATTTAATATCTAAACAAGGAAAAATCTTTTGCATAAATAGTAATGAAATTTACAGCTCAAATGAATACAGTTTAGGGTATTTGAATGAAAAAACCCAGCTGAAAAAAGATTTCTTCCTCAAAATAATGACAAGTAACCATTACCTTGATATTGAAACTAATAAAAATAAATCTGCAAGATTAGACCTAAATAAATTAAATTTCAAATCCAATAAATCAAACTTTTTAATTGATTTTTTAAAATTAGATAATGATGAATACCTTGAAAATTGTTTCCGACTAGAAAACTTTCTCGACTAAGATTTATATTCATTTTCAACCCAATTTAAATATTCTTGATTTACTGTTCCAGTTACATAATCACCAGTAAAACAACTCATCTCCAAACCTTTAATAGGAGAATCACCTATTATAGATTTACGCAAGCTTTCGACACTCTGATAAACAAGGTTATCAATTTCAAGTTTATTGGCGATTTCACTTATTGTCCTATTATGAGCTATTAATTCATCTCTATTAGGCATATTAATTCCATAAACATGAGGATAACGAACAGGAGGAGCTGCTGATGTAAAAAAAACTTTATTTGCTCCTGCATCTTTAGCCATCTGGACAATTTCTTTTGAAGTAGTACCTCTTACTATCGAGTCATCAACAATTAATACATTTTTATTTTTAAACTCTGCACTCATGGCATTTAATTTTTGCCTTACAGATTTCTTACGTTTTTGCTGACCAGGCATAATGAATGTTCTACCAACATATCTATTTTTAAAAAAACCTTCCCTATATTCTATCCCTAACTGTCTTGCAACTTGCATTGCCGCGGGTCGAGAAGAATCAGGAATAGGCATAACTACATCAATATCTCCAGAATTAATTGTTTCTTTTATTGTTTCTGCTAAATAATCTCCCATCTTTAAACGAGCTTTATAGACTGATATTCCGTTCATAATTGAATCTGGCCTAGCTAAGTAAACATATTCAAAAGCACAAGGAAATA
The DNA here is from genome assembly GCF_001180265.1 of Prochlorococcus marinus. Taxonomy (GTDB): domain Bacteria; phylum Cyanobacteriota; class Cyanobacteriia; order PCC-6307; family Cyanobiaceae; genus Prochlorococcus_A; species Prochlorococcus_A marinus_H. Next base: position 132,074 of record NZ_CVSW01000032.1, on the reverse strand, counting down.
ACATTGGATTTTCAGAACATTGCTTAGAGAAAAACTCGCCATCAAGATTAATAAAAACAGCTTCTCCTGGATCTACATCTCTCACTACTTGATAATCATTATTCTCTAATACTAAAGATTCGCTTGCAACCATCCATTCTTCTTTTTTTGTAGTTAATGAAAGCCTTTTCCCTATGACTAAAGGCCTTATACCAAAAGGATCTCTAAATGCTAATAAACCATGTCCTGAAATTAATGCAATTGAAGCATATGATCCCTGAATTCTTTTATGTAAAGATTTGACCGCATTAAAAATAATATCAGGTTCTAATTCATGATTATTAATTTGTTCTTGTAATTCTGTCGCAAAAACATTTAACAACATTTCAGTATCGCTCGAAGAATTTGTATGCCGCTTGTCAACATTAAATAACTGTTTTTCTAAATCTCTGGTATTAGTCAAATTTCCATTATGTATCAAAACAATTCCATAAGGAGCATTAACATAAAAAGGCTGTGCTTCTTCTACACTTTCTGCTGATCCTTTTGTTGCATACCTAACATGACCCAATCCAATTTTGCCAATTAAATTCCTCATATCTCTAGTTCTATAAGCAGTATTAACATGACCTTTAACCTTATGTATATGAAAAACAGTATTTTCCATTGTTGCTATACCTGTTGAATCTTGACCTCTATGCTGCAAAAGCAAAAGACTATCGTAAATTTGTTGATTTACATCATTTGAAGAAACGATTCCAACTATTCCGCACATAACTTAATATCTTAAAAAGATTAATATTTGAGGAATATTTTTCATATTTAAAAGTAACCTGAAATACTATTATTAAATTTTTCGGTTAATTCCTCAACCCTAATATTGCAAATATTGTTTTCGTTGATTTTGATATTCAGCGTATCACTAGATACGTATCCTATTTTTTTTACATACACACTTGATGGAAAGTTTATTTGAGTTTGTTTTAAATAATTAAACCATTCATTTTGTTTTATTTTACTAATTGAAAAAATAATTCTTGACCCCCCTTCGGCAAACAATAAATTATCAACTCTATTCAAATCTTTCTCTAATTCTATAGTTGCACCCCTTGCGGACAAAATGCAAGACTCTGCTAAAGCTATAGCTAAACCGCCGTCGCTTATATCGTGAGAAGAAACTACAAGACTTTTTAAAATCGCATTTCTTAAAAAACTCTGGCAAAACTTTTCATCTGACAACTCTATTTTTGGAGGCCGACCTGTAATTTCTCCATGAAAATATTCCAAATAAGAACTAGCTGCAATTTTTATTTCTGATTTGGTAGAACCAATTAACCAAATTTGATCTTCAATATTTTTCCATTCACTACTTACAGCTTTTTCGACATTATCTATCTTTCCAACCATTCCAATCACAGGAGTAGGATTGATAGGAGTAATTAGATTATCTTTATTTATAGATTCATTATATAAAGATACATTACCTCCTGTAACAGGAGTTTCTAGAGCTTTACAGGCTTCAGCAATTCCATTACATGAACATGAGAGTTGCCAAAATCCTATTTCATTCTCAGGGGAAGAAAAATTTAAATTATTTGTAATTGCAACTGGTTCAGCCCCAACACAACTAACATTTCTAGCGGACTCTGCAACGGCAGCGATTGATCCTCTAAGAGGATCGAGCGCAACCCACCTACTATTACAATCAACTGAAGCAGCAACACCAGAAAATACTTTACTTTTATTTTTTTTATTTTGTTCCCTTAGTCTTACTACAGCTGCATCTGATTTTCCAGGTGTAAATACTGTATTTGATTGTACTTGAGAGTCATATTGTTTATAAATCCATCTTTTCGAAGCTATTGATGGATTAGAGAGTAATTTTAAAATAATTTCTGAAAAAGAAAATTTCTTATTTTCCTTCAATGAAAATATTTTTTGCTCATGAATTACTGGTAAATCATTTTCTTTCCATTCCCATTTCTTTAAAATATCATCGGGTGGATTATTAATCACATTGTGAAAGTTTACAGGAGTATCATCAGATAAGGCGGAAGTGGGTATTTGAGCAACAATTTTACCTTTATGAGAAATAATTACCTCATTAGTTCCTATCACTTCACCAATAACATTGGCATATAAACCCCATTTATTAAATTTTTCAATAAGATCATTAATTTTTTCTTCTCTAACGACAAACAACATTCTTTCTTGCGATTCAGATAATAAATATTGGTATGAAGACATATCATCTTCTCTAGAAGGAACCAAATCTAGATCAATAGATATCCCTAAATTTCCATTTGCGGCCATTTCTGCGCTACTGCATGTTAAACCTGCAGCACCCATATCTTGAGCTGCAATTACATCTCCTGTCTTGAAAGCATCCAGACAAGCTTCAATAAGACTTTTCTCAATAAATGGATCACCTACCTGAACAGCAGGTCTATCATCCAATGAAGTTGTAGTTAATTCTGAACTAGCAAAACTTGCACCACCAACACCGTCTCTGCCAGTTGTGTTACCAACATATAAAACTGGTGATCCTACATTTTTAGCTCCAGAACAAACGATTTCCTCAGTCTCTAAAAGTCCCAAAGCCATAACATTCACTAGAGGATTTCCAGAGTAACTATCATCGAAGTCAATTTCACCTCCAACAGTCGGCACACCTACACAATTTCCATAATGTGCAATACCGGATACAACCCCTCGTAGTAAATCAACATTTGATGATTTATCAAGGTTGCCGAATCTCAATGAATTCAAAACTGCGATTGGCCTTGCACCCATTGTAAATATATCTCTTAAAATTCCTCCTACACCTGTTGCAGCACCTTGAAAAGGTTCAATAGCAGAAGGATGATTATGACTTTCTATTTTAAAAACAAGTTTTTGATTATTTCCCACATCTATAACGCCAGCATTTTCTCCAGGTCCAACTAACACATTTTTACCTTTAGTAGGAAACTTAGATAGTAAAGGTTTTGAATTTCTATAACAACAATGTTCAGACCACATAACGCCAAACATGCCTAATTCAGTTCTATTAGGTTTTCTCTTTAATCTTTTGCAAATTTCTTCGTAATCATTAAGTGTTAAATTTTCGACTTTTAGTGCTTCATTAAGATCATATAGATCATTATTTTCTTGATTTATCATTATTTATATCCAAGGGTCATCTTCTTTTTTTTCACTAAACGGTATAGATGTTCTGTCATTATTATAAAAACTTTTTTCTTTAAAATCTAAGTTTTGGTTTATATCTTCATCTTCTTCAAGCCATTCCTCTAATCTATTAGAAGCAATATTTTTCATATCATCAAATCTATTAAAAATCTTTTTCCCTTTTTGCAAAAATTCATTTTTAAAACTTGATTTGATTAAATATAAATCATCTAAAGAATTACTTTCACAAAAAACTAATCCAGGTTGTTGATCATTAATATTTTCAATAGTTAATTTCCATCTACTAGAACCTGGTATCTTTGGATTTGCTCGAGAAACTAAATAATATTTAATTCGACCAGTTTTCATCTCAAATAAAAAATCTGCAATCACTCCTATTTTTGAACCATTTATATTTATCAAATTAGCTTCTATTAAAGTTGGAAACCTATTTAAAGTTGCTAAATCTGAAATAGCAGGATCACCTTTTACATAAATTTCATTATCTATTATTTGTCTTATTTGATTTAATCGCCAAACATTTCGTTTTAAATCAAAATTTGAGGGACGAGAATACCATCCTAAGATTCTATGAACTGGAGGATGCATCCAAACATTTTCACCACATCCGTAATCAAGAGCCGTACTACCCTTAACTCTGTAATTTAGTAATTCACTTAATAAAATTTCTTTAGGTAATTTCAAGTTAGGAACGCACCTGAACAGGCATGACTAGATAAGTAAAAGAATTGAAATTGTCTTCAGGCACAAAAACAGCAGGAGTAGTTGCTAAATTACACTTCAAAAGTACATTTTCAGAAGCAATAACTTTTAAACCTTCTAAAAGATATCTTACGTTGAATGCAATATCAAAATTTTCCCCTGAATAAGAAACGGGTATTGACTCATTTGCATTACCAATATCTTGTGCATCTGCACTTATTGAAGCCAAATCTGTATTATCCAATTTAATCTTAACAACACTACTCTGCTGATCTGCTAAAACAGCAATTCTTTCTAATGCATCAATTAATTTTTTAGTGTTAAAATTAAAAATCTTAGAATAGGTATCAGGTATTAATTGTGAATAATTAGGATATGATCCTTCAAGGGTTCTAGTTGTAATGATTTGGTTAGAAGAAATAAAAACTACCTGTCCTTTATCATAAAAAAGTTTTATTGGATTTTCAGAACTTCGTAAAGATACAAGTTTTTCAATTTCTCTTAATGATCTAGTTGGTATAGTTACTGATAAATCACCTTCATTTGGGGATAAATTATCTTTATTTTCGCTATTTTCTTCATTACCAATTAAAGCAACCGCCAGTCTATGACCATCAGTAGAGGCAGATTCTAAATAATTTTTCTTAAAGGTAAAATTAACCCCTGTGAGTAATTGTTTTGAATCATCATTACTACTTGCAAAAATAGTAGATTTCAAAGCTTTTAAAAAAGAGCTAGGCTCAATATTTAAAGAAGTACCACTTTCAACAAATGGTAAATTAGGATAATCATCTGAAGGTATACCTTTTAGATTAAAAGAACCTCTATCACTTTTTATTAAAATATTTTCTGAATTATCGTCTACTTCTAAAGAGACAGGGGTTTCATTAGGTAATTTGTTTACTATTTCAGATAAAAGTTTTGAAGGTATTGTAATGGCACCACTATTTTTAACATTTCCATCGAAAGATGTTTGAATTCCTAAATTAAGGTCAAATCCAGTCAAGCTAATTTTATTTGTTCCTTCATCAGCAGTTAAAAGTATATTTGCAAGAATTGGATGAGTTGGTCGTGAAGAGACTGCTTTGCTGACTAATTGTATAGCGCTATTAAACTCATTTTGATTACAAATAATCTCCATCGGAATTTGGAACTTTTTACACTTTCAATATACTTTTTTCGTAAATTAAATTCAATAAATTTTTTTATTCAATTTTTACTAATATTTTATAAATAATTAATTAAAAATTTTATTAGTAGTAGTTACTGTGAAAATTGTGGAATTCCTCTAAAAATTGTTTGTATGTTGAGTTTTTAGACATTTAAATAAGTGGAAAAAATTTTTTATCTGTTGAGTAAATTTTAATTTTTTGATTTTAGAAAAAATATTCAACAAATAAAATAAGTTTTTATATGTTTTTCAACAAATAAGTTTTTGTTTTAAGTGATTTCCACAGACACTAATTTTTTTGGATTCTAATAACCTAATATTTTGGTTATATTTTTTAATGAAGGTTCAATATTTTTTCTAAAAATAGCATCATTGTTTTTAATAGCGCAGTCAGGGTCTTTCAAGCCATTTCCAGTAAGTACACAAACAATAGTTGATCCTTTTTGAATTCTATTTTTATTTTTTATGAGTCCTGCAACTGATGCTGCACTTGCAGGTTCACAAAATATTCCTTCTTTGGCCAAGATTTTATAAGCATTGATTATATCTTGATCTGAAACTGATTGAAAATCTCCTTTACTCTCTTTTTTTACTTTTTTTGCTTTTTCTCTATTAACAGGATTTCCAATTCTTATTGCAGTTGCTATCGTCTCTGGATTTTTAACTATTATATTTTGCACTAATGGCGCAGAGCCTTCAGCTTGAAAACCCATCATAATTGGGAGTTTTAAATTTCTTTTTATTTTTGAATATTCTTTAAACCCTAACCAATAAGCAGTTATATTACCCGCATTGCCCATTGGAATACAAAGCCAATCAGGTGCAATACCTAAATCATCAACGATTTCGAAAGCTGCTGTCTTCTGACCTTGTATACGATACGGATTAACAGAATTAACTAGTTCTATTGGATGTTCTGAGGATAAATCTCTAACAATCTCTAGAGCTTTATCAAAATTTCCATTTATGGAAATTATTTCAGCCCCATACATTAAAGCTTGTGCAAGTTTTCCTTGTGCAACAAATCCTTCTGGTATTAAAACATATGGTTTTAAACCTCCTCTGGAAGCATATGCGGCGGCGGCAGCAGAAGTATTTCCAGTACTTGCACAAATTACAGCTTCACGTCCTTCTTCTTTTGCTTTGCTAATTGCCATAGTCATTCCACGATCTTTAAAAGATCCGGTGGGATTGAGACCATCATATTTTAAAAAAACTTTTGTTTCGTTTCCAATTAAATTACTTATTGATTCACTAAAAATTTGCGGTGTATTTCCTTCATTTAGTGTGATAATAGGTGTTTTATTTGTAACTGGAAGGTACTGTTTATAAGCTTCGATTAGACCTGGCCATCTTTTTTTTCTGTAATTGATACGCAGTTTATTTTTGATTTTATTTAATAACACCATAATTTTTTAATTTGTTTTAATTTTTTCTAGAGGAGAATTTGTAAAAAAATCTAATAATTCTGAAATTGATTCTACTTTATTCATAACTTTGCTCAAAGCGTTGACATCTAAAATAATAGTTTTAGTTGGATATCCTTCAAAAAATTTTATAAGATTTATTTTCCCATTGCCATTATTTAAACCCTGAATAATACTTGCTCGCAGAGCTAACATTCCTGTTCTTTCATCGTCTGCTTTTGGTGTATGGATAATTGATGAAAGTCTTGTTAAAAAAACATTTCCTATTTCTGAATAGACTAATTTGCTTGCGATAGTAATGGGAATTTCAAACTCTTTATTTAATACTGATCTAATTTCTTTATTTGGAGATCCAGTTGCTTTTAAGATTCTTTTTAATTTTTTTCCTGAATTACCTTCTTCAGCAAAATTTTTTAATGAATTTACTTCAATAGTTCTAGAAAAAATGCTATACACAATTTTAATTTCTTCAGCTGCAATAGCTTTTGAAACATGAAAAAAAAATTGGGAACTTAACAAAATAAAAAATATTTTAATTAAAAAATTTTTATTTAAATTCATTTTAGATATTGGCACCAGCGGCAATCTTTACAAGTCTAACTAACCCTTTTTCGGTTACTTTTTTTGCAATTTTTATTCCCATTTCTCTTGTATAAGGCTCATTTATAAGTCTAGGAACTCTCTTTATAAAAATATCTATAGAATATCCCGGCACTTTTTGTATAATTCCTAAAAAGTTTTTAAATGGTTCTACGTACATTATCAGGTCATTTAAATTATTGGTTTCATCGGTGGTATTTAATTTAATCGAGTTTGGAAGGTAGTTATTTAAATTTTTTAATATTTTTAGACTAAAGAAATCTATTTGATTTGTGAATCCTTCAATTATTTCGTTTCTAAGGAAACCTCCTTTTGGAGAAAAGAGAAGATTTATGACTTCATCTAAAAGTTTTTCTAAATCAAGATTTGTCTGTTTTGCAGCGTTAGATAATAGATCTTCTAATCGGTCCCATTTAAATTTTTTATTATCAAAAAGCATTTCTTTTAAGCTTTCTCTTAGTTGTGGATCAGGGTCTTCCATTAATCTTCTCGCAAAATATGGATAAGCTGCACCAAGTATTTTAAAGTTTGGGTCTACGCTTAAAGCAATTCCTTCTAGTGTGAGCAACGACCTAATTATAAGAGCATAATAAGGAGGTAATCTAAAAGGGAATTTATACATCACACCGGACATATCGTCTGTAACGCTTTTAAAATCCATTTTTGAAACCCCTTGTTCTACAGCGTTAATAAAAACATCTTGAAATGCTGGAACTATTGGTTTTAAATTTACTTCTTTTGATAAAAATCCCAATTTTACAAAATCTTGTGAAAGTTTATCGAAGTCTTTATTTACTAAATGTACAACCGCCTGTATTAGGCCAGACCTTGAATCTCTGGAAACTTCACTCATCATTCCAAAATCTAGATAACATAACCTTCCATCTTTCAGGGCTAATAAATTTCCCGGATGAGGGTCAGCATGAAAAAAGCCATGTTCTAAAAGTTGTTCTAAACTGCATTGAACCCCAATATCAATCATTTTGTCTGGATCGATTCCTAATTTTTTTACATCTTCTAAATTTGTTAATTTGGTACCATCGATCCATTCCATTGTTAAAACTCTTCTTGAAGTTGTTTCTTTATAAATTTTTGGAACAGCAATCATTTGGTTATGTTTATGCATATTTCTAAACTTTTCAGCATTTTCAGCTTCATTTAAATAATCCATCTCTTCAAAAACTCTTTTGCCTAATTCATCAATTAAGGCTACGAGATCGCTTCTAATCAAGCCAATATTATTTTTTAGCCAATAAGCGATATTTCTAACTATGTAAAGATCTAAAGTAATTTGTTCTCTTAACCCAGGGCGTTGGACTTTGACTGCAACAACTTCACCATTCTTTAGCTTGGCTTTATGTACTTGTCCTAAAGAAGCTGCAGAAATGGGTTCTTGATCAATTTCTAAAAAAATTTCACCTATTTTGGCCCCTAAATCTTCTTCTATTAATTCCATAGCCTTATTCCCCTCAAATCCTGGTAGTTGATCTTGTAATTCAGATAATTCTTCAAGAAGAATCCCTGGAATGATATCTGGTCTTGTTGATAAAGCTTGACCTGCTTTAACAAATGCCGGCCCAAGTTCTACTAATAAATTTGTTAATTCTTTTGCTCTAAATCTAGCTTTTACTTCATTTTTTAATCTACCAGTTAATTTATCCCACCCAACAGAAAATATATAGCCAAAAATTGGTATGAGGGTTTGCCAAAGTCTTTTTAAGAGTCTTTTTGGATTTTTTTGGTAAATTTTAGATATTGTATCCGGATCATAATCCAATAGCCCAGATACTTCAATAAAATCAGTAAAATCTTCTTTCATAACTTTATATATTTAAACCCTTTATTTTTTTTAAAAAGAAGTTAATTTTTTTATATGGAAGATTTATCATGCTGATACAATTAAAGATAGAAAATATTGCCTTAATAGAAATTATAGAAATTAATTTCGAAAAAGGTTTGAACATCATTACTGGTGATTCTGGTTCAGGAAAATCTCTGATTTTAGATTCCTTAAATGTATTATTTGGTGGAACTAATATACCTATAAAACACTTAATACGTCCAGAAAAAGATCATTGTGCTGTTGAGGCAAAATTTTCTTCTTCTTTACAAATTAATAACTGGTTAATTAGTAATGGCTTTGAAAGCAGTTCTTCAGTAATTGATATCAAGAGAATATCTTATAGAAAAAATAATAAAGTTTTATCTAAATATAGTCTTAATAATTGCTCAATTAATAAAAAATCATTAGCAGAACTTGGACAATTATTAATAGATTTTGCAGGACAATCAGATACTTTTATGTTTGATACTCAAGAAAAGATACGATTAATTATTGATGACTTATGTTCGCAAGAATTTAGAAATATCAGTGCAAAGATTAAAAATATATGGCGGGAAATTCAGGATTTAGAAGGCTTAATAAATCAAAAAATAGAATCCTCTAAGAGACAAGAAGAAAACAACTTAGTAATTAAACAAATGTTGAAGAGTTTAGAGGAAGCCAACTTGGATTCTAGTGAGGAAATCTTAGAATTAGAATTGCTAGAAAATAAATTAGTAAATAACCTTGAAATAAATAATTCAATTCAATCATCTTTAAATAATTTAAATAATTTCAATGAAAATGAACCATCAGTTGCGTTCTTAATAAATCAAACAATAAAAAATTTAAATAGAACAGCAGAGTTTGATTTAACAATTAAAAATTTTAGAGAAAAGTTGTTGGATATTCAAACTTATATTGAAGATCTAATTTTCGCTTTAAACTCATATATGCAAGATATAGATAATGATGAATCTAATCTTTTAGAAATCCAAAAAAGATTATTTTTTTTAAAAAATTTGGAGAGAACTTTTTCCTTGGAATTACCTCAATTAATTGAAAAACGAGATCAATTAAGGAAATATTTTCTAAAAAACGATGAAGATGAAGAGATTTGTGATGCAGAAAATAAAATTAAAAACTTAAAAAGTAATTTAAAATCTTTATTTGTTAATCAATCTAATGAAAGAAAACAAATTGCTAAACATTTGCAAGATTCAGTAATCTCTATTTTAAGGGATTTAGGATTAGATAATGCAAATTTTTTAATCCAATTTTCTGAATGTAAGCCTTCTGGAGATGGAATTGATAATATAGAATTTTTGTTTTCGGCTAATCCTGATCAGAAGCTTGCTCCATTATCAAATGTTATTTCTGGTGGAGAAATGTCAAGATTTTTATTAGCTATTAAATCTAGTATTTCAAAAAAACCAAATACTTTCTTTTTAGATGAAATTGATAACGGTTTAAGTGGTAAATCTCTTTTTTCTTTGGTTGAGCTAATAAAAGAAATTTCTAAAGATCAACAGGTTTTATGTATTACCCATCAGCCTTTTTTAGCAGCTGCAGGATTAGCTCATTTCAAAGTTAATAAAACCGTAATTGATGGAATAACCTATACTTCAATATCAAAATTAAAAACCAAAAAACAAAGAAAACATGAATTGATAGAACTTATTGGTGGTGGTTCATACGAAGCAAAAGATTATGCTCTCAGACTTCTTGAGCGACCAGCTGCATAAAATAAAAAAAATTCCACTATAATAACCCTTTAATCATAATTAGATTTATACATGGTTAATAAAATGGGAAATAGTTTTGAAGAAGATAACTCAATTAATATTAGAGGGGCTCGTCAGCATAATTTAAAAAATATTGATCTTTCTCTACCTAGGAATAAATTTATAGTTTTTACAGGTGTGAGTGGAAGCGGTAAAAGCTCTTTAGCCTTTGATACGATTTTTGCTGAAGGTCAAAGAAGGTATGTTGAAAGTCTCTCTGCTTACGCAAGACAATTCTTGGGTCAAGTAGATAAACCAGATGTTGACAATATTGAGGGCTTATCACCTGCTATTTCAATTGATCAGAAATCTACAAGTCATAATCCTCGATCAACAGTTGGAACAGTAACTGAGATACAAGATTATTTAAGATTACTGTTTGGGCGTGCTGGTGAGCCGCATTGTCATCATTGTGGTATTCCAATTGCGCCTCAAACAATTGATGAAATGGTTGATCAAATTCTTCTACTGCCAGAAGGAACAAGGTATCAATTATTGGCTCCTGTTGTGAGAGGTAAGAAAGGAACACATGCAAAATTAATAAGTGGATTAGCCGCAGAGGGCTTCGCCAGAGTAAGAATCAACGGCGAGGTAAGAGAACTTGCAGATAGTATTGAATTAGACAAAAATCAAATTCATAATATTGAAGTAGTAGTTGATAGATTAATTGCAAGAGAAGGAATACAAGAAAGATTAAATGATTCTCTGCAAACTTGCCTCAAAAGAGGTGATGGTTTAGCAATAGTAGAAGTTGTTCCAAAAAAAGGAGAAAACTTACCTTCTAACTTAGAGAGAGAAAAACTTTATTCAGAAAATTATGCATGTCCTATACATGGTTCTATTGTGGAGGAACTGTCTCCTAGATTATTTTCCTTTAATAGCCCATACGGAGCTTGTCCAGACTGCCATGGTATTGGTTATTTAAAAAAATTTACTCCAGATAGAGTTATACCAGATAAAACATTACCTGTTTATGCTGCAATAGCGCCTTGGAGTGAAAAAGATAATACTTATTACTTCTCTTTACTTTATTCTGTAGGACAAGCTTATGGTTTTGAATTAAAAACACCTTGGAAAGATTTAAGTGATTTGCAAAAAAACGTATTACTTTTAGGATCAGATAAACCAATATTAATTCAAGCAGATAGTCGTTTTAAAACTTCTAGTGGTTTTGAAAGACCTTTTGAGGGAATTTTGCCAATTTTAGAAAGACAATTGAGTGAGGCTAATGGGGAATCAGTTAAACAAAAATTAGAAAAGTACTTAGAATTAGTTCCTTGTAAAACTTGTTCTGGTAAAAGATTAAGACCTGAGGCTTTGGCAGTTAAAATTGGCCCATATAATATTACTGACTTAACATCAATAAGCGTTTCTCAAACCCTAACTCATATAGAGCGCATTATGGGAAAAGGTAAGACTAAGAAGGAAAATATATCTTTATCAGAAAAACAAAAGCAGATAGGTGAATTGGTTTTAAAAGAGATTCGTTTACGTTTAAAGTTTTTAATTAATGTTGGTTTAGATTATTTAACTTTAGATAGACCTGCTATGACTTTGTCTGGCGGAGAAGCACAGCGTATTAGATTAGCCACACAAATCGGTGCAGGTCTAACGGGTGTTCTATATGTATTAGATGAGCCAAGTATTGGTTTACATCAGAGAGATAACGACAGATTATTAGAGACATTAAAAAGCTTAAGAGATCTTGGGAATACTTTAGTTGTAGTTGAACATGATGAAGATACTATGAAATCCGCAGATTATTTAGTAGATATAGGTCCAGGTGCAGGTGTTTATGGTGGGGAAATTATTGCCAAAGGATCTTATCAAGATGTTTTAAAATCAGAAAGGTCTTTAACTGGGGCTTATCTCAGTGGCAGGAAGTCGATTCCCACTCCAAAGGAACGTAGATCATCCGTAAAAAAAAGTTTAATTTTAAATAATTGCTCAAAAAATAATTTAAAGAATATATCAGTAGAATTTCCTTTAGGAAGATTAGTTTCAGTGACTGGTGTTAGTGGTAGTGGAAAAAGTACTTTGATAAATGAATTACTTCACCCCGCTTTGTGTCATTCTCTAGGATTAAAAGTTCCTTTTCCTCAAGGGGTAGATGAGTTAAAGGGGATAAAGGCTATTGATAAAGTCATAGTTATCGATCAATCTCCAATAGGGAGAACACCAAGATCAAACCCTGCTACCTATACAGGTGCTTTTGATCCTATAAGGCAGATATTTACTGCCACAGTGGAGGCTAAAGCAAGGGGTTATCAGGCTGGTCAGTTTAGTTTTAATGTGAAAGGGGGAAGATGTGAAGCGTGTAAAGGTCAGGGAGTTAATGTTATCGAAATGAATTTTTTACCTGATGTGTATGTTCAATGTGAAGTATGTAGAGGAGCTCGCTTTAACAGGGAAACTCTTCAAGTTAAATACAAAGGTTTTAATATCTCTGATGTTTTAGAGATGACTGTTGAACAAGCGGCCGAAACTTTTTCTGCTATACCTCAAGCTGCAGATAGATTATCTACATTGGTAGATGTTGGTTTAGGATATGTAAAATTAGGTCAACCTGCCCCTACATTATCTGGTGGAGAGGCTCAAAGAGTTAAGTTGGCTACAGAATTATCTAAAAGAGCTACTGGAAAAACTCTGTATTTGATTGATGAACCAACAACAGGACTAAGTTTTTATGATGTTCATAAATTAATGGACGTCATACAACGTTTAGTAGATAAAGGGAATTCAGTAATTGTTATCGAACATAACTTAGATGTTATTAGATGTTCAGATTGGATCATTGATTTAGGACCTGATGGAGGAGATAAAGGTGGAGAAATTATTGCAGAAGGTATTCCTGAAGATGTCGCGAAACACACCACAAGTCATACAGCTAAATATCTTAAGAAAGTTCTTAAATAAAAATTTTTGTTGTATTTCTTTGTATTTTTAATTATCAGAGTAAAATAAAAATCATCCCTTAAGTAGCAAAATATGAGTATATATTTGCTTTTTTAAAACTTTTGGATTAAAAATTTTTAAAATCATAATGCTTTCTTAATATTTCCTTTGGAAATACATCTTATTAGTATTAGAGGCGGTTGATCGGAGCATTTCTGAATGAGGTTAAAATTTTTACATTTACATTTACATGGTCTTATACGCTCTAAAAATCTTGAATTAGGCAGAGACCCAGATACAGGAGGGCAAACACAATACGTTTTAGAGTTAGTTAAAAGTTTGGCAAATACTTCAAAAGTTGATCAAGTAGATTTAGTCACTCGTTTAATCAATGATTCAAAAGTTGACGATGAATATTCTCAAGAAGAAGAATTTGTAGAACCTGGAGTAAAAATTTTAAGATTCAAATTTGGACCAAATAAATATTTAAGAAAGGAATTACTTTGGCCTTATTTAGACGATTTAACTGAAACTCTTATTTCTTATTATAAACAAAATAAAAAGCCTAATTTTATTCATGCGCATTATGCAGATGCAGGGTATGTAGGAGTAAAACTAAGTAAATTCTTAAATGTTCCACTTATTTTTACTGGTCATTCTTTAGGAAGAGAAAAAAAGAGGAAATTGCTTGATACCGGTTTAAAAACTGATCAGATAGAAAAGATTTATTCCATAAGTAAAAGAATTGAGGCAGAAGAAAAAGTATTAAAGATAGCAGATATTGTTGTAACCAGTACAAAACAAGAGTCCGTTTATCAATATTCCCAATATTCTTCTTTTTCACCTCACAAAGCTAAAGTCATTCCGCCTGGTGTTGATCATAATAAGTTTCACCATATTCATTCGACAACAGAGACAGCTGAAATTGATATTATGATGAAACCTTTTCTAAAGGACTCTACTAAACCTCCGTTATTGACTATTTCAAGAGCTGTACGAAGAAAAAATATTCCTTCTTTGATTGAGGCATATGGAAGATCTGAAAAATTAAAGAGAAAAACTAATTTAATTTTGATTTTGGGTTGCCGAGATAGTACTTCAAAACTTGATCCTCAACAAAAAGACGTATTCCATAATATTTTTGAAACCATTGATAAATATAATTTGTACGGAAAGGTGGCTTATCCAAAAAAGCATCTTCCAAGTCAGATACCTGCTCTATATAGATGGGCTGCTAGCAGAGGGGGTGTATTTGTAAATCCAGCTTTAACAGAGCCTTTTGGTTTAACCCTTCTTGAAGCTTCTTCATGTGGATTGCCAATTATATCTACAAATGATGGAGGACCAAAAGAAATTCGCTCAAAATGTGAAAATGGACTTTTAGTAGATGTTACTGATATTAATGAGTTGAAAGTTATTCTTGAAAAAGGAATTTCTGATAATACTCAGTGGAAATTATGGAGTAGAAATGGAATTGAAGGTGTTAACAGGCATTTTAGTTGGAATACTCATGTACAAAATTATTTATCAATTCTTACAGAAGAGTTTTCAAGATCAAATATTTATTCTTTATCTGATATTAAACAGAGTTGTTTAAAAGGAAGTTCTTCACTAATAAAACCCCACTGATCAAATACTTTAGGATCAGGGTGCAGAATTAGTTGATTGTTTTGAATTTTTTTTAGTTTGAAGCCTTTTTTAGATAGTTTTTTCATTAAGTTAGCAGTTTCCTCAAATCGAGATGCCATTGCATCAAGAGTTGAGCAGTCACTTGTTAATCCATTATCTTTCCATGTAAAAAAACTCATGACAAATTTTTAAAGATTGATTTTTAAAACTATACCTAAAATTACAAGTAAAATGTTGATAATCCAAAAATTTTCAACTATTTTTTGTTCCTTAATTCCTTTAAGTTCAAAATGATGGTGCAGTGGCGACATTAAAAATATGCGTTTACCTTTTTGAAATAATCTTTTTGTAATTTTAAAAAATCCTACTTGAATCATTACTGATAAAGATTCAATAATAAATATGCCTGAAAAAATAGTTAAGGTAAAAACGCTATTAGTTAATAACGCTATAGAACCTAAAATTGCACCAATACTCAAAGATCCTGTGTCACCCATAAATATTTTTGCAGGATAACAATTATATTTGAGAAATCCCAAGCATACGCCTGACATTGAGTAACATAAGATACTGAAAATAAAAAGCTCTTGTTGCCCTTTCATTAATATTTCTGTTCCTAATCCATAGAACACAATTCCACTGCATCCCGCTGCCAATCCGTCTAGTCCATCAGTCAAATTAACTGAATTACTTATTCCAACTAGTACTACAAAAGAAATGGGCAATATGAAAATATTCATATTTATTCCCCAAGAATCAGATACTACAATTAATGGATTTATAAAATCTTTTTTATAGGCTAATAATATAAAAAGTATTGCAATGATACTTTGTATTGTAAATTTTTCTTTTGCTTTTAAACCTGTGTTTCCCTTGTTTTTAATACTTAAATAATCATCTAAAAATCCTGTAATAAAAAAACCAAAAATAGTAAGTAATAAAATAAATAATTTTAGAGAACTTAAATTTATAGTTATAAGCAAAAGAAAAAGTAAAAAGGGAATTATCATAAAAATACCACCCATTGTTGGGGTATCACTTTTTTTTAAGTGATTAGCAGGACCTTCAGTCCTGATATTTTGAAGAAAATTTAATTTTTTGATTATCCTTAGACCATTTTTTGTTGAGAATAAGGAAATAAAAAAAAATAATATATAAACTCCTATGCAAATAAAATTCTTAAAAGTATAGGAGGTAACTAATAAAGCAAAAGTATTTAATATTAATAATGATTTAAAGTTAAATTCTTTAATCTTCCCAATCATCTTCTAAAGATGGATCTTCTTCAGTTTTATAATCTTCTTTTTCTCCCATTAGCGCTGAAAGTTCTTCTTCTTCTATTGTGCTAATCTCTTGTGAATCCCCGTCTTTTTCAGCAATAAGCCTTCCTGTATTTTCAAGCCAAGACAGCAGATCTGGTTCATCTCTTAATGGCAAAACAGGAGCTGGATCATCTCGGTGATAGCAAGTTAATGCAGGATTAACTTCAGAAATATCGTCTAATCTAAGTTTTAGTTTATTTGAGTCCATTTAGAGTTATGTTCTACATATAAGATAATACATAATGACGCACACGAAAAACTTTGTTTGATAAAGCAAATTTAAAATACTTTTTTTTCTGGCTAATTTCATTGATGCTGTCTGGATTATTTAAACTTATTGGATACTTGAATCCTAATGTTTTAATAATTAATAACTTTCTTCTCTTATTACTAGTTTTTGGTCCAGCTCTTTTAGTTACAATAATATTAGTTTTAAAAAAGTTTTCAAATTCTTGATTTCGTCAAAAATTTAAATTTATGGAGCAAATTTAGATGCAGCAGATAAAAAAAGTTGTACTAGCTTATTCTGGAGGCGTTGATACTAGCGTTTGTATTCCATATTTAAAGAATGAATATGGAATTGCAGAAGTGGTTACTTTTGTCGCAGATCTTGGGCAAGGCGAGGATTTAGAATTTATTAGGCAAAAAGCTTTAAATTCTGGTGCATCTCAATCAATAGTTGGAAATTTAGTTAATAGTTTTGTTGAGAGATACGCTTTTCCAGCTATTAGAGCCAACGCATTATATTTAGATAAATATCCTTTATCTACAGCTCTTGCAAGGCCTTTAATTGCTGAAAATCTAGTCAATATTGCTCGAGAGATTAATGCTGATGCAGTAGCTCATGGATGCACTGGTAAAGGAAATGATCAAGTTCGATTTGATCTGGCAATTAATGCTTTAGGTCCTGATTTAAAAATAATTACTCCTGCCAGGGAGTGGAATATGAGTAGGGAAGAGGCAATAGTCTATGGAGAAAAATTTGGTATTCCTGCACCAGTATCAAAAAAATCACCATATTCAATAGACGTTAACTTACTTGGTAGGAGTATTGAAGCGGGAATTTTAGAAGACCCAATGCAAGAAGCACCTGAAGATATATTTGCGATGACATCATCAATTGATAATTCACCAGATTCTCCTCAAGATATAGAAATTCTTTTTAAAAATGGGTTTCCAGTTGGAATTAATGATGAATTTTTAACTCCAGTAGAGATTATTCAAAAAGCAAATGATCTTTCAGGTATGCATGGTTTTGGAAGAATAGATATGATTGAAGATCGGGTAGTAGGAATTAAAAGTAGAGAGATTTATGAAACACCTGGCCTTTTACTTTTAATTAAAGCTCACAAAGAATTAGAGAGCATTACATTAAACCCAGATGTTATTGACTTTAAAGGAATAGTGGAAAAAAAATGGGGTCAGTTAGTTTATCAAGGTTTTTGGTTTGGGCCTCTAAAAGATAGTTTAGATGCATTTATTTCATCAACTCAAACTTCAGTTAATGGAAGAGTAAAGATAAGACTTTATAAGGGGAATGCAACAGTTATTGGGAGAATGTCGGAGAATAATTCACTTTACAGGGAAGATTTGGCAACTTATAGCAAAGAAGATATTTTTAATCATTCTTTAGCAGAAGGGTTTATTTATATCTGGGGTATGTCTAATAAAATATGGGCTGAGTTAAATTCAAAAACAAAAGATTAATATTTAAGATTCTGGATTTTCTTTTGTTTCAGTATCATCTTTTGCCGAAGTTGAAGCCTCTGCGCTTACTGTCGGTTGTTTTTCCCTAGATTCAACTGTAGTTTCTGGATTTTCTTTATTATCTGCTTGAGTTGAAATCTTATTAGAAGGCCTTGGAGTTGGCAAAGGACCTTCTTGTTTAACGGTCATGTATCTTATAACATCTTCACTAAGTCTCATAGCTTTTTCAATTTTGAAAATATGTTGTCCATCACCTTGATGACTTAGTTGTACGTAAATTCCTTCTCTATGTTTTGCTATTTGATAAGCTAATCTTCTTTTACCCCTCATTTGACTATCGAGGATCGTTCCGCCAAATTCCTCCAAAAGCGTATTGTATTTATCGATGTGATTAGTTACTTCATCTTCCGCAATATCTGGGCGGAGGATGTACATGGTTTCGTAATAAGATTGTTGTTCATTCATAGTTTCAGACAAGGTCTTTGGCTCATAAATTTATATGATGAGCGTCTGTTCATACTTAACGATACAACATAATGTGCAGTTCCTTAAAAATTAGCATTTTTTTAAAGATAATTTTTGAGCGCGTCATTCATAACATGAAAAGGGACTTCTAAGCCATTTGTCCAAAATGATAATGATTTTAATCCCTGAGCAATAAGCATTTGCAAACCATCAATGGTCATGCATCCTTTGTTGGAGCTAAATTTTAATAGATGTGTTGGAGCAGGATTGTAGATTAAATCATAAACAATTGTTTTTGAGTTAAGAGATCTCCAAAAACTATCCCCATATGGCAATTCATTCATTTTATCCATATTTGTTTTCATTCCTACTGGTGTTGTGTTTACAATTAAATCTGCTTCCTCAATTAAATTTAGAGCTTGATTATCATTATTTAATAAACCATGAATTTCAATTTGATTTCCAAAATTTTTTATTAATTCATCAAGTGATGATTTGTTCCGTGATACTACTGAAATACTTGAAAGATTTAAATTTATTAATCCTTGAATAACAGATCTTGCTGCACCTCCGGATCCAAGAACTATCGATTGCTTTTTCGTTAAATTTAATGTTTTTAAAGGATAAATAAATCCCTCTACATCTGTATTAGTTGCGCTCCACTCTTTTTCAGAATTTAATTTTAGAGTATTAATTGCTTTCAGTTTGCTTGCAATAGGGGAAATTTCACTACAGAGCTTAAATACCTTTTCTTTATGGGGAATTGTGACATTTAAACCTTTGCAATTAATTTTCTTCAAAGAATTCAGAACTAATTCTAGATCTTCGTCTTTGCAAGGAATGGCAATATAAATTAAATCTAGACCTAAATATTGAAGGGCAGCATTTTGCATAATCGGTGACAAAGAATGGCTTACTGGATTGCCGATTAATGCAATAAAAGATGTCTTACTTGAAATCATTTTTAGAATTTTTTCCTTAAAAAATAACGATCTGTTCGGGAACCACACCTCATCCTTGAGTAACAATAATGACCCCAATGACCGATTATGGAGAATATAAAATATGAAAGTTTACCCATGGGGAAGGTTGTAGGAATCGATTTAGGAACAACTAATAGTTGTGTCGCTGTAATGGAAGGTGGTAAACCTACTGTAATAGCAAATGCTGAGGGTTTCAGAACTACTCCATCAGTTGTTGCATATACAAAAAATCAAGATCAGCTTGTTGGACAAATCGCAAAAAGACAAGCTGTTATGAATCCTGAAAACACTTTTTATTCTGCAAAACGTTTTGTTGGTAGAAGAGTTGATGAAGTAAACGAAGAATCCAAAGAAGTAAGCTACTCTGTTGAAAAATCTGGTTCAAGTGTCAAATTAAAATGTCCAATATTGGATAAGCAGTTTTCCCCTGAAGAGGTAAGTTCTCAAGTTTTAAGAAAGTTGGCAGATGATGCAGGTAAATATCTTGGTGAAAAAGTTACACAGGCTGTAATTACTGTTCCAGCTTATTTTAATGACTCTCAGAGACAGGCTACAAAAGATGCAGGCAAGATTGCAGGTTTAGAAGTTCTCAGAATTGTCAATGAGCCAACAGCTGCAGCTTTAGCATATGGTTTGGATAAAGAAAATGAAAAAATTCTTGTATTTGATTTAGGAGGAGGAACTTTCGACGTCTCAGTTATTGAAGCTGGTGATGGAGTTACTGAAGTTCTATCTACATCTGGAGATACACATTTAGGTGGTGATGATTTTGATAGATGCATCGTAGATCATTTAGCAAGTACCTTTAAATCAAATGAGGGAATTGATCTTAGACAAGATAAACAAGCTTTACAACGACTTACTGAAGCAGCAGAAAAAGCAAAAATTGAGCTTTCAAATGCTACGCAAAGTGAAATAAATTTGCCGTTTATCACAGCTACCCCTGAAGGTCCAAAACATTTGGATTTAAACCTAACTAGAGCAAAATTTGAAGAATTAGCAGCTTCTTTGATTGATAGGTGTAAAACCCCAGTTGAGAGAGCGATAAGTGACGCAAAAATTTCTACCAGTGAAATTGATGAAGTCGTAATGGTGGGAGGTTCATCCAGAATACCTGCAGTTTTAGATTTAGTTAAAAAAATAATAGGTAAGGAACCAAATCAAACTGTTAATCCAGATGAAGTAGTTGCAGTTGGGGCTGCTATTCAAGGAGGAGTTTTAGCAGGTGAAGTTAAAGATATATTATTACTTGACGTCACTCCGCTGTCTTTAGGTGTAGAAACTTTGGGTGGGGTTATGACAAAAATGATAAATAGAAATACTACAGTTCCTACTAAAAAATCTGAGACATACTCAACTGCTGTAGACGGACAAACCAACGTAGAAATCCATGTTCTACAGGGTGAAAGAGAAATGGCATCTGATAATAAAAGTTTAGGAACTTTTAGATTAGATGGTATTCCATCAGCACCAAGAGGTGTTCCTCAAATTGAAGTAACTTTTGATATTGATGCGAATGGTATTCTTAGCGTTACTGCTAAAGATAAAGGAAGTGGTAAAGAGCAAAGTATTTCTATCACCGGCGCCTCTACTTTATCTGATAATGAGGTTGAAAAAATGGTCAAAGATGCTGAATCAAATGCATCTGCAGATAAAGAAAAAAGAGAAAAAATTGATTTAAAAAATCAAGCTGAAACACTTGTTTATCAGACAGAAAAGCAACTAGGTGAGCTTGGAGATAAAATTGATGCTGCAGCAAAGTCTAAAGTAGAAGAAAAAAGTAATGCTTTAAAAGAGGCAACTGCAAAAGAAGATTACGAATCAATGAAAAAACTTCTTGAAGAACTTCAGCAAGAACTTTATGCAGTTGGTTCATCTGTTTATCAACAACCTGGTAATCAGCCACCATCACCTGGCGCAGAAGGCGGCACAGGTAAGACTGATTCAAACGAAAAAGGTGGTGATGATGTGATTGATGCTGACTTTACTGAAACAAAAGATTAATAAAGGTAATTTTTAATTTCATTAGCAACCCATTTAGAACAAGCCGGAGCCAGCAAAATCCCGTTCTTATAAAAACCTGTACATATAATTAGTCCATTTTCAAGATTTTTCATTATTGGTGAAGCCTCACCATCTGGTCTTGATCTTATTCCGTACCATTTTTTAGAAATTATTCCTTTTATTAGCCAACTTGGTCTTTTATCGAGAAAATTTGTGAGTTTTTCGAATATACTTTCTTCTGGCATAGTGCTATATTCGTCAGTTGATCCAATAATTAGCTTATTTTTTGATTTTGGAATTATATTTTTACCATTTATACTGAATTGTTTTGGAAGTGATAATAAATCAACTTGTGCATCATTTATAAAAATTTCCATAGCTTGACCTAAAACAGGTTTTAATTTGACGTTGTGAGATAGGCTATCTATTAAATCAACCGCTTTTAGTGAATTACACAAAATAACTATGTCGGATTTGATGTTTTCATGATTCCTTGTTGTAGAAATCCATTGATTGTTTGATTTTCTGATTTTAATTATTTCTCCTTGCAAAAAATTTACATTTTTATGTTTTAGATATTTATCTAATGTTTTTAGTAACGACACAGCATTTATTCTTCCATCTTTGAAGGAAATTATTCCTTTTATATTGTTTGTTTGGAAGGCTTTATTTATATTATTTATAAATATTGAGTTCTCTTCTAATATGCGTAAGTTTTGATCATCATTTTCATAAATAAATTTTTCTAATTTTTTGAATTTTTCTTCATTAGTAGTTAGTTGTATTAATGGTTTTTCGATATTTAATTCATAATTAAATTTTTGCAGGAATGAAATCCATTGCGGCCATAATTCAATGCTTTGTTTCCTTAAATCCCAACTTCTACCTCTTCTTTTTTGATACATATTACCCATTAGTAAGCCTAGAGCTGCATTGCTACTATTTTGGAGTTGATTTGGATCTATTATTGTTATTTGAAAACCCAATTCTGATAATTCTAAGGCGTTAAATTTTCCAATAATCCCTGATCCAATAATAACTATGTGTGCTTTTTGAAAATTTTCTTTTAAGCTTTTCATTGATATATTAGATATACGTGCCTATCAGACTTAATAGTTAAAGATTTTTTGGAACATCCTTCAATTATATTCAAAATTGTATGTCCCGATCGTCCTGGTCTTGTAAGTTTACTGACAAGTTGGATTTCAAATTACGGTGGCAATATAAAACATTCTGATCATCATACAGATCAAGATGCGGGTTTGTTTCTTAGTCGAATTGAATGGAATAATAAAAATGCATCTTTTAATAGAGATGAAATTTATAATGAATTTCAAAAAATTGCAGATCAAGTAAATGGAAAATTTAACGTAAATTACTCTGATGAAATTCCAAATGTTGCTATTTTCGTGAGTAAACAAAATCATTGTTTGATTGATTTACTTTGGCGAGTAAGAAATGGTGAACTCAAAATGAAAGTGCCGTTAATAATTTCTAATCATTCTGATCTTGAAAATATTGCAAATGATTTTAATGCAAAATTTGTTCATATTGATACCTTTAAAATTGATAAATCTATTGTTGAAGATCAAATCTTAAATTTATTAAAAAAATATGAAATTGATCTTGTTGTTTTAGCTAAATATATGCAAATTTTGAGTGATTCTTTTTTAAAAAAGTTTTCTTCAATAATAAATATTCATCACTCTTTCTTACCTGCATTTAAGGGCGGCCAACCTTATCATCGAGCATGGAAGAGAGGTGTTAAATTAATAGGTGCTACAGCTCACTATGTTACTGAAGATCTTGATGAAGGCCCGATAATAGAGCAATGCACAGTTAATGTAAGCCATAGAGATGAAGTTGATGATTTGATAAGAAAAGGAAGAGATATTGAAAGAATAGCTTTAGCAAGAGCGGTTAGATTACATCTAAATCATCAAGTATTTGTTTATAACAGCAAAACTGCCGTTTTCGATTGAAGATAGTTTCTTAATCTTCTAATTCTATTTGTATTTGTCTTTCATAAATTGATTCTTCATTAAAAGCTCTTGCTATCAAGAAACTGGCAATACAGCTGATTAAAACAGGTTTCATTATTAATAAATTTTTTGTTAAAGCAAAAGCTAAAAACATTGCTGTTATTGGTGTTCGCGAACATCCAGCCACGAAAGCTCCCATTCCCGCAAAAATGTATGTGCTTGGAGCATGCCCTGTTGCAATTTCTACCCAGCTTCCCATTATTAGTCCAATTGACCCTCCTAAAGTAAGCATTGGATAGAATAAGCCTCCTGGAGCACCAGATGCTGCAGCTAAACCTGTCGTGATAAATAGTACAAAAACTGCTAATAAAGCAATTCCAATATTTGTATTTTGTTCAGCTATTATTTTCTGTAATTCATCTAAATTATGAAATGTACTGGGTAAACAAGAGTAGATACTTCCTAAAATAAGTCCACAGATACTCATTTTTAAAACAAATTTATTTTTATACCACTTTTTCCCAAGATTTTGCATTAATAAAATATATCTGCTGTACAATTCTGCAAATATTCCAATAATTATTCCTAGTAAAACTAAGTAAATAAAATCTACAGGTAAGAAAAAAACTGATGGGTCATATTCTTTTTGAATCAAAAATCCGAGGTTAAAATCAAAACCTCCTGCTTTTGGATCTAAACCCAAGGCTTGAATAATATCAGCAGATGAATCTGCAATAAAAGTTGTAATTATTACTAACAGTAAAATTACTGGTCTAGCAGAGTTTAATAACTCTTCTATTGCATAGACAAACCCTCCCAATGGAGCGCTAAATACTGCAGCAATTCCAGCACCACCGCCTGCTGCTACTATTACTCTTCTGAAAGCTGTAGGAGCTTTGAGCCACTTGGCCATTTGCCAAGCTACTGATCCTCCCATTTGCACTGATGGACCTTCTGGACCCAAAGGGAATCCACTACCAATAGCAATTATTCCTGATATGAGCTTTACTAATCCTACTTTTAAATTCATTGGGACTTTTTTATGTCTTAAGAAACCCATGATTTGACTCACACCTGAACCTTTTGCAGCAGGTGCTATATTTTTGATCAAATATCCTGCAATAGCTCCTCCTAGAGCTCCAAAAATAGGTAAGACAGCAATAGATGGGAATTGGTCTAATAATGCTAATCTCCAATTATTAATAAAATAGATTCCAGTTTTAAAAGATATGCTTGTAATTGAGGCCCCTAAACCTGTTAATAATAGAGAAAATGCAACTACTAGAGATCTTTGTTTTAGTAATTTTTTGATGCTACGAGAAGAATTATTACTTGTTTTTTGAATATTATTTTTTATAAAGTTTGGCATAGTCCATGATTACTTTGTCAAGCTGAAATCGTGTATTTCATCAAATTGAAGATAGCGATAAAGTTCATCTGAATATGGATTAATTTTATTTTTAGTAATATCCTGATATTCTTCAACTTCAGGTATTTTTCCAAGAAGTGCACAAACTGCTGCTAATTCAGCGCTGCCTAAAAAGACTTGTGCATTCTTGCCAAGTCTATTGTCAAAATTTCTTGTACTAGTAGAAAATACGATAGATCCTTCATCTACTCTGGCTTGATTACCCATACATAAAGAACAGCCTGGCAACTCTAATCTTGCACCACAATTTTCAAATATCTTGTAGTATCCTTCAGCTTTTAGAGTTTCTTCATCCATTTTTGTAGGTGGACAAATCCATAATTTAGCTTTTAAATTTTGTACACCTTCAAGAACTTTCGCAGCTGCTCTGTAATGACCAATATTTGTCATGCAAGAACCTATAAAAACCTCGTCAATATTTGTATGTGCAACATCACTAATTTCCTTTACGTTATCTGGATCGTTAGGGCAAGCAACTATAGGTTGTGTTACTTTTGCTAAATCAATTTCAATGATTTCTTCGTACTGAGCGTTTGAATCTGGTTGGATTAATGATGGTTTTTGTAACCAATTTTTCATATCATTTATTCTTCTAGAAATTGATTTTGAGTCTTCATAATTGCTTTCAATCATTTTTTCTAGTAAACATATATTACTTCTTAAGTATTCTTGTACGGTTTCTTGGGATAAAAGTATTGTGCTGCCTGCGCAAGAGCGTTCTGCAGTAGCATCAGTGAGTTCAAAAGCTTGTTCAAGTTTTAGGTTTGGTAATCCTTCAATTTCCATTATTTTCCCATTAAATATATTTTTCTTATTTGCTTTATCAACAGTTAAGAGTCCTTTTTTAATTGCGAAGAGAGGGATTGCATTTACTAAATCTCTTAGAGTTATTCCAGGTAATAATTCTCCAATAAATTTAACCTGCACAGATTCCGGCATATTTAATGGCATTGATCCTATTGCTGCGGCAAAGGCAACAATGCCCGAGCCACCAGGAAACGAAATGCCAAGAGGAAATCTTGTATGACTATCTCCACCTGTTCCAACAGTATCAGGGAGAAGCATTCGGTTAAGCCAGCTATGAATTATCCCGTCTCCAGGCTTAAGAGCTACTCCACCTCTTTGAGATATAAAATCAGGTAATTCTTTATGGGTAACTAGATCTACTGGTTTGGGATATGCGGCTGTATGACAAAAACTTTGCATGACTAAATCTGCAGTGAATCCTAAACAAGCTAGTTCTTTGAGTTCATCTCTAGTCATTGGCCCAGTAGTATCTTGACTGCCAACTGTAGTCATAATTGGCTCACACGTCGTTCCTGGTCTAACTCCCTCTAAACCGCATGCTTTGCCTACTATTTTTTGAGCTTGAGTAAAGCCGGCATTACTTTTGGTTGGATTTTGTGGTCGGATAAATATTTTACTTGTTTGATAATCTAATTTGTTTCTAATTTTGTCCGTAAGAGATCTTCCAATCATAAGATTAATTCTGCCGCCAGCTTGAATTTCATCAGTAAGTGTTGATGGATACAAGTCAAATTTGCTTATTAATTCTTCTTTATTTGAATCTTTTTCAATTTTTTTAATAATTCCTTCATAAGGATATATTTTAATAACATCTCCTGTTTCCATATCGGACACGTCAGCTTCTATAGGTAAAGCTCCTGAATCTTGTGCTGTATTAAAGAAAATAGGTGCTATTTTGCTACCAATTATTATTCCACCTGTTTTTTTGTTTGGAACAAAAGCGATATCTTCGCCTATATGCCAAATTAGTGAATTAATAGCAGATTTTCTAGAACTGCCTGTTCCAACAACATCTCCAACATAAGCTATTGGTAAATTTTGTTTTTTTAAATTATTAAGAACCTTTAGTCCATCAGGTTTTTTAAATTCCAACATAGCCAATGCGTGCATTGGAATATCAGGGCGTGTTGTGGCATGTACAGCTGGAGATAAGTCGTCTGTGTTTGTTTCCCCGTCAACTTTAAATACTAAACAAGTAATCTCTTTCTCTAGAGTTTTTTTATTTTTGAACCATTCTGCATTTGCCCAACTATTTATAACCTCTTTTGCATAAATATTATTTTGAGATAACTCAAAAATCTCATTAGCTGAGTCGTAAACAAGAATAATATTTTTTAAAACTTCTGCCGCTTTTTTAGCGAGTAAAGTATTTTCCCCTTTTAGTATTTCAACTAGTGAGTTTACATTATATCCGCCTATCATTGTTCCTAATATTTCAATTGCTTTTTCAGGATTAATTGATTTGCAATATTTTTCGGAATTAACAATAGCTGAAAGCCAGCTTGCTTTTACATAAGCAGCTTCATCAACTCCAGGAGGTACTCTGTTTATTAATAAATCAAGTAAATCAAATGAATCGTAGGTACGATCTTGTTCCAATAATTTTGTAACATAGTTTGTCTGCTCAGCATTTAAAGGTAAAGGAGGTATACCTTTGGCAGCTCTTTCAGCTACGTGATCTGCATAATCTTTTAGCAATGTTTCCAAATTCTTCATTAGTAAGGTTTAATGACTAATCTATTGTTATTTTTAATATTGAAAAGGAGAGTATTCATAAATGCTTTTTTAAATATTCAAACTTCTTAATTAATCAATGACGACATCATCAAATAATTCAGCTTTAGAAAAGACATCAGATTTACATGTTGTTGAAACACGTCCATTGATACCTCCAAGCAGATTACATAATGATATACCTTTAGACTACGCGTCTGCTAATACAGTATCTAAAACAAGAAGATCGATACAAAATATTTTGCATCAGAATGATCAGAAGCTTTTAGTAATTGTTGGTCCATGTTCAATTCATGATCTAGAGGCGGCAAAAGAATATTCAAAATATATTCAAAACTTTCGAGATCTTTATAAAGATAAATTAGAAATAATTATGAGAGTATATTTTGAAAAGCCAAGAACAACTATTGGGTGGAAGGGATTGATAAATGATCCTCATCTAGATAATTCTTATGATATTAATACTGGTTTAAGAAGAGCAAGAAGTTTGCTTTCATATCTAGCAACTCGTGGTATTCCTTCTGCTACAGAATTATTAGATCCAATTGTTCCTCAATATATTGCCGATTTAATAAGTTGGACAGCCATAGGCGCGCGGACTACTGAAAGTCAAACTCATCGGGAAATGGCATCAGGATTATCAATGCCCATAGGTTTTAAAAATGGAACAGATGGTTCTTTTGCTACTGCAATAAATGCAATGCAGTCAGCTTCAAAATCTCATCATTTCTTAGGTGTAAATGAAAATGGTATGGCTTCTATTGTCAATACAACAGGTAATCCAGATGGACATATAGTTTTAAGAGGCGGTTCAAAAGGCCCAAATTTTGAAAGTGAGCATGTTAAAAGAATTTCATCTGAATTGAAGGAATGTAATCTTCCCCATAAAGTGATGATTGATTGTAGTCATGGAAATTCCAATAAAGATTTCAGAAAACAGTCTGAAGTGCTAAAAAATATTGCTTCTCAAATTAGTAATGGTGAAAAAAATATTTTAGGAGTTATGCTTGAAAGCCATTTGAAGGAAGGAAATCAAAAACTTTTGAAAAAAGAGGATCTCCAGTTTGGGAGAAGCATTACAGATGCATGTATAGATATAGAAACAACCAAAGAATTACTTGCTATTTTATATGACTCACTTAGTTAGTTATAAAAAAATTAAAAAATAATGCTGAAGAAATTGGAACAATGAAATTATCTACACCTAAAACACTAAATTGTTCGAGCAAAGTCGCAAATAAAGCTATTGTAAAATAATTTAAATTTAAACTATTTTGTTGGACGTATCCTATTGAGCAAACTACTAACAAACTTGTTAAAAACATTGTCATAGTGCCAAATAAAGATTTTTTTTGTTTAAAAAAAATCCAACTCTTTGAGTTAAGGTTTTTTCCAATTAACCCAGCTAATCCATCACCAAAAGTCATTATGAAAAATCCAGTAATTAATGCATATGGATCTTTATCCCAGTAAAGATAAATCAAAATAAATAAACTTAGACAATAAAATAATGTTCCAAAACTCTTTCTTTCAACATCCTCAATTGTTGGAAATAATCTATAATTGTAATTAATGAAAACCATTAATGAAACAATTCCTGTAAAAATCAAAGCAGAGTTTTGATTAATTTTTAAAAATTGAGCAATTGGTATTAAAGGCCCTATTCCAATATGTATTATTTTTCTGACGATTTCTCTGCTATCCACATTATATTTTTTAAAAACTACTGATATTAGAAAAATTAAAAATAAATACAATAAAATTAAAGTAAATTTTATCAATTTGGTTAAGCTGCTTTTTGATGCGTTGTCATTACTCTAAGTTTTAATATTGCTTTAGCTTCTAGTTGTCTTACTCTTTCTCGTGAAACATTAATTTGTCTTCCTATTTCTGCGAGTGTTAATGGTTCTTCACCATCTAGGCCAAATCTGAGCTTCATGATTTTTTGTTCTCTTTCATTTAATTGAGAAAGCCAAGTTCCTAAATGTTCTTTTTGAATAGTTCGATCCATACCCTCCATAGGTTCTTCACAGTTTGGATCAGGTATAAGTTCACCGAGAGTACTTCTATCTTCTTCGCCTCTTGCATGAGCATCTAGGGATGCGCAAGGAGCACTTTGCGAAATTAAATCCTCTAAATCTTTTTGATCAATTCCCATCTCAGTTGCCATTTCCAATCTGGTAGGCTGTCTACCAAATTTATGTGACAACTCTCTAGAAACTCTTCTCATTTTGGATAGTTTTTCACTAATGTGAATAGGCAAACGGATTGTTCTCGCACTATTGTCAATAGCCCTTGTCATTCCTTGCCTAATCCACCAGTAAGCATAAGTCGAGAATTTATATCCCATAGCAGGATCAAATTTATCTACAGCTCTTTCAAGGCCAATGGCACCTTCCTGTACAAGATCCAACAATTCAAGCCCCTGGTTTTGGTATTTTTTTGCTACGGAGACAACTAATCTTAGATTAGCTGCCATCATTCTATCTCTAGCTCTTTTGCCAATTTTAATCTGATAGAGATTTTGTTGAGTTCTATCAGTTTCAGGAATTAGCAGCAACTTTTTCATGTTCTGAACATGATGTGCTAACTCTATTTCCTCTGCTGGAGTCAAAAGAGGAACTCTTCCAATGCTACTTAAGTAGTAGCCAATAGAATCTGAAGCAAGTCTTCCAGATTTTTTTTGGCTTTGTTTTGCAGTTAGACTGGATTTCGATTTGCGAGACTTGCCCGCAGTGTTTGGTAATCTTGGCTCATCAAAATTATTATCTGAAGAGCTTTTCGCAGATTCCAGAGGGATCCCCATCACCCTGGCCTCCTAAATAATGGATTTTTTAAAAAGCTAGCACTGAAATTGGAATAAAAACTACTATTACGTTGAAATTTTAAAGACAAAAATTTTTTTCTAGATGCTTATTTCTTGAAATCCCTTGATATGAGTGGATTTTATAAAAATTAAAAAAAATTTAAAATTTTAAGTATTTTTTTAAATGTTGTAAAAATCAATATTTATTTTATTTTTCTATCAGATCAATTTGTGAACGATTATCCGATGAATCTAATTCATATTTTGAATAAGAACCATCTTCCTTCATTATCCAAGAAAAGTAATCATCTTTAATATAAGTTTGCAAAAGTGAGTATATTTTAGATTTCAATTCATAATCCTCTATTGGAGTAACAGCTTCTATTCTTCTATCAAGATTTCTTCTCATCCAATCAGCACTCCCAATAAAAACCTCATTATCACCGTTATTACAAAACCAAAAAATTCTTGAGTGTTCAAGAAAGTGGCCAATAATGCTTATGACTTTAATATTTTCACTTAAATTTTTTCTTTGTGGATATAAGCAACAAATACCTCTTACGATAAGGTTAATTTTTACACCTGATTCTGAAGCTAAATAAAGGAGTTTAATTATTTCTGGGTCTACTAAAGAATTCATTTTTGCAATTATTTCAGCTCTTTTGCCTTCTTCTGCGTTTTTAATTTCTCTCTTTATAAGAAAAATAAATTTCTCTCTCATCGATGAAGGAGAAACTAATAACTTTTGATAACTTTTTTGTTTAGAAAAACCTGATAAATAGTTAAATAACTCAAGTAAATCAGATGCAATATCAGGATCAGTTGAAAGAAATCCTAAATCTGTATAAAACTTTGAAGTATTAGAGTTATAATTTCCTGTTCCAATATGGAAATAATTCCTTAATCTTCCTTTTTCTTTTCTTACTACTAAAGCTATTTTTGTATGTGTTTTAAATCCTATGATTCCATATACAACATGAATTCCAGCTTGTTCAAGTTGTTTTGCCCATTGAATATTATTGTCTTCATCAAATCTTGCTTTTAGTTCAACAAGAGTCATTACTTCTTTCCCATTCTCTGCAGCTCTCATTAAAGCTGTAATGATTGGCGAATCCTTGGAAACTCTATATAAAGTAATTTTTATAGCCATTACAAGTGGATCATCAGCTGATTTGTTGATAAATTCTTCAACTGAAGTTCTAAATAAGTCGTATGGATGATGAAGCAGAATATTTTTTTTTCTAAGGATATTAAATATAGAGTTTGGTTTATTGTTTGAAGGTAAATCTAAATTTTTTAAATCTGGGTGCGTTGTTCCAATTAGTAGACTTTCTTTTAAATCATGTCTATTAATTTTTGTAAGCTGATTTAAATCGTCAAGGCCCAAAAAACTTTTGCAAAAGTAAATATACTCTTTTTGTATTGAGATACTTTCAATAAGTAATTTCAGAATATTTTCTGGCATATCCGATTCAACTTCTAATCTAACTACGTCTCCACCTAATCTTCTCTTTTGCAAACTTTGTTCAACTGCTAAAAGAAGATCATCAGCTTCAAGTTCTTTTAATTCTAAATCTGCATCCCTTGTCACTCTAAAAAAAGAGTAATTTATACATTCCATCCCGTTAAATAAAGTATTTATATTATTCCCAATTAAATCTTCAACACTAATGAAAAAATATGTACTTTCATCACCTTGTTGAATAATTTCATTAGGAATTTGTATAAATCTATTTATATTTTTTGTTGGTATTTTTACTCTGACAAACTGATTTTTAGAATCTTCGCCATCCCTTATTAAAGCTGCTAAATTGAGACTTAAATTACTTATAAAAGGAAATGGATGTGCTGGATCAACAACTAATGGAGTTAATAAAGGGAAAATAGATGAAGAAAAGAAATTATTACACCAATTTCTTTGATTTTCATTGAGGTCATTATATTTTTTTAAAATTATCCCTTTTTCTTTTAATTCATTGTTTAATTCATTATTTATATAGTTTTCTTGTAGGGTAGTTAAATTCTTTACTTCTTTATTTATTTTAGTTAATTGCTCATGAGGGGTAAGTCCATCAACACTTTTTTTTGTAATGCCTGCTTCAACTTGAGCTTTTAATGAAGCTACCCTTACCATAAAAAATTCATCTAGATTGTTACTAAAAATTGAACAAAATTTTACTTTATCAAGGGTTTTGTACTCCTTTTCCATACCAGTTAGGAGTACTCTTTTATTGAATTCAATCCAACTTAATTCTCTATTAATAAAAACATTAGCCTGGCTTTTCATTAAGATAATTTTGAATTTTGATTGTTAAAAGAATTATTATTTTTACCCTCTGAAATAAGGTATATCATGAAAAGTAAGATAACGGAACCAGCTATAAAAGGTGATTTAGGACCAAAACTATCATAAACCCTTCCAGCCATTGCAATCCCTAAAACCCCTCCAAGACTCTGTAGACCCTGAAGGTTACTTAAAATTGATCCTTGTTTATCAACGTCTAATTTCTTTGATATTAGTGCTCTTAACGTGGGCGTAATTAATCCTGCCCCAACGGCTAAAAATGAAACAGCTGAATAAATATTAATTGTTGCATTTTCTTTTGGAGCAGTTATTAAAAGAGAACACGCCACAAGAATAAAGCCTGATCCGATAAGTGTTAATCGCATTTCGCCAAATTGCTTTACCAGAGGCCCAATTAATCCTCCCTGAACGATAATCGCAATAATTCCTACCACAACAAGAGTTCCGCTTGATGCTTTGGTCGTCCAGTTTAAAGATTCTTGGAGGAAAAATATAAGGATATTAGTCAATCCAGTAAAAGCAATAAAGTAAATAAAAAAAGCTAATGATAATTTTTTGATCTTTTTTTCTTTGAAAACTGTAAATAGAGCTTTTAAAGGGTTTTTTAAAGCAGTTTTTGATTTATTTATTTCACTATTAGGCTTTGTTTCTGGTAAGTAAAAAAGTACAAGGAGAAAATTTATTATTGGAATGATTGAGGCTATCAAAACTGGAATAATAAAATTATTATTTGTATTTCTTGCAAAAATCACAACAAAAATATTACCTAAGAAAAAACTTAAACCAAAAGCTACACCGATAAGACCAAATGTTTTTGCTCTTTTTTCGGGGCTTGAAATATCTGCAAGAATTGTTGTGGCAGTAGCTGCAGTCCCCCCACTTAAACCGTCAATTAGTCTCGCTAAAAATAATAAAAATAACGGGATAGCGGCTATTGAATTCGACCAATTAAAAAGAACTGTAAAAGATAATATTGATATTCCTATTACTGAACCAGTAATACAAAAAAGAGTGACAGGTCTTCTTCCATATCTATCACTCATAAGTCCTATAAAAGGAGAAGCTGTAAATTGAGCTAATTGGTAAGTGCATGATAACAAACCATAAGTACTTGCTTTAGAGTCAAAAAGTAAAACAAAAGAGGGTAATATGGGTAAAAGTATACTTTCACTTAAACGATCATTTAGGAGAGTGATAAACGCACTAAGGAGAGTAAATTTTTTATTTGGTTTTAATAAACTTTCTTTCACAATATTTACCTTCATTGCGATTAACTTTTACTACCATACTTGTTAATGGAGATTATTGTGCCCGGCATTGTTTATTTAGTTGGAGCAGGTCCTGGTGACCCTGAGCTTTTGACTCTTAAAGCTTTACGCCTAATAAAAAATTGTGATGCATTAGTTCATGATGCTTTAATCCCAGATGAAATAACAAAAGAGGCAGGAAAAAATACAGAAATTTTCCATGTAGGCAAAAGAGCTGGGAAGTGTTCTGTACCTCAGGCTGAAACCAATGCTCTTATTTTGAAATTGGCAAAAGAAGGCAAAAATGTTGTAAGGCTTAAAGGAGGAGATCCTTTTGTTTTTTCTAGGGGTGGTGAAGAAGTATCGTTTTTAGAAGAAAATGGAGTTTCAGTTGAAATAGTGCCTGGTATTACTTCCGGGATAGCTGCCCCCACATATTTTGGTATTCCACTAACCCATAGAGATGCTGCGAGTTCCGTAACTTTTGTCACTGGACATGAGCATGTAGATAAGGAAAAAAAGACAGTGAATTGGAGAGATTTAGCTAAATCATCAGATAGCTTAGTTATTTTTATGGGTATAAAAAATATTGAATTTATTGTGGAAGAATTAATTCTTGGTGGTTTAGATAAGAATACTAAATGCGCTGTTATTCAAGAAGCTACTTTAAAAAATCAAAAATGTTTGATAGAGAAATTAGATAATCTTCCAGATAAAATCAAAGATAAAGAATTTTTAGCTCCATCAATTATCATCATTGGAAAAATTGTTCAATTTAAGGTTAATAACAATATAACTAAAGTATCTGATGTCTATTTACCAGATATTAATAAAGTTCAACTATATAATAAATCCCAAAAGTAAATTGGATCGAATTTTGGTTTAAGCTTTAAATCATTAACTTGATTAATTTGTCTGCAAGATAAGCTATTAATTGCAACTATTATGTCATTATTTTGAAATTCTGGAGGAATTAATTCTTCTTTTACAATTTTTAATTTTAAAGCTTCAGAAACCATAATCCCCTCTAAACAGCCGCTCTCTTTTCTAGGAGTTATCCATTGATTATTTCTTTTAATTAGAAGATTAAATGTACTGCCACAACAAAGTTCACCTGACGTATTCAAAAGAATAGAATCATCAAATGATTTTTCATTAGCTTCTGTCAAAACTTGTATTGCCTGATTATATGAAAATGTTTTGCATTTACCTATAAGACTGAATTCATTGATTTTTTCCGTTTGACTAATGCAAACGCTTATCGGATTAAAATTTGGTTTGATTCTATAGAACTCAAGCCATAAATTATCCAAATCTTTTTTCTCTGAAGTGCTATCAATTGTTAGTCTTCGACCTTCATTAGTTCCTCGACTATAGTTTATTCTTACTGAAGCAAATTGATCATTTTTAAGCGATAACTTTTTAATTCCATCGTGAATAAGTTGTCTCAAAGTTAATTTATTTATTTTGAGATTAATATTTAAAATCTTGCTACTTTTTTCTAATCTTTTCAGATGTTCATCAAAAAGAATAGGTTTGTTTTCTTTTATCAAAATGGTTTCAAATATACCATCAGCAAATTTTAATCCTCTATTATTAGCCGCAATAAATATTCTATCAATATCCAACCATTGATCCTTGTGCCAGCCTAATGTTTCAATCATTTTAGTGAATCAATTAATGGTAAAAGTTTCCACTTTAGTTCATCAGTTTCCTCTTCAGGGTTTGAGTCAATAACTATTCCGCAACCAGCATATATATTGATTTTTTTGTCTTTAATTAAAAATGATCTTATTAGTATATTGCTGTCAAACTCTCCATTCCAGTCAAGCTTCAAAAATGAGCCACAGTATGGTCCGCGTTCACATTCTTCTAATTCAAAAAGTCTCTGGCATGATCTTAATTTAGGTGCTCCAGTTATAGAGCCCCCAGGCCAACAAGCTTTTAGTAAATCAATCCAGTTCTTGTCTTTTTTTAATGTACCTTTGATTACTGAAGTTAGATGATGAACTTTTAAGTAACTTTCAAGTTTTAATATTTCTGGCACCATAATACTTCCTGTTTCGCAAACTTTACTTAAATCATTTCTTATTAGGTCAACAATCATAATATTTTCGGCTCTATCTTTTTCGTTCGTTATTAAATCGATAGCATTAAGTGCGTCTTGATTTAAATCTTTATCTCTGGATCTAGTTCCTTTGATAGGTCTTGATTCTACAAGATTTTTATTATCTATTTTTATAAATCTTTCTGGCGAGGTAGATAATACAGCCTCTTTATAATCATTATTTATTATTATTCCTCCAAAGGGAGCTCTTAATTTCCTTCTTATTTTTAAATAAATATCTAGAGGATTATAGTTTTTGGAAGATTCAATTTCGCATTTAGTTGTTAGGTTTGCTTGGAATATATCCCCTAAAGAAATTAATTTTTTCAATTTCAAAATATTTTTCTGAAATTTTTCAGCCATTTCTTCCAAATTTATTTTTGAAAAATCAAAATTCAAATTTGTTTTAATAATATTTTCTTCTTCAATATTTTTTATATTGTAGATTATGTTTTTATAATTCATCATTTCAGATGAGTTTGTGCCTTCGATAATTATTTCTTTTTTTATTAGATTACATTTAATGATTGGATCATATGATGCAATCCATAAAGTTGCCATATTAGATTTTCTCCATGGGTTTTTTGGTTCTATGTACACTCCAGCTTCATAACTTAACCATCCGATCCAAAATCCTTTTTCAATATTTTTTAAATTGCTAAATGGATTATTAGTTTTGTCTACGTTACTGATATCTCTTGATTGGATTATTTTTTTAGGTTTAATTCCTATTATTGACCATTCCCCATTTTCTTTGCCATCACTGTCTAGCCAAGCTAATCCGTTATCTCCGAATTTTTTTGTTAGTTCATGCGTAATCAGTGCTGGATCTATCCATTTTTCTAGAATTATTTTTTTTATTTTCATTTTTTTTTATTGTTATTAAGCCATTTTTCATAAGCTTCATTTCTAATTCTGCAGCTATCACACTTACCGCATGGTTTTGAATTGCCCGAATAACAACTCCATGTTTTATCTAAAGGGACATGATTATCAAAAGCTAATTTAATAATTTCCTCTTTATTTAAATCTAATAGTGGCGTCCAAAGTTTTATTGGATTATTCTCTCTTCCTCTTTTATTGGCTAAATCTGCTAACTCTTGAAATTTTTTAATGTAATCAGGTCTGCAATCTGGATACCCAGAATAATCTAGTGCATTAACTCCTAATCCTATAAAATCAGCGTCTATTGCTTCGGCATAACTTAGTGCAACGGAAATAAATATAGTATTTCTCCCAGGAACATAAGTATTAGGAATTTTATTAGTTTGTACACCTTCTATTGGAATATTTTTTTGTGTATCAGTTAATGATGAGCCGCCCCACAAAGATAAGTCGAGCTTAATGATTTTAAATTCTTCGATATCAAAGTGTTTTGCAATTATTGATGCAGAATTTAATTCTTTTTTATGACGTTGACCATAGTCAAATGAAAGGCCAAAAATTTTAGCTTCTGATTTTTTTGCGATACCAGTAACTGTAGAAGAATCTAAACCTCCAGATAATAAAATTACTATCGATTTATTTTTAAGAGTCATACGATTTCAATTAATTTTTAAGTATTTGTGAGTTTGAAGGCTCAATTTCCAATCGGGGTTATTTTTTACGAAATCAATAGCAAGAGAAAACCCATTCGCATTGTTCCATGCTGGCTGTAAATAAAAAAATTTATCTTCCTTTTTTAAGGGATCTTCGCTTTTAGAAAGTTGATATTGTTTTAAAGTTTCGTTTTTTATTTGAATAGCAAATTCAATATCTTCTATTTCATTAATGACTATTTTGATTTCATTGCAGTTTTTTAAAAAATAATTTTTTGGAGGTGAGTGTCTTTTAGGAGATAAAGTAATCCAGTCATAGCTTCCTGATATCGAATTAACTCCACTTGTTTCAATATGAATCTTCATTGGCTTTTGTTCTTCTCCCATCGTCATTTTTTTTATGGCTTTGCAAAAATTATCTAGGTTATGTTGTAAAGGTTCTCCCCCTGTAATAACACAAAAAGATGCTCCTTTTTCTCTGGCAATTTTTATGCTATCTATTATTTTTTCAATTGATATAGAGGGGTGTTTTTTCTCGTCCCATGAATTCTTTGTATCGCACCAGGAACATCCAACTTTACATCCTGCTAGTCTTACAAAAAAAGCACTTTTTCCAGCATGATAACCTTCACCTTGTAATGAATGAAATTGTTCGACTAAGGGTAAAAAATTTGTCATTTTTTCATTCAAAAAAATAAAGAATATTAATTTGATTGAGTTAGCTTATCCTGAGAGGCTTTGATTAAACCTTTAAATAAAGGATGAGGTTTGCCAGGTCGTGATAAAAACTCAGGATGATACTGACATGCTAAGAAGAAAGGATGATTTTCTAACTCAATTAACTCAACTAATCTGCCATCTGGTGATGTCCCACTAATTTTGTATC
Source organism: Prochlorococcus marinus (assembly GCF_001180265.1). Lineage (GTDB taxonomy): Bacteria > Cyanobacteriota > Cyanobacteriia > PCC-6307 > Cyanobiaceae > Prochlorococcus_A > Prochlorococcus_A marinus_H. Next base: position 93,554 of record NZ_CVSW01000032.1, on the reverse strand, counting down.
CAGAATCTAAAAAACTTTGTTTGTAGTAATTATTAAATTCGTATCTATGTCGATGCCTCTCATAAATAACATCCTCATCGTATAAGTTTTTTCCAGTTGTATTTTTTGTCAATCTACATGGATAAACTCCAAGCCTCATTGTTCCACCTAAATCAACTACATCTTCCTGTTCAGGCAATAAATGTATCACTGGATTGGGAGTGTTTGGGTCTAGTTCTGAACTAGATGCATTTGGAAGATTAGCTACATTCCTGGCCCATTCTATAACTGCACATTGCATACCAAGGCACAAACCTAAAAAGGGAATTTTATTTTCTCTCGCGAATTTTATAGCTGAAATTTTTCCATTGACTCCTCTATTGCCAAATCCCCCGGGTACGACAATTGCATCAACTTCACTTAAGTAAGTTTCTGCTGAATTTTTTTCTATCATTTCAGCACTCACCCAATGTAAATCTAGTAGAGCCTTTTGTTCAATGCATGCATGTCTTAAAGCTTCAACAACGGATAAATATGCATCTCCAAGTTCAATATATTTACCTACTAGAGCAACTTTGATTGGAGCTCCAGGATTTCTTAGGTTGTGTATTAGTTGCTCCCAATTTTTTAAATCACATTTTTTATCTTCAAGGTCTAAATACTTTAGGGTTTCTTTGCATAAACCTTCTTTTTTTAAAGAAAGAGGCACAGAATAAATGCTGTCTGCGTCTAAAGCTTCAATTACAGAGTTGACACTGACACCGCAAAATCCACTAAGCTTCTTTTTAAGAGCTTCATTGATAGATTTATCACTTCGGCATACAAGTAAATCTGGCTGAATTCCAATTGATCTTAATTCTTTCACTGAATGTTGTGTTGGTTTAGTTTTTATTTCGCCAGAGGTTTTGATGTAAGGAAGTAATGTTACGTGTATGTATGCAACATCATTTCTATTGACATCATTTTTAAATTCTCTTATTGCTTCTAGAAAAGGTAAAGATTCAATGTCACCAACTGTTCCACCAATTTCAGTAATAATAATATCTGCATTGCTGTTGGCGGCTACTCTATGGATTCTTTCTCTTATTTCTCCTGTTATGTGAGGTATTACTTGCACAGTTCCACCGTTATAACTACCTCTTCTTTCTTTGTTTATAACAGCTTGATAGATAGATCCTGTGGTTACACTATTTAGCCTAGTCATTGCAGTATCAGTAAATCTTTCATAGTGACCTAAATCTAAATCGGTTTCAGCCCCATCTTCGGTTACAAATACTTCTCCATGTTGAAAAGGGCTCATTGTTCCTGGATCAACATTTAGATATGGATCTAGTTTTAATATTGAAACACTATATCCTCTAGACTTTAATAATCTTCCTAAGCTTGCAGCTACAATCCCTTTACCAATGCTAGAAACTACTCCTCCGGTGACAAATACAAATTTTGACATTAAATATTTTTAATTAAGCACAGCCTCCTTATATTTTATTTAAACAAAAAACTTTTAGAACATCCATATATATTCTTATTCATCAATTGTTATTTCAATATCTAATTCTTTTAATTGTGATTCAGAGACATTGGAAGGTGCATTTGTGAGAAGACATTTTGCTTGTTGATTTTTTGGAAACGCAATGGTTTCTCTGATTGAATCTGCACCAATGATCAGCATGGTAATACGATCCAATCCAAACGCTATTCCTCCATGAGGAGGAGCCCCCATTTCTAAGGCTTCTATTAAAAATCCAAATTTTTCATCAATTTCTTTATCAGTAAGTCCTACCGTTTTCAGAACCTGTCTTTGTAAGTTCGCCTCATGAATACGTAAAGAGCCACCTCCTAACTCCAATCCATTAAGAACTAAGTCATAAGCATTTGCTGTAGAGCTTTCAATTTCTTTTTTCAAGTTTTCAGAATCTTTAGATTTGATATTTTTTGGAGAACAAAAAGGATGATGTAAAGCTTCATATCTATTTTCATCTTCATTTCTCTCAAACATAGGGAAGTCAGTTACCCATAAGAAATTCCATTTGCTTTTATCTATGAGATTTAATTCTTTTGCGATATATTGTCTGACCCTATCTAATGACTGATTGACAATTTGTTTATCTCCAGCTCCTAAGAGGATTAAGTCTCCATCTTTTGCTTCTGTGATTTTTAAAATATCAGCTATATGCTCTTCACTTAAATTATTTTTAATTGCCCCAATAGTCTCAAGCTCATCTCCTTTGACCCTTATAAAGGCTAAACCACCAGCTCCTGCGTCTTGAGCTACTTTGAAGATGTCACCTCCCGGTTTAATTCTTACGTTGCTAATACTTGAATTGCCTCCTTTGACTGTTATGGATTTTATATACCCTCCAGACTTAATTGCCTTTGTGAAAATATTAAATCCAATATTACCTAATACTCCTCCTAAATCTTTCAATAACATTTGATATCTAGTATCTGGTCTATCAGTGCCGTAATTATCCATTGCTGCCTGCCATGTCATTCTTGGAAAAGCATTATTAAAATTAATATTTAACACTTCTTTCCATATTTTTTTTATGAGACTTTCATTAAAAGAAATTATTTCTTCTTCACTAATAAAGCTCATCTCAATATCTAATTGAGTAAACTCTGGCTGTCTATCTGCCCTTAAGTCTTCATCACGGAAACATTTTGCGATTTGATAATACTTATCTAAGCCCCCAACCATTAAAAGTTGTTTAAAGAGTTGTGGGGATTGAGGTAAAGCAAAAAATTCTCCATTTGAAAGACGTGCAGGAACAAGAAAATCGCGAGCCCCTTCAGGAGTTGACTTTGTAAGTAATGGGGTCTCTACTTCTGTAAATCCAAAATTATCAAGAAATTCTCTAGCAACTTTAATAATCTTATGTCTTGTTTTTAAATTTTCTAGTAATTTTCCCCTTCTTAAATCAAGGTATCTATATTTTAATCTGAGTTCCTCTTTTGTATTTTCATAATCATGTATAGACACTGGAAAAGGTAAGTTGTTTTTAATTTGGTTGAGAATTTGCAAATCTTTAACCTTAAGCTCTAACTCTCCAGTACTTAAATTTGTATTTATGGAATCTTTGGGCCTTTCATTAATAATTCCGCTGACCATTATTACTGTTTCATTTCTTAGAGTTTCTGCCTGTTTAAATAGATCTGCACCATCATCGGGGTTAATTGTTATTTGTAGGAATCCACTATGGTCTCTTAAATCAATAAAAATTACACCACCATGATCTCTTCTTCTATCTACCCATCCGCATAAATTAACTAATTTACCAATATCTGTATTATTGAGTTCTTCACAAATTTTGTTTCTCATCTAAGTATGGTTTATTAGTCAATAACTTATAATAATTCTTTAAGGGTAAATTTAGTTAATAATTCTTTTTATAAAACGCTCTTTTTGTTATAACCCCGTTGAATTTTTTGCCTCTTATTAATATTTCAACTTCATTATTTATTAAGGCATGCGAAGTATTGATGTATGCAAAAGCAATAGCTTGTTGTTTAGTTGGAGACCAACTGCCGCTAGTGATAGTTCCAATATTCTCATCACCTTTAAGCACTGCGCACCCTTTTCTTCCTATTGCTTTACCTTTTATTGAGAGACCAACTAACTTTTTTTGAATGCCTAATCTTGACTGCTCTTCAAGAACTCTTCTGCCAATGAATTCGTGATTATTTTCAAGATGTACTAGCCATCCTAACCCTGCTTCATATGGAGAAGTTTCTTCATTTATGTCTTGACCATAAAGATGCATGCCTGCTTCAAGTCTAAGAGTATCTCTAGCTCCTAAACCACAAGGTGCAACATTTTTAGAAATTGAGAAATCCCATAAATTAATTGCTGCTTTTTTAGATAAAAGTATTTCTAGACCATTTTCCCCCGTATAGCCTGTCTTTGAAAAGAAAATTTTTTCCTTAGGCGAAATATGTTCAAAAATTTTATATTCGCATCCAAAGTTAGGGATATGTGAGATCGAAGATTCAATCCATTCTTCAAATAAACCGAATGAGTTTTTTCCCTGTAGAGCTAAAAGTACTTTGTTTTTTTTAAAGTTTGTTATCGAAATTTTAGACATATTTAAATTATTTTTTATCCACTGAAAATCTTCTTCATATCTACTTGCATTAACTATTAACAATAACTCTGATATGTCATTTTTTTGTATACCAAGGTCATAAATTATTAAGTCATCTATTATCCCTCCTTTATCATTGAGCATTACTGTGTAAAGCCCCTGACCTTCACAAAAGGAGTATAAATTAGTAGGAAAAAGTTTTTGAATATAATCCTTTGGATTGATTCCCTTGATAGAAATCACACCCATGTGGGAAATATCAAATAATCCTGCTGAATATCTAACTGATTCATGCTCTTTAATTAATCCTGAAAATGATATGGGCATTTCCCAACCTGCAAAATCTACTAATTTTGCATTTGATTCAACATATTTTGAATAAAGAGGACTTTTTAGCAAATCCATGAAATATTTAGTTTCTATTTAGTATTTCTACACTTTAGTTTAGAAATTTTTTATTGCATATTTTCTAATGACAAAATTAAGCTTCTAAGTACTTTGGCTGCAACTATGCTACTTACTCCGCTTCTATCAATTTCTGGAGATAATTCCACAATATCTGATCCCACGATTCTAAGGTCTTTTAAAGTTTTAAGTATCTCTTCAAAATCATTCCAAAAAAATCCTCCCGGTTCTGGAGTGCCCGTCCCTGCTAATAAACTAGGATCAAACCAATCTAAATCTATTGTTAAATAGATTGGAGACTTAGCGTATGGAAGAAGAGCTTGTTTTAACTCATATGCATTTCCGCCTGGACAAAAGTTAACTAACTGGTTGTTGTTATGCATAATTTCAAATTCTTCCTTAGTCCCACTTCTAATTCCTACTTGCAAAATTTTCTTTTCAGGTAGCACTTCTAAGCATCTTTTCATAGTACAAGCATGACTATGTTCATTTCCTATATATGATTCTCTTAAATCTGCATGAGCATCAAGTTGAACCAATATCAAATCTGGATATTTTTTTACTAAAGCTTCAATTGCACCTCTTGTAATAGAGTGTTCGCCGCCAAGCATAATAGGACTAAGGCGTTTACTAATTAAATAATTTGTTGCTGATTTAACCGATTCAATAACGGACTTTGAGTCATTTTTATTAATTAGTATTGATCCAAAATCAACATACATAATATCCTCTAAGTCTTTTTTTATTTTTGGACAATAGGTTTCTAAACAAGAACTGACTTGTCTTATTGCTTCTGGACCAAATCTTGCTCCTGGTTTAAAGGAACATGTCCCGTCATAATTAACTCCAAATATACCAATTGAGCAATTCTCAGGACTTCTTTTTGCTCCCATATAAATTGCATTTTCGTTATCAAATAAATTTTTTGTCATCTTATGAATCTAGTTCTTTTACAATTTTATTTGGCATCATTTTGAATGCCGCGTTTTGAAAATTTAAATTCCAAATTTCACATCTTTTTTCTATTCTTAAGGCTTCATCATAATTTTGCTTTGATAAATTTAGATCTTCTGAAGAAGCGAATGTCCAACTCCAAATCCCGCTTGGATATATAGGTACAAAGGAATACATAGTTTCAGAAACTTTAAATATACTTTTTAGTGTTTTCAAAATATTTATGTGAATATTTTTGAAGGATTCAGGTGATTCGCTTTGCGTTGCTAATATCCCCATTGGTTTAAGTATTCTTTTACATTCTTTATAAAATGAATCTGAAAATAATAAATTTGAAAATTCTGAGGGATCTGAGCAATCTATAAATATAACGTCGTAAAAATTATCTTTTGTTTTTTTTACCCATTGAACACCATCATCAATATGAATCTTTAATCTTTTGTCATTCCATGCTTCGCCTCCAATTTCTTTCAAAAATTCTTTGGATATTTTGATTACTTCCTCATCAATCTCTACGAGATCAATTTTTGATATTTTAGTGTATTTAATGCATTCTCTTAAAGTACCACCGTCACCGCCGCCAATAATTAGAACATTAGATTTTTCGTCAATCCTACTTAACGCAGGATGCACAAGACACTCATGATAATATTTCTCGTCTTTTAATGATGTCATCCAGCAACCATCTAACATTAAAGCTTTACCATAATATTCATTTTCAATAACAATAATTTCTTGATATTTTGAGGTTTTTTTAATTAAAATTTTCCCATTTAGGCCGAATCTTGAGCCTTTATGATATTCATCTATCCATGTTGTAATATTTTTCATTTGCTTTTAGGAACTTTTCCAGCCAGTTTTCGCTTGGCTATTTGCCAAAGCCGTTGAAAGTCTTTGGGAGTTTGTTTTTTAATATTATCTCCTGCATGCTCTTCCACTATTGAAAATCTGTTTAAAAACTTCTTATTAGTTTTTTGAAGAGCTGATTCAGGATTTATTTTTAAAAAGTTTGAGAGATTTAGAAGGGTAAAGTAAATATCACCAAATTCATTTTTTATTTCTGAATCATTATTACATTTAATTGCTTCCTTTAATTCACTAATCTCTTCTTCTAACTTTTCAAAAATCTGATCGGTACTTTCCCATTTAAAACCATATTCTTTAACAACATTTGTGATTTTATCTGTTCCAATCATTGGAGGTAAATTTTTGATTTTCATATTTAAATTTTTACTAATTGATGATTCCATATGAGGCGTTTCTTTTTCTGAATTTTTTATGTTTTCCCAAATTTGTTGCGATTTTTCTAGAGATACTTTTTCTTTTTTTTTAAAAATATATGGATGTCTATTAATAATTTTCTTGTTTAGATTTTTTATAACATCATTTAGTTCAAATTCTTTTTTTTCGTAACCGATTTCAGCATGAAGCATTACTTGTAATAAAAGATCTCCTAACTCCTCACATATGTTATCTGCATTTTTTTCATATATCGCATCTATAAATTCATTACTTTCTTCATACAAAAATGGGATCAACGATACATGAGACTGTATTTTCTGCCATGGGCAGCCCCAAGTTTTATCTTTTAATGCTTTGATATTAGATATTAAGATTTTAAAACTATTTATTGCCTCTAAATCGGAATTGTTTTCCAATCTATATCTATTGTTTGAAGACATAGGATATATTTTATTAATTAAATTTTGCCTTAATCATGAAATATTTAAATACTTAGTATAAATTTTTCAACTTTATCTATTAGAATGATCTATTATAAGGGCGATTAGCTCAGCGGTAGAGCGCCTGCCTTACAAGCAGGATGTCCCTGGTTCGAACCCTGGATCGCCCATTTATTATTTTTCCAATGACTGAGATCGTCAATCTTTCAATCAGTCAAAGCGCTGCTTCAGAATTATCTAGGCAAGCTTCTTTTGGAGGTTCTCCAGGAGAAATGTCGATTGATTTGGTAGAGGATAAAAATTGTTCCGAAGGATGGATGCATATTAAATTAAGGACAGGTTCATGTAATGGATCCCCTATTTCAAGAACCGAAGGAGTAACTTTATACGCGGATGTAAAAAAGTTTAATTTACTGAAAGATTTAAAATTAGATTATTACGGTGATTTGAGCGGTGGTGGATTTCTTATTTCAACACCAAAAAATGCAAAACGTTGTTCCTGTGGTTCTGGCTTCAAACTTTTGTAGAATGGATGTTTCTTTTTTTGCAAACTAATATTATTTTCATTAATTGGCTGCTCTCAAGATAAAATAAACAAAAAGTTTATTGAAATAAAATTTGCACATGACAGAGATGAATGATCAATTATCTTTAGAAAATTATTCACCTTTTGAAGTAGAGAAAAAGTGGCAAGAAAAATGGGAAAGTCTAAAGGCGTTTAGTCCTAACCCTGAGGATGAAGGGGAGCCTTTTTGTGTTGTTATTCCTCCACCAAATGTAACTGGATCTTTGCATATGGGGCATGCATTTAATACGTCTTTGATAGATGTTGTAGTACGTTTTCAAAGACTTTTAGGTAAGAATGTTTTGTGTTTACCTGGAACTGATCATGCATCAATAGCTGTTCAAACTATTCTCGAAAAACAATTAAAAAGTGAAGGTAAAACAAGCGAGGATATTGGAAGAGATGAATTTCTTAAAAGAGCATGGAACTGGAAAGAACAAAGTGGTGGAAGAATAGTTTCTCAATTAAAAAGGATAGGATATTCAGTTGACTGGACTAGAGAAAGATTTACCCTTGATCAAAAATTAAATGAAGCAGTTATTGAGGCTTTTAATATTCTCTATAAAAAGAATTTAATTTATAGAGGCGAATATTTGGTTAATTGGTGCCCTGAATCTCAATCTGCTGTAAGTGATCTTGAAGTTGAAATGCAAGAAGTAAATGGTCATTTATGGCATTTTAAATACCCTATAATTTCTGAAAGTGGTGAACAGTTAGATAAGTACCTAGAAGTTGCAACAACAAGACCAGAAACTCTTTTGGGTGATACTGCTGTGGCAGTTAATCCTGATGATGATAGATATAAAGAATTTATTGGTGTCAAAGTAAAAGTTCCTTTTGTTGATAGAGAAATACCTATTATCGCTGATTCACATGTTGATAAAGATTTTGGTACAGGTTGTGTGAAGGTTACTCCAGCCCATGATCCAAATGATTTTGCAATAGGAAAAAGGCATAATTTAAAACAGATTAATGTAATGAACAAAGATGGAACTTTAAATATTAATGCAGGTATTTTTCAAAATTTAGATAGATATGAGGCTAGAAAGAAAATTATCAAAGAATTGGATAATTTAGGCCTTTTGACAAAGATAGAGGATTACAAACATACTGTTCCTTTTTCTGATAGAGGTAAGGTTCCAATTGAACCTTTATTGTCAACACAATGGTTTTTGAAAATGGATGATATATCACAAGGATGTCTTAATGAAATTGATTCTAAAAAACCATCGTTTATTCCTCCACGCTGGGAGAAAGTTTATAAGGATTGGTTAGAGAATATTAATGATTGGTGTATCAGTCGGCAATTGTGGTGGGGGCATCAAATACCAGCATGGTATGTTTTAGATGACTCTCAAGACTCAATAGAACAAAATACTCCATATATCGTTGCAAGAAATGAAGAAGATGCCTTAATCGAAGCTAATAAAAAATTTGGATCAAATATTAAATTGGTTCGAGATAAAGATGTTTTGGATACATGGTTTTCAAGTGGTTTATGGCCTTTCTCAACTCTTGGTTGGCCAAATACAAATGATCCTGATTTTAAAAAATGGTATCCAAATAATGTTCTTGTTACTGGTTTCGATATTATTTTCTTCTGGGTGGCCAGAATGACAATGATGGGGAATACTTTTACGAATAATATTCCTTTTAAGGATGTTTATATTCATGGTCTAGTTCGAGATGAAAACAATAAAAAAATGAGTAAAAGTTCAGGTAATGGTATTGACCCAATACTATTAATTGATAAATATGGTTCTGATGCTCTGCGATTTGCTTTAATTCGAGAAGTTGCAGGAGCTGGACAAGATATCCGGCTTGATTTTGATAGAAAAAAAGATACCTCTTCAACTGTTGAAGCTTCAAGAAATTTTGCGAATAAATTATGGAATGCAACTAAATTTGTGTTAATTAATAAAACTTCTAACAATAATGATTCGCTTAATGAGAGTGATGAACCTTCTTTAGAGTTATGTGATAAGTGGATTTTATCGAAATTGAATCAGGTAAATATAAAAGTCGCTTCTTTATTGAAAGAATATAAATTGGGAGAATCTGCCAAACTTCTATATGAATTTGCATGGAATGATTTTTGTGACTGGTATGTCGAATTTGCTAAACAAAGGTTTAATAATATAGAAACTAATAATAGACAAATATCTGAAAAGGTTTTAATAAAAGTGCTCAATGATATTTTGGTGATGATTCATCCTTTTATGCCGCACATTACTGAAGAACTTTGGCATGTACTGCAACTTAAATCAGATAAAGAATTATTATCTCTTCAAAAATGGCCAACCCAAGAAAATAAATTTGTTGATAATAAGCTTGATAATTCCTTTCAAAAACTCTTTGAAATTATTAGATTGATTAGAAATTTGAGAGCTGAATTAGGCCTCAAGCCATCAGAAAAAGTTCCTGTTTACTTGATTTCAGATAATGATGAATTGATTGATTTTCTAAAAATTTTAGTTGATGATATTCAAATATTAACTAAATCTTCTGAAGTATTTATTTTTAAACCTAATGCTGTTGATAAAAAAGAGTTTGCTAAATCTTTTTCTGGGATAATTAGTGATTTAGAGGTTTACTTACCTTTTCAGAATTTTGTAAATATAAATGCATTAAAGGAAAGGCTAAACAAGGATTTAAAAAAGGTGACTACTGAATTAGATAATTTAAATAAGAGATTATCTAATAAAAATTTCGTGGATAAGGCTCCAAAAAATATTGTTGATGAATGTAGATTTAAATTAAATGAGGGTTCGGCACAAAAAGAAAGAATTATTAAAAAACTAGAACTTTTGAATTGAGAATGAATATATTTCTTGAAAATATTTATAATTTGTCTTTTTTTTTTAATACTGGTTTTGGGATCTTTTCGTTTGTTTGTATTTACATTTTAATTGTTTTATTAATACTACCAGCTTCTTGGTTATCTTTATTATCAGGTTTTTTATATGGTTCATATTTAGGATCAATTATTGTTTTCATTTCCGCTTTCATAGGAGCATCAGTTGCTTTTTTTGTATCAAAAAGTTTTTTTGCAAAAAAACTAAAAAATCTTTTTAGCCGTTATCCAAAATTAAGTGTCATGGAAAAAGTAGTAGAAAAAGGCGGACTTAAGTTAATTTTTTTAGCGAGATTATCGCCGATATTTCCCTTCAGTATTCTTAATTATTTTTATGGTTTGAATAATGTTAAATTTAGAGATTTCGCTCTTGGTCTTATTGGAATAATCCCAGGAACTTTTCTTTATTGCTCAATAGGTAGTTTGGCAAAAAGTATTCAGGATTTAAAAAATGTCCAATCACCAAATAATTTATATATTACTATCATTGGAATTATTTCAACTTTTTTAGTTGTATATTTCTCAGCTAAATACTCCAGAGAATATTTTGAAAAATCCTAAGAATTTACTCTTTAATATTCCAATCTCTAATTGATGCAATTAAGATAAACCACAAAAGCCTTAATTTACCTAGTAAAGTTTTGTTAGCTTCTAATTCGATATATTTTGCTTGTCCACAAGGTGTTTTTATAAAGTTGAAAACTGTTTTTTTCGTCATTAGTCTTTCAAAAAGTACTGATTATTATCCTTATATTTTATATCTAGGATTTTTATTTTTTTTATTTAAAAACCACATTTTTCTTTGACTACTTTGTTGAATATTATTTTTTAAAATTTAAACTTTTTCTCCATCTTTAAATCCTCTAAAGCATTTAAATCTAGGAAACCTAAGACTAAAAGCAACTGCATCCTTTGATTTGGTTTTTGCATCAGCTCTTATTTCTACAAGTTGACCAACGAGATGATTACGTTTTGACCAATATTCTTCACGTTGGATATCACTAAATCCGCTTCCGCAACTAAGACTGTATTCATACCCATCATCTTCTCCTTCTACCAGGATTGCTCCCAGCCTCCCTTTGTTACGTCCTGTACCTTCCTCAACAGATACAACCTTTAAAGTGACTTCAATGAAAGGTTTTGCTTTTAACCAACTGTGTGTTCTTTTACATTCATACATAGCATCAGGATCTTTAATCATTACTCCTTCATACCCACCTTCCACAGCAGATTTATTCAGCTCTACAAATCTTTTTTGTCCTTCAATAGTGTCGAGATCTACATTTTCCCATTCAAGTGTTTGTATATGTTTTAGAAGCATAGAATGTTTTGCTACCCATTCTTTTACTAATAAACTTCTTTTTGTTTGACTAGTGTTCCATCTCCCTTTTTGAAAGTTTTCAAGGGGACATAAGTCAAATAGGTGGAGAACTGCGTCTTTGGTTTGTTTGCCATCTTTTCTATGCACCTGTTTCATTAAATCTTGAAAGTTAGCGCTCATCACTTCACCATCGAGTACTAAGTCATAAGGTGCTGGGTCTTTTTTTAAAGCGTTTTCTATTTCTGAGATAATATGACCAAAATTATGGAATTGTTTCCCATTACGAGAAAACATTTCTACTTTATTTTGTCTAATAATAGTTAAGACGCGTACGCCATCTAATTTGATTTCAATTTGCTTTTTTCCTATCATTTTTTTTTCATGATTTGCACTGTCATGAGCTAAAGGACAAGAAAAAATAGGAATAGCATATTTGGGAAATTTCTTTGCTATCTTGTTGATTGTTTTTTCAGATACACCACATCTAAGATCTTTAATTAAAACTCGTCTATAAAATCCATTCCACTCTTCTTTTGTTGCAGATTCCATAGCCGTAAGAATTGCATCGCGAGCAGCGTGACCAGTAAGTTCTCTTTGAATAAGCTTATTGGCTAATTTTCTAAAATCTTCCCATAAAAAATTTTGACTTTTTTCAGTCTCTTTCTCAGGGACAATTTTTACACCAAAAGTTACTAATGGATCAAGTGCCATACGTATACCTTCAAAAAAATCATCCAGACCTTCTTCCATTGCTTCTGAGATGATTTTTTCTTTATCTAATCTACTTGGGTGTAATTCTAATTGATGTATTATTTCTTCTTTAAACAATTCTATTTGCCTCACAAGAAATTATTAATTCACTTTAGCTATTCTGTCTATTTTCCAATCATTGTCGGTTTTTGCAAAAGTAAAATCTAATGGGAGCTCATCTTGTTTGTCTTCTGATTTTAAATTTAAAGTTATTATGATTTGATCTTCTTGGACTCTAGGTCTTCCTGATTTTAAATTTCTGTATTTATTGAGGTTTAAACTAGCTAAAAATTTAAGAAAGTCTTGTCGTTTTACATGAGTTTTATAAGTTTTTGTAGTCAAACCATAAGCTGCATCAATTCTGCCAGCAGCTATTTGATCGAAAAACTTTCTTACTAATGGATTAATTCCTCTGGCGCTTATAACTAATTTGACTGCATTAAAAGTCCAAAAAGAAACAAGTACAGCTCCGCCAACTAATAATGCTTTAATTCCGATATCTTTAACTAGTGTTGCATCCATGTTAATTTGAGTTTTTTATTACTTTAAGAAAAGAAATCGTTTTTGATGGCTTTTTTTGTCAAAATAATACTAATTTTAATCCATAATGCCTGTAATTCCTCTTTTACCCTTATTTCATAGATTTAATAGCCAATATTTTGAAAATTCTTTAACGGTTAATAATCACCCTTTAGTAAAAGTTAGATGGAGTGATAATAGATTAAAAACTACTGCTGGTTTTTATAAAAGAAAACGTATTAATGGTTTTATAGATTCTCAAATTATTTTATCGAAACCTATCTTGAGTAAATTATCAACTATTGAAATAAACAGTACTTTATGTCATGAAATGATTCATGCATGGGTAGATAGGATTTTAAAGAAGAATGAGATACATGGTCCAAATTTCCTAGAAAAGATGCATGAAATTAATTCTAAAGAGAAGAATTTTCAAATTTCTGTAAGGCACTCATTTCCTATAGAAAGGAGAGAATTAAAATATATAGGAACTTGTCAACATTGTGGCGAGAAATTTTTTTATAGAAAAAGAATAAAGAATATAGCCTGTAAAAAATGTTGTGAAAATTTCTTTAATGGATCATGGAATAAAAAGTGTTTAATTTTGTTTGATTAGAAATAATTAGATGTGTTTTTGTTTCTATCTTTGGAATTATTTATTTTTTTAATGTAATTTATATTTTAAAAAGAACAATAATTTATGGATTCAAGGAGAATTAGAAATTTTAGAAATAGTTTTGATAGAAATATTGTTGATAAACAAGTTGATAAAATTTTTGAAACTGGAAGACAATTCGTTGATGGAGTATCTGGTGCTAGGCCAGGTAAAAGAAGGAACTCAGATTTTCAAGGAATAACAAGTAAGAGTGTTAAAAAAGTAGGAAGATGGGTATCTGAAAAAGTGGATTTATTTTTTGATGAAGAAAATGATGATTGGAATGATGAGAATTTTTACGATGATCAAAGCGATATGAAGATATTTTCCAGAGAATCAAATTCTTATGAATCTGCTAAACAGCACTCAAAAAGACCTTTGGAAGCGATATCTTTAAGGCAACCAAAAAATTTACAGAAAACTGAGCAAAAAAAATTACCTTATGTTAAAGAGAGTGAGGACGAAGATTGGCCAGATGAAATGGATTTCAAAGTTGAAAGATGGCAAAGAGCTTCAGAAAAAGAAAATAATACTTCGAGAGATCAATCAAATCAAAAAGTTCAATCAAAATCAAGAAATCTTCCCAGATCAAGAAGAAGAAGAAGAAGAGTATAGTTTCGTAAATTCTTTAATTCCTGAATAGCCTAATAAACTTTCTAAATGTGGATTGAATACTTCTCTGATTATTGTTAGGGGCTTTTTGTCTCGAAAAAATCTATAATTTCTTGACCAGAATGGACCTTTAAAACAAAATTGATCTTCTAACCAATTTGAATTTACAAGTGAAATTCGGTCAACTTCTCTAAACAATTCTGATCTATCTTGTGTCAAATTCTTCCAAATTGGTTCTTCTTTGGCTTTTAAATTTTCATTCACTTGTTCTGCATTCCACCAACTTTCAGCCCATGCTAGATTTTTATTATTGTTTTTAATCCATACTTGTCTTCTAATTAAAGGCCCATTTAATTGATTTAATTCTTTAGGACCTTCTTCAATGAATAGAGAATCTACTTGCATTGAAATTAATTTAATTTTCGTCTCTTGATTAGTTAAAAGCTGTAGATGTCTAGTTGGACTTCCATCCCCAAGAAGCATTAATTTCCATGGACCAGATATTTTTGGTAATGAATTTTTCACTAAAAAAGTAGAGGCTTTTTCTTCCCATAAAATTTTTGGTGAGTTGAAAAGTTTATTATTCAGTGCTCTGACGGAGTGCTCTTAAGATGATAACTTTTTTTCAGCAAAAATATTTGCCTTATCTTTTTTTATTTCTCTTATTTTTAGCCAAACAAGTAAAGCAGTTAAATCAGCTTTGCTAACCCCAGGAATTTTTGAAGCATCACCAAAATTTTTTGGCTTTATCTTATTCAAATTTTCTCTAGCTTCTAAAGATAATGTATCTATCTTTTCATAATTTATTTCTTGAGGCAGAGATTTGCAGCTTTGACGATTTATTTGTTCTATATTGTTTTTTTGTCTCTTAAGATAACCCTCGTATTTAATATCTATTTCAACACCTTCTTGTATTGAAGAAGCTATATTTTTTTCAGTTAAATTATATTTAATTAAATCTGAATAATGAAAGTTTGGTCTTTTTAAGAGTTCTTTCAAAGTTGTTGAGCCTTTGATCTTTGATCCCGTATCTATTTCTATTTTTTTTGCTATTTCATCGGTATTTTTTAAACGGGTATTATTTAATCTTAATTTTTCTTTCTCTAGTAATTTCATTTTTATTTGATAGGCAGACCATCTTTTCTCATCAATTAGCCCTATTTGATGACCTAATGGGGTTAATCTCCTATCTGCATTATCTCCTCTAAGAGTTAACCTATATTCACTCCTACTAGTGAGAACTCTGTATGGTTCTTTGAGATCTTTGGTAATTAAATCATTGATCATTGTTCCTATATAACTGCTTTCTCTTGTGAAGATTATTGGATCTTTTTTGTTTAGTTTTCTTGTCGCATTGACTCCTGCAACTAATCCTTGTGCTGCTGCTTCTTCATAACCAGTAGTTCCATTAATTTGTCCAGCGCTAAATAAATATTCAATTTCTTTCGTTTCGAGTGATGTTTGGAGTTGTGTTGCAGGTATATAGTCATACTCCACAGCATATGCTGGTCGCAACATTTTACATTCACTTAATCCAGGTAAGGTTCTTAAAAGTTCTAATTGAATATTTTCGGGTAAACCTGTAGAAAATCCTTGTACATATATTTCTGGGGTATTTATTCCTTCTGGTTCTAAGAAAATTTGATGTGATTTTTTATCAGCAAATTTAACGATTTTATCTTCAATTGATGGGCAATATCTTGGACCTTTACTGTCAATAAAACCGCCGTAAATGGGAGTTAAATGTAAATTGTCTCGAATTAGTTGATGTGTTTTGGTAGTTGTTCTTGTGATGTGACAACTAACTT
This sequence comes from Prochlorococcus marinus, assembly GCF_001180265.1. Lineage (GTDB taxonomy): Bacteria > Cyanobacteriota > Cyanobacteriia > PCC-6307 > Cyanobiaceae > Prochlorococcus_A > Prochlorococcus_A marinus_H. Next base: position 77,365 of record NZ_CVSW01000032.1, on the reverse strand, counting down.
GTGGCATATTATTTTTTATATCTGGGTCAAACGAAAAATATTTATCTGCTGCAGTGCTTGGTTGAATATCTAATTCATCAAAAATGATACTTCTTTTATCAACTCTTGCTGGAGTTCCTGTTTTTAAACGTTCTGTTTTGATACCAATTTCGTGCAAATTCTGAGTAAGACCTCTTGCTGCTTGTTCGCCCGATCTGCCAGCTGACATTGATTTATTTCCTATCCATATTCTTCCTTCTAAAAATGTACCAGCTGTTATGATAACTGATCTTGCTGAATAATAACTACCAAAGAAAGTCCTTACACCCTTTATTCTTTTTTTTACGATTTTTTTTGAGTTCAATCCAATTTCTTCAGTTTTTGCAATATCCAATTCAGTAATCATTGCTTCTTTTAAAGATAAATTATCTGTATTTTGTAGTATTTCAATCATCTTTTTTGAGTATTCTCTTTTATCTGTTTGAGCTCTTAATGCCCATACAGCTGGGCCTCTACTTGCATTTAATATTCTTTTTTGTATAGCTGTCTCATCAGCTAATTTACCAATAATTCCACCTAATGCATCAACTTCATGTACCAGCTGACTTTTTGCTGGTCCGCCAACTGCAGGATTACACGGTTGCCAAGCAATTCTATCTAAATTGATTGTAAATAAGGCTGTAGAAAATCCTAATTTTGCTGTTGTTATAGCTGCTTCGCATCCTGCATGTCCTCCTCCAATAACGATGATGTCAAAAGATTCATTTATTGAATGATGATCTTGCATTTTAGGGTCGAATTAATTAGCTAAATTCCTAAATCTCGTAAATTGAGGTTCAAATAATAATTTAACAGTTCCTACGGGTCCATTTCTATGTTTAGTGACAATGATTTCTGTAATTCCTCTATCTTCAGTCTCTGGATTATAGTATTCATCTCTATAAATCATTAATACTAGATCTGCGTCTTGTTCAATAGATCCTGATTCTCTTAGATCGCTTAACATTGGTCTTTTATTTGTTCTAGACTCTACCCCTCTACTAAGCTGAGATAAAGCTACTACTGGCACTTTTAATTCTCTGGCCATGCTTTTAAGACCTCTTGTTATTCGTGAAAGTTCTTGCACTCTATTATCAGGGGTTGATCCTTCCATCAACTGGAGGTAATCAATAACAATTAATCCAAGTTCTTTTTTTTGTTCAGCTATTAATCTTCTGCAAAGAGATCTCATCTCTAAAACACTTAAGTTAGGTTTATCATCTATAAATATTGGTAATTGACCTAATGAATTGATACCTTCTCCAAGTAAAGGCCATTCATCTTGCTGTAATCTTCCTGTTCTTAGCCTGCCACTCTCGATTCCAACTTCCATTGAGAGTAATCTATATGTCAACTGTTCTTTACTCATTTCAAGGCTAAATACACACACAGGTAAATCTTGAGATTGAGCAACATTTTTAGCCAGATTAAGAACTATTGAAGTTTTCCCCATTGAAGGTCTTCCAGCAACAATTATTAAATCACTTCTTTGAAAACCTTGAGTCATCGCATCAAGGTCGTAGAAATTAACTGGAATACCAGCTACTGAAGTACCTAATGATCTTGACTCTATTTCATTGAAAGTACTTGTAAGGATTTCAGCTGCTTGAGTCAGGCCTTTTGAAGGTTTTTCTTGACTGATTTCAAATATTTTTTGCTCTGCCTTATCTAGAACTTCATTAGTATCTTGCGTTTGATCAAAACCTAGTTGAACCACTTCATTCCCAGATCTGATAAGTTGCCTTCTCATGAATTTGTCATTTATTAAATTAGCAACTTGTTCTATAGACGCTGTAGAGGAAACATTTTCAACTAGTTCTACCAGTTTGCTGTTTCCTCCAATTTTTTCTAGTGATCCATTATCTGCTAACCAAGCACTCATTGACGTTAAATCAGTTGGTTTACCCTGCGTATGCAACATTAATGCTGTTCTGTAAACCTCTTGATGGGCATTTATATAAAAAGCTTCCGGTTTAATTAAGTCTGCAATTCTTCCGATCGCGTCTGGATCAAGAAGTATGCCACCAAGAATAGCTTCCTCTGCTTGAACGTTTTGAGGAGGAACTAATCCAGCATTTTCAGTATTAAAATCCTTTTTAAAATTTTTATTTTGCCCATTATTTGGAAAAGGTACGGAAACCATATCTTTAATTGCTTAGATATATACTCTGGCTACTTTTCAAAATAATGCAACAAATTGATTAACTTGTTACTTCAATATTTACTTCTGCATTTACTTCTTGATGTAATTTTATTTTTGCAGTAAAAGAACCTAAATTATGAATATCAGGAACAGTAATGTTTCTTCTATCAATTTCTTTTTTAGTAGCCGCTTCTATTGCTTCGGCAACATCACCATTAGTAACAGTTCCAAAAAGCACACCATCTTCCCCAACCTGTTTTTTGATAGTGAACCTGCCTATTGTAGATAATGCAGTTTGGAAATCTAAAGCTTCTTGCTTTAATTTATCAGCAGCAATTTTTTCTTTTTCCTTCTTCCTCTCAATTTGTTTAAGGACTGCTGGTGTTACATTCATTGCCTTGCCATAAGGTAATAGAAAATTTCTTGCGTATCCTGGCGATACATCAACTAGATCTCCTTCTTTACCTAGTGATGCGATTGATTCAGTTAATGCGACTTGTACTCTTTTAGCCATGAAAATATTGAACAATATATTTAATAATAAGACCTAGAGGGTAACTTTACTTTTTTTGCAAAACCAAATTTCGCAAGAATCTTAATATGTTCCCATGTTATGTCTATTTGACCTTTAAATAATCCTTGTTTTGCCGAATTAGGAAATGCATGATGGTTATTATGCCAACCTTCTCCAAAAGTTAATGCAGCAACCCATGCATTGTTTTTAGATGAATCACCACTTTCAAATGGTGCTTTACCCCAACAATGCGTCGCAGAGTTGACAAGCCAAGTTACATGATAAACAACTACAAGCCTCAATGGAATTCCCCAAAGGACTAGAGCCCAACCTCCAACTCCTAATTTTTGACCTATTGCGTACAAGGAAAGTCCAATAGGAATTTGTAAGAATAAAAAATATTTATTTAAAAATCTATAGTATGGATCCTTGATTAAATCTGCACTTAGTTTTGGAACAGCTTTTAATGCTTCTACGTCTTTAAACATCCAACCCATATGACTCCACCAAAAACCCTTTTTACTATTGTGATGATCTACTTCAGTATCTGAAAAAGAGTGGTGATGCCTATGTAAACCTACCCAATCTATTGGTCCATGCTGGCAACTTATGGCTCCACAGGTAGCAAAAAATCTTTCTAACCATCTTGGTACAATGAACGATCTGTGTGATAACAATCTGTGATATCCAAGAGTGACTCCTAAACAAGCAGTTACCCAGTAAAAAAATAATAAAGAAGTGACTGCAGGGAGACTCCAAAATTTTGGTTGTAAAGCTACAAGGGAAAGAATATGAATTGCAACCATAAAAACTATTGTTCCCCATGTTTTATGCAGTCTTGGAGGATATCTTTTTGAATGACTGGAAGGTTCCAGTAATTTTTCTGAGAGTTCTAAAACTTTTTCAGCTGGAACAGGTTTTTTTAATTTTGCTGTTTCTTGGAAAATTACTGAATTCATGATATTGAAATACTATTTTCAAAATTACCGATATGTAATATTATCATACTATATTATTGATAAGTTTAATTATCTGTGAGTCTCGGATATCGCGATAAATTATCTAGAGGTCGAAGGGCTATGGCTCATTTGATACACCTCTGGCATGAAAGAAATGGTTGGTCTCACAGAGTATTGCCATTACTCTCAGAAGTTCTTGATTTAGGTAAAGTTCATAATTCGCAAATTTCTAATCTTAGGAATGGCAAGTTATCTTCGCCAGGTCCTGAAGTTTTTCTTGCTTTAGCTCAAGTCAATACGATTCTTGATCAAGGCATTGAAAAAATCAGGGATCGTTTTGAAAGTGATTACCCAGAGTTATGGAAATCTTTGGAAGAGTCTGCATTACCCCTAAAAAATGATTCTGGTAATCCATTATCGGCCGGGGAGTTATTTGAGATATTTTCAGGATTAAAACCTTTACCTTCATCTTTTGACTGGTACATAGAAGATGAAGAAGCTTCTGCTTTAAGTGATGCTCTTTCAGTGCATTTTTGTCAGAATAAGGCTTGGAGATCATGTAAAATGCAGGTTATGGAAGCCTATGCTGTCAATAAATCTGCCCGTAGAGAACGTTTTGCTGAGGTAATTGCAGGAATTAGAGACTATACAGCAGAAGAATTAGATGGAGAACTTCTTGATTTATATGAGGCTTCAAAAAAACTTTCTTATTTTCAGGGCAGAGGACCTAATGCTTTCCTCGCAGAATTAAGAAATTTAACTTCTGAAAAATAACATGAATTTTCATAATAAATGACTCTTGACAGTAACTTAAAACTAGCTGAAAATGCTGTTCTTTCTGTTGAAGAGAGTTTAAGTAAAGTTTTCCAAGAAAGGTCCAATCAGGTTTTCCAGAAATTAGATAATATTTTGACAATCTTTAAGGAAGAAAAAGTTTCTACTAGTCATTTCAATCAATCCTCTGGTAGTGGTCAGGATGATATATCTAGAGAAAAAATTGATGCGGTTTTTGCAAGATTGTTTCTTGCTGAAAAGGCTGCTGTGAGGATGCAATTTGTAAGTGGAACGCATGCAATAAGTTCTGTCTTATTTGGAATTCTTCGACCTGGAGATGTAATGTTATCTCTTACAGGACAACCATATGACACGTTAGAAGAAGTCATAGGAATAAGGGGAGGAGGAAAAGGATCACTTAAAGATTTTGCCATTGAATATAAGCAAGTAAATATCTGCGAGAATTTTGATTCTTTTGAAGAAAAAATTGTTCATTTTTTTAAAGAAAATTCATGCAAATTAGTATTCATACAAAAAAGTTGTGGATATAGTTGGAGAAAGTCTCTTACGAATCATCAGATAGAGAAAATTTGTAGTCTTATTCATTCTCTTGATCCTAACTGTATATGTTTTGTTGATAACTGTTATGGGGAGCTTGTTGAAGATAGTGAACCAATTTCTAAAGGGGCAAATATAATTGCTGGATCATTGATTAAAAATTTGGGAGGAACAATAGTTCCTACAGGTGGGTACGTTGCAGGAGATGCAGAGTTGGTTGAGATGGCATGTTCTAGATTAACCTCACCAGGCATTGGTTCTTCTGCGGGAATAAATTTTGGACTAGGAAGATTAATTTTGCAGGGTTTGTTTTTAGCACCACAAATTGTTCAAGAATCACTAAAAGGTGCTGATATGGTTGCAGCAGTCTTTAAAAATTTGGGATTTAAGGTTTTACCAGAGCCAGCAACTTATAGATCTGATCTTATTCAGTCAGTAAGATTGAATAATCCTGATTTGGTACAAAAAGTTTGTCAATCTTTTCAAAATTCTTCACCAGTAGATTCTTTTCTGAATGTTGTTCCATCTTCAATGGATGGATATGATTCAAAATTATTAATGGCAGGAGGTACCTTTATTGAAGGTAGTACAAGTGAATTTTCTGCTGATGCCCCTCTAAGAGATCCTTACAATATTTTTGTTCAAGGTGGTTCTCACATAGCTCACATCAAAATTGCATTAATTCGATTATTATCTGAACTATTAGAGGAAAAATTAATTTCAAAGGATTCTCTACTTCCTTTATCTACTTAATCATGTCTTACAAGTTTCCAGACAACCTCAACTATGCTGATACTCATGAATATGTCTTGGAAGAAAATGGATTATTAAAAATTGGAGTTAGTGAATTCGCTATAGATCAATTAGGAGATATTGTCTTTGTTGAATTAGCTGATGAAGGTGCGACTTTAGAGAAAGGCGAGACTTTTGGAACAATAGAATCAGTTAAGGCCGTTGAGGAAGTCTATCTGCCTTTTTCAGGGGAAATAGTATCTGTAAATGAAAGTGTTATTGAGAATCCTGAGCTTTTACAGAATGATCCGATTGGAGACGGTTGGTTAGTTATTTTGAAACCAGAATCAAAAGCATCAATTGCTGATTTGTTGACCTCTGAAGAATATCAATCAAAGGTTGTACCAAAATAAGGCAAACTTTTTAAAAAGAGCTATTTTAAAGAAAAATATTTAAATATGACATCTAAATTTGGGTCAGATTTGTTTATAGATAGGCACCTTGGGTTAGGAGATAATGATGAAAGAATTATGCTCAACAAGCTTGGTTTTAATAATATTGATCAATTTATAAATCAAGTTATTCCTGAAGATATTCAGCTTAAAGATAAATCTTCAGAAATATTACCCCAAGGTTGTTCAGAAATTGAGGCTTTAAACGAATTAGAAGAGATTGCTAATAAAAATACCAAAATGAGATCACTTATAGGCCTTGGTTATTATGACAATCATATGCCTAAAGTAATTCAAAGACATGTTCTTGAAAATCCAAGGTGGTACACGTCTTATACTCCATATCAAGCAGAAATTGCACAAGGAAGATTAGAAGCTCTATTTAATTTTCAGACTATTGTTTGTGAACTAACAGGATTTCCTGTCGCCAATGCATCTTTGTTGGATGAGGGTACTGCTGCAGCAGAAGCCATGGCCATGAGTTTTTCCGCAAGAAAAAATAAATCTTCAAAAGTGTACTTAGTGGAGTCAAATGTTTTTGATCATACTTTTAATGTTCTACAAACCAGAGCAAAACCTTTGGGAATATCCTTAAAACGCTTTACTCAAAGCAACCTTCCTAATCATGATGAAGTTTTTGGAATATTGTTGCAATTACCTGGTAAAAATGGACAATTATATGATCCCACATTCTTAATATCCCAAGCACATCGATCAGAAATTATTGTTACTGCATGTATTGATCCACTAGCACAAGTTTTGATTAAACCAATTTCTGAATTTGGTGTTGATGTTGCAGTCGGTAGTATGCAAAGATTTGGTGTGCCAATGGGTTTTGGTGGCCCCCATGCAGCGTATTTTGCTTGTAGCGAAAAATATAAAAGGCTGATTCCCGGAAGAATTGTTGGGCAAACTCTCTCTAAAAATGGAGAAAAGTCTTTAAGACTAGCATTGCAAACAAGAGAGCAACATATTAGAAGGGAAAAGGCCACCAGTAATATTTGTACTGCTCAATCTTTATTAGCCATAATTTCTTCTTTTTATGCTATTTATCATGGACCTTCAGGATTAACGCAAATTGCTAAGAGACTAGTTGAGTTGAGAATAAATTTAGAATCTAGTTTAGCTGATTTAGGTTTTGATATTCCTGATGGGATCAGATTTGATAGTGTTGATGTTTATTCTGAGCACTCCCAGAGGATCCACAATGAAGCTTTAAAAAATGGCTATAACTTAAGAATCTTGCCGTTGGGATCAACTATTGAAAATTCAACTGGATTTGGGATCTCTTTAGATGAGCTTAGTAATGAAAAAGAAATAAAAGATATTTTGACTTTCATAGCAAACCTTATAGAAAAAGAGGAAGATTTACGGCATATAAAATTTGATAAAGAATTTCATCTTGAAAGTTTAGCTTTGAGATCCAGTCCATGGATGCAGCAAGAGATATTCACAAATTACCAAAGTGAAACTGAATTAATGAGATATATATTCCGACTTGCAGAAAAAGATTTTTCCTTGGTAGATGGGATGATGCCATTGGGAAGCTGTACTATGAAATTAAATTCAGCAGCAGAGTTAAATCCAGTCTCTTGGGCTAATTTATGTTCCATGCATCCTTTTTCTCCACCAGATCAAACTAAAGGCTATTCAAAAATTATATCTGACCTAGAAAAATGGATTAGTGAGATTGTTGGTTTAAAATCAGTTTCTTTTCAACCAAATGCAGGCTCTCAAGGAGAGTTTGCAGGCTTATTGGCAATTAATTCTTATTTTGAATCAAAAGGTGAACTGTTAAGAAAAAAATGTTTAATTCCAAAAAGTGCTCACGGAACAAATCCTGCTAGTGCAGTTATGGCAGGTTTTGACGTGTTAACTGTTGAATGTGATGACGAAGGAAATATTGATTATCAAGATTTGTCAATCAAGGTCAAGAAATTTGATAACCAAATAGGGGCTCTTATGTTGACTTATCCCTCTACTCATGGAGTTTTTGAATTACAAATCAGAAAGATATGTGATTTAATTCATTCTGTGGGGGGATTTGTCTATTTAGATGGAGCAAATTTGAACGCTCAGGTTGGATTATGCAAACCTGGAAACTATGGCGTTGATGTTTGTCATTTGAATTTACATAAAACATTCTGCATTCCACATGGAGGTGGTGGTCCAGGAGTAGGTCCAGTTGCTGCATCAGAAACTTTAAGCCCATACCTTCCTACTCATTCTTTAATGGATAATAATTCATCTAATAGTTTTAATTTCGTATCTTCTGCCAAGCATGGGAGTGCAAGTATTCTTCCAATAAGTTGGATGTATATAAAAATGGCAGGTCTTAGTGGTTTAAGGAAAGCAACTTCGCACGCAATTTTATCTGCAAATTATATTGCGCATTCCTTAAAACATAAATTCAAGATTCTCTATAAAGGAAAAAATAATTTTGTCGCACATGAATGTATTTTAGATTTTAGAGATTTAAAATCCAAAACTGGATTGAGTGTCAATGATTTAGCTAAACGATTAATTGATTATAGTTTTCATGCCCCAACTATTAGTTGGCCTGTTCCAGAAACCATAATGATAGAGCCTACTGAAAGTGAAAGTTTGGCAGAAGTAGATAGATTTTGTGAGGCTATGCTATTGATTGGAGAAGAAATCAGTGAAATACAAAATAATCATGAATTAAAAAATAATAATGTAATAAGCAATGCCCCCCATACGCTGAAAGAGTTAATTGCTGATAATTGGCAATATCCTTATTCAAAAGAAAAGGCTTCTTTTCCTTATAAAACTCCAACAACTATTAAGTTTTGGTCTTCAGTTTCTAGGATCAATAATGCATATGGCGATCGCAATTTAATTTGTTCTTGCAATGTAAATCAAGATGAGACTTTAAAAGAAAAAAAATGTGCTTAAAAGGACTAGCGTCCCCGTATTTACTTAGTTATTATCAATGTGAATAAAAATTTAATATTTTCTTATAGAATTTTTTTAAATTTTTTTATTAAAATATTCAAGCATCAAATTTTTTGGGGTATTTGAAGCTATGACCAAAGATTTTAAATCTGGTAAAGTTAAGCAACTGCCAGTTAAAAACGTCAACTTACCAAATTTTGTAAATAATTTTTCTGGAGATAACTCAAATATTTGTTCCATTGAGGGGACTAATGTTATAAGAGTACCTTTTGGTAAAAAATTCTCAAAGAAAAAAAAGCCTGAAAAGAATCAAAATATAGCTACTCTAATACTTCCTTTAAGTTCATATAGTAATCCTACGCCCCCACACGTAGCATAATAATTTAGATCAAATTTAATCTATTTCTTTGAGAGTATCTGAATAATAATTCTGCAGTTGTAACGTTGCTTGATTCCAATCCCATTTTTCTGCTTCGTTTCGTGCCTCTTTTCTCATAATTTCTCTTTTATCTTCATTCTCTAGAATTTTTTTTGTTGCTTCAATCAAACTTTGAACCCCATTATCTTTTTCATCTGGATCATATAAACAACCATTAATCCCATCACTAATTATATCTGGAATCCCCCCCTTATTGGCTCCGATGACTGGACATCCTGCGGCCATTGCTTCGAGTAAAACTAAACCAAGTGTTTCTGTGCTAGAGGGAAATAAAAATATATCTCCAGAGGCATAGGCGCTAGCAAGTTCATCACCAGATAAATATCCTATGAAATTAGTCTTGGTATTTTCGAAGATTTTTTCAAGCTGGTTTCTATACGGTCCGTCACCCACAAGTGCTAAACAAGCATTAGGGATACTTTCTAAGACTGGTTTAATTCTCTCTATTTGTTTTTCTGCTGATAATCTTCCTACATAAATCAATAAATAATTAGCATCTTTATATTTTCCAAATAATTTATCTCTCATTTTCTCACTTCTTAAATCTGGTCTGAAACTATATGTATCTACTCCTCTTTGCCAAAGAGCAGTCCTTTGAATACCTTTATCTTTTAATTCATTGACCATAGCGGTGGAAGTACACAAATTTAACAAGGCTTGATTATGAGCTGCTTTAAGTAATTCCCACAAAAGTGGCTCTAGCATACCCATACCGTAATGTTCCAGATATTTCGGAAGATGAGTATGGTAGCTAGCAATTAAAGGAATATTATTAGTTTTCGCCAACCATATGCCACCTAAGCCAAGTACAGCTGGATTAACAACATGTATTAAATCTGGGTTAAATTTTTCTAACTTATCTGAGACTGCAGGACCTGGTAAACCAAGCTTCAACTCTGGGTATAAGGGTAATGGCATTGCAGCAACTCCTACTACAGTTGCTCCCATATATGATTCTGGACACCCCTCTGGACAAAAAATTATAACTTCATCACCATTTTTTATTAAAAATTCAATTGTTTTAGTCAGTCTTGTGACTATGCCGTCAACTTTAGGTAAAAAAGTTTCAGTAAACAATGCAATTTTCACTTTCTTAAGATAACTATTTCAAAAATTTTAATTAGTCTTTATAGCCTCAGCTTGTTTTTTTGTCCAGGATGAAACACAAGGTATGCGATTAAGATCACATCTATTGGAGTATTTTTTAGCAACTTCAACAACTTCTTCTAATAAGCCATTATCAAGAGTAGTTGGGTTTAAACCTAATTCTATAAAGCATTTATTATCAACAATTAGATCATTTTCTACTGCTTCATTCCTTGGATTTGGTAAATAATTGATATCAGCTCCAGTTAGAGAAGCAACTTTTTTAGCTAGTTCTCCAACTTGATGACTCTCAGTCATTTGATTAAAGATTTTGACTCTTTCTCCAGATTTTGGAGGATTTTCAAGAGCAAGTTGTACGCATTTTACAGAGTCTTTTATATGTATAAATGCTCTTGTTTGCCCTCCTGTCCCATGAACACTTAATGGATATCCAATTGCAGCTTGCATTAGAAATCTGTTTAAAACAGTTCCATAATCTCCGTCATAGTCAAATCGGTTTGTCAATCTAGGATCTTTTAAAGTGGCTTCTGTATTAGTTCCCCAAACAATGCCTTGATGTAGATCAGTGATCCTTACAAGATCGTTTTTGTTGTAGTAAAGAAATAATAATTGATCTAAAGTTTTAGTCATATGGTAGACGCTACCTGGGCTTGCAGGGTGTAATATTTCTTCTTCAAAGCGGCTTCCATCAGGTTGTGGAACTTCAACTTTTAGATAACCTTCTGGAATTGTTGCACCTCTATGTGATCCATATCCGTAGACTCCCATTGTTCCTAAATGAACAACATGAATATCCAAATTACTCTCTACTATCGCAGCAAGTAGGTTGTGGGTGCCATTAACATTATTATCTACTGTATATCTTTTGGTAAAACTAGATTTCATCGAGTATGGTGCTGCTCTTTGTTCTGCAAAATGGATCACGGAATCTGGTTTTTCATCAATGAGCAAATTGAGTAATTTTTGATATTGCTTAGAGATATCCATGTTAAGAAATCTCATAGGCTTGCCTCCAGTCTCTTCCCATGCAGAAAGTCGTTCTGTTATGGAAGAAATTGGAGTTAAAGATTCTACCTCTAGATCAATATCAATTTTTCTACGACTTAAATTGTCGACAATAATTACATCATGATTTTGCTCTGCTAAATTCACCGCACAAGGCCAACCGCAAAAACCATCTCCACCTAGAACAATAACTTTCACTCAGAACTCCAGAATTAAAAGATTCATAATATATTTATTAAATTACTACAGCGTGCTTCCACTTTGCGAAAAAACATTGTAAATAGTTTCAAATCTTCTTTCTTAATACGATAAATAAAAGCAAATAATAAATTTATACTTTCTTTTTAAACTTTTCTCAATTTAAAGAATTAGATAGATATGTTTTTTTCCGGCGAACTTGCTACTGCAAAGTCTTGTTTTTGAATTCTTCCTGCCAGAAAAGCTTGCCTGCCAGCTTTCACACTATAATTTATCGCTTGAGCCATTAGAGGAGGATTTGATGCTTGTGCTATTGCACTATTGATTAAGACACCATCAGCTCCAATTTCCATAGCTTGAGAAGCTTCACTAGGCACTCCAATTCCCGCGTCAATTATTACTGGCACTTTTGCATTCTCAATAATTATCCTTATATTTGATAAATTTAACAAACCTTGCCCGGAGCCTATGGGCGAGCCCAATGGCATTACAGTTGCGCAACCTATTTCTTCTAGTCTTTTTGCAAGAAGAGGATCTGCATTTATATAAGGTAGTACAGCGAAACCCTTTTTTATTAAAATTTCGGCTGCTTTGAGAGTTTCTATTGGATCTGGTAGCAAATACTTTTTGTCAGGAATAACTTCTAACTTCACAAAATTATTTTCTTCTTGACCAGATAATTTTGCAAGTTCTCTACCTAAAATTGCTATTCTGACTGCCTCATCGGAATTAACACAACCAGCTGTATTAGGAAGCATCCAGTATTTTTCCCAGTTGATCTTTTCGAGTAAATTTTCTCCGGTCTGATCATTTTTAATTCTTCTAACAGCGACGGTTATAATTTCCGTCTCAGAATTTGACAAACTTTCCACCATATCTTGAGTAGATTTGTATTTGCCAGTACCAACCATTAATCTACTGGAAAATTGTTTGCCGCCAATTAGTAAAGTAGAATAATTTTCCATATTTAGAATCCCTTATCTTTAATACCTTTATAAGGTTTATAATTGTTTCTTTTTTCTAACTCCTTACTTTTTTTAATTGCTGTTTTGTTTTTTGGATCTATCGCCAAAACCTTTTGATAAGTTTCATATGCCAAGTCGTACTCAAGTAAACGCTGTTGTGCTGATGCGAGATTATTTAGGGCTATAGGATATTCTGGTAGTGATTTTATTGCAGAGTTATAGTGTTTAATTGCTTTCTTAAATTCATTTTGAGCAGCATAAGAAAATCCTAAAGCATTATTTATTATCGCTTTGGCTTCATCAGGTTCATTTTCATAATTTTCAATTGCTTTTAAAAAAGTTTTAGTAGCTTCAGAGTATAATCTTTTTTTTATCTGAATAGACCCAAATTCATATAATTCCGTAGCTTGAGTGAGTGAATCTAAACCTTTCTGCTCGAATTTTACTAAATTTAATTCTTCACTTCTTGTTTTTAGAAATTGTCTGAATACAAAAATGGAAATTATTATTAATACAACAAAAAGAATTATTAAATAAGATTGAAAGGAAGATATTTCCATTATTTATAATTACTTTTTTAGATTATATTCTTTTTTCTACTTACTAACGGTAGAAACAATTTTTTCAAAACACTTAGGATCGTTTAAAGCTAATTGAGCAAGCATTTTTCTGTTTATGATAATTTCTGAATTTTTCATGCCATTTATTAACTTGCTATAGTTAGTTCCATTTATCCTCGCAGATGCGTTAATTCTAGAGATCCAAAGTCTTCTAAAATCTCTTTTTCTTCTTCTTCTATCCCTATAAGCATTACAAAGAGCTTTCATCACTCTTTGGTTTGCGGTTCTGAAAAGATTTTTGTTACCGCCTCTAAAACCTTTTGCAAGATTTAAGATTTTGTTTCTTCTTTTTCTGGCTATGTTGCCTCTTTTTACCCGTGCCATGAATATCTAATAAAATTGGTTAAAGATTTATGCGTATGGAATCATTAATCTTACATTATCAGCATCTCTTTCATCAACTACGGCTTTTGTTGATAGATGTCTTTTTAATTTTGAGCTTTTATGATCAAGTAAATGATTATGGAAAGCTCTTCTTCTCATGAATTTACCCGTCGCAGTAGCTTTAAATCTTTTGGCGGCTGATTTACGAGTTTTTAGTTTAGACATTTAAGTCAAATGTGTTTAATTAGGATAATCTAAACCTTTATACGCATTGGTGCAAATTAAAGTTTTTAATTGATAAGGAAAGTTCTAATTTATGAAACTTAAATTTGCCTTTTTAAACTTATTTTTAGGCTGTATTTCTCTTTTAATAATAAACACTAAATTTATTTCAAATGCAAAAGGAGAAGAATTGCTAAAGATTGAACTCAATAATGAAATTAAAAAAGGAAAATTTTTTATTGGTTTAAAGCAATATTTAGGTGGGGAGAATGACAGTTTTTCAAAAAAAAAGAATATCAATCTTATAACTGATAAAGGTTTTTTAAACCTGATATCATCCAATGGTATTAAACATAAATCAAAACAGATTAATATCAGCTGGGTGAATATACCCATCAAAAATCCAAAAACAATCGAAAGAATTGTTTTTGGCCCTTTTGCTAGTTATGAATCAGCAAAAAAACAAGCTGAGAAACTTAAAGATAAAGGATTTGAGACGACTGTTGCTTACCCTAAAAATTGGGAAGTATGGATTCCATTTGAAGATGATCTTCCAGAGTTTGAATTGAAAAATAAGATTTTCAGAAAAATAAAAAATTTTCAAATTACTCCTGTTCTTAGAAGTGAATATAGTGTTATGAAACTCGAAGGACCTATATATATCTATGCTCAAGAGGAAATAAAGATAAATGGTGTCAATTTTGGTAAAAATTTTTATTTATTAAAAGATTTATATGGAACTTGGACATTAGTTCAAAAAATTGAGTTTGACGATTATTTGGCAGGTGTTTTGCCATACGAAATTGGACCTAATTCTCCTTTAGAGGCACTCAAAGCTCAAGCAGTTATAGCAAGAACTTGGGGAATTTTTAATTCTGATAGATTTAATATGGATAAATATCATTTATGTATCACCACTCAATGTCAAGTTTATAAGCCTCCTAAAATTACAAATAAAAAAGTACTACAAGCTATAGAAGCAACTTCAGATTTAATCCTCACTTATGGCAATAAACCAATAAATGCTTTTTATCATGGTTCTAATGGAGGCGTATCTGCTAATGCAGGAGAGTCTTGGCAAATTCAAGATTATTCTTATTTCAATTCAATCATTGATGGTTCTAAATCATTAAATAAAATTTTTAAACTTCCAATTACAAATAAATCTGATTTAAATAAGTTTTTAGGTTTTGATAAAGAACAGTTTTATGGGAGTAATCATTCTCTTTTTAGATGGAATAAGAAAATCTCTAGTATTGAAATTAAAGAAAAGTTAATTAAAAACAAACTTATAAATAGTAATGAAGATGTTTTGAATTTAAATTCTATTGAACGCGGGTCTAGTGGCAGAGTGACAAAATTGGAAATACAAACGGACAAAAGTAATAAATCTATTGTTCTTGTTAAAGATGATATTCGACGGGTATTAAATTTTATACCTAGTAATTTGTTTACTATTAATAAATTAAATGATGATTTATGGCTTTTGAGAGGAGGAGGCTTCGGTCATGGTGTAGGTTTATCTCAGTCAGGAGCAATTGAAATGGCTAAATTAGGATTCTCTTATGAACAAATATTGAATCATTACTATCGAGATGCAAAACTAAAAAAAATTGAGATATTGTCTCAATGAAATTTAAGTAATTAAAAATTTACTTTTATGAGTAAGGGTTTTTATAAAAATCGAAGATTAAAGTCGTTCATATTTCTTAGTGCTTGTTTTTTATTAGCTTTTCTTCCTCATGCATACAATATCGCAAGTTTCTTTTACCTTATATTGACGCTTTCTTTTGTGATTGTTCTCTACGGATTAATAGTTATTTCTAGAAATTTCAAAAGGAACAATGTTTTAAATACTTTAAGCAGAAGTAATAGCAATAAAGAGTTACCTGTGCTTGATATTTTAGTCGCAGCTAGAGATGAAGAGAATGTCATAGCAAGATTAGTTGAAAGATTATTTAGTTTAGATTATCCAATAAATAAATTAAATATTTACATAATCGATGATGGCAGTTCTGATAAGACGCCTTTAATTTTAGATCGATTATCTAGACAATATGACAAGTTAAAAGTCGTAAGTCGTTCTCCAAATGCAGGGGGAGGAAAGTCAGGAGCTTTGAATTATGCCTTGAAGTTTACTCATGGGGAATGGTTATTAGTTTTGGATGCTGATGCTGTATTAAAACAAGATTCTTTGATAAGGTTATTTAGTTTTGTAGAAGAGGGTGGTTGGTCTGCAGTTCAACTAAGAAAATCAGTAACAAATGTTAGTAAGAATTTTTTAACTTCCTGTCAGTCAATGGAGATGGCTATGGACGCAATCTTTCAATATGGAAGATTATCAGTTGCAGGAGTTTCTGAATTAAGGGGAAATGGCCAATTAATTAAGAAAGAAACATTATTGGCATGTGGTTCTTTTAATGAAGATACAGTTACAGATGATCTTGATTTGAGTTTAAGATTATTATTATCAAAATCTAGAATTGGAATCTTATGGGATCCTCCAGTCATGGAGGAAGCAGTTGAGAATTTAAATGCTTTATTAGCGCAAAGACAAAGATGGGCAGAGGGTGGTTTGCAAAGATTCTTTGATTATGGAGATCAATTATTTACAAATAAAATTGATTATTTGCAGAAATTTGATTTAACTTACTTTTTTATCTTGCAATATGCATTACCAATCATTTCAATTTTTGATTTAGTTTTCAGTATTGCTTTATTAGATTCACCAATTTACTGGCCTATTTCATTGACAGCTTTTACTTTATCTGGAATTGCTTTTTGGTACGGCTCTTCTTGTAAAAGCGAAGTACTTGTATTGCAAAAAAGCAATTTTTTGATGGTATTTGTATCAGTTTTTTATTTATCACATTGGTTTTTGGTTATCCCTTGGGTAACAATAAAGATGTCTATTTTTCCCAAAAAGATACTCTGGCGAAAAACACTTCATACTGGAGTTTAACTTATTCATCAAGGTCTATAATTTCTCCATTAAAAAAATTTGCTAAGTTTTTTGAACTATCATCATAAGTTTCCTCTTTTGATATTTTTGGTGAGGAATTAGTTTTTGGTTCTGTTTTTTTTACTGGTCGGAAATTATTTACTTCATTTTGGGTTATTTCTGGAGTGTTTGTTGGGTTACTTTTATTAAATTGCTTTGTTGAAAAATTAAGTATTATTCCATCTCCAAATATCTTTTTTACAGTGTTTTCAATTATAACTTTCCTGCTTTTTATCATATTTTCCCAGTTCGGAGATAATGCTATTGTAATTTTTTCCGAATCAAAACTTTCAAGTTCGGCTTGTTGTGAAAGTAACATTCTTGTTGATGGTAACTCTACTTTAGAAAGAATTAATTCCCATTTATCTTTTAAATTATTTGATCCAGAATTATTTTGGTTAATGTCAGAAATATTTTCAATACTTTCTTTTTCAGGAGCGATAGATTTTTCCAATTTTCCGTCTTTTTTTTCGATCAATTTCTCGCGAGTTATCTCTTTTTTGATACTTGATTTTTGCATTATATTAGAAATATTTTCTTTATTAAAAATTGCAACGTTTTTTCTGTTTTCATGGTTCTCCTCAGTCGTATTATTCTTACTTTCTTCCTTATTTTCAAAACTATTTATCTCTTGATTACCTAGAAGGCCAGTTAAATGTATTTCAAACCAAAGCCTTGGATTATCACTTGTTTTGATTTGATATTCAATATTTCTCAGATTATTATGCCAATTACTTATTGTTGATTTATTTATTGTTTTTGAGATTTGATTCAATTCATCTAGAAAATCATCAGAGGTATAATAGAGATCTGAATATTTATTATCTGTAGTGTGTAATAGTAGATCTCTTGTTATATTCAATAATCCCATAATGATTTGAAGAGGTTCGTTTCCAGCATCATATAATTTGTTGCAGGTGATAATTAATGACTCTGGATTATTCTCAACCAATGATTTAATCAGATTTGTTAATTCACTTTCTGATACTTCTCCTAAAAGGTTTTGGATATTATTAATTGTTATCCCTTCTGGTAAAAGATTCAATTGTTCAAGTAGGCTTTGTGCATCTCTCATACCTCCATTAGATCTTTTTGCAATCATTTTTAACGCCTGAACTTCGTACTCAATGGATTCTTTTTCCGCGATTTCTGATAAATGTTGAAAAATATCACTATGGCTTATTCGTCTAAAATCAAACTTTTGGCATCTACTTTTTATTGTATTTAATACTCTCTCAGGATTTGTCGTCGCAAGGATAAATACAACTCTCGAGGGCGGTTCTTCAATAGTTTTTAGTAGAGCATTTGAAGCTGCCATTGAAAGCATATGACATTCATCAATGACATATACTTTCCATCTCGCTTGAGTAGGTGCAAATCTCGCTCTTTCTATAATTTCTCTTATGTTTTCTACTCCCGTATTTGATGCTGCATCAATCTCAATAATATCTAGAGCGCTCCCATCTGTAATTTGTCTACATAAGTCACATTTACAACAAGGAGTTATTGTAGGTTGTTCGAATGCCTGGCAATTTAGAGATTTTGCAAATATTCTTGCACTTGATGTTTTTCCAGTGCCTCTTGGACCATTAAAAAGGTATGCAGGAGCAATTTTTTTTGTTAATAGAGCTTGTTTGAGTGTAATGGATATAAATTTTTGCCCAACTAGTTCGTCTAAGTTGTTTGGTCTATATTTTTGATGAAAAGGCTTATGTATATTTGGCATTTATTTTCCATTTATTAGAAAAATTAGGGATTCAATTTAAAAAATTAAAATCTAATTTTATGCAGACTCTTTAATGATTCTTTTTGATCCTGAAGGTAGTTTAACAATTTTAGATGAGAACAAATTATCTACCATTTTTTTCGTAATTGTGAATTCTTTTACATTTTCTTCAGAAGGCAAGGTGTACATTATATCTAGCATTAGCTCTTCAATTATTGATCTTAACGCTCTCGCACCTGTTTTTCTTTTGTATGCTTCATTTGCTATAGCTTCAACAGAATCAGGCTCAAATGATAATTCAACATTATCCATACTGAGCAAAGTTTTGAATTGCTTTACTAATGCATCTCTTGGTTGAGTCAAAATAGATTCTAAGGTTTCTTTAGTAAGACGATCTAATACAGCACAAACCGGAATTCTTCCAATGAATTCAGGAATTAGGCCATATTTAACTAAATCATCTAATTCTAAATTTTTTAAGGAATCTCTTGGGTCTACTGTTTTTTTTGTATCAACTTTGTTTTGATCTGAATTGGTGGTAAATCCTATAGAATGTTTCCCCATACGCTTTTGAACTATATCCTCTAAACCTATAAAAGCTCCCCCGCAAATAAATAATATTTGACTCGTATCAATTTGGATGCAGTCATGATAAGGATGTTTTCTTCCACCTTGTGGTGGCACATTAGCAATTGTTCCTTCAAGCATTTTTAATAATGCTTGCTGTACTCCTTCCCCAGAGACATCTCTCGTAATTGAAGGATTCTCGCTTTTTCTTGCAATTTTATCTATTTCATCAATATAAATAATTCCTTTTTGAGCTAGTTCTACATTCATTTCTGATTTTTGTAGAAGTCTTAAAAGTATGTTTTCAACATCCTCCCCAACATATCCAGCTTCTGTCAAAGTAGTTGCATCAGCTACTGCAAAAGGAACATCTAGAAACTCTGCTAAAGTTTGCGCCAATAATGTTTTTCCGCTTCCAGTAGGGCCAATGAGTAAAATATTTGATTTTTGTAATTTTGTTGCTTGTGAATCTGTTGAATTGCTATTTTTACTGTCTTCTTTAACTTTCCAAGCTAATCTTTTGTAGTGATTGTATACGGCTACTGATAATATTTTTTTTGCAGATTCTTGTCCAACAACTTGATTATCTAGAAAACTTTTAATTTCTAAGGGCTTTGGAATCGAGGTTAATTCTAAAGGAACAGATTTTTTTGGATTATCAGTTGATAATTTCTTTTTTACTTGCGGAGAGTTGTTTGTGTTCGCTTGATTATCAAGAAGTTCTTCATCGAGAATTTCATTACATAGGTCTATGCACTCATCACAGATATAAACCCCAGGACCAGCTATAAGCTTTCTTACTTGGTCTTGAGATTTTCCGCAAAATGAACATTTAAGATGGGCGTCAAATTTAGCCATCGTATATAAGTTTTAATGTGAAAGGTGTTAAATATTCCCCTATTCACTAGGATTGCTTATAAATATCGATTCGTCATCATATTTTTAAAAAATCTGCATCCCTTGTCACTTTTTGATAACTTTATCTATTAATCCATATTCGACTGCTTCTGAGGGAGATAAAAAGTAATCTCTTTCTGTATCTTCATTAATTTTTTCTAAAGGTTGACCGGTATGTTCTGCTAAAAGCGAATTTAATGTTTTCTTGAGAAACAGTATCTCTTTAGCTTGTATTTCAATTTCTACTGCCTGACCTTGTGCACCACCAAGAGGCTGATGAATCATAATTCTAGAATTAGGTAAAGCTAATCTTTTCCCCTTTGCTCCTCCAGAAAGTAGAAATGCTCCCATACTTGCCGCTACTCCAAAGCATATTGTCACCACATCTGGGGATATTTGTTGCATAGTATCGTAGATCGCCATTCCTGCAGTGACTGAGCCTCCAGGAGAATTGATGTATATTTGTATGTCTTTTTCTGGATCTTCAGCTTCAAGAAATAATAATTGTGCAACAAGTGAGTCAGATACTTGATCATTAATTCCAGTACCTAAAAAAATTATTCTCTCTCTTAATAGTCTTGAATAAATATCAAAAGCTCTTTCTCCTCTGCCTGATTGTTCTATAACAGTAGGAACAGCGGCAATAGTTTTATTATTACTTTCGTAAGAACTTATTGAGCTTTGGATTAAATGTTTTTTTTCTGAGTTCACAAATTAGTTTTCGTCTTATAAATAATTTAAGGGTTTTTTGTTTAATTAGTAGGAAATTTCATAAATTATTTTTTTTCTTTTTTAGTTTGAGTTTTTGTCGCTTTTGTAGTTTTTGTCGCTTTTGTTGTTTTAGAGGTTTTGTTAGCTTTAGAAGTTTTCGAAGTTTTTTCTTTTACTTCAGAATTTTCTTCAAGCCAAATTATTAACTTTTCTTTGAGTAAATCGTTACTTATTACTTCTGTTAGTTTTTTAATATCTATTTGTTTTGAAGATTGAGATATTGCATCTTCATAATCCTTCATTTTTAAATCAATTTCATCTTTCCCAACTTTTATGTTTTCTTTTTCAGCTAATGCTTTTAAAGCTAAATTTCTTTGAACATTTTTTTCAGCTTGAGGCCTTGTGGACTCGGCTAATGACTTAACTAATTCCGGAGTGAAAGTAGATTTAACATCAAGACCTTGTTGAGCAAATCTTTGAGCGGTTTGCTCAATATTATTCCTCACTTCTACATCAATCATAGATTTTGGAATTTCAGCAACTAATTCGTTTGTTAAGGCATCTAATAAAGCTTCAATTTTGATATCTTTTTGAGTTTTTTCAAAATTGTCTTTAAGTTGTTTTTCAATATCTTTCTTTAACTCTTTTAATGAGTCTTTATTGCCAGATTGTTTTGCAAAATCGTCATTAAGTTCAGGTAATTCTTTTTCTTTAAGATCCTTAAGATTGACTTCAAAGATCGCATCTTTGCCTCTTGAATCCTCATGAGAATAATCTTCAGGAAATTTAAGGTTAAGTGTTTTAGTATCTCCAATTTTCATCTTTACTATTCCCTCAACGAAACCAGGAATCATTTTGTTCTTTTCTAACTCGAGATCCATTGATTCACTTGTTCCACCATCAATCTCTTCACCAGAATCCTTATATTTTCCTTTGAAACTAACCACAGCAATATCTCCTAATTTCGCTCCTCTGTTGGTTACCGGAATAATATTTGCGAACTGATTTCTCGATTTTTCAAGCGCTTCATCTACTGACTTAGGATCAAACTTTGTTTTTGAGATTTCAACACTTAGTCCTTTGGATTTTTTTAGTTTTAATTCGGGGGCAATATCAGTTTGAAGAGTTACTTTGAGTGATTTTTCAGGACTAAACTTTGCAAGTAAAGCTTCAAATCCATCTACTAATTCTGGCTCACTAAGTGGCTCTATAGATTTTATTTTTAATGCTTCTTGCCATGATTTATCAATAATTTTTTCTAGAGCAGAAGCATGTAATTGTGTGATCCCAATTCTTTGGATTAAGACTTGTTTAGGAATTTTACCAAGTCTAAATCCAGGAATTTTAGCTGAACGGCTAATAGTACTGATTGTCTCATTTACGCACGTTTTGCATGTCTCAGATGGTATCTCTAATTCAAATGAAATTCTACTTTGAGGCAGAGTAGTTGTTTTGACTATTAATGCTTCTTTAGCCATGTTTTTTGTAATTATTCCTAATAAGCCTTATCTTAATTATTTCACATTATGTGATTTCCTTGAAAGTTAATTTTTTGATAAAGTAAAAAAATAGTCAATCTATTTATAAAAATCATTTAAAAGTGTGAGACAAACTCCGTTTTTGCCTAGTAGGCCATTAAAAGTTGCTGTTTTAGGATCTTCAGGTGCTGTGGGATCTGAATTATTAAAAATTCTTGAACAACGTGATTTCCCAATATCAGAATTGGTCTTGCTTTCATCAGAGCGGTCAGAAGGAAAAAAAATTATTTGGAAAGGTGAAGAATTAGTTACAAAAAAAACTTCTAAGGAAGAATTTATGAATCTTGATTTAGTTTTGGCTTCAGCTGGTGGAAGTATTTCAAAAAAATGGTTGTCTACCATAATGGATCAAAATGCTTTATTAATAGATAATTCAAGTGCTTTCAGGCTAGATAAGAATGTACCTCTTATAGTTCCCGAAGTTAATGCTAATGACGCGCTCAATCATGATGGGGTAATTGCAAATCCAAACTGTACTACCATTTTGTTGACATTAGTTTTAGCGCCGTTAAATAAACTCTCGACTATTCAAAGAGTTGTTGTCTCAACATATCAATCTGTAAGTGGTGCAGGCCAATTGGCGATGGAGGAACTAAAACTTTTAACTGAACAACATCTTCAGGGTAATCCTCAAAAAAGTGAAGTTTTGCCGTATTCACTGGCTTTTAATTTGTTTTTACACAATTCACCCATGCTCGAAAATAATTACTGCGAAGAAGAGATGAAAATGGTTAATGAGACCAGAAAAATATTAAATATTGCTGATTTAAAGCTCTCTGCTACATGTGTTCGAGTACCAGTACTCAGAGCACATTCTGAATCTATCAATATTGAATTTGCCAGTGTAGTTAAGCCTAAAGATGCTCTTGAAGAATTAAAAAAATCTCCTGGAATTGAAATTATTGAGGATTACAAAAATAATAGATTTCCCATGCCAAATGACGTTATGGGAAGGGATAATGTTGCTGTTGGTAGGCTAAGAACTGATATAAGTCAGCCTAATGGATTAGAATTATGGTTATGCGGTGATCAAATAAGAAAAGGAGCGGCTCTTAATGCTGTTCAAATAGCTGAGTTATTAATTCCAAAAAAATGATTAGAGACAAAACTGAGAATAATAATCCACTATTTGGAAGAATATTAACTGCAATGATCACTCCATTTACTGAAAATGGAGATGTAGATTATGAAGTAGCTATAAAACTTTCAAATTATCTTTTTGAGAACGGTTCTGATGGAATTGTGCTGTGTGGTACTACTGGGGAATCTCCGACTCTTTCATGGGCGGAACAGCATGATTTATTTATTGCAGTAAAAGGAGCTTTGGATCCAAGATGTAAAGTTATAGTCGGCACTGGTAGCAACTGTACAAGCGAGGCTGTGGAAGCTACAAAAAAAGCCTACCAATCTGGAGCCGACGGTGCTTTGGTGGTTGTTCCTTATTACAATAAACCACCTCAAGAAGGTCTTTATAAACATTTCAGTTCTGTTGCTAATTCTGCAAAGGATTTGCCTTTAATGCTTTACAACATACCTGGAAGGACAGGATGCAATTTATTACCTGATACTGTGAAGAAACTTATGGATTTCTCAAATATTCTCAGTATTAAAGCTGCAAGCGGTAGAATAGAGGAAGTAACAGAATTAAGAGCTATTTGCGGCTCTGAACTATCTGTATATAGTGGCGACGATTCGTTGTTGCTTCCAATGTTATCTGTAGGTGCTGTAGGGGTAGTAAGTGTTGCAAGTCATTTGGTTGGCTTGCAATTGAAAGAGATGATTCATTCCTTTCAAAGTGGGGAGGTTTCAAATGCGCTTGCTATTCATGAAAAACTTCAGCCTCTTTTTAAAGCACTCTTTATGACTACTAATCCAATCCCAATTAAGGCTGCTTTGGAGCTATCGGGATGGAATGTAGGTAATCCTAGAAGTCCTTTGTCACCATTAACCAATGACATGAAAAAGCAACTATCTTTTATCCTGAAATCCCTATAATAGGGATTATATTTAACTTGATAATTAAATTTAAATAAACCTTATTTGATTTCAAGCAGGCCTTCATAAATTTCAAAATTATGCAATCAAGTACAAATTCAACTGTAAATAGATCTACTCATGATTCATCTAGATCTAAAAGTAATACGCCAGCTCTACGAGTAATACCTCTTGGAGGACTACATGAAATAGGAAAAAATACTTGCGTTTTTGAATATGGTGATGAATTAATGCTTGTTGATGCTGGCCTAGCTTTCCCGTCTGATGGTATGCATGGCGTAAATGTTGTTATGCCTGATACAACTTTTTTAAAAGAAAATCAAAGAAGAATAAAAGGAATGATTGTCACTCACGGGCATGAGGATCATATTGGAGGTATTTCTCATCATTTAAAGCATTTTAATATTCCGATAATTTATGGCCCAAGACTGGCAATGTCAATGCTTAGAGGAAAAATGGAGGAAGCAGGGGTATCTGATAGAACAACTATACAGACAGTAAATCCAAGAGATGTTGTAAAAGTAGGACAACATTTTTCCGTTGAATTTATTCGAAATACCCATTCTATTTGCGATAGCTTTTCTTTAGCAGTTACAACACCCGTTGGCACAATTATTTTCACGGGAGATTTTAAGTTTGATCATATGCCAGTTGATGGAGAGCAATTTGATATTGAAAGAATGGTGCATTACGGAGAGAAGGGTGTTTTATGCATGTTCAGTGATTCGACTAATGCCGAAGTTCCAGGTTTTTGTCCTTCTGAGAAGACTATCTATCCTTCTTTAGAAAAACATATTGCAGAAGCAAAAGAACGAGTTATCCTTACCACTTTTGCTAGTTCTGTTCATAGAGTGACAATGATCTTAGAATTGGCCATGAAACATGGAAGAAAGGTCGGTTTGTTAGGTAGATCGATGATAAATGTTATTGCTAAGGCGAGAGATATTGGTTATATGAAATGCCCAGATGATTTGTTTGTTCCTATTAAGCAAATTAGAGATTTGCCAGATAGGGAGACTTTATTATTAATGACAGGAAGTCAAGGTGAACCCTTAGCAGCGTTAAGTAGAATCTCTCGTGGTGAACATCAGCATGTACGTCTTAAGACTACTGATACTGTTATATTCTCTGCTAGCCCAATCCCAGGAAACACTATTGGTGTAGTCAATACAATAGATAGATTAATGAAATTGGGAGCGAAGGTTGTTTATGGAAAGGGTGAAAATATTCATGTTTCTGGTCATGGTTTCCAAGAAGATCAAAAATTAATGTTGGCACTCGCAAAACCTAAGTTTTTCGTTCCGGTTCACGGAGAACATAGAATGCTCGTTTGTCACAGTAGAAGCGCTCAAATCATGGGGGTTCCAAAGGACAATATTTTAATTATTGAAAATGGAGATGTAGTTGAGTTAACACCTAATTCTATTCAAAAGGGTGATCCTGTAAAAGCTGGTGTTGAACTGCTTGATAATTCGCGAAATGGGATAGTAGATGCTCGAGTATTAAAGGAAAGGCAGCAATTAGCTGGGGATGGTGTAGTAACTGTTTTAGCTCCTATTAGTACAGATGGGAAGATGGTTGCGCCTCCCAGAGTTAATTTAAGAGGAGTTGTTACTACTGCAGAGTCAAGAAAAATGTCTATGTGGACAGAACGAGAAATTAGCTGGGTCTTAGAAAATAGATGGAAACAATTATCCAGACAAACTGGGCCGAATAATTTTGAGGTAGATTGGATTGGTGTACAAAGAGAAATTGAAAATGGTTTATCGAGAAGAATGAGAAGAGAATTACAAGTTGAACCACTTATTTTGTGTTTAGTTCAACCCGCTCCAAGTGGAACTCGTGCTTATATTCCAAAGATTACCGAAGAGCAAAATTTCTCCAATAGAAATAGAAATAATAATAATTTCCATAAGAAATCAAACAATAATCATCCTAATAGCTCAAATAACCCACAAAATACTCAAAAAAGTCCAAAAGTTTCACAGAATCCATCAGTTGAGACTGCTACAGAAGATTCATTTGAAGGTAGAACAAGAAGAAGAAGATCTGCTGTAACATCTTAACTTTTTTCAAAATTTATATAGTTTTTATCCCAAACAATTTTTAAAAACTCTTGCAAATTAATTTGACCTTTATTTTTTTTATAAATTGAAATTGCTAGTTTTGTAAGATTTTTAGAACTACATTGCTTTGCAGATATTTCTTTTAAAAATCTATTTAAGATTGTGCACCTCGCTTCAATACACATACCATTTAGGAGATTCCTATCGATACCTTTTACATTTTTACAATACAGGTATGCTAGTTCACCAAGATCATTACGTTCATTATTGTAATTGCTCATTTTTTGGGAAAAATTATTTATCCTTTCAGAACAACCAGGATAGATGACTTCTAAGGTAGGAATAATTTTTTTTCTCACTAAATTTCTTTTTAATTTAAGATCTGAATTTGTAGGATCTTCCCAGACTGGGATCTTCATATCATTGCAAAATTGTTTTGTATCTTCCCTACTGAAAATTAATATTGGTCTTATTAAAAAAATTTGATTTTCTATAAATCTTTTACTCTCAATATTACTCAGACCTGCAAAATTGCTTCCTCTAGATAAATTGAGGATAAATGTTTCTGCATTATCACTACTCGTGTGACCAGTTAACAAATAAATATTATGTTTTTGCTGGTTTAAATTTAATAAAGTTTTGGCTCTTTCACATAATTTTTTATATCTCCATTCTCGTGCTTTTTCTTCTGAAGAAATACTTTCTTTATTTGCTTGATCAAAATAGAATGAAATATTTTTATCTTCGCAATAATCTTTTAATTCAAGAGCATATAGTGATGATTTTTCGTGCCACTGATGATCACCATGCCAAACACTAATAGACCAATTATGAAGTTTTTTTAGGTCATTAATTAGGGTTAATAAGGCCATTGAGTCTTGACCCCCGGAAACACTTATTAAAATATTGGATCCTTTGGGAATTAATTTTTTTTTGGTAAGAATCTCCTTATGAAGCTGATGATGCCATGATGACCAATTTTTCTGAGTTGATTTTTTATCAATCATTTTGTGTTGCTCAGATAATATTTTTTAAAAAATGCACTGTTTTACTAAAACAATGTCACAATCGGGTAATAAATTCATTAAGTAAATGAGTCTGATTAATCTTTTGCCACAAAAAATCAAAGAAGAGTTAAGAAGCAAATCCTTACTCAAGGTTATTTCAGGATTGAATAATTTCGATGCTCAATCTGTGAAAATAATTGTTGAGGCCGCTTCATTAGGAGGTGCAGATCTTGTCGATATTGCTTGTAAACCTGAACTAGTTGATTTAGCACTTAAGAATTCAACACTACCCGTTTGTGTTAGTTCAGTAGTACCTCAATCTTTTCAAGATTCTGTAAAAGCAGGAGCATCAATTATTGAAATAGGAAATTATGATACTTTTTATGAAAAAGGCATTAATTTTTCAGATAAAAAAGTTTTAAACATTGCAAAAGAGACGAGGGATTTATTGCCTAATGTTCCTTTATCAGTAACTGTTCCACATACTTTGCCTATTGATAAACAAGTTGATCTTGCTATAAAGCTTGTGGAAGAAGGTGTTGACATTATTCAAACAGAAGGTGGCACCAGCTCTAAACCTTACTCTTCAGGAATTCAAGGTTTTTTTGAAAAATCAGTACCAACTCTTGCAGCTACCTATGCTATTCATCAAGAATTTAAGAAACAATCTCTGAATATACCAATCATGAGTGCCTCTGGATTAAGCCAAGTAACTTGTCCACTAGCAATATCCTCTGGAGCCTCAGCAGTTGGTGTTGGTTCTGTAGTTAATAAATTAGATGATTTAATATCGATGATTGCGGTTGTTAGGGGCTTAAAAGAATCTTTGAAAAATTCAATAATTGGAGAAAAAATTTCTTAGTATAGCAATACCCTTTTGCTACTAGGTTGATGAACAACTATAAGCTTCAAGCTCCTTACGAACCAAATGGAGATCAACCAGAAGCTATTAAAAAATTAGTTAAAGGCGTCAATACTGGTAAAGAGTTTCAAACTCTTTTAGGAGCTACGGGAACTGGTAAAACATTTACTATTGCGAATGTAATTCAACAAACAGGAAGACCAGCACTTGTATTAGCACATAACAAAACATTAGCTGCACAACTATGTAATGAATTAAGGGAATTTTTTCCAAAAAATGCTGTTGAGTACTTCATTTCTTACTACGATTATTATCAACCTGAAGCCTATGTCCCCGTAAGTGATACTTACATAGCCAAAACGGCTTCAATTAATGAAGAAATAGATATGCTTAGGCATTCTGCAACACGTTCATTATTTGAAAGAAAAGATGTAATTGTTGTAGCCTCAATAAGTTGTATTTATGGTCTTGGTATACCGAGTGAGTATTTAAAAGCTGCAGTTAAATTTGAAGTGGGAAAATCTATAAATCTACGTTCCTTTTTGAGGTCTCTTGTTGAAAATCAATATACTAGAAATGATATTGAAATTACTAGAGGTAGATTCAGAATTAAAGGTGATGTTTTAGAAATAGGTCCAGCTTATGAGGATAGATTAATTAGAATCGAATTATTTGGTGATGAAGTCGAAGCTATTAGATATGTTGATCCTACTACAGGAGAAATACTTGAAAGTTTGGAACAAGTTAGCGTTTACCCAGCGAAGCATTTTGTTACCCCAAAAGAAAGACTTGAGAGTGCAATAAGTGCAATTAGAAGTGAATTAAAAACTCAACTAGATAAATTTACATATGAAGGAAAATTATTAGAGGCTCAACGTCTAGAACAACGCACAAAATATGATTTAGAAATGCTCAAAGAGGTTGGTTATTGTAATGGAGTTGAGAATTATGCTCGTCATTTATCAGGCAGGGAGGAAGGTTCACCGCCAGAATGCTTAATAGATTATTTCCCCAAAGATTGGTTGTTGGTAGTTGATGAGAGTCATGTAACATGTCCTCAACTTCATGCGATGTACAACGGTGATCAATCTAGAAAAAAAGTTTTAATAGATCATGGTTTTAGATTGCCCAGTGCTGCAGATAATAGACCTTTAAAATGTGAAGAGTTTTGGGAAAAATCAAAACAGACATTATTTATAAGTGCCACTCCGGGTCAATGGGAATTAGATCAATGTGATGGTGAATTTATAGAGCAAGTTATAAGACCAACTGGGGTATTAGATCCTGTAATTGATGTAAGACCTAGTGAGGGCCAAATAGAAGATCTGTTATCAGAAATAAGAATTAGAGCTGAAAAGAATCAAAGAGTGCTAGTGACAACACTTACTAAGAGAATGGCTGAAGATTTAACTGATTTTTTATCTGAAAATAAAGTAAGAGTTAGATATTTGCATTCCGAAATCCATTCAATTGAAAGAATTGAAATTATTCAAGATCTCAGAATGGGCGAATATGATGTTTTGGTAGGAGTTAATTTATTAAGAGAGGGACTAGATCTTCCTGAAGTATCCTTAGTTGCCATTTTAGATGCTGATAAAGAGGGTTTTTTAAGGGCTGAAAGGTCATTGATTCAAACAATAGGAAGAGCTGCAAGACATGTTGAAGGTGTTGCCTTGCTTTATGCAGATAACTTCACAGATTCAATGAAAAAAGCAATATCTGAAACTGAAAGAAGAAGAACTATTCAAAAAAAATATAACCAAGTTAATGGTATTACTCCAAAACCTGCAGGCAAAAAAATAGAAAATTCAATATTATCATTTTTAGAACTTTCCAGAAAACTAGATGCTGGTGGTTTATCTAAAGATTTAATAAATATAGTTAATAACAAAACTGACGCGATTCTCAGTTCCAGTGATAATCAATGTTTGCTAGAAGAATTGCCTGACTTAATAGAAAAGTTAGAAATTAAAATGAAAGATGCTGCAAAAGAGTTAAATTTTGAAGAAGCAGCAAATTTGAGGGATAGAATCAAAAAATTAAGACAAAAATTGACAAGAAATAATTAAAAAGAACTTATTTTTCTAATTCGAAATGATTATGAATAGCATTAACTGCTTTGTCACAATCTTTTTCTAAGACAATACATGAAGTCCTGATTTCACTAGTAGCAATCATTTCAATATTGATATTTTGGTCAGCCAATGCTCTAAATATTTTTCCAGCCGTTCCAACCTTAAATGCCATTCCAGCTCCTACAGTACTTACTTTGGCTATAGCAGGGCCATCTTCAATGTATGATCCGGGTAATTTTTTTGTTAAGGCCTCGAAAACTAAGTTAGCTTTTTCTCTATCTTGTTTATTCATTGTAAGACTAATATCCTTAGTTTTTAAAGAAGAAATTCTTTCAGACTGAACGATAGTATCGATAAGTAAATTATTTTCAGCTAGTGCTAAACATATCGATGCTGCTACACCTGGACGATCAGGCAGTTTTCGAAAACTTACTTGAACTTGGTTTTTATCTAATGCGATTCCTCTTACTTCAGGTTGATCTTGTTTTTCATTGATTGGATTAACAAATATTTGTGTATCGGATAACTTAAATTTCTCAGCAACAAATCTAATAGTTTTTGGTATATTATTGATTTCAATTACACAGCTGACTTTAATTTCACTAGTAGCTATTACCCTGACATTTATATTCGCTTGAGATAAAGTATCAAATAAATCAGCTGAAACACTAGGTCTGCCCATAATGCCTGCTCCTTGAATACTTAATTTAGTCATGTTTGTTTTTAAGTTATATTCTCCTCCTAATTGACTAGTTATAAGTTCACATTGTTCTGCAGTTTTTTTAACTTCTAATTCACTAACAGTAAATGTAATATCGTTTTTATTCCCATCATTTGTCGCTTGTATTATTAAATCTACACTAATACTTGCTTCTGAAAGTTTTTCAAATATTTGTGCAGCAATCCCAGGCCTATCAGGAATATTTGAGAGACTGAATACTGCTTGGTTTTCTAATACCTCAAGACTATTTACTGTTTTTGTTAATTCTAAGCTTCCTCTTTTTAGCGGGAGAGGCTGGATTTGACTTTCTAGGAGAGTCCCACTGGAGTCACTTTGGCTTGATTTGACACACAATTTAATTCCATAATTGCGAGCAATTTCCACTGCTCTTGGATGCAGAACTGAAGCACCGACACTTGCAAGTTCAAGCATTTCCTCGCAGCTAATTTCATCTAATAGTTTTGCATTAGGAACAATTCTTGGATCAGTAGTAAGAACCCCTGGAACGTCTGTATAAATTTCGCACGCCTCAGCTCCTAAAGCAGTTGATAAAGCTACTGCGGAAGTATCTGAACCACCTCTACCCAAAGTTGTAATTTCCATTGAACCCGTATGGCTTAATGTTGTTCCTTGAAATCCAGCCACTACAACTACAAAACCCTGATTTATATAATTTTGGATCCTTTCTGTTTTAATATCCAGAATTCTCGCTTTCCCATGAATTGATTCAGTAATAATTCCAACCTGGCTGCCAGTCATTGAAATTGCAGGTATTCCGTATTCGTTCAATGCCATTGAGAGAAGAGCTATGGTTACTTGCTCTCCAGTTGAGAGAAGCATATCCAATTCTCTTCGATTAGGGTTTTTACTAATTGATTCCGCTAAACAATTTAAATCATCTGTAGTTTGCCCCATTGCAGAGACAACTACGACAATTTCATTTCCTTCTTCTTTACTTTGACAGATGCTACTTGCAATATTTTTAATTTTTTTAATATCACCTACAGAAGTACCGCCAAATTTTTTTACTAGTAAAGCCATATTTAAATCATAATGTAAATTCTTAAACTTATAATTTGGTTAACTTAAATTAATTAATTTCTCCGTAAAAACATTTATAGGATTATTACCTTGTTTTAGTGATGATTCAATATCTAATAAGTTACTCATTAAATTAATTAAATATTCTTGAGATACATTTTTGACTTTTCTTCGAATAAAAAAAATTCTTTTTGGATTAGAAATGCCTGCAAGATTACAAATCTTTTCTGCATTATCGTTACCTGAATTAATTGCTAATTTTATGATGGTATGAATTCTTATTTGACTAATTAATCCTGCATTTAGTTTTAAAGCAGGTTCTCCTTTCTGTAAGGAAAAATTTATTTCTATGAGGCTTTCATTAATATTTTTTTGTAAGAGAAGATCAATGATTTTGAAAATATTGGATTGATGATCACTAAATATTTTTTTTACATCAATACTTTTAAGAAAAAGTTGTGAATTCGAATCACTTGATACTGCAGAAAGGTATGTTTTTGCTTTGGCTAATTCATTTATTAGTTTAAAGCTATCATTACCAACTGAATCAATTATTAATTCAGCTGCATTTTTATCAATTTTGATATTCATTTCATTTGCTGCATTTTCTAAAAATCTTTTTTGTCCTTCATAGTCCCAGATTTCTGGTAAAGAAAATGACTTTTCTTTAGCTAAATTATTTTTGATAAGTTTTTGTAAAAATTTAGTACTCTTTAGTCTTGAGTCTGGTTTTTTTGTATTTTGTAAAATGAAATAGGTATTTTGAGGTATATTGTCATGAATTTTTTCAAATTTAGTTCTTAGATCCTCATTTTTGGCAGTAAAAATTGGATTATTTTTCAATGTAACTATTCTGTATCCCTCTCCAAAAGGAGGTGAAAGAACTTCATCAAAAGCTTTATTGACTTGTTCATCATTATCTCCATTTAAATTTGTTACGTTTATTTCTTTCCATTCCTTGGATACTTCCTCATCAATTAATTTTTGAATAAATGTATTTTGAGCATTTAAATCATTACCCCATAATATTTGTATTGGCATAATAGCTCAATAAAAACCATATATTAACTATGATTACTTTTAACACAAATTAAATTTAATGGTAATAGATCATCCAATTTTTTTGGAAAGCATCAGATTTATAAGATCTCATTTATTAGCAAATGATCTAAATTATTTGGAAAAAAAAGTGTTAGAGAGATTAGTCCATACTTCAGGAGATTTTTCAGTTCAAAATCTTGTAAATTTTAGTGAAGGTGCTTGCGAAAAAGGTCTTCAGGCACTTAAAAATGGCGCTCCGATTTTAACTGATACTGATATGGCAGCAGCAGCAATAAAATCCATGGCAGAAAATACCACTAGGAATAAAGTATTCACCGCTAGAATGTGGTTTAGCAAAAATAATCATACAAACTTAACTAAAACTGCATATGGCTTAAGTGAAGGTTGGAAGGAGTTATCAGCTATGAATTCTGGAAGCAAATCACCTATTGTAGTTATTGGCAGTTCGCCTACAGCGTTAACTTATTTAATTGATATTTTAGAGAATGCAAAAGATTTACCTAGTTTAATTATCGGAATGCCTGTTGGATTTATTGGAGTAGAAAAAAGCAAAAGCAAACTAATTTCTACCGATCTTCCTAGAATTGTTTTGAATTCAACTAGAGGAGGTGCTGCCATGGCAGCTGCTGCGGTTAACGCCTTATTGAGGGAAACTATTTAAAAAGTATTTATTTTATAAAAATGTCAAAAATCTACTTAATATCATAATTTAATTTGTTATTTTCCTCTAAAGAATTTAAAACTGATTTTGCTTTTTCTATAACTTCTTTTGGAACTCCTGCTAATTTAGCTGCTTCTATGCCATAGCTTTTGTTTGAGCCCCCTTTAACAATTTTGTGGCTAAAAATTAGCTGATCGTTATTTTGTTCTACTAAAACTTGAAAATTTTGGATATTCTTATTTGAATTTTTTAAATAATTGAGCTCATGATAGTGCGTAGCAAAAATAGTATTACATTGAATTTTTTTTGCAAGATATTCACTTACTGACCAAGCTATTGAAAGTCCATCAAAAGTAGATGTCCCTCTGCCGATCTCATCAAGTAAAACTACTGAGTTAGAAGTTGCCTGATTTAGAATTGATGCAGTTTCAGACATTTCTACCATAAATGTTGATTGTCCAGATGATTGATCATCAACTGCCCCAATTCTTGTGAAAATTCTATCTGCAATCTTGATTTCAGCATTCTTAGCAGGAACAAAGCTACCAATTTGTGTGAGAATTTGTATTAAACCAAGTTGTCTTATAAAGCAACTTTTTCCGCTTGCATTTGGACCAGTTAATATAATTAATTTTTGATTCTCCTCAAAAGAGATATCGTTTGCTACAAACTTTTTATCACTTAACAATTGCTCTACAATTGGATTTCTTCCTGCGATAATTTTTGTACTATTTTTTGTCATTAAATCATTAATTGGTATTAATGAAGGTTTTATAAAATTGTTTTCTACTGAAGTAATTGATAAACCAAGCAGTGCATCAAGAGATGCTATGGATTTTGCTATCGATCTTATTTGTTTTGTTTTTTCAGCAACTATATTTCTTAATTCGCAGAAAATTTCATATTCTTTTGATGAAGCTCTACTTTTTATTTGGAAAATCTTATTTTCTTTATTTTTAATTTCTGAAGTGATATACCTTTCTTCATTAGTAAGTGTTTGCCTTTTGATCCAATGTTGTGGAGCTAAATTAACTTTTGACTTATTTATAGAAATGTAATAACCAAAATTTTTATGAAATTGAATTTTTAGGTTTGAAATTTTGCTAATTTTCCTTTCTTTTAATTCCTCTTTATTTAGCCACTTAGAGTAATCATCCATTAAGTTGCGTAAACCATCTAATATATTGTCAACACCATCGTGGATCATCCCTCCTTCACTAATATTTAGGGGAGGATTTTCTATTAGTTTAAAACTTATGGTATCAGCTAATTCTAAGAGTCCTTCATCAATATTTTTTAATTGATTAGTCCAATCTGGGAGATCATATTTAAATAATTCAATTATGGATTTTAATCTAGGCAATTTTTTTAAACCTTCAGCTATTGCAATTAAGTCTCTGGGACTTGCATGACCTGCACAAGCTCTACCTGCAAGTCTTTCTAAATCCCCCATTGCTCTAAGTAAATTTTGGGTATCTGTACGTAATTTTTTAGATTCAATAAAGTTTGTAATTATATTTTGTCTTTTATAAATTTCATTAACGTTTAATAGTGGTGAATCTATCCACCTTCTTAAACACCTTGCACCCATGCAAGTATAAGTTCTATCAATACTCCATAGTAGCGAACCTACATAATTGTTTTCTCGTTGTGTATTTTTGATTTCTAAGTTTTTTTGAGTTTGATAATCAATGATTAACTTGTTGTGACTATATTGGATTTGTGGAAAGTCTAATGAGATTTTTAAAGAAGAATCTTTATCTAAATTTGAAGGATTAATTTTTTCTAAATAATTTAATAAACCTCCAAGTGATCTAGTTGCATTATTTAAATTTTTAAGTCCTATTCCCTCGAGGTTTGCAATTTGGAAATAATTTTTTATTAGATAATTTGCTTCATTTATTCCAAAATTTGTCTCTTGAGAAACAGTATATGTAATTTGACTATTTTCTTTAATTAATAAATTTCTTACTGCATTGCTTCCTACAATGATTTCTGAAGAATCTAATTTAATAATTTCATCAAATAGTTTTGACAGAGATTGGCCTTCTAAAGTTATTAATTCTCCTGTGCTTACATCAGCTTTTGATATACCCCATTCATAAGATTCATCTGAGTTTTCTTCTGATAAGTAAATAGCAGTAATCCAATTATTTTTCTTTGCTATCAACATCCCCTCTTCAATTACAGTTCCAGGAGTAATTATTCTTGTTATTCCTCTTTTAATTGGAGTCCCATAATTGCCAGAACTTTTTTCTAATTGATCGCATATAACCACAGAATAATTTTTTTTAATTAAATCAGCGCAATATCTCTCCATTGCATGATGGGGAACCCCCGCCATAGGGATTTTACCAATCTCTTTGCCAGCATCTTTACTGGTAAGCGTTATTTCTAAAAGGTTAGATATTAATACAGCGTCCTCAAAAAAACATTCAAAAAAATCTCCTAATCTATAAAGTAATAACCTATCTTTATTTTCTTCTTTTAGAGTGACATAATGCCTCATTACAGGAGTTAATTTCAGTTTTGAAACTGTTTTATAGCTATAAGATTCTTCATTGATGCAAACATTTTTGTTATCTGAAATTAAATCAGTCTTGAATTTATTTATTAAATTAGTTGAATTTTTTCTTTGTCTGGGTCTTTTTTGCGATTCCTTTTTTAAATTTTCCAAAGATAAATCTTCTGGAATTTTTGTTATTTCTTTTTGCTCATTATTATCATTACCAATCGTAAATAAATTCTTTTGAATTATAGTATCTTCTTGCATATTTTTTTAATTCCTAAATAGATATTAGGTAGAAATTTTTTTTTTGCATTTATATGTGGATAAAGTATGTAAATTTTCTCTAAAAATTCTCATTTTAATGAGATTATTGTATTTATAATATTTGAAACCTATGACTGAATTATGCAGGCTGTTAACTTTTTCTTCGTAAATGCTCTATTATTTGCTTCTTTAATTGCGGTAGTTGGAGTACCCGTTTTATATGTGACTCAACCTTCTACTGAGGAAGGACAGCGAGAAAGTAGGAGAAAAATTTATTCTATTGCTGCTGTTTGGGTTGTTTTGGTTTTTGTTACGGGGATAGTTTCTTCGTTAGTTTGAACTTAATACCTTTTCGTGAGAGTCTATTAATATATCTAAGTAAAATTTAATGGCTATTTTTGAGGGTTCTTTTACTAATGCCTCTACTTTAAAAGTTGGGATTGTAATAGCAAGATTTAATGATTTAATTACAAATAAAATTTTATCTGGTTGTCTTGATTGTTTAAAAAGACATGGTTTAGATACTTCTGAATTAAGTAATCAAGTAGATATAGTTTGGGTACCTGGTTCATTCGAATTGCCAATTGCAGCTAAAACTCTTATGAAGAAAAAGAGTTATGACGTTGTAATTGCTCTTGGGGCTGTGATTCGTGGGGAAACTTCTCACTATGATGTGGTTATATCTGAAGCAAGCAAAGGTATTTCACAAGTTTCAAATGAGAATAATGTTCCAATTATTTTTGGAGTTTTAACTACTGATACTATGCAGCAGGCTTTAGAGAGAGCGGGGATTAAGAATAATCTTGGTTGGAATTATGCTTTGCAAGCAATTGAGATGGGATCTTTAATTAAAAATTTAAATTAGTTGAAAAAAATTAATTATTTTTCAATGATCCCTTCTTTGATATAAAATAACAATGTTCTGCGGATGTAGCTCAGTGGTAGAGCATCTCCTTGCCAAGGAGAATGTCGAGAGTTCGAATCTCTTCATCCGCTTTTAATGTTTGTATCTTTTAAACTATTAATAGTAATAATTTTATAATGTCAAGATTAATTTCTATTGAAGATCTTAGGCGACTATTTACAAAATCTTATGGTGCAGATGCACCAACAAAACAAAAATGGGCTGAATTTTATAATGAGAATGTTATTTTTGTAGATCCAACGCAGGAAACAAAGGGATTAGATTCATATATTAAAGCTCAAGAAAAGCTAATTAAAAGATGTGATGATGTTTTTTTAGAAACTCATGCAATCTCTATTAGTGGAAATTGTGGATTCGTTGAATGGACAATGGGTTTAAAAATTATGGGTAAAGAATTTATTTATCCTGGAACTACACGATTATTATTTGGGGAAAATGGCTTAATAAAAGAACACAGAGATTATTTTGATTTTTGTGGACCAACTTTTGGTCCCGTTCCTATATTAGGTCCTTTTATAAGATGGCTTTATAGTAAATTTGTTTCTTGATTTAATTTATGAATTGAATTTTTTTCATTCGAACTTATTGTTATAGATATTATTCCTTATATTTCTCTTAATAATAAATTTTGAGAAGTAACTTCTTTAAATTCAAGTTGAGAATAAAACAATTTTTTATTGGTAGTCATTAAATATAATTTCTTTGTATTTTTAATTTTCTTAGAAGATAAAAGATTGTTTATAATTAATTTCCCAAAACCCTTTCCTTGGTGATTTTGATCAATAACTATATCCCAAAGAACCCCTCGGTAAATTCCATCTGTTAAAGCTCTACCAAAACCAACTATTTCGTTATCAACCCAAAGACTTATTACAACATCACTGTTTGCAAGACACTTTTTTAGATCTTTAATTGTTCTATTTTTTGCCCAGAAAGCGTTTCTATCAAGTAATATTTTTAATTTATTTAATCCATTAGTTGGCTTTAGGTTTGGGCCTAATCCAAAAAATCTTAAACCTATAGCTCCTTTGGAATGGTTTATTAGAGATATTGCTTTCATTTTTAAAAAAGTGGTAAAAATCGATGATAGTTAGGTTATTTTTTTTGATTGCAATTTAAATACACTAGTCGATCATTTCTATAAAATAAAGAGTTATGATTTTTCTTCATTCTGTTGTAACGCACTAATTTATAATGTTTGTAATAAGATGAATTTTTTAAGGACTACTACTTATGCTAAAACTTTTGTTGGGAGATCCGAATACACGAAAGTTAAAGCGCTATCAACCAATAGTGGAGGAGATAAATTTTTTAGAAGAAGAAATTTCTAAATTAACTGATGATGAGTTGAGAGGAGAAACTCATCATCTTAAATTAAAGATCTCATCTGAATTAGATATTAAAAAACAAAAGGAACTTTTAGAAGAATTTCTTCCTAAAGCCTTTGCAATTGTTAGAGAAGCAAGTAAACGTGTTCTTGAGATGAGACATTTTGACGTTCAATTAATAGGCGGGATGGTTTTACATGAATGTCAAATTGCTGAGATGAAGACTGGAGAAGGAAAAACTCTTGTCGCAACATTGCCTTGTTATCTCAATGCGTTAACTGGCAAAGGGGTTCATGTTGTTACTGTAAATGACTATTTAGCTAGAAGAGATGCTGAGTGGATGGGACAAGTTCATCGTTTTTTAGGTTTATCCGTTGGTTTGATTCAGCAAGATATGAGCCCAGTTGAGAGAAAGAAAAATTATGACTGTGATATAACCTATGCTACGAATTCGGAATTAGGGTTTGACTATTTAAGAGATAATATGGCTACCGATATTAATGAGGTAGTGCAAAGAAAATTCAATTATTGTGTCATTGATGAGGTAGATTCAATATTAATTGATGAAGCTAGAACACCTCTGATCATTTCTGGCCAAGTCGAAAGACCCCAAGAGAAATATCAAAAAGCTTCAGAATTAGCTCTGGAACTAGTAAAAGCAAAAGAATTAAGTAAAGATGGTATTGATCCAGAAGGGGATTATGAAGTTGATGAAAAGCAGAGAAGTTGTATCTTAACTGATCAAGGTTTCGCTAAATGTGAAGAGTATTTGGCAGTAAGTGATTTATATAATCCTAAAGACCCTTGGGCGCATTATATAACCAATGCTTTAAAAGCCAAGGAATTATTTATTAAAGATGTTAATTATATTATTAAGAATGATGAGGCTGTGATAGTTGATGAATTTACGGGTAGGGTAATGCCAGGGAGGCGATGGAGTGACGGTCAGCATCAGGCGATAGAAGCGAAAGAGAATCTTAAAATTCAGCCAGAGACCCAAACATTAGCATCAATTACTTATCAGAATTTTTTCCTTTTATATCCTGGTTTAGCAGGTATGACAGGAACTGCCAAAACAGAGGAAGTTGAATTTGAAAAGACTTATAAATTAGAATCAACAGTTATACCAACAAATCAAATAAGAAAGAGAAAAGATTGGCCTGATCAAGTATTTAAGACAGAGATAGGTAAATGGAAAGCTGTTGCTAAAGAAACTGCCCAAATTCATAGAGATGGTAGACCTGTTTTAGTTGGAACAACAAGTGTTGAAAAAAGTGAGTTGTTAAGTTCACTTTTAGCTGATGAAAAAATCCCACACAACTTGTTAAATGCCAAGCCAGAAAATGTTGAACGTGAGGCAGAAATTGTAGCTCAAGCGGGACGAGCAGGAGCCGTTACTATTGCTACTAATATGGCTGGAAGAGGAACAGATATAATCCTTGGCGGAAATAGTGACTATATGGCAAGACTTAAATTAAAAGAAATTCTAATTCCTTTATTAGTTAAACCAGATGATGAGCATAAGCCACCGA
Organism: Prochlorococcus marinus; assembly: GCF_001180265.1. Lineage (GTDB taxonomy): Bacteria > Cyanobacteriota > Cyanobacteriia > PCC-6307 > Cyanobiaceae > Prochlorococcus_A > Prochlorococcus_A marinus_H. The sequence continues at coordinate 36,931 of NZ_CVSW01000032.1, read as the reverse complement.
TACCTAAACAAAGAAGTTCAAAATCTAAGGGTGGTTTTTCTCAAAAAGTCGGCTCAAATTCTAAAAAGAAAATTCAGGATTCTTCTACAAGTCTTTTTCCTTGCAAACTGGATGAAGAAGTTGAAAAGAAACTTTCTCTTTTATCTGATGAACTTGTTAAGAATTGGGGTGATAGACAGCTTTCTGTCTTGGAGTTAGATGACAGAATAGCTACAGCTGCAGAAAAAGCACCAACCGAAGATAATATGATAAAGCTTTTAAGAGAATCTTTATCACGTGTAAAAGAGGAATATGAAAAAGTTTTGATTCATGAAGAACAAAAAGTAAGAGAAGTAGGTGGTTTACATGTCATTGGGACTGAGAGACATGAATCAAGAAGGGTGGATAATCAACTTAGGGGGAGGTCAGGAAGACAAGGTGATTCTGGAAGTACAAGATTCTTTTTATCTTTAGAAGATAATTTATTAAGAATTTTTGGAGGTGACAGGGTAGCAAATCTAATGAATGCATTTAGGGTGGATGAAGATATGCCTATCGAATCAGGAATGCTAACTAGGTCTTTAGAAAGTGCGCAAAAGAAGGTAGAAACATATTATTACGATATTAGAAAACAAGTTTTTGAATATGACGAGGTAATGAATAATCAAAGAAAAGCAGTTTACAGCGAAAGAATAAGAGTCTTGCAAGGAAATGATTTAAAAAGGCAAGTCATAGGATATGGGGAAAGAACAATGTGTGAAATTGTAGAGGCTTATATTAATCCTGATCTACCTCCAGAAGAATGGAATATTGATCAATTAATTTCTAAAGTTAAAGAGTTTATATATTTATTAGATGACCTTAAAGTTGATGATATCAAGTTATTGTCAATAGAAGAATTAAAAAACTATCTTCAAGAGCAATTGCGTACAGCTTATGATTTAAAGGAATCACAAATAGAAAAGATTCGTCCAGGATTAATGAGAGAAGCTGAAAGATTCTTTATTTTGCAGCAAATTGATAATTTATGGAGAGAACACCTTCAATCTATGGATTCTTTGAGAGAATCGGTTGGATTAAGAGGTTATGGACAAAAAGATCCTTTAATAGAGTACAAAAATGAAGGATATGATATGTTTCTCGAAATGATGACAAATATGAGACGAAACGTTATTTATTCAATGTTTATGTTTCAACCAAAAACTGATTCGGATGATAAAAATTAAATTTAGATTTAATCATCACCAAGAAATTCTATTATTTCTTTGTCTTTAAGATTTTGAGCATCTCCAAGTTTAGAGATATCAATAGATTCTGAGTTTGCTAAACATTGAAGAGTTTTTTGTAATTTTAGAATTTCATTTTCAAGCAAGTCTATTCTATCCATTAGATTTTTTATTACATTAGCTTCTGCATCTGGTAAGGCAGAGTGAGCTAATGGATTAACTTTGACTCCGCTTTGATGTACTATTCTGCCAGGAACTCCAACCACAGTACTATTCCCCTCTACATTTCGAACAACTACTGAGCCTGCTCCAATTCTGGTATTAGACCCTACTGTAATCGATCCAAGAACTTTTGCGCCTGCTCCAACTACAACATTTTCCATTAGAGTTGGATGTCTTTTACCATGACTTTTACCAGTACCTCCTAAGGTAACTCCCTGATACAGTAGGCAATTGTTTCCTATCTCAGCGGTTTCTCCAATTACAACTCCCATTCCATGATCTATGAAAACTCGTTTGCCAATTTTGGCCCCAGGATGGATTTCTATCCCTGTTGTTAACCTATTGAGATGACTTAAAAAGCGAGGGATTAAAGGGATTTTTAATTGCCACAATTTATGAGTAAACCTATGAATAACTATTGACTGAAAGCCTGGGTAACAAAGAAAAATCTCTAATATTCCTCTGGCAGCAGGATCTCTTTCTTTGATAATTTCTATATCTGATTTAAGAGTTCTTAGTATCATTCTCTAGTTCGTAACTCCAATTTCTTTTTTTAATTGGTTTATTGTTTCGATACTTAAATAATTTTTAGCGCAAATTATTTTAGGTAATCTCATCAGCTGAGAACGATTTTTTAATAATATATCTTCAACAACCGATAAACTTGGCCCATCGCAAACTATGTGGTTTGACGCTTTTAAAAGTGAAAGTAATCTACTCTGATTTTCCGAGATTGCCGTCATAAGCATTAATTCACTTCCTCGCATGCTATGTATGATAACCTCTGCTGCTCTTAATAATCCTGGGCTTATGCTAACAATACCTACACAGCTACCAGGACTTAATTCTTTGAGAATCTTTAGTTCTTTTTGAAAGTCGCTCAAGTCAACTGCAATAGCTCGAACTCCATGTTGTTTGGCAACTTTTTCTAAAGGCTGTAAAAAATATCTGCTGGTGACAATAGTACCATGATTAGAATTACTCAAAACTTTTTCTAATTCTTCCATAGGAACAACCTCAACTGGGACGTTAACTTTTGGAAAGAGGTCTTCCGCTATTAGCATTGAAGCTCCTATATCCTCTCTAGGAGTACTAACTATAATTCTTGCTCCGCATTTCATACGCCAATCAATTTCATTGATTAATACTTCTTTTGTTTCTTGAAGGGTGCAGCCAAGATTTATGAAGTTATTGATAGCTTTTTTTGCTTCTTGATCAGGTGGTTTAATTTCCCTTTCTTTATTGTAGAGTGATTTTTTTAAGTTTTTTTTATTAAGATTATCTCTTACATAAATACCTGAACCAGCTATAGCTTCAACAACTCCATCTATTTCAAGTTGTCTGTAAACTTTGCTTATAGTATTTCGATGCAGTCCTGTCTGCATTGCGAGTTGCCTTGTACTGGGAAGTCGGTGACCTGGTGGATAATGTCTTGCCGCAATTGCAAAGCAAATTTGATTATATAGTTGTGTTGATGCTGGGATATCACTTTCCTGTTGAATATGGAATCTCACTTTATAAAAATCCTTACTAATTAATTTTTATTCACAGTGACACTTTAACATTCGTCATAGTTTTTCGAAAATAATTTCTCACACTTCTTCTTTTTTTATAAGAGGAGTTTTTCTTGGGCTTAAAAACATAATCATATTTCTGCCTTCTCTTTTTGGCTTTTGTTGAACTTCTGACTGCTCTTCTAAATCATTAGCCATTTTTAAAAGAAGTGTTTCAGCCAAATTTGAGTGTTGAATTTCTCTACCCCTAAAAATTACAGTACATTTTACTTTGTCTCCCGATTTTAAAAATTTCGAAGCTTGACCTATACGTACGTCGTAATCATGCTTGTCAATTTTGTACCTCATTTTTACTTCTTTAACTTCTGTTTGATGAGATTTTTTTCTCGCTTCTTTTGCTTTTTTTTCTTGTTCAAATTTATATTTTCCATAATTCATGATTCTACAAACGGGGGGATTTGCTTTTTCGCTTACTAAAACCAAATCAAGTTCTCTTTGAGATGCAATTTCTAATGCTTTTGATCTATCAATAACTCCTAATTGTTGTCCATCTGAATCAACGACTCTCAATTGGGTGTATTTTATTCTTTCATTAATATTTGGGAGCTCTCTAACTGGAGCGCGGCGGTCAAAGCGTGGGCGTGGTGGCATTCAGTTTAGTTGAAAATTGATTGGATGATGAACAAATCTCTTATTTACAAAGTTAGCCTAAAAAAGACTCTATTTTAATTATTGCATCTTTTAGCAGGTTTTTGTTATTAAGCCAAATAGGATTATTTTTATTACGAAACCATGTTTTTTGTCTTTTAGCAAATTGAATGGTTTTTGCATTAGTTAACTCAATTGCCTTATCAATGGTTAAGTGGTTTTGTAAGACTGCCATAGCTTCACGGTAACCAATAGTCTCTAATATTGGTAGGTTATATCCATACTGAGAAATAAGGTATTTTGTCTCATCAATAATCCCAGATAAAAACATATTTTTTGTTCTTTGTATAATTCTTTCTTTTAAATTTTCTCTATCTAATCCAAGTTCTAGAATTCTCCAGCCAGGTGGTTTTTGAACTTTTTGAGTTGATAAAGTTTTACCTGTTACGTAATAAACTTCTAATGCTCTTATTGTTCTAATCTGATCAGCAAAGTTGATTTTTTTTGTTGACTCTGGATCACAATTTTTCAAAAGCTCCCAACATTCTTTCTGACCAATTTCTTTAAATTGTTTTCTTAAATCATTTTGTGGAGGGACATCTGGTACAAAAAATCCTTTTGTTATTGAGTTCATATATAAACCACTTCCTCCGACAAGAAAAGGTAAATAATTTTTTTTAAGTTCTCTTTGTATGGAATTTTGAGCAATTTCTTGAAATTGTTTTACATTCATATGATTCACAGGCTCTTCAATATCAATTAAAAAATGCTTTATTTTTTTTTGTTGATTTTTAGATGGTTTAGCTGTCCCAATATCCATTGACTTATAAATTTGTCTTGAATCAATATTATGTATACGAGTTTTAAAGTACTTCGCGATCTCAATAGCTAATTCTGTTTTACCACTTGCTGTAGGTCCAACTAAAACTATTACATTAGGTCGATTGGAAGACATATGAATTTCTGAAGAAAAATCTATTAGCTATATAATTAAAGTGATTAAATTTTTCATAGACTGCGAGCCTTTCTCTTATTGCAGTGGTAAGTTTAATGAAAGTACTTTTAAAATAACATTTTAAAAGTTTATTGTTTTTTTTTATATTAAATGAGTGAGGACAAAAGATCTAATAAAATCTCAAATGATTATGGTGCGGAACAAATTCAGGTTTTAGAAGGTTTAGAGCCAGTTCGTAAACGCCCGGGAATGTATATAGGTTCTACAGGTCCAAGAGGTTTGCATCATTTAGTATACGAGGTTGTTGATAATTCAGTTGACGAAGCACTAGCAGGGCATTGTGATCATATAGAAATAGTTCTACGAGCTGATGGATCTGCTTTAATCTCTGATAATGGACGAGGCATCCCAACAGATATTCATCCAATAACGGGGAAAAGTGCTTTAGAAACTGTTTTGACTGTTCTTCATGCGGGAGGTAAATTCGGAAGTGGCGGTTATAAAGTTTCGGGTGGCTTGCATGGAGTAGGAATATCTGTAGTGAATGCTTTAAGTGAATGGGTTAATGTGACTGTTTACAGAGAGGGTAGTGAGTTTAATCAAAGGTTTGAAAAAGGTTTATCGAAGGGGGAATTGCAAACCAAAAAGCAATCTATAAAACCTTTCAAAAAGGGAACCACTATTTGTTTTAAACCAGATAAAACGATTTTTTCAGGAGGAATCGAATTCGAATATGCTCTTCTTTCATCTAGGTTAAGAGAACTAGCTTATCTTAATGGTGGTGTAAAAATTGTTTTTAGAGATGAAAGAAATCAGTTGTCAGATGGTTCTTTTAAGCAAGAAATTTACTTATATGAAGGGGGTATTAAAGAATATGTTAAATACATGAATGCTGAAAAAGAGTCTATTCATCCTGAGATAATTTATGTTGACTCACAGAAAGAAAATGTTTACGTAGAAGCAGCACTGCAATGGTGCTCAGACGTATATTCAGATAATATTTTAGGTTTTGCAAATAATATTAGAACTATTGATGGTGGTACTCATATTGAAGGATTAAAGACAGTTTTGACAAGAACATTCAATAATCTTGCAAAAAAGAGAGGCAAAAGAAAAGAAATTGATAAAAATTTAGCTGGCGAGAATATAAGAGAGGGCTTGACTGTAGTTTTATCTGTTAAAGTTCCAGATCCCGAATTTGAAGGACAAACAAAAACAAAGTTAGGAAACACTGAAGTAAGAGGAATTGTTGACTCTCTTATTGGGGAAGCTCTTACAAAATATATGGAATTCAATCCTGGAATTTTTGATTTGATTCTTGAAAAAGCAATTCAATCATTTAATGCAGCAGAAGCTGCAAGAAGGGCTAGGGAATTAGTTAGAAGAAAAAGTGTCCTTGAAAGTTCAACTTTGCCTGGTAAATTAGCAGACTGTAGTTCTAGAGATCCATCAGAAACAGAAATTTACATCGTTGAGGGAGATTCTGCAGGAGGGTCTGCTAAACAAGGAAGAGATAGAAATTTTCAAGCTATTTTGCCCCTCAGAGGTAAAATTCTTAATATTGAAAAAACTGACGATACTAAAATATATAAAAATACAGAAATTCAGTCATTAATAACAGCTCTTGGATTAGGAATAAAAGGTGAAGAGTTCGACGTAAAATCTTTGAGATATCATAGGGTTGTAATTATGACTGATGCTGATGTTGACGGCGCTCACATAAGAACTCTTTTATTAACATTTTTTTATAGATATCAAAGAGAACTTGTTGAGAAAGGTTTTATATACATAGCTTGTCCTCCCTTGTATAAAGTTGAAAGAGGTAAGAATCATCAATACTGTTATAACGAGGATCAATTAAAGGATACAATTGCAGGTTTTGGAGAAAATGCTAATTATAATATCCAACGATTTAAGGGATTGGGTGAGATGATGCCAAAACAATTGTGGGATACAACTATGAACCCTAAAACTAGGATGATGAAAAGAGTTGAAATTGAAGATGCACTTGAGGCTGATAGAATATTCAACATATTAATGGGAGATAAAGTTGCACCAAGAAGAGATTTCATTGAAACTCATAGTAGTAACTTAGATATGGCAACTTTAGATATATGATTAATAATCTTCTTAAGAATTTTTGCTTAATTATTTTTGCATTAATAGCTCCAATTACATTACCTGCAGGTGGTATCCAAAAAACTTTAAATCAAAATAAGTTTCCTAATAATACAGATGAAATTATATTGAGTTCCAGGACTTCTCTTTATTCTTTTCCTGAAATTCATGCTAAAGAATTATTACTTCTTGAAACGGGTACAACTTTATCAATATTACGTAATTGGAAAGTCAGTGAAAGTGAAACTTGGGTTAGAGTGGAATTAGCTTCTAATAAATTTTTAGACGATCCACACAAGATTAGAAAAGGCTGGATAAAAATGTAAAGTTTGGATATTGAATCAATAAACATTGTTTTATTAGGGAGTACTTTTGGATTAACACTGAGAATAGTTATACAAAATAACTTCAAAAAAAGTATATTTTTTGATATTCAAAATACATCTATAGTTAATTTTATAGCATCATTTTTTTTGGGAATTTTTGTAGTATTAGATTTTGTTAATAACGACATCTTATTGTTATTTTATACTGGTTTTTTAGGTTGTTTTAGCACATTTTCTTCCTTTATATACCAGCTATTTATTTTATTTAAGAAGAGGAAATACATAAGATTATTTTTTCATTATGTTGAAGTAATATTGATTTCTATTCTTTTCTTTTATTTAGGTTACTGTTTGACAAAATTTTTTTAAAGTGAAAATAAAAATTTTGATACATTTACTTTTAGCATGTTATTTAGCAACTTTTTTAAGGGTATTAATAAATAATAATTTCATTGTTTCAATTATTGGTTCGTTTTTTTTTGGTTTTGTTATTGAAAAAAACTTAAGTTTCTCGAAAGAAAAAATTTTATTAAGTGGATTCTGTTCGTGCTTTACATCTTTCACTGGATTTATATATTTTTTGTACAAAATTTTAAATCAAGGAGATTGGATAAAATTCATTATTTTTTTTAATTTAATCATAATTATTAACCTATTCACAATGTATTTCGGGTCTTGGATAAGTAGAAAAATTACTTAAATTTCTTATAATAGTTTTGAAACTTTGATTAGGATATATCTATGTCTGAAAATAATCTTGAGGGGATTACATCTTTATCTTCAGATTTAAGTGCTCGAGAAAATATTACTATTCAACTTGAAGAGTTGCTCATCGCAGGCAATTATGATGAGGCAAAGTTACTTTTAGAACCTTCTCAACCTGTTGATATTGCAGATGCTATTGGAAGCCTTCCATTAATATTACAAGCATTAGCATTTCGATTGTTAAAGAAAAATGAGGCAATTGAAGTTTATGAATATTTAGATCCAATAGTTCAGCAAACTTTATTAGACAGACTTCGTTCTGGAGAAGTTTTAGAAATTGTTGAGAAAATGTCTCCTGATGATAGAGTTCAACTCTTTGATGAATTACCCGCAAAAGTTGTACGAAAATTTTTATCTGCCCTTAGTCCTGGCGAGAGAAAGGTTACAGCTGAATTACTTGGATATGAGCCTGAAACTGCTGGAAGATTAATGACAACTGAATTCATAGATCTTAAAGAGATGCAAACAGCAGATGAAGCTCTGTCTTTGGTAAGAAAGAGAGCTCCATACACAGAAACAATTTACAGTTTATATGTAACCGACAAAGAAAGACATCTAACAGGTATTCTTTCTTTGAGAGACCTTGTAACGGCTGATCCATCTAAGCCAATTGGGGATGTTATGACGAAAGATGTAGTTAATATTTCTACAAATACTAATCAAGAAGAGGTCGCAAGAGCAATCCAAAGATACGATTTTTTAGCACTCCCTGTTGTTGATAAAGAAAAAAGACTCGTTGGGATAGTAACTGTTGATGATTTAATTGATGTTATAGAGCAAGAAGCTACAAGAGATATTTATGCGGCTGGGGCAGTTCAGCCTGGAGATGAAGATGATTATTTTCAAAGTAGTTTGTTCACGATAGCTCGACGGAGAATTTTGTGGTTGTTAATTTTGGTCTTGGCAAATGGTTTGACTACAAAAGTTATAGCTATGAACGATCAAATACTAAAAGAAATAGTTTTGCTGGCTGCATTTATTCCATTGCTAATAGGTACTGGGGGAAATGTTGGAGCTCAAAGTTCAACAGTCGTTATTAGAGGTTTGAGTACTCAAAAATTGAAGTCTCTTGGTGCAATTAAGGCAGTAGTTAAGGAGGCAATAACAGGCGCTCTTTTAGGTATTTTCATGATGCTAGTAGTATTTCCTTTTGCTTGGTGGCAGGGAGAAGGACCTTTAATAGCTTCTGCAGTGGCCATAAGTTTAATATCTATAACCACTTTAGCTGCTACAACAGGTGCTATTCTCCCTTTATTGTTTGATAGAATGAAACTAGATCCGGCTTTAATGTCCTCTCCTTTCATTACCACTGTTACCGATATTGCAGGTGTATTTATTTATCTAAGTACTGCAAAATGGCTATTAAGTTCCTCAATAATATAATTTCACTAGGTATTTATTCTCATTTTTGTAAAAATGTGGATTTTTTTGTTTAACTTTACATTTCTTAATGGTATTGTTTACAAAACATTATCTACATTTTATGTCTTCTGAAACATTGAGTGAAAATAAATTAGCTACAATATCCAGCTTAAAAGCTAGTAATGATGTTGATCTTGTTAGGTCTTATTTAAGGGATATAGGAAGAGTCCCTTTATTATCCCACGAGCAAGAAATTACTTTGGGTAGGCAGGTTCAAGAATATATGCAAGTTGAAAGAGCAGAATTGGAACTCATTGAATTAACTGGAGATAAACCAAGTATTGAGGAACTATCAGATAAATTAAATTTATCTACTTCTGTAATAAAAAGAAGACTTAGAGCAGGACAGAGGGCAAAAGAAAGAATGGTTGCAGCTAATTTAAGATTGGTTGTAAGTGTTGCAAAAAAATACACTAAAAGAAATATGGAGTTACTAGATTTAATTCAAGAAGGCACAATAGGTTTAGTGAGGGGAGTTGAAAAATTTGATCCAGCCAGAGGCTATAAGTTTTCAACATATGCATATTGGTGGATTAGACAAGGAATTACAAGAGCAATAGCTGAAAAAAGTAGAGCCATAAGGTTACCCATTCACATAACTGAAATGCTGAATAAGTTGAAAAAAGGTCAAAGAGAGCTAAGCCAAGAAATGTCTAGAACTCCAACGGTAAGTGAACTAGCAAAATACGTAGAACTACCAGAAGATGATGTTAAAGATTTAATGTGCAAAGCTGGACAGCCAGTTAGTCTTGAAACAAAAGTTGGTGATGGTGAAGATACTGTTTTATTAGATTTGCTTGCAGGTGGAGAGGATTTACCAGATGAACAAATAGAAATGGATTGTATGAGAGGCGATCTTCATTCCCTTTTACATCAATTGCCAGATCTTCAATGTAGAGTTTTAAGAATGAGATATGGTATGGACGGAGACGAACCAATGTCTCTTACAGGTATAGGAAGAGTACTAGGCATAAGTAGAGATCGAGTAAGAAACCTTGAGCGAGATGGATTAAGAGGCTTGAGAAGACTTAGTGATAATGTGGAAGCTTACTTTGTTTCTTGAATAAATTCATTTATTAATTTATTTGTTTTTTCAGGTTCTTCATCATGAGGACAATGACCGGCACCATTAATGATATCTAATCTTTTTATATTTCTAAATTTTTTCTTCCACTCTCTTGCTTCATTTAAAGATTCCCAAGGATCTTTTTCTCCCCAAATCAATTGGATTGGAGCATCAACCTTATCGAAAAGGTCAGTAGCAAGATAGTCATCAAATAAGTTAATAAAACCACGAAATGCTTCTTTAGAGTTTTCTCTTTGAGAAGGTTTATATAATATTTCAATCAACTCTTCGTCGATATTTTTTCCTGAAGGGTAAGCTTGTTCAAGTATTTTTTTTATAATTTTTGGATTAGCAGCTCTTGTAAAAAGGGTATTGCTAATTATTCTCTGCCTTACAAAAGTTTTTAATATGGGCCGGAGAAAATTCATCAAAATATCATTTTTTTTCAAGCGTTTATCATCCATAGTTCTTTGTGCACAATCAATTAAAATGACACCTTTGCAATTATCTTTGAGGATTTCAGCAGCTTTCAATGCAATAACACCTCCTATTGAATTTCCTATTAAGTAAACTGGAGATTTTATAACCTCTGCACAAAATGTTGATATTTGATTACCCCATAAGTCAAATGAATATTTAATTGAGTTTTCTTTATCAGTTTCGTAATTTAATAAAGCACTAGGCTGACTGCTTTTTCCAAATCCTAATAAGTCAATGGCGTAGCAGTTAGAGAATTTACCAAGAAAATCTTGATTATGTCTCCAGTGATTTTTTGATGCCCCAAATCCATGCACTAATAAAATTTTAATATTTTTTTCAGAAGTAGATTCTTTTGATAAAGACCAAGAAATTTCCCAATTTTTCCACTTCCAAGTTTCAGATTTATTTAAAGACACTATGAATATGCTTTTAATTAAACTTTAATTCAAAAAAAAATTATTCGTTTTTAATAAATTATTCTTAATTAAGAAAAAGCGTTTATTTTATGAAAAAGAAAAAGGTCATATGTATTGGAGAGGCTTTAATAGACAGAATCAGAAATAAGTCAAATCAAGGATTTACAGATTTTTTGGGTGGTGCGCCGGCTAATGTTGCTTGTTCATTAAGAAAATTAAAAATAGATTCAATATTTATAGGAAGTTTGGGTAGTGATCACTATGGAAAAAAATTTATTAAGCAATTTAATAAATTAGACGTAAATTTAGATTTCTTGCAATTAGACAATGACTCATCTACTCGCGTGGTAAATGTAGATAGAGATCAATTTGGAGATCGTTTTTTTTCAGGATTTGAAGCAAGTTCTAATTCTTGCTTTGCTGACGAAGTTCTTAGTAAGAAATTAATTGAAAAAGAAATTTTAAATTTGGAGAAATCTTTTCTAGAAACAAAATATTTGGTTACAGGAACAATCTTATTATCATCTCCTATATCAGCAGAGACTATTTTTTTTCTTCTAGAAAAAGCTAAAAAATTTGAAGTCAAAATAGTTATTGATTTGAATTGGAGAGAGGTCTTTTGGGATTATTCAAGTTTTTCATCTGAAATTAGTAAAGCTGCAAGAGTTAATTTAATCAAGAAATTTTTAAATAATTCAAATGTTTTAAAACTTGCTAAAGAAGAAGCAACTTTGTTTTTTGAGGATGAAAATCCCTTGCGAATATCTCAACAATTGTCTAATAGACCAGATGTAATAATAACTGATGGAAAAAATCCAATTGCTTGGTATGTCAATGGATTGCAGGGAATTACAGAAACTCCTACTTCACAAAAAATTGTTGATACAACTGGCGCAGGCGATGCTTTTCTCGCTGGCTTAATTTCAAAATTAATTTCTTCTGGCTATCCTTCAAATGAACTCGAGATAGAAAATTGCATTAAGTTCGCAGGTGTTTGTGGATTATTAACATGTCTTGGTGAAGGCGCTATTGAGCCACAGCCATATTATGAGAATGTTAATAAATTTTTGGGGTCTCTTATCTCGTAGTGCCTTCCATAATTTTTTGCGTAACTAATTTCTATTTTCCAGAAATTATCAATAACTGCTTCTATTAATTCTGGCCATTCAATAACTAAAATAGCTTGTCTTTGTATTGCTTCTTCTTCTTCTGAAAAAAAAACTTCTTTTGCTGAAGAAACATTTTCTAACCTGTATAAATCAAGGTGAATGAGTGGAATTTTTCCAGAGTAATAGTGATGCGATAACGAAAATGTAGGGCTTGTAATGTCCTCAGTGATTGATAACCCTTTAGCAATCCCTTGAATAAAGGAAGTTTTCCCAGCGCCAATCGGACCTTGTAATAAAACAATTGATTGGGGATTTAATTTGTGTGAGAGTTTTTTCCCTAAATTTAAAGTTTCTGTTAAATTCTCAACAAACACAAAATTTCACAAAAATCATTTATAGTTTAATAGAAAAAGTATTTACTAGATATGGTTATCGCAAACTCAGTTAAAACCTCCATACCAAATTACGTAATTGCTGATATGTCTTTATCAGATTTTGGTCGTAAAGAAATTAAGATTGCCGAAACGGAAATGCCCGGCTTAATGGCACTAAGAGATAAATATCAATCTGAGAAGCCACTAAAAGGTGCAAAAATAGCTGGAAGTCTTCATATGACTATTCAAACAGCAGTCTTAATAGAAACTCTTGTTGATCTTGGAGCAGAAGTAAAATGGGCTTCATGCAATATTTTTTCAACTCAAGATCATGCCGCTGCAGCTATTGCAGATCAGGGAATTTCTGTATATGCAAAAAAAGGTGAGACTCTTGAAGAATATTGGCAATATACCCACTATATCCTCGATTGGGGTTCAGACTCTCCAAATATGATTCTTGATGATGGGGGAGATGCAACTGGTTTATTGATATTAGGAAGTAAAGCAGAAAAAGATTTATCTGTTTTAGATAATCCTGAAAATGAAGAAGAAATTGCTTTATATAATTCTATTAGGTCTAAGTTGGAAAATGATAGTAACTTCTATTCTAGAATTAAGAGTAATATTATTGGTGTCACTGAAGAAACTACAACGGGAGTTGCAAGACTTTATCAACTTCAAAAGCAAAATGCCTTACCTTTCCCAGCTATTAACGTTAATGATTCAGTAACTAAGAGCAAATTTGATAATTTGTACGGCTGTAGGGAATCTTTAGTTGATAGCATTAAGCGCGCTACCGATGTAATGATTGCTGGAAAAGTAGCACTTGTCATTGGTTTTGGTGATGTAGGTAAAGGTTCAGCCCAGTCTCTAAGAGGACTTGGCGCAATTGTAAAAGTTGCTGAAGTTGACCCAATATGTGCTCTTCAAGCAGCAATGGAAGGTTATAGCGTCGTAACGCTTGACGAGGTTGTTGAAGATATAGATATATTTGTTACAGCTACTGGGAACTATCAGGTAATAACAAATAAAAATCTTGTCAAGATGAAAGATGAGGCCATAGTCTGTAATATCGGTCATTTCGATAATGAAATTGATGTGGCTTCATTGAAAAATTATCCATGGGAAAATATTAAGCCTCAGGTTGATCACATAACTTTACCAAGTGGCAATAAAATAATTCTTTTAGCCGAAGGTAGATTAGTTAACTTAGGTTGTGCTACTGGACATCCAAGTTTTGTTATGAGTAATTCTTTTACTAATCAAGTATTAGCTCAAATTGAACTTTTCAATAAGTCAGAAAAATATGCTAAGGAGGTTTATGTTTTACCAAAACATTTAGATGAAATGGTAGCTAGATTACATCTAGAAAAAATTGGTGCAAAATTAACAAAATTAACTAAAGAACAAGCTGATTACATTAATGTCTCTGTTGAGGGACCTTATAAACCAGAGCTTTATAGATACTAAGTTTGAGTTTTATTTTTGTAAATTTTCTTACTTCAATCCCCGACTATATTAGTTTGGCTGTTGAAAAGAATTCAATAATTGCATACCTTACTATTTGTTTGGCTATGTTTTTGGAAAACATAATACCTCCAATTCCTTCGGAAATAATCATGCCATTAGGTGGGTTTTTCGTTTATCAACAAAAATTGAATTTCTATATTTTAGTTTTTTGGGGATTACTTGGAACCATTTTAGGATCATTGCCTTGGTATTATTTAGGTAGATTAGTAAATGAAAAAAGACTTTCTAATTTTCTTGATAAAAAAGGAAAATATCTAGGAATTTCTTCTAATGATTTAAGTAAAAGTAAAAGGTGGTTTGATAAATACGGAGTTTCTTTAGTTTTTTGGGGCAGATTAGTACCAGGTATAAGAACTTTAATTTCAGTTCCAGCTGGCATAGAACTCATGCCATTAAGAAAATTTTTGATTTGGACTACATTTGGGAGCTTGATATGGGTAGCACTTCTAACTTATGCAGGTTATTTATTTGGTGAAAATTATCCAATAATTGAAAATTATTTAGATCAAATAAAATACGTAGTAAAGCCAATTTTAATTTTAATTATCTTATATTTCTTTTTAAGAATACTTATTAGATTATTTAAAAAAAACAGAGCTTAAAAAGGGATTTCACTAGAGTTACTACTATTAGAATATTGGCTATTATCGGACTCTTTGCGGGAGCCTAGTAAATTTAATCTATCTACCCTAACAACAGGTTTATATCTATCTTCACCAGTATTTTTATCTTTCCAACTATCAATTTTAAAGCTTCCTGTAATTCCAATTAAAGATCCTTTCTTAACGTAATCTGCGGCTATTTGTGCTTGCTTGCCCCATATTTCTAAATTAAACCAGTCGGGCTCCTCATCTCTGCTTCTTCTGTTAACTGCAAGCGTGAAATTTGCTACGATACTGCCAGATTCAAAATATCTGACATCTGGTTCTCTTCCCGCTCTGCCAACTAAGTTAATAGTGTTAATTGCCATAATTTTTTTTCTTAATACTACTCATATTTCCAGATTTTGCTCAAAGTTTTGCGTGCTATTCATAACTAAACGACAGATTTCTGAGAGCTTACTAAAAAATAGATATATTATTTATAAAAAGAATTTTAATTGTGATTTTTAACAGATTTAAATTTTCTAGAGATATTGGTATAGATTTGGGAACGGCCAATACTCTTATACACGTATCAGGCAAGGGCGTTGTTTTACAAGAACCTTCTGTGGTAGCTATGGATTTAGAAGAAGGCATTCCATTAGCTGTTGGTAAAGAAGCTAAGTTAATGCTTGGAAGGACTCCCGGCAATATAAGAGCTGTAAGACCACTAAGAGACGGTGTTATCGCAGATTTTGATGCTGCAGAACAAATGATAAAAACATTTATTCAAAAATGTAACGAAGGCAAAGGGATAATAGCCCCAAGAATAGTAATTGGTATCCCAAGTGGAGTTACTAGTGTTGAGCGAAGAGCAGTAAGAGAAGCTGGATTAGCCGGAGCTAGAGAAGTACACCTAATTGATGAACCCGTTGCAGCAGCGATAGGGGCGTCATTACCAGTTACTGAGCCAATTGGAACTATGATTGTTGATATTGGTGGAGGCACTACTGAAGTCGCAGTATTAAGTTTAGGTGGAACTGTTTTGAGTGAATCTGTTCGAATAGCTGGCGATGAAATAAATGAGTCAATTGCACTATATCTTAAAAAAGTTCACAACTTAGTTGTTGGAGAGAGAACTGCAGAAGATATTAAAATTAAGATTGGATCTGCATTTCCTGATGATGATTTTGATAAAACTACTTTAGAGGTAAGAGGTCTACATCTTTTATCTGGTCTACCTAGGTCAGTCACTTTGACTTCAGGAGAAATCAGAGAAGCCATGTCTGAAACACTTAGCAAAATAGTGGAAGCTGTAAAAAGAACTTTAGAGCGAACTCCCCCTGAACTTGCTGCAGATATTGTTGATAGAGGGATTATGCTTGCAGGAGGTGGAGCTTTAGTGAGAGGTATTAATGATTTATTAAGCGATGAAACAGGAATTTTTACTCATATCGCAGAAAACCCTTTGCTTTGTGTAGTTAATGGTTGTGGACAGGTTTTGGATGACTTTAAAAAACTTAAAAGAGTTGTTGATACTCCAGATTTCATAAGAAATGCTATAAGAGATTAATAATATGTTAGATATCCGACGAATTTCTAATAGTCGTTGGTGGCATAAAAAGAAAAATTGGGTATTTTTTGGGATTTTTTTATTTTTAGTTTTCGTAAGGTTATCAAAAGGATCTATTTATAAGGATTTTTATTATTTTATTTCAAAGCCTTTTTGGCCTGGACAATTTCAAAAAGAAATTATTCTGAAAAGTATAGACCAAGAATCTTTTATAAAGTTAAATCTTCTTCAAAGGGATAACATTAGATTGCGTGATATTTTATCTCTTCAAAAATCAACTAATAAAGATAACATTTCAGCTGCAGTTATTTCAAGGAAAACAGGTAGTTGGTGGAGACAAATAATATTAAATAAAGGTTCAATAGATGGAGTAGAAATCGGTAGTTCTGTTGTTGGGCCTGGGGGATTAATTGGAAGAGTAAGCAATACTTCTTTATATACTTCATCTGTGACCTTAATAACCTCACCAGAAAGTAGGTTAGGAGTTTGGGTAGATAGGATTCAAATTAATGGATTACTGGTTGGTTTAGGAAATGATTATCCCAGCTTAATACTTTATTCAAAAGATACTGATATAAAAGTCGGAGACTTTGTATCATCTTCTCCTGCTAGCACTTTAATACCTCCAAATATTCCTATTGGCGTTGTTCAATCCATAAATGAGACATTTAATAATTCGCAGAAAACGGCAAAAATATCACTTTTGGCAAAACCTCACGTAATTGATTGGGTGCAAATTTTAAAAGCAAAAATTTAATGAATAAATTTTTTTCAAAAAATTTGCCTATGATTTCCTTTGTTTCTGTCCCAGTTCTTTTTTTATGGCATCCTAATTGGCTGGGATTTTTGGGTGCTCAGCCAAATTGGTCTTTATTTTGGTTATTGCCTTGGTCAATGATTCATGGATCAATTAATGGATTAATATTTGGTTTATTTTTAGGTCTGATTTTGGATTCTATAACTCTAGAAAGTACTTTTACTCAAATACCAGGTTTAATTTTATGCGGAGTTTTATTTGGGAAATTTAAATTAAAAAGTGATACTTTAGTAAGCCATTTTAGGTATGGTTTAATTTGTTCTTTTGGAAGCTTTTTATGTGGGACTCTTAATTTTTTGCAGATTTTGTTTAAAAATTTTTCAGATATTACTTTTTTATTCTTTATCCCCAGCATTCAAAATATTTTAGCTGAAGTTTTTCTAACAGGTTTTTTTGCTCCTTTAATTTGCTCCCAACTTGTAAGAATGTTTAAATTTTCAAAGAAAAAAGTACAATCATAAATTTTGCTAATAAGAAAGTGTTCGACAAAAATCATATCTTTAGTAATTATTTAAATTTTTTAATCAAGGGAATATCTCTTTGAGGGTTCGTAATGTTATATTTTTAATTGTTAGAATAAATATTCAATGCAATAATTCTTTGCTTTGAAATATCTGCAAATCTTTTTTAACTATGTCAAAAGCAAGAATTTTAGTTGTTGATGATGAGCCAGCAGTTTTGAAGGTATTAGTTACAAGACTTCAACTAGCAGGATATCAAGTTTATTCAGCCACTAACGGCGAAGAAGCTCTTGAGTCTTTTCACAGGGATTCCCCAGACTTGATAGTTCTTGATGTTATGCTTCCAAAAATGGATGGATTCGCTGTTTGCAGAAGAATAAGAGCTGAGTCAGTAGTTCCAATAATATTCTTAACTGCTCTAGAGGCAATTTCAGAGAGAGTTGCAGGTTTGGATTTAGGGGCTGATGATTACTTATCTAAACCATTTAGCCCTAAAGAGTTAGAGGCTAGGATAGCGACTATTTTGCGAAGGATGGGACCTACTGTATCGGTTACAGAAACTAAAGAAGTTCCATCCGGAAAAGGAGTTATGAAATTTGGAAGCTTGGTTGTTGATACTAATCGAAGACAAGTTTCCAGAGCAGGTGAAAGAATTAGTCTAACTTATACTGAATTCAGCCTTTTAGAATTATTATTTGACGAGCCTGGTAAAGTTGTCCCACGGGCTGAAATTTTAGAACAATTATGGGGTTATCCTCCTCGAAGAGCTGCAGATTTAAGAGTTGTAGATGTTTATGTAGCTAGACTAAGAGGTAAATTGGAACCAGACCCAAGAAATCCAGAATTAATATTAACTGTAAGAGGTATCGGTTATGCATCACAGAGAGTTGGCGAAACGGCAACATCTTTGGCAAGTTGAACCTTGGTCTGATACTTTTATTAAATAAAACAAACATATTAAAGTAAATTTTGTCTGAAATAAGAGAAGCCCGCTTACAAAAAGCTAATTCACTAATTAGTAAAGGCTTTGCATCTTACGCAGAGAGTTTTACAGTCTCTCATACTACAAAATTTCTCTTTCAAAAATTTGGTCATTTAGAAAATGGACAAGAGGAATCCTTTAATGTCTCTATTGCAGGTAGAGTTATGGCAAAAAGGGTGATGGGTAAAATTGCTTTTTTTACAATAAGCGATCAAGATGGTCAGATTCAGCTTTATTTGGATAAAAGGATTATTAATCGTAATCTAGAAAATCAAATATTACTCTCATTTGAAGATTTGAAGGAAATAGTAGATATTGGTGATTGGATAGGTGTATACGGAAATATTAAAAAAACTAATAAAGGTGAGCTTTCAATTAAGGTAGAAAAGTGGGAAATGTTATCCAAATCATTAAAGCCTTTGCCTGATAAATGGCATGGTTTGACTGATATTGAAAAAAGATATAGACAACGTTATCTAGATTTAATAGTGAATCCTAACTCTAAAAATGTTTTTAAAACAAGAGCAAAATGTATAAGTTTTATAAGAAAATGGCTAGATAATAGAGATTTTTTAGAGATAGAAACGCCAATTCTCCAATCTGAAGCTGGTGGTGCTGAAGCTAGACCATTTATTACTCATCACAATACATTAGATATCCCGCTTTATCTAAGAATAGCTACAGAATTACATTTAAAAAGAATGGTTGTTGGAGGATTTGAGAAAGTTTATGAATTGGGAAGAATCTTTCGTAATGAGGGTATAAGTACAAAGCATAATCCAGAATTTACCTCAGTTGAAATTTATCAAGCTTTTTCTAATTATGTAGATATGATGAATTTAACTGAAGAGCTGATTAAAGATATCGTTGCTGATACATGTGGCTCTTTAGTTATAAATTATCAAGATAGAGAGATTGATTTTTCTCAACCTTGGTCAAGAATATCCATGAAAGATATAGTCAAAAAATATACAGGCATTGATTTCGATTCTTTCAGTGGAGACTTTCAAGTAGCAAAACAAGCTGTTAAAAATATAAATGTTGAATTTTCTGACAAAGTAAATACTATGGGAAGACTTTTAAATGAGGTCTTCGAGCAAAAAGTAGAGTCTGAACTTATAGAGCCTACCTTTGTTATCGATTATCCTGTTGAAATTTCTCCTTTAGCTAGGCCTCATCTTGATAATAAAGATATGGTTCAGAGATTCGAATTATTCATTGTTGGTCGAGAGCTGGCAAATGCTTTTAGTGAGTTGATTGATCCAGTAGATCAAAGAGAAAGAATGCAACTACAACAGTCACTTAGAGATGAGGGGGATGTTGAAGCTCATTGTATAGATGAAGATTTTTTGAATGCTCTTGAGATTGGTATGCCTCCAACTGGAGGATTAGGTATAGGTATTGATAGACTGATTATGTTAATTACAAATAGTCCATCAATTAGAGATGTAATTCCTTTCCCATTGTTAAAACCAGAAATAACTTCGAACAAAAATGAAAAATTACCCTTGAATGAAGTAAAATATTAAAATTATTCCAATACGAAATTTTTAAATGAGTGGTGAACGTGTTGGTTTCCGTTTCAAGCATGCGGATGCAGTAGTCAAAAGAAATCCTCAAGGCCGATCTAGAAGAGGTTGGGTCATGGAACCAGTAGAGCAAACTACAAGCAGAGGTACCAAAATGCCTGCCTATAAAATTCGTTGGAGAGATAGTGAGAGACCTGAAACTGTTTTACAGCATATGTTAATTGCAGATCCAGATCCCTCTCCTCCCCCTAGTTCAGTGAGTTTAGATTTATAGTTCCAATAATTCTGGATAATTTTTTTATCTTTTAAGTGCATAGTTAATTTCTTTTTTCATACTTTTTTGTTTTTCATCTTGTCGTTTGTCATGTAATTTTTTCCCTTTTCCGACTCCAATACTTATTTTTATCCATGAACCTTTTAAATACAAAGATAATGGGACAATAGTCATGCCTTTTTTTTCAGTATTGGACTTTAATTTTATTATTTCTTTTTTATGAAGTAGCAATTTTCTATTTCTTAATGGATCATGATTAAAAAAAGACCCCACATTTTTGTGTGGTGAAATGTGAACATTTAATAATAAAATCTCACCGTCTCTGAATGAACAGTACCCATCTCTTAAATTTGCTTTTCCGTTTCTAATTGACTTTACTTCAGTCCCTAAAAGTTCAATACCAGCTTCAATTGTTTCAGAAATTGAATATTGAAATTTTGCATATCTATTTTGAGCAAGAAGTTTATAATTATTTTCTTTTTTAGTATTTTTTTGAACTTTTTTTGAGTTTTTTTTCATTTTAGTTATAAAAAATCTTTCTACTCAGAACAATTGCAATTAACCTTTAATTATGGCAATAATTTCCTCTAATATAGGTAACAATGAAGCTCCTTTTCATAATAAAGAGCTTAGGCTAGTTGATTCAAATATCATTCCAGAAGAAAAAAGAAATAATAATCTGAACTTAGCTAGGCCTGTTACTTTACAAGAATTTATTGGTCAAGAACAACTCAAGTCTTCTTTAAAAATAGCTATAGATGCCTCGATTTATAGAAAAGAACCTTTAGAGCATACTCTTTTATATGGTCAGCCTGGTTTGGGTAAGACTACCTTAGCTTTTTTGATTGCCCATGCAATGCATACAAAATGCAGGATAGCTAATGCACCATCAATTGAAAGACCTAGAGACATTGTAGGGTTACTGCTTGGATTAAAAGAAGGTGAAGTTTTATTTATCGATGAGATACATCGCTTAAATAGGTTAACTGAAGAGTTGTTATATTCAGCAATGGAGGATTTTAGACTAGATTTAACTATGGGAGCAAATAGAGGAGCGCGTTGCCGAACAATTAATCTGCCCAGATTTACTCTGATTGGGGCGACAACTAAACTAGCATCAATTAGTGCTCCTTTAAGAGATAGATTTGGTATATCTCAGAAAATTGAATTTTATACACATGATGAATTAAAACAAATCATTGTTAATTATTCTGGATTAATAAATATAAATTTAGATGATGAAGCATCTTATAATTTAGCAAAAATATCTAGAGGGACTCCAAGAATTGCTTTGAGACTATTAAGAAGGGTGAGAGATTATGCACAAGTTGTTAAAAAAACTAATTTTATTTCGGGGAATCTAATAAAAAAAGCTTTAAATTCATACCAAATAGACGAAAAAGGGTTGGATTCTTTAGATAGACAATATTTATTTTTTCTAAAGCAAAACAATAATATTCCAACTGGACTCGATTCAATAGCAGCGGGATTGGCTGAAGAAACTTCAATGTTAGAATTTGTAGTTGAGCCATATCTAATTCAAATAGGTTTCCTTGCTAGAACTCCTCGAGGAAGATTGCTTACCGCTTTAGGTAAAAAATACATTGATTCACAAAATGGTAACTTTTAAGAAAGTTAAGGCTTGTTTTTTATTTATTTTTATATTTGTCAATATTTTTTATGTAGCACCATGCTATTCATCCTCTTTAAGAGAGGATTTGTTTAAAAATGCATTAGAGTTGAGTTCAGTCGGACAATTTGATCTCGCTCTACAAGAGTGGAATAGCTATCTAGATTCTTATCCTGATGATGCTGCAGGTTTGAGTAATAGAGGTAATGTAAGACTTGTATTAGGAGATGTAGAGGGGTCAATAGATGACCAAAACAAGTCAATTATTTTAAATCCAAGTGAAATAGATCCTTACATTAACAGAGGTATAGCAGAGGAAGCATTGGGTCTATGGTCACAAGCGAGAAAAGATTATATGTTTGTTATTTCTCAAGATAGTAAAAATTTTTCTGCTTTATATAATTTAGCTAATGTTGAAGGTTCTATATCTCAATGGGAAAAAGCAAGAGATTTATATTCAAAAGCTGCTCTATATAATCCTGGATTTGCTATGGCAAGGTCAAGTATGGCTTTAGCAGATTTCCAATTGGGCAATATTGATGAATCTGAAAAAGAATTAAAAAAATTAATAAGACGTTATCCAACTTTTGCTGACGCTAGGGCAGCTTTAACAGCTTTGAATTGGACCAAAGGTGAATCAGGTCAAGCAGAGAGTAATTGGATCGCAGTAACTGAATTAGATCCTAGGTATAGTGATGAGGAATGGTTAAAACAAATAAGAAGATGGCCTCCAATACCAATTAAAAATTTGATGAACTTTATCGATTTAAAATAACTAATGAATAGAGATCAGTTGTTTCAGAAGATTGATTCGTTTAATGATGAATTAATTAATTTAAGAAGACATATCCATGCACATCCGGAATTAAGTGGATTTGAAAATCAAACAGCGATTTTGATTAGTGGTTACTTAAAAAATATTGGTTGGACCGTCAGAGAATCTATTGGAAGGACTGGAGTCATCGCTGATTTTGGCCCCACAGATAATGGCATTATTGGGGTAAGAGTGGATATGGATGCTTTACCAATATTTGAGGAGACTAAATTAAGTTATTCTTCAAAAGTAGATGGTGTTATGCACGCCTGTGGTCATGATTTGCATATATCAATTGGATTGGGTGTAGCAAAAATTGTTAAGCATTTAGAACTTGACTTTGGGATTAGAATAATTTTTCAGCCCGCTGAAGAAATTGCGAGTGGAGCAAGATGGATGATTAATGATGGTGCAACAAATGGTTTAACCTATATTTTTGGGGTTCATGTTTACCCTGATTTATCTGTAGGAACTATTGGAATTAAAGAGGGAAGTTTAACTGCAGCTGCTGGTGAACTAAAGGTTGAGATCAAAGGAAAATCAGGCCATGGTGCTAGACCTCATGAAGGTGTTGATGCTATTTGGGTTGCTTCTAAAGTTATCTCGGGAATTCAAGAATCAATAACACGTAAATTAGATCCTTTAGATCCTGTAGTAATAACTTTTGGTAAAATAAATGGTGGAAATGCATTCAATGTTCTTGCAGAAAAGGTTAATTTAGTTGGGACTGTTAGATGCACTAATCTTAAATTATTTAGAAATATTGGTAATTGGCTCAATGAAAATATCTCTTCTTTAGTCAATAGTTGCGGAGCTGATGCAAAAGTTAAATTTAGAGAAATTACTCCACCAGTTAATAATAATCCTGAAATTAATAGAGTCCTCAGAGAATCGGGAATTATGGTTTTGGGTCAAAAAAATGTTATCGAATTACAAAAACCATCGTTAGGAGCTGAAGATTTCGCTGAGTTTTTGCATGAGATCCCTGGTGCTATGTTTAGGCTTGGTGTTTCCAGTTCAAAAGGATGCGCTCCACTTCATAATTCCAAGTTTGATCCTGATGAAAGAGCTATTGCTGTTGGTATTAAAGTGATAACTGAATCCATTGTAAAATTAAACAATGAAATAAATAATTAATCTGATAATGAAAATTAATAAAAGATTTTTTTTGTCTTTTGTAGCTCCTTTTATGATTCTTATATCATCTATTGGCCTGATTTTTAGGGATAATAATAGGAAGATTTTTTATTTGCCTATTGGTTTAATGGGGATTTCAATTATTTTTGAGAAAGATTTAAGAAGAAGATTAGCTAGAAAGAAAATTTTAAAAAAGATAAAGTTTTATCAAAAAATTAAATAAAATATTTATGTATTTTCACACAATATTTGATGACTATTCTTTAGAAAAGAGCTATCAATAATATAAATACTAGGGGTGCTAAGAAATTTAACTTAGCTGAGATCATACCCTTTGAACCTGAATCATTATTAATGATTCAGGGAAGTGGAAATTTGATCAAACTTTAGTAATAAAACTTTTAAAATTTATAAATTATGAGAAGTTCTTGGATTAAGCCTCGCCTTGGAAAGGGTAATGTAACTCAGATGAACTTTGCAAGGAATGGACATATCACTGAAGAAATGGATTTTGTTGCTAAAAAAGAAAATCTTCCTGCTTCTTTAATAATGGAAGAAGTGGCAAGAGGAAGATTAATCATTCCAGCTAATATTAATCATTTGAATCTTGAGCCAATGTCTATAGGTATTGCTTCTAGATGTAAAGTTAATGCAAATATTGGAGCTTCCCCTAATGCAAGTGATATTAAAGAAGAAGTAGAGAAGCTCAAATTAGCCGTTAAATATGGGGCGGATACAGTCATGGATCTTTCTACAGGAGGAGTAAATTTAGATGAAGTTAGGCAAGCAATTATTCACGAATCCTCAGTTCCTATAGGTACTGTTCCTGTTTACCAAGCTTTAGAAAGCGTACATGGCTCAATTGATAGACTAACTGAAGACGATTTTCTTCATATTATTGAAAAACATTGTCAGCAGGGCGTAGATTATCAAACTATTCATGCTGGACTGTTAATAGAGCATTTGCCAAAAGTCAAAGGAAGAATTACTGGAATTGTTAGCAGAGGGGGAGGTATTTTAGCTCAATGGATGCTACATCATTTCAAACAAAATCCCCTCTATACAAGGTTTGATGATATTTGTGAGATTTTTAAAAAATATGATTGTACTTTTTCTCTAGGAGATTCACTGAGGCCTGGATGTTTGCATGATGCTTCTGATGATGCTCAGCTAGCTGAATTAAAGACTCTTGGTGAGCTTACTCGAAGAGCATGGGAACATAATGTTCAAGTAATGGTTGAGGGTCCCGGTCATGTACCTATGGACCAAATTGAGTTTAATGTGAGAAAGCAAATGGAAGAATGTTCAGAAGCTCCTTTTTATGTACTGGGTCCACTAGTTACGGATATATCTCCTGGTTATGACCATATTTCAAGTGCTATCGGAGCTGCGATGGCAGGTTGGTATGGAACTTCTATGTTATGTTACGTAACACCAAAAGAACATCTTGGTCTTCCAAATGCAGAAGATGTACGAGAAGGATTAATTGCTTATAAGATAGCTGCTCATGCTGCTGATGTAGCACGACATCGAGCTGGAGCTCGTAATAGGGATGACGAACTTAGTCATGCAAGATATAACTTTGATTGGAATAAACAATTCGAACTTTCATTAGATCCAGAAAGGGCAAAACAGTACCATGATGAGACACTACCTGAAGAAATATTTAAAAAGGCCGAATTTTGTTCTATGTGTGGCCCTAAACATTGTCCAATGAATTCAAAAATTTCTGATGAATCTCTGGATCAGTTAAAAGATAAACTTGAAGAATGTAATACTTCAGTCTAGTTATAAATTAGCAATTATAGAATTTCCTTCGTCTTATTAACTACGTTTTCGAGTGTAAATCCAAAATTTTTCATACATTCTCCACCTGGTGCTGATGCACCAAACCTATCCATAGTAATACAAATTCCATCAAAACCGGTATATTTATGCCAACCAAATGAATGGGCAGCTTCTACTACAACTCTCTTTTTCACACTACTAGGTAAAACACTTTCTTTGTAAGATTCTTCTTGTTCTTCGAAAAGTTCTACACAAGGCATAGAAACAACTCTAATTTTTTTACCTAAGCTTGAAATTTCCTTACTTGCTTCAATGCAAAGATTCAGTTCGCTTCCAGTACCAATAAAAATAAGATCTGGTATACCTTCGCAATCGGAAACTATATATCCTCCTAGAGCAACTTTGTCGATCGAAGTATTTTCTTGATTTGGCATACCTTGTCTACTTAAACAAAGGGCAGAAGGTCTTTTTCGATTTTGGATAGCAAGCTTATAAGCACCACTTGTCTCATTTCCGTCTCCTGGTCTGAAAACTAGCATGTTAGGCATTGCTCGAAGAGAAGGTATAGTTTCAATGGGCTGATGTGTTGGGCCGTCTTCTCCTACACCAATTGAATCATGGGTTAATACATAGATCACTCCTAATTCGCTGAGTGCTGAAAGCCTCATTGAACCTCTCATATAATCAGCGAAAACAAGGAAGGTTCCACCATAAGGAATAAGACCACTATTGTGATAGGCGATACCATTAAGTACAGCTGCCATTGCATGCTCTCGTACACCAAAATGTAAATATCTTTTTTCAGGACTATGAGGCTGGAATGATCCAGTTTCTCCTTTGATATCTGTGTAGTTAGAGTGAGTTAAATCTGCGGATCCACCAATTAATTCAGGCAGGTTAGGTCCTAGAGCACCTAAACATATTTGTGAATGTTTTCTGGTAGCTAACCCTTTATCATCAGGTGTATAAGAGGGTAAATCTGAGTCCCAATTCTCAGGTAATTGGCCTTTTAACATTCTGTTTAACTCAGCTCCTTCAGAGGGATATTTTTTTTGATATTCTTCAAATTTAGAATCCCATTCTTTCTCCAAGTTTTCGCCTTTGTTTATTGATTGCCTAAAATGCGCATATACTTCATCTGGTATTTCAAATGGAGGATATTCCCAATTTAGAAAATCTCTAGTTAATGCAGCTTCTTCTTCTCCAACAGCTGCTCCATGTATTCCAGCAGTATCTGATTTATTGGGCGAACCGTAACCTATTGTGGTAGAAATTTTTATAATTGAAGGCTTATTTGTAATTAATTTCGCTTTTTCGATAGCTTCAGTTATCCCTTTAACATCATGATTCCCATCTTCAACATGTTGTACATGCCAACCATACGCTTCATATCTTTTTAAAACATCTTCGGTAAAAGAAACGTCGGTTCGTCCATCAATTGTAATTTGATTATCGTCATAGAGTGCAATTAATTTTCCAAGCTTAAGATGCCCAGCTAACGAGCAAGCCTCTGATGCGATACCTTCTTGATTACAGCCGTCACCCATTATTACGTAAGTATAGTGATCAACGATATTGCAATCAGGCTTATTAAATTTAGCTGCTAAGTGAGTTTCAGCTATTGCTAAACCAACTGCATTTGAAATTCCGGCTCCAAGAGGCCCAGCTGTAACTTCAACACCTTCAGTTTCGAATGTTTCTGGATGTCCAGGAGTTTTTGATCCCCATTGTCTAAATTCTTTAATATCTTCTATAGAAACTGATTTGTATCCTGTCAAATGGAGCAAAGAATATAACAGCATGCAGCCATGACCTGCTGATAATACAAAACGGTCTCTATTGAACCATTTTGGGTTATTTGGGTTGTGATTCAGTATGTTTTGCCATAATGCATAACCCATAGGAGCACATCCCATTGGCAATCCAGGATGTCCACTATTGGATTTATTTACTGCATCTACAGCAAGCATTCTTATACTATTTAC
Organism: Prochlorococcus marinus; assembly: GCF_001180265.1. Lineage (GTDB taxonomy): Bacteria > Cyanobacteriota > Cyanobacteriia > PCC-6307 > Cyanobiaceae > Prochlorococcus_A > Prochlorococcus_A marinus_H. The sequence goes on along the minus strand of NZ_CVSW01000032.1, from coordinate 9,210 downwards.
ACAAAGTGATTCTAATGAAACAGATGCAGCGACCATTGTTTTAAAGTAAGTTAAGTTGGAAATACAGAATTGGTTGTCTTTAATTCATTTTGCTGAAAGCAAGGCAAACATTGTGACCACCAAAGCCGAAAGAATTAGAAAGAGCAACTCCCACTCGAGCTTCTCTCGCATTATTTGGTACATAATCAAGATCACACTCAGGATCTGGATTGACGTAGTTAATTGTAGGAGGGATGAAATTATGTGTCAAAGAAAGTATACAAGCTACAGCTTCTATACCTCCTGAGCCTCCTAGGAGATGACCAGTCATCGACTTAGTAGAGCTTACAGGAATGAGGTAAGATCTGTCTTTAAAAATAGATTTAATTGCAGAAGTTTCATTTTTATCATTAGCTGATGTACTCGTTCCATGAGCATTAATGTAATCAACTTTTTCAAGGCTAAGACAAGCGTCTTCTATTGCTAATTTGATCGCTTCGGCTCCTCCAATCCCGCCTGGAGATGGAGCAGTAATATGATGAGCATCACATGTTGTTCCATATCCAATTATTTCTGCATAAATTCTTGCATTTCTTTTTTTTGCATTTTCTAAAGTTTCTAAAACAAGAATTCCAGATCCCTCTCCAATAACGAATCCATCTCTCTCTGCATCAAAAGGTCTGCTAGCAGTTTGAGGGCTGTCATTTCTGAAAGAAAGAGCTTTGGCACTGGAAAAACCAGCTACTCCAAGAGGGGTAATACTTGCTTCTGCTCCCCCACAGATCATCGCATCTGCCTTTCCAAGTTGGAGTAATCTAAAAGAATCACCAATTGCATTTGAACCGGCAGCGCAAGCTGTGGAAACAGAGGAACTTGGTCCTTTTGCACCCAAAGCGATTGCAGCCAATCCAGTTGCCATGTTTGGAATCATCATTGGAACAGTAAATGGACTTACTCTTTTAGGACCTTTGTGACTCAATATTTGAGCTTGACTTTCCATAGTTAGTAAGCCTCCGACACCAGAACCAATAATCACTCCAATTCTTGATGCATTAGCTTCAGTAATTTCAAGTCCAGAATCATTAAATGCTTGCTTTGCAGCAATAACTCCAAACTGGGAAAAACGATCCCATCTTTTGGATTCTTTAGCTTCAATAAAATTTTCAGATTGAAGATTTTTTACTTCTGCAGCAAATTTGCATGGATGTTGTTCAGGATCAAAGAGAGTAATATCTGAGACCCCATTAGTACCTGATTGAAGACTGACTAAATATTCATCAATGCTATTACCAATTGGAGTTACTGCTCCGATACCAGTAATAACTACTCGATGGAGATTTGGCATTCTTTATTAACCTTTTTTTTCTTCGATGAATTTTACAGCATCGCCAACAGTTGCGATTCCTTCAGCGGCTTCATCAGGAATTTCGATATCAAATGCTTCTTCTAAAGCCATAACAAGTTCAACGGTATCTAGAGAATCTGCACCTAAATCATTTTGGAAATTTGAATCTGATTTTACCTCTCCTGCTTCAACACTTAATTGTTCTGAAACAATAGAACAGACTTTTTCGAGGATTTCTTGTGACATAGTTTATGTAAATTACTAATTATCTATATGATTTTATGCCCTAGAGTTAACAAGAGTGAAGCATATCTTAATTTTTTTAATTTCTTTGTAAGACAATAGTATTATAAAACGAGGTTCAAAAGACAATTTTTACATGTCACACGCAGTTAAAATTTATGACACTTGCATTGGTTGTACCCAATGTGTAAGGGCTTGCCCACTTGATGTTTTAGAGATGGTTCCTTGGGACGGCTGTAAAGCTGGCCAAATAGCTTCATCTCCTAGAACAGAAGATTGTGTGGGTTGCAAAAGATGTGAAACCGCATGTCCAACAGATTTCTTAAGTATTCGTGTCTATTTAGGAGATGAGACTTCTAGGAGTATGGGCTTAGCATATTAATTTATAGTGCAGTTTTAAGAGAGTCCATTTTTTATTTAATACGCGTTTTATTTCAATATAATTGAAAAAAAATTCGTATGTGTGGAATAGTTGCAGTAACAGGATATAAAAAAGCTTTACCATTATTAATTAATGGTTTAGAAAAACTTGAATATAGAGGTTATGATTCTGCAGGTATTGCGATAATCAATTCAGAAACAAATTGTATTACTTGTAATAAAGCTGAAGGAAAACTCAATAATTTAATAAGTAATCTTAATGGTCACAAAATTCCTGGAACTGTAGGTATAGGTCATACCCGTTGGGCAACTCATGGAAAGCCTGAGGTTAAAAATGCGCATCCTCATACCGATAGTTCAGGAAATATTGCAGTTGTTCAAAATGGCATTATTGAAAATTTCCAAGATTTAAAAAATAAATTAGAGAAAGAGGGCATTATTTTTAATTCTGATACAGATACCGAGGTAATTCCTCATTTAATTCAAAGAGAGTTAAATACATTAAGTAAACTTAATCTTGAGAATAATGGTTCAACATTATTAGTAGCTGTGAGAAATGTAATATCTGATTTAGAAGGATCTTATGCTTTGGCTGTTTTATGGGCTGGTGCTCCAACATCTTTGGTAGTTGCAAGAAAACAAGCGCCCTTGATTATTGGTTTGGGTGAAGGAGAATTTATTTGTGCTAGTGATACTCCTGCCATTGCAAACTTTACTAACATTATTCTGCCTATGGAGGATGAAGAAATAGCGTTATTAACTCCGCTTGGAATTGAAATATATGACTCAAACAATGAAAGACAATATCGAAATCCAGTTTCTTTAAAAGTCTCAGAGCAAATAATGGATAAGATGAATTTCAAACACTACATGTTAAAAGAGATATATGATCAGCCTGTGACCGCAAAAAACTGGGTGGATAATTATTTGATTAAAAATTTAGATAATGGTCAATATCAAATTAACTATCCCTTTGATACTAAGTTTTTTGAAACAATAGAAAGAATTGAAATTATTGCTTGTGGTACAAGTAAACATGCTTCAATGGTGGGCAGCTTTTTGTTAGAACAATTTTCAGGTATCCCTACAAATGTATTTTATGCAAGCGAATTTAGATACTCACCACCTCCACTATTGCCAAATACATTAACTATTGGAGTTACTCAATCTGGAGAAACTGCTGATACAATTGCGGCTATTGACATGGAAATTAAAAGACGTTCTACTATTGAAGATAAAAAATTTAGACCCAATCTGATTGCAATAACAAATAGAAAAGAGAGTTCTATAGGAAGGCAGGTTTCAAATATAATTGATATCTGCGCTGGAATAGAAGTTGGAGTTGCAGCAACAAAAACTTTTTTTGCTCAATTACTTTCTTTTTATGGATTAGCTATAAAATTTGCTCAAATTAAAGGAAATCAAAGTCCTGATGAAATAGATAAATTAATTAACGAACTTATTAAACTTCCACCATTACTGGAAGAACTCATAGATAAACATAATAAATCTTCAGAAAAGCTAGCACATGACTTTTTTAATATTAAAGATGTTATTTTTTTAGGCAGAGGTATAAATTATCCAATTGCTCTTGAAGGGGCATTAAAACTTAAAGAAATAAGTTATATTCATGCAGCAGGTTATCCTGCTGGTGAAATGAAACATGGCCCAATAGCTTTATTAGATAAAAAAGTACCTGTAATTTCAATAGCCTCTCCTGGTGAAGTTTTTGATAAAGTTATCAGTAATGCTCAGGAAGCAAAAGCTAGAGATTCATATTTGATTGGAATTGCTCCTGAATGTAAAGGAACTGAAATTTTTGACTATTTAATGAAAGTTCCTTCCTCCAATGAATGGATTTCACCTCTTTTTAATATAGTACCTCTACAATTATTGAGTTACCATATCGCAGCTCATAGAGGACTTGACGTGGATCAACCAAGAAATTTAGCTAAAAGTGTAACTGTGGAATGATAGGTTTTTTATATATTTTTATTTTTTAAATTTATAGCTCTAAAAGTCCATTTGGAGGATTTATGATTAAAAAATTATTTTTTATATCTACCAATGGAACAATTTCTTTTACAAATGGTACAAGAACTTTTTTTTGATCTTTAAAAAGTTCAATAACAAGTAAATTATTTTTCTCATTTTCTAAATTAATAACTTTACCAATTATTTTTAATTCATCATTTTCTAAAGTCTTTACCTCTAAATTTATAAGTTCCAACAAGTGGAATTCTTCCTTTTCTAATTTAGGTAGTTTATCGGATTTTACAAGTATTTTAAATTTTTTAAGTTTCTCTGCATGATTTCTTGTATTGATTCCTTTGAGCTTGACTACAAAGGTTTCTTTACCAGGCTGTTTGAAACCTGATATAAGTTCTATTTTTGAAGGAGGTTCATTTTCTTTTTGCAACCATCTTATTCCCGGTTTTAAAAATCTTTCTTCAAAATCACTTAGAGATTTTACCTTTACTTGTCCATTAATTCCATGACATGATGTTATCAATCCAATAATCAACCATTCATTTTTTTTTATCATAAAATTGTATTAGAAAGGGTGTTTTATGGAATTATCTAAAAAACCAATACTTCCTGGTTCTTTTGTCGTTGTAAAAGACACTAACTCTATATACAGAGGATATAAAGGGTTTGTCCAGAGAGTTACAAAAAAAACAGCAGCTGTTCTGTTTGAGGGAGGTAATTGGGATAAACTCATAACTTTTCAACTAACTAATTTAGAAATAGTTTAAAAATTAGAACTTGCCTATATTCATAAATTTTTCTATCAAAACTCTAGCTGCATTTGTTTCGGCTTGTTTATGAGATTTGCCATATCCCGAAGATTCCTTTAGTCCATCAATAAATATATCGCAAGAAAATCTTTTTGGATCCCCATTTTTTTTAGATAATTCAATTATTTTGTAGACTGGCAAACTTGAACCCTTATTTTGACACCACTCTTGTAAAACTGTCTTTGATTTAAATTTATATGGAGCTTTTAAAAAAATTTCTGAATCTTCCTCCCAAATATCATTTAACCAAAGATTGACTTCCTCAATTGAATTAAAACAATTATAAATGGCACCGATTAAAGCTTCTGTCGCTTCACCAATAATAGTATTCTTTGAATTTTCATCATTAAGAGATTTAGGTCCTTTAAGGATTAATTTCTCTACGCCAATTTTCCTCCCTAATTTCGTTAACCATTCATCACTTACAATTTGTGCTCTTAGCTCTGATCTTTCTCCTACACTCATTTGAGGATAACTTTTTTCAATAAAATTTGAAGCAGCTAATCTGAGTACTGCATCTCCAAAAAATTCCAATATTTCGTAATTTCTTATTTTGTCATATGAGGAATGGGTTAAGGCTTGATTAAAATTCTGAATTAATGAAAAATTTTGTGTTTCAATTATTTCAGAAAATCTTTTTGATCTAATTTTTAAAGAATTTAAAAAGGCAACTATTTGATTAATTCTCTTTTCGTTTATCGTATTTGTCATATGATTTAGATCATTACGTTATTTATAAAGCAGGTCATAAGCCGGGTTCTGTTCACCTTAAAAAAGATGGGCAATCATCTATCTAGGGCTGGAATTACTTCACAGTCTCAAGCGGCGCTTTTAAGTAGATTGCATAATGGTCATAAATCTACTAAGCCTTGCTCCCAGCCGGGGTTTACCTAGCCAACACTTCTCAATGTTGCTGGTGCGCTCTTACCGCACCCTTGCACCCTTGCCATACAAAAAGTATTAGGCGGTATGTTTCTGTGGCACTATCCTCACGGTTACCCGCACTGGGAATTACCCAGCAAGCCTGACCATGTGGGAGCCCGGACTTTCCTCAAAAAAGTTTTATTTTGTTTTCAAAATAAAACTTTTTTGCGATTGCCTCTCCTGCTTTCATTTAGCATAGTGCTTATTGCTGTAAAAATCATCTATTGGGACTGTAGCTCAGCCGGATAGAGCAACGGTTTCCTAAACCGTAGGTCGTGGGTTCGACTCCCGCCAGTCCCGTAAAAGTAATAAACTATATGTAGTATGTGTGCACATTTGCTACTCTCTAGCTAGCGTATAGTTAGTAATAAATCTTTTATGGCTAAGTTGCATGATATGCGATTAAAGCTTTTAATTCAACAAGAGCACGAACGCATTTCTAAATCCCAACCTAATGATTTAGATCTATCAATAGTTCAAGCGAGATGTTTATGCTGGCTTGCTTTATTGGCAGAAGCTCACGAAGATCAAGCAAATGATGCTGAAAAAAGAGGAGACGCTGAACAAGCTATGGGATGGTTTGCTGATTCTATGAGACTAAAGGATGTTATCAACTTAGTTACTAGTATTGAGATACCTTTGCCAGATAGTCCAGATTCACTTGATGAAAATGACGAATTATCGGATGGTCCTACAATTATGCCCAAATAGTGAGATGATGTAAGAAGAGTTATTTTTTCTTTTGTCTGAAGAACCATGTCAATGCTCTGATTGTCAGAGATTTTATAAAGAACATGATCGTTTGATTCGAGAATTTCCTACTTTTAAGCAGCAACAAGAATTAAATTGGGCATCAATTCAATCTTTTAGAACTCTTTGTACTAAAGTCACTAATGAATTGCAGAAACAACTGTCCCAAAGGGAATCCAATAAAGATAATGTTCTGGATGATAGGCATATTTCGTATGAAGAAATTAATGAGGCTTTAGATGAACTAGAGAGTGTTAATGCTTATTTGTATTCCATTGAAGCATTAATGGAAAGAATATTTGATACAAAAATTTCAAATAATATTGAATCAAAATTCAAAGAAATTGCAAATGAACTAGCACCAGACCCGTTAAATATGGATCGATTAATTTTGAACAGATTATTTCATCAAACGCCAGATTCCCCAGATAAGAAAAATATTAATTAGTTAATTCTTCGACATCGCAAGTAATTTCTACTGGCATTGGAGAGACTTTCCAAATCGATTTACAGTACTCTCTAATAGATCTATCTGAAGAAAAATATCCTGATCTAGCAGTATTTAATAATGCCATTTTATTCCAAGATTTTTTATTATTCCAGCATTCACTAACTACATCCTGTTTATCTAAGTAGTCTTCAAAGTCAGCCATAACAAAAAATGGGTCATTTCCAGTCAAGCTATTTAATAAAGGTTTAAATAATTCTTTATCCCCATTGCTAAAGTGCCCAATTTCAATTAAGCGTACAACCTCTTTAAGCTCTGCGCATTGATCAATGAAAGTTTTGGGGGAGTAATTATTATTTTTTAAATCCATAATTTCTCTTTCAGTTTTACCAAAAAGAAAGAAATTCTCTTTTTTTACAAGATCTCGTAATTCCACATTAGCTCCATCTAAGGTTCCAATAGTTAACGCTCCATTCATGGCAAACTTCATATTTCCAGTTCCAGATGCTTCTTTTCCAGCAGTTGAAATTTGTTCTGAAAGATCTGTTGCTGGATAAACTATTTCACCAAGTTTAACGTTATAGTCTGGTAGAAAAACAACCCTTAAAAGTCCTTCCATATCTGGATCTGAATTAACTACATCAGCAATACCATTAATAAATCGAATCATTAGCTTTGCCATAAAGTAACCTGGTGCAGCTTTACCTCCAAATATTATTGTTCTTGGGACTTCATACTTGTTTTTACCATTTTTGATTCTTAAATACTGAGCAATAATTTGTAGGGCGTTTAAATGTTGCCTTTTATATTGATGAATTCTTTTTACTTGAACATCAAATAGACTTGATGGATCTACAAGTATTCCAGTTTTTGAATGTATAAAATTAGCTAATTTTCTTTTACCAGTTAATTTAGCTTCCTCAAATTTCTGTAAAAAATTATTATCATCTTTTTTTTCTTCTAACTTTTTAAGAAGTTCCATATTTGTTATCCAATTAGGACCAACTTCTTCTTCTAGAAGGTTAGATAATGATGGATTAGATAGGGCTACCCATCTTCTTGGCGTAACCCCATTAGTTACATTTGTAAATTTTTCAGGCCATAGTGCTGAGAATTCAGGAAGAAGTTGTCTTTTTATTAAATCTGAGTGAAGAGCCGCAACACCATTTACATGGTGAGCTCCAATTGTAGCTAGGTGAGCCATTCGGACTGATTTGGAGCCTTCTTCATCGATAATTGAGAGTTTTTGAAGAATTTTATCGTCACCTGGATAACGTAGTCTTAATTGTTGTAGAAATCTCCAATTTATTTCATAAATAATTTCTAAATGACGAGGAAGAAGATCATTAAATAAACCTAAGTCCCATTTCTCTAAAGCTTCTGGTAGTAATGTGTGATTGGTATAAGCAACTGAGGATGTTGTTATATTCCAAGCTTTATCCCAACCTATTTGATATTGATCAATAAGAAGTCGCATTAATTCTGCAACTGCAATGGCAGGATGGGTATCGTTCAATTGAACTGTCCAATGCTTAGAGAATTCTGTTATTGGTATTGATCTTTTTTCAAGGCTTCTCAACATATCCTGTAGAGAACAACTTACAAAAAAGTGTTGTTGTTTAAGTCTTAATCTTCTACCTTCGTCAGTTCCATCATTTGGGTATAAAACTTTTGAAAGAGTTTCAGAGGCAACTTTTTCTTCAACTGCTCCGTAGTAATCACCAATATTGAAGGCATAAAAGTCAAAGCTTTCGGTTGCATCTGCTCTCCATAATCTTAATCTGTCACATGTATTTACTCTATATCCTAGGACTGGAACATCATGAGGGACTCCAATAGCATGTTCTGAAGGAATCCATCTTGATCTGTAGTTTCCTTTATCGTCACTATAACTTTCAGTTCTGCCTCCAAAACCAACAAAACATGATTCGTCAGGCTGCGGAAGTTCCCATGGCCATCCACCTTTTAGCCATTTATCAGTAACTTCAACTTGCCAGCCATCTCTAATTAACTGATTGAATATACCAAATTCATAGCGAATACCATAGCCAACTGCTGGAACTTGTAGTGATGCTAGTGATTCCATATAACACGCAGCAAGTCTACCTAGTCCACCATTCCCTAAACCAGGCTCCTCTTCAACTTCAAGAATTGTTGACAATGATTCAATGCCAAATCTTTTTAGAGCATCTTCAGCTTCTTGAGTTATCCCAAGATTGAGAAGATTATTACTTAATTGTGGACCTATTAAAAATTCTGCTGATAAGTAGGCGACAGTTTTTTGTGGTTTTTTTCTTATCACTTCTTGGCTGGCTAAATATCTTGTCATTAGCCTATCTTTA
>NZ_CVSW01000031.1 GCF_001180265.1 Prochlorococcus marinus | reverse complement strand
ATAAATACTTATATCAGATAATCTTAATTTTAAATTAAGACTAGCTATGAAATACTAAAATTTAAATATACCTCATAATATGATTTTTTTATAAGTTTTTATTATTTGATTTAATTAGCCAATATAAAAATGAAAAATATATTAATCACTGGTGGTACAGGTTTTATTGGTAGTCATACTTGCATTGAATTAATAAAGAAAGGTCATAAATTAACTATTTTGGATTCATTGGTAAATAGCAAAAAAGAGATTATTAATCTAATAAAAAAAATTGTCGATAAAGATATACCAAAAGTAAGTGAAAATATTGAATTAAAAGTAGGAGATATTAGAGATTTAAATTTTTTAGAAGAAGTTTTTAAAGCTAATTTGAAAAAAAAACAACGATTTGATGGGGTAATTCATTTTTGTGGATTAAAATCTGTCAATGATTCAGTTAAGAAACCAATTGAGTATTGGGATGTCAATGTTTTAGGTACGATAAATTTAGTTAAATTAATGATAAAGTATGAATGTTTTACATTGGTCTTCAGTAGTAGTGCAACTGTATATGGAAATCCAAAAAAAAATCCTATAAAAGAAGACTCTTATATTTATCCTATAAGCACTTATGGTCTTACAAAATCAACAACTGAAAGCTTTTTACTTGATATATATAGACAGTATTCCTGCAAATTAAAGATAGCTATATTAAGGTATTTTAATCCTGTTGGGGCTCATGAATCTGGCTTGATGGGTGAATGGCCAGTGGGAGTACCAAACAATATTTTCCCTTTACTAAATTTCGCTGCAACCGGAATTAATAAAACTTTTCAAATATATGGCAATGATTGGCCTACAAAAGATGGAACATGTATTAGAGACTATATTCACGTTATGGATATAGCTACTGGCCATGTCAGTGCATTAAGTTATCTTTTGGGAAATAAAGCACAAATTATTACTCTTAATCTTGGAACCGGAAAAGGTACAAGCGTTTTGGAATTAGTAAAAACTTATCAGATAGTAAATAAAGTTAGATTTAAAATTGATTTTATCCAACGAAGAGAAGGTGATATTGTGGAAGCAGTTGCGGATAATTTACTTGCAATAGAAAAATTAAATTGGAAACCAAAAAAATCAATTCAAGATATGTGCAGAGATGGATATAAATGGCAAAAGAATTTTCTCCTAGGGATGAGAAATTAAACAAGAAATTGCAATTGGTTGCAAATTATCAAATTTTACTCTTTATAAAAACTGTAAATTAATATAAAAAGCGAATTTTGTTTCAGATTTCTTTGAAGTATTTTTAAGAATATAAAGAGTATATTAAAAGTATAT
>NZ_CVSW01000030.1 GCF_001180265.1 Prochlorococcus marinus | reverse complement strand
CTCCAATTTTGATTTCTTTATTTTTAAAGGAAGAGGATTCAACTTTTATTTTATCTAAAGAAAAAATCCAATTTATAAGCCAATTTCAGATTGATTCATTAAAAAATCTAGGTTTTAATTTTATTTTGAAAAATGATCAATTTATTTTTGCAAATCATCATGTTCACTTGATAACTATCCAAAAATTTCTTAATGATCCCAATTCTCTTAATCTTAGAAATCATCGAATAGTTTATTCAGGAATTGAGAATATAAAACAGGATTTAAAAAATCATTTTAGGATTTCTTTATTTAAAAAGGATTGGACAAAAAATTTTAAAGAATTTGAATTAATTAATCAAAAATTTATAAAAGTATATGATTCGTTGAAGAAAAAGTTCTTCTTGAGAAAGGTCTTAGGAAATAGTTATATCAATTTAGATGAAAAAGAAATTAGTTTC
>NZ_CVSW01000029.1 GCF_001180265.1 Prochlorococcus marinus | reverse complement strand
CTCTAACATCAGCTCCAGTTGCTTCACATAATGCGCTAATGGAATTTATTGAACTTATTCTTTGAGCTAAAAAGGCATTTGCAGTCAATTTTGCAAGCTCACTACTCCATACGTTAGTAAGCAAAATCTTTGATTCAGGCACCCATCTTTTATAAATATCTTTAAGCAAATTTATTGCATTATTGTTTTCTCCTCCAATTAATACTCTATCAGGAAGTTGCAAATCATTTATTGCTGATCCCTC
>NZ_CVSW01000028.1 GCF_001180265.1 Prochlorococcus marinus | reverse complement strand
TCTAGTTAGTTTTAACCAAAAAATTAATATTACTCCTAAATACATTGAAAGTATTTATTTCTACAAGAATGAACCTACAAAAGAATTTATCCGGATAAAATACATACCACCAGGAAGAATATTAATTTATAAAGGTGATCCCTCTACATCTAGATATTTACAAGTTTTAGATCATATTCCACTAGGAAATAACAAAGCAAGAGTAATAGTGAGACATTACAGGAAATTTTTAAAAAATAAACTACTTAATAACCTCATGTTGTTTAAAGAGAATCAAAGAAAGATTTTTTATAAGATATTCGATGAGGATTATATGATTTTAAAAACACAAACATATAACCACAATATGGGATTTATAAGTAAGGATGAAATAAA
>NZ_CVSW01000027.1 GCF_001180265.1 Prochlorococcus marinus | reverse complement strand
TGCACATATCGATATATTCTTCGAATAATGTCCTCTTGGATGGCCTCAATTCTGATAAAGAATCCACCAAAATATCAACGTATAGGATCCCTCTTTTTGGAGAAATCCAGGCATGAGGATTGGGTTTTCCTTTATAAAAATCTTCACTGATAAAAATAGGATCTAAATCTTCAGCGACAGTAATTCTATTAACTTTTAAATTAGAAACAAATTTCTCAGCCCATAATTCAAATCCAAATCCATTATCAATAAAAACAAAAGCACTAGAGGCATTTACCAAATCGCTTGGAGTTGGTTGATAGCCATGAACTTCAACTCCAGGTTTAGTTATTGATCTAACAATAAACTCATCTTTAGCAACATTGCTAATTATGTCAGCCAAAACAGTGAAACTTGCCAGTATTACTTCTTTACTTTCATTTTTACTTGCTATTCTTTTACATGAGCCTGAAGCAAGAGAAAGAAGAATTAACAAACTAAAAAAAATAATATTTTTTTTCATACTTAAATATTCTTGAGATTAAGAACTAAAAGATAGTTTCATAAGTGGTTTTCTAATATCAGAAATAAATCCTTTCCAATTTATTTTTTCTTTTTCAAAAGCTTTTTCAACAATTTTCTCAGAATTTTTCTTTATGAAATCCAAATCAGGTTCTTCTACTCCTTTTGTTATTGCCATAAAATCAGCCAAAGAACTTGATACTACTCTTGTTAAGTAAGCGGCACTGACAGCCTGAAATGTTCCAGAGACAAGCCAATTTGGGCCATGTAATTTTGTTATACCAATTAGAGTCTGTCCACTCCATTCAATAACTCCCTGAGCGATTGCAGTCTTTAAAATCTCTTTAGATACCTTATCTAAAATTTCAGGTGACCAATTACATCCCCATATGGACTTAATTTCCTTAATCATTAAAGAATTTAGTACAGTCATTGCCATAACATCAATCGAGGGGATAGGAGATAGGAAAACAGTTGATGCCACAAGAATTTGATTTTTTCTTTGTATTCCTTTTAACTGCATTCTTCTTATACCTTCAATTTCAGATTGCCAGGTAACATGAAGTTCTTTCAAAAGTCTTTTTTTTGTATTTTCAATATTTTTGGATGAACTTATGAAAAACCTCCTTAAAGAAAAAGGTATATTTGTTATTTCATTCTTATTCTCATCAAAAGTAATAATTTTATTTATAAAATCACTTGAAATTTGTGACTTTAGTTCGTTTATCTGATTTTTGGCTTCTACTTCGTTGGAAGTTAAAGCCACCAACCAGATCGGCATATTTTTAGGAAACTTTTCCAACCACAAAAAATCATTTGCTGACAAAGGCAACTTTATAAAATACAAGATTCCATCACTATTCAAAGCTTCTTCTGGAATAATTTCAGAAGAATTGTATTTAGGTAGTGTTTCGAATAAATCAAAGTCAAACTTATCTGCTTTAAAATAACTCTTTAAAATAGACTGACAACTTTGATAGTGTTTAGGTCCAATACAACTTATTTTTTCTTTTTCACATCTATTAAGAATCAATTCAAGTATTTTTTGTCTTTTTGAATTCTGTTTCTCTAATTCATTTGTTGCTTCAAGTTCTTCAAAAAAATTTAAATCTTCATTACATAGATTTATCCAACCATCTAAATTATTTGGTTCATTGAATTTAGGCTTATCATTCTTCA
>NZ_CVSW01000026.1 GCF_001180265.1 Prochlorococcus marinus | reverse complement strand
TTTTTGAATAATCATTAATTTCTAATACATCTTTAATTTCCCACTTAATAAATTTATTTTTTTTAAGCTCTGATTTTTTTTTTGCAATATTTAAGATATCCTCTGCACTGTCAATCCCAGTAATTGAACCCCTTGGACTAACTCTCTCAGAAATTAAGAATGCTAAATCTCCAGTTCCACAGCATAAATCAGCCCAATCTTCGCCATTTAAAGGTTCCAATAAATTAACTAATTTCCTTTTCCATAATCTGTGCAGCCCAAAAC
>NZ_CVSW01000025.1 GCF_001180265.1 Prochlorococcus marinus | reverse complement strand
AGGATCAGGAAGAACATTAAAACAATTAAGAGCCGCATTTCCTAAAGAAAAAATTACAGGAATTGATTTATCTGATTCATACTTAAAAGAGGCTAGTAGGTATATTTCAGATTTAGATGGAGCCCTAATTCAGTTAATAAAAGCTAATGCTGAAGAATTACCCTTTGAAAATGATAGTTTTCAATGCATCTCTTGTGTTTACTTATTTCATGAATTACCTAGAACAATTAGAGCAAAAGTATTAAATGAATTTTTTAGAGTTCTTGAACCTGGGGGGATATTAGTATTAGCTGATTCAATTCAAATAAGTGATTCACCTGACTTTACATCCGTAATGGAAAGCTTCTATAAATCTTTTCATGAGCCTTTTTATTGTGATTACATCAAAGAGGATATAGATTCTAAAATAGAGGAAGTAGGATTTAAAGATGTAAAATCAAATTCCTTTTTTATGACCAAAGTATGGTCTGCTGTAAAGTAAAAAAAAACTTCTATGACCTATTGGGATAA
>NZ_CVSW01000024.1 GCF_001180265.1 Prochlorococcus marinus | reverse complement strand
GTTTTATAAAATAATTGCAAACGAATGTGAAAAATATTTCCTAAGATAAGAGATTAATAACTGAATATTATGACAGCAAATAAAACTGCAAAAATACAATTTTATGAGGGAACTGATGAACCAGTAGTGCCTGAAATAAGACTGACCAGAAGTAAAGATGGTACCACCGGCCAAGCATTATTTTCGTTTGAAAGACCTCAGGCATTATCTTCAATTACAGACGGTGAAATCACTGGTATGCGTATGATTGATTCCGAAGGTGAAATACTAACAAGAGAGGTTAAGGTAAAGTTTGTTGATGGAGAACCCTTATTTTTAGAAGCAGTTTATATTTGGAAGAACACATCAGACTTTGATAGATTTATGAGATTTGCAAATAGTTATGCCAAATCAAATGGATTAGGATATTCTGAAAAGAAGTAAGATATTTTGAAAATTGAATAGTTCATCATATTTCAAGTTTTTAGTAATCTTAATCACTTCGTTAATAATATGGACTTTAAGGGATTTTCTCCTACTAATAATTTGTTCTTTAGTTATTTCAAATATTGTATGTAATTTAAGTAATCAAATTCAAAAGGGATTGAAAATTCCTAGATCACTTTCATTGTTTCTTGTATTAACTGTTATTTCAATAATAGTTTTTACTATTTTCATTCTAGTATTGCCTCCGTTTATAAAAGAATTTAATGAAATATTAGTTGATATTCCAAATGGTTTATCAAAAATAAATATTTTGATTAATACAAATCTGAACAAATTGAATAACCTGTTTTATGGCGAAAAATCAGAAAACGTTATAGACATATTCAATCTTATAAATAATGTTGTTACCATTCCAGATGTCTCAACTATTGCAAAAGCTATTCAAGAAAGTTTTAAGAATTTAATAAATATAGCGGGAAATCTGGGTTCAGGTCTTTTGAAATTAATATTCGTATTAGCTGTTAGTTTGATGATTTCTATTGAACCAAAACAATATAAAGAAAATATACTTTTATTAATACCAAAAAATTACCGTAACAAATTTAGAAATATTCTGGAAAAATGCAATATAGCATTATCAAATTGGACCTTTTCTATGGTCATAAGCTCATTATCAGTAGGTTTATTATCATTAATAGTTTTATCTATATTAGATGTCAAATATGTCGTCTCAAATGCTTTAATAGCAATGGTTCTTAATGTAATTCCAAATATAGGTCCAGTTATTAGTGGTATATTTCCTATCTCAATTGCCCTACTAGATAATTTTTGGAAGCCACTGGCCGTATTAGGAGCATATGTAATTATTCAAAATATTGAAAGCTATATAATAATGCCATCCATAATGAAGAAAAAAGCAAACTTACTCCCTGGCCTTACATTAATTTCACAATTTGGATTCACATTCATTTTTGGTCCATTAGGCTTAATACTATCTCTTCCATTAGCTGTTGTCATACAGGTTTTAATTAAAGAATCATTTAAAGATATTTAAAA
>NZ_CVSW01000023.1 GCF_001180265.1 Prochlorococcus marinus | reverse complement strand
CCTAAACCTACAACTAATCTATTTGTAGGTTTATCACTTGAAAATACCCATCCTGCAGCAATTTTTCCAATAATTGCTACAACTAATAAAAATCCTGCGACTACAAGAGCTGACCTACTTGTTGGATCAAGTGGATTGATAACCGATAAATCCATTCCAGCTCCAACTAATACGAAGAAAATTGTTGCGAATAATGATACTAAAGGTAAAACGGATTGTTGAATTGCGTGATTATTTTTAGAACTACTGAGAATTAATCCAGCTGCAAAAGCACCTAAAGCTGCTTCCAATCCAATGGCTGTTGCGACAAAACAACATAATACAAGGATCACAAAGGAAGCAACGACTACGGCTCCTGGGGCTTTTAATCTATCTAATAACCAATCAAAACCTGGGGCTGCTGTTCTACTTAATGCGATGGCAGCAATAACAAATACTACTGCTGCTGCCACTAATTTGACGATAGGAGCAATTTCTAAAGAACCTCCTGCAGCAAGGGCCACTACAACTGCAAGAATCACAATACCCAAAATATCATCCAAAACAGCCGCTCCAATAACAATCTGTCCTTCCCTGGTTTTTAAGTATCCCAATTCACCAAATACACTTGCAGTAATTCCTATACTTGTTGCCGTCATAGA
>NZ_CVSW01000022.1 GCF_001180265.1 Prochlorococcus marinus | reverse complement strand
GTTCTGGAGTATTATCGAAAGTTCCTTTTTTATACAAAGATGGTGATGAAGAAGACATTTTAAATACATTAAATATCAATTTTTTGGCAATTTGGCATTTATGTAGGCTTTCTTGGGATAATTTATGTACCTCTGGGAGAGGAAGAATTATTGTTTTAGTTTCGATGAGTGGAAAAAGATCCAAAGGTGATTTAGCCGCTTATTCTTCTTCAAAGTTTGCTTTGATGGGATTATGCCAAACTATGAAAAATAAAGGTTGGGATAAAAATATAAGGATTTCTGCAATTTGCCCAAGCTGGGTTAATACAAAAATGGCCCAAAATATCTCTTTAGACAAATCAAGCATGACACAACCTGAAGATATTGCTGAAATATGCTCAACTATTCTTAAGTTACCTACCCAATCAGTACCATTTGAAATCGCTTTAAATTGTAACTATGAAATTTAACCTAAATTAAAAATTAAGTAAGCCATTGAAAGCATTGCAATTGCAATAAATAAACCTTTTATTCGATTAGTTAACAATGAAAAAAGAGATAAATCTTCAGAAAAGTATCCGCCAAAACTACCTGTAATAAATAATATAACCATTGGTAGAGATGCCATGCAGAAAGAATAAGATATAGATCTTACAAATCCAAAATTTAAATAATTAAAAATAAAAGAACTTAATGAAAACAATAAAAAAGATGCAAATAGAGTTATAGAAACTTCAGCATCTAAAGTGTGAGGTAAACTACCCTTTAATTCAAATTGCTTTTTACATTCTCTAATTTGTCTTTTAGAAAGCTTTAAATAACCAGTTTCAGGAATTCTTTG
>NZ_CVSW01000021.1 GCF_001180265.1 Prochlorococcus marinus | reverse complement strand
AACATATCCCGACATTTGCGTTGTAAAATTAATACTGTTCTTACTTAGATAATACTAAAAGAATTAGGGAAATTAAAAGTTTTTACAATATGAAAAACGATATTTTATATTCATTTCGAAGATGTCCATATGCAATTCGTGCAAGATGGGCCCTGTTAATTTGCGAAATAAAAGTAGAGATAAGAGAAATTGATTTAAAAAATAAACCTCTAGATTTTTTAAATAATTCAAATACGAAAACGGTTCCATTACTTATAAAAAAAAATAGTGAAGTTATTGAAGAAAGTCTTGAAATCATCCTATGGGCTCTCTCAGAGTCGAAAAAGGAGAACGTCAAATTAATTTATTTTCCTGAGAACAAAAAGGAAGATATTTTTGAAATAATTAATGAAAACGATAACGAATTCAAATATCATTTAGATCGATTTAAATATGCCACAAGATATAAAGATAGTGATGAAGAATTTCATTTCACAAATGCTATTAAATTTATAAAGAGATGGAACGAACTACTTGAAGAAAACAAATTTTTTTTTGGAGATAGCCCCACAATCGCTGATTGGTCTGTTTGGCCTTTTGTAAGACAATTTAGAATCGCTTGTGAAAGTCAAAAAAGGATAAATTATTTTGAACCCTCAATAAAAAACTGGTTAGATTCATTTGAGAAAAATAAAGAATTTAAATCCTTAATGCATAAATACGAATTATGGGAACCAAATTATAGAAAGAATTATTTTCCTATTAATTAACTTTCTAACAACTTCCTTTTTTCAATTATTCTTGCTAACTCCAGAAAATATCCTGCAGTCCTAAATTTTCCAATATTTTTTTCCTTAAAATCAAGATCGCTTCTAATTTCTGCAGTCTCCGCCATTAGCAGATCTAAATCATTTG
>NZ_CVSW01000020.1 GCF_001180265.1 Prochlorococcus marinus | reverse complement strand
GTTTTTTTTGAGAAATACTGCCATTTCTAATCCAGTGTGGATTTGGACGTGGAAAACAACCTGCAAATTGTGGAAAATCTAGCTCAAAATACTTTCACGATTTTATATTAAGAATGCTTATATATACTGAGTCTATTAAGACTAACTCGAGAAAGAGACGGGTGATTCATTGATATCAACGGATTTTCTTAAGATTTAGTCTTTATTAGGCAAGCGAAGCGTGACAGGTC
>NZ_CVSW01000019.1 GCF_001180265.1 Prochlorococcus marinus | reverse complement strand
GTTTGTACTACAAATTATATCCTTCTTGTTTTGCTGTCAATCCTTTTAAGGTTAAGTACTTATTTACTAATAATTATTTTGTTTTTTTAATAAATAAGATAATTTCTTTAAGCTTATGAATTACAGGGAAGATCTAGAAATCAAACTACAAAAAGTAACACTTGCAATGCAGGAAGTTGTAGATGATATCCATAAAACTGATCCTGAGAAGCAAAGAATAATTTCCAAACTTGTCGAATTTAAAGAAGCAATTATTTCAAAGGGAATTGAACTTAATATTGAATTAGAGGCAGCCTAGAAATATTAAATATCTCATGAATGTTTAATAACTTTTAGAATAATGTTATCAACAAAGAAGGGTTATTTATCAAATGCAGCCTGGTACTTTTGAATTATTGATCCTAGTATTTATCTTTTTAGGTCTTCAAGCCTGGTGGATTATCCCAATAGTTATTAAAAATAAT
>NZ_CVSW01000018.1 GCF_001180265.1 Prochlorococcus marinus | reverse complement strand
GCTTGAGTATTCCATTTTCACGTAAAAAAGAAAGTTTAATTTCAGTTATTCCCAGTTTTTCCGAGGTCAACTCAGATGAGCTCCACATATCCCCTAACATTGAATTAAGTAAATACTATTAATCCTTGATAGCGTTAATTTTATTTTTTTGAAAGGGGTTAAAATTTAAAAAAATTATTAAATAACGAAAAAACTAGTCTTTATAAAGAAAATAGATTTGAAAGATTTGTTTCAAATTAAGAAATATTAAATAAAGAATCTTCATTAATAAATACTTTATCGATACTTTCTCCTTTTTTGTGGGATTTATAGTCAACATATTCTTCAGTTATCGATTGAAGCTTTGGAAGATTGATCCAACCCTTATGCCAATTTCCACTATTTATTAATTCTTCGTAAGTAGTTTCTAAATTAATTTCAGAATCAACTGCAGAAACCATTAAAAAAGTAATTTTTCCTTTTTCTTTAGTCTTATTAACTAAAACAAAATGTCTCAATCCATTTATGGATTTATTAGAAGTCCAAAAATTTTCCATAATTATTTTTTCTTAATGTTCTCTTCAGAATTTACTCTAGATATTTTTTTATATTCATTTCTAATTTCATCTAATAAAATTTTTCTTCTATCCATGTAGTTAACAGAATCTTGTTTTGATAAGTTATATCTTTCTTTTTTAGTTAAATTCATCCAATTATTAAGATTCTTCTTATTGAAAGTTGTTAATTTTTTTGCCTTCAAAATTTTTTGTTTTCTATTTAATTTAAGAAAATTCCTATAATTAATAAGAATAAATATAAAAAGTAAAATTATTACTAACTTTAAGAGCATCATTTTGCAAGTAAGTTATTATTTATCCACTTTTCTAATTCAAAATCATTCCCTAAAGGAATAACCTCTTCTTTATTACCATTACCTGATTGATCAAAAAGCCTTATAATAAATTCCCTTTTAGCCGCCTCATCATCAC
>NZ_CVSW01000017.1 GCF_001180265.1 Prochlorococcus marinus | reverse complement strand
GAATAAATGTCAATTTGTCTGGATTATCCCATTCAATATTGAATTTTCTAGCTCTTGCTACATCAGAATCTTCTAGATTTCCAGGAAGAAGTAAAGAGTGTAAAAGTCCTCCGGCGGCTAAAACCATAGAAGAAACTAAGTGAACTATTGCTATCGCTAGAACAGGTTTAGTATCTCCCATCGCAACACCATTAGCATCAAACCCTATTCCAAGAGTTGCTAAATGAGGAAGAACGATTAAAGGTTGATGACCCA
>NZ_CVSW01000016.1 GCF_001180265.1 Prochlorococcus marinus | reverse complement strand
GCATCTAATTTTATAGAAGATATTTTGAAAATTTATTTAGACAAAGATGATGTAAATATATTAGTAGTTGGGCATAATGCAATTCTTAGATGTTTAATACTCATCTTATTAGGAAAGCCTAAGCAAGGTTTTAGGAAATTGAGATTAGAAAATGCTTCTTTCTCGATTCTCAATATTTCAAGGAAAGATAACTCTTACAAGACCCAAATTGAATGTTTAAATCAAACTTCCCATCTTAAAAAAAGTATTCCAAGTCAAATTGGAGATTCAAGAATATTTCTAATAAGACATGGTGAAACAAACTGGAACAAAGAGGGTAGATTCCAAGGTCAAATTGATATCCCTTTAAACGAAAACGGCAAAGATCAAGCTAGAAAGACT
>NZ_CVSW01000015.1 GCF_001180265.1 Prochlorococcus marinus | reverse complement strand
CAAATTTTTCCTTAACTTTTCTACATCAGGAGTTATTACTCCCAGATCCTCAGCGATTATTGGTAGGAAGTCAGTCCCTAAATCAATTTTTAGTTTAGTTAGTAGTGTTTTTCCTGGAGAGTTTATCCATCTACCAGAAATTGCTGTTTTAGAATTGCCATTGACTCTCCAGTAACCAGCTAAACCTCTGAAATGATCTAATCTCAACAAGTCTACAAGTTCAAATTGCCTTTTAAATCTTTTTCTCCACCAATCGAAATTAGTACTCTTATGTTTGGACCAAAAGTAAGTTGGAGTTCCCCATAATTGTCCTGTGGATGAAAAATAATCTGGAGGTACACCACTTTGAAAGATTAAATCTCCATTTTTTAAAATAGAAAATAGTGATTTATTACTCCATACATCTGCGCTGTCCCTAGAAACATAAAAGGGCAGATCTCCAATTAACTTGACATTATATAATTTTGCAAATTTTTTAATAGCACTCCATTGCTCATTTAAGTGCCACTGAATTAATTTTTTAATAAGTATCTTTTCACTTTTTGTATTAATCCAAGATTTTAGAAATTCGTTATTTTTTATTTTAAATTCTTTAGGCCATTGCCACCAAGGCAACATATTAAATTCCTCTCTGATAACAACAAATAATGCATAATCTTCAACCCAAGCATTTTTTCTAATCCATCTATAAAAATCAATTTTCCTCTCTTCAGATTGGGTACCCCAACCTTCCAAAAGGAGTTGACCTAATTTTTTTGTTAAATCATTAGCAAGATCAAAATCAAAATGATTCTTATTCTGATTTGTCTTACCTAATTCTTCTTTATTAGAAATGGAGATAAAACCTTTATCGATTAAATAATCTATATCAAGAAACCATGGGTTTAGGGCGAAACTTGAAGG
>NZ_CVSW01000014.1 GCF_001180265.1 Prochlorococcus marinus | reverse complement strand
GCCCTTAAGGGCAGGCGGTGGGGGAGGTGGAACTTCTGCTAAAGATGAATTAGGGAATCCAATAACTAAGACAGGTTGGTTAGCTGCCCATCAAGCAGGAGACAGAAGTCTAGTTCAGGGTCTAAAGGGAGATCCAACTTATTTAATAGTTAATGAGGGTGGGGAAATAGGAGAATTTGGGTTAAATGCAATTTGTACTCATTTAGGTTGTGTTGTCCCATGGGATAGTGGTGCCAATAAATTTATATGTCCTTGTCATGGCAGTCAGTACGATACTAACGGGAAGGTAGTGAGAGGGCCTGCGCCTTTATCTTTAGCTCTAGCTCATGTCGATATTGAAGATGATGCTGTACTCGTCAAACAATGGTCAGAAACTGACTTTAGAACTAATGAAAATCCATGGTGGGCTTAAAAAAAATGAAAGGTCTTAAAAATCAAATCATGAAAAAAACAAGTTTATTTATCTGTACTCTGCTTTTCATTTCAAGCATTGTATTTTATCCAGAGATCAGTTTTGCCTATCCATTTTGGGCTCAGCAAAACTACGAATCCCCAAGAGAAGCCACAGGTAAGATAGTCTGTGCAAATTGTCATCTAGCTCAGATGCCAACTATTGCAGAGGTTCCACAATCTGTTGGAGCAGACAGTGTTTTCAAAGCTGTAGTCAAAATACCCTACAAAAATGATTTAAAAGAGATAGGGGCTGATGGTTCGGAAGTTCCATTACAAGTTGGTGCAGTTGTAATGCTGCCTGATGGATTTAAACTTGCTCCACAAGAAAGATGGACCGAAGAAATAAAAGAGGAGACAGAAGGGGTTTATTTCACTAACTACAGTGAAGATAAAGATAATATCATTATTGTCGGACCTTTACCTGGCGATACCAATAAAGAAATCGTTTTTCCTGTACTTTCCCCTGACCCATCCACGAATAAAGAATATCACTATGGAAAATACTCGTTACATATTGGAGGCAATAGAGGTAGAGGTCAGGTATATCCAACTGGAGACAAGAGCAATAATGTAGTATTCACTTCTTCCACAGCAGGAACTATAAATTCAATAGAAACAATTGAAGATGGTAGCTATCAAGTCAATATAGAAAACGATAATGGTGAAATAACTACTGAAGCAGTGCCTGTTGGTCCTCAACTTATCGTAAAAGCGCAAGACAAAATTAAAGTAGGTGACCCTCTTACTAATGATCCCAACGTAGGGGGCTTTGGGCAATTAGATGCTGAGGTTGTACTTCAGAGCCCTTATAGAGTAATTGGATTGATTGCATTCTTCATTGGTGTAGGCCTAACACAAATACTTTTAGTATTAAAGAAAAAACAAGTAGAAAAAGTGCAAGCAGCAGAGGGTATCTAACTTTCTCTAAATGCTTATACTTCAAGCTTTTATACAATCTCCAGGGGAAACTTTTTTAAATTTAGGATTTATAACTATTAGATGGTATGGACTTCTTATTTCGGTTTCAGTTTTAATAGGCCTATTTGTCTCTAAAAAACTAGCAAAGGCAAGAAATATTAACCCAGAGTACATTAGTGAAATACTTCCATCACTAATAATCTCTTCAATAATTGGAGCTAGAGCTTATTACGTAATTTTTGAGTGGAGGCAATATAGTGGAGAGAACTTTTTTACTTCTTTTGAACTATTCAATAACATCATTCAAATACCTTCTTTTCTTGCAGTTTGGGAAGGAGGCATAGCAATCCATGGAGGTCTAATTGGAGGATTAATATCTATTATCTATTTCTGTAAGTCGAAAAAAATTAATTTAAAAACTTTTATAGATATATTAATACCCTCGATAATTCTGGGACAATCAATAGGAAGGTGGGGAAATTTTTTCAATAATGAAGCCTTTGGAGTTCCTACAAATTTGCCTTGGAAATTATTTATACCTATCCAAAATAGGCCCTTAGAATTTATTAATTATGAATTTTTTCATCCTACATTTCTCTATGAGTCATTGTGGAATCTTTTAATTTTTATCGTCCTTATTATTACCTTTAATAAACAAAATAAAACAGATTTTTTCAGGCCTGGCTTTGTTAGTTGTCTTTATTTAATAAGTTATAGCTTTGGAAGATTCTGGATTGAAGGATTAAGAACTGACCCACTATGCATTGGTGGACTTCCACCTTTCTGTGATGGCGGTATAAGAATGGCTCAATTTATAAGTATTTTTCTATTTTCTTCTGGATTAATTGGAATATTTTTTTTAAGATTGAGAACATATAGTGGAAAAAATAGAAAGAATGGATAACAAAATATCCTTTATTGGTGCTGGTCCAGGAGATCCAGAATTATTAACTGTAAAAGCATTAAAAAAGATAAAAATTGCAGATGTCATTATTTGGACTGATTCTCTAATTCCTGAAAAGATTTTAGATTCCGCTAAAGAAGGTTCTGAAAAAATAAAAACGAGTTCACTTAACTTAGAGCAAATCACCTCAATTATGATAGAAAAATTTAAGGCAGGGAAAACTGTTGTAAGGTTGCATGATGGAGACCCTTGCCTTTTTGGAGCAATTAGAGAGCAAATCGAAATTTTAAAAAACGAAAAAATTGAAATCGAGGTTGTTCCTGGAGTAAGTGCTTTTCAAGTTGCTGCAGCATATCATGAAGCTGAGTTAACCATCCCTGACGTAACGCAAACAATAATTTTAACTAGAGCAGGAGGGCGAACAGGGATGCCCGAAAAAGAATCTCTGAAAGATCTTGCGAAACACAATTCATCTATATGTCTATATCTAAGTGCTAGGCATGTGAAAAGGTCTCAAGAAACTTTACTAGAGTTTTACCCTCCAGAGACTAAAGTGATTGTTGGATTTAGAGTATCTTGGGATGATGGTTGGACATCATTAATAGAATTAAAAGATATGGAAAAATTTTCTATTGAGAAAAAACTAATTAGAACAACCATTTACATAATTAGCCCAGCAATTTGTAATTCTCAAAAAAGATCTAATCTTTATAATCCATCTTATAAGCATCTCTTTAGGAATAAATAATCTTAAAGTTGATAGAAAAATATTAATTACTATAATTAGTAAAAATTTATTTGCTTTGAAAGAAATAAAATCTGTTTCGGAAATCAAAAATAAAGGAGGAGATTCCTCTTTAAAGAGAATCGGAAATTTCATTAAAGAGGCTAGGTTAAGTAAAAATCAATCAATTGAAGAATTGGCTTCTGATTTAAAAATTGGCGCTCATCAACTTGAAGCCATAGAGGAAGGTAATGAAGAAAAACTACCTGAAAAAGTATTTATCAAAGCAATGATTAGACGGATTTCACAGAAGCTAAAACTTGATACAGAATTTTTAATGAATGAATTCAAGACAGAGAGGAAAGAAGTGAAAATTGAAGAAATAGTTGAGGAAGTTTCCAAAAAAAATTATAAGTCTAGACAATCTAAGAATTTTAATCCACTAGGATTCCTAATATTTATTTTAATTTCAGGCTTTCTCGGACTTATCGCCTCGACCTTAATTTTCAATTTATTTTCAGATTCTTCTCAGAATCAAACTCCAAAACAAGAACTTTTAAAAAAAACTAAATAACTTTTAATTCCAAATTCTTTAGTTCTTTTATTACATTACGGCATAATCCTAAGTTCCATTTTTCAAGAAGAAGATCATGGTTTCTATCTAAAGGTAAAAGTTGAAATGTAATATTATTTTCCTGCAATTTTATTTGAACTGAGGAGATCACCTTGTCAGGTCTCTGATCAAGAGCTGCTGCTAGTCTCAGGATTAATGACATTTCAAGGACTAATTTTTTATCTTCTTTGGATATTAAATTTTGCCAAGACTCATGCCTTTTCTTAGGTAAAGTCTTTCTATGGTACCTTGCAATTGAAGCAATAATATTTGTTTCTGCTTCAGAATATCCCAACAACTCACAATTTTTTATTAAGTACCAAGAGTGTTTGTGATATGAACCAACATTCACATATTTCCCACAATTATAAAGATTAGAAGCTGCCCAAAGAAGTTCTTTAGCTTTAGGGTCATTATCGCTATGAAAGATATTTTTAGTCTGATCATAGATTTGAAAGGCAATATCAATAACTTTCTCAGCTCTTGTATTATCTACTCCAAACTTTCTGGCCTGATGAACTATGGTTGTTTTTCTAATGTTGCTTTGAATATTTAACTCATTTTTAATTATCCCTTCTCGAAGCATCCAATCCACAACCAAACCCTCTCGAAGCGACCTCTCACTTATTATTAATTCATCAAAGTTCAACATCTCCATTGCGGTATTTAATATCAATGCTCCTGGAACAATTATTTCTGCTCTTCTCTCACTTAATGAAGGTATTTTCTTGATTTCCGAAACTGGCAACTTGATTAGTTTTCCCAATACATTTTGTAAGTTTTCCCTTTTAAATTTATAACCGTGCAACTTTTGTTTAGATTCTCCCAAATCATCTGAAATCAAATTTCCTAATGAGGTTGCAGTGCCACTGGTTGCAATCATAGATAAAGTCTGATCGCCCTGAGATCTACTCTTTATTTTTCGAATAGCTGGTTCTAAAGATCCTTTAATAAAAGTTGTTAGAAAACTCGATCTTTCTGAATTTATAGACTCTTTATTTAAAAAATCATTTTTAAGTCTTACCGCACCAATTCTCGAACTGGTAAGAGCTATAGCATCTTTTTTATCCGCAAGTATTAATTCTGTAGACCCTCCTCCAATATCTATTATTACAAAAGACTTATCTTCAAAAGCCATCCCAGAAAGAACACCAAGATAAATTAATCTGGCTTCCTCAGAACCACTTATCATTTCTATTTGAATCTCAGTTTCATCAAGAACTCTTCTAATAAAATCTTGACCGTTAGGAGATTCCCTAACTGCACTTGTTGCTGCTGTTACTATTTGTTTTACGCCATTACTTTTACAATATTCCTTAAATCGCTTAAGAGTAACTAATGCTCTTTGGATTGATTCTTCAGTAAGATTACCCTCCCCATCTCTTTCTCCAAGACGAGTAGTTGATTTATCAGTGAATTTTATTGAAAATGATTTTAATTCTAGATTAATTTCTGCTACCAATAGATGTGTAGAATTAGTTCCAATATCTATAGAAGCTACTAAAATTTGCTTTTCTTGAAAATATCTTAAATCTTGTTTCAGTATCATTTCTTTTTATAAGATGCAGATATCTTAAATCCATTAATAAATATACCCAAGATTGATTATTAAATAATAGAAATCATTTAATCCTAGTAAGATTATTTAAAGTTATGAAATATACAATAGGTCATATGCAAAATAAACAAATTAAATTAAGTACTTTTTTTGAATTATTAAGGTGGAATAAGCCTACTGGAAGAATGATCTTACTTATTCCTGCTGGATGGAGTTTATTTTTAACCCCAGATGCTAATCCAACGTTTTTAATGTTGCTAAGAATAATACTGGGAGGATTACTAGTAAGTGGATTTGGCTGTGTGGTTAATGATATTTGGGACAAAAAAATTGATCAAAGAGTTGTTAGGACAAAAAATAGACCTCTAGCTGCAAATAAAATCAGTCTTAAAACGGCTTATTCAATTCTTTTCTTTTTAATTTTATGTAGTTTCTTTTTAACTTTGTCACTACCTCAGCCTGGAAGAATTCTTTCCATTTCCCTTGCTTTTTTAGCTTTACCTATTATTTTAATTTATCCTTCTGCCAAAAGATGGTTTAAATATCCTCAATTAATCTTATCCATATGCTGGGGTTTTGCTGTCTTAATTCCTTGGGCAGCAAATGAAGGCAATTTAAATAGTATTGTTTTATTATTTTGCTGGCTAGCTACCATTTTTTGGACTTTTGGCTTTGACACGATTTATGCTTTAGCAGATAAAAAATATGATATCAAAATTGGAATAAATAGTTCCGCTGTTAACCTCCAGAACAATACAAGAATTACTATTCAAATTTGCTATTTTTTAACTTCTTGTTTTCTCGCATTATGCGGATTTATTAATCAAATGGATTTTATTTTTTGGCCAATTTGGCTTACAACGTCAATCTTAATGCAGATAGATATACTAAAAGTATTTCCTGAGGAAAAGCAATCAATAAAAAATATTGGGAATCACTTCAAAAATCAATCAATTTATGGAGGAGTCCTTTTATTGGGAATTATTATTGCCTCATAAATTCTAAATATGGTTTTTAGATTAAAAAAAGGGGATCTAATAGATATTTTAGCTCCCGGCTCCTTTATTGATGAAGACGAAAATGTTCAAAAAGGTATAGAAATCTTAAAAAACTGGGGCTTGGAAATTAATGAAAATAATTCTCTATCAAAAAAATTTGGTTATTTTGCAGGTAATGATTTAACTAGATTCGAAGAACTTGAAAAAGCACAAAATAGTAAGCTAATCATTTTTGCAAAAGGTGGCTGGGGTTCAGCAAGACTTTTAGAAAAAGAACCTGCTTGGCAGCATGGTTTAATGCTTGGATTCTCAGATACATGTTCTTTGTTACTATCTAAATATTCTCAAGGATTTATAGGTTCTATTCATGGCCCAATGGTTACTGGCCTTTTCAAAGAGCCAGAGTGGAGTCTTCAGAGATTAAGAAATTTACTATTTGAGGGATATGTTGAGGATATAAGAGGAATTCCTTTAAGAACTGGAAAAGCTAAAGGAGAAATTATCGTTTCTAACTTAACTATTGCTACTTTTTTAATTGGTACTAATCACTTTCCAGATTGCAAAGGGAAAATAATAATTTTTGAAGATATTAATGAAGATATTTATAAAATAGACCGCATGTTAACTTACCTCAGAATGACTAAAACACTTACTGATATTGCTGGTATTGGATTCGGAAGTTTTTCTAATGATTCCTGCGACCTTGAATGGAAAGATTTACTAAAAAACTGCATTATTGAAAGACTCCAAAAGTTTGAATTTCCTATTCTTTTTGACCTCCCAATAGGCCACATATCGGGAAATGCTTGCATTCCTTTGGGATATGAAGCCACTTTAGATGGTGATAATGGCATTCTTAGTATCGATACACCTTTTTAACTAGAGGTTCTTCACAAAAAGTTTTGCTATTTTCAAATCTATAGGGGATGTAATTTTTATATTTGAATAAGTTCCTTCAATAATCTTCACTTTCCAATTAAGCATTTCGAATAGTGAGGCATCATCTGTGACTTTCCAGTTTTTATCAATTGCTAGCATATGAGCTTTTTTTAATCTATCTACTAAAAAGCCCTGAGGAGTTTGCGCTGCCCATAAATAATTTCTATCTGGTGTTTCTTTAATAAAACCTTCATTATCAACAATCTTTATTGTGTCAGTTACCTTAGTAGCCAAAATAACAGCTTCATTTTCATCTAGTTGGCTAGCACATTGGTCTATCAATTCAGGATTAATTAGGCATCTAGCACCATCATGTATTAAAACTTTTTCAGCATCTTTTGGTAACGCTTTTAAACCATTAAAAACTGACTGTTGTCTCGTGTCACCTCCATTAATCCAATGAACTTTATGGGCAAAATCCTTTGCTGAATTTAATAATAAATTTTTATCTTTCGGTTGCCCAATTATTCCAACCCAATTTGTTGAGCTTGCAGAAAATACAGATTTAAGTGTCCAATAAATCAAAGACTCTCCCTTTAAATCAATAAGTAATTTATTTTTCCCAGCTTTCATTCTGCTACCGCTCCCTGCAGCTGGTATTAAAAAGTGCACAATAGAAGGTCTTAATATTTTCTAGATAATTATAAATAAAAGCAATATCTTTACACAAATAGTACTACGATTGAAAATTATAAAATTTAATAATGTCCAATACAGATTCATTATCAGGCAAAGTTGCTTTAATTACTGGAGCTAGCAGAGGAATTGGTAAAGAAATTGCTTTAGAACTAAGCCGCTTAGGAGCAGAAGTTTTTATTAATTACTCTTCTTCTGATGAAAAAGCTGAAGAAGTTGTGAATTCAATAAAAAATTCGGGAGGTAAAGCTCATAAATTAAAGTTTGATGTTTCAAATGAGGATTCTGTAAGTTCATCTTTTGAAGAAATCATAAAAATTAATGGCACCATTGATATCCTGATTAATAATGCTGGCATTACTAGAGATGGACTATTGATGAGAATGAAATCGGAACAATGGGATGATGTACTAAATACAAACTTAAAAGGAGTTTTTCTTTGTACAAAATATGCTTCAAAATTTATGATGAAAAAAAGAAGTGGTAGTATCGTAAATATTTCATCTGTTGTTGGATTAATTGGTAATCCCGGTCAAGCAAATTATTCTGCAGCCAAAGCTGGAGTTATTGGATTCACCAAAACTTGCGCTAAAGAATTTGCTTCAAGAGGTATAAACGTAAACGCAATAGCTCCAGGCTTTATCGAAACAGAGATGACTGAAAAACTTAATACTGAAGATATTCTTAAAATTATTCCTTTAGGGAAATTAGGAAGTTGTTCTCAAATTGCAAATTTAGTATCATTCTTAGTTGCAAGTAATGCTGGAAGTTACATTACAGGGCAAACAATTAGTATTGACGGTGGCATGAGTATTTAATTATTTACTTTCGTAAGGTTGGCCCAATTCATCTCTCAACCTTCGAATTTTTTGTAAGAGTTTTAGTCTTCGACTTCTAGCAGTTAAAGTCAAGAAAAACCTAAGAGGAAAATATATTAATGTCATAGCAATCGCGAGGATTGCGGTAAGAGTAAAAATGAGATTATTTGTTTCATCCATATTTTAAAGATACTCTTATTTGACTTAATTTGTACGTCTCATGAAAAGAAATTCGGCTTTCCCCACTTAATTAAATATCCCTTAAAAATGATTCTATGGGAAATTAGAATAAGACTAAAGATTGAGTAAACATGCCAAAACAGTTAAGTTTTTCTAATGAATCAAGAGAAGCGCTAGAAAAAGGTGTAAATTTCGTAGCTAATGCAGTAAAGGTTACTATTGGTCCCAAGGCGAAAAACGTAGTAATAGAAAGAAAATTTGGTTCGCCAGATATAGTAAGAGATGGAGCCACTGTTGCTAAAGAGATTGAGATTGAAAACCCTATCTCTAATTTAGGTGCGAAATTAATAGAACAAGTAGCATCAAAGACAAAAGAGAGTGCTGGTGATGGCACAACAACAGCAACTATTTTGACTCAGAAGATGGTTCAGGAGGGATTAAAAAATATTGCTTCTGGTGCCAGTCCTATGGAGTTAAAAAAGGGTATGGAGATAGGCCTAACTTTTGTTCTAGAAAAATTAAGTTCTAAAAGTATTTCATTAAGTGGTTCTGATATCCAAAAAGTTGCAACAGTTAGTGCTGGAGGTGATGAAGAAATTGGATCTATAATTTCGAAAGCAATGGATATTGTTACTTCTGATGGAGTAATAACTGTTGAAGAATCTCAATCACTAGAAACAGAATTAGATATAACTGAAGGAATGTCTTTTGATAGAGGTTATAGTTCCCCATATTTCGTAACAGACCAAGAAAGACAAGTTTGTGAACTTGAAAACCCTAAAATATTGATTACTGATCAAAAAATCTCAACTTTAGTTGATCTGGTTCCAATACTTGAAGAAATTCAGAAGTCAGGCTCACCTTTTTTAATTCTTGCTGAAGATATCGAAGGAGAGGCTTTAACCACTCTGGTTTTGAATAAGAATAGTGGGGTTTTAAATGTAGCTTCTGTAAGAGCCCCTTTATTTGGCGAGAGAAGGAAAGCTGCCCTTGAAGATATTGCAATTCTTACAGGGGCTAAGTTAATTAGTGAAGATAAATCGATGACACTTGATAAAGTATCGATTAATGATTTAGGCAAAGCAAAAAAAATAACTATCACAAAGGATAAAACTACAATTGTTGCCTTCGAAGACACTAAAGATCTAGTTAAAGCGCGAGTAGAGAAATTAAAGAGAGAAGTAAAGATAACTGAATCAGAGTATGATCAGGATAAAATCAATGAAAGGATAGCCAAACTAGCCGGAGGAGTAGCTCTTATAAAAGTAGGAGCTGCTACAGAAACAGAGATGAAGTATAAAAAATTAAGAATCGAAGATTCCCTTAATGCTACGAAAGCTGCTATTGAAGAGGGTGTTGTTCCTGGGGGAGGACAAACTTTAATTGAAATATCAGATGACCTTTTAAATTTAAGTCAAACATCTTCCGATGATTTAAGAACAGGAATAAATATAGTTAAAGAAGCACTTTTGGAACCTACCAAACAAATAGCAAAAAATACTGGTTTTAATGGCGATGTAGTAGTCTCTGAAATTAAAAGACTTAAAAAAGGCTTTAATGCTAATTCAGGAAAATATGAGGATTTAAAAGATTCAGGAATATTAGATCCAACAAAAGTAATACGATTAGCTCTTCAAGATTCAGTATCTATTGCAGCTATGCTCCTCACAACAGAAGTTGCGATGGCCGACATACCACAGCCTGAAGCAGCAGCACCTGAAGGACCAGGTGGAGATCCAATGGGAGGAATGGGTGGCATGGGTATGCCAGGAATGGGTGGCATGGGTATGCCAGGAATGGGTGGCATGGGTATGCCAGGAATGGGTGGCATGGGTATGCCAGGAATGGGTGGCATGGGTATGCCAGGAATGATGTAAAAATTTAACTTGCTTTTTTATCGTTATTAATCCACTTTCTTAAATTTTTAATATTAGGCAGTGGTAACTTCTGGTTATCAGTGAGTAGTTTTATATTATTAGAATTTTGATCTTTGCTAAATATTCCATTACTGCTATAAGTTTCTAGAAGTTTTGATTCCGATTTTATTTCTTCTATATTTTCAACAGTTTTTGGTAATTTAAGTTTAATTTGTTCTTGATTTTCTTCTTCATCTACTTCATCCATTAAATTGGTTTGTTCGTGATTTTCTTCTTCAAGCTTATATTCCCTTAGAGCTGGGGTATGGATTAATAAATCATCTAAAGAATCAATCCCAAATCTATGCACCCACTTGAGGACAATATTTTCTTTAAGCAAAATATTCTTTTCTAAAGAGGCTTTTTTAAAAACTTCTATTAGATGATTTTTTAAAAGCATAAATTTATTAATTTAACTTTCTATTTAACAGAGGCCTTATGATAATCAAGGAAAAAACTGTTAAAGAAAATAAAATTGATATACAACTCTTACAAGTTAAATCACCATATGGGGCATGTAAAGCCACTAATTCTAAATTCATAGTTTCTGTATAAGCAGTCCTAATAGGTTCAATCGCAAAAGTTAATGGATTTAATGAGGCTAACCAACTAAGCCAATTTGGCATGAAAGAGATTGGAGCTAAAGCAGTGCTTGCGAAAAGAAGAGGTAAGTTTATCACAAATATGAGAGCGATTAATTCAATATGTCCGGGCAAGACAAACGCTAAACATAAGCTTATTGATGTCACAAAAAGAACCAATAGAATTAGTGTTGTAAAAACAATTCCTAAACCATATAAGTTCGGCCATCCATAACCCAAAATGTATGAAACGAACATTATTACAATACTCTGAACAAAGCTTAGGATTGTTATGTAAATAAAAGAAGATAAAACTATGGATAATCTACTAGTTAAAGGAGCCACAAGTAATCTATTAAGAAATCCAAACTCTCTATCAAACATTAAAGGGAGGCCAGAGTTTAAGGCTCCGCTAAAAGCTGTAAAAACAATAAGTCCCGCCCCTAAAAAATTCCCATAAGAATCAACTCCTGGTAAAAAACCTTCAGGAGCTTTAGAGAATAGAGCCCCAAATAAAAAAAGCCAAATTATGGGTTGTAATATTCCTGCTAAAAGAGTTGATGGTCTTCTTTTTAATTGAATAAATAACCTCTTTGTTAAGGCAAATGTTTCTTGGTATAAAAAAAATAAATTATACTGTTGTAATTCCATAATTAGCAGTATTTAGTGTTCATTATAGTTAGTTAACCAAAAGTTTTTCTATCGCATTGATTGCTTTGATTCTTTTTTAAGGTCTCTTTTCCCTGCCATAGAAATTTCGGCATCCAATAATGTTTTCCCAGTTGCCTGAAGATATACATCATCCAAGCTTGGCTGACTTTGGGTTAAGGAAAAAATTTCAAACTTTGAGAAGGCCAATTCTACTTTGAGTTTCGTAAGTAAATCTTTTTCCTTATCTGCTACAAAATTTATCGAGAAACCCTGAGCTTCATTTATGATAATCTGACTAATTCCATCTATTGAAGATAAAATTTCACATATAGTTTTTGCTTCTTCCTGATTACTAAATTCCCTTACTTTCAAAGTTACTCTATCACCTCCTAATTTATTTTTGAGCTCTGCAGGAGTCCCTTGTGCTATAACTCTTCCATCATCAATTATCACTAATCTGTCTGCCAATTTATCTATTTCATCAAGATAGTGACTGCTTAAAATAATCGTCATTCCATTATTTCTCAAATCTTTCAAAAGTTGCCAAATAATATTTCTACTTTCAATATCTAAACCAACTGTAGGTTCATCCAAAATTAATACTTGGGGCAAATGTAAAAGTCCAGCTGCCAGATCTATTCTTCTTTTCATTCCCCCTGAATAAGTTCCGCACTTACGATCAATCCAATCATTCATCTCTAATTGATCTATTAATTTCTTAATCCTTGCAAATTTTTTGTTTTTGTTTATGTGATATAAATCTGATTGAAAATCCAAAAGCTCTCGTCCAGTTAATATTTTATCAAGTGCAATGTCTTGAGCCACATAACCAATTAATTCTCTAATTTTCCTTGAATTTTTTATCAGATTAATATTATTTATAAAAACTTCTCCACTATCAGGCTCTATTAAAGTTGCGAGTATTTTTATTAGTGTTGATTTGCCAGCACCATTTGGACCTAGAATTCCAAATAATGTGCCAGCTTCAATTTCCATCGATAAATTTTTTAATGCATTGATATCTGAATAAGATTTTGAGAGCCCTTTAACTTTTATATAATTCATCAAACTTACTAATTACTTAAAAGACATTTTACATCTAATTTAATTACTAAGCAGGGATACTATAGATAAAAATATTTGCTTAGATTGCTGCTCAAATTCTACGGATATTTGGGTTCTGGAAATTAATAACAAAAGACAAATGCCAAACATATAGAGAATGGACCACCTAAAAAGAGACTTTGCTCTTGAAAGATCATCAGGAGATTTCTTTAATTGATTTATTAATTGCAAAAGTCTTCCATTAAATGGAAATAGCATAATTCCGTATAAAAGACCCCCTTCAGGTAAAGCAAAGACTCCCATTATACTCATTAAAACCGTTGCCCATCCGTAACGAGAAATCGCTTTAGCGGTAAAAACAGATCCTTTAACGGAAGGGAGCATAGGAATACCAACAGATGCGTAATCATCCTTCAACAAAATTGCAAGTGCCCAAAAATGAGCTGGGGTCCATAACATTACTAAGCCAAACAACCACCAACCACTAAGACCCACATGCCCTGTGGCAGCAGATGCTCCAACTAAGGGTGGTATTGCACCAGCAACTCCTCCGAAAACAATGTTTTTTGTTGTACGAGGTTTCAAAATAACTGTATATAAAATTACATAGCTAAATAAACCAAGAAGAGTTAAACCCGCAGCCAAATAATTTACACCACTTACTAACAGCATCGAAGCTGCCAAAGTACATGATACAGCAGCTAAAAATACAGTCTCAGATGACAATTTTCCTGCTGGCAAGGCTCTTTTGCTAGTTCTTGACATCCTTTTATCTAATTCCATTTCCCACAAGCAATTAAGTGCCCCTGCTGCGGCTGCTGCCAAAGCGCCTCCTCCTAAAGTACAGATAAGTTTAGGCGAAGACAAAGGCCATTCTTCTGTTAAAGCCATTCCTCCCAAAGTTGTTGCCAATAGAAGTGGGATTAATCTAGGTTTTGCTACTTCAAGCCAAGGCGGCAAAGTTAATCTTTTTCTTGAAGGTACAACTTCATCCCTAGTTGCAGATTTATAGTTCAAGTTTTCTAAGTTACTACTGTTCATGAATTGATACCAACCATTTGGGAATTTAGGGAGTGGTTTAAACCTTTTTTGGTAAAGGGATTTCTAAAAATTAATGTTGTTAATATCGCAATAAATAAAGAGGCGTTAAGTTGATGTCCGATAATAAAAATTGGTTCATTCAAATTTGTTTTAAGACTTAAAACGCCCAAAGCAATTTGGGAAAACAATAGAAAAATAAGTGCTGAGAGATATTTCCAACTTTTATTAAGCAAACTTCTCTTATAAATTGCAGTAGCAATAATCAATAGAATTGAAAAAGCAATTGGAAAAGCAAATAATTTATGAGTATTTAGAATTAGACATTGTTTATTAAAAGATAAGCAAATATGTGCTGACCAAGTTGATGAAAGCCTTACTCCAATAAAAGATTGAATAAGAGAAAGTAAAAGAGGAACAAATAATAATAATCTCCACCAAATTAATGGGTCTTCTATCTCGTCATTTTCTAAATTTTGATTTATTGAAATTGTTGTGATGAGCAGTAAAAAAGCTATTAAAAGATGCCCAGTAACAGTATATGAATCAAGCAGGTTTATTACTGTTAAAGCTCCAAAAGATCCTTGGACAATAACGAGAAAAAGTAAAAATGAATAAGTTTTAGGTAACCAATTTGGAATTTGTTTTTTCCAGATAATTGAAAGGGCAAATTTAAAAAGAATTAATATTCCAACCAGAAAAGCATCTAGACGATGAAACCACTCTAGAAATACTCTTAAGTTCATATGATTAAGAGGTAAAAAAGATCCATAACATAATGGCCAATCTGGACAGGCAAGTCCCGCATCCATGACTCTCGTAGCGCCTCCAATTACGATTAGTGCGATAAGTGCGAATACACTATGACTTCCCAACCTTTTAAAAATTGTCAGATATTTTGATTTATATAATTGGTTATTAAGCAAATGGATAAAACCTATTTTTTGCATAATAAATTAGATTCAAAAACCAAACATTAATTAAAAATTAATATGTTTATTTTAAAAAATAATTTACTAATTTAATCTTTTTTCCCTGACAATTAACTCTAAAAAGTTATTAATAATACTCCTTTTATTTCATAAATCTTAAGAAGTTGTGAATTTAAATGTTTTTCTTTTAACAAAGGATGCAGGATTAAAAAAATTGAATATCTTGAGGATATAAATACAAATTTTTAGAAATCAATTGTTAAATAAAA
>NZ_CVSW01000013.1 GCF_001180265.1 Prochlorococcus marinus | reverse complement strand
ATCGAAAAGTACTGTTTTTATATAGTTATTAACCCATTTTTCATCAAAATATTTTAGAAGCACCATACTAGTCTTCTCATTTTTCATTTGTTGAACACAATAATTTTTTTGAAAATCTTTTCTCTCTTGGATAATTTTCTTATTAACTTCAGGTTTAGCTTTCTTACTTAATTTGATCAAAATAGAAAGGTATTGATCAACAACTCTACAAAAATTATTTTTTTCAGATTTACTTTTTAAGGAAGCAAAAAACACATTTTTAGAGAAAATCCCCCCCCATTTAGGAATCTCTCTCAAAGATGTAAAAGAACTTTCAT
>NZ_CVSW01000012.1 GCF_001180265.1 Prochlorococcus marinus | reverse complement strand
TTTTCAGGAAACAGATAAAAAAATTGGAAGTAAAAATGATTATAAGTTTTTAAGAATTAAATCTTCTATCAACAAAGATTGGCAAGAAAAAGGTCAAAAAATATCAAAATACGCAGGTCCTAAAGAACTTGAATTTGGTCTGTTATCTATCGAATCAAACACAGGACTAATCAGGACAATGATAACCAGCAAAAATCCATCAATTAATGAATACAATAGAGTGATTTCATCTGTAAGACCTTTAGGTTCTACTTTTAAAATAATCCCTTATGCTGCTGCATTAATAGAAGGAATAAAATTAAGCGATAAATTTGAAGACTCACAAATGTGCTGGAAAAGTTATTGCCCAAAAAATTTTTCAGAAGACTATAGAGGTTCAATATCTTTGATTGAATCATTTAAAAGTTCATCAAATATCGTTCCAATATCAATAACAAAAAAAATCGGCTTAAAAAATATTATTAATTTAGCGAATTCATTTGGACTAGGTTACGAGCAAGAGCTAGAGGAATTCCCATCATTAGCTATTGGCGCCTACGGAGATAATCTTTTAAACATCACAAATGCATATTCTGCAATTAACAATAATGGGAAGATTCAAAGCCCTGAAATCATAGAAAAAATAGAATCATTTAAAAAACAACCTATTTGGGAAAATAAATCTTTTTCCAAGAAAATATTAGATTTAAAAATAAACAAGAAAATAAATAAACTTCTTGAAAAATCTGTAAAAGAAGGGACTTCAAAAGCAGCCTTTATAAAAGGAAAGAAAATTTATGGGAAAACAGGAACATCTGATGGAAATAAAGATCTATGGTTTATTGGTTCAATTGATAACCTTACAACAGGGATCTGGATAGGTTATGACGATAATAAGGAATCTGAATTATCTAGTGGGAATGCAGCTTATTTATGGAAGAAGTTCATATCTGAAATTTATAAAATTCCAATTAAAAAATAAATTATATTTTTAAGATTTATAAGAAATTATTGCAGAATAAAATCCATCACCAGAATAATCCAAGCTAGGGAAAATTTGCTTTTGGCTAACCAATTTTAAAGTTTTGTTTTTTTCAATAAATCGTTCAATTAATAGATTATTTTCATCAGGACAAATAGTACAAGTTGAATAAACTAAAGTACCATCTTTTTTTAAAAGAGGGAAAATACTTTCCAAAAGTTTTTCCTGTAATAAAGTTAAAAATTTTATTTTTTCTTTACTTAAAGACCATCTAGAATCTGGATTTCTGGAAAGAGTTCCAATGCCTGAACATGGAGCATCTAATAAAATCTTATCAAAATAAGATATAAAATTAGGATTTAATTCAATCAATCTCGTAGCATCAGCCTTAAGGGTATTAACAGATTTCAAATTTAACCTTTCTAAATTTGATTGCAGTATTTTCAATCTTTTTACTGATCTATCTACGGCAATGATTTCAGCACTATCATTTGTTAATTCTGCAAGGTGGGTAGACTTACTTCCTGGAGCTGCACAAGCATCTAAAATCTTTTCACCTTCTTTTGGATTTAAGAGAGGTGCTATCCACTGAGAAGATCTATCTTGAATTGTCCAAAGTCCATCACTATATCCTGGTAAATTTTTTATAGATCTTGGATTAGATTTTAAAGTAATTCCATTATGTAAATCTTTAATAATTTCAGCATCAATTTTATTTTCATGAAGTACTTTCAAAAAGTAATCTAAATTAGTTTTTAATGGGTTAATTCTCAAATCAATTGATGGTTTTTTATTAAATGCCTTAATAATATTTTCACCCTCGCTATTGCCGACCCATTTATAAAGATCCTTCACAAGCCATAATGGAAATGATTCAAGATATGAAATTCTTTCTTTTCTATCAGAAGATAATTCCGGAAATATTTTTTGTTCTAATTTTCTTGATGCATTTCTCAATATCGCATTTACAGTGCCCGCTAAACCATTTAAATCTGTTTTTTTAGCTACTTCTACAGTAGTAGAAATAGCAGCAGGAAATGGGATTTTATCCATTTTCAATAGTTGATACAAACCTATATGTAGAAGCCATCTTAACTTTGGAGGCTGCTTTTTATGAGTAATTTTTGATGTATGATCAGTCCAAAGGTCAAGAAATTTTCTATATCTTATGCATCCAAAAGATAATTCCGTAATAAAAGCTATATCAAGAGGATTAAATTGATAATTTTTTAAAACCTTTTCAAGAGCATGATCAGAAAAATCACCAGAACTAACTTTTAATAAAATTTCCCAAGCTGCCTTTCTTTGTAAATATCCTATGCTCAAAATATAATTAATTTTTTAAAGATAACTTTAATATACAAAAAATTCAAAAATTTAAACTACTTTTTCAATTCCAGAATTAAACCAAATAAAACCTAAGATTGAAATAAGTGAAAGATTAAATCCTAAAAAAAGAAAGATATTTAAAGAATGGATTCTTTCCCGAAAAAATATTTTTTTTTCTTTTTGATACTTCATTATTAAAATAAAAACTTATTCAGGATTTCAAACGGCAACCAATATTGATAGATCCTGCATCAAGCATTCTTCCTAATTTAATTGCTATGGATTCCTCCAACCTAGTGAAATTGGATTGATGGGTAGTTATCCAATCTAATTCAGAAAAAGTGATAATTCCCGTCGAATTACTTTTTAAAAAAAGTGTTCCAATTGCCATTAGATAAATCTAATTTTTTCTAAGTTAACATCCGTACTTATTTTTTCTTCATAACATAATATTCTTTTAATTTTTCAAATACAACTTTAGGTTATCACTCTTAATTTATTGAATATCTCTTAAAAATTTATCGGCCATTTTTAAGTGATTATTTAATTTTTCCTCTGACATTTTATCGAGATTTCTCGTTAACATTGCCAGACGATATTGCTTTCTAAAAAAGCTTTCATTATCTTTAATAAATTTCCAAAATAAGCCATCCCATATTTCACACCATGGACCACTTTTAAAATTAGACATTTTTTTTACATAGTTAGAGCTTGATATATATGGCTTTGTTGAAAAGATACCACCATCACTAAACTGACTCATTCCATAAACATTTGGGACCATAACCCAATCATAGGAATCAATAAACATTTCCATAAACCATTTATAAACTTGGTTGGGGTGAATTCTACATAGAAGCATAAAGTTGCCAACAATCATTAGCCGTTCAATATGATGACAATAACCAAATTTAATAATATTTTTTATAACAACGTCTACTGGTTCAATTCCTGTATTTCCTTGATAAAAAGATTTTGGAATTGGCTTATCTTCAAAATTCCAAAAATTACTATTTCGCATCTTTGTTCCGTACTTTTTATAGACGAGGCAAATAAATTCTCTCCATCCAATAATTTGCCGAATAAAACCCTCTAAAGAGTTAATAGGAACATTATGATTTTTTGCAAAAAGTAATGCTTTATTTACTACTACATCTGGGGTTAATAAGCCACAATTTAAAAGAGGAGAAAGTAAACTGTGCCATAAAAAAGAATTTTCTTTAGAAATAGCATCCTCATAATCTCCAAATAAGAAAAATCTATGTTTAAAAAAATCATTTAACCATTCATCTGCCTCTTCAAAATTAGTTGGATATAGAAAGTTATTACTTTCTCCAATAAACTCAATATCAAAATTGGCTAATGACCTTTCTGCATTAACTACAAATTTATTTTTTTGTAATTTAGGTGTATCGGGTATATTTATTTTTTTTGGTAATTTTTTTCTGTTCATTTCATCGAAACTCCATTTACCACCTTCAGGTGTACCATCAGGATTAACTAATATCTTTTGGCTCTTTCTTTGATTCTCATAAAATCTCCCCATAAGAGGTTTTTTTGCATTTGATGCAAATAAATCTTTTAAATCTTCACTGCTCATAAACATAGGAGAAGGCAAAATATTTAAAGCTAAATTATTACTTTTAACAAAATTATTAATCCTCTTCATTATTAAAAAATCATGAGGGTCGATGAGATTTATTTTCTGATATTTATTTTTAATAAATTCCGATAAGTAATCAACTGTAGAAACATTATTCTTGTTTTCGATATATAAAACTTTAAAGCCAGATATTTCTAAATAATTTTTATAAGCGAGCATAGATGCTCTATGAAAAACTAACTTATTTTTATGGTTAATTAATTTGTGAAATTTATCATTTCCAAAAAATAATGAGTCTTCCAAAATCAAAACTTCACAATTTATTTTTAAGATTGGGCTTTCTCTAAAAAGTTGATTCGGGAAAATAATTGATACTTGTTTCATCTTTGTGACTTCCTGATACTGCATCTTTTTGAACAGTAGATAACATCATCCCAACAGTTTTTCCATTTTTTACGCCACTCAAACGGCCTATTGCAAACAGGACAAGTCTTGGTAGAAAGATTTTTCAAAATTTATAATTTTCTTTTATGAGTAGATTTAAATCTAGTTGAATCTTTAAGGGCCATATGTTTTGTATTTCTACCCGAAACTCTCTTTCTCCAGACTTTGAAAGATTTGGGTTTAAGATTTTGACGCATAATTTTTATCGCATCTTCCTCTTTTAAACCAAATTGATACTCGATAGCTTCAAAGGGTGTTCTATCTTCCCAACACATTTCTATTATTCTGTCTATATCGATACTTTCCATATTTATTGTTCACATTGAGTGGTACAAAGTTTTTCAATATTGGATCTACCTGTAATTTGAAGTCTATATTTTGCCCAATATCTGTAAACCAATCTCAATAATGGAGATAAGAGCTTAATCTTCAAGGGATAATAAACCCAACCTAAACCAACTAATTCATAAGAATATGCAAGTACATCTAGTCCCTTAATAATTTTACCATTTTCAATAATCCCATGCAGGTTTGACATAGCTTCTGAATATGAGATGTCATTAAAAAGACTTCGATCATAATCCTTACTATTAATATCTATAAATGCAATTTGATTAAAGGTATCTCTTTTTTTAAGAAAATTTGTTTCTCTCAAACAAAGTGGACAACCACCATCGAATAAAAAGGTTAATTTATTTTTCATATTTTTATTCAAATATAGAAATTAAATAACTTTTTTGTGGAATAAAAAAATTTTTTTAGAGTACAAGCTTTATAAAGCCTTAATAATTGCCAGTTCTAATTTAGTGAAATTATATTATCTTATTAATTAATAAGCCATTGATTAAGGGATACATCAATGGTTTAAAACTATTTATGATCAGTCGTCTAGAAGATGAACCCCTTCTCCTACCTCAGGAGTAAATTTACAATATTTTTCAAAAATAAGTCCAACACCTCTCATTTTTTCTCCTAATTCATCGTTAAATTTATTCCATTCTTCCGATTCACGATCAGGTAAATCCCACCCTTGTTTT
>NZ_CVSW01000011.1 GCF_001180265.1 Prochlorococcus marinus | reverse complement strand
TAATAGAGTTGTTGTTACAAATAATAGTAAAAATGATAAGTAATTATTATTATTGAGGACAATTTCCAGCAAAGGGTTACTACCATTCTGAGTTTCAATCAAACTATTCATAATTAGAGAAATCAATAAAACAAAAGGTACAATTGTTAACCAACCTTTAATCCCCTGAATAATTGCATATTTTATTGGCAATAAATTGAACTGTAAATAATCCTCT
>NZ_CVSW01000010.1 GCF_001180265.1 Prochlorococcus marinus | reverse complement strand
GGGGCTTATGGAGGTAATAGATCAAAATATTATTGATCCTACTCAATTTGATAAAAATTCAAATTATTTTAAAATCAGGCCCATTCGGAAATTGAAACTTTAGAATTCCTAATAAATTTAAACCCATTATTATTGCTATTAATGCAACAAATGAAGTGTAATAAGATGGAAGTTGCCCGTAAATTTTACCTAAGAATCCACTCGCAGCCCCTAGTGCAACAAGCGAAAAAACGACTCCTCCAGAAAAACTAATAAGTTTAAATTTATTTTGCTCTGTTCCTCCTATATAAGCAATTGTGACTGGGAGTAATGATAATGAGCATGGCCCAAGACTTGTTAAAAGTCCTGCGCTGAAAACCAAAAAAATAGTAAATGGACCAGGACTGTTAAGACCATTTTGCATAAGCAGATTACCCTTTTGAGATAATTCTGAAATAACTAAATTAAATGATTCGATAGCTTGAATAAAACCCTCTGAATTCTAACTAATTAAGAGTTTTTCGTGTACTAATCATACCTATGAATCCTGTTGATTCTAATGAACATCTCAGTAACATCCCTGCAATAAAAAAAGACGCTATTAATGAATTGCCTCCATAACTAATGAAAGGGAGTGGCAAGCCTGTAGTAGGCATTGAACCTGTTGCTACAGCAATATGCATTATTGATTGACCTGCCAACAAAACACCACATCCGATAGCAACTAATTTTGTATAGTTGTTCCTGCACTTAAGACTAATTCTTAGGCTTATATATGAGAATACTGCTAAAAATCCTAAGAATAAAGTACACCCCAACAAACCAAATTCTTCCGCAAAAATAGCAAAAATAAAATCTGTATACATGAACGGTAGATACTGTAATTTTTGTATAGACAGCCCAAAACCTTGGCCAAATATACCACCTGAACCTATAGCTAATAAACTCTGAATCAATTGAAATCCACTTTCCTGTTGATCTTTCCAAGGATTAATAAATGAAGTAACTCTAAGTTTTTGATATTCGTTATTAAGGATACTTATACATCCAGTAATGAATCCTATTGAAGCAAATGAGAAAAGAGAGCTAAGTTGAACTCCTCCACATAAACCTATTACCCAAAGAAGAATTCCAGCTAATGATGCAGTACTTAAATTAGGCTGTTTCAGTATTAATAAAATTAAGAAACCAAAAGATATTATTGAAATTAATTTTTTTTCATTCTTTACTAGATTCCAATGTGCGAAAAGGTTAGAAGCTTCTAGAATTAGAAACGGTTTAATTAATTCAGAAGGCTGAA
Source organism: Prochlorococcus marinus (assembly GCF_001180265.1). Taxonomy (GTDB): domain Bacteria; phylum Cyanobacteriota; class Cyanobacteriia; order PCC-6307; family Cyanobiaceae; genus Prochlorococcus_A; species Prochlorococcus_A marinus_H. The sequence continues at coordinate 219,844 of NZ_CVSW01000010.1, read as the reverse complement.
GAGTTAAATTGCCAAGCACTAGCCATCTTGAAGATCCATTAACTGTAATTCCGGTAAAGTTGGTAAGGAAAATCAAAAAGAATAAAATATAAAAAACAATTCTTGAACACTTTAAAAGATTTCTAATGTTTGTATTAAGAACGAAATAAAATAGACCAATTCCTGGAATTGTCCAAATAATTTGTTTTTTTAAGAAATAAGCCCAATTTCCCATTTCCTTACTAGCCACCCACCAACTTGATGATCCTAGTATGCATATTCCTAATATTGACCAAATTCCAATTAGCACAATGAGAATTTTTGCCTCATAAGGCCATATCGTCCAAGGCAAGGGAAATATAGAGTCTTTTAAATTACTGAGATTTTTTTTGTAATTAGAACTAAAGGTTTTTTTTCTTTTAGAAATTCTTTTATATTTTATTTTTTCTTGACTTATCTCCAAAGTTTTAAGATGTATATGTACTATTGAGACGTTTAATTGAGATTCTGCCAAGTCTTTTATTAAGGTTTTAAAGTGTTAGAGCAATTGAAAAGATGAATTTTTATAAATTTTTTTTTTAGAATAAAGTATAAAAATGGTCAAAAGATTCATCTTAAATCTTAAGAATTAATTTTTTATAGAAAAAAACTAGCTAAAAGGCCCCTCTCCGTGATAGATTCCCTGAGTTTATATACTTACTTCAAACCATTCAGAGAGGGTTTCTAAGATATGTTCACATCAGTGGACTCAAATAGAAAAAAACTTGAGCATCCTTCTAATGAGAATGTTCAATGTCCTCAATCCCTGAATAATTCGATCATCAAAGAAAGTAAATCTGGCATTGCCAATCAAATAAATAATTTGCTTTCTCAAAATGATGAATACACAAAATTGCAATTAACAATTTTTGGAATTACTTTTATTGTTTCTATTTTATTAGCATCAATAACTGGAATTTTTCTAGGATTTACTTTTGGTTTTAGTATTTTTATAGGTGCAATTGCCGGCATTTTTTACCTTCGTTTGCTCGCCAAAAGTGTAGGAAAACTTGGTAAAGAATCATCAGGTGTATCAAAATTGCAACTATTAGTTCCAGTTTGCCTCTTTATTTTTGCGAGCAAGCTAGGATCTTTGGATATTTTTCCTGCAATGATAGGTTTTTTCATTTATAAGCCTTCACTCATTCTTTATTTCTCACGTTCTTAAGTAAATTTTTTTATTCAAAACAAATGTTTTTTAATTCCTTGCTACCAAATTTTGCAGCATTAGAAGTTGGTCAACATCTTTATTGGCAAATTGGAAATATAAGACTTCATGGGCAGGTATTTTTAACATCTTGGATTTTATTAGGAGCGTTATTAGTTTTTATTTCTTTAGGAACTAAAAAAATGGAAAATGATCCTAAAGGCCTTCAAAACTTGCTTGAGTTCCTCTGGGATTACATACGAGATCTTGCTAGGACACAAATTGGTGAAAAAGTTTATAGGGATTGGATGCCATTTATAGGTACTTTGTTTTTATTCGTCTTTGTTAGTAATTGGGGAGGAGCTTTAATTCCTTGGAGATTGATTAAATTACCAAGTGGAGAATTAGGAGCACCTACTGCAGATATCAATACAACTATAGCCTTGGCTTTATTGGTTTCACTTTCTTATTTCTATGCAGGTTTAAGTAATAAGGGTTGGAGATACTTCGAATACTATGTTCACCCAACTCCGATTATGCTTCCTTTCAAAATTCTAGAAGATTTTACGAAACCTTTATCACTCTCTTTTAGGTTATTTGGAAATATTTTGGCGGATGAACTTGTTGTCGGTGTTTTAGTATTCTTAGTCCCTCTAATTCTGCCAATACCTGTTATGTTTCTGGGATTATTTACTAGTGCAATTCAGGCATTGATTTTTGCAACTTTAGCGGCCTATTACATTGGAGAAGCTGTTGAAGAACATCATTAGCTTTTTTCTAATACATTCAGACACTTTTACAAAGTGTCTGTAATCTGGCAAAATATCTAATCGCGTAGGTCTGAAAATATCAGACCCATTCTTAAAAAAAGGATGTCCAAGCGTGTATGACAAAAAAAGATTATCACAAGTATTAAGCTCTTTATTTCAAAATTATGGATTCGATTACTTCCGCTGCATCAGTTGTAGCTGCTGGCTTAGCAGTTGGTCTAGGTGCTATTGGCCCAGGTCTTGGACAAGGTAACGCAGCTCAAGGTGCTGTTGAGGGTATAGCCCGTCAACCAGAAGCTGAAGGTAAAATCAGAGGAACTCTTCTTTTATCTTTCGCTTTCATGGAGTCATTAACAATTTACGGATTAGTTGTGGCTTTGGTACTACTTTTTGCGAATCCTTTTTCCTAAAAGTTAATATTGCTTCTAATACTTATTAGCAATATTTCAATTTAATTTTTAACTTCAACTGAATCATATGTTGGCCTTTAATTTTTTTGGTGCTACAGAAGGTGGATTATTTGATATAAATGCCACTTTGCCACTGATGGCGATACAAGTAGTTGCCCTAACTTACATATTAAATTCTCTCTTTTTTAAGCCTGTTGGCAATGTTGTAGAAAAAAGAGAAAAGTTTGTTAGTGATAATATTATTGAAGCCAAAAATAAACTTTCTGAGGTTAAAAAATTAGAAGCTGATTTATTAAGTCAGCTTCAAAGTGCGCGTACTGAAGCCCAAAGAATTGTTAGCGAAGCTGAGAATGAGTCTGACAAGCTCTTTAAAGAAGCACTAGAACTTGCTAACAATGAAGCAAATGCTTCAAAAGAAAAGGCAAGACTAGAAATTGAAAGTCAGACGTCTGCTGCTCGTGATCAACTTTCTAAACAGGCTGATGATCTAAGCGAACTTATTGTTAATAGATTGATTCTAGAAAAATGAATTTAACTCTTTTAGCTACTGAAGGTTTTGGATTGAACTTCAATTTATTTGAAACTAATATCCTTAATTGGGCTGTAGTAGTTTTCGGTCTTTATAAATTTTTGCCTGGTTTCCTAGGTAAAATGCTTCAAAAAAGGAGAGAAGGAATCCTTCTTGAATTAAAAGATGCTGAAGATCGACTTCTAAATGCAACTAAAGCTTTAGAAAAGGCGAAGAAAGATTTATCTTCAGCAGAAGAAAAAGCTTCTCAAATAAAAGCAGATTCTCTTAAAAGATCTGAATCAATCAGAATGGAAAGTGAGAAAAAAGCGATAGAGGAGATGGCACGAATTAAACAGAGTGCAATTTCTGATGAGAGCTCTGAAGCATCCAGAGCAATTTCTCAACTTCGAAAAGAAGCTGTTGAACTGGCAATCAAGAAAGCCTTAGATTCTCTCCCAAATAGACTTGATAAAACAACACAAGAAAATTTGGTAACTCAATCAATTAACAATATTGAGGTGAACTAATGCCACTTTTAAATTCAGTTACTACACCATACGCAGAGGCATTACTTCAAGTTGTGAATGAAAATTCGCAAACGGAAGAGATGGTTTCTGAGGTTAAACAACTCTTGGAATTAATAAATGATTCCCCTGAACTGGAGAAGGCACTATCCTCTCCCATTTTAGAGACAGATGCTAAGAAGAAAATCATTACTGAAATTTTTTCAAATAAGGTTAATTCTTCTTTACTGAATTTCTTAAAATTATTGGCCGATAGGCAAAGAATTGGAATACTTACTTCAATTCTTGATAGGTTTTTAGAGATTTACCGAGAGAATAGTAATATTGCTTTGGCAACTGTTACTTCTGCAGTCGAGCTTACTGATGAACAGAAAGGTTTAATTACCAAAAAGATCATCAATATTGCTGGAACAGAAAAATTAGAACTTGTAACTAAAATCGACCCATCACTTATTGGTGGTTTCGTCGCCAGTGTAGGATCAAAAGTAATTGATGCTTCTCTTGCTTCACAAATAAGAAAACTTGGCTTATCTCTTTCCAAGTAACTTTTAAATCAACCTTAAATTCTTAAATCCATGGTATCTATACGCCCTGATGAAATCAGTTCAATCTTAAAACAACAAATAACTGATTATGACCAATCTGTAAGTGTTAGCAATGTAGGAACTGTTCTGCAAATCGGTGATGGCATTGCAAGAATATATGGCTTAGATCAGGTCATGGCAGGTGAGTTATTGGAATTTGAGGATGGTACCGAAGGTATAGCTTTAAATCTTGAAGACGATAATGTTGGAGCCGTTTTAATGGGAGAGGCACTTGGTGTCCAAGAAGGAAGTAACGTTAAGTCCACAGGTAAAATCGCATCTGTTCCAGTTGGTGAAGCAATGCAGGGGAGAGTTGTTAACCCGCTCGGACAACCAATAGATGGAAAAGGGGAAATTCCAACAAGTGATACTAGATTGATCGAAGAAATGGCTCCTGGAATAATCAAGAGAAGATCAGTGCATGAACCAATGCAAACAGGTATAACATCTATTGATGCAATGATTCCTGTTGGAAGAGGTCAAAGAGAATTAATTATTGGTGATAGACAAACAGGAAAATCTGCTATTGCTATTGACACAATAATCAACCAAAAAGGTCAAGACGTAGTTTGTGTTTACGTAGCTATTGGTCAGAAGTCAGCATCAGTAGCAAATATCGTAGAGGTTTTAAGAGAGAGAGGAGCCTTAGATTATACAGTCGTTGTTAGTGCAGGAGCTTCAGAACCTGCTGCTTTACAGTACTTAGCACCTTATACTGGTGCAGCAATTGCTGAACATTTTATGTATCAGGGTAAAGCAACACTTGTTATTTATGATGATCTAACAAAACAAGCTCAGGCTTATAGACAAATGTCTCTTCTTTTAAAAAGGCCACCAGGAAGAGAGGCTTATCCTGGAGATGTGTTCTACTTACACAGTAGATTACTAGAAAGAGCAGCAAAACTTTCTGATGCAATGGGAGGGGGCTCTATGACAGCTCTTCCAATTATTGAAACTCAGGCAGGGGACGTTTCGGCTTACATTCCAACTAATGTTATTTCAATTACAGATGGACAAATATTCTTGAGTGCAGATTTATTTAATTCAGGATTAAGACCAGCTATTAATGTGGGTATTTCTGTTAGCCGTGTTGGAGGAGCCGCTCAGACAAAAGCAATTAAAAAAATTGCAGGAACTTTAAAATTGGAACTTGCACAGTTCGATGAGCTAGCTGCTTTTTCTCAATTTGCATCTGATCTTGATGAAGCAACTCAGCAACAACTTGAAAGAGGCAAAAGACTAAGAGAGTTATTGAAGCAACCTCAGTTCTCTCCTCTAAACCTTGCAGAACAAGTTGCAGTTGTTTATGCAGGAGTTAAAGGTCTTATTGATGAAGTTCCTGTTGAAGATGTTACTAAATTTGCAACTGAACTTAGGGAATACCTAAAATTAAATAAATCAGAATTTATAGAAGAAATTCTTAAAGAAAAGAAATTAAATGATGGATTAGAAGCAACACTAAAAGAGGTGATAAATGAAGTTAAATCATCAATGCTTGCCACAGTTTAAATTTATTTAAGGAGATACCATGGCAAATCTTAAAGAGATTAGAGATCGAATCGTTTCCGTTAAAAATACGAGAAAAATAACGGAGGCCATGAGACTTGTTGCAGCTGCAAAAGTTAGGAGAGCTCAAGATCAAGTTCTTAAAAGTAGACCTTTTGCAGATAAACTTGCACGGGTCTTAGAAAATATCCAATCTAAAGTTCAATTTGAGGCTGTCGACTCTCCTCTATTATCCAAGAGAGAAGTAAAGAGCATCACTTTGGTTTGCATAACTGCTGATAGAGGTTTATGCGGTGGTTACAATACAAATATAATAAAAAAGGTAGAAATAAGATACTCAGAATTAGTCAAACAAGGGTATCAGCCGAATTTAATTTTGGTAGGGAAGAAAGCTATTGGATATTTTCAAAATAGAAAGGATAGATTTGTAATTAAAAGTACTTTCAAAGAACTAGAACAGGTGCCCACAGTCAAGGACTCTGAAGGAGTAACAAATGAAATTTTAGCTGAATTTCTCTCAGAAAATTCTGACAGGGTGGAAATTATTTACACGAAATTCATTACTCTAGTCAGCTGCGCTCCTGTCGTTCAAACACTATTGCCACTTGACCCTCAAGGAATTGCTGAGGAAAACGATGAAATTTTTAGGTTGACTACAAAAGATAGTAAGTTACTTGTTGAAAAATCAAATATGGAAAAAAGTGATTCAGAAAAGTTGCCATCAGATATTGTTTTTGAACAAAGTCCTGATCAACTATTAGATTCCTTATTACCATTATATTTACAGAATCAGGTACTAAGAGCTCTTCAAGAGTCAGCAGCTTCAGAACTCGCTTGCAGGATGACTGCTATGAATAATGCGAGTGATAATGCTAAAGAATTAGCAAGTACTTTGAATCTAACCTACAACAAAGCCAGGCAAGCAGCTATTACTCAAGAAATATTAGAGGTTGTAGGAGGTTCTGCAGTTTAGCAATAAGATTTAGGATATGCCTGAATACAATATCAAAGTTCAATATGAGCAAAAGACTATTAGTTTTTTATGTTCTGAAGATCAAGATATTATTTCAGCGGCAAAAATAAATGGAATAGATTTACCAAGTAGTTGTTGTTCAGGAGTTTGTACAGATTGTGCATCCATGATATTGGAAGGATCTGTAGATCAAGAAGATGCTATGGGATTAAATGATGATTTGAGGGAAAAGGGCTTTGCACTTTTATGTGTGGCATATCCCAAGTCCGATTTGAATATTGTTATTGGTAAAGAAGTCGAAGATGATTTGTATAATGATCAATTTGGTAAATATCAAAAATGAAATTAAGTTCAGTTGATTACTATTTAGATTGGCCAGCTTCAATAAAAGTAAAAAATTTAAGGGAATTCATCATTGCAAATTTAGAAAAAAAAGGTGATTTAATTCGATGGTCAATTGTTGATATTCAAAATTCTATTGACTCTTTTGGAACAAAAAAACTTAAAATTAAAGCTGTCTTAGCTAATTAAGAAATATAAATTGAAATATTTTTAATAATGGAAAATTCACCAACAATATTCATAGTTCCAACTGGTATTGGTTGTGAAGTAGGAGGATTTGCTGGAGATGCACTTCCAACGGCTAAATTATTAGCATCAGCAAGTGGATGTTTAATTACTCATCCAAATGTTATGAATGGTGGTAATCTTTCTGAAAAAGATAAAAATATTTTTTATGTTGAGGGTTATAGTTTAGACCGACTTGCTAAAGGAGAAATAGCTTTAAAAAGGGTAAAGCAACAGAAAATTGGGATAATTTTTGATTCAGCCATTGAAAAAGAAATATTAGTGAGACATTTACAAGTTGCTGATGCATGTGTTTCTACTTTAGGAATTAATGTTCATTCTTATGTGATTACAAGAAAGCCATTAAACATAGTTATTGATTCTGATTCTTCAGAAATCAGTGGTGGCAGAATTGAAAATCCTGATACTCTAATTGAAGCTGGAAAATGTTTAATAGAAAAAGGAGTTACGGCAATAGCAATTGTGGCAAAATTTCCAGATGATCCAGATTCTTTAGAAACAAATATCTATCGAGAGGGGAAAGGGGTTGATCATATTGCTGGAGTCGAAGCAGTTATAAGTCATTTAATTAGTAAATTCTTAAAAGTTCCCTGTGCTCACGCACCTGCTTTAAATCCAATTGAATTGAATGAAAATTTAGATCCTCGTGCAGCTGCAGAAGAAATAGGATACACTTTTTTACCATCTGTACTGATTGGGTTAAGCAATGCACCTGATATTGTTGAATTGCCTGCTAAAAATGAATCAATCTCACTGCACCCTGATCAGATTGAATCGATTGTTGTTCCTAATGGTGCATTAGGAGGAGAAGCAGTACTAGCAGGGATTGAAAAAGGTTTAAATATTATTTCTGTAAAAAATCAAAATACATTAAATGTGACAAATGAGTTTTACAATTATCCCAATCTTTTTGAAGTTGATAATTATTTAGAAGCTGCAGGAATAATTCTTGCTATTAGAAAAGGTATAAATCTTAATTCGGTTAAAAGGCCTTTGAAAAAAATCCAAGAATATACTTATCCGATAAATAATAAGGACGTCCAACTTGAGAACTTCTTTTTTTCTAGCTAAATGGTTTTGGCAGAATAATTCAGTGCAAACTCTTCTTGTGTGTTCAGGATTAGATTTTAGTTTTTCAGAAATATCATTAATACTTAATTCTTTTTTAGTTTCAGAAAAATATTCAATATAAACAAGCAATTAATAAGATATTGCTATGGGAACTCTCCAGTCACTTCCTAACGATTGACTGCTTAGTTTTAGGATAGGAGGAGCCTGTTTTCTTTTAAATTCTGCTTTTTTGATAAGTGAGATTATTTTTAGAACTAATTCTTTTTCATGACCGTCTTCTTCAAGTTGTTTTACATCTTTTTTATCTTCAATAATGCCTTTAAGAATATTATCTAAAATTGAATAAGGTGGGAGAGAATCAGTATCTAATTGATCAGGACCTAATTCGGCACTTGGAGCTTTCGTACGTATATTTTTTCCAATTATATTCATTTGTGTATTTAACTCATATTCTTTTCTATGTTTAATTGAATCTTTACTATCTAGCCAATTGCATAATTTAAAAACATTAGTTTTATATAAATCGCCTATTACTGATAATCCTCCATTCATATCACCATAAAGTGTGCAATATCCTACTGCTAGTTCCGATTTATTACCTGTTGAGAGTAATAAATGCTTGTCTTGATTTGCTAGAGCCATTAGGAGTGTTCCTCTGATCCTTGATTGAATATTTTGATTTGTTATTTCAGCCATCTCGAAATCCATGGTTTTTATAAAAGATTCTTCATAAGAGGTCATCAGGTTTTCAATTGGTAAGATGTTGAAATTTGTCTTTAATCGTTTTGCTAAATCTTTAGCATCACTTTTTGAAAGTGATGAATTCCATTTAGAGGGCATTGAAACGCAATAAATATTTTTACTACCGAGAGCAGCTGTCGCAATTACTGAAACTAGTGCAGAATCAATTCCACCACTTAATCCAATTAAAGCGGTTTTAAATCCGCATTTTTTAGCATAATCCCTAACTCCAAGAACTAATGCATCAAAAATGGATGACATTTCTGATTTTTCAAATTGATTCTTTTCAGGTTTTGTTTGCTCAATTTCCCAACTGGAGAGATCTTCTGAAAAAGATTTTAATTGCTTAATTTTAGATCCATTCTTATCAAGAATAAAACTGTTTCCATCAAAAATTAAATTATCATTCGCTCCAATTTGGTTGACATAAATCAAGGGTACTTGAAGATATTGGGCAGCAAAACTGGAAACTTTAGATCTTAGTTCTATCTTTTTGAAAGTATATGGAGAAGCAGATAAATTAATTAAAATATCGACTTTTTTTTTCTTTAAATCAACAATAGGATTCTTTTTATGAATCCCTCTACCCTCTATATCTTTGTTGACCCATAAATCCTCACATATAGTAATACCAAGTCGCAAAGTTTTATTTCTAATTTTTTTTATCAAAACGGAAACCTTTTCTTCTGATCTAAAGTATCTTTTCTCATCAAATACTTCATAAGTGGGAAGAATAATTTTACGAGCAATTATTTTCCATTCACCGCTTTCAATCAACGCAATAGAATTATAAAGATTTGGGAAAAAAGAATCATTTATTATCTCTGCTATCCCAACTGTGATACTTAAGTTTTCATATTGATTATTTATATCTAAGGCTAATTGGTCAAGTATTTGATATTGATTTTTGATTAAATTTTTTATAAGAAGTAAGTCATTTGCAGGATATCCCCATAATGATAATTCAGGAGTGAGAACAAAATCAGCAGAAATTGAGTAGGCTTTCGATGCAATATTTAGTATTTTTTTTGCATTGCCTTCTAAATCTCCAACAACTGGATTAATTTGGGCAAGTAAAAATTTCATTCAACTAATTTAGTGGATTCATATAAATTATTCTTCTTAACAATATCTATTAATGATGTTGGTAAGTTGGAATAATTAAAATATTCTCTAAACTTAGAACTTGAAATGTTTGGGATTTGTATAGTTGAAATCTTAAATTTCACCTTATAAGTTTCTAACATTTTAAGAGTATTTGATTCAACAGGATAATCTTTTCTTAAAATTATTAAAAAACTAACCTCCTTAATAATTTGGTCAAAATTTTTCCAGAAGAAAATATCTTTTATTAAATCACTACCAATAACAAAATCAAAATTATCAAATTCATAAATTTTTTTACATTTTTTGATTGACTCTACTGCCCATTGGCTGCTTACTTTTTGATTAAATAAAATTTTAGGATTATTTAAATCTTCGATCAAAGTTTTTAAAAGATAACTACGAATTGAGATATCCTCTATGTGCTTTTTACTGGGGTTGTTGCTTACATAACTAATGGTAAAAGTATAAATTTTGGATAATTCTTCAAGTATTTTTTTATGGCCAATCGTAGGTGGATCTGCACTAGTACCAAATAATGCAATGCTTTTTCCCATTTGAAATTTTAAGGCAGAAAACTCACAAAATTATTATTTAAATTTCTATTTGATAAATAAATATTTACATGTTTAAAAATCTCTGGTTCTTTAAAAATCATTTTTTCAATCATAATAGAAGGGTCTATAAATGAAACTTTGCTTCTTTTAAATATCTCTTTGGCTGCTAATTTCCCAAGGATTTTTGTAGAATGAATTGCGATTACTGCTTGAATAATTGCTACTGGACCATATGGTAATAATGATAACCCGCTAGTGAAAGGTGCTGTTAATAAAATTATTTTCCTAATAAGGTTGAATGATGTATGAATACCAACTTGAGTGACCCCTAAAAATAAATTATTAATTGATATATTTTTGAATATTTTTCTTGCAGATTCACTCTTCAAATTTAGGCCATATATTTTACTCAATTCGTTAATCAATGCACTATCTAGTGCAAAACTACCAGCAACATCAAAGAAAATAAAAGGATTGAGAGCTACTGCTGAAGCCTTTATCGTCGAAAATTTACCAATAGTTGATTGAGCTAATTTCTGTCTTTTTTTTAATCTCTGCTCTTTTATCTTTAGAAACAATTTGTCAGCTAATTGAAGAGAATTAAGTGTCAATAACATTTCTCCATAATGATTTATTATTTTTGTGATGTAGTTTTTAAGATTGTTTTCTTCATTAATAATTATGGGAATGTTTAAATCCTTTGGAAGTTTAAACTGTATATTTTCTTCTATTTCTTTTAATTCATTTTTATTAAAAAGATCAGTTTTATTTAGAATTACAAAAATTTTTTTCCCATCTTTAATTAAGGAGCTGATTTCGCTTAATTCATTTCTATTCAAATCTCCCGAAACAATAAATAAAATAAGATCTATCTGATTTATACAAGAATAAAGTTTATCTGGGAATTTATTATCGCAGAAATCAAATCCAGGATAATCTAGCAACTCCACACTATTGAGCGTTTGATCTTTAAGGTCCCACTCTTCGGCTTGTATTTCTCTTGTAGCCCCATTGATTATATCTGTATTGAATAAATCTTTTTTTAATAAGGAATTTAAAACAGAGGATTTACCTACTCCTGACTTACCATAAGCTCCAATTCTTAATTTTTTTTCTTTAAGTCTAAAAAGTTGTTGATTAAACGATATTATTTCTTTATTAAAAAAACTTTTTTCATAGTTAGTAAGATCAACAGTCTCCCACCAATTTTTTAAAAGCAAATAATTTTTAGTAATTTTCATATGTTCCATAATTTATTTTTTCCACCAACCTGCTAAAACAGATAACACGGCTTCTGCACCAATAATTCCCACGAATCCTCCAAACTCATCTACTACTACTTTCACTCCTTTATGATTCTTGTCAAATCTTGTTAATAATTGATCTGCCTTAATCATTTCGGGAATGTAGTCCACAGGTTCGCATATTTCTGATAATAATTTTTTATTTTCCCCATTAATTAAGTCAGATAACATTTTCTCACGTTTAACTACTCCTTGTATTTTGTCAACTTTATCTCCCAAAATGACCCACCACGGAGAGTTATTGGATATTATAATTTTTGAAATTTCATCAAGATTGGAAGACCCATCAAGACATGGTGCGGAAACCCTTGGGATCATTAAATCTTTTGCTTTTAAATCATTTAATTGAAAAACCTTAAATATCATTGCAGCCTCATCTGCTTCTATCAAACCTTTCTGACTACCAATTTTTGCCATTTGTCTAATTTCTTCTTCATCAGTTGAAATTTCATTTTCTGCAGTAATAACTGGAAATATACGTTCTATCAATATTAAAAATGGTCGCATTAAAATATTCAATATCCTCAGGATTGGAACGGATAATAATGCTATTTGGATTGAAAATCTTGTCCCAAGTGCTTTAGGTAGTACTTCTCCAACTAAAACAACAAGTATATAAAAGGCTATTGAAAATAGGGTTAATCCATAACTACTCTTGATTACGAATGCTCCGTATACACCTAAAATAAGACTCCCAATTATGTTGAATCCATTATTAGTGATAGTTATCACAGTTAACGTTCTTCCAAGATGTTTTCTAAGTTTAAGGAGTTGATTTGCAGAACTTTTTGGCTTTTGTCTTGATGCTATTTCTAAAATCCTTATTGAATTTACAGCTAAAAAAGCCGCTTCGACTCCCGAACAACAAGCTGATCCGATTAATATGATAATTATAAGAAAAACTAAACCGTAAACACTTGGTTCCATTAAGATAGATTAGATACAAAATCTGTTTTATTTCATTCTTCCATTTTTTTTTTAAACACGCCAATACACAAATTTATGTTTAAACCTAATAATGAAGTTTTTGAGAAAAGGAGAGAAATTTTCCTTGATAAATTAGATGGAAAAGCTGCTATTATTCCTGGAGCTAACCTTGTAAAACATCATGCTGATTGTGAATATCCTTTTAGACAAGATAGTAATTTTTGGTATTTAACTGGTTTTGACGAACCAGATTCTATTGCTCTCTTCTTATCACATAAACCAAAGGGTGAGAGATTTATTTTGTTTGTCCCTCCGAAAGATGCTATTTCCGAAGTTTGGCATGGTTTTAGATGGGGTCTAGAAGGAGCAGAACTAGAGTTTAAGGCTGATAAGGCTCACTCAATAAATGAATTAAAGGATTTACTCCCAGAGTATCTAAATGGTTCTGATGAAATTGTATTCTCAATAGGTAAGAATTCATTTGTTGAGAAAATAGTACTGGAAATATTTTCACAACAACTTGAAAATCGATCAAGATTGGGGATTGGGGCAAATTCTATAAAATCTCCAGAAATTTATCTAAATGAGATGAGATTAATTAAAAGTGAATTTGAAATTAACAGAATGAAAAAGGCTATACAAATTTCAGCAGAAGCTCATGAATTAGTTAGAGAATCCATTTCATTAAAAAATAATGAAAGACAGATTCAGGGACTTATAGAGGGATTTTTTCTGGAAAAAGGGGCTAGGGGACCCGCTTATAATTCTATTGTTGCTTCAGGAGATAATGCATGTATTTTGCATTACACTTCAAATAACTCTCCCTTGAAAAAGGAAGATTTATTGTTGGTAGATGCAGGCTGCTCATTAAGTGATTATTACAATGGAGACATAACAAGAACTATTCCAATAGGTGGAAAATTTTCTCAAGAGCAAAAAGTTATCTACGAAATTGTCTTGAGTGCACAGAAAAATGCAATTAAAAGTGCTGTAACTGGTTCAAGTTCTAATACTGTTCATAATGTCGCTTTGAGAATTTTGATAGAAGGATTAAAAGAAATTGGTTTATTGTCTGGCGGTACTGAGGAGATAATTGAGAATCAATCATATAAACATCTTTACATGCATAGAACTGGACATTGGCTTGGTTTAGATGTTCATGATGTCGGAGCATACAGAATGGGAGACTATGAAGTGCCATTACAGAATGGAATGATTCTTACTGTAGAACCTGGAATCTATATTAGCGATAGGATCCCAGTCCCTGAGGGACAACCACCCATTGATGATAAATGGAAAGGGATTGGGATAAGAATAGAAGATGACGTTTTGGTTCAAGATGCAAGCCCAGAAGTTTTAAGTATTGCTGCACTTAAGGAAATTTCAGATTTAGAATTTTAAATTTGACTTATATAGTTATTAGATTTATTTTTAAAAAGTTTAAAGTTTAAAGTTTAAAAATGAATAAGCAAGATTCATTTGATTCGAAACTATCCCAAGCAAGAGGTTTGTCTAGTCAGCTTGGAATGTTTGCAGAAGAAAACGATATTCCAAAAGATCTTTGGGATGCATTGGAAGCTGCAATTTATGATTTTTATCAAGTTCCTCATGATAGATAAAATTTTTTTTGAGTGAATCAATAACTAAAATCAAAAAATTTTGAATAAATCAATCAAAATGTGTCCATAAACTGATAAATTATGTATGTATATTTATAATTGAATGACCTCATCAGATAAGTTAGATCAAAATTCAACAGAAAAAAAAGAAAAAAAGACTGATTATTCAACATCTAAAAATTCAGCGCCTAATTCGGGAATGATGGGGGCATCAGCTGTATTGGCAGCTGCCAAAATCGATGAAGATGGAGTCCCAACTGGTTATACCCCTAAACCTGACGAAGGAAGGTTCATAATTAAAGTTTTATGGCTGCCTGACAATGTTGCTTTAGCTGTTGATCAAATAGTAGGAGGAGGCCCAAGCCCTCTCACTGCATATTATTTTTGGCCAAGAGACGATGCTTGGGAAAAACTAAAAAGTGAGCTAGAGAATAAAGGCTGGATTACAGATACTGAAAAAGTAGAAATATTGAATAAAGCTACAGAAGTAATAAATTACTGGCAAGAAGAGGGTAAAACAAAAAAATTAGAAGAAGCCAAGTTAAAGTTTCCCGAAGTAACTTTTTGTGGAACTGCTTAGAAATTAATTCTTAGCAGCTTGAATTCTAGCCTCGGCCTTGGAGATTTCTTTTAGAGCTTTTATTTTTTCTGGATTCTTTTCATTTTCAGAGAATCTGCTAATTGCTAATTTTGCTTCTTTGAGATCTTGTTCAGCATTTTGAACATTAATTTCAGATCCAATTTCTGCATTGTTTACTAAAACTATAACTTCATCTGATTCAATTTCAGCGAAGCCTCCCATTAACGCTATTGATTTCCACTGGGAATTCATTCTTAACCTTAGAACACCTATTTCAATAGCCGTAACTAAAGAAATATGTCCAGGTAACACGCCAATCTGACCAGTTGTGCTAGGAAGAATTACTTCTTCGGCTTCGCCTTGATATACATTTTTATTAGGAGCTAAAACTTTAAGAGAAATTGCCATTAATTCAGAATAAATTAGGGTTTGATGTTGATAATTTTTTGATCTTTATTTTTCAGACTTTATTTTTTCAGCCTTTGCCTTAACTTCATCAATATTACCAACTAAGTAAAATGCTTGTTCGGGTAAATCATCTAATTCACCTGACAAAATCATATTGAAACCTGCTATGGTATCTTCTAATTTTACGTATTTACCAGACATTCCTGTAAATATTTCTGCTACGAAGAAAGGTTGAGAAAGGAACTTTTCAATTTTTCTCGCTCTGTCAACTGTTAATCTATCCTCTTCAGAAAGTTCATCTAAACCAAGAATTGCAATAATATCTTGTAGTTCTTTATATCTTTGCAATGTTGATTGAACAGCTCTCGCAGTTTTGTAATGCTCATCCCCAACTACAGAGGGTTGAAGCATAGTACTTGTTGAGTCTAATGGATCAACTGCTGGATAAATCCCCTTAGCTGCAAGAGCTCTTGCAAGCACAGTTGTAGCATCTAAATGGGCAAAGGTTGTTGCAGGAGCAGGATCAGTTAGGTCATCTGCAGGTACGTAAACTGCCTGAATAGATGTAATTGAACCCTCTAATGTAGATGTAATTCTTTCTTGCAATTCACCAACATCAGTTCCCAGAGTTGGTTGATATCCAACAGCTGAAGGCATCCTTCCAAGTAAAGCTGATACTTCAGAGCCTGCTTGAACAAATCTAAAAATGTTATCAACAAAAAGAAGAACGTCTTGTTTATTAACATCTCTAAAATGTTCAGCCATTGTAAGTGCCGACAAACCAACTCTCATTCTTGCTCCAGGTGGCTCATTCATCTGTCCAAAACATAGTGCAACTTTTGACTGAGTTAAATCATCTGCATTAATGACTCCTGATTCTTTAAATTCTTCGTATAGATCGTTCCCTTCTCTGGTTCTTTCTCCAACTCCACCAAAAACAGAAACACCACCATGTTCTTTTGCAATATTATTAATTAATTCCTGAATAAGAACTGTCTTACCTACCCCAGCGCCTCCAAATAATCCAACTTTTCCTCCTTGTCTGTAGGGAGCCAAAAGGTCAATAACTTTTATTCCAGTTTCGAAAACTTTTGGCTTAGTTTCAAGATCAGTTAATTTCGGAGCAGATCTATGAATTGGCGCAGTATCTTGAGTTTTTACTGGACCTTGTTCATCGACTGGTTCTCCTAAAACATTAAATATTCTTCCTAAAGTTGCTTCTCCTACAGGAACAGAAATTGGTGCCCCAGTGTCTATCGCCTCCATACCCCTTACTAGACCGTCTGTGCCACTCATTGCCACTGCTCTAACTCTGTGGTCGCCAAGAAGCTGTTGGACCTCTGCTGTGAGCGCTATTTCTTGCCCAGCAGGGTTTTTTGCCTCAATTCTTAAGGCATTCAATATTTTGGGTAATTTTCCAGCAGGAAATTCTACATCTAGAACTGGACCAATTACCTGACGTACTACGCCTTTTGTCTGTGAAGAAGTTGATGGAGTTGCTACCATTTTTATTATTTGGTGATGAATAGCTGATTTTTACAGCTTTTAATCCGAAAATACTACCACCTTATGGGTAGTTTCGTTAAATCGGTTCGGCCACCCGCACAGTTAAAGTATGGTTTAATTGCTGCTTCGCAGATTATGTTGTTGATGATACGGATCGAGAATTTCTCTTTCCATTTTTATGGCGCTAAGCGTCCCAATTATGATCCTCCATTAATCTATGGCAGCTGTTTCACTTACAGTCTCTACAGTAAAACCACTGGGAGATAGAATATTTATTAAAGTTTCCGCATCTGAGGAAAAAACTGCTGGGGGCATACTTTTGCCTGATTCAGCTAAAGAAAAACCACAGGTGGGAGAAGTTGCTCAGGTAGGTCCTGGGAAACTTAATGATGACGGTTCACGACAAACTCCTGAAGTGAGTATTGGCGACAAAGTCTTGTACAGCAAATATGCTGGAACAGACATTAAATTGGGAGGAGATGAATATGTCTTGCTCTCTGAAAAAGATATTTTAGCTGTAGTAGGCTAAGATATTTGTTTCAAAAATTATTAAAACTTATTACTAAATTGCTGCCTAAACATGGCTAAAAGAATTATTTACAATGAGCAAGCTCGTAGAGCGCTCGAAAGAGGAATCGATATCCTTGCTGAGTCCGTAGCTGTAACGCTTGGACCAAAAGGAAGAAATGTTGTACTAGAGAAAAAATTTGGAGCTCCACAAATTATTAATGATGGTGTCACAATCGCTAAAGAGATTGAATTGGAGGACCACATTGAAAACACAGGAGTTGCTCTAATAAGACAAGCTGCCTCAAAAACAAATGATGCTGCTGGAGATGGCACTACAACTGCTACTGTTTTAGCGCATGCAATGGTTAAAGCAGGTTTGAGAAATGTTGCTGCAGGAGCTAATGCAATCACCTTGAAAAAAGGAATTGATAAAGCCACTGAATTTCTCGTTGGTAAAATTCAGGAAAATTCCAAACCTATTAGTGATAGTAATGCAATAGCTCAATGCGGAACTATTGCTGCTGGAAATGACGAAGAGGTAGGACAAATGATTGCTAACGCAATGGATAAAGTTGGAAAAGAAGGTGTTATTTCCCTTGAAGAGGGAAAATCAATGACTACTGAATTAGAAGTTACTGAGGGTATGCGTTTTGATAAAGGCTACATTTCTCCTTATTTTGCAACAGATACTGAAAGAATGGAAGCTGTTTTAGATGAACCATACATATTACTGACTGATAAAAAAATTGCTTTAGTGCAGGACTTAGTCCCTGTGTTGGAACAAATAGCAAAAACTGGAAAGCCACTAGTAATTATCGCTGAAGATATAGAGAAAGAGGCTTTAGCAACTCTTGTTGTTAATAGACTTAGAGGGGTCTTGAATGTTGCGGCAGTAAAAGCTCCAGGATTTGGTGATAGAAGAAAAGCTATGCTTGAGGATATGGCTGTACTAACTAATGGTCAGCTAATTACTGAAGATGCAGGATTAAAGTTAGAGAATGCTACTTTAGAAATGCTTGGAACTGGTAGAAGAATAACTATCAACAAAGAGACTACAACTATAGTAGCTGAGGGGAATGAGCAAGCTGTTAAATCCAGATGTGATCAAATTAAGAAGCAAATGGATGAAACAGAATCTTCATACGATAAAGAAAAGCTTCAAGAACGTCTAGCAAAATTAGCTGGAGGAGTAGCAGTGATTAAGGTTGGAGCTGCTACTGAAACTGAGATGAAGGATAAAAAGCTTCGTCTTGAGGATGCAATCAATGCTACAAAAGCTGCTGTTGAAGAAGGAATTGTACCTGGCGGTGGTACAACCCTAGCTCATCTATCACCCATCCTAAAAGATTGGGCTGATAAAAATTTAGATGGAGAAGAATTAATTGGAGCTAATATTGTTGAAGCTTCACTTACTG
Organism: Prochlorococcus marinus; assembly: GCF_001180265.1. Taxonomy (GTDB): domain Bacteria; phylum Cyanobacteriota; class Cyanobacteriia; order PCC-6307; family Cyanobiaceae; genus Prochlorococcus_A; species Prochlorococcus_A marinus_H. Next base: position 201,071 of record NZ_CVSW01000010.1, on the reverse strand, counting down.
CTCCTTTGATGAGAATTGCAGAAAATGCAGGTTCTAATGGTGCTGTGATTGCTGAAAATGTAAAATCTAAACCATTCAATGATGGGTTTAACGCCGCTACTGGAGAATATGTTGACATGTCCTCCGCTGGTATAGTTGATCCTGCAAAAGTTACTCGTTCAGGATTGCAAAATGCAGCTTCAATAGCAGGAATGGTACTAACCACTGAATGTATAGTTGCAGATTTACCTGAGAAAAAAGATTCAGCTGCTCCTTCAGGTGCTCCAGGTATGGGTGGGGACTTTGATTATTAACTAAAAAGAAGTTAGTAAATTAACTTTTAGAGTTTAGGGATCATATAAAATGATCCCTTTTTAATGCAAATCTTATGAAATCCAGCCTGCGCTAAGAATAATTGCGAGGGACAAAAATATAACTAAAAAAATCCAAGTGATTTTGTTGAGAGATGCTTCAGCACTACTTGCGCTATTGAACATTGAGCTTCCACTGGCAGCTATGCCTCCCATCCCATCTCCTTTGGGACTATGGAGTAAAACTAAAAGTATTAGAAGAACCCCAGAAAATACCCATATCCAACTAAAAATCAGAATCATTGCTCAAAATACTCGTATTAAATTTAAACGTGTTGAACGACTTTATTATAACCTTTTAATTCGATTTCTTTAACTAAAGATTTTCCTGTCATTTCTTTTGGAATTGGAAGATTTAATAGTTGTAATAAGGTTGGCGCAATATCTGCTAAACCAGCATTATCCCTTAAATAAATCTCATTCCCCATATTGGGTATTTTTCTTTTTTCACCCTCAATAAAAATTAATGGAACTTTATTTATAGTGTGCGCTGTCCATGGTTCTCCTGAAGGTCCTTTCATTACCTCTGCGTTACCATGATCAGCTGTTATGAGAATGCTTCCACCCATTTCTCCAGTGGCATTAACTATTTGACCTATACATTTATCTACTTTCTCTATAGCTTTTATTGTCGCATTCATATTGCCTGTATGACCTACCATATCAGGATTAGCATAATTGATTACAACAAAAGCATAATTTCCACTTTTAATTGCTTTAGAGCAACTAATAGTTAATTCTTCCGCAGACATTTCCGGTTCCAGATCATAAGTTGCTACTCTTGGGGATGGAATTAAATGTCTCTCTTCTCCAGATAAAGGAATTTCTACTCCTCCATTAAAAAAATATGTTACGTGAGGATATTTTTCTGTTTCTGCTGTCCTGTATTGTTTGAGCCCGTTTTCTGAAACTATTTGACCGATGAAATTATTGAGAGATTCTGGAGGGAATGCAACTTTAACAGGGAGGTTTGGGTCATATTGAGTAAAAGTAATTAAATCTAGGTTTGGAAAAATCTTTCTTTCAAATTCTGAGAATTCTTTTTCTGAAAGTGATTTGATTATTTGCCTTGCTCTGTCTGGACGGAAGTTAAAGCAAATCAAACTATCACCTTCTTTAAGATAATTTTCCGTTAATCTTATAGGCTCAATAAATTCATCAGTTATGTTTTTGTCATAACTTTTTTTTATGTAGTCCTGAGGAGAAATATTTGTTGCTTTAATATCTGGATCAGTCAAAATATTATATGCTTTTTCTGTTCTGTCCCATAAAAGATTTCTATCCATTACCCAATATCTTCCGCATATGGAGGTTATTTCACCTGTCTTGAATTTTCTTATGCATGACTCTATTTTATGAAGATATTTAGATGCACTTTTTGAGGGAGTATCTCTCCCATCGGTAATAATATGTATTGCTACTTTTTTGATGCCATTAATGGATGCCCATTTTATTAATCCTAATAAATGATCAATATGACTATGGACTCCTCCATCAGAACATAATCCCATGATATGCAACGTAGAATCTTTTTTCTTTAATGAATAAGCCATCTCTTTTAACTCATCAACTATGCCTAACTGGTTATTTTTTACAACATTTGAAATTCTTACAAGTTCTTGTTGAATTATTCTGCCAGAACCAATAGTTAGGTGACCGACCTCTGAATTACCCATTTGACCATCAGGAAGACCTACATCAGATCCACTGGCACTTAGTAATGTGTGAGGGTAAGCGTGCCACAATGAATCCATAATTGGCGTTTGGGCACTTTTTATAGCATTGTCGGATATATCTTCTCGAAATCCCCATCCATCTAGTATTGCAAGGACAACGGGGCTCTGAGGAACTTTTAATCTATTTATACTTTTGCTACTAATCTTTGACATATGTAGATCAAATTTATTTTTAAGTGATCCAACCCTAAATTTAGCTTTAAAAGCTACTTTTTAACAATTTATATTTAATATAGTTAGCTTTTGCTAATTTATGAAAATGTCTAATGCATTTTTCTTATTCATAAATCATGTCCAATAAAACAAAAAAGATCGTAATACTCACTGAAGTAGAGCTTAGGAAAACCCTTTCACGTTTAACTTCTGAAATAATTGAAAAAGTAAAGAATCTAGAGAACCTTCTTTTAGTTGGTATTCCAACTAGAGGAATTGATCTAGCCAAAGTTTTAGAAGAAGAATTATTTAATAGAACAGGTTTAAAAATAAAAAAAGGAATAATTGATCCAACTTTTTATAGAGATGATCAAAATAGGGTTGGAACACGTCTAATGAAGGCAACTGATATCCCAACTCCTATTGAGAAACAAGAAATACTCTTAATAGATGATGTAATTTACACAGGGAGAACAATTAGAGCTGCAATGGATGCGTTATATTCTTGGGGAAGACCTCAAAGAGTGATGTTGTTGGTAATGGTAGATAGAGGTCATCGTGAATTACCTATTCAACCAGATTTTTGTGGTAAAAAAGTGCCAACTAGTAAAAATGAAAGTATTTTTGTACGTCTAAACAACGTTGATAATGAAGAAGGAGTTTTTCTCGAGTAGTTTTAGTTCAGAAAATATTTCCCAAATTATATTCTCCCACAAATTCATCTTTACTATCGAAACATCTAACGAATAAATCAGCTTTTTTAGTGATTTTAAAAAAAAGTTTTAAGTTATCTTCGCCAAGATTAGATTTATTTTTTAGTTCGATTTTTAGTGGTTTCTTATCCCATTTTAAAATTACTTCTTCGGCTTGAACTTCTGATAATTTTGGCAATCCATTTTCAAAAATGACATCATATTCTCTTTCTTTTTTTGTTTCTCCAATAATTATTTCAAATATTTTTTGGTTATTTCTACTAGCTTGAAGGCTTAGTTTAAAAGGATTTTCAGTTGGCCATGTTTGACCTTTGTAAAAAATAGGATGCCAGAAGTGTTTTTGTTCTCTTTTATTTAACAGTCTTATTGATAATCCTTTGTTTAGGATGTCTTTAATTTTCACTCCTGGGGTCATTGCTAAAGCTCCTAAAGCTATTGATTCAATTGGAGGTGGCGTAATTGTTTGGATTTTTGGAAGCTTTTTTGTTATCCATTCTCTAATTAATGGTATTTGAGTCCCTCCTCCAACCAAAATAATTGAACTTAAGTCGTCAACTGTGCAAAATTTACCTCTCGCTTCATTTAATAAATCTTTAAGTAAGGAATCAAGATGATTAATAAAATTATTTTGGATCAGAATTTTCTCAAATATTTCTTTACTTAAATAAAAGTCCTTCTCTTTATATCCTTCAATTAATAAATTTATTGGATACTTATTTTCATAAGCAATTGTAGATGCGCAGAGCTTGCATTTTATCACTTCAGCATTTAAGAGATTAATTGCATATTTATTATCTGGAATAAAATAATCAACTATCCATTGATCAATATCTTTACCACCAATTTTTGAGCCTGACTTACTTATTATTTCAGCACATCTTATTTTTTGCTTTGAAATTGAGCTAACGTCATTTCCTTTAAATTTTAATAATTCAGCTATTGGACTAGATTTACCTTCCCCTCCTTCTATTTTGACTATGTTCATATCAATTGTGCTTCCACCAATATCTAGTGTCATTATTTTGGAACCAAAAGGTATATTAATACCTAAGCTTGCTGCCGTAGGTTCATCAACTAGAGCGATTTCATCTACAGATATTTCCCTGCAAAGATTAACTAACCATTCTCTGTAACCCTTGTATGTATCAATTGGTGCAGTTAAGACAAGTCTATTAATTTCATATTTTTTTGGAATTCTGGACCATAAAAATTTCAAAAATTTTTCTCCACATTCAGTTGGGGTTAAGATATTTTTTTTATTGACTTTTTCAATAGGATTGCCTATTAATCTTTTGAAATTTGCATGAAAAAATATATCCGAATTAGCGCAGTCTCTCATCCTTAAAGCACTTATACCGATTTTTAGATTTTTTGAAGGTTCTTCAAACCAAACTGCTGTAGGGATAACTCCTGGAGAAGATGTAATATTCGGAATTTCCACTAAAACAGCATCTATATCTTTTTGATCTTGAAAAGCTATTACAGTGTTAGTATTACCTAAATCAATAGCAAGCGTTCCAGATAAATTTTCTTTCATATAGAATTTTTTTAATCAAATTAAGTTCTTTTTGTGATTTAGTTTTAAAATGAGTCGAATAAGCTGTAGGATATATTTTATAGTAAAAAATTTTTTAAATGAACATATCTAACAATAATGGAATCGACTCTAATGAACTCGCAAAAAGAGGTGAGAGCTTAATAAGAAAATCAACTAATCGATATTTAGCGACAGTTAAAATTGCTTTTAGAGCAAAACAAAGACGTTTTGATGATTTTGATGGGCTATTAGAAGAGTCAACTATCAAGCCTGTTCAAAGGTCAATTATCGAATTAAGCGATGAACAAGACCAACCAGATTTACTTCCTGGTTGATTTTGGTAAAAGAGCAAAAAAGATGGGGATTACTTAGAGATTTAAAAAAAGGCAAATTTTGCTTTTTAATTAGAGTAGATAATTGGGCAATTGAGTTACAAAAAAATGAATTCCAGTCGCTTTATATTTTACTTTTAAGAATTAACAAACAACTATTAGGTATCAAGGATGAATTATTGGAAGAGGAATCTATTTCTTTAGAATTGGAACAACTACCTTGGTATATTGAACTAGAAGGAAAGAAAAATGAATGGAGTTTAAGGTTCGTTTTTGAAAGTCTTGACCAATCTCGATCTTTCGAAATGTATTGGCCGATACCAATAGCACAAAATTTATTTTATGAAATAAAAAAAATGTGGGAATCAATGGATTAAAAGATAAATTAAATTGGAAATTTTGAATTATATTTCCCCGTGTTAAAAAAATTTTTTCACAACTTTTCCACAACGATTTCATGAAAATTATCTGATTACCTAAAGCATGTGGAAAACTTTGGATTGTATATATTTCTTTACATAAGAGCAGGATTTAGTTTTTGGAAATTGATCCCCATAATAACCCCTGTGATGACTTAATTCTTATCATTCTACTGCTTGAGACTGTCTTAGATTAATACTTGTTGACGATTTATGGATTTTAAAGAAAACTAGATCTTGTAGATTTAAATTTAAAAAAATTTTTAGCATGCAAGAGTTAAATTGTGAGGTTAATCAAATAGATGTTAATCAGGAAGATGAAGTAATTAGTTTTAAATGTGAACTTCAAGAGAACCTTCAAAAGGCCATGCAAAAATTTGTTGAGGAACATCCTAACTGGGACCAATACAGGATAATACAAGCAGCTATTGCAGGTTTTTTAATGCAAAAAGGATTTCAAAATAGAGATTTAACAAGACTTTATATTGGAAATATGTTTTCAATGAATTTTAAGGACTAAAATTTTTTATATTTTATTTAGTAGTATTTTTGCAATATCATTTCGAACAGGTACTATAGATAATCTATTTCCTTTTTTGACAACTAATAACTCATCTTCATTAAATAAAATCTTTAATTCAGGTAAGCTTAAAATCTTTTCTGACTTAGATTTAAATTTTACTTTTACACAATCCCATCTCGGATTATCAGGTTTAGATTTTGGATCAAAATATTTTGAATTTTTATCAAATTGAGTAGGATCAATAATATTTTGATCTATTACCTCCATAAGCCCCACAATACCTGGGGGTTTACAGTTCGAATGATAGAAAAAAACTTTATCTCCTTTATTCATTTTTCTCATAAAATTTCGAGCTTGATAATTCCTTATGCCATCCCATAAAGTTACATCGTCATTTTTTAAAGTATCTATGCTGTAAGCATCAGGCTCACTTTTCATTAGCCAGTAGCTAGGTTCCTGTTGTGGCATGGGTTCTCGGCGAAATTATGTAGTTCGAATGAAGTTAGAATATCTATCTAGATATAAATTTATTATCCATTAAATAACCCATTTAGGAAAGAGATGTGGTACGTGGTCAAAGCGACCATTCTAATTCGTAAATACGACCTGATAAATTTCTCTTGAAAATTTTATGGTACAACCTTTCAATAGCTTCTTTTTGTGCTTACTTTTTTTTCTCCTCGGAATCTTAAATAGGGGAGGTATTTTGATTCAGTGATGAAATGAAAGAAGTGTGTTCTGAATTGATTTGTATTGTTTATCACATAAATACGGATTTCCTTTTAAATAACTAGTCATATTTTTATAATCGGTGTAAATTGTTTTAATTATTTTTAGTTTTTTAGGTGGTTTCTGAGTTAAAACAAAAATCAGAAAAATTTAGAGAAAGATTACTTGATCTTTCAGGAAGAAATAATTTTATTAAATACAATCATTCAGCTGCTCCAAAGAATCCTAACAAGCAAAGATTTTTAAGATTCGTAAATGAAGTTCCTGAACTTTTGGTTAAGAAATTAAGGAAATCTAGTAGATTTCAACTAAAAGCAAAACCTCAACAGGCAAATTATGATTTTAACCTTCCTTTTGTAACTCCTAAAACTGCAGCACTTTATAAGGTAAGTTCAAAATCTATACAGGTTTATGAAGAAGATAATAAATTTAATTTGTCATGTAACACAATCAGACTTGAGAGTAATAGTTTCGAAAAAGATAAAGGTATAAACGTCTTATATGTTGCTATAGGATTTCTAAAATATCCACCTAAGAAGGGTGTCACAACAAATAAAAAATCAACTGATCCAAATAAGAAACAGGATTCAAAACCAAAAGATCCATATACTTATGCTCCCTTACTTCTTTATCCTGTTAAATTAACTAGAGAAAAAACAGCTTCAGGATTTAATTATTTTCTAGAATCAGGGGAAGAAGAGTTAATAGTTAATAGGTCTTTAAAAGCAAAATTAATTAAGGAAGAAGGTATAACATTACCTGAATTGAAATATGAAAGTGAAGAAAATCCCTTGATAGAGAGATATTTTAAAGAAATAAATAATGCTCTAAGAAAGAAAAATGAAATTGAAAATTTTAAATGGGAATTAAAAAGATGGGCTACACTTGGTATTTTTAAATTTGGAAAATTAGCAATATTTGATGATCTGAATTTTGAAGCATGGGGTAAAAATCCTCTATTAGAAAAACAGCTTGTAAAAGATTTTATAAATGGTGTTCCATCTAATTCTGTTGAAGAAATTGGAGATATGGATATTTTTCAAGATAGCTTTGAAAAGGTTCAATTAATTGATCAAATCCCAAAACTAATATCAGAAGCAGATAGTACTCAATACAAAGTAATAGTAAAGGCTTTAGAAGGTAAAAGTATGGCAATTCAAGGACCTCCTGGAACAGGTAAAAGTCAAACCATTACGAATATTATTGGCGGTTTGATGGTTAAGAATAAAAAAGTATTATTTGCAGCTGATAAATTTGCAGCCTTGGAAGTTGTAAAACAAAGACTAACAAAAAAGAATTTAGGAAGCTACATTTTAGAGCTTCATAATGCTACTAAATCAAAAAGAGAATTTCATGACAATATTATTTCAAGACTTGGTAAGCCTAAAAATAGATTTTCTAGAGATTCTTATGAGGAAAATTTTGATAAATTGAGAATTTTAAGAAAGCAATTGAATGAACATGTAAATACTATAAATAAGAATCTTAATTTGAATAATCAAAATACTAATGTTTTTGATTTGATATGGAAAGATGTTGTGAACAAAATTAATTTAGATAAGGCTGAAAATGTTAAAGAAATAAATGCATTCGAAGACAAATTTTTAACTAAAATTTTCTCAAAAATAAATAAAGAAAATACTTCTATAGTAAAATCAACCCTTAACGCACTATCAGATCTTTCCGCCTCAAATGAGAGTGAGGAGTTTTTAAGATTATCTCAGATAAAAGGATTACCTGAGACGGAAGATGATTTTGCGAAATTAATTAGGCTATCAAAAAAAGTTATTGAATTATTGGAAGGTATAGAGAAAACAATTAAAGAGAAAGGGATTAACCACAAAAATATATTGAATGTTAGTCAAGAAAAGCTCGAAAAAGAAATAAATATTTTTCAGGAATTAATCTCTGAAAAATTTATCAACGATAAATTTAAAATCACAGAAGATATAAGTGAAAAACTTTCAAATATATATAAATTAGTTGTAGATAAAGAAGATAAAGAAAATTATATTGAAGAATGGGCGAAACCATTTTTAGAGAATGAAAGTAAGTTTATTATTTTTGAAAATTGTTTAAAAGAAATTGGAATAATTAAAGTTGCAGATTCAAAATTACAAATTAAAGAAATCATAAATGAATTAGAAATTTTATTTGATTCAATAAGTAGATTTAATAGAGAAGTATCTATCGAGGATAGAAGGTTAAATAAAATTATTTGTTTTAAAGACCTTATTCGCGGAATTGGATTTCACAAAGAATTGAATCAAAAATATTCTGATTTTTATCAAGAAATTTTCTTTTTATTGAAAAATACAAAAGATGTTAGTGAGTTAGAGCAAGTTGTTAGTTACTTAAAGCAAATACAAAAGAATAATAATCAAGCTCAGAAATTAATAAAAAAAGATATTGATATTAAAAAAATTAGAAATTTTGATTCAGTTAAGTTAAAAGAATTTTCTGAAATAATTAAAGATGCCCCTTTATTTGGATGTTTATTTGATAAAGAAGTAAGAAATGTTAAATCATCTTGGAAAACATTTTCGAAATTTGGTTCTAAGAGACCAAAACTCTCACAGATGGCAAAGTTATATTTAACTGCAAGTGATTATTGTTCCAACATATCTAAAGAAGATTCTTTAAGTACCAAAAACTTTGATATCGATTTACTAAGAGATTTATCTTTTAAGGTAAATTTTGAATTCGAATTAGATAATTTTTTAATTGATATAAAATCTAAATTTGATGACACATCAATTTTTGAATTAGTTTGCAAAATTTTAGATAAAAATAATTCAGATTATACTTTTCCAGTATTTGATAATTTTTTAGAAAATAATTTAATTGAGGTTCAAGAACTAACAAATAATTACAAAATCAATATTCTTAGTCGAATGACTTTACTTGGTGATTCTCCAAGAAAAAATTTATTAGAAACAAAGTTTTCTAATATTGGATTGATACTTGATGATTTAAAAGATTTAAAAATAATTATTAACAACCTGGGAATCACAATCAAAGAATCAGGAATTTATTGTGAAGATAACTTGGAATATTCATTAACATCAAATGATATAAATCGTCTTTTGGAATTGTTTGGGAATATTGATATCTTCGACTATACAAATGTATCTTCTCAAAGAATAGATGAATTATCATTATCTGATATTTTGATTTTTTTAACGAAGATAAATAACTATATTTCTGAGCTTGAAAAAATATCTTTCTATTTTGATGAAGAACTTCTAAATAATTTTTTGAAAGAAAATATCAATAATTCACAATACTTGGATGATCTTGATGCATTAAATAATACGCTTAATGGATTATTAAAAGTAGAGTCTTCCTTAGAATCATTTATTGAATTCACTCGTTTAAAAAATAATATCTCAAATTTTGGTTTAAAGAAGGGGATAGATCAACTTTTAGAAATTTCAAAAAAATCAAAAGTAAAAGTTTCTGATATTTTTGAATATTTCTATATAAAAAATCAAATAAAAGAGATTGAACTTGAGAAAAAAATTAATAAATATTCAGGTAAAGGTATTGCTATATGTAAGGATGAATTTTGTGAAGTTGACAAGACTTTTATAGAAAAAACATCACTATATATAGATAATTATTTAGATAAAAACTTAGATTCATTGTTAGTTGAATCTAAAGGAATTACGCAAAGTCCTAAAGATTTAAGAGAAGGAAATTTGATAAATCATGAGGTTAATAAAAAAAGAAATCATCTTCCATATCGCAAATACTTTAATCAAGCACTAATATCCCTTCAAAGATTGAAGCCTTGCTTTATGATGTCTCCTTCATCAGCAGCACAATGTCTTCCAAAGAAAATAGATATTTTTGACGTTCTGATAATCGATGAGGCTTCTCAAATGAACCCTGAAGAGGCTCTAGGTTTAATTGCAAGATGTAAGCAAGTAATTATAGTTGGCGATGAAAAACAACTACCTCCAGATAATAGGTGGCTTACAAGAGATGATGATGACGATGATGATGATTATGAAGAGACAGTTGAATTAGAAGTAAATGAATCAATACTTGAATTAGCTAACAAGGTCTTAAAAAATACAAGAGATTGTGCGCTTGGATGGCATTATCGTTCAAGACATAATTCTTTAATAGATTTTTCAAATAGAAATTTTTATAATAATGAACTTACTGTTTTCCCTTCAAATAAAATTGGATCTGAAATCCATTTAGTTCAAGTTGAAAATCCTTGTTATCGCGGTAGAAAAAATTTACCAGAAGTTAATACTGTTATTGATACGCTTAGAAAACAAATTATTGAAGATCCATCAAAAACTATATTGATTGCCTCTATAAATAATACGCAAGCATCTGAGATCCAAATAGCACTTGATAAAGCAAGAAATGAAGAAAAAATCTTTAATGATTATATTGGTCGTCATAAAGGTACTCTTGAAGAATTGATGGTAAAAAATCTAGAGAATGTCCAGGGAGATGAAAGAGATATTGTAATTATTTCTACAGTATATGGTCCAAATGAAAACGGCGTAGTTCAAAACCGATTTGGAGACGTAGTAAAAGCGGGAGGAGAGAGAAGACTTAATGTGTTGCTTACACGTGCAAAGCATAAAGTTTTTTTAGTAACCTCCTTAAAATCCTCTGATATAAAAGATGATGCTACAAAACTGACTGGTAAAAGATACCTTAAAGACTATTTATTTTTCGCAGAAACAGGAAAATTAACTGATACTCTCGTAAGACATAGCGGAGAGCCTGAAAATTGTTTTGAAGAAGCAATTATGAACTCTTTATTAAAAAGAGGTTATCTCGTAGATGCTCAAGTTGGATGTCAAAATTATCGTATTGATTTAGCAATAAGGGATCCAAGAGATACATCGCGATATATTTTGGCAGTTGAATGCGACGGGGCTTCATATCATACAGAATATTCAGCTAGGGTAAATGATAGATTGAGGCAACAAGTTTTGGAAGGATTAGGTTGGAACGTTTTTAGAATTTGGTCAACTGATTGGTGGAGATCACCAGAACAAGAATTAATTTTGCTAGATCAAAAGATTAAAGAATTAATTTCTTTAAAAGAAGAAGAAAGTATAACTTCAAATCCTTAACTAGTTTTTAAAAAATTTAACGCCTGATTTTTTGTCGCGAAGACTTTTAAGGGTACAAGAAATTTTGATTTATCTTTTGCTTCAAAAATACCAAAAATGTAATATCTACCTAACCATCCTATAGATCCTCCAGAATGATATCCAATTCTTATTAAGTAAGATTCTTGGCATTTTGATAATTGTTTTGCTATTTGGTTGCATGTTGATAAATCTAATTTTGAAAGAACTTGATAATGGGATTTAAATTGATTGTGAGTTTCTCCATTTTTGAAATTGTTTTTTTGATAAATATTATTTTTTACTACAACTAGATCATTTTTTCTTTCTTTCTTTTTTACAAAACCATTTTCTGAATCCCACTTAAAACATTCATCTAAATTAGTAGCAATAGAGTAAACATTATCTTTTGAAATTTTTGAACTAATTTTGTAATTCAATGGGATAGTTTTCCCGATATATTTTCCTGGACTATATTCAAATTTTCTTTTATTTTTAATCCTAAATTCCTCTGTAAATAAATCTACTTTTGGTTTCTCAAAATATCCAAATGTAGGAAAACATGAAGGGGGAATTATTCCTATTTTTGTTTTCCAACCAATAATGTGTTCATCTTTAAAATGTTCTTGATTAACTCCATTTATGGAGACAATTGACCATCCATATTTTTCATTTTTATCAAACCATATAAGCCCATTTGCAATCATGAAACCTTTCCAGCCAAGAGAATCACAAGGTATTTCACTATTAGAAACTTCTTCAACCCAATCTTTAGGAAAGATCTCTTCAAAACTTTTATTTCTTATAAATTTTCTTCTTGGACCATTTTGAAGCTCTCCAATTAAGACATTATCATAAATTCCATTAATATCTTTTTTTACTATTAGGGCTTGAATTTTTCTTCCAAAATCATGAGCTTCCTGTCTATCGTAATAATCATAAATTTGTTTATTTTTTACTAGAGAACAGTCTTTTCTGACAGGTATTTCAATTCCTGATCTAACTGGTAAAGGTGCAGAAAAAATAATTAATAAACTAAGTACTAATTTTCTAATATCTTTTCCTAATCGGTTCCTATCTTTCTGAACCATTTACCCAACCACCTGATCTACATTTGCCAGAATTATTAATATCATAGCTATCGCACCAATAGCTATTTAAAGCGAATATGACATTGCTTTTAATTCTTTTAGCCCCGCCTGCAACAGGTAAATAATGTATACCTTTTTTTGCATTTAATTTCTTTGAACAAAAGAAATCAGGACCGCACATTGCGTATGCTATGTCTTCTTCATTTACATAAAGTACTGCTCCTGTTCCAGTATTTCTCCAATAAGGTATGCCTGGCAATCCAATATCTTTTGCTTTTTGATGGTGGCGAGCGATTTTTGTTTTATTGGATTCAAAAACATATTTCCACTCAACTTTTGGGAGATTTACAAAAAGAGCCCAAAAAATAATCGGCACATATATTGCTCCTACCCAAGCCCATATTCCATAACTTTTATTCTTTTTATTTGGTGGCATAAAAAAGAAAGTTTTATAACTCTATCTTAAATAGAATGTCAATTAGTAAAAGTTCTTTGAATTTAGAAATAATTTACTAATCCCATCCATAAAAAATAAATCTTTCGCATATTTTGTCAGGTATAAAAAAGCCTTCAGATGCTCCAAGAATTGCACTCATAGCTTTTGTTCTCCCGGCAAAACGCCCATCTTTTTCAGGCTCAAAGTAATTAGATAATGAATAGTAATATCCAGTACCAAAATTTGGAAACATTATTCTTTTTTGTCCAGACTGCCTTTTATCTAATGGTGTAGTCCTTGTTTGAGTACCAATCATGCCAACTACTTTCCCAGAAGCTATAGACTTTTTGTCATCTTCATATGCAATATTCTTTGCAAGTTTTCTGATGACATAATATTGACCTCCATATCCATTACTGAGACCAGTAGCAAAATCCAACATTGGCTCATTTTTATATTTTATTATTCCAAATCCACCAAATTTTTTTTCATCATTTTCAATTTCAATAACTACATCTGGATAGTATTCACTAACAAAATTACAAGTATCTGTTGCATTCGCTGAAGGAATTAAGCCTAGAAAAATAGTTGCAAGTAATAAGTGTTTCATAATTTAATCGACCATACTTTTCGTTATCTTACCCAACCATCTTTAGTGCAATTTCCATATCCATAATCTAAAGAACTGTGTCGAAGATATGTAGGTTTAGGGTTGGCTTTATTTACAGCTTGTATATGATCTTCTGAACAGAAGTATCTTTCAGTCCCATATCTATTAACTTTGATGATGTCTTTACTTATAATTTCTGCTTTTTCATTAGTCTTGATCCAACATCCTTGAGAAAGAATATCGCACTTATGTTTTAGGGCAGGAGGATAAGCATTAGTGAACCAATAAAAATATCCTTCAGAATCAATTATTCCTGACCAAGAACTAGGAGGTCTTTCGGTTGTATAAATCGTATATTTTTCTGCAAAGACAGGACTAGAAAATAATAGAAGTGCAAGTAGTAAGCCTTTCAATTTATTCAACTGGAGTTAGTGAATAGCAAATATCTTTATAACCATTTTCTTTGTCCCAATCTTTCATCTCTGGAGTACTTGTAGCAGCAGCAAATCCTTCTAAATCTTTAACTTCAAGTATTAAGTGACTTTTATGTTCATTTACCTTGATGAGTTCATATTCTTCGACATATTTATGTCCCTCCTTTTCATGGAAATCGGCTACAAATTTATCAAAATCTTCAAAAGAACAATCAAAAGTAGAAACTATTAAGGTATTCATAAAAAAAGGGTTTTATTCCTCCATCTTAGATCGCCTGTCAATCAATAAAAAGTTCGAATGAGGTTCGAATAGAATTTTTGATAAAAAATAAAACCCTTGATATGACTAGTAAAATGCATCTTGCTCCTATTTCATTAGCCAAAACTTTTCTTCGTTCATATCAGGGGATCTCAGCAATTTTTTAAGCTTGGATGACGTTTTCTCCAAACTTTTTGTATAAGTTTATTATCCATCAAAGTTCCTATTTAGGAAAGCAATGGATGGTATAGGGGACATACGATCGTTATACATCTTTAAATATGACCTAAGATATTTCTGTTGAAATTTTATGGATTTAACTTATCAATAGCTTCTTTCTGTTCTTGTTTTTTTATCTTTTCAGCATCTAATACAGGGCAGGTATTTTGTTTCAGTGATTTAAAAAAACTGCTTTTATTGAATAGTTTGAAAAGTGGTGGGAGGAGTTGGAGTTTCAATTTTTATTGTTAACTAATCCATAAATACATAAAAGAGGATTCACTATTAAAACAATCCAAAAAGGCGGAGGAGGTCCTCCATCAACAATTGTCCCAGCGTTAAAAGTATTGAATAGAGCTACTGCTAAAAAACAAAACATCAAAGCTAATTCACCTGATAAAACTTTTCTTAAAGAGGCTTTATCTCTTATAGAACTACTAATAATCAATAAACAACCAATTCCTAAATTACTAGCTGCCACAACATCTGCAGTACCTCTAACAAGAAGCAATGTTTCAGTTGAAGCTTTGCCTGCAATAGTTTCCACAGAAAAAATCAGTAGGAAAATAATTAATAATCCCAATAAAATATGAAGTGCCCCAGTAGTTTTTAAAATATTTTTTAACTTCATAAATAAAGGAGCTAATTGCTACTTATTTTAGATCGACTTTCAATCAATTAGTAATTAATTAATTTTCTTTTTCCCTCTCTAGTTTCTACTTTATTTATTCTTAAACCTATAAAAGCAGCCCAAATAACTGCAAATAAAATTGGTAAAAAAATGATTGCAAGTTTCATCATTGTTTTAATCCTGTTATTTGCTCAAAAGAATAACCTTTAAATAAATAGGAAAGAATAGGTACTTTATCTAATTAAGCAGCATCATATTTTTATTCATCTTCAAGTTCTCTCATAAATCTTTTATCTAATAAGAAATTGTCTATAAGCTCTAGATTGTTATTTTCATTAAATTTTCTATTTTGAAAAGTATAAGTAAGTTAGCTGTTATTAGTAAATCAAACTATTCTCTGGAAATCAATGTAAAAAATGTTAAGTTAATTCGTAAAATTTCGTGTTAGGAAATTTATGAAACTTTTTAAAAGCTTACTAATTACTCAAGCTTTATTGGGTCTACTTACACCAGTGACTGCAGCAGAATCTGAGATAAATCTTGATGAGATCAATTTTTATGCCCGAAAGAACTCATCTTTTAAAAAAAGATTTAATAGCAAGAATTTTTCAAATCAAGAATTTGCAAAAAGAAATATTTTTAATAAAAGTATAAAAGCGCCAATTAATCTATTTGAAACTGGTTCTTTTTCTGAAACAACAACTATAAGTGGTTCTGCTTCATTTGTAATCGGGGGACTTAGAAATCATGATCCCGTTTACACTGAAACTTCGGAGGCGATAAATACTCACTATTCATATGATATTGATTTAAGTACAAGCTTTAACGGAGACGATAATTTATTTGTCGGAATAGAGGCTGGTAATTCATCTGGGTTACTATTGCTAGATAGTACCAATGTTGTTACAAATAGCGATCAATTATCAGTTTCTTCGATTTATTATTCTTTCCCATTTAAAGAATGGGATGTTGCTGTTGGTCCATTACTTGCACAAGATGATCTGGTAGCAACAACAACAACTAAATATTCTGATGCTTTTTATCTATCAGGAAATGCTTCTGGAAATAATCTTTGGACATTACCAGGACTAAAAGGTACAGGTATTTCTATAGCTAGAGTCTTTGAAAATGGATTTAATGTAGGTGCAAATTTATTATCAGTGACTGGAAATACTACTGGTGTTTTTACCAAAGAGAGTGCTGATATGGGAACCGTAATGGCAGGTTATGATGCAGAGAATTTTGGTGGAGGAATTATATTTACAAAATTTGATGAAATTTGGGATCTTGATGATAAAACTGCTCAATACTATATGAATTATTATGGGGTAAATGAACTGCAATTAACAACTTGGTCAGCTGGAGGATATTGGATACTTAAAGATAAACTTACTGCAAATCTTGGAATAGAGGTCATTGATGCAGATATAGGATTAGACTCTCCTGAATTCACTTATTCCACATTATCCATGGATTATGAATTAAATGAAAATAATAGAATAAGCGGTGCTTGGAAAAGTATGAATTTCCTTAATACCAATGGAACTGTAGATCATCTAGGAAATGCTTTTGAATTTTATTACACCCGAGATGTTAATGATGCGATCAGTGTAAAGGCAGGAATGTATTTAGTTGAATCAGAATATGACGATGGTAATGGAACAACCATCAAAAACGGCGGTACGGGTGATGATTGGCTTTTATCTGATGAAACAGTCTATGCTTTTGAAACTATTTTTAGGTTCTAGTTTTTTAGTTTATTAAAAAAAGCATTTCTAAAGCTGATTTTTTAATGCTTTTTGAACCTCAAAAATCGTGAACTTAGTTAACATTTTTAAAGGTTTTGAAAATCCTTTATTATGACTACTGTTATATGGTTCATTAGTCAGTAGCTAATTTCCTGTTGAGGGAAGGGATCTCGGCGAGAATATATGGTTTGAGTAAAGTTTGAAAATCTTCTTTGAATATAAATTTATTATCCATCAAATTATTTATTTAGGAAAGTGCAGAGTGGTATGGGGGATAGTTTTTTATGTTCTAAATTTTTTTAAAAGTTTGAGTAAAAAAATATAGATTCCTTAACTAATAATTAATTGTTTTGATAAATTTATAAATCTCAGGGGCTAGTTCATCTCTAGCCCATTCGTATGAAATATGGTCATCATCTCGATAAATATCTTTACCGTCTTTAGAAAAACTGCATGTACTCTCTGGACAAACAAATTTATACGTATCAAAAAGATATATATTTTGATTAGTAATTGATAATTTATATAATTTTTTAAATAAATTTCTATAAATTCCTGTTTTTTCGTTAATAAAAAAATCACTTTTGATTTGACAGTCTCTTGGATTCATTGAATTAAACCATTGTTTATTTTGGGTTGAACAAAGTTTATTTTTTTCTTTTACCCACTCGGGAGTAGGAGTTTGAATGATGATTTTTGCATTTTGTTTATTTGCAATATTTGCAAAATTTTCCAACGAAGAGATCCAGTTGTCGAAATAGTTTTCTTGAGAACCAAAAGACCCATCTTTATTGATAAATTTAAAATCTGAAGATGGAAATTCGTAGTAAGTCCCCCTGAAATGATAAGGAAGCCTCATTGCTATGAAAATTATATCTCCAACTTTTACTTTTCTATTTAGCTCTTTTTCTACAAACTCGAAATCACTTAATGCTTGTAGGTCTTTGTATTTATTATTATTTCGGTAGTGTCCCACTGGGGGGAAAGGAGTTCCACTTCCTGTATATAATTTCAAATTCATCCTAAGAGATTTTGCTAAATTTTCGCCAAATAAATAAAGCGCTTTTGCATGACTATCTCCTAATATCCATATTGTTTTGTTACTTTTATTATCAAAGAAATAACATCCAGCTTGTGTAAATTGTTCATGACATTTATCACCAAAAGTTAAGTTATCATTATGTGGAAAAGGAGTAATCTTTTTCCCCATAAATATTTTTCCTTTAAGAGGTTCCCCGATTGTAAATAGGCCTCCTGCAATACAAATTAAAACCCCTATACCAACTGTAAAAGTGTGCCATCGCTTTCTAAAAAAGTTGCCTCTACGAAATGGTGTTTCTAAATATCGATATGAAGCAGCTGCAATACCAAAAATTAGTGTAATTTGGAAAGGAATAGTCCACCAGTGGATACCAATTGTCCAACGACTGATTGAAAGAATACCCCAGTGCCATAGGTAAAGAGAATAAGAAATGAGACCAACATAAACGACTCTAGGATTAGTGAATAATGCGGATGAGATTGTTTTTCTCTTCAACGAAGCTATAAGTAGCGCTGAAAGAATAACCACTGCTATCGTTGATTCTCTAACGAAGGAAATGGGTATATACATGACAACTATTATCAATATCAGTATTAAAAGCGGTGGCACTTTCTCAAGGATTTTTTCGATGGATGCTCGCTTTTGAAATAGTATAAAAATTAGACTACCTGATGCCATTTCCCAGAATCTTGTTGGCATAAAAAAATATGATGCTATTTGGTTAGTTTTATAGAGGCAGAGAAATCCAATTAGCGAAGCAACAGTAAGTGCCCCTAATATTAGAAAAAGATTACGGACACCATTTTTGTGTTGTTCCCAAAACCAGAGAACCAAATTACGAAAGGGAATAGGAAGTAGAATTGCTCTTCAACTCCAAGAGACCAAGTGTGTGCAAATACATTGAGGTCTGTTGACTGGGCAAAGTAGTTTGTTGATTCGTTTAGGAGATAAAGATTAGATAATCCAAATAGCGAGGCCAAACCAGTTCTTAAAGAAAAGCCAGGGTTTGCATCGAATAAACAGATCAGAATACTCGTGATTAGGACAAAAATTGATAATGCTGGGACTAATCTCTTGATTCTTCTTTCATAAAATCCGCTAATGAAATCCTTGAAGTTTTTGCTTGGTCTTTGATAAAGAGATGATGTTATGACGAATCCTGAAATAACAAAAAATATATCAACAGCAAGATATCCACCAGGCAATATTTCTTTATTGAAGTGATTGATTATTACAGCGACTACCGCAAATGCCCTCAAACCATCAATCTCAGGACGGTAGCGACTTTTTATAGATAATTTATTTTCTTTGATATCTATTGACATCAAAAAGTTTAATAATAATTATTTATCTTATCAGGTTCACTTTTCATCAGCAAAAGCTCCAACTTGAACCCTCTAAGTTTAGATCTATTGCTAATGTAAATTTTCCTGATTCAATTTTATAAATTAAATCTTAAATTGTGTAGATAAACTTATGAAGTAGTTGATTTTATATAAGTTATGCAAATCGAATTAAGTAGTCTTTTTTACCAATTTAAAGAGGCTGTTGCTGAACACATATATTTGTACTTGAAAAGCCCCTAAAAAGTATTTTTTCTTGAAATAAAGATTGACAAGACATTCATAAAAAAAACTTTTATAAAACATTAACTTCTTTTATAAATATGTTCCTAACCAACAAGACTCGTTTAAAAATTAAGGATATTGTAAAGAGGATTTCACTGGATGAACCTGTTGCATTGGAAGAAAGAATTTACGTAGAAAAGTTTGCAAAACATAATTCAACTATATGGACATGGCTAAAGAAGGCTAACAGCTTGAGGAGGTATGGCAAACAAAAATCAGATGGAATAAATGGACTAATCCAGAATCTTGGCCTTGATGGTTTAGAAACTGAAAATCATTTCGATCCCAAAAATGATGATCTTGCTGATTGGTTTAGTGGATCTCCTGATTGGGTAAGAAGGAGCTAATTACCCATATTGTATTTTTTGATAAATTAATTCCAAACTAATAACTCTAAAACTAAAGATCTAATATTAAAAGTTATGATCTACCAAATCTAAAAGTAAGGCGTATATGGTACTTCAGTTTTTAATGAATCCCCATAGTAACTTTCAGCTGTTTTTAATAGGATCCAATAAATAAAATTTAAAAATGATTTTTCCATAGGAACATTTATACCCTTTCCTAATTCAAATCAGAATCTTAAAAAAAAACATCGTAAAAAATACTTAATAGAAGAGATTTAGATTTTCTTAGCTAATTTGTGATGATTTGATAATTTCCCATGCTTCTGATGCGGTGTCTGCATATTGGAAAAGATTTAAGTCTTCATCTGCAATTAATCCAAGATCAGCTAGATATTCGAAGTTAATTATCTTATTCCAATACTCTCTGCCAAAAAGTAAGATTGGGATTTTAGCTTTCATGCCTGTTTGACAAAGTGTCAATAGTTCAAATAATTCATCTAGTGTTCCAAAACCTCCAGGAAAAAATACAGCAGCTACTGATCGCATAACAAAATGGACCTTTCTTAATGCAAAATAATTAAATTTAAAGCAAAGACCTGGAGTTATAAAAGCATTTGGGATTTGTTCATTAGGGAGACTGATATTTAAACCTATAGATTTACAATTTGCTTCAAATGCACCTCTATTAGCAGCTTCCATAATGCCTGGCCCCCCACCTGTAACAATTACATGAGAATTACAGTTTTTATTTTGATTACTTACTGAAGCAAGTTTTGAAAACTCCTTTGCGGATTGATAGTAGTGACTCATTAGTAGCAAATTTTCTAATCTATTTAAATTTCGTTTTAGAATTATTGATTTAGGATTGTTTTTAATTAACTGTTTTATATTATTAATTTTCTTTTTTGTATTTGACTCTTCCGTAATGCTTGCGCCTCCAAATATAATTATGGTTGAAAGAATTTTATTTTCTTCAAGGATTAAATCTGGCTTAGTAATTTCAAGAAGCATTCTGACTCCACGCATTTCATTTCTGCTAAGTAAACCAATATCTTCGTGAGCCAATTTATAAGAATCAGAATTTATAATTAAATTCAGGTTTTTAAAATTATTAACTCTTGACGAAATATTCTTTCTTGTTTTTTTCATTTCAAGCAAGAGTTTTAACTTTTTTTTCTAGAGGATTAAAATAAACCCTTTTGATTTTGTTATTTTCGAATAACCAATAAACAGGTGGACTTTTTCTTGCCTTAATTAAATCAATTTTGTCTAATTTTTGAGGAATAAATTCTTTAGCAGGATCAAAAAATTTATCTCTTTTGGGTTGGTTTAAAACAATACTTCCTTCTTTACCTGAGATTGATCTGTGATAAGTTCCTATAGGAATTTCTAATGCTCCCATAGATCTACTTAAATAAATCACATGATGTGGTTCATCCCAGTAAGGATTTATTAATACAAATGTCCTTTCCCCTGTGATAACTAAATTGTGGTCAATTTGATGATTATGAACGTAATATTGCTCATCTTTTAAATAATCTGGAGGAGATATTGCTTTCCCAGAATGGATCACAACATCAGAACCATTAGAAGTATCTATGCCTGCATCGAAAAATGTGACTTTTGGAGTCTCTCTAAAAACATTTATTGGGAAGAATCTTAATTCCATAGTGCTAACCCCCTTTTAGAAAATTTATAAATACTAATATAAATTTATTTACTTTTAAAAACTGCTATTTTTTGATATTTAATTGCAACAAACTAAGCAATCTTCTTGATTTGGATAATCTATACATTCTTTATTTAAAGTTTCTTCTAAAAAATCTACTTTCTTAACATAATCAAGATCTTTTAATTTTTTGTTTGGAACCGTGAACTGAGTCTGTAGTTTCATTTTCTATTCTCCTAATTAATACTGTTTTTTGAATCCATTCCAAGTTTGAGAAAAACTTAATCCCAGATAAGAAATTAAAATTGTCCAAAATAAAATTTCTATACCTAAATTTGTCATTTGCTTGGCCTCCTTTCTATTTGATTATTCTTTAGTACGGGTATTGTGTAAAAATCAAGCGTAAGAATACCTAAAAGTTAAAGTTTTAATCACAAAAAATCTTGCAATGGTTGTTACTCGGATGTTCCGCACATTCGTTATTCCAATAAGCTTCAATTTCTTTGAGCTTATTATCATATGAAAGGTCTTTTTTATCCAAATTAATTTCTTGGATAGTAAATGTGTCATTTAGTGCCATAAGACTTACCCCTTGACTACACCTATGTTCTAATTCATTTGAATAGTAAATTTCAAGTTTTATGTGTGCGGTTAGAGGAACAAAATTGTACGGATTAAGGATCAAAAAAAAATCTCAAACTATAAATCATTGCAACGAAAATATCTTCAAAAAATTTATTCCAACTTTAAAAAAATTTGTATAAATTTTGTTAGAAATTATATTCTCTTAATACCTTCATAGGTCTTCCAGTATTTATCATTCATTTAATCTAATTGCATATTCTCTTAAATTCTCAGCGATCTTCTGAGGTGGAATGAATTGTTGATATTCTTTACATAAATCAAAAAAATTATCTAAGAAATCTTTCATTGAAGAGGACATAAAAATTAGCGTTTCATTTTAAAAGTAAAGTATGCAAACCCACCAAGCAATAAAAGACTCACAACCCCATAAGTAATCGCTATGCCGTACATGTACGTCATTTATTTATAAAGACATAAGCAGAATATAAATAAACTAAGAAAACTCCAATAGCAATGGAACTTCCATAAATAAGAAAGTTCCAAAATCTATATAATTTAGGTTTGTTAAATTCTTTTTCTTCTTCTTTAGTAATCATTTATTTTCTTTTTCTTTTCTGGAAGCATTACCTTTTGCTCTTAAAACCAAAGTTATCGTAAGGGCCGCGCTTAATATCACAGCATCAATTAATAGGTGCGGGGAAATATTCATCAGCTGAAAAGAGAAATAAGAAGAGTCATTATCTTTTCAGCAATAAATCTATGAAACATTAAAAAAGATCGATTTATTCCTCTAAGTTTAGATCGACTGACAACTACTGTCTATTTTAGCTTTTTAGTTTCTCTTAAAAAATAAGTATTTTATTTAGCCAGAGCAAGAGAAGGTACCTGCAAGAATATTTTTAAAAATTGGTGCTTGACCCACGGCATACAAAAAAAAAGTTGATGATGCGAGAGTAATAGCTATTTTAGAAGCCCTATTAACTTTCAAATTTGAGACTTTTGCAAATGCCGAGTTCATTTTTTTATTAATTTACTGAAATTATATTAGCTGAATAGTTAAGCAATTCAGCATCAATATTTACCAAAGAATAATTTTATTATTCTTTTTTCTCAGCTTGCATTTTTACTAGTTCAAATTCTTTTTTAGAAACTATTCTGATTTTGTATGCTGGATATCTTGTCTTCCACCATTTATTGATAGAAATAGCTACTCCTTCTAAATTTTGGGTACAAATATTGACCCATAAAATTTTAGTTTCAACTTCTTTGTAGAATTCCCAACTAGTAGGTGAAGCCATTAAAAATAGCAAATGAAAAAATTTATAATTATTGAGAAAATTTTATAAATTTATGTATATTATGGTCCATAAGCTTAAACTTTTGGTTTTTAAATAAGAGGATTTAGTTGAAGATATAGGGTTTTGATAAAGTGGTAATAAAAAAACTTTCAACAAAAGATTTAAATCACTTTTACCTTCTGGGGAAGTATTATTTTATTTTAGGACGAGTTTTAATTAAAAAATATCTCAGCAAAGAAGGGGTCAATTTTTGACCCCTCTTGGTGAAACTCTTCCAAAGAAACACCATTAAAATCTTACTCTGTAAAATGCAAAGTTAAACAAATTAATAAAATTAAGATTAACAATTTATGCGGCCTTTTTAAAAGGGTTCATATTCCTTAAAAAGTTATTACTTTTGCGGTTATTCATTTTTCTATATCTTTGATTTATATCCAGGATATATTTTCTAGCTTTCTTATCACTTTCAATTTTCTTTCTTCGAAGGCGCAAAGCCCTTAACTCTTCTATTGACATGAGGCTATCATCTTCGTTGGAATTTAAATGACCAAATTGCATCAGTTTAAGAAATTAAATATCCTCTTCAAGTGAAACATTAACAACCTCATTTTTTATTTGCAATAGAGATAATTAACCAACTTAACTCAAATAAGTTAATTAAATGTCAAGATAGCTATGAAATTAAATATTTAAATCTAAAAAAACTTTTTTTGAATTAGATGGAAATTTTACGGATATAAATGATTCCCCATAATGAGATTCGGTTGATCTTATGAGTAACCAGTAAAAGAAATTTACTAAAACTTTCTCCACGAGGATTTGGGAACTAATTTAAATAAACTCATAATTTTTGTAATAGCAATATACAAAATAAATTTATTAAGTAATCAAAATATTTGTCTCATAAAGGTTAGATTCAGTATTTTGGCTTATTGATATATTCATTCTTGCAATAATATTATTATTAATGCCGTAAGAAGGTTTAATTTTGAAAAAAATAATTAATTTTTTTAAGCTATTGAAGAGAAGAATTGATATTTTCAATGCAGAGACCGAATTAGAATATATATTGGAAAATAAATAATGGGATTCCCACATTGCCCCATTTGTGTAGGTCTAGCATTCGTTTCAGTTTATATGGGACTTACTCGAAGTTATATGATTTTTATTCTTTTTAGGGAGTGCATGAGAGCAGACTCTACTTTTATAGCGAAGTTTAGTTTTTATTAATTGTTGACATCTGAGTATAAATACTTTATAAATGAATTGTAGTTAATACTACAAAAATCGTCCGATCTACCATTTGATAGACCGCAGTACGACTCAAGCCATAGGACGGGGACTTGAGCAAATTTAGGAGCTGCATCATGGTAAACATGTATTTCAATGGAAAGTCATTCGTATATTGTAGAAAACAAGAAGAAAAGGTAATTAAGTTTACTTATAGGGGATCTATTTACTTGAAATAAGATTTCTAAGTTCTTTTCTAAAAGAATTTTTAAATTTATTGAATTTTTAAACTAAGTATTAATTAATACTTTATAAGAAAAACTTATTGTGAATATATTTTTTGCCTATTTAAAAATTGATAGATTCGTATATTTGGTAACGAGAAATTAATTTAGACATTACTAATTTGTAATTAGATTTATAAAGGTTATGCAACCTATTTCAGAAGAACTTTACAAAAAAATAGTTGAGAGTTCTAAAAAATGAGTAAGTTACTAATCGCTTTATTAGCTTTAGATATAGGAGTTAGTCTTTCTAAAGTTTTTATTTTTACATAAAAATTAAATTAATTAGTAAAAAAAATAAACAAATAATGTTTGCTAAAAAAAATTTTTACTATTTATTTTTAATTGGATGGATTTATTTTATAAAATAAAAAATTACACTAACAAAAGAACTACCTACAAATAGTAGCAACATTAAAAGAGCTACTAACTTTGCTAATCCCATAAAGATAAATCCGAATTTCCTGTAGATCTATGCATCCATTTAATTTTCCAAATATTATTTACTTTTTTAAAAATTGACGTAACTGTTGGTAAGTCATTATTAGGTGTTCCTTTATAAGTAAATTTTGAACCTAGTGTAAAAATGCACATTACTATATTTTCGCTTAAAAATTCGAATCGGTGAATTTTGGTTATTTCTGCCTTTTCTTGAACTATATCACTATTAATCATTTGTTCGAATCCCTTTGCATCTATAGGATTGCCACTCGGTCTTATGAATAAAAAATCTGGAGTAGCATTGTCAACAAAAAATGAAGCCATTTTTTTTGTATCAGCAAACTCATTTAATAATGAAATTACTGTTTCTTTATCATTCATAAAAAATAAGGGAAGTAACCCTTCTAGTTTAGATCTATAGTTTTTAACGTACAAATAGAAATGAGATAAAATAAAAAAAAATTCGTTATGATATTCGCAGAAATAGATGCTTAATGAAGATCATGATCAATTCTTTTAACAAATTATTGCCTTTTGGCAAAAAGGTAAAAAAATATTTGCCTTTCTTTATTGGATTTAAATTACTTACCTTTACTGGTTTTATTACTTATTTAATTAATCGCTAATTGATAAAACGTCAAAAATAAATTTTAAATAAATTAAGATCTAGTGAAAAAAGAAGAACGAATTAAAAGATTTAAGTCTATGTCAAGTATGCAAAGAAAAGAATTGATATTAAAGAAGATGAAAGAGAGAGGTATAGAGGTAGGAAGTGGAATTCCTAATAAAAAATACGATAACAAAGAGGTTTATGAATTAATTCATATTGCGAATTGCTTCCCAGAATTAAGAGAGAAAAAATAAAAAAAATATTTAGGTTTCTTTAGTTAAGTAAATTATTTTGGTTCCCTTATTGCAGCAATAATTAATCCACCTATCAATCCAAGATTCATAAATAATGCTCTTTGATGAACAGGGAATACATGAAAAATTATTGTTGTTGGGATAAGAAAAAGTAATAAAAAGACCGAACCGATTTTTTGATTTTCTCCAAATATAAAAAATCCAGAACCCAAGATAAGACATATAATTGCTCCCACTAGGAGAATAGATGAAATTGGTTCAGGAATGCCTTTTGAAGAAATATATTCAACTGTTCTTTCAAAATCATTTATTTTGCCTGGTATTGCTGAGATAAATATTGCTGAAATTGATAATCTTGAAAAAAAATCTAAAAATAATTTGATACTTTTATTTTTCAAAAAAGAATTTTTCATAATCTCATTATAAGAAAAATTTTATGCGTTTCATAAATATTGAATTAGTCCTAAATACTTTTAAAGTTTTCTCAAAGAGGTTTAGCCTAATTAATAGAAATCTTTTTATTAATGTGAATCTTTTAAGGTAATTAATAGTAATTTATGAATTGTCTTTTTATATTTATTAAATCAAAAATATAATTAAAATAAAAAATGTTTAAAAAATTTCTTTTAACTTCTTTTCTACTTTTAAGTTCCCTCATAACTATATATCCCTCAAAAAAAGAAAATACTAATTTTTTCGATTATTGTTATTCTTTAGAAAAAATAATTTCTAGAAATACATTAGAAAAAAGTAAGAATCTATCGAATAAATTTAAGCCTTTTGCAAAAGATATCACTCTATTTGGGACTAATAAAACTAAAGGTACTTTCGCTAATAAGATAATTGATCAATATAAAAATTCAAAAAAATTATTTATTATAACTTTTGTTCCAAACCAAATTTATTGTTTAGCAGGATATTGGATTGAGGAGGTAAGTCCAGGAACATTTGAATCCATTTTCTATAAGAATACCAAACAAAAAATTAATGAATATAAGAATCTTAAAAAAGAAGTAGATGAATTTATTAAGGAATTAACATCGAATATAGATCTATAAAAAGAGAATTTAATGATTTTTTATTTTTAAAATTAATCTTAGTTTTTTTTAAATCATTATCAAACCATACTAAATAACAATAAAGTTTGTTTTGGCAAAATAAGAAAGAACTATTTAAAAGTACATTAAAAAGATAAATCAAAAAAAAAGAAAGTAATTTTGTTGGTTTATCTCATAAATCATCATTAATTATCATGTTCAAATTTAACGTAATTTTTACATTTCTAAGATTTTAATTTTTTATTATTTTGACTTTCTTGTGCCACCATATGAATAATTATTATGTTTAGAAATAATATTCCAACATTCTTTACAACAAAAAATCCAGTCTCTGTGAATTATAGATTTAACTCTGTATTGAACTTTATCTGGTTTATTACATAAATCACATTTTTTCAATTATCTTTAACTCCACTAAATTAATTCTAGATAAAAATTAGGTTAATTTAAAATATTCACGAAAAAATTTTTATCGTGTCATTATAGTAATGCACTCTACTCATCCTGAAGCAAAGCAGTGGTTTTGTCGAGTGCGATTTTTTTCATTGCCTGATAATAATTCAAATTTTTACTTTTTAAAAATTTTTACGCAAACTCATTATTTATATAAAATTTATTAGCCATTTTTTAGTTTTTTTAAAAATAAATAATAGATTATACATCTAAATTAGAACTTTAAAAAGAAACTCACGAATCATATTTAATTAATTTTATTATGATTTTATTAATTTCTAATAATATGAACATTTACCTATTCTGGATATTATTTTTAGCATTATGGGCAATAGTTCCCCTAATGATTATTAAAGGTAGAGTAGACGAAGAGCCTAAGATTCAGACTTCACCAAAAGTTAAATCAAAGAAAAAAGGTTGGTTTAATTAATAAATTATTGGATGTTATGAATAAGTACTTTTAAAATATTTCTTTATTTTTAAACATTTCTAAAACTTAAGAATAGTTATTTCTTAAAATAAATTTTTCATTAATAACAAGAAATTTTTTTAAAGTGAAGTCAATAGAAGAATCTTATCTTTTTTTAGTAGTTCTTGGCGGAAGAGCTAAAAAGGCAAATGTAGAACTTCACGATGTTAGATGGGTTGTTGCCTCAAGAATTGAGGAAACATATGATGTATTAAAAAAGGATTGGTTTGGAAACATTGAAGGATTACATATTGATAGCTACAAAAAAATAAATTATGTAGATGGTTATAAGATAAATTTAATAAATATAGACGATAAAAAATTTAAAAATAATAAATTTTTTAATGGAAATAATTCCAAAAAGAATTTATGGTTTGTCAATATTGGAGGCTATAGTCCAAGTTCTATGCAAGAAATGCATCAATTTGGTTTAGTTGTGGCTTCAAGTAAATTAGAGGCAAAAAATATAGCTAAATCTAATTGGCTTATGGGCTGTAAAAAAAAGCACAAAGATGATATTGCTTCTCTAAACATATTATTTGGATGTGATGATTGTAAACTTATACAAAGAATAGGTAATTGGAAAATAGAATTAACTTTAGAAAATAATTTTTTTGAAGAAACTAATAATCCTGATTGGTATGGTTATAAAAGAATAGATAATATTTAAAAAATTATAGATAGCTTGATTTTCTTAAAAAATAAAAACCACTTCCTAAAGAAATTACCACCGGAAACCAAGCTGCAATTATTGGAGGAAGTAATCCTTTAACGCCGAAAGAACTGCATACAAATGACATCACATAATAAACCAATATCAGAATTACACTCAATCCAAAACCCTGACTTTTTGAAGATCTTAAATTAGAGTTAGATCCTAAAATACTACCTATGAATCCAAAAACCAAACATGCACAAGGTAAAGTAAATTTTTCTTGAATTCGTACTTGAATTTTTCTAATCTCCTTAAGATTGCCTATCTTTTTATATATTATTTCAGCCTCTAAAGCTTCTTTTAAAGACATATCGTTTGCATCTTTTGGGACTTTTGCAAGATCTAATGGACCTTCAACGAAAGGATAGATATATTGTTTGAAATTAATGTTTGTTGTTTGTCCTAACGCGTCAGTGGAAACCATATTGCCATCCTTGAATATCCAAGAAGAATTATCTTTATCGAAGGTAGCACTATTTGCAGTAAGTATCTGTTTTATATTTTTTCTTGTAAAGTCTAAAACTGTAACTTCTTTCATAATATTGTTTTCAAACCTAGAAGCATAGAAAATATGAGTTAAGAATGTATTTACTTTTGTTGATTTGTTAGTAGAAGTATCTATTCTTGAACCCTTTCTAGAAAAAATAATGTTATTTTTACTTTTACCTTTAGTAAAAGAACTTCCTATTCCTGATCTTAAGGTAGATTCAGCAAGCTTATTACTAGTAGGAACTAAATTATCATTGAAATAAAAAGTTAATCCTGTCATGAATATTGAAACTGCAATAGCTGGAGCTATAATTCGAGGAGTTGAAATCCCTAATGACCTTAAAGCTAATAATTCAGAATTAGCCGATATTTTTCCATAAGATAATAGTGTGGCTAATAAAACTGCCATTGGAAATGATAAAACTAAAAAACTAGGAAGGCTATAAATCAAAGCTTGTAAAGCTTTTAATAGTGGTAAGCCATACTCAACTATTTTTCTTATGAGATCGAACATTACCCCAACAGATAATGAAATTACAGTAAATGCAGTAATTGCAAATATCATAGGAGGTATTATTTGCCCTAATAACCATCTATCTATTAGAGGTAATGAATACCAAGGGTAAAATATTTTTTTTATATATTTTTCAATTAATGATTGATTTGAAAGTTTCAAAAGAAATTTATTTAATTTGAGCTATCTTTTAAACATTATAAAATATCAATGATATAGAGACCAATATAGAGTTGTTGGTTAAGAAGAAAATTTTTAATAATCGAACTTATAGATGAACAAATAAACAATTTATAAATACTTGCTAAACAAAAAAAAATTTGGTTTCTTAAAAAAAAGGGTTTAGGAATGAACAATAAAACTTTCATTCAGGAATGTAGTTGCATTCACTGCCAACGAAAACTAAATCAGATTAACAACGCAAAACTATATTGGGACAAATTAATTTTAAGAAAAAAAGTTGGTATAGTTTCCTGACTATATTCTCTAAGGTTTTTAAACTTAATTAAAAATATTTGTTTGAAAATTCTTATTTGTAAGCAAAAAAAAATAAGTAGTAAGATCTCTAGATCTTTACTTTAGTATTAAGCTTTATTAGGATAATAATATTATTTAACTTTTTGATTTTTTTTGTAGATCATATTTTCTCGATTTAAAAGAAATAGAATAATCAAAATACAAGATGGTATGAGAATAAAATCTAAAGACATACATTTTGTTCAGTCTATTTTCTATTTAGCAAATAAATAAATCTTTGGCATTAGTTGGTAATCTTAAAGATTTTATTCAATACGTAAAATAATTATCTTTATTCTTAGTATATTTTTTTGCTTTTAAAATTTGAAAGAGCCTGCAAGTATCCCACCGGCAAGCTCATGACGACCTAGTTAATTCAGATTTTCTGATTTAACCAGCAAAGCACTTCCTAAATGCTACTTAATATTCTAGTGAGTAAAATTACTTACTGTGAGTATAAATGCTTATTTTTAATTATTGATTGCGATTTTGATAAAAAGTAATTTGTTTTTTTAAAAAGTGCCTTGTTGATTTTTCAAGCAGAAATGTCACATTCTGTCCCTTAACATAAATACTCAGAGGAAGATTATTGGAAATTTTTGTTTACATAAGTTAATATTTGTGTTACTTTAGTTAACAATTATATTTATCCAAATGTCTAATTCAGGAGTTACTACAGAATCAGGTGGAAGACAAAATATGTTTCCATCCGAAACTAGACCATATATTGACGAATCTGTATCTTACGATGGGTATCCTCAAAATGCAGAAAAAGTAAATGGCAGGTGGGCTATGGTTGGTTTTGTTGCACTATTAGGTGCCTATGTAACAACAGGTCAGATCATACCAGGAATTTTTTAATACCTAAATAATTTTTTATTCACTTTTTGTTTAAGCTATATTTTTAAATCTTTTGAATGAAAATTTAAATCTTACTTTAAATTTGAAAATAAGAAAAACCAGATAAAAGTTACAGCATTTAGACTAAATATTATTCCTAGAAATATATAAACAAACTTCTTGCCAATAAATGCTGTTTCCGGTTCAAGCTTTACTCTCATTAAATCCTCAAATTATTTGATAAAGATAGCATCAATAAATAAATAATTTTCAGTTTTAAATAAGAAGATTAACCAAATTAATATTTCTTTTTAAAATGAAATTTAATATTTTCATTTTTTCCTCAGCTTTAGTCGTTTCCCACCAATTTAGTTTTAATAATCAGTCAAAAAATTTTTCCAACCTATCGTGCAAGTTGCAAAATAGCTTGAAACAAAAAAACTTTGAATCTAATTTTTGGAAATGAGTTAGTGTTTTTATTTTGAATTTCAGTAAATTTTTTTGTTCGAAATTGAATTGTTTAAACTTCAACTGATAAAGACCATTTATTTATCATAAAAAATTCCATAAAAAAAGCCTAATTTAATTTAAATTAGGCCATCTAAAAAAAAGTAAATAATCTATATTAGATAAATCCTGGAATGATTTGGCCTGTAGTTAAATATGCTCCAACTAGGGCAACAAAACCTAACATCGCGAATCGACCGTTAAGCTTTTCAGCAACGATTTTTTCTTTTTCAACTATTTTTGGTTCGTTATTTTTCATTAGAACCAGCCTGGAATGATTTGACCTGTTGTTACGTAAGCACCTACTGCTGCAACGAAACCTAACATTGCTGCCCAACCATTAAAACGTTCTGCTTCTGGAGTCATTTTGTTTAAGTAATTTGTAAACAAATATAACATATTTATTTAACAATGTAAAGAAAATCAGAGATATTTACCTTTTTTGTCAGTAAATTTTAAAAATGCTACATATATGTGTCGAAATATACATTATAAATATTTTGATTTATGTTCTGATTTTTTAAGTTTGGAAAAAATATAAACTTTTTACCTTATTTGTTTAGAGGTATTTCCTCATTTAGAGGTAATTTAAATTAAAATATGTATAAGAGTCAGCTAGTAGGGATACAGGTTGACTCTTTTTTTTTAATAATTTTGGTTTTGAGAAAAAAGTAGTTTTTAGAATTCAAATAATTGCTATTAATAAATTAGAAATATATGAATTTATGTCATTAGAGACTTACTACATGCACTTATTTTTTGGAAGGATTCCTTCTTTAATGAGTTCTGATTTAATACTTTATATCTTGCCTGCTCTTACAATTTCAATATTATTTTTTAGCCTTAAAATAATGTTTTTTAAGACTCCTAAATTGAGAAAGGTTAAATAATTATGATTTTAGAATTATTTTTTTACTGAAGCACCAAATTTTTTTTAATTTTGGATAACAGAATTTTTTTTCCGGCAACTCAAAGAAATAGAGACTGCATTGGTGATGTACTATCCAGAATTATAAAAAAAGGTTCAGTATTGGAAATCGGGAGTGGTAGCGGTGAACATGGAGTGTTTTTTCAAAAACGATTTCCTGGAATAATTTGGCAAACAAGTGACCCAGAATTAGTGCATAGAAAAAGTATAAGTTCTTGGATTGAGTATGAAGACCTATCTAAGAAAATGCCCCAGCCTCTAGAGATTGATGTAGAAAAAATTCCTTGGAAAATTCCATTGATATTAGCTAATTCTTTGCAAGGAATAGTCTCTATAAATATGATTCATGTATCAGAGTGGTCTTGTACTGAAGCACTCTTTAGAGAATCAGGAAAATTACTGAATAAGGGACAATTTTTGATTTTGTATGGGCCATTTAAAATTTGTAATAAGCATACAAGTGAAAGTAATTATTTTTTCGATAATTCATTAAAAATGCAAAATGATCTTTGGGGTATTAAAAATCTTGAGGAAGTTTGTGATGAGAGTAAGAAAAATGGTTTTTTTCAAGAGGATATTATTAGTATGCCTGCAAATAATTTTTCAATAATTTACAGAAAAGTTTCTTGATAAGGCAAATACAAATATCAATAAGTTTTTAAAATTCATCTTATTAGATGATCAACCTGATAGTTTTTTGCTCCATTCTTTATGCTTTTGATCTAAATCTGAAATTTTTTCGCCTAAACTCAACTGTCTTTCTAATAATTCAATTTTTGTAAGTGTTATTTTTTCCGAGTAAAATTTAATAGGCTGTTTACCATGTAGATTGTCGCCACTCATAGAATTTCTAAGCTTATGAGTATTTTCTAAGATGAAAAGTTTAATATTGCTAATTCTTTTATATTTTTTTCAGATTTGCGTAAATTAAAGTGATAAAGAATTGATGCTTATTGTGTTTTTTATCCATCATTTTTGTATGAAGATTGCCATATATATCTTCCTCTCTTGATGTCTGACTTAACAGCAACGCAATTGCAGGCAATATTCCATAAAGCTTTGTGTATTGGATCAGGATTAAAAAGATATGCTTTTTTAAAGGCTTTTTTAATTAAGACAGTTGCCTTTTTTGCATGATAATGAGGGATCGTTGGACATACATGATGAACGACATGGCTGGAACCTATATTATGGTGAAGAAAATTAAGGACTCTACCGTAAGGCCTATCAATAGATAGAAATGCTCCTCTCATAAAGGAAAATTCCGTATTTGAAAGATGAGGCACATCTGAATCTGTATGATGAAGCCATGTATAAACTACTAGCCAACAATTAACCACTAATAAAGGGCCAAAATACAGAGTAATTACTGGAAATAATCCATACTTGAAAACTAAATAAACAATGCCCACTAATGTCAAACCTACTCCAATATCTGATATCCAAACTTTCTTGGCCCATACTGATGGCCATAATGTTTTAGAAAATGGTTTAATTGGCCAAAAATGGTTTGAAGTGCCATATTTAACACCTCCTGTACTTCCAGTAAGTAAATAAGCAGGCCAGCCTAATATTAGATGTAAAACAAGTTGAAGAATTCCATAATTTTTCTTACCTAAGGAATTTGAAAAATGTAATTCTTTTTCTCCTCCAACTTTTTCTGTAACTCCGTTCCCTTTAATAACTAAAGGGACGTGAGTTTCTCCATTAGTTATGTTATTCGTGAATCGATGATGAACTGCATGAGAACGCTGCCAAGAAAAATAAGGCACCAGAAGTAATGAATGTAGTAAATAACCAGTTACAGATTCCAATGTTTTGTTTTTAGAGAATGCCCCATGCCCACATTCATGGGCAATTACCCAGAATCCCATTGCAGTGGTACCTGATATTAATGCGTAAATTATCCAAATTGGGATCATTTTTGGGGTAAATGGAATAGATAACCCTATTGCAATAACTAATGATTGAATGAAAGCTGATTGTAAAAGATACCTCAAAGAAGTTTTGGTATTGCACCTAAAGTAGTGATCTGGGATAACATCCTGAAATTCTTTTATGCTTGGAATATCTTTATCCTTTATTACAAGCGCTTGGCCTTTGAGACCAGAAAATTTTATATTACTCAAATTTTTGTTGGTTAAGAATTTTTTAAATAAACGTGAATTTATATGTTCTATTATCCATCACAGCATCTCATAATGAAAAGAATTTTTAAATTTTTTTGCGATAAAGTTTTTAAGATTTTAATTTAATCTTCAAATAAAACTATCTTTGCCAAACAATTTTTATTTATTTCTTTTTTATGCTGATTGTCTTTGCTCTTTTTTAAAGCTTAATAAATTTAAAGACCACGTATATACCTCTTAGGTAAACCAGATTGTTTACGTGGCTTTACTAGGATAGGTAAAACAATAACTCCTACTGTAAATAGACAGATTGGAGCAACTACCATCAATATAGATTCTAGAGACATGAATAATTTTGAATTTATTAATAAATAGCAGGATTTTTTTTTAAAGTCATGCGTATTTATATCTATTTTGTGAGAATAGATTCAAAATTTTTATAAATTATTAAGTAAAAAAGAAAAAAAGCTTAAAAAAAAGCAATTTTTTCAAAATTCATCCTATTTACTTAATCATTATTTAATTAGTAATTAGTTATGGATCAAGAAAAAAATTGGATGCTTATGACTTATTATTGTCCAACTCATGGTGATTCAGGATTAGTAAAACCCATTCAACTAACAAAAAAAGAAATTAGTAAAACATTCTTAAAAAAAGGTAGGAGTTCTAAAAATTAATTTTTAGAATAAAAATATAGTTTTATGTAAATGTTCTAAATATTGATTGAAATCTGATTAATTAGAATCCTACAAAAATACCATAAGCTGCTTTTTTTTAAAGCAGTATTAGAAATATATTGAAAAACATATCTTAATTTGTATCAGAATCGCATGTTAATTCACATTGATTAAGATCATGTGATGATAACTTTTCTAAAATTCTTAACATATCAATTTCGGAAAGATCTCCATTCGAGTTCCATTTTAAAGTTGTTTTCCTTTGAGGTGAATTTTTTTTATTCATTTTGATCACCTCCCTTTAAATGAACTTCTAAACAACGAGTAATACATTCTTGATGACCATCCACAATACTACATTCAGTAATACACTCGAAATATGAATTAATAGAATCTATTTCTGTATTCTGGTTGGTAGAAACAAATGAATCATTCATAATATTGTTGGATTTATTTGGAATAGAGATATAGCACGAATTTATGTTCAATAATTTAATTTATTAAGTGAATCAGAAAAAATAAGTATTATTTACTAAATTTTTTTTAACTGGGTTACCTTGAAAAAGATAGTAATATCCTTCTTTTAAAACACAATAGTAAAAAATAATTTTAATTATTTAATTTTAATTTATAGGGTGATATTCTTAAAAATCAGCATAAAGACTGATTTACTTTTCAGTAATTTAGTTAGATGATTAAAAAGTACACTTTTAGATTTTCAAATGAAATCAGTAATTACTTGGCTTTCGAAAATGTTAGAGAGTATGGCAAATGCTTTTATGCATCCTTTAAAGAATGATTTGCCTCCATCTATTGGTACTCATGCATATAGCACTATTCCTCTAAAAAGAAAATTGAGAAGAAGGTTGAATTAGGTCTTAATTTATTGGAATTAATTTTTCATTTTTATTATCCCAAATTATATATTTGAAGCAGTTTGAAAAATCGCTTAATTTTAAGTACTTTGATTGTTGGAGTAAATGAATATTTGCTTTATGACAAGCTCTTAAGTTGTAATTTGGTATTCTCTCAGATAGATGGTGAATGCTGTGGAAGGATATGTCTGCTAAAAACCAATTTAGCCAAATAGGGATATCTAAATTGCTACTACCTAAAATAGCTCCATCGATGAGATCCCAATTTTTTGTATTTTTAGCATATGCATTTTCATAGTTATGTTGTACAAAAAAAACACATATTAAAATTGCTGCTGATAAGGTTAATATAATGGAATAAAACGATAAGAAAAAAGCTACTCCCAACCATTTACACATAAAAATCCATCCTATTATTACTACTATATTATTGATTATTAATTCACATAGTTCACTAAAATTATCTCCATAATCAGAAAAAGGCGGTTTCACTCTTGAATTAATAACTAGCAGTTGAGAAATATCTTTGTTTTTTATTTTGATAAAAGTCTCTTCCAATATATCTTTAATGAAATTAAAAATAATAATAGCTAGTCCTAATCTAGGTTTTAAAACTAAGTAAAAAAAACCGCCAGGGAAAAGCATCATCCAGTTTCGACTTACTTTATAAAATATTTGCTCTCTTTTTGTAAGAGATTCATAGTCTTCAAGACTTAAAACATCTATGGGCCCTTTGTAAATTTCCCAATTTCCATTATTTCTATGATGAAATGCATGATCAATTGACCATGACTTCTGGGGAATACCATTAACCAAGCCAAGTAAAAATCCAAAAAAGCGGTTTAATTTCCGTCTTGTAAAAAGAGAATTATGACCGCAATCATGCATTAATGAGAATGTTCGAGAAGAGAACAGAGTTAGAAGAACTATAAAAGGCACCAATAGGAATCCTTTAATCAATAATGAAAAAGGTTGAATTGTTATTTGGTGGATGATTAACCAAATAGAAATTATTGGGAAGAGGGTAGAAATAATTTGATAAGAAGCTCTAATATTATTTCTTTTTAAAAATGGCTTTATTAAAAAATCACTTCTATTTACTTTAAGCATATTTACCTTTTTTTTGATACTAACAATTTTTAAAAAGTATTGATTATTTAATAAACAATAAAATTTTTAAAAATCATACTAAAGAATAAATTCTTTAGACATTGTTCTCAATTGATCTAGATTTAATCTCTCTAAGTAATTTTTAAAGTCACTAAGATTCTTAGTAGAGTCAGAATTTTTGCTCTCGTAAAGAAGACTATTAGAAATTAACTCAATAAGATGATCTTTGTCCATAACTTCTTATAGACCAAAATTCCTGTTTAAAAAATTAAGGTCTTGAATTCGAGATCATTCACTCATCTCTATTTAAGAGTTATTTTTATAAATTTTTTTATTCTTGTTCTATTTTTTCTAATCTTTCATTTAATTCTTTTTGTTCCTTAATTAAGGATTTTTTCTTTTCTGAGCACTCTTTGTTTAAAGGAGAATTGTAATATTATGCTAAGAGGAAAAAAAACTGCTATCGCTACTGCAATGCCTAGAGTACCAATTATTTAAATTGGAGATGAAGGAAAGTAGTAAAATGGAATTGATAATGTACTTTACTAAGATAAATTCTAGCTATCTCATAAACAAAAAATAAGTATTTGTACAGCTGTCAAAGAATGAATAACTAATAATGATTAAATTAGTAAAAATTTTTTATGAAGAAAATAATAGATAAAAAACATAATAAAAATGAACCATGGTTTAAATGGTTAACGAGAGAACTCAATTCTTATGAAGCTTTTCAGGATTTCGAATCAGGCAAGAATCCAATAGATGTTGCAGAGGATTTTATTTCTAGAAACAGTATTGCTATTTCAGAAGTTTTCGAGGATTTTGACGAAGAAGATCAGGATACACTCGATCAGTTTCTTAAATTAACTGAATGCGAGATGCATGTGTTCAGAATTCTTGAAAAACAAATAAAATTAAGAAATAAAGTAAGATTTGTCGATTTCAAAAAAAGAAAAAAATAAAGATTTAATTTCTATATAAGTTTATTTTTCCCATTACCGGTCTTACCAAAACCTAACCAGATGAACCACAAGATCCATCCGAAGATAGGTATTAAATTAATAAAGATCCATTTCCAATCTTTTCCAAAATCTCTGATTCTTCTTATATCAATAGCTATTTGAGGAATGATACAAACTAGTCCATAAGCATTGAAACCAAACGTTTTTAAAAATGTTGGGATAGTTAGGAAAGAGATTAAAAGATTCGCTAATTGAACTAACCACCAGTCCGATCTAGATGTGAATCCTTTGAAGTCGGTAGCTTTAATCCAAAAATATTTATATGCATTTATAAAATCATCAAGCATAAATTAAAAATTTAAAGAATTTAACATTATCAATTTAATCTTCAATTTATCAAGATGTTATTTACTCAATAGGATCAAATAAATTCATATCATTTGAATCTTGTTTTGGGATCTCATCTTGATTTGGCAAGGAACAGAATCCATCTTTGCAAATTATCTTTTCTTTTGAAATACTTGTATTTTCTGAGAATATATTGTTGTTTGAAGGTTTTTTCAGCATTTATATAAAAAATTAAATCCAATATTAAATTAATAACTCAATTTATTTTGATAAGCAACAAAATTAATATTAATTATTTATTTACTTTTTTTGATTTGGCAAGTCTCTCCAAAATAGCGCCATTATATAAATGAATAAAGATATAGAGCAAATATAAAGTAAAGAATTTAGATGCATCTTTATTTATTAAAGTAATTACGAAGAGAGGCCCTTTTACAAAAAAGAGATATCAATAGATTGGTAACTGTTTAAGTTAGCAATCATAGAAATTCTAGTATTTTTTTTAGGTTTTTTTGTTTTTCTAAAACTTTCAGAAGGAAAAGTTTTTAAATTTTAGGCATATATCTTTTTTGTTAGTAAGACTTATAAGTCTAAGAGTTTTATAAATTTAATGAAAATTCTTTATTTTAAAATGATTTTTGAGATTTTATGATTTATCTTTATTTGCTTCTTTAAGAGCTTTTCTACCTTCTTTAAGGGTTTTTAAGACCAGCCATGAGAGAGAGGAAATGATAAAAATGGTAAGTGTAATTAGGGAAATGAGATTCGTATCAATATTGTTGGTCAATTTACTTAAAATTTTTTTGGGTTTGTATTTTTAAATTCAAAAAAACTTCAAGCATTAGGTCTGGAGTATGCAGGTATGAGCATTCCTCCATCTTGGTCATCATTATTATCATCATCAAACCCACCACCAAGAAGTAATTCAATGATCACGAGTACTGCTATTGGGTAAAGGCACCAAAGTATTGCTGTAAAAGGGCTTACTGAGGAAGAGGCTGAATACAATTCTGTCATAATTTGATACTAATCTAAAGAAACAATAATTGTGGATTCTCTCGGTAGTGTTATTCAATATTTCTATAAATATTTTTTTAATAATTTTTCTCTTTTGCACGAATAGATCTTGGGAATGTATTGATATTTTTATTCTTCAATATGAATTTGAATAATAATTTTATTGAACATACTGAGAAACTAATAATGACATAATGAATCGCGCAATTGTTATTTTTTATACTTAACAATAATTGTACAATTTTGATTCAAAAACTATTATTTATCTTGATTTTATAAATTTCTATGTTTTCTTTCACTTTTGATCCCTTGGCTGCGATATTTGGTATATCAGGAATTGTAGGATTCTTTTTCTTCGTTTCTGCTGCTAAGGGAACTTCCAGTATCAATACGAAACCAAAAAAGGAATTAGATTAGAACTTATTCTCTTAGAAAACTAGATTGAAATTTTAAATTTAGCCTTTTAGAGGCTTGTTAATTATTACTTATTCCATTGTTTAGAAATAAACTCAAGAAAATCTTTTAGATCCTCTTCAGGACAATTTGTTTGTTTTTGTAAATCAATGCAAGTTTGCTTGATATTTTCAAAGGCCTTTTTTACTATTTCGTTTTTTTCGATAACCTCAAAATATTCTTGATCAGTAAAAGGCATAATATTAGTTTCCTTTTTGAAAATTTTTTACTAACTATATTTTATCTGCAATGACTTAACAGTAAATAAAGAAAAAATCTTTTTTCTTAAATTTAGCTACCCAATCGATAATGTTTTTTAATACTTTTGGTTACTTCCCATTCGCAGCTAAGTCCAGCAGGAAACTCAACTAGATCTCCAGATTTAATCACGTAAATGTCACCGTTTTGGGTACTTATTTTCGCTTGACCTTCAATAATTAAGCAAATTTCCTTATCATCATAATTCCATTGAAATTTGCTTGGCTCACATTCCCAAATAGGCCAACTTTTTATTCCATACTGAATTATTACGCTTGCACTACAGGGAGAAGATATTAGAACTTTCACGAAATAGTTCGGATGTGTTTTTTCATTTTACAAATAAAAGAAATATTTATTTTCGAGAATGTGTATTTCTTTACTGTCTTTTATGTTTTTTCGTTTATCATAAAAAAAATTTCTAATTTATGGATGAGCTTTCTGTATTGTCAATTTCGCTATCTATAGCTTCTCTAGGAATATTTTTTTTATTTTTCGCTTCAAACGATGATGATGACCAAGATGGAGGTAAATTGATTAAATCAATAGAAAGAATTAATTAATTCCAAGTAAATAAAACATTTAATAGAGATTTATAACCTATAAAGCCTACATAAATGCAGCTTAAAAAAATAACATAAACTTCCAATGTGCCGAGTCTTTTTTTCTTTAATGTTTTCATTGTTTTGAGTGTTTATAGGGTAATTTTATTTAATTTGATTTTTATTAACATGAGTATTTTTTACATTAACGCAGAGTTTAAAGAATTATTAATGTCAAGCCAAAAAATAAAAAACAAGTAAAAAATATTATTTTTTTGGTAATTTCTCTTTCCTCATTCTTAGCAAAAAATAAGGAAATTACTGGAGATGTGCTTAATAAAGCCCATCCTACCCCTATGGGAAGGGTTTTAAACACAACTTGTTGTAGAAATATTCCTATATTTGTTCCAAGAAGTATTGAAATAAAAAATCTTTTTTGTTGTTTTTTGTCTATGTTTTTTAAGAAAAAATTAATCTTAAATCCTTTTAGACTAATCAAAAAAATTATTGCACCTAATAATCTTATTTCAGTTGTAAGGAAAGGGGATAAATTGCTTTGAAGGAAAACCATCCTTGATAAAAGACCTCCAAGAACAGCACATAAAACTGATAAAAAAGGAAAAGCAAAAATCTTAAAGTTATTTTTTTCTGAGAAAGGAGGGTTTTCCTCTTTAAAATCGTTACCTTTTCTGAGAATTATGAATAGCGAAATCGTTACTATAATTATTCCAACCCATGATTTAGTTGTTAAATTTTCATTAATAAAAAATTCCCCTGACAAAGCTGCCATTAACGGAGAAAGAGTCTCTATAGATAAAGTTTTTCTTGTGCCAATTGTTTGTAGTGACTTTAAATAGAAAGTATCACCTAAACCAATACCTATTATTCCACTAATTAATAGTATAAATATGTTTTTTAATGCAGTTGTAGAACTTAGATTGATAAAAGCAGGTATAAAAATTAAAAAAGCTATTATATTTTTTATTAAATTAATATCTATTGATTTATATTTTTGAGTTTGCGCGCGCCAAATAAAGCACGCATATGTCCAAGATGTAGCAGCTCCAAAAGCAGAAAGGATTCCAATCAAAACGAATAATTTTTAAAAATTTTATTTTATAAATTGAGTTAATGCTAAAAAGAATACATAAATAAGAATCAAAATCCCCGGTAAGTACTGAATTAGTGATTTGAAATTAATTTTTTTCATATTTTCAAAAATTCATTTTAAACAGTTTTTTTATTAGTAGGGTACAAACTCTCTAACTTCTTTCTTCTTTGAATTTTCGCATTAATTCTTTCTTCTTTTTCTTTTTTCTTGAGCTCATCATTTATCTTATTTTGTCTATATCCAAACCAAAGCAGAATCCAAATAACAGAAGTTATTAAAAGAAGAGCAGTATATTGTCCAGTCATAGGAAAACTGGCCTCAGAATATTTAACGTAAGAAAATAT
Source organism: Prochlorococcus marinus (assembly GCF_001180265.1). Classification (GTDB taxonomy): domain Bacteria; phylum Cyanobacteriota; class Cyanobacteriia; order PCC-6307; family Cyanobiaceae; genus Prochlorococcus_A; species Prochlorococcus_A marinus_H. Next base: position 158,343 of record NZ_CVSW01000010.1, on the reverse strand, counting down.
TAAGCTCATTTAATTAAGTTAAAGCATAAGAATAACGACTGCGTTGATTTCTTTTAGAAATTTAAAAATAAGTTAATTGCAGCTATTTATTATATAGTTTTATATTTTGTGTAGTAATTTTTCTTTGTAACTCCTTGCTATTATCAGATTGAAGCATATTGAATAATAAGTTTTTGGAACCTTTTGATTTAGCAGTTGTTGGAGGAGGTGCAGCTGGCTTTATGACAGCAATTACTGCTGCTGAACATGGAGTAAAAAGAATAATAATTCTTGAAGGCACTTCAAAACTTATGGAGAAAGTAAGGATTAGTGGAGGTGGAAGATGTAACGTCACTAATGCGACATGGATACCGAATGAACTCGTTGATAATTACCCCAGAGGTGGAATTAAGCTCTTGGAATCATTTAATCGTTTTGCAGCTGGAGATGTATATGATTGGTTTGAGAAAAAAGGGTTAAAATTAAAAATAGAGGAAGATCTAAGAGTATTCCCAGTATCTAATTCTTCTTTAGATGTTATTGATTGTTTGAGAAAAACTGCTTTATCAAAAAACGTAGAGATATTAACAAAATTTTTTGTAAAAGAAATTTTAAAAACTCCAGATAATATATTCAATATTTTTAGTCTTAAAAAAGAAAAGGTAATTTCAAAAAATATTGCTCTTTCAACTGGAGGTAATCCAAGCGGATATAAATTAGCTCAAAATCTTGGACATAATATTGTTAAACCCGTCCCATCGCTTTTTACTTTTTCTACACAAGAACCAAATTTGGATGAATGTAGTGGGGTATCGATAAAGGGCATAGATATAGAAATTAAATTAAATAATAAGAATTTTCAAAATAGAGGCGATTTACTAATAACTCATTGGGGTTTTAGTGGGCCAGCAGTATTAAAACTTTCATCCATTGCAGCAAGGGAACTTTATAGCCAAAAATATAAATTTAACCTAATCATTAAATGGTCTTCTTTAAGTTATAAGGACTTAAAAGAAAAAGTTAATTATTTAAGATTAAACAAAGGGAAGGTAAATCTAATTAACAGTAGACCTGTTCCACTATTAACAAAAAGATTATGGATTTTTTTATTAAAGAAAATAGGTATTGATAAAGAGAAAAAGTGGGCTGATTTACTGGCGGATGAAAGGGAGAAAATGATAAATATTCTAATGAGGGATAAATATATAATTTCGAGCAAAGGTCCATTTGGAGAGGAATTTGTTACTTCGGGAGGGGTAAAAATTAATGAGGTTAATTTTAAAAGTATGGAGAGCTTAATTTGTCCTGGGTTATTTTTTTCTGGAGAAGTTTTGGATGTTGATGGGATCACAGGTGGATTTAATTTTCAACATTGTTGGACAAGTGGATGGATCGCTGGGATGGCAGTCTCAAAGTTAAATCATTAAATAATAAATTAATAAGTAATAAATCAGTAAGTAACAAATCAATAAGTTTATCTTTTTTTTATTAAGTATTAGACGGAAAAAGTTTTTTGAAGAAACTTTAATTTTAAAGTTTTAGTTATTGGTGAAGATTAATGCAGAATCTTGTATCAAAAAAAGAAGAAGAGGAAAGAAGATTAAAAGCTTTAGCTGAATATAGGATTTTGGGAACCAAGCCAGAATCATGTTATGACGATATTACAAAAATTGCTGCTACAACCTGTAATGTGCCTATTTCTTTAATGACTTTGGTAGACAAAGATAAACAATGGTTTAAATCCAAAATAGGACTTCAAATATCAGAAACTAGAAGAGATTGGTCTTTTTGTACCCATGCAATAAAAGAAAATAGTCCATTAATTATTCATGATGCTTTCCAAGATGAAAGATTTATAAATAATCCATTGGTAACAGGAGATCCCAAGATTCGTTTTTATGCAGGTTTTCCCCTTAGAAATAGTGATGGTAATAAACTTGGAACTCTTTGTGTAATAGATAGAAAGCCAGGAAATCTAACTACACAACAATTCAATATTATGGAATTATTATCCAAGCAAATAGTTTCATTTTTAGAGCTTAGAAAAAAGTCATTGAACTTGCTAGATGCATTGTCTAACTTGCACAAACAGGAAGGTATTTTATCTGTCTGTTCATATTGCAGAGAAGTGAAAAATAAGGAGGGCGATTGGATGCATTTAGAAAAATATCTTTCGAAAATTAGTGATATTAGATTCAGTCATGGGGTTTGTGATAATTGTATGGAAAAACATTTCCCAGATGTAATCGAAGTATGGAATAAAAAGGATTTTTTTGAAGATGGCCAGAAAAGGTATTTAGAGTCTTAGATTTAATGCCTTGCTTTTAAGTTATTAATTTATTTCTAAACAAATTCTTCATTTGGAGGTTAGGATTGTATAAATTTTGACTCGAACATGTTATTAGGAACTTTATTAACAGGTGAAATTGCTAAAAGTGCATTAGTAGCATATGTTCATTATTTAGGAATTATTTTGTGTTTCGGTTCTCTTTTGTTTGAAAGATTGACTCTCAAAGTAGGTCTTAATAGAAATGAGACGATCTCAATGATTATTGCAGATGTGGTTTATGGTTTAGCAGGAGTTGCAATATTAGTTACTGGGATTTTGCGTGTTAAGTATTTTGGCCAAGGAGGTGATTTCTATACAGGTAACCCTGTGTTTTGGATAAAAGTTTCTCTTTATATTCTGGTGGGATTACTTTCTTTATACCCAACAACAACATATATCTTATGGGCTATTCCATTAAGTAAGAATAAATTACCAGAAATATCTGAGAATCTAGTTAAGAGGTTCAGACTCATCATTACTACTGAATTAGTAGGCTTTGCAACAATACCTTTGTTTGCCACTCTTATGGCTAGAGGTGTAGGTTTAGGTTGAAAAATTTATTTCTACAAAGAAATTGTTTAATAAGTGCTAACAAACTATATAGATGGAGTTTAAGTTACAAGATTTCTAAATCTACAAAGGAAATTATTTTTATTGGTTTAAATCCATCATTATCTGATGAAGTTTTTTTAGATAATACAACAAAAAAGATTATCAAGATTTCGAAAAACAATAATTACGGCAAAGTAAAATTAATCAATCTATTTGCTCTTATTTCAAGCAAACCAGAAAAACTTTTTAATCATAAAAATCCTGTGGGCTATCTAAACAATAATCATATTTATAAAAACTTAAAACACTGGTCTGAAAATGAAAATTGCGATTTATGGTTAGGTTGGGGTAACAAAGGTAGATTTCTAAATAGAAATAAAAGAATATCAAAAAAAATAATGCAATATAACTCAATTAGAAAAAATAATTTTGATAATCCTCTTGGACCGCTTTTAATTAAGAAAACAATCAAAGATAATCCAATACATCCTCTATACTGTTCTGATAATTCCATCCTCGAATCTTATTTTTAGGTATTAAGGCTCACATGCAAACCAATATTTTTAGCTATTTCATGAAATATGTGTTAATTTCTGTTTGTTAAGTTTACCTTATATGAAAATTTCAAAGCAATTAAATAAACTAAAAAACTTAAATGTTGAGGCAGAAAAATGTTCTACAAGAGAAGAAGCAAAAAAAATAATTAATAAAGCAAATAAAGCTCAGAGTAAAATTAACAAATAAAAAAAAGAATTTCACTTATTTATAATTTATAATTTCCAAAAATATTTAATTCACACAAATACACCATATTTATTTTTTTAATATTTATGTCTTTGAAAATAATTAAAATAAGAAAATCTCACGAAAGATTTAGATCGACTAGAGAATGGCTAAATTCGATGCATTCATTTTCTTTCGCAGAACATAGAGATCCAAAATGGGATAATTTTGGGAAAATTAGAGTTATAAACGAAGATATTATTTCTCCTAATGCAGGCTTTAATACACATTCTCATGCAAATATGGAAATTATTACTGTCGTAACAAAAGGAGCAATAACTCATAGAGACTCGTTAAACAATCTTGGAAAAATTCACAAAGATGAAGTACAAGTTATGTCTGCAGGTACTGGAATCTCTCATAGCGAGAAGAATGAAGAAAATGAGACCTGTAAGTTATTCCAGATTTGGATATACCCTCAAAAAGAAAATATCAAACCTCGATATGATCAAATTACATTAAATGAAAAGTTGTGGGATAATCTTATTTTTAATTACAAAGATAGTATTAATAATAAGCTTTCTCTAAATCAAAGTATCTCTTTATGGCGTTGTAAATATAAGCCAATTAAAGAAAAAAAATTGCCATTAAAAATCGATAAATATAATTGGATACAAATAATAAAAGGTAATCTTTTATTAAAAAGTAAAGGCACTAATTCAAATATATTTCTAGAATCTGGAGATGGCTTGGGTTTTGAAGTTAATTATTATGATGATGTCTCTATAGATACTGAAAAAGACCTAGATTTTCTCTTATTTTCGATGCCTTCCTTATAATTTAGCTGTTACTTTTACCCATCAACTCCTTTATTAAATGCATTTAAGGCTTGCAAAGCCATATTAAGGTGAACTTCCATAGCACCAAGAGCAATTAAAGAATTTGGTGATTTATCTTTTAGTAAATTCTCTTTTCTTTTTGATAACTCATTAACTACTTTCTTAGTTGAAGCTTCCCAATTGTTTATTAACTCTTCAAATTCACTTTTTTCGGGGTTTTCTATTTCTGCTAATTCATCAAAAGAATGGGAATCCTTTTGTGCCTTAAGCATCAAATAACTTAATTTTTTATGACTTATTGCTTGAGGTAAATTGAAAGATTCACTCATGACTAATAAATAATTTATAGTCAAAATCTAACTAATTAAATGAATATTTGCTATAGGGGAGACGGTTGTGATGACCGACCTGAAAATTACGAAATGATACTTGAATAAAAAATGGATTTATTAACCTTTAATTTTTCACTTATTAGTTTCTTGAAATAATCTCCACGCTCTTCATAATTTTTAAATTGATCAAAACTAGAGCATGAAGGTGAGAATAATAATGTTCCAACCCTATTATTTTGTAAATAATGAAAAACAAAATTTAAAAGCTCTTTTAGTTCTGAAAATTCAAAAATATTTTTTTTAAATCCTTCATTAATAAGTGCCATTTTTAGGACTTTTGAGCTTTCTCCAAAAAGGAAAACACATTTAACTTTTTTCTTTAAAACTTTTATCCACTCACTATATTCATTCCCTTTTAATCTACCCCCAGCAATGATTATTATTTGTCCTTCAATTGAATTTATTCCTGCAATAGATGAGTCAAAATTTGTAGCTTTACTATCATTAATTATTTCCAGATCATTATTTTTATAAATTGTTTCCATCCTATGGGGTAATTGTTTGTAATTAGATAAAGAATCTTTAATCTTCTTCCCAGATAATCCAACTTTTCTAGCTGCTGCAATTACCAATAAAAGATTTTGAAGATTATGCATTCCTTTTAAAGAAAAATGTTCAAGTTTGAATAATTTCTTTCCTCTCTCAACAATGAATGCTTGATTATCTATCCAATAATCGCATTGAATAAAATTTGATTTATCGAAACTAGCTGTTATCCAAACCCCACTTGATAGAGAACTGTATTGATTTCTCAGGTTTTTATCGTCATAATTATAAATTCTAAAATCAGATTTTTCTAGCAAGCTTTTTTTTATGTTGAAATAGTTTTCAAGTGTTTTATGTCTTTCAAGATGATCTTCTGTGAAGGTTGTCCATATTCCAATATTAGGTTTTACTTCTGGAGATATTTCTATTTGATAACTGCTTAATTCAGCTACAACCCAATCAATTTTTTCATGTTTTTTGGAGTGAGCATATTTACATAAAGGTGTACCAATATTTCCAGCAAAAGGAGCACATAATCCATTATCACAGAGTATATGGCTTAGTAGATGAGTAACAGTAGTCTTGCCATTAGTGCCTGTAATACCTATCCAATTTGTGTCTTTTAAAATTTCCCATGCAACATTAATTTCTCCAATTACTTTAATTCCCTTTTTTTTTAATTCAATAATAGTTATATGGTCATAAGGTATTGATGGACTTACAACAACAGATTCGATCTCTTTCACAAAAGGTTGAATTTCTTCAAATACAAATCCTTTATTTAGAGAAACTAGTATATTAAGCTCTTCTAATTCTTTTTTTCTTTCTAAGAATTCTATACCATCTTTACTTTCCCAAACAATTACTCTCTTATTGATGCTTCTCAAATACTTGGCAGCCCAAAATCCAGATTTACCTAATCCAATTACAAGGTTAATATTCCCTTTATTAAAATGATTATCTATCATTAAATTTATAATTGCATTTATATTAATTCTGTTTAAGGGGTAATTCAATCATGAGATCTTTCTTCAGTATTTATAGTATTTGCCAAAGAAAAATTAATTAATGGAAGAAAATACTGCAAAATATTGGTTCTCTTGGTTTTATGAAAAGTGGGAGAAAAATGCTCCAGGTGAATTAATTGAAAAGGGTTTAACTCCGTCTCAGATTGCTGAGCGGTTTGTTAATGAAAACCATGATAGTTTTATTAAATTGTCAAAAAAAATTGATGAAAAAAATTATGATGCCTTAACGGAATTTATGAAGCTCTCAGAGAGCGAATTACATATCTTGAAGTATTTTCTAAAGTTAGTAAAAATGAAAAATTTATAAGAAGTTACTAAGTATTTCAAGGCTTTTTTCCCATAAATTTTTTCTTTCTTTTTTATTCATAGCGAAAGGAGAAGTAGGGGATAGTTTTGGATGACCTCTGAAATTAAATCTAGGACCATAATGGTCACCACCTCTTGCCTCTGGAGAAGTAGCTGCAAAAAGTTGAGGTAAAGCACCCATCTCAGCAGTTTGAAAAATAGGGCTAAATAATTCCAAGGAGAAAATTTCTAATGGACTAGGGTTAGGTTTTTGAGCAGTAAAGAGATTTGTTTTTGCAATTCCTGGGTGAGCAGCTAAAGAAAGTATATTTTTGTGCTTTAAGTTTTCATTTAGTTCCAAAGCAAACATTACATTTGCCAATTTGCTATTGGAGTAAGATTCCCATTTGTTGTAATAGTTCTCAGCTTTAAGATTTTTCCAACCGACTTTGCCAAAAAATTGTGCTCCAGAAGTAACCGTCACTATTCTAGAATCTTCTTTTTTTTCAATAATTGGAAGTAGCTTTAGGGTCAAGAGCATGTGAGCTAGATGATTGACTGCGAATTGTATTTCATATCCCTGGGCACTAAGAGTTTTAGGCGGATGCATAATGCCTGCATTATTGATTAGTAAATCCAAATTCTCAAAATAATCAAAAATTTTGGACTGAACTTCAACAATATTTTTTAAATCTGACAAATCTAATTCTAAAGGTGTAAATAATCCTCCAGGATTAAGAATTTTAAGTTTCTTGATAGTTTGATTAGCCTTTTCAAGCGATCTACAAGCTATAACAACATGAGCATTTTTTTCTGCTAAGGCCTTAGCAGTGTAATATCCAAGACCACTATTCGCACCAGTAATTAGCGCTGTTTTACCTGTAAGGTTTGGAATATTAGATGTTTCCCAGTTAGAGATTTTAGGTCTTGAGATAGTGGCAGTCATTTAGTAATCCTGCAAATTGCTTTGGAATTTAACCAAAATTTAATTACTTTTTTACTTTAAATACTGGAAGTCAGTATCGTGAGCTCTTATTGAAAGTGCTATTTTATACTATTTTTCAATTGCATATTGCCATTCGTTATTTTGAGATAAACTTTTCTCTCTAAGTAACCGTAATTTCCTACTATTTATTTTTATAACTATCCCATTAGTTGGATATTTCGCAAATAATTTTTTCTCTAACCAATTTTTTTTATATAGTTGGATTTCGCTTGTATGATTTGTGAAGTAACTGTCAGGGGTGCTGAAGCCACATTTTTTAAGATAGTTAAGGGTTTCGTATTGATTAAGTCTTCCATTAAGTATTTGGAAACAGCAAAAGCGGAAACTTTCTCCAATCCCTTTCTTATCATTGAGGTATTTTCTTGTAATTCTTTGGGAAATGCCGGCAACTTGGTTTGTAGCGTATAGTTCACCTCTAATTTGAAAATCTCGTTTGATAGGAATACAATCGGGGACATTTTTAATTTTTTTAATTTTGCTTGAGAAATCAAATCCTTTTTTTGTAATAGCTTTATTAAACTTGCCATCTATATATCTAATTGCAATAGCACAGCCATCAATTTTTGGTTGAATGCTTAATCTTGTTTTTGTTAATAAACTTTCCAAAAATTCTTTATAGTTTTCTTTGGCTAATTTTGCAAAAGTTTATTATTTTTTTGATTAAAGTAGTCAGGTTCTGGATCAACAGGAATAAAGAGTTTTTCAAGTTGCGCAAATGCATCATCCGAAATTATGCCTTCACCTATTCTGTATTGTTCATCTAAATAATTAACATCCCTCACTAATAAATTATTCATAATAATTTTGATAAATATTTAAAAATCTTTTAGAAAAAATCATTTATATAAAGATTTGAAAATTAAAATTAGATCTAAAAAGTAATTGACCACTAAATATCTTCCTACGCAGAGAGCGATTTAAGAGTATAAAATGTACTGGTCAGGAGTTTATATTAAATACTTCAATCAAACATATTTACTTAAGAATGAAATAAAAAATTTTAAGGATTAATTTGCAGGCAAATTATTGAAATTTCTATCAATACAAAAAAAAATTTTTTAAAGTTATGAGAAAATGTCATTTTTATTAAGAGCTCAAAATACCTGGGAAAATTTTGCGAAATACAAAATTAATGATTATGCAAAATTAAGAAATTTTGATTTTGGGCCAAATAACGAAAGTTCAGTTTCAAAATTATCGCCTTTCATTACTCATAGAATATTATCGGAATATGATCTGATCCATGATATTAAAAGTAAGTACAAAATCAAAAATTCAACTAAATTTGTTGAAGAAATATTTTGGAGAGTTTACTGGAAAGGGTGGATGGAAAATAGACCTAAAGTTTGGAGAAATTTTATTTCAGAAAACAATCTCGATTTTGATTATGATCTATATGAAAATGCAATTAATGGCAATACAGAATTAGATTTTTTTAATTCTTGGGTCCATGAATTAAAGCAGTACAACTATTTGCATAACCATACAAGAATGTGGTTTGCGAGTACTTGGATATTTAATCTAGGCCTCCCATGGCAATTGGGAGCAAAGTTTTTCTTTAAATATCTTTTTGATGGAGATGCTTCATCTAATCTTCTAAGCTGGAGATGGGTCGGAGGATTGCAAACGAAGGGAAAACAATATCTTTTTTCATCATCAAACCTCAGAAAGTTTTCAAATAATAGATTTAATGTAGAAAAAATAAGTAATCAACAAATTTTTCTTGAAGAATCTAATCAAATACCATTTGAAGATGAGATTTATAAAAATGATATGGATCCTAAATCAGATAATCTGATTATGTTTGAAAATGATCTGCACCTTGCAACCCTTAAAAATTTACTTCCAAGCTATAAAAAAGTATTTATTATTCTTTTAAAAAATGAACAAAGAGAAATTAAATTGTCTGAATCTGTTTTGAAATTTAAACAAGATTTGGTCTCTGAAATTGTAGAGCAATTTGATAATGTTAAACAGATTGATCCTTATTCACTGGAAAATATCTTTAAAAATACCAACGAAATAGACATTATTTATCCTGGAGTTGGAGAAAATTATGATTTCATAACTGAATTTAAAAATTTACACCATAAAAAATTTTTTAATCTTGTGAGGGATGAAGATTTATTTGCTTGGAAATTTGCTAAAAGAGGGTTTTTTAAATTTAAAGAAAATATTCCAAAAATAAATCAGAGAATATTAGAAAATTTTTCAAAAAATAATTTTTAACTTAGTTGTATTCCTAATCAGAAAATAACCCTTTTGGTAAGTAAGTATAAATACTTATTTAAATACGACTTTTGCTCTTTAAGCCACGATGGATACTGTGACTAGTTATTTTTACTTAAGGATAATTTTTTTATAGTGCTTTCAACAATTCTTACTAAGTCGTTTAGCAAAGATACTGCTTTATTAATTCTCAGAGTTATAACAGGAACTGTCCTTATTCATCACGGTTATGAGAAATTAGCAAATATAGAAAATTTCGCTGATGCTTTTGTAAGACCATTACATCTCCCGTTCCCAATATTTTTATCATACATAGCGGCATTCTCAGAAATAGGCGGTAGTTGGTTACTAATTATCGGCTTAGCCACAAGATTCGGAGCTTTGGCAATTGTTGGAACAATTTTGGTTGCTATATACCATGCACTTGTTACTTCAGGTTTTAATATTTTCTTACTAGAGCTTTTACTTTTGTATTTCGCTTCAGCAACTTCAATTGCACTAACTGGTCCCGGTAATTTCTCCTTAGATGAAGTCATTATCAGAATCTTAAAATCAGAAGATGAGGAGGAAATTATACCTTCAACAAATGCTAAATCTTCCAAGCAAGTTGAAGTCAAAGAAGAAACAAGTAAAGGTGGCTTATTTCAATTCTTGCAAGCAAACATACTTTCTGATACTTCAAGCTAACTTTTTAGGATAAAGGTTATTGATTAGCTCTAACCTTTTTCTATAACTATTCCTCTTTTCAAGTTTTATCTTAATTGTTGCTTCAGAAAGACTTATAAATAGCCCTATAGCTGTCACCCAAGATAAAAAAATAAAAGGGTTCTCTGGAATTTCTGAGAAATTCATATGAATAATACTTCTTTTTTAAAACTGACTGATCACTATATGTTTTTCAACCTAAATATACAATTTAGAAATATTTAAGGATTAATTTCAACTTTTTCCCATTTCTTAATCTTTTCCCAAAGATATCGTTTATGAACAGGCTGTTCTAATTTAAGAAGATCTACCGAATCGATTTCAAAATTTAGAACTACAAAATTTTCTGACTTGGATAGATTGGATAACATTTCATAATTAGATTGGACTTTTGGGTTTATTTTCTCTCCAGGAGATCCCCAAAACCAAGAAGATTTTGATTTTTCTGATAATAAATCCCAATAATTTTTGTTATCACTTAATTCATGTATTTTTCCTTTGAATCTATATTGTGATTTGGTTTTCAAAAAGAACCATAATATTTCTGCATTAGGGTTAGATTTTAAATGCCTAATTTTTTCACTTCTTCTATCTGTAAAAATAATCATTGAACTATCTTTATGCCATCCTCTGAAAACAACTGTTCTTAATCTTGGCTCATTTTCTTCGCTGACTGTTGCAAGCTGTAGCCATCTATTAGAGGGTGATTTGCCCTCTTTTTTTCTAGAAGATTTTAAATCTTGCCTCCAACTGGGTAAGTTGTTCTCAGGCATTTAATTTAGGCAATATAAGACCACTTTTCTTTTTGTATTCTTCGAACGAATCATATTTTGAGAGCGATTTATCTTTTTTTATCATTCTTGGTAGAAAAACTATAGAGAAAAATATTGCAAGAATTACTAATGGTATGAAACTCATTGAAAGTATGACAAATGATAGATAAATTAGTATTTCTCCTAGATAATTTGTATTCCTAATATTTTTGAAAAATCCTTCTTTAATTAGATCTTTTTTTAATTTAAGAGAAAAATATTTTTGGGCATCACTAGCAAAGTGTAGAAATACGCCAATTATATTTATAGATACAGATGCAGCTATTACGATATTTGGAACAGATTTCTGAGATGAGATAAGAATGTAGGGAGCTACCCAGTAACTTCCAAGGAAAATAAAACCAGTAACTGAAGTTAAAAAATTGATTTTTTCTTTAAAATAAGGATCTGGGAATATCTTTTCTTTTAGAAGCCAAAGTAATCCATAAGTACCATGCAGAGCTAAATAAACGTAGGGAGCGATCGTAAAATTATCAAAAAAAATCATAAGACCTACCACTACAAATGCAGTGAGCCCCTTATGTAGATTAATTATTTGATTAAGTTTCATCTTTTTTAATAATCTAAAAAATGAAATTATTTTCTGTGGATATAACCTAGGTCTTCAAAAGTTTTAATGGGCGATACTGGATTCGAACCAGTGGCCACTACCGTGTCGAGGTAGTGCTCTACCACTGAGCTAATCGCCCCAATTGAGAAATTTTTAATTCCCCTTATAAGAAAATAGCAGGTTGCGTTTCATTTTCTAAGTAATTTAACTTTCCATCGTTCTCTTTTGGTTATTTCTAAAGTTAGAATTTCGATAAATCCTTTATTTTCAAGTTCTAGTTTGTCGCCAATTTTTAGATTAATTGTTGGCTTATTAACTTTGGTTCCATTTAATCTGAGCATTCCATTTTCTATCCTTTCAATGATTTTGGTTCGTGATACCCTAAAGCCAGCTGATGCTATAGCATCTAATCTTCTTGAAGCTTCTACTGTATTGACAAGTTTTTTTGATCTTCCAGAAGGTATCTGTAATTCATCTACACCAACTAAATTTACCTTTACTTTTACGTCTCTCAAATAAAAAATCTTTTCATCTAGATGCTTAATATCTGAATTATCAATTATCCCTTGTGCTCCCCTATCTCCAATAGTCCATATATCTCCAACTTTTTTTTGATTAACCCCATTTTCAATTAAGAGGGATCTAAAGTCGTCTTGTGTAGCATTATCAAATAAAAAATTTCCATTAATTTTTATTCCTTGAGCTGGAAAATTACTTTTTAGCCCATCCTCTTCAGGCATATTATCTCCTCTAAAACAAGCTATCCTAGATCTTTGAGAAGAGGGGAATCCTCCATAAATAAAAAATTTGAAATCATTTAAATTTTCAAAATCTTTTAAAATCTCTTCGCAAACATAATTTGAATTAAACCCAGTCCAATAAGTTTCCCAGTGTTTGTAGGCTAAGTTAGCAATATTTATTAATTCCTCAGTCTCTTTTTTGTAGTTTGAATTTATTAAGATTTCTTTTAAGTCGATCATTTAGCCTTCTAAAAAAATTATATCTTTAGCTTCTGATTGTTTTATCAAAGCCCATGGTAATTCAGCTCCAATTTGATTTTCAAGTAGAACAAGCCATTTACCCTCTTTATTAAAATTAATGATTGATCTTAACTCTTTATTTCTATTAATGTTGATACTTGCAGAAGAAACAATGCTTCCTAAATATCCTGAACCCATTCCTAAAAGACCTCCAATTAATGATTCCCCGATGTTATTTAAACCAAGAAAGCTGAAGGTAGATAAATTTGTCATATTAGAAAAAGCTATTCCAGCTATAAAACCAAATGGCATTAGCCATCTACTCATATCTTTTTGTCTCATCTTTCTATCAAGTTTAGGATTTAAAATCCTAATATCTTCAAAATTTTGAGATTTGAATAAGATATCTGCTTTCGCATTTAGTAATTCCGTTTCTTCTGATGTTATTTTTTCACTTATTGGTGGGATCAAAATAGCTTCAGAGAGGATTACTGATTTTTCTTTAAAAACATTAAATAGCTGGATACATTTATCAATGTCTTCAAATATCACAATACTTTTTGTCAAATTTCAATCCTCAACTGTTTGTGTGTTATTCAAATTAATAAAATAAGATACATACACTATAGATTAAGTTAAAGTAAAAGATTAAAGAACCAATCTTAAATGACAAAAGTTCTCATTACAGATCCAATTGATCAAACAGGAATAGATATTCTTTCACAAGTTGCTCAAGTTGATCAGAAGATAGGAATCTCAGAATCTGAGTTGGCTTCCATTATTGGAGATTATGATGCTTTAATGATTCGCTCTGGCACTCAAGTTACTGAAGAAATTATTAACTCTTCAAGTAAACTGAGAATTATTGGAAGAGCTGGAGTTGGAGTCGACAATGTAGATGTTAAGGCTGCCACGCAAAAAGGAGTTCTTGTAGTTAATTCTCCAGGAGGTAATACGATAGCTGCTGCTGAGCATACTATAGCGATGATGTTGGCCTTATCTAGACATATTCCAGTTGCTAATAGTAGTACGTTGTTAGGTAAGTGGGAAAGAAAGAAATTTGTTGGGAATGAGCTTTATAAGAAAAAATTAGGTGTAGTAGGTTTAGGAAAAATTGGTGCTCATGTAGCAAAAGTTGCTAATGCATTGGGAATGGAAGTTTACGGGTATGATCCCTTCGTTTCAAATGAAAGAGCTCAACAAATACAAGTTAAACTATCTGAACTAGAGGATTTATTTCAACAATCCGATTATGTAACTTTACATTTGCCTCGCACACCAGAGACAGAGAATTTAGTAAATATGGATGTGCTTAAAAGCATGAAAAGTAGCGCAAAATTAATTAATTGTGCTCGAGGAGGCTTGATTGACGAAAAAGCACTATCAGAAGCTTTAAATAAATCAATTATTGGAGGCGCTGCAATAGATGTCTTTTCTAAAGAACCTTTGGAATCTAATTCACCACTTTTGATGGTTGAAAAGAATCTTATTCTTACCCCTCACTTAGGAGCATCTACTCGGGAAGCACAAGAAAATGTAGCTGTTGATGTTGCAGAACAAATCAGAGATGTTTTGCTTGGTTTATCTGCTAGAACTGCGGTTAATATACCAGGTTTAAGCCCTGATATTATGGATAGCCTAAAACCTCATTTGCAGTTGGCAGAAACAATGGGTTTGCTTATAAGTCAGCTTTCAGGTGGACAGATTCAGAAACTAGAGGTGAAGCTTCAAGGCGAATTTGTTCAACATCCTTCCCAGCCATTAATAATAGCTAGTTTAAAAGGCCTTCTAAGTAAAGCTTTAGGAGATAGGATCAATTATGTGAATGCCTCTCTAGAAGCAGATTCTAGGGGTATTACAGTTGTCGAAAGTAAAGATGAGGCAAGACCTGAATTTGCCAGCGGGTCGCTTCAATTAACCACTTATGGAGATAATGGCGACCATAGTGTAGCAGGAAGCATTTTTGCTGATGGGGAATTAAGAATTATTAGTATTGATCAATATCCTGTTAATGTATCGCCAAGTAGATACATGCTGGTTACTAGGCACAGGGACATGCCTGGTATTATTGGCAAGCTTGGTTCTTTATTGGGTAGCAACAATGTAAATATTGCCTCAATGCAAGTTGGGCGCAAAATTGTTAGGGGAGAGGCTGTTATGGTTCTAAGTATTGATGATCCAATTCCTAATAAGTTGCTTGACACCATTATTGAAGTAGAGGGAATTACCAACGCTAATCCAGTTACTCTTTAAAAGGCCTGCTTTATTAATGGAAATTAAAGATTGGTATAAGCTAACTTTTCTGATAGATAGTGATTCAGAAGAAATTATTATTTGGAAATTAAATGAGCTGGGAATATTTAGTTTTTCATTTGAATATTTAATTAAAAATGAAAATAAAAAAGAGGTGAATATATGGCTTCCAGTAGATGATTGGAGCAAGAGTTCTAGGTGTGGTTTTGAAAAAATAATTAGCAAACTTCTAAACATTAATGCTCCTAAGAATCAATTTTTTAACTGGAGTATAATTAAAGAGGAGGATTGGTTGACAAGCTGGAAAAAATATTGGTCGCCTGAATTAGTAGGAAACCATTTTTTAATATTGCCTTGTTGGATAAATCTAAATGAAAAATTTAAAGATAAAAAAATCATAAAAATTGATCCTGGAGCAGCCTTTGGTACAGGGAGTCACCCTTCTACTTATCTTTGCCTGAAAAAAATGGAGAATATTTTATTTTCTGATAAAAAGATATTAGATATTGGCAGTGGTAGCGGGATTTTGAGTGTCGCTGCAAGATTACTCGGCGCTAAAGAGGTTTTTGCAGTGGATAATGATTATTTAGCAATAAATTCAACTAAATCTAATTTCCAACTAAATTTCGGTAATTTAAACAACTTAAATACATATCTGGGATCTTTTAATGAGGTAATTTTAAAAAATCAACTCAAACAATTTGATTTTGTTTTATGCAATATTCTTGCTGAGGTAATAATAGGAATGATTCCAAATATCTATAAGTGCTTAAGAAACGATGGGGAAGTCATTTTCAGTGGAATTCTTAATTCACAAAAAGATGAAATAATAAAAATGTTAATTCAGAATGACTTGAAATTATTGGATGTATCAATTAGAAAAGATTGGGCATGCATTTCTGCTCAAAAAACCATTAATCCAATATAAGTATAAGTTTTTCTTATAGATACTCTTTCATACATTTTATTGTGTCATTTTTTACTTCAAAATCTCACATATCGACCTAATCGATGTTAAAAATGTATTTGATAGGTATTAAATACCAACAATTTTTTATTTAAATGGCTTCTTACAAAGTTACACTCATCAGCGAAGGTGAAGGTCTCAATTCAACTATTGAAGTACCTGATGACCAATACATCCTAGATGCGGCTGAAGAACAAGGTATTGACCTTCCTTATTCCTGCAGAGCAGGTGCATGTTCAACATGTGCAGGAAAAGTTACTTCAGGTAGTGTTGATCAATCAGATCAAAGTTTCTTGGATGACGACCAATTAGAAGCTGGTTTTGTTCTTACTTGTGTTGCTTATCCAACATCTGACGTAACAATTACAACTCATGCTGAGGAAGAATTGTACTAATTATAAAAAATTAACTTTTCTGAGTTGATTATTGATTATTTCTCTGCCACCCTCTATGAAGGTGGCTTTTTTTTGTAAATGGATAAATTTCAATTTTTCAAGACTGGCAGTGTTCAATCAAGTTATGGAGGTCAGTACAGCTATAAGGTAATTGGACCATGTTGCAGACTTTATGATAGAGAGGAGTTACCATGGCCCTGCTCAAGGCTAGCTTGGAGAAGTAAGGAGCCTAGTTGGAGAAGAATAGGGTCTAGGTTCGTTGCTGATATGGCTTCAAGAAAATGCCCGTCTTACTCAGTGCAGATTTTGGAGCCTGGATCAAAACCTGTTGAGACAGTTATTACTCTTTTTTCAAAGAAATTTTCTTCTGAAATACAAGAGTGGTGGTATAGCAAAAAACCAGGCTCAAAGGAGCCTGGTAATATATTCCCTTCTGAAATTAGTTAGCTTTAAATATTATGCTTTTGGCTTTGGAGGCATGTAACCTTTTAAGCCACTGCATTCTAGACTATCAATTGTATTAACTCCTGTTTGTGAGTTAGTTCCACTAGCTCTTTCACATAATGATTTTCTCTGAGAAAGATCAAGATTTGCATCAGTAAAGTCTGCTCCGTCAATAATTGCTCCATCAAAAACACTTTTCATTAGCTCGCCATTTGTAAGATTTGCATCCGTAAAGTCAGCATTATCAAAGCGTGTTGCATATGCAATGAGGTCTGTCATATTGGCTCCTTTGAAACTAGAGTTTTTTGCTGTAGTTACACTCATATATGCTCCTTGAAGATTAGCTTCTCCTAAATCTTGATTAGATAAATCATATTTAACATATTCAGTATTATGAAGGTCGGCACCGTGAAGATCATCTTTTAGAACGTCAACTGATGAAGGATCACTAGGATATAGTGCGTTTGCAGAGATTGGATTAATAAGTAAACCAATAATCAATGGAAGAAAAATAAATAGTCTTTTACAAGACTTATGTAGTGATGAAAAAATAGAGACCATTTCGATCGACATCAAATAGAAAAACCTAAGACTATTATTTCATGGGTTGGTCATTTACAACGCTCCTGCTAACGAACTGTTGCAGTTTATCTTATTTCTGCAGTTAGAAAATCTTTGGCAAGGTGAGTATTTGGGAAAACTTTTTGCGCCTCTTTAAGCAAATCTCTTGGTGTGATTGAATTTTTATTAGTGTATCTTGGACTTAAATGAGTAATAATTAATTTTTTTGTATTAGATAATAATGCTGTTTTGGCAGCCATGATTGTTGTGGAATGTAATTTTTCATAGGCCATGCTCTCATCCTCCTGAGAAAATGTTGATTCATGAACAAGTAAATCTGCATTTTTTGATAGTGAAACAGCTGATTCGCTAAAGACTGTATCTGTGCAATAAACAAAACTTTCTCCCTCTCTAGGAGGTCCACAAAATTCTTTTCCATCAAATGTCCTCCCATCCGCCAATACGACTCTTTTACCTTGTTGCAGTTCTGAATAAATTGGTCCAGGTGCTATTTTTAGAGACTCTGCTTTTTTGATATCAAATATACCTGGCTTATCTTTTTCACTCACCCTATAACCATAAGCAGGAATTTTATGTTTAAGGCAGGCGCAATTTACTTTTATTTTGTTGTTTTCAAATAGAATTTTATTTTTTGATGCAAAATTTTCAACTTCCACAAAATGCAATGGGAATGACAATTTGCAAAAACTACTATTGAGTGCTGAATTTATAAAACTTCGCAATTCTGAAGGACCGTAAATTTCAATACCCTCGCTATTGCCTGATAAACCTAAGGTAGCCAAAAGTCCAGGTAAACCATAAATATGATCACCATGCATATGAGTAATAAATATTTTCTTGATTTGTGAGGATTTAATATTGCTTTTCATTATTTGATGTTGTGTTCCCTCTCCACAATCAAAAAGCCAAACTTCTGATGACTGTGATAATTTAAGTGCTAGGGAAGAAACATTTCTCGTTAAGGATGGAACTCCTGAGCTTGTTCCTAAGAAGGTGATATTCACTTATTTATGATATTTTTATAGTTATATCTGGATTAAATTTAGACTTTTAGTCAAACTTAGGCAAATTAAGCATTTGTTTTTAAACAAAGTGATACTTAAATTTAAAAATAACTTTAGTAAATATTGCTTGATAAGTATTTTATTTATTTGTGTTTTTCAGAGTGAGGGTGTTTTTGCATCGAGAGAGCCAATAATAAGAGTTTTGATATCAAAAAATAACAATTTAAGGATCAGATCAGATAGATCAATTCCTTTAACCATAAAGGGGAAATTTTTTTTAAACAAAAAAATAAAAGGCTTAACTTTAAAAAATGAGAAAAATAGAAAAATTTTATATTTTGATCAAAATAAACAAAAAAAATATGACTTAAAAAGTAATCAACAATTTCAAGTTAGTTCTTCTGATGGACGAGGTATATGGGTAGGTCAGAAGAGATTTTCTGGTATGCTTAATCTCTTTGTCCTTGACTCTGAAATATTGGTAGTAAATGTTTTAGGAATAGAAAAATACCTAAGTAGCGTGGTGGGTTCAGAGATGCCAACAAAATGGCCTATAGAAGCATTAAAGGCACAAGCAATTGCCTCAAGAACTTATGCTTTAAAGCAAAAGGGAAATAATATATTTGATATAGATTCAACCCAGAAAAATCAAGTCTATAATGGCTTGGAGGCAAGAACTTATAAAACTATCAGAGCCGTTAAAAGTACAAGATCTTTGGTTTTAACCTATAAAAATAAATTAATTAATGCTTTGTTTCATAGCAGCTCAGGTGGAATGACAGAAAATAGTCAAGATGTATGGAAGAATAAATATCCATATTTATCAAGTGTGAAAGATTTTGATAAAAATAATCCAAAATTTAGATGGCAAAAAAAATTTTCGAGTAATGAATTAAAAAATTTATTCCCCAAGATTGGAGGTTTAAAAAATATAGAGATTCTTGACATTACTAGTACCGGGAGAGTAAAAAATGTAGAACTTATTGGGACTTATGGTTCTGATCAAATTTCCGGGGTAGCTTTAAGAAAAAAATTAGGACTCAAAAGTAATTTTGTAAGATTTAAATTTTTTGAGGAGGATTTAAAAAACAATACTCCACTAAAGAAAGGTTTGATAGTTTTAGGACAGGGATCAGGTCATGGCGTAGGAATGAGTCAATGGGGTGCTAAATATCTGGCGTCTAGAGGCCAAAAAGCTGAAAGAATATTAAAGTATTTCTATAGGGGAGTGCAGATTAAACCTTTTAAAAAAGATTTCCTATAGAAGTTATTTAGCATTAAGGACCAATTTTGGATTTAGATTAGACTGATCTTTATTTAAGAAGCCAATCCCAAGAAGTGATTTTTTTTTATCTATTACTTTTATGGGCTTTTTATAATCAAAAGACTTACTTTCCTTGAAGTAATTAATATCAACTTGAATAGCTCTTCCTGTTTGCCAAAAATTGATTTGTTCTTCATTCCTTAAGACAAATGATGGAATGTGATTAAGGGCAGAAATTGTTGGGATAATAAAATTTTTCGAGTTTTTTTTACCTTTTTCGATATCCGATATTTTTATGGAGTTTTGTTCATCAAAGCCACAAGCAGAAATTCTTTTTAGTTGTAGAAGGCAGCCTTCGGAATTAAGAATTTCCCCTAAATCTCTTGCAATTGCTCTTATATATGTGCCAGCTGAACATTTGATTTTTATTTCTATGATTCCGTTTATTTGGTCCCATTTAATTAAAGTTAGTTCGTCTATTTTTACTTCTCTAGGTGATAATTCAAAAATTTCATTCCTGAAAGATTTTTTATAAGCTCTCTCACCATTGATGTGCACACTAGATACTTTCGGAGGAATTTGTTTAATAATTCCTCTAAATCTATCTAAGTATTGATCTAATTTTTCAGCACTGATCTTAGGCCAACTTTTTTGATTAATTATTTCCCCGTGAATATCATCAGTGTTAGTTCTCATCCCTAATTTAATTTGTCCTATGTAAGATTTATCCTGAGGAAGATATTGAATAAATCTTGTTGCACTGCCTATCGCGATTGGTAATGTTCCTATAACTTCCGGGTCAAGAGTACCTGTGTGCCCGACCTTTTTTGTATTTAGTAACTTTCTTATTTGTTTAACACAATCATGAGAGGTACATCCTTTATCTTTATTAATTACTAAGAATCCATCTTTAGTTTCCATTTTTAATATTAAGAATACTTTGAGAAAGATTTATAACCATTCTATGATTTTGGTATCGGAAATTTAGAGTAAGCAATTGAAAAATAATAATTTCATTTTAAAAGAGTTTTTAGACAATGCTTTTAATTTGAAATCACATTTAATGGAATACTTATCTATTGAAGAATGTGATTTAGATGGATTTCTTGCAAATGCAAAGATGAATTTGGCAAATTCACATCCTGGAGATGCTTTGAATGATGTTTCAGATTTTTATACTGAGATTGTAGGAGATAGGCATGTAGCTGATTTAGCTGCTTGGCATATCACAAGCAGGGACTACATCGCTGATACTTTAAAACTTCAGCAGAGATTTTCAAGAGATTTAGTTTTGGATTTTGGAGGCGGTATTGGTACGCATGCCTTAGCTAACGCTATGTCTTCTAAAGTTGAGCATGTTTTTTTTGTAGATATTAATCAAACAAATAGAAATTTTGTTGAATACAGGGCTAAGAAATTAGGAGTCGAAAAAAAACTTACTTTCTGCAAGACAATTCAAGATACACAAATATTCAAATTTGATACGATAGTTTGTCTAGATGTTTTGGAACATCTTGCAGATCCAACTTCTCAAATTAATAGTTTCAGCGAGATTATGGATAGTAATTCTATTGCTTTATTTAATTGGTATTTTTACAAAGGAGATAAAAATGAATATCCCTTTCATATTGACGACAGCCAAATCGTTGAAAAGTTTTTTGAGACTCTTCAATCAAATTTTTTAGAAGTATTTCATCCTATCCTAATTACTACAAGAGCTTATAAGAAAATTAGATAACTATATTAACTCTTTTCCTATTTCTTAAATTTCTTTTAATACTTTCGAAACTTACTGTTCCTTCTTTGAGTGCAAAAAGGGTGTCGTCTTTACCTTTTCCGACATTGATCCCCGGTAAAAAGGATGTACCTCTTTGGCGAATTAAAATTGATCCAGCAGTTACTTTCTCACCTCCATAAGCTTTCACACCCAATCTTTTGGAATTTGAGTCTCTTCCGTTTCTAGTAGAACCTGTTCCTTTTTTATGTGCCATTAGAGGGGTTTAATTTGTGAATTTTAGGATTTTGGTTTAGTTTCCTTTTTAACTGTTTCTTCCTTTTTAGAAGAAGACTTAGGAGCACTTTTACCTATTTTTATAGATTTTACCATAACTCTTGTAAGTTCTTGTCTATGGCCCATTTTTCTTCGTGTCTTTTTTTTGGGACGCATTTTGTATACAAGAATTTTCTTATCTCTTTTATGGGAAACTACTTCTAATTCAATTTTTGCATCTTTAATGTAAGGTTTTCCAACAGTGATAGAGTCTTTGTCTTTTAAAAGTAAAACTTTTTCAAGTGTTATTTTATCTTTCTCTTTAGCATTTAATCTGTCTATATCATAGTATCGGTTGACTTCGAACCAAAATTGTTGACCCGAAGTTTCTGCTATCGCGTACAATTCGTTACTTTTTGAAGAATTGTTTGAGGATTTTTTAGAATTTGTCATATCTTAAAGACGCTATCAGGCTCAAATTGATAATTTGATTAAGCCAAATAAGCAATCATAATTGTTTGTTTATTTTCTTATTTTGTAGTGTAATAAGTCAAGGGTTGTTTAAATCTTTTATATCAATGCAGGGACTATAACAATGGCAGCAAGAAAAACATACATTTTAAAACTCTATGTTGCTGGAAATACTCCTAATTCAATGAGAGCTTTAAATACTTTAAGAGAAATTTTAGAAAATGAATTCAAAGGAGTTTATGCGCTGAAGGTTATTGATGTACTTAAGCAACCACAACTTGCAGAAGAAGATAAGATTTTAGCCACCCCAACTCTAGCTAAAATATTACCCCCACCTGTTAGAAAAATTATTGGAGACCTATCAGATAGAGAGAAAGTCTTAATAGGCTTAGATCTTCTTTTTGATGAATTAACTGAAAGTGAATATAGTAGAGGTAAGTAAATATATGAAAAACTTTTAGAATTAAAAATAGATTTAATTTATTTTTGATTTAAGTTTCTGAAGCATAAAACTATGAAAGATAAGAAATTAAATAAATCAAATAAAATGCAGGTACAAAAACTGCCCACTGGCATAGAGGGTTTTGATGATGTTTGTAGGGGTGGATTACCCATATCTCGAAGTACACTCGTTAGTGGTACATCTGGAACTGGTAAAACTGTTTTTTCTCTGCAATATTTACACCATGGAATTTGTAATTTTGATGAACCTGGGATCTTCGTCACATTTGAGGAGTCACCTCTAGATATTATTAGAAATGCTGCCAGTTTTGGTTGGGATTTACAAGAATTAATTGATCAAGATAAATTATTTATATTAGATGCTTCTCCTGATCCTGATGGTCAAGATGTTGCGGGTAATTTTGACTTGTCTGGCCTTATTGAAAGAATTAGTTATGCAATTAGAAAATATAAAGCTAAAAGAGTTGCAATAGATTCAATAACTGCAGTTTTTCAACAGTATGACGCAATTTATGTTGTTAGAAGAGAAATTTTCAGACTAATAGCAAGATTAAAAGAAATAGGAGTAACAACAGTTATGACTACAGAAAGGATTGATGATTACGGGCCAATTGCTAGATATGGAGTAGAAGAATTTGTATCTGATAATGTGGTCTTATTAAGAAATGTTCTGGAGTCAGAGAAGAGGAGAAGAACACTAGAAGTTTTGAAATTAAGAGGCACAGTACATATGAAAGGTGAATATCCATTTACTATGGGCATGGATGGTATAAGCGTGTTTGCCCTTGGAGCGATGCGATTAACTCAGAGGTCTTCAAATATTAGGATTAGCTCTGGAGTTAAAGATCTTGATGATATGTGTGGTGGAGGATATTTCCAGGACTCTATAATACTCGCCACAGGAGCTACTGGCACAGGCAAGACTATGCTTGTATCAAAATTTGTTGAAGATGCTTATAACAACAATGAAAGAGCAATACTTTTTGCATACGAAGAATCTAGGGCTCAGTTGCTCCGAAATGCTACTAGTTGGGGAATAGATTTTGAAAAGATGGAAAGTGATGGGTTATTAAAAATTATTTGTGCTTATCCTGAATCAACTGGTTTAGAAGATCATTTGCAAATTATAAAAACGCAAATTAATCAATTTAAACCAAAAAGAATGGCAATTGATTCCCTCTCTGCATTAGCCAGAGGTGTAAGTTTGAATGCATTTAGACAGTTTGTAATTGCAGTTACTGGGTATACAAAACAAGAAGAAATAGCAGGCTTTTTTACTAATACTGCAGAAGAATTTATGGGAAGTCATTCTATAACTGATTCTCACATTTCAACAATTACTGATACTATTTTGTTGCTTCAATATGTAGAAATAAAAGGTGAGATGGCTAGAGCTTTAAATGTATTTAAGATGCGGGGATCATGGCACGATAAACGAATAAGAGAATTTATAATTACCAATAATGGCCCAGAAATAAAAGATTCTTTCTCTAATTTTGAACAAATATTTAGTGGTGCCCCTCACAGAGTGGTTCCAGATCAAAATGTTCAAAATATTTTTAAAGGATTAGATAATAATTAGATTGTTTAACCAATTTCAGAACCTGAAAAAGCATCTGTATTATTAATAGCTTTTGTCAGTAATTCATCTTTATCAGATTGAGCTAAGGCTAAATCAAACCAGAAGGTTGTTCCTACTCCTAACTCACTAGCCATACGAATTTCTCCGCCATGTTTTTCAATTATTCCTCGCACTATAGATAAACCTAAACCAGTACCTTGCTCAGTATGAACCGCATTCTCTACCCTATAAAAACGATCAAATATCTTCTCTTGATCTGCTTGAGATATTCCTGAACCTGTATCAGCAATTTCAATTCTTACTTTAGGCAATGGTGAGACTAATTCACATTGAGGTGCTTGATCATTATTATTGCTTGGAGGAAATGCAGGACAGGAGTCTGGCCAAGTATAAGCTCTTATAATGAGATTACTATTTTTGGGACTAAACTTTAATCCATTACCAAGCAAGTTATCAAAAACTTGTAAAAGTAGATCAAAATTTCCAAGAATAGAAGGAATGGTTTCTTCTATATCATGTGCTAATGAAACATTTTTTTCTATGGCATTCAGCCTGTAATTTCTCAGGGTCTGTTCTATAGCAGGTTTTATGTCCATTTGTTCCAGTTGAATTATTTTCCCAGACTCTAATCTTGATAAATCTAATACATCATTTACAAGTCTTGTTAATCTATCAGTCTCTGAATTTGCAATACCAAGGAATTCAATTTGTTCTTCATCAGAAAGCTGATCTTTTAAATCATGTAAAGTCTCTACATAGCTTTTGATGTTAAAAAGTGGTGTCCTTAATTCGTGAGAAACATTACTAATAAATCTGTTTTGTGCTGCGTTAAGTTCTACTTCTCTTGTTAAATCTTGAATTGTTACTGCAATACCCTTTAATTCAATTTTGTTTGTATCCAAGACTGATTGTAATACAATCCTCAAAGTTCTAGCGGGTTCTCCTAAGCTAAATCTTAAATCATCCTTTTCTTTCTCTCTATTTAGAATAGATTCTATATTTGTATGTAAGTCGTTAGATAAAATTTCAGGAATTTCATTTAATAAATATTTGCCTTCTAGAAATCTTCCTTCCCAACGAAATAATCTTTTAGCTGTTGGATTCGTGAGTACGATCTTGCCTTTTGAGTCTAGTAATATTGCTCCATCAGCCATAGTTGCAATTAGCGATTGTTGCTTTATTTGAGCGGCTTTAAGTTCTTCAATATTTGCCTCATCATAATTTTCTAACTGAGTCGCCATTCGGTTAAATCCATTTAAAAGTTCTCCTAGATCTCCTTTCATAGGTAAAGAAATCCTGGATTTAAAGTTTCCTTTTGAAATTTCTCTTACACCCCTTACTAACTCCCTTACAGGCCTAGTAATTGTGAGTGCATTGAATACTGCTCCAAGTATTACTAAAACCCAAATAGAGATGAATACAGCTATTGTGACTTCCCTTGTAAGTGCAGCACTTGCCAATGCTTTTTTATTAGGTGTAACTCCCAAAGCTAAAGTTCCAAGATATTTGCCTTTCCATAACATTGGAACAAATACATCTGTTACTTGCCCCTGAGGTGTAGCATGCTGCCTAACTAAGGGGAATTGTGGCCTTTTCTTTAATTCTGAGGGGAGTTTTAATCTTCTTGTGAGCTGAAACTGACTATCTGAACTTGTTGGTGTGGCACTAATAGGTATACCAAGTTGAACAATGTCTTCAGCATCAGTAAAAAATATATAACGAAGGTTTCTACTTGATCTCCAAAACTTTTCAGCTACATTTGAAATTTCTTTTTTTTGATTATTAGCAACTAATTCTGTTACGTTACCAGATAACAATAAACCTAGATCTCGCGCATATCTTGTATCGTTCATTCCTGCATCTCTTTGGATACTATTTAGCGCAAAAAATGTTATTCCTGTCATTAGTAGACTTACAACGAGAGTTGCGATTGCTAACAATTTTGTTCTTAAACTAAATCCACTCCACCAAGCAATAATTCTATTAATCCAATAGTTATTACTAATATTTTCACTATCGTAAATGCTATTTTTTAAGCCATCTCGATTATTGGAATCGTCCATCATATTACTTCCCCTTTGAAAAGCTTTTTCTCACTTGATGGCCTATATCATTTCTAAAATAAATACCATCAAAATTTATTTTATTTAAATTTTTGTATGCCTTATCAAAAACCAAATCAAAATTTTTATCCTGGCAAACGATACTTAAGACTCTCCCTCCATCAGTTAGTAATTCTCCATTTTCGTTAAAACAGGTACCTGAGTCGAAAATCTGACAATCAGTGGAATCTATCTTTCCTATTTTTATTGGAAATCCAGTTGCGTACTCTTGTGGGTAACCTTTAGATGTAGCTATTACACAACCACTAACCTTATCAGGAATATCAATTTTTTCTTCACCTGTTAATTTTCCCATCGAGCATTTTTCTAAAAGAGATACAAAATTTTGATCCAACAAAGGCATTATTGTTTGGCATTCTGGATCTCCAAATCTGCAATTATATTCTATAACTTTGGGCCCAGATTTTGTGATCATTAATCCAAAATAAATTACGCCTCTATAATCAATATTTTTTTTATTTAGTTCATTGATTGTTGGTTCAATTATTTCTTTAACGATTGTATCAATGTGATCTTCTGTTAATAGTGGGGCAGGAGAATAAGCTCCCATTCCTCCTGTATTTGGACCTTTATCATTGTCATTGAGGCGTTTGTGATCTTGTGCGGTTGGAAGTAATATATACTTCTTACCATCACATAGGGCAAAAACCGAGACTTCAGGCCCCTGAATTTTTTCTTCTAGAACTACCACATTTCCAGATTTACCAAACTTACCATTGAAGATTAATTCTGCTGCTTTTAGGCATTCATCTTTTGTATCTGGGATAAAAACCCCTTTACCTGAAGCTAAACCATCTGCTTTAACTACCAGTGGAATTGATGATGAAAGAATAACTTTTTTAGCTTTTTCCAGAGAATTTACTTTCCAAAATTTTGCGGTTGGAATATTTGCGCCTTGCATAAATTCCTTCGCCCATGATTTGCTATATTCCAATTTTGCGCCGTCTTTGCCAGGGCCAAATACTTTAAAGTTTTTTTGGCGAAGAAAATCTGCTAATCCATTTGCTAAAGGTATTTCTGGTCCTATTACAATTAAATCTACTTTTAAAAGATCAAGTTTTTCGACTAATTGATCTTTATTATTTATATCAATATTTATTCTTTCACATTTATTTATTCTTTCTGATCCTCCGTTACCAGGAATTAAATAAACTTTTTTGACTAATACATTTTTTTGAATAACCCAAGCCAAGGAATTTTCTCTGCCTCCATTTCCTATTATTAAAATGTTTTCTAATCTGCTGAAGTTCTTAGGATTTTTTGAATTTATACTCATAAATTTGTTTTTTTAAGGTTATGAGGTTTCAATGAATAATCAGTTAAAATGAATTTAACTATTCCAAAAGTTGATCTCTAATAAATATGTTAATTAAAAATTGTACTTTTAGTAATCAAATGGGTTTTTAAATTGATGAATAATAAACATGAATTAATTTATGAAGGCAAAGCAAAAAAAATTTTTTCTCATGATGATGAAAGTAAAGTCATAATTGAGTTTAAAGATGATGCTACAGCTTTTAATGCTTTGAAAAAAGCTAAATTTGAAGGGAAAGGTAAACTTAATTGCCTAATAAGTTCAAAAATTTTTGAATATCTAATAAACAAGAATATTCCAACTCATTTTCTTGAACTTAGAAATGAAAATACAATGATTGCAAAAAAAATAAATATAATTCCCTTGGAAATTGTTCTGAGAAATATTGCTTATGGCTCTTTGTGTAAACAAACAAATATTAAACCGGGCATCGTACTAGAAAAACCATTAATTGATATTTATCTTAAAAATGACGAACTAAATGATCCATTAATTACAAAAGATAGAATTGAGTTGATGAACTTATTAAGCTTAAAAGATTTAGATTACATAATAGATTTAACTTTAAAAATAAATTTCATTCTTAAAAGATTTTTTAAGAATATTAAGCTTGAACTTGTAGATTTTAAATTGGAGTTTGGTTATGATTCTAAAAATAATATTCTTCTTGGAGATGAAATAAGCCCTGATAATTGTAGATTATGGGACCTCAATCAAAAAAATGATACAATTGTAAGTCTTGATAAAGATAGATTTAGAAATGATTTAGGGGGTCTAATTGAAGCTTATAGTGAAATTAACAGAAGAATAAATGAATTCATTTAATTCAATTTATAAGTAATGATTTAATTATCATAGTTAAAAATATTATGCAAAAACATTTTCTAAAATTTAATGGGGTTTTTACAAGAATAGCTTGTGCTCCTTTGATTTTGATATCTAATAATTCAGAACTGTCTGCTAAGTATTTGCCAAATAATGTAGAAGAGAAAATCACACCACTAAAAATAGACAATATAAGAAATGGTTTATTTCAAGGGCCTCTTATTAAAAATGAGAAAAATTTATTTTTTGCAGATAATCAAATAAATACTAATCAAGAAAGTGTTCTAATCTCAGAAATTATTATCGAAGGTTGGGAAAATCATCCTGAGGGCAGAAAACTAGAATTGGCAGCATATGATTCTATGAGTATAAAGCCAGGAAGTATTGTAGATAATAGAATCTTAAATCAAGATCTTAATGCAATATATGCTAGTGGTTGGTTTTCAGGAGTTAAAATAGAGTCTCAAGATGGGCCACTAGGAGTGAGACTAATTGTAAAAGTTGTGCCTAATCCAATTTTGAAGAAAGTTGAGCTTAAACCTCGAAACTCTGTAATTTCTGACGCATATTTAAGTGATATTTTTAATAACTCCTATGGAAAAACTCTGAACCTAAATGAATTTCAAAATAAGATAGAAAAAATAAAAAAGCATTATGAAAGCAAAGGTTATTCTTTAGCAAGAATTAGTGGCCCAGATAGAATTTCTGAAGATGGGATAATAATATTAAATGTTTCTGAGGGAATCGTTTCTGATATTGAGTTAAGATTCCCTGGCTCTGATGGAGAATCTTTGATTGATGGAAAACCTAGAAAAGGAAAGACGAAAGAATGGGTCATTAAAAGAGAGCTAAAAACGCAACCTGGCACTATATTTAACAGAAAGGTTTTAGAAGCAGATATTAAAAGACTATATGCCACATCACTTTTTGATGATGTGAAGGTATCTCTTGGCCCTGATAATTCAAATCCTGGCCAAGTCATAATTTTTTTAGACTTAAGCGAGCAGAGAACAGGATCATTAACAGGTGGCCTAGGTTATAGCAACAGTTCAGGTGTATTTGCCTCTATTGGTTTACAGGAGACAAATGCACTAGGTAGAGGATGGTCCACTAATTTAAACCTTAATTTTGGAGAGTATTCGACAACATATAATTTTTCTTTAAGTGATCCATGGATTAAAGGTGATAAACATAAAACTTCTTTTAGAACAAATATTTTTCTAAGTCGGGATTATCCGCAGGAATTTAAAAGCGAAAATAATGGAAGAATCTATGCTGTAGATGATACAAATACATCAACCTCTGATACTTTATCATCAATAGTTTTGGAAAAAACAGGCGGTGGATTTTCCTTTTCAAGGCCTCTTAACGGTGGTGATCCATTTAAGGTTGCTAAATGGAGAGTTCTTGCAGGAATGAATTTCAAGAAAGTTGAGATGATTGATGGTAGTGGGAATAAAAAACCTTATGGCGATGTGACCCCAACTACAGGCAATATAAGTGATATTATCTGTATTGGATTTACTCCAAATGATGGGACATGTCCTTCAGAAAATACATTGGTAAGTTTTATCGCAAGCACATCAAGAAATAATTTGAATAATTCAGTAAATCCAACTTCTGGAAATAAATTAAGCTTTGGTACAGAACAGTTCATTTCAATGGGAAAAAATTCTCCGACTTTTAATAGAATGAGAGCTACATATTCATATTTTATACCTACAAAATTGATTAATTTAACCAAAGCATGTCGGTCTAATAATGTTAAAAGTGAAGATTGCCCTCAAGCTA
This sequence comes from Prochlorococcus marinus, assembly GCF_001180265.1. Taxonomy (GTDB): domain Bacteria; phylum Cyanobacteriota; class Cyanobacteriia; order PCC-6307; family Cyanobiaceae; genus Prochlorococcus_A; species Prochlorococcus_A marinus_H. The sequence continues at coordinate 127,959 of NZ_CVSW01000010.1, read as the reverse complement.
TAGGTTTTCAATTTAAGGCTGGAACTATTCTTGGGGAATTACCTCCCTATGAAGCATTTTGTATGGGTGGAACATCATCTGTGAGGGGTTGGGGATCTTGTGATTTAGCGGTTAGTAAAAGTTTTGTTGAGGGCACAGCAGAATATAGATTTCCTGTTTGGAGAATGATATCAGGAGCTTTATTTGTTGATGCAGGAAGTGATTTAGGCTCTCAAAAGAGTGTTCCCGGTAAACCTGGTAAATTATTACAGAAATCAGGTTCTGGATATTCATTAGGCGGGGGAGTTGGAGTAAAAACTCCAATCGGTCCATTACGATTAGATGTTGCAAGTAAGGACCTAAGTGGAGATTGGAGATATACACTTGGAGTTGGATGGAAGTTTTAAGTGTTTTCTTGGCCAACTAATTATGATTATTGCTTTACCTTGGCTGGTGTTATTTCCAGAGAGGGTATAGGCCTTCATAGTGGGGAAAAAACAAGAGTTAAAATTTCCTCTTATGAAAAAGAAGGATATTATGTCTCTTTCAGTGATAAACCAAATGAGATTTTCAAGTTAACTCAAGATTTAATTGGAAGTACGATGCTTTGTACTGCAGTTAAATTAGGAGGGAGAAATTTATATACTATTGAACATTTATTATCTTCATTGGCTGGGTGTGGGTTGAGTTATATACATATTGAGGTTGATGGTAAAGAGATCCCCCTTTTAGATGGATCGGCAATACAGTGGGTTAGAGCTTTTGAAGAAGTAGGGATAAAAAAGGCACCTAATCCAGAAAATTTTTTTCAAGAGATTAATAAACCAATAATTTTACATAAAGAAGGCTCAATTATAGCGGCGACACCTTCTGAAAATACTACAATTATATCTACAATAAATTTTTCTTATAAAGCAATTGGGAATCAAACTTTTGTTATTGATTTAAATCCAAACAGTTTCGTTGAAATGATTGCTCCAGCAAGGACATTTGGATTTAAGGATCAATTTCAAGAATTAAGTGAACTTGGATTAATAAAAGGAGGAAGTTTGGAAAATGCTCTTGTTTGTAATGGTGATGAATGGGTTAATCCACCATTAAGATTTGATAATGAACCAATAAGACATAAAATTTTAGACCTCATTGGGGACTTGGCTTTGGTAGGGTTACCTAAGGCACAAATTTTAGTCTATAAAGGATCGCATTCTTTAAATGCTCTATTGGCCTCATCCCTAATAAATTAACTTTATCTTTAATTGTTTTGGAAAAGAAATTATCCAACGAAAATAATCAACTCTCCTCTGAAAAAATTCTAGGTTTATTACCTCACAGATATCCATTCGCTCTTGTGGATAAAGTCGTAGAGCATATCCCTGGAGAGCGGGCTGTTGCAGTAAAAAATGTAACTATAAATGAGCCTCAATTTCAAGGACATTTTCCTGAAAGGCCCTTAATGCCTGGTGTCCTTATAGTTGAATCAATGGCTCAAGTTGGGGGAATTATTGTAACGCAAATGCCAGAACTTCCTAAAGGACTTTTTGTCTTTGCAGGAATCAATAATGTTAAATTCAGAAAACCTGTTGTACCTGGAGATCAATTGATAATAACTTGTGAATTACTGAGTATAAAAAGACAAAGATTTGGAAAGGTTAAAGGTGAGGCTCACGTAGATGGGAAGTTAGTTTGTGCTGGAGAATTAATGTTTTCATTAGTTGATTAGTTAAATGGAGAATAAAAATGCTGAATTAAAGTCAAACTTTAGTGGTGTAAAAGTTCACCCTAATGCTTTTGTTGATCCAAGTGCCCAATTACATGATGGCGTCATTATCTCGCAAGGAGCGATTGTTGGACCTAATGTGATAATTGGGAAAGGAACAGAAATCGGAGCTAATGCTGTTGTAACAGGAAGAACTCAACTTGGTAATAACAATAAAGTTTTCCCAAATGTTTTTATAGGTCTTGATCCCCAAGATCTCAAATACAAAGGCGCTCCTACTGAAGTAGTCATTGGCGATAATAATACTTTGAGAGAATGCGTAACTATTAATAAGGCTACCGATGAAGGAGAAAAAACTATTATTGGTAATAATAATTTACTAATGGCATATACTCATATAGGCCATAATTGTGAACTTGGAAATAGCATAGTTTTATCAAATAGTGTTCAAGTTGCAGGCCATGTAAAGGTTGAAGATAAAGCTATTATTGGTGGGTGTTTAGGTATTCACCAATTTGTACATATTGGATATTTAGCAATGATTGGAGGAATGACTAGAGTAGATAGGGATGTTCCACCTTTTTGTTTGGCTGAAGGACATCCAGGAAGATTGAGAGGTTTGAATAGGATCGGTATTAAAAGAAGTGGATTGATGGAAAATAAAGATTTTGATTTAAAACTTTTGCAAAGTACTTGGAATTTACTTTTTAAGTCAACTAACGTAATGACTGAAGCATTAGATATAGCAATAAAAGGAAAATTAGATATTTCTTCATCAAAATTATGTGATTTTTTAAAGGATTCATTATCAAAAGATAGACGCGGCCCAATGCCATATTTAAATTAATGAATAAAAAGATTTTTATAAGTACTGGAGAAGTATCAGGAGATTTACATGGCGGTTTATTATCAAAAGCATTATTTGATGAAGCTAGAAAACTTTCAATTAACTTAGAGATCTATGGCCTAGGCGGTGAAAAGATGAAGAATCAAGGAGTGCAAATTTTTCAAGATACTACATCTATAAGTGCGATAGGAATATGGGAGGCTTTACCTCTAATTATACCTATGATGAAAGTTCAGAAAAAATTCTTAAAGTTCATAAAGAATGATCGCCCAAATTGTTTAATATTGATCGACTATATGGGACCAAATATTAGAATTGGGACTAAACTAAAAAGATCAAAAAGTAATATTCCTATTTACTACTATATTGCTCCTCAAGAGTGGGCATGGAGAGTTGGTAACAATAGCACTACTAATTTAATTAATTTTTCAGATAGAATTTTTGCGATTTTTAAACAGGAAGCCAACTTTTATAAAAGAAAGGGTGGCAATGTTTTATGGGTTGGGCATCCAATGGTTGATTTGACGAAAAAACTACCATCTAAGAAAGATTCGAGAAAATTTTTAAAACTTCGATCAAATCAGAATATCTTACTTTTAATGCCTGCATCAAGAACCCAAGAGTTGAAATATATCTTACCTACATATTTGAAAACAGCGAGAAAATTACAATTAAGATATCCAAGTCTGATTGTTTATATTCCATCTTGTAGAAGAGTTTTTGAAAAAAGATTTAGAAAGGGTCTAGAAAAATACGGTATTAAAGGTAAGGTTATTTCTCAACAAGATGATTCTGAATTGATGCCTTATATTTATTCGTTAACAAAACTAGCCTTATGCAAATCAGGCACAGTTAACATGGAATTGGCTTTATATGGGATACCACAGATTGTCGGATACAGGGTGAGTAGAGTTACTGCTTTTATCGCAAAAAAAATTTTGAATTTTAAGGTGAGATTTATTTCTCCTGTTAATCTTTTAGTAAAGAAATCGATAATACCTGAATTTGTCCAGAAAAATTTTAATGAAAAGAAAATTTTTTATAGAGCTTGCAGACTTCTCGAACTTACATCAGAAAAATCAAAAATCAAAAAAGGTTATACTCTTTTAAAAAAAGAATTAGGTAAGAAAGGAGTAGTTGAGAGAGCAGCCAAAGAAATTATTAATTCCATAATTTGAACTTTATAATAAAAATATGAAATATTTGTTATCTCTAGTAATTGTTTGTACATTAATAATTAACCCTTTAAACACTCTTGCAGAAGAATTGATTCTCGCTGGAGGTTGTTTTTGGTGTTTAGAGCATGACTTAGAGTCTTTAAAAGGGATAAATTTTGTAAAAAGTGGTTATTCAGGGGGGGATTTACAAAATCCTAGCTACGAAAATCATGATGGGCATCAGGAAGTAGTTCTGGTTGATTATGATTCCAAATTGGTAAGTTTACCTGAGATACTTAGACTTTATTTGAGAAATATTGATCCTCTTGACGGAAAGGGACAATTTTGTGATCGAGGTGATTCTTATCGGCCAGTGATCTTTTTTAAAGATTCGATCGAAGAAATTGATGCAAAAAATGCAATTCTTTCGGCCTCTAATGAGTTGCGAGTTCCACTAGAAAAAATATCTGTAGAACTAAAATCTAAAGGTCAATTTTGGTTAGCTGAAGAATATCATCAGAATTTTGCTGAGAGAAATGAATTAAAATATAAATTTTATAGATTCTCATGTGGTAGAGATCAGAGGTTGGATAAATTATGGGGGAATAACGCTAGATCAACAAATCTTTGGGCTGAATGATTTTAGCGTAGTTATTTATTTTTAATCCATTGCACAAGAGTTTTAACTCCAAAACCGGTTGCACCTGATGGATTAATACCCTTATTCTTATCAGTCCAACAAGTCCCAGCAATATCAATATGAGCCCATTTAATTTCTTTATCAAAGAATTCCTCTAAAAACAAAGCAGCAGTTATTGACCCACCTGCTCTAGGGCCTGTGTTTTTCATATCAGCTATATGAGACTTTAACCCCTCTTTATAAGATTTTTGTAATGGCATTTGCCATAATGCTTCTCCAGCCTGGGCTGATGCAGCTTTTAAATCATTTGCTAGATCATCATTGTTGCTCCAGAATCCTGCTACATCATTCCCTAATGCAACAACAATAGCTCCTGTTAAAGTGGCGAGATCTATTATTGAATCCGGTTTTAAATTGGATGCGTAAGTTAAAGCATCAGCTAATGTGAGTCTACCCTCTGCATCCGTGTTATTTATTTCAATTGTTTTACCGTTAGATGCCTTAACAACATCTCCAGGATGTACTGCAGATCCATTTATCATATTCTCACAAGATGCCACAATAAAGTGTATTTCTAGTCCCTTTGGTTTTATTGCTCCAAGTGCTTTTGCTGCTCCTAAAACTGCAGCGCTTCCGCCCATATCATATTTCATCATTTCAATTTGAGAGGCTCCTACTTTCAGATTGTATCCTCCAGAATCAAAAGTTAAACCCTTCCCAACAAGCGCAATCTTTTCTCTTATAGGTCCCTCTGACTTCAAAGTAAGATGTATAAATTTAGGATCTAGATCAGAACCTTTTGCTACAGCTAAATATGCACCCATTCCTAAATCTTCACATTCGTTTGCCTCTAAAATTTTTACTTCTAAACCATGATCTTTAGCTATTTGAGAAGCTTGCAGAGACATTTCCTTGGGCGTAAGACTATTTGGAGGGGCGGCTACAAGTCTTCTTGCTAGTTCTACCCCTTCACATATTTTCTCTGTCTCTTCAAAGCTAATATTCTCAAATTTTTTTAAATTCAAAAACTCTACTTCTTTAAGAACTTTCTTTTCATCTTTTTTCTTATTGAATCTATTATCCTTATAGGCAGATAATCTGGCTGACTCTGCTAGCTGATTTATTTCTTCGTGTGAATTTATTAATTCCCAAGGTAGCATAATGCTGATTTTTTCATTTTTATCAGCAGTTTTCCTGATTATATTTCCAATGGAATTTTCTATATCACTTTTCTTTAGGTTTTTCGATTTGCCAAGACCAACTATCATTAAAGTTTCTAATTTTTGATCTAAAAATTCAAAGCTTAAAGTTTTTCCTCTTTCTCCTTTGAAATTTTTTTGAGTAATTTTTTTTAGTAATAATTCTGGGTCAACAACAAATTTTATGTTTTCAAGTTGGCTTGCAATTTCTTCCTCTAAAACTCCAAAAATTAAGGCAGCACCTTGCCAGTTATCTAGATTTTTTTGGAATGTGGAAAATTGCATTTGTAAAATAGATTTAATTAACTTTTAGTTGTTTGTGAAAGTAGTTGCCCACCTATCTCGAGTTTCTTTATTAAAAGGTGGTAACCATAAATATATCAGTTGCTGTTCTAATTTACGTCTTAATTTTACTTCTTTAGGTACATCTAAGAAGAAACGAATATCTTGGTGACTTGAGAGGTTGTTATAAGCTAGGGATTCTTTATAGTTCATTAGGTAATTTTTACAGTCATGTTCACCCTTCCATCTTTTATTTGCTGAATTTGTTTCTCCTATATAAAGAATGATTTTAGAACTCTCAATCGAGTCAATTACAAAATAAATTGCTGGACCATTGTGTATATATTGATTGGTTCTCCAAAAGTTCAACGATAATGGTTGCAGGGAAAACGGATCAATTTTTCTTTCATTTGAAATTGTATTTATAGGAAGACTTGTCTGATGCAAAGTTTTATTGTGAGTATTTTTTGAAATTTTGACTTGGTGATTGTGAATTCTATTTCTCCATTCAGTTAGGATTTCGGTTTTGATTTTTAGATTATTTGAGTGTTGAAAATTAATTGAAGTATTTATATTTGAACCAAATAATTCAAATTGCTTATTTTGGTTTGAAATATCATTTACGTTGAATTTTTCCAATATTTATCTAACATGTCTACTAAATTTAATTCTGAAAAAAAAAAAATCAAAGAATTATTTATAAACTAAAATTTATTAATGTTCTAATCAATTTAAAAGATTCTTGTTATCTTGTAATTGAGCCTTAATCTTGCGAAGTTAAAAAATAGAAATGGGATTTTTTGAGTCAGACATCGTTCAAGAAGAAGCTAAAAAGCTTTTTACAGATTACCAAGAACTTATGAAACTTGGTTCTGATTATGGAAAATTTGACAGAGAAGGAAAAAAAATGTTTATAAAAAAAATGGAATCCCTTATGGATCGTTATAAGGTTTTTATGAAGAGATTTGAATTGTCTGAAGATTTTCAAGCAAAAATGACAGTAGAACAATTAAAGACACAGTTAAGTCAATTTGGGATTACGCCCGATCAAATGTTTGATCAGATGAATAAGACTCTAATAAGAATGAAGGATGAACTTGATAAAAAATCTTAAATTTATCGATTAAATCATCATGTCAGATAATTCAATTTTGCCTTCATGGTTGTCAAGAGGAATAGAAGAATATTTTCCAACTAAAGGAACAGATCAAACCTTTTCGGAGATAATTGATAATGCAAAAAATAATAATAAAAAATTAAGGGTTAAACTCGGAATCGATCCAACTGGAACAGATATTCATCTTGGTCACAGCATATTGTTTAAAAAACTTAGGGCATTTCAAGATAATGGACATATAGCAGTTTTAATTATTGGAGATTTTACTGCTCAAATTGGAGACCCAACTGGAAAAAACAAAACAAGAGTTCAGTTATCGGAAAAACAAGTTAAGGATAATGCAAAAACATACTTAACCCAACTAGGAATGGGTAAGCCAGCTAATGAGTCTATTTTAGATTTTGATTCAAAAGATAAAATAGAAATTAGATATAACAGTGAATGGTTAAAAGGATTAAATCTTAATTCGATAATTGAGTTAATGGGCAGTGCAACAGTTAGTCAAATGTTAGCTAAGGAGGAGTTTAATAAAAGGTACACTTCACAAGTTCCAATTGCTTTACACGAATTCTTATATCCATTATTACAAGGTTACGATTCGGTAGTTGTTCAATCAGATATTGAGCTTGGAGGTACAGATCAGAAATTTAATATTGCGATAGGAAGAGATCTTCAAAGGCATTTTAAACAAGAACCTCAATTTGGTATTCTGTTGCCAATTTTGACAGGTTTAGATGGAATTAAGAAGATGAGTAAATCTGAATTTAATACCGTCGGTTTGACTGATGATCCTCTTTCAATGTATTCAAAATTAGAAAAAGTACCCGATAATATAATACATACCTATTTTGAATTACTTACTGAAATTGATTTAAATTTTCTTGAAAACTCAAATCCTCGTGAATTACAAAGAAGAATGGCTTTAGAAGTTACTTCTTTATTCCATGGGGCTAAAGAAGCATTAAATGCGCAATTAAACTGCGAAAAATTATTCCTTGGGCAAAAAGGAAAAGTTGGAGAAATTCCAGAGATTTCATTAAAAGAAATAGTTTTTCCAGTTAAGTTTTTTTACTTGCTAAGTGCTCTAAAACTTTTCAAATCTAGCAGCGAATCCAAAAGATCTATAAAAGGTGGGGGCGTAAAAATTGATAGTCAGAAAGTAATAAATCCTGATTTAGTTTTTGATTCAAAAAATGATTTAGAAGGGAAAATTTTGCAAATTGGGAAAAAAATAATTAAGAGGTTTGAAAACTGAAAATTGATGAATAACAGATTTAATGCAGAAGATAAAATAATTTTGGCAATTGATGGATTAGATGTAATTCAAGCAAAATTACTTCTAGAAAAATGTCCTCATATTAAGTGGGTGAAAGTTGGTTTAGAGCTTTTTGTGAGGGAAGGTCCAAGAGTTATTGAAATATTAAAAAGTTTAAATAAAAAAATTTTTTTAGACTTAAAATTTCATGATATTCCAAATACCATGAGTGCAGCCTGTTTCCAAGTTTCAAAATTAGGGGTCGATATAATTTCTATTCATGCTTCAGCAGGTTTAAAAGCTCTTAAATATTCGAAACAAGCATCTTTAGAAGGAGCTACCTCAGTTAATGCAAAACCTCCATTTGTTGTAGGAATAACTGTTTTAACAAGCTTTTCTCTTAAAGATTTTCAAACTGATCTTGATAGAAATAATTCAATCGAAGAAAATGTACTGCGACTTGCAAAGTTGTCTTTTGATGCTGGATTAGATGGATGTGTCTGTTCCCCTTTGGAGGTAAAAATGTTGAGATCTATTTATAAACATAATTTTGAACTAATTACACCAGGCATTAGGTTAAAGATTGAAAATAAAGATGATCAAAATAGAATTATGACACCCTATGAAGCTATACATAATGGCGCTTCTAAATTAGTCATTGGTAGATCAATATCAAAAGCTATGGATCCTAATAAAACTCTAATAGAAATATTTAAATCTATTAACTCTACTTAATTTTGGATTCTTCTCCCTTGAGCAATCTTTTTATATTTGTTCTATGTTTCCAGATTACTAATAATGCCACAATTAAACTTATAAAAAAGTAAGAGTGCATAAAATTACCGAGGTAAAAAAACATAAAAATAGGAAGTAAGATTGCAGCTGAAATACTAGATAAAGAAACAAACTTCGTTTTTGTTAAGACTATTAAAAAAATGCCAAGAGATGCTAGTCCAACTTTCCAAGAAAGAGCCAAAAACATACCTAATCCAGTCGCAACAGCTTTCCCTCCTTTACCTCTAAGCCATATTGGCCAAATATGTCCTGAGATAGCGGATATGCCTGCAATTACTTCTATTAATCCTTGACCAGTGTAATACTGAGCAATTTTTACTGCAATTAGGCCCTTCCCAACGTCAATAATAAATACAAAGAGTGCTGGCCATTTCCCAACATTTCTTAAAACATTTGTGGCGCCTGTAGATCCAGAACCTATAGTTCTTAGATCTATATTTTTGAGATATTTTCCAATTAAAAAACCTGTAGGAAGTGATCCTAAAAGATAACTTGTAAAAATTATTAAGATATTCATACAAATTAGTTTAGTTCAAGATCATCGTAAATTTCATTGTCTGAACCTGCAAACGCAACCCATAATGGGAATTGAAGTATCGGTATTTCAACGGAAGTTTCTGCTGCATCAATGATAATAAATGGCAATTCTTCATTGGCTTCTAATCTATCAGCTCTTTCGATGACACCTTCAGACCTTTCAAAAAGAACAATCCCACTATTAGGTCCAAAGTCATCCCTTGTGAGACCAAGTGAATCTTGAAGAATTCTCCTCCATTCCCCTAATCGTTCAGGCTGCGAAGCTAAAATAAGAGTTTGAAACTGATCTCCATATAATTCGCCAAGAATAGTAATTAAACCAGCTGATAACAAGGCATTTTTTTGTCGAGATCCTCTACTTTCAAGAGAACCTCTACCGCCCATGTTAAAGAACCAATCATCCATAATTTCTATATCTGATGAATCAAGACTCCGTCTTAATTTCCAAGGTTCAGCATAAAAATCAGGTTGTTCTGTAAAACTTGAAAAGCAATTTTTTATTATTTCTTCATCTGGCTTAAATGTTTCAGAAAGAGCAGGAACATTAACCACATTATTTGTGCTATTGTTTTGCTTTTTTTCATCAAGTGGAGATGGCTTTACGATTATTGGTTGAGAAACTAATTCAAGTTTCTCTACGTTTTGTGAAAGATTCTGCAAAGCTCCAGTTAAGTACTCTTGAAAGCCTTTAACTCTTTTTGCAATATTATCTGACTGTCCTTTGAAATTTGAATCAATATCTTTTTCTAATTCATCTTTTTTTGTTTCCAACTCTTTTATTTCTTTAACTAAAGAGTCTTTTTTTGAAACTAGATCTCTAAAAATTTCATTTGAAATTTCATCAAAAGGTTTAGTTGAGTTGATGTTTTTTGGTGTAATTTTTTTATTTTGTGTTGTATTTTTCTTACTGACTTGTTTGGTTTTATCATCTGAAATTGATTTGTCTATGATTAATTCCTTCTCAGAATTTTTGTTAGAGATTTCTTTATTGTCCATTTAAATAATTTTGATGATTAAGCAAATACTAAATTTTAGGAATTTTTAATTTCCAGAGAGCCAACTTTTTTTATGAGTTCATCTTTTAATTGCTTTGGATTAAATAATATTGGTAATAAATGAGGACTGGACTTTTCTCTAAAATAAAAAATACCAGGGATTATAGGGAAAAAGAATTTCCATGATATCCAGTTCTTAAATGGAAAAGTTCTAATCTCTTTTCCTAATTGTAAAACTATGAAATCATCATTTGTTATTTTTATTCTTAAGGTAAAAGACTGAAGTAATAAAAAAAAGCTAAAAGAAGCAAAAACTATTGTTGGCAAAGAACCAATATTTAAAAATAAAAGCATAAAACTTAAAATTATTAGAATGATTGGCAATTGAAATGATGGTAATATTATTACTGGTTCTTCTTCTTTGGGCTTAGTGTTGAACATAGAATCATCCAAATAAAATTTGTGTTAGTAATACATCCATTAAAGATACAATAACGAGAGTCATTACAACCGCACCTGTTGTACTTGTTCCAACTTCTTTTGGACCACCTTTAGTGGTGAGTCCATATCCACAAGCAATAATTGAAATAAGTAATCCGAATACTACAGCTTTTATTAACATTGAAGTTAAGTCTGTACTTGTTAAACTCACATTACCTGATCTTACAGATGTCCAAAAAACTATTGGAGGAACTTTATAAAAGATTGTGCTCCAAATTTGTCCACTCCATAAAGATACAGATAAAAACAAAAGACACTGTATTGGAGACATTATTACCATAGATAGCAACCTTGGTACTACCAAATATTGGACTGGTTCGGTCCTTAACATGGTTATTGCTTCAATTTGTTCTGTAACTTTCATGGTGCCCAGTTGAGCAGCATAGGCAGTAGCAACTTTTCCAGTCATTAAAGTGGCAGTTAGAAGAGGAGCCATTTCTCTTGCCATCCCTACTGCTAATAAACCACCAATTTCACTTGAAACCCCCATACTTGTGAGTTGTGATGCAACTTGAATATTAAAAACTGTACCTGCGGCAATTCCTGTAATTAATACAATTAACAAACTTCCAGGACCTGCCTCCATAAGTTGATCAAAGAGATCATTTTTGGAAATTTTACCTCTAAAGATAAAATTAATTGCTTGCCCGCCAATGATTAGGCTGCTTAGAAGTCTTTTAAAAAAATTAGGGAAATACATATCTTTATATTAGTTTGTAATTAATTTTTGATCCCATTTTCTCATTATTAAAAGACCAATTATTACCAATATTGAAGGTATAAAACCAATGCATAATCTAATAGTTAATTGTGCTGAGTAGCATTGTTCCATAACATTTAGACTATCTTTATCAATAAAGCATGATTGATAACCAGATAAATACAACAAAAATCCTAATAATTGAACACTAAATGCGATCCCAATCTTCTGAATAAGTACCATCCAAGCGGTATATAATCCTGCTGGTTTCTCTGGATCTTCGTCTATTGCATCAGGAAGTAGTGACCAAGGGATAAGAAAAGCGGTTGAAGCGCCAATGCCGATAAGACAGATTATGAAAATTAACAGAATGAAAATGAATATGTTACCCGCATTTAGGAATAAACTATCCCCAACTCCTGAAATTTTTGATAATGAAGGTAAAAATAAAGCTGCCGTACATGAAATAATCCACATAATCGCTCCATAGTTTAAAGCTGAAATCCTATTCAATTTATTTGATACTCTGGTCCATATTTGTAGACCTACTAAAGCGCTAATTTGGAAAGGTATCGGGATCCACTTGGCAATATATGTTGGTACATTCAGTACATCTTCTACATAGATTAAAGCTACTGTTTGCATCAATTGTAAGGCGCACCAGAGAAGAATATAAAGCGTAATAACTTTTAGAAATTTTTTATTTCTGAAGATCCTTCTGAATTGAAGTATTATAGCCTCAACTTTTCCTGATGGCCTTCTTGCCTTTTTTGCAAATGGAGCCAATCCCCAACAGGAAATTAATGTTGCCGCAACTGCAATACATCCACTTATTTTACCCATTAAAAAATATTCATTATTTGCTGATCCTTCAGAACCTAATACAACTCCCGCTATTATCAAACCAGTTAATCCTGCAATTATTGAGCCAGTAAATCTAGATGCGTTTAGCTTTGTTCTTATGACTGTTTTTTCAGAAATTTCAGTAGATAGAGCTGCAAAAGGAAGATTAATACTTGTATAAGCAGTCATTACAATTATAGAAATTATGGCATAGTAAATAGTCTTCGTTAGTACTGAACCAGTAGGTGTCCACCATATTGCAGCTAAAGAGAAACCAAGAGGAACAGATGCTGCTACCATCCAAGGTATTCTAGGCCCCCATCTTGATTTTGTACGATCACTTAACCATCCAATTAATGGATCATTTACTGCATCCCATATTTTTATTAGCATTAATAATGAACCTGCAATAATTACTGGTAAACCAGCAGAAATAAAAAATTTAAATAGAAAAAAACCAAACTGCGTCGCGACTAAACCTGTACCTGCATCTCCAAGCCCATAAGAGAACATTAATCTTGTTGTTGATCTAAAAATATTTTTTTTCGAGTGTGAATTTTCCAATCTTTTTGCTTTGTTGATTGTTTGATAATGTATTATTGCAATGGTAATTCTATTACTTAATGCGGGCGTGGTTTAGTGGTAAAACCTCAGCCTTCCAAGCTGAAGATGCGGGTTCGATTCCCGCCGCCCGCTTTTAGAATATATTATTTTTTGCCCCAAATACTTGTTCTGAAATGATTAATAAAGAGCTCCTACTCTTTATTGAAACAGATTTTTCATTAACAGTTAAGGGTTCGAAAATCTCATTCATGCTAGTGTCAATAACTTTTAACCAATTATATTTACATTTCGGCAAAGGGAAATCGATACTCTTTGAATATGCATTTAAACCTGTCCAGACCAGAGGATTGGAATTGCCTTTGTTAATGCTAAAGGCAACTGTGTGAGACCAACTGCTCCAATCGGGGCTATTTAACTTTGTTCCATGCCAATGATATGTTGGAATATTTTCATTGGTTTGATTGTTAGTGAAGAATGACGGATTAAAAATATTTATTAGTTTTTTTCGGATTTTTATAACGTATTTAAAATATTCTAATAATTCCAAATCTTGTTGAACATGTTCCCAATTCATCCAGCCCAATAAATTATTTTGGCACCAAGAATTATTGTTACCGCCTTGTGACCTCCCTATCTCATCACCCATAAGTATCATTGGAACACCTTTAGAGATAAGTAAACTAAGAATAAGATTTTTTTGTTGTCTTTTTCTTAAATCATTGATCAATAAGTTTGTAGTTGGTCCCTCTGTACCATGATTCCAGGAATTGTTATGGTTATCACCATCTCTATTTTGTTCTCTATTGGCAAAATTATGTTTTCTATTGAATGTTACTAAATCTTTTAGAGTGAATCCATCATGTGAAGTAATAAAATTTATTGATTTTGGGAAGACATTATCTTCTTTATAAATAGATGGACTACCTTTTATTTTATCGCTCATATTCCAAGCTGTATCTTTATCCCCCTTCCAAAATCTACGCAAGCTATCTCTAAAATGACCATTCCAAGTGAAAGTATTCTTAGATGGGAAATCACCTAATTTATATAAACCACCACAATCCCATGGTTCACTTATTAATTTGATTTCTAAAAGTTCTGGTTCACATTCTATATCTTCAAAAAGTGGAGGATTTTGGAGTGGCGAAAGATTTTCCCCTCTTGATAGAGCAATTCCTAAATCAAATCTAAAACCATCTACGCCAAATTCACTCGACCAACATTTTAATGATTCAATTATTAGTTTTCTAACTAATCCTCTATTTGCTGCAATAGTATTACCGCACCCAGATACGTCCTGATAATTTTTATCTTCTCCTATAAAGTAATAAAGATTTTCATCTATACCTCTCCAAGATATAATAGGTCCTTGAGAATCTCCCTCAGATGTGTGATTGTATACAACATCTAAGATGACTTCAATATCTGCTTTATGACATTCCTCTACCACTCTTCTAAATTCTTCTCTATTCTTTTCCGCGGATTCATTTGAAAGATATTCAAAATGAGGGGTAAACCAATTGATAGGACTATAACCCCAAAAATTCTCTAAACCATTTGGTGCATCAGTTGGATCAAAACAAAAAATTGGAAGTAATTCAATTGTTGTAATACCTAATTCTTTGAGATAAGGAATTTTTTTTAAAAATTTCTTGAAACAACTTTCATTTTTATCAATTGATTCAGTGAAGGATTTGATATGGAGTTCATAAATAATTGTTTCTTCCCAAGAATGTTTCGGTCTTGGATAATCTTTAAAATTAAATAATTTTCTATCGCAAACAACGCTTTTAAGACAAGAATGAGTATTTTCTTGAGTTTTTAATGCATTTTCTCTTTTATAACTTCCCCATCCAGTAATACCCCTTGAGCATGGATCAAGTAATACTTTTTTTTCATAGTTATTATTAATTTCATTATTTTTTTGTTTTATTCTAAAAGCATAAATACATCCTTCATTTAGATTTTTTATTTCCACATGCCAGTAAGGACCAGTATTATGGTTCTTGTTTAATTTCAATATAGTTTTTGGGGAAATAGAGTCTTCTTTCTCAAACAATAAGATTTCTACATATTCTGCATTCGTGGCTATTAGGGAAAAATTAACTCCTTCTGAAGTCAAAGAACTTCCCAAAGGAAATGGTTTACCTTTTTTGATATGAGTCACTTTCTCTTTATCATTGAGGAGTTAAATATTGGGATAATTTATTCAAATTACTGATATTTGAATGATAGATGCAAAATTAAAAAAAAACTCAAATTTAAGGTTTCACTTATCAACTTTATTAGATCTTAGAGAGTATAAATTTTTTAATTAATTTCAATTTATCCATCCATCTGATCAGTGCATAGAACGATTTATAGAGAAAGTTTAAAAATAAGAAAACCAGATTTTTCTTGATTTCAAAATACAAATCATGCTTTTTCATGTGATGAGAAGGAAATATATGTGAAAATTAATAAAACATAATAAATACTTCAAATTCTTAAATTTATGACCCTTTGACATTTCTCGTTTTGATAAATCAAGTTAGATTTTTCAACGCTAAATCCAGTGATACCAATAATTTTGCTGTTTTCTTATTAAAAAAGCTATTTTTTTATACAAGAAAAAAATGCCGATGTAAAATTAAAAAATTTAGCTAAAAATGTCCCTAAGTTTTGTATAAAGCTTTGCGCCGCTGGCATTTTCGGTTGCCGTATTTGTATTTGCTCCATATGATATGCAAGTTCGAGGTTTTTAGGCTTGATTAAAACTCTTGTCTCTAAATCTCTGCTTTACAAACAATTCAATGAACAAAGCTGATTTAGTAAATCTTGTTGCTGCTCGTACAGAGCTCACAAAAACGGATGTTTCTTTAGTTGTAGATGCAGCTATCGAAACTATTGTTGATTCTGTAGTGGAAGGCAAAAAAGTCTCCCTACTAGGATTTGGTTCTTTCGAACCAAGAGATCGTTCTGCAAGACAGGGATTAAACCCTAAGACAGGCGAAAAAATAGCAATACCTGCTAAAAGAGTTCCAACATTCTCAGCAGGTAAACTTTTTAAGGATAGAGTTCAAGGTTAAAATTATTAACCTATTTCTGTCTTTAACATCAAGGTGCTTTTTTAGAGCATCTTTTTTTTTGAATTTCAATAAAATGCTATTAGCTAAATGACTAAAACTCTTAACAAGGTATCTCAAATGTTGAAGTCTTAAGAAGTAATGAAATGTTTAACTTTTTTATTCCTAGAATTTTTGTTTGTATCTAATTTTGTTACAGCAGAAACAATGCCAACAAAATCAAACATTTTAAAAGAATCTAGTGATTGTATTAAAGATTCTCAATCCCAAGTTTGTAAGAAGTTAGTTTCTGAAATAGAAAAACTTCAGTTAGTTGTATTTGACCAAAATAGATTCAAATGCCAATCAAGTTTATTGGGGATGCAGTCAGCAATTATTGAAGCTCATTTTTTAAAAAATTTCTCAAATGAGAGAATTGTATTTATGATCCCATATGTGATTAAAAATTGTTAATTATTAAAAAAGTTTGTTTTTTTGGAATATTATAAATTTGGATTTTAAGTTGTAATGGTAAAAGGTTTCTCAGGTGATGAAGTTAAAAATGATGCTGAAATAAGAGAATCAAAAAAAGAAAAAAAAGGCTTAGCAGCTTTTCTCAAAGGCAAAAAGTTTACTTACACTTTGCCAGGTAAAAAACAAATAAATATTTTTGGATCAATAGTATTAGGCTTAAATATGGTTTTAATATTGCTAGTAGTCCTTTACTTAAACAATCAAGAATTCCATGACTTTGTTTTTAATGTTGGTCGTTAAATATTTTTAGATCGAAAAAATTTTTTAAATGATATATTAAAATTTTATAAATTCTTATGAAGGCGGTAAATTTAGTTTTTCAAGTATTTTTTTTGTTAGTAACCCTTTTATCTTTGATATATTTTCTAACAGGTTATGACTCTGCTTTTGAGGCAGACCAGAATTGTCATTCTTACCTTTCAAGTTACGATAACTTATCTGGAAATTATGGATGCGATCATGATACTGAGACCCATCAGTGGATACTTTACGATTCAAATGACAAAAAAGAACCAGCTAAAATAATCAAGAAATTTAGGTACAAATTTTTATAAATCAAATTTTTTATAAAAGAACTTTGCACTTATTATTGATATTATTGCCGTAATTATGAAAGTAAGATACTGATATATGCTTCCTTCTAAGTAAATTTTATTTTTATAAAGAGGATAATCAATGAAAGAACCAAATGTTCCCCAAATTATTACCCATAGAGATATGTATAGGATTACTTTTATAGAATTTGATTTTTTTTCTTCCATTTTTAATTGATACCAAAAATTGAGGAAGTCACAGGTCTGCCGCTAAAAACCAACTCGGTTAATATAAGCATTAAGAATCCAATCATAGCTGCTCTACCATTCACAAGTTCAGCACTGCTATTAAATCCAAAAACATTCTTTACTTCATCACCCTGATTATCTACCCATTTTGAGTATTCATTATCAGTTGATGATTTATTAGCAAAATCATCATTTTGATTTTCCTTTGGAGAGTCTTTTTCTTTCATAAATTCTTTTTTTATTTATATTAATAATTTTTAAACTAATTTATCATTAAATTAAACTCGAGATAATAAAAAAATTAAGACAATAAAAATTATTATCCATAAAAATTGTAATCTCAAAATTAATTGACAAATTAATTTAATTTTCTCTCCAGTGCAGCTATCTCCAGTCGCATTGATTATTGGTTTTTCAATAATTTCTTTTTTGTATTTACTTTTCCCTCCTAATTTAACGCCGGAAATATAAGCAAATATAGCTTCTGAAATGCCAGCATTAGGTGAATCATATTTTTTGCCATCTAGATAACTTCTTTTGATGATTGGAATATATTGATTAATTTTAGTACTAACTAAAGGCAGTGTTATTAAAACTAATCTTGAAGGAATAAAAGTAAAAATATCTTCGATTTTTGCACTGAAAAAACCTAAATATTTAAAGTAATCATATTTGTAACCTATCATTGAATCTAGAGTACTTATTGCTTTATAAGAAAAACCAAGTGACAGAGGCCCCGGTAGAAAAATTGAAAATTTCATAAAAATGATTCCAATAAAAATCCAAAATAATGGCGCGAATATTCCATCAACAGAATTTTCGGTAAGACTCTCTGTACTTGATCTCAAAAGATGTTCTATAGAAGATGTCCTCACATCCCTACTAACTATTCTTTGAACCTTATCTTTGATTTCTCTCTTTTTTTTTTCATTAATTTCCTTGCGATCTATTAGCTCTGCAATCTCTATCACACTTGTAATAAGCCCCTTAGTCGCAATACAGCTTGAAAGTCCAATAACAATTAAAAGACCACTAAAAAAATGATACCTTGATTGCACATAACTAAGTTCTATAAATTTTCCCAAACTAAAACTAATTCCAGTAGTAGATATAGCGACAATTAATCCCCCTCCAAATAATAATTTTTTATTTTCTCCAAAATTATTTATGAGGTAATCAGATATTTTTTTTATGTAAAAACCAATGATTTGAACAGGGTGGATTAGGAATTTTGGATCGCCGATCAACAAATCAAAACCAATCGATCCAAGAAATATTAAAAATAAATTTATTTCAGCCAACTGAACATCGAGCGCAGACCTTTACCTACTTTCTCAATTTCATGCTTTGAATTCTCTTCTCTTAATTTTGTCATTAAGGGTTTATTTTTATCGCATTCCTCTACAAAATTCTTAGCGAAAGTTCCATCTTGAATATCTTTTAGAATTTTCTGCATTTCTTTCTTCGTATCACTATTGATGAGTCTTTTACCACTTACGTAATCTCCATATTCTGCAGTATTTGAAATGGAATCTCGCATTTGAGATAAGCCACCCTTCACCATTAGATCTACAATTAGTTTAACTTCATGTAAGCATTCAAAGTAAGCAAGTTCTGGCTGATATCCTGCCTCTACAAGAGTTTCGAAACCTGATTTAACGAGTTCTGATAAACCTCCGCATAAAACAGCTTGTTCGCCAAATAAATCAGTTTCTGTTTCTTCTTTGAAATTTGTTTCAAGTATCCCAGCTCGCGTTCCTCCAATACCTTTAGCATATGCCATCGCCAATGATCTTGCACTCCCAGAAGAATCCTGTTCAACTGCAAACAATGCAGGAACACCTTGACCATTCTGATATTCCCAACGCACTGTGTGTCCAGGCCCTTTCGGTGCAATCATTACAACATCCACAAAACTAGGAGGTTTGATTAGTCCGAATCTAATATTAAAGCCATGAGCAAAACTTAATATCTTGCCTTCTTTTAGGTTTGGTTCTATTTCTTTAAGGTAAACATCTTTCTGAAACTCATCAGGCAGAAGAATCATAATCCAGTCTGCTTTTTCGCAAGCTTCAGAAACACTAAACACCTTTAAGCCATCGCTAATCGCTTTACTTTCAGACTTGCTTCCTTTATATAATCCCACGATTACATCCATACCGCTATCTTTGAGGTTTAGGGCATGTGCGTGACCTTGTGAACCATATCCTATTATCGCTATTGTTTTATTATTTAAAAGACTTAGATCTGCATCTGTGTCGTAAAAGAGTTGGGTCATTAGTTCTGGCTTCTTTGCTTTTGATAATTAATATTTTAGACATTAAACGTGTAAATAAACCAATAATTTATTAATTTAAAAATGAAAATTAAAATATTTAATTAGAAAATTTAAGACTGGTTTGCTTCGCTTGGATGTGTGATTACTCTATCAATCAGGCCATAGTTTTTCGCCTCTTCTGCGCTTAGAAAATAATCTCTATCAGTATCTTTTTCGATTTTTTCAAATGATTGACCTGTCATATCCGCCATAGACATGTTTAACATATCTTTAATTCTTAAAATTTCCTTGGCCTCTATTTCAATGTCACTTGCTTGACGTTGAGATGTTCCTCCAAGAGGTTGATGAATCATTATCCTGCTGTGGGGTAATGCAACTCTTTTCCCTTTGGTACCAGCAGCCAATAGAAAGGCACCCATTGAGGCTGCGAGGCCTACGCATATGGTTACAACATCACTTTTTACATATTTAATGGTGTCGTATATAGCCAAGCCAGCAGTCACAGAGCCTCCAGGACTATTTATATATAGGTAAATAGGTTTGGTGTTGTCGTCAGAATCAAGATAAAGCATTTGTGCAACAAGGCTATTAGCAATACCATCATTAACTTCTTGTCCTAGAAAAAGAATTCTTTCAACACCTAGTCTTGTATAGATATCAACCCATCTTTCGTATTGACTTCCTGGAAGTCTGTAAGGCACGCTTGGAGTTCCTATTGGCATGGTTTTAAAATAGTTTTGTGAAGGTTAAATTTTGTTTGGCAAATCTTTTTGGCTTGTGAGTACTCTATCGATAACTCCATAATCTAGGGCTTCTTGGGGGTTGAGATAACTCATCCTGTCAGAGTCTTTTGAGAGTTCTTCGATAGTCTTTCCAGTATTACGAGATAGAATCTCCAACATAGATTTTTTATTTTTCAAAACTTCCTCCGCTCTTATTTGGATATCAGTTGCTTGACCTCTTGCACCGCTTATAGGTTGATGTAAAACAATAGAAGCATGTGGAAGAGATGCCCTTTGGCCCTTAGTGCCAGATGAAAGGATAACTGCAGCAGTCCCCATTGCTTGTCCGATACAAATTGTGTGTACTGGAGGCTTGATGTAGCTTATTGTATCGCAGATAGCAAAAGCTTCTGTTTCAAAACCTACTGCGTCACCGGTGTACCAACTTGTACCTGTTGAATTGATATAAAAATAGATTGGTTTTTCTGGATCTTCAAACTCTAGATAAAGAAGTTGAGCAATGATTAGCTCAGTTACATCCATTCCTAGTTGTCTTTTCGCATCATCATCTGAAAATAATGGTAAACCAAGATAAACTATTCTCTCTTTCAATAAAAGAGAGGGGAGATCAGGTGGAGGGGTCCTCATGACGGTGTTTTCGCCGTAATAAGGAGCAGATACAGTCATTTGTATCACAAAATTAATATTGTTTAGATTGTAGCTAGATTTAGCCCTGTGTCGCTGGTGATTTAAAAGATTTGTTTGACTCAGGATTATTTATTAGTTTTCCAAAGACCATTCTTCCAGTGGGAGTTTGTAATGCTCCTGTGATAATAATATCTAATCTGCTTCCTACAAAATTCTTTGCCTCGTCAATAACAACCATTGTGCCATCATCTAAATATCCAATACCTTGCATTTTTTCTTTGCCTTCTCTCACGATTTTTATATTAAGTGATTCTCCTGGTTGTACTTCTGGCCTTAAAGCAATAACTAAATCACTCAAATTCATAACTTTTAATTCTTTAACTTCAGCAATCTGAGAAAGATTATAATCAGCCGTAATTAAAGTCCCTGTCATATCCTCAGTAATTTTCAAGAGTTTTTCATCTACCCCATTACCTTCATACTTTGTTGGGTTTATTACAAGTCTTCTCCCATATAGATCTCTTAATTCTTTTAATAACTTGAGACCTCTTCTGCCTTTAGACCTTTTTTCATTACTGCTTGAGTCAGCTAGTGTTTGTAATTCGTCAATTACACTTTGAGCAACAATTAATTGGCCTTCCAATAAACCGCAACTTAACAGGCCATTGATTCTTCCATCAATAATTACGCTGGTATCCAGAATTTTTGGACTTGCAGCAGGGAGGATACCTTCATTGACTAGATATGCATCAGTATTATTTGGATTGAATAATCTCAATAATGTCCTTCCGTGGGTATCTGCCAATTTATAACCAAGCACACCAAAGAAAATGTTGCTTAAGATAGCTGCTAATGGTTTTGCGAAAAAAACCTCTCTAGGGAAGGGAATTAAAAGTATTGGAGCTAGTAGTAGATTAGCAACAAGTAATCCTAAAATTAATCCAACAGACCTACTTATTAGTAAGTCCGTTGGCATTGTTCTTATTTGATCAAGAAACGTTTTTCTAAGTTGAAGGAATACAAAACCAGCTGCTAATCCTACAAAAAAACCTATTATTGCTAAAACAATTCTAAAACCTTCTACATTAGATACCTGTTTGAGTATGTCCACTGGCAATAAATCAACACCAAGCCATCCTGAAGCAGCCCCAGATAATACAAATAAAATTAATACTAAGATATCTGTCATATCTATAATCTACTAGGATTTATTAATTGAGTAAATAAGGATTTAATTTTTTTCGATCCTAAATACTTTTTTGGAGCTTAAAAATGAATTTAGATTATGAATAAGTTTCCAAGAAGTGCTTATGTGCACATTCCTTTTTGCCATAGAAGGTGCTTTTATTGTGATTTTGCAGTCATTCCATTAGGAAACAAAGTTGAAACTTTACAAGGTTATGGAAGCAAAACTGTTAAAGAGTATTTGCACTTTTTGTATAAAGAAATATTATCAATTAAGCATAAATCACCTCTATCGACAATCTATATAGGAGGGGGAACTCCCTCAATTTTAGATCCTATCCAAATCAGAGAATTAATAGATCTTTTTAAAGAAAATTATGGAATTGACTATGGTGCTGAAATCACTATGGAGGTCGATCCAGCTAGTTTTACTAAAGATGATCTTTGTGGATTCATAAATGCTGGGATAAATAGATTTAGTCTCGGAGTACAAAGTTTTAATAATCAGATACTTCAAAAGTCGGGAAGGCGTCATTTGAAAGAAGATGCAGAAAAATCTTGTTTATGGTTGAAGAGATCATATGAGTCTGGGTTAATAAAAAGCTGGAGTTTAGATTTAATTCAAAACTTGCCACTTAGTGGATTTAAAGAATGGCAAGATGACTTAAAAAAAGCAATAACATTTTCGCCGCCGCACCTATCTATTTACGATTTAAATATTGAAAACGGTACTGTGTTTAAAAAATTAGTAAATTTAGGAAAATTAAAACTTCCAAGTGATGAACAAGCTTTTAGAAATAGTGAATCAACTCATTTGATTTTAAAAAACTCAGGGTATTCAAGATATGAAATCTCAAACTATTGCCTCCCAAGACATCAATCGAGACATAATAGGGTTTATTGGAGTGGTTTAGGGTGGTGGAGTTTTGGTCAAGGTTCTACTAGTTCACCTTGGGGGGAAAAGTTAACTAGACCAAGAGTTAGTAAAGAATATAAAGAATGGGTAACTAAACAATATGAACGTAATTTAGATTCATCCCTGATTAATAAAGAGTTTGTCTATAAAGAACTTGATGAAAAAATAATGTTGGGATTAAGACTCAAAGAGGGTGTAGATATCAAAGAATTGTTTAAAGAACAAAACTGGGAAAACAAAAAATTTGAAAGCAACTTTAGTAAATTGCTTGAAGAATGGGAAAGATTTCTTGATAGTGGATTATTAGTAAGAAAGGGGGATAGATTCTTTTTAAGTGAGCCTAAAGGAATGGAACTAAGCAATCAAGTTCTTGTCTCTATGTTTAAGTGGTGTGATGATATTATTTAAGCCTTTCAGAGTCTACCCATTCTTTTAATTTATCCTTAAATAATTTCTTTCCTTGGATAATAGGTTGGCTAAATGGTGGTTGATCATCATTTAGGCCTAACAAATCTGCAGTAACTCTTACTTGCCCATCGCAATAATTACCTGCACCAATTCCTATTGTGGGAATTGTTAGAGAATTTTGTATTTCCTTAGCAAGTAAATCAGGAATGTGTTCAAGAACTATTGAAAAACATCCTAATTCTTGAAGAATTGAAGCCTCTTTCTTTATTTTTTCTTGGCTTGCTAAGCTTTCTCCTTGTTTTTTAAATCCAATATTTAGATAGCTTTGTGGTGTAAGACCTATATGACCCATAACAGGAATTCCCATTCTTATTAATCTAGAAATAACTTTTTGTATTTCTGGTTCAGCTCCTTCAACTTTTACAGCTTTTGCATAAGTGCGCTGAATGATTTCCCCTGCATATTCAACAGCTTTATCCTCTCCACATTGGTAAGTCAGAAAAGGCATATCTGAAACGACTAAAGGTTGTTCCTCAATTTTCTTCTTGAATCCTCTTGAAACAGCATTAGTATGATAAATTATGTTTTCTAAAGTTAATGGCAATGTCGATTGGTATCCTAAGCAGACCATTGCTAATGAATCTCCTACTAGTACGAGATCAACATTTGCTTGTTCGGCAATAGATCCTGATATGGAGTCCCAAGCTGTTAGTGCAATGATTTTGCGAGATTTTTTTTTATAATTAACTAGGTCTGAAGGCAACATAATAAATTTATGTATCTTTTTTAATCATAAATTGCTAAAATGTTTTTGACTCGGCCTTTCGCGGTTTTAACGCCTAAACCTGGTCAGGACCGGAAGGTAGCAGCCACAAGGGATGCTTGAGGCAGGCGAGATAACCGAGTCACTCTATTTTACCTTTTAACCTATATCTTTTTTATTTTGCCTTAATCTCAAAAACTCAGGAATACTGGCTCCTGATTCTTTATTGTCGGAAAAATTATATAAGGGTTGATTAGATAATCTGTTTTTTATTCTTTGCTGGTTTAATGGTTGGGTCATTTCAAATCCTGTAGCAATTACAGTAACTTGTATCTCCCCTTCCATTGCCTCATCGACCACTGCACCAACAATAATATTTGCTTCTTGATCAACAACATCATAAATAATTTCGGATGCGGAGGTCATGTCTTCTAAAGTCATGTCTTTGCCACCAGTAATATTTATAACGCAGCCTTTAGCTCCATCAATTCTAGCCGCTTCTAATAAAGGGCTATTCATTGCTGCCTGTGCTGCTTCTATAGCTCTCGATCTTCCTGAACCTATACCTATTCCCAGAAGAGCAGTGCCAGCTTCTGTCATAACTGATCTTACGTCTGCAAAATCAACATTAACTAGTCCTGGACAAGTAATTATGTCACTAATGCCTTTGACACCCATCCTTAGAACATCATCAGCATTCCTAAATGCTTCTTGAAGTGGAGCTCCTGCTATAACGTCTTTTAATCGGTCATTTGGGATAACTATAAGAGTATCAACGTTTTCAGCTAGTCTTGCTATCCCCTCCTCTGCTTGACGCATTCTTCTTTTCCCTTCAAAAGAAAATGGTTTAGTAACTATACCTACTGTTAGAGCCCCACTTTGTTTGGCTACTTCTGCAACTACTGGAGCTGCTCCTGTACCAGTTCCTCCACCCATTCCTGCAGCTATAAAAACTAGATCAGATCCTTCTAAAGCTTGTTGAAGCTCTTCTTTGGATTCTTCGGCAGCTTTTTGCCCAATACTTGGATTCCCACCTGCGCCTAAACCTCTAGTGAGGTTTTGTCCAAGTTGAACCCTACTCTCTGCAGAAGATTGTAGTAGGGCTTGTGCGTCAGTATTGAGGACTCTAAATGAAACACCTTCTAGATCACTATTTATCATTCTATTAACTGCATTACTGCCGCCACCACCTACACCAATAACTTCTATTTTGGCGTTTTGGCTTGGAAGGATTTCTCTCGATTGATCAAAGTTTGGATTGTTACCGAAGCTCATCTCTTAATTAGGGAACTAATAATAGTATTGGGTGCATTATGAACTTACTGAGCTCATCTGTAGGGATTTGTTGAGGAAAATCCTAAAAATATTTATTTAATAAATATTCTGTTTTGAATGCAAAACCCATATTAACACTACAATAATTAAAAAAAATTAATCAAAACCCCTTTTCAAATATTAGGGTTTGAACACTTTTATTTTTGGTTTATTTGGATCGGTAAGATCAATATTATCTATTTTTTCAGAAAAGTTATTTCTCTTAAATTCATTTTTTAGGTTATTGATTATTTGTAATTGATAGTTGATTAGATTTGGATTAAATCCTAGTAATATATTTTGTAAATCTTTTTCCTCAACAGTTAGAAAACCATTTGGGGAAAAAGAAATTTTGACTATATCGAAATCATAATTCTCTTGGGCTATAAAAATTTCAGATAATACATTTTTGAATTTTTCTTTCCATCCAAAAACTTTTATCTTTAATCCTTTAAATTTGTTTTCTTCAACATTTTGTTTTTCGATGAAAATCCCATCTTTATCGATAAAGCCAAATATTCTTTCTTTATTTAATAATCTTTCGCCGTAAGCTATTGGTGTTCTTGTATTAACTTTGACTTTCAACCCAAAAGGAAATAATTCTCTGTTTACAGAAATATTCTTGAGTGACAAATTTTGTTTTAACTCTTTTTCTAAAAAATACGTATTAATTAGAATTAATCGGATTGGAAATTTTAAAGATGAATTTTTTACAATATCATTCTGTGAGAATAATTCACTTCCAGAAATTCTAATGTCCTGAATATTTACTTTTTTTAGTGTTTTTAGGCTTATTAAGCTTGTTGCAAATAAAAATAAAAGTAATAATAAAAAACTTCTATTGTTAATTTTTTTCTCGTATTTCACAAATCACATCTAGCTTTTTCCATCAATTGCTCCATCCATTCTCTCGCCTGATCTGCATCTGAAAATGGCACATCCATCTCTTTCCCATCGCCTACTAATCTCAATCTGCATTTTCCTTGAGATTCATTTGTAAGGGGAGCTTCTCCAGAAGTTAAGGCCATTAATTCAACTAACTCTAGTTTCTTAATTGTGAAACTATCTTTTTCTTCAAATGTACCAGCTTCAAATGCACTCCACTTTAATTCCCCATCCTTTAAGGATGCGGCACCTGAACTATCTAACTTACAAAGTTCAGAACCACTGGCCCAGTTCCTAAAAAGATTTTGCCTTCTTCTTTCTAACCATCCTAGAGCAGTTAATAATATAAAAATAAAAAGTAATGGTAACCAAAGAAGTCCATGCAACATTTGATTCGAATTATAAATCTAAAGATATATCAACCAGTTTAGCCACAAGTTGATCAATATTTAAACCTGAAGCTTTCCAAAGCATTGGAAACATACTATTTTTTGTAAAACCAGGGATTGTATTTATTTCATTTAACAAAATTTTATTTGAAGATTTTTCTAAAAAGAAATCTACTCTTGCAAAACCTGAAATATTTAGTGCTCTACAACTTTGAATAGCAATTTCTTTAATTTCTTTTGTAATTTTAGGATCTATTTCAGCTGGGATAGTTATTTTATTATTTGAGTAATATTTTGAATCGTAATCATACCAATCACTTTCGTACTTTACTTCGCCTATCTCAGAGGTTAAGAGTTTTGACTTACCAATTATTCCGCATTCAATTTCCCTTACCTCTAAACCTTCCTCAACCAAGATTCTTGGATCTATTTCACTAGCCGTTTCTAATGCTTTTAATATTTCTGATTCATTTATCACTTTGGAGATGCCAAGAGATGATCCAGAGTTCGATGGTTTAACAAATACAGGAAAATTTAATTTTTCTAAAATTTCATTAATTAACTTATTTTTTACTTCCTCATTGTTGAGATCTTCATTTTGAAAAAATAGATAATTAACTTGTGGTAGTTTGAGATTTGAGAAAATTGTTTTCATCAATATTTTATCCATTCCAATTGAAGAGCCTATAATTCCACATCCGACTAAAGGTTTCTTTGTAAATCTAAGTAGGCCATGAATTGATCCGTCTTCCCCGTTAAAACCATGTAATAGTGGGAACCAAACATCAACATTTTGAAATTCAATTCCGTCTAGGAAGTTAATTCTTTCTTGATTCAAAATCCCCTGTTTTTTTGTTGTATTGTTTTCAATTTCTCCAACTAAAATTTTTTCTGAAAGATCACTATCAAACCAATCTCCAAATTTACTAATGTAAAAGGCTTTAATAGTAAAGCATTTTTTGTTTAATTCTGAATTAAAGGCTTGAAAAACTGTTTTTGCAGAGGATATTGATACTTCATGTTCATTGGATTCCCCACCAAATATTAATCCAATACACTTTTTCTTTCCCCCGATCATTTAGAAAAAAAAATTATAAATAAAGTTCTCCTGTTAGAGAAAAAGGTCTTGCTTCAGTAATTCTGACATTAATCTCATCTCCCAATGAAAAATTAAAATTAATATTTTTGGGAATCTCTACGAAAGTTAATCTATTTGTTCTAGTTCTACCCATAATTTGCGAGGAATTTTTTGGATTAAAACCTTCAATTAAAACGCTTTCGATATTGTTGATATATCTTTGATTTCTACTCCTAGCAGTTTTCTCGACCAAATCATTAATTTCCTGCAATCTAGCTTTTTTCACCTCTTCAGAAAGTTGATACGCCCAAACTGCTGCAGGCGTGTTTGGTCTTGGAGAGTATGCTGCTGTATTCACTTGATCAAAGCCAATTTCTGATATTAGCTTTAATGTATCTTTATATTGTTGTTCGGTTTCTCCAGGGAAAGCAACTATCGCGTCAGCTGTGATTGATGCATCTGGCATTAATGATCTAATATTCTCGATAATATTTTTATACTTTTTTACAGTGTATCCTCTGGACATTTGCTTTAAAATTTCATCATTTCCACTTTGGAATGGAATATGGAAATGTTCACAGACTTTATCAAGTTCATAACAAGCTTGAATCAACCTTTTTGAAAAATATCTTGGATGACTAGTAGCAAATCTTATTCTGCGAATTCCTTTAACATCATGAATATAATACAAAAGATCAGTTAGAGTATTCTCTTTTCTCCCCTCTTTTGTGGTTCCTGGAAGGTCTCTACCATAAGCATCAATGTTCTGACCCAAAAGAGTAATTTCTTTAAAATTATCATCAGCTAATTTTTGGATCTCACTTTTTATCGCATTTGGATATCTTGATTGCTCTTTCCCTCTGACAGAGGGGACTACACAATATGAACATCTTTCATTACATCCATAAATAATATTAACCCAGCCACAAATGGAGCTTTCTCTTCTAGCACTTGTTATATCTTCAGAAATGAAGGTTTCTTCTGTTGCAGCTACTTGATTTCCTAAATCAACTTTCCCAAGAAGATTCTCAAGATTATTTACGTGTTGAGGCCCCATAACCAGATCAAGTTCTGGGACTCTTCTTAGTAAGGACTCTCCTTCTTGCTGAGCAAGGCAACCTGCGACAACAAGTTTTAAGCTAGGCATCTTGTGCTTTCTTTTTGCTTGTCTTCCTAAAAAGCTATAAACTTTTTGCTCTGCATTATCTCTAATAGTGCACGTATTATACAAGACCAAATCTGCATTTAATTCATTATCTGCTCTGATGTATCCCATTTTCTCTAATGTCCCTGCCATTCTCTCAGAATCAGCCTTGTTCATTTGGCATCCAAATGTGGTTATCCAATAACTGCTAGTAGTTGAATTCTTTTGAAGTTTTTTTTCGTCTGGTTTTGTTTTTGTTAGCACTTTGCTAGGAATTTTTTATGATTCTTTAATTCAAAATTACAAGTTAAATAATTTTGCTGCAATTTTTTGAGGGCGAGCGAGGGGATTCGAACCCCCGAATAGCGGCGCCACAAGCCGCTGCCTTAACCACTTGGCGACGCCCGCCTCACATTTATAAATTTAACAACTCAAGGGTAAGTTTTCATAGTTATTTTTATCATTTAGCGAAATTTGAATTATTTTCTAATTTAGTAATGTTTTCTTATGATTTAAAATAAAAGAAAATTTAAAAATTTGAGTAATTCCGGCAAAGCTGAGGTTCTTATTCCCAGAAGCCTTTGTTTAATAGAAGATATTGATAACCTCATTATTGATCAAGAGGATTTATGTTCACTTTCCATTAGTTGGGAGGATGGATTTGTTTCTGAATTAAAACCTTTAGAAAATAAAGTTACAAAACCAAAAAATATTTTATTCCCGAGATTTGTTGAAACGCATTCGCATTTCGATAAATCATTTACATGGGCAGACTTTCCTAATCTGGAATCAAACTATGGAGGAGCATTATCAGTAAATCTTGAAGAACATAAAACTAGAACTACAGATAAGGTTCTTGAAAGAGTTGAGAAATCATTAAAACTTGCCATACAAAATGGATACCGAGCTATTAGAAGTCATATTGATACATACAAAAAACAATCTATTGATATTTGGCTTGAACTTTTTAAATTACAAAAAAATTTTTCATCTGAGTTGACTTTACAATTCGTTGCTTTAGCTCCATTGGAATTTTGGGATACCTCTAAAGGAGAGGATTTGGCAAAAACATTTTCATCTCATGGAGGTATTTTAGGAGGAGTTATTGTTCCTCCTTTTAATAAAAATAATACAAGGAAATTTCTCGCAAAGATGCTCCTTCTCGCAAGTAAATATAGATTAGAAATTGATTTGCATATAGATGAATCAAGTATTGAGCCTGGAGCAGGAATAAAACTCCTACTAGAGACAATCGAAAATTTAAAAATTAACAGTATTCCTATTACTTGTAGTCATCTGAGTAGTCTAATTTCTCTTAGTGATAGTGAGATTCTAAATTTAGGAGAAAAAATGGCTGAGAAAAACATTAAAGTGATTGCTTTGCCCCTGACAAATTTTTGGCTGCTAAATCGAAATAATAAAACTACCTCTTTAAAAAGACCAGTTGCGCCAATAAAGCAATTACAAAATTCACACGTAGATGTATCTATAGGTAGTGATAATGTTCAAGATCCTTGGTATCCATTTGGTAATTTTGACCCTTTTTATATGTTGTCTTGCTCAATACCTATGCTTCAACTAAATCCATGGGAGAGAATGACTTTATCTTCTGTTTTTTTAGCTCCAAGCAGATTATTAAAACTAAAATGGGATGGTTTAATTAAAAAAGGTTGCCCCGCTGACTTTGTGATTTTAGATGCACAAAGATGGGCAGATGTTTTTTCAAGTAACCTTAAAAGAAAAGTTTTTATAAAAGGCGATTTATATTGCTAATCAGCTAATTTATATACAAAACAATATAATTTTCATTAATGACATTAAATAGTTTTAAATTTATAAACAAATTTAGAGAAGTCAGAAACTTAGAGATTATTGAAAGCAAATCTGACATAAAAAGACTCTCAAAAGATTTTTATAACTACTCTCCAATCCTTACTGAAAAATTAGATGAATGTATTGCTGATCTGGTGGTAAGACCTAGTGATCACAAAGCGGTTATGGAAGTAGCAGAAATTTGTTGGGAATTTTCTATCCCACTTACTTTAAGGGGTTCAGGTACAGGTAATTATGGACAAGCTGTCCCTTTGTTTAAAGGAGTTGTAATGCAGATGAGTAACTTTAATAATTTAGAAGAATTTGATCCAGATACAGGTTTTGTAAAAGTTCAGTCTGGCTGTGTTATGGGAGATTTGAATAAACAATTAGAGAAATTTGGAAGGGAATTGAGGTTACTTCCTAGTACTTGGAAAACTGCAACAATTGGAGGTTTTATTGCAGGTGGATCAGGAGGTATTGGATCCATTAGGTGGGGTTTTTTAAGAGATCCAGGAAATCTTATTGGTTTAGAGGCAGTAACGGTGAATGAAAAACCTGCATTATTAAAATTTGATGCTGAAGAATCCGAACCTTTAAATCATGCTTATGGGACTAATGGAATAATTACTTCTTTATTACTATCTACTGATATCAAACGTAAGTGGTATTCAATAGTTATCCACTGTATTGAATTTGAAAAAACAATAGAGATATTAAAAACTCTTACAAGCTCAGCGATTGATCTAAAACTAGGAGCAATTCTTGAAGAAAAAATTGTAGATCAAATGCCAAAATGGTTCAAAACTAATCCTAGAGGTCACAAGATATTAATTCAATCTACTCTTGGAGGAACAAAAACCATCGAGCTAATTTGTAAAAAATTCAAAGTTGAATTTACTCTCCTTGGAGAAGAAGAAAAACTCGTCAATGGAATTTCTGAAGTCGTATGGAATCATACAACTCTTCATATGAGGTCTAGGGATAAAAATTGGACATATTTACAGATGCTTTTGCCACTTAATAATGAACTAGATTTGATTAATTTTTTGAGAAAAAAATGGGGGGGGGGAAATTCTATGGCATTTAGAGGCAGTTTCTCAACAAGGATCACCGCGATTAGCTGCTTTGCCTGTATTAAAGTGGAATGGGATAGATGAATTAAATGAAATAATGGAAGATTGTAAGAATCTTGGTGCGTTTATTTTTAATCCCCATGTTTTAACTGTCGAAGGCGGAGGCTTAGGAGTGGTTGATGCAGATCAAGTAAAAGCGAAATTGAAATTTGATCCTAAAGGGCTATTAAATCCAGGTAAATTGGAGGGCTGGGAAGTAAAGGAACAATTTAATATTTAACATTTCTGTTTATTTGCAAATTTAATAAATTCAGCAACTAAAAAAATAGAACCTGTTAGAACAGGATGATTAGTTGGCCATTTTTCTAAAGAAAATAAATACTCAATGGCAAGTTCAAATGTTTTAAATTCAATTGTTTTTTGAAAGTCAATTTCCTTAATCTGAGAGAGATCGTTTAATTTCCAACTAGGTTGGTTTGGAACTGGCACAAGTAATAAGTGATCATTTTTCTTTAGAAGTGTTTTTAATATTGCGTAAATATCTTTTTGTCTTTGGACACCTAAAATCCAATAAATTCCTTTATCTTCATTCTCCCAATTGCTTCGCTCATTAGAGAGGGCTTTTGCAGCAGGATAATTATGCGCACAATCTACAAGAATTTCTTTGTTGAAATAATTTATTATTTCTAGCCTTCCATTCCAAGCTGTCTTTTTAAGGCCTTCAGATATGTGTTTTTCTTTAATATTAAATCCCAAATTATTCAGCGCTTCAATTGCGCCAACAGCTACTGAAGCATTTTGCTTTTGGAAAATTCCTTTTAATCCAAGTTCATAGCTTTTTGAAATTGAATCTTTCCAGATAATTTCTGCTCCAACCTCTTTAACTTTTTTGGTTATTAAATTTTCAACTTTACTATTTTGGTGGCATGAGATGACAATTGAGTTTTGCTCAATAACTGCTAATTTTTCTTTGGCAATTTTTTCAATCGTATCTCCAAGAAATTCTTTATGGTCTAAGCCAATATTCCCAATTGCAATTATTGGTCTAGATTTATGAGCTGTTGTCGCGTCTAATCGTCCCCCTAAGCCAGCTTCAAGAATAAGCAATTCAACTTTTTTATTGTCAAAAAAATTTAATGCGCAGCAAATGATTTTTTCAAAAGGAGTTAATTCAATTGTTGAAAATTTTGTTTCTATTAATTTATAGATTTTTTCAAAATCAGTTTTATTGATATTTTTTTTATTAACTCTAATCCTTTCGCATACGTCAAAAAGATGAGGAGACGTCGTTACGCCAAAATTCTTTCTCGCTTCAAAAAGTATACTTTCTAAATATGCTGCGATTGAGCCTTTCCCATTGGTTCCAATAATTTGTATCGCAGGAATATTTTCGCAAGGATTCCCAAGATCTTGAAGTACTTTTTTAATTCTTGATAAACCTAATTTGATATTATCTCTTTCATATTTAGGCGATAATAATTCAAAAATTTTTAAATTTGTATTTTTCAAAATTTGAATTGCTATAAATCTTCAAAAATTGAATTTAGCTTTTCCAAGAGAATATTAATTTCTCTCCGAGATATAACTAATGGTGGGACAATCCTTACGACGTTTCCTCCTGCAGGAACTACCAGTAATCCTTTATCAAAAGCTTTTAATGTAATTGTTTTTGCATCAGCATAATCATCATTGATCATAAGACCTTGTATTAAACCTAAACCCCTTTTCCCACAAATAATATTTGGAAATTTTTTTGACAATTCATCAAATCCAGCACTTAATTGTTTCCCTCTCAAATAAACATTATTTATAAGATTTCTTCTATTTATTTCTTCTAATACAGTTAAGGCAGCTTTGCAGGCGAAAGGGTTCCCCCCAAAAGTGCTTGCATGATCTCCTGGAGAAAAAATGTTGGCTTTTTCTTTTACCAATAATGCACCAATTGCATGACCTCCTCCTAATCCTTTAGCAAGGGTGAATCCATCAGGTTCAATTCCTAAATTTTCATAACCCCACATTTTTCCAGTTCGGCCAACTCCACTTTGGACCTCATCTAACATGAGAAGAGAATTATTTTTATCACATATATCTCTTAGGTTTTTGAAAAATATTTTACTTCCAGGTATTACGCCACCTTCTCCCTGTATTGGTTCAACTAAAACGCCGGAAATTTTTTGATCATTAACTTCACACTCTTCAAATAATTTTTTTACCGAATCAAAATTGTTAAATTTAAAAAATTTGAAACCTTGAATCATTGGTTCGAAACCTTTTTGATATTTTGGCTGTCCTGTTGCACTCAAGGCTGCCAGCGTTCTTCCATGAAAGCTGGATTCTGCTGCGAGAATAATAGATTCTTTACCATTATTTGTTGTATTACCATATTTTTTAATTAATTTAATTGCTGATTCATTTGCTTCCGCACCACTGTTGCAGAAGAAGACGCTTGTGGCACAACTCATATTCGTTAAAGTTCTGCTTAATTGTTCTTGTTCTTCAATCTTGTAAAGATTGGAAATGTGCTGAATCTTTTTTAATTGAGTTGATAGCCTTCTTCTCAAAACTCTATCGCTATGTCCAAGACTACAAGTTGCTATGCCAGCGACTGCATCAAGATATTTTTTACCTGTTTTGTCCCATAGCCAACAACCTTTTCCTTTTTTGAAAGATATATCGAATCGATTATAGGTATTCATCAAAGTGGGAGCGGTCGGACTTGAACCGACATACCCGAAGGTGCCGCATTTTGAGTGCGGTGCGTCTACCAATTCCACCACGCTCCCAAGGCTTTTGAAAAAAATCAACCTTTTTATTATAACAAAAATCAACTTGTTGACTATTGTTTTAGTCAAGGAACAGTGATCAAGATAGCGTTTGTTGATGGTTAATATTTTTGTTAAAAATATTGAATTATATTTAATGAATTTGCTGATAATAAATAAGTAAAAAAATAGTTTACATATATGATACAATAATGTAGCAAAAATTCAATAAATAACCTATTTTCGGGAAGAAAGCTTCATAATCAGTAATATTATGTTATATTAAAAGAAAAAATTAAATGACTAAAAAAGCAAAAAAATTACCTTTTCAACTTGTTCCCTATCTTTTCATTGTGATAACTATTTTGACAGCATTTGGATCTAACAGTGGAACATGGGCATAAATGATCTCAAGATTAGTGGTTTAAATAAAATTTGGTCTAGTCGCTTCTTAGTGTTATTCCTTATATTTTTAGGTTGTATTTCACTTATTAATATCGCTTACGTTTAAATAATTATTAAATTCTCATGCTGTTTGCATTTTAGGCAGCTCTGTATCGAGGAATATCTTCAGGGTCTGAACTCTTCTTCAATTCCTTGTTTGTTAAAGTTTTTTTGTTAGACTCCCTGATTATTTTTATACCCAATATTTTTAATTTTGATTCAAAATTTTCATAACCTCTATCCAAATGCTCTAAACCATAAATTCTACTTGTGCCTTCAGCTATAATCCCAGCAATTATTAATGCAGCTGAAGACCTCAAATCAGATCCAACTAGATCCATCCCCTTAAATTTTTTAACACCATTGATATAAGCTATATTTTTATTTAATTTTATATTTGCCCCCATTTTGTTAAGTAAATGAACATGCTTCATTCTGTTTTCGAAAATAGTTTCAGTTATCTTTGATTCACCATTTGCGATTGCCATTAAAGTTGTAAATGGTGCTTGCAAATCAGTTGGAAATCCTGGAAAAGGAGCTGTTTCAATATCTACCCCTTTGATCTTTTTACCCTTGATCGTAATTGAATTGCCTTTAATCGTGATTTTACTTCCACTTTCTTGAAGCTTATTCGTTACAGCTTCAAGATGATTAGGAATTACAGGAGAAATTGTTATCGAAGAGGAAGTCGCAGCAGCAGCTATTAAAAAAGTGCCAGCTTCTATTCGATCTGGAATTACTTTATGAGTACATCCACAAAGCTTATTAACACCATCAATAATTATTTTTTCTTTGCCAGAGTCGTAAATTTTTGCCCCCATTTTATTTAGCATTTGGCATAAATCCTGAATTTCAGGTTCTCTTGCAGCATTCTCAATCGTAGTTCTTCCCTCCGCTAATGATGCTGCCATTATTAAAGTTTCAGTAGCTCCTACGCTTGGGCACTTTAATTTGATATGGGTACCATGGAGTTTATTAGTCTCGTCCTTAATTCTTGCTTTGACAATTCCTTCTTCAATAATAATTTCAGCTCCTAGGGCTTGAAGTCCATTTATGTGCTCATCTATGGGCCTTGAACCAATATTGCATCCTCCAGGTAAGGGGACTTTAGCCTCTCCATATTTGCTCAATAATGCGCCTATACAAAAGAAACTGGCTCTTAATCCATTAACAAGATCATATGGAAGATCTTTAATAGAAATATTTTTTGGATCTATCTCTAGGCGATTGTTTTTGTGTATTAATTTAATACCTAAACTCTTTAGGATATTCCCCATTTTTTCTATATCGGTCAGACGAGGAACATTCTCAAGAATTATC
Source organism: Prochlorococcus marinus (assembly GCF_001180265.1). GTDB lineage: Bacteria > Cyanobacteriota > Cyanobacteriia > PCC-6307 > Cyanobiaceae > Prochlorococcus_A > Prochlorococcus_A marinus_H. Next base: position 91,327 of record NZ_CVSW01000010.1, on the reverse strand, counting down.
CTTTCATTAGTTAGCAATGATGAAGCCAATAAAACTAAGGCAGAATTCTTGGCGCCACTTATTTCAACTTTTCCATGTAAGTTACCTTGGCCAAAAATCTTTAAATTTTGAGATTTAAGATATGACTTCTTTTTGCTTACGCAAATCATTAAGTGTTAATTTATTAGATTCATCATTACAAAGGAAAACTTGTAAGTCCACCTTATGTAACGTCATGAATATTAATTAAAAGTGAAAATGTATTTTTTGATTTCTTGAGAGAAAAATTTAATAAATAATTGATCAAAATATTTATGTAATTAAAATATAGTTCATAACGCATTTTTCAAATTACTCATAGAAAATACTTTTTTAAAAATAACTAGTAAAAACAATAATCTAGTTAAAAGATTTAGATCATTTAAAAAAGGATCATCTCCAAAAGATCAAGACTTTTTTTGCATAGAGGGTACACATCTCATTGAAGAATTGCTGAAGTCTGGGAAAAATCCCTCTAAGATTTTAGTTACCGAAAAATGGCTAAGAAAGAATCAAAATCTAAGCAAAAAATTTCATCCGTCATTAATAAATATTGTTTCAGAGGAAGTCTTGGCATCTGCGATTTCAACAATTAATCCAGATGGGATAGCAGCATTAGTTGAGATTTCAGAAATACCTAATTATCAATTTAATAAAAAAGATGATTTTGTTCTTGTCCTCGATAGGATTCAAGATCCTGGGAATATGGGTAATCTTTTTAGAACTGCTTTAGCTGCTGGTGTTGATGCAATTTTTTTAGCTGGAGGTGCCCACCCATTAGGCCAAAAGGTATTAAGATCCTCCTCTGGTGCAGTTTTTCATCTGCCATTTTTAAGATTTGATGGAAATGAAGAAGAAATATTAAATTCTTTACTTAAGTCTTTGACTGAATTATCAAATTTAGGATTTAAGATATTCTCTACTAGTAGCCATAATAAAAGTTCAAAAAAACCGTCAAAACCATACTGGGAAGTTGATTGGTCTAGAAGTACCGCATTAATTTTGGGTAATGAAGGTCAAGGTATTCATGAAAAAATTCAAGAAGCTTTTTATGAAACAATTACAATTCCGCATAGCGAGCTTGTAGAATCATTGAATGTGGCTTGTGTTGCAGTTCCGTTATTACTAGAACGAAAAAGAGTCGCATACACCTCTAATAAATTAATAAAAAGTGACTGATTCAAGTTTTGATTTTGATTTAATCGTAATAGGAGCAGGATATGGAGGTTTTGATGCCGCTAAACATGCTGCTGGCAAAGGACTTAAAGTCGCAATAGTAGAATCTTCTGATATGGGAGGCACTTGTGTTAACAAGGGTTGTGTTCCTTCTAAAGCTCTTTTGGCGGCAAGTGGAAAAGTTAGAGAAATAGCTGATTATGAACATTTAGCTAAATTTGGTATTCATGCTTCCCCAGTAAGGTTCGAGAGATCAAAAATTGCAGATCATGCAAATAATTTAGTTTTAAATGTTAGAGAAAATTTAACAAAAACTCTTAAAAGGAGTGGAGTTGAAATTATTTTGGGCATTGGCAGAATTGAAGGAAATCAAAAAGTAGGTGTAAGAGATAAAAACGGAATTGATAAAATCTTTACATGTAAGAATATTGTTATAGCAACTGGTTCTTCTCCTTTTGTGCCCCGTGGAATAACTTTGGATAATAGGACTGTATTTACTAGTGATGATGCGGTTAAACTTGAGTGGCTTCCAAGATGGATAGCAATTATTGGAAGCGGATATATAGGACTAGAATTTGCTGATGTTTATACAGCTCTTGGTTGTGAAGTTACTATGATCGAGGCTTTGGAGAATATTATGCCAACATTTGATCCAGATATCACTAAAATTGCTAAGAAGAACCTTATTCAAGCAAGAGATATAGACACAAAATCAAATGTCTTTGCGACAAAAATAACACCTGGATGCCCTGTAAAAATAGAACTCACTGATGCAAAATCTAAGGAAGTTGTGGAAACATTAGAAGTTGATGCTGTACTAGTCGCAACTGGCAGAAGTCCTAATAGTAATAACTTAAATCTTGAGTCGGTTGGTATCGAGACAATAAAAGGTTTCATTCCTGTAGATGATCAAATGAGAGTTAAGAATGGTGATGAAATAATACCTAACATTTGGGCTGTTGGAGATGTAACGGGCAAACTAATGCTTGCCCATACAGCTGCAGCGCAGGGTACTATTGCTGTTGATAATATTTGCGGTGGTAATGTCGAAATTAACTATAAAAGTATCCCCGCAGCAACCTTTACTCACCCAGAGATAAGTTCAGTTGGACTCTCTGAAGTTGAAGCTAAAGAGATATCTACAAAAGAAAATTTTACTTTGGGAGTTGTCAAAAGTTTCTTTAAGGCTAATTCAAAAGCATTGGCTGAATTAGAGAGTGATGGATTGCTAAAGTTGATTTTCAACAAAGATAATGGGAAAGTTTTAGGGGCTCATATTTTTGGGTTACATGCAGCTGATTTAATTCAAGAAATTTCGAACGCTATTTCAAGGAACCAAGATGTAATTGAATTATCTAAAGAAGTTCATACTCATCCTACTCTTAGTGAAGTAGTTGAGGTCGCATATAAACAGGCGGCTTCTCAAATAAAATAATATCTAAAATTAATGGAGATAAGACGCAGGCCACCAAATCCAACAGTAAGGGTAGAAAATTTAGAATATGCTGTACCTCATAGAGAAGCACAAGCAAAAAACATTCTGGAAGAAATTGTATGGCACAAGGATATTGAAATCAAGAATTTTAAAAAAATAGTCTCTTTAGAAGATCTCATCAAAAAAATTGAAAAACTTCCTACTCCCAAAGATTTTTACAAAAATATCTTAGAGTCAAAAATAAAACCAGGTGTTATTGCTGAAATAAAAAAAGCTAGTCCTAGTAAAGGAGTTATTAGAAAAGATTTTAACCCTGAAAAAATAGCAATTTGTTATGAAGGATTAGGTGCATCATGTATCTCAGTACTTACTGATAAAAGGTTTTTTCAAGGTAGTTATGAAATACTCGAAACTGTAAGGAAATCAACTAATCTCCCTCTACTCTGCAAAGATTTTATTATTTCTGCTTATCAGATTTATAAAGCAAGGGTATCTGGTGCTGATGCAATATTATTAATCGCTGCGATTTTAAGTGATGATGATTTAATTTATTTAAAGAAAATAGCTGATAATTTAAAGATGAGTGTTCTTGTTGAAGTCCATAACTCTAATGAACTAGAGAGGATTCTAAAGTTAAAATCTTTTAATTTGATTGGAATAAATAATAGGGACTTAAAGACTTTTAAAACGGATTTAAAAACATCAAAAGAATTGATGCATACATATGCAGATATATTTTTAAAACAAAATATTATTCCCATAAGTGAATCTGGAATTAATTGTGCCGAAGATTTAGAATCGCTTAGATCTATTGGAATCATGGGAGTATTAATTGGTGAGACTTTTATGAGAGAAACTGATATTGAACAATCCTTCAAGAAATTATTTAACTCAATTTAATATTGACTTCAAATCGTGCTATAAAATTGAATAAACAGAGTTGTACTGAATATATATGCAGGCTGTAATTTTAACAGGTATAGTCGCAGGATTTGTGCATGTTGTTAGTGGCCCTGATCATCTAATTGCAATGGCACCAGCAGCGATTAATAATCCCCAAAAAGCTCTTAAAAATAGTTTCTCATGGGGCTTGGGACATTCTTCAGGAGTCCTCTTGTTAGCTTTTCTAGCGGTTTTTATTAAAGATATTACGCCATTAAACAAATTTTCTAGTATTGCCGAATTCCTAGTTGGAATTTCACTTTTAATTGTTGGAGTATTTGCTATAAAAAATTCTTTTCAATTAAGTATCCACTCGCATTCCCATAAGCATGAGAATGGAATTGCCCATAGTCACTTTCACCTTCATGTTAAGGAACAAAAAAATAATAATAAACATTCGCATGCTTTGACTGGTTTAGGCTTGCTACATGGTATTGCTGGAGGTTCACATTTTCTTGCAGTTCTTCCTGCTTTAGCACTACCTTTAACAAGCGCTTGCTTATATTTGATTTCATATTTGATTGGTTCAATCATAAGTATGAATCTTTTTACTTGTTTAATATCTTTTACTACCTTTAAAGCGAGTCAAAAATTTATTAAAAGATTAATAGCTGTAGCAGGAGGGCTTTCCTTTTCTTTGGGATTATTTTGGATTCAAAGAAGTGCTTCTGTTTTTTTGAATTAAAAAATTTTTTAATTTAGGAATATTTAATTTAGAGGTGACAATCCCAATTATTTTTTCGTTATTGATTAATCCAAATTTATTACTATCTTCGCTAAATTCAATATTGTCGCCAATAACCTCAACGTTATTTTGATTTACTGAATTTATCCTTTTTATAAGGTTTTTATTTTTTGTTGGATGATTAAAAATAACTATTTGTCGATTTTTAAGTATTGATTTATTCTTTCTATATTTTTTAAAAAATACAATGTCGCCTTCTTTTAGGTAAGGAAACATCGATTCACCACTAATAATAGCGGTTTTTCTTAAACCTAAAAAAAATAAAATAAAATCAAAAAAACTTTTGAAAATAACTCTGATTAACTAGCTTTTACAAAAGCGTCTGATCTACCTTTTGAAGCCCAGAAAATATTATGAATTTTTTCTACATAACTCATGAGTTCTTCAGCTTGGGCTAAGTCAATATTAACTTTGCATGCACTGCATAATTTGGCCGCCTTCCAAATGGTTTCATGTAAGTCTGGATAAGTTTCTAAGTGAACTGGTTTAAAGTAATCTGTCCACAAAATTAGAATCTCTTTCTTTGTTTCTTTTGCTTGCTCTTCTTTAACTGCAACATATCTAGAAAATGTATTACTGTATGCAGCCCACTCTGCTGAATCAGTGCTAGAAGGAGCTTCTAATGCAATAAGTTTTTTTGTCATTGATAAAACTGCTTCAGCTGCAACTCTTGTAGATGCTGGGTCGTAAACACCACAAGGACCATCGCAGTGAGCATGGACTGTCATTGGGGAATTTTTATCTAGAAAAGAATTGATGAATTTACTTAACATTTCAAATATTTGGTGTTGTATATATATTACTTGGAGATTAACTAAATTGAAAAGTCTTAGATATTTTTCTTACTTAATTTAATTGACTTTTAATAATTCAACTTCAAATATTAAAGTTGCATTAGCAGGTATTACATTTCCAGCTCCTCTTGATCCGTATCCAAGTTCCGGAGGTATTGTTAATTTTCTTTTGCCTCCAACTTTCATGCCTGCTACACCTTCGTCCCAACCTTTTATTACTCGTCCAGCACCCAAGGGAAAGCTGAATGGAGCTCTGCCGATACTGGTATCAAATTGTGTACCGTCTTCTAGTGTCCCTGTGTAATTTACAGTAACTGTATTCCCAGCAATAGCCTCATCTCCTTCCCCGTTTACGATATCTGCAATAATTAGACCACTTTCTGTAGTCCTTGAATTGTTGTCTGATGGTGTTTCTTCTGCCATAGCGAAAAGTGTAGGATTTGGATCTGATGGGTCTAGTTCAAATAAATTATTATTTGAGACATTTGATGATTTTGCAACAGGTGTTCTTTGAACTGACTGAGTTTCTGATTCAGCAGCATTAACAACTTGAGGTGAATTAAATTGACTGAAAAGAGTTAATGAAACACAAAAAACAAAAACTGCAAAACTAATAAAGACTTCTTTCACTTAAATTTTGAAAGTAACTAAAACTTAGTCTACAGAATGAAGGTACAATAAATGGGTGGTTATAAATTTAATTTCGTAATTATAGATTGTTAATCCCAACTCAAATTAAAAGTCTAAGACAATATTTTTACCCTTGTTTGGGAGGGATTTTAGGAGGAATTTCAGTTTCAACTCATTTTTGGCTGATTTTTATGCCGATATCATTATTTATTTTATGGAAGGGAAGTGAAAGGAGGATTGCAAATTTTTGTTGGGGTTTTTTCTTTATCTTGATTAGTCATTCTTGGCTTTATGATCTTCATCCTTTAACATGGCTAGGTTTTTCATGGCTTGCAAGTTTAATAATCACCATTTCAATTTTTTTATTTTGTGCTTTTCTTGGGGGGTTATTAGTTTATTTATGGGGTTTATTAGTTGAAATTATTCTGTGGAAAGAGGATATTTTTAAAATGAAAATATTACCTTTAACCGTAAAAGTATTTTTTGTGTCTTTGACTTGGGGAATGGGTGAATTAATACTTTCTCAAACACCTTTTTTTTGGATAGGTTTAGGCGAGAGTCTTGTTCCAGGTGATATTTATCTTGCTGGTTTGGCAAGATGGATTGGAGCAAGTGGTTTATGCGTATTACAAATTTTGATGGGGTTTTGGATATTTTTTTGTCACGGTAGATGGAGAAGAAAACTTCATTTTAAAAAAATATTTATTTTCGGACTTTTTATTATTTTTTTCTTACATCTATTTGGGGTTTTAACAACGCCAATTAAAAGAAATTATGAATATCCTGTGGCTATTTGGCAAACCAACCTCCCAACAAGAGAAAAATTAAAAATAGATGATGAATTTATTGAAGAAAAGCTATCTATCGCTCAAAGTTATGCTTTATCAAATAAAGCAAAACTTCTTGTTGCTCCTGAAGGGATTCTATCTAGTAATTTTTATTTATCTAAAGGCTTTAAGGTTAATACCTTGGCAGGAGGTTTCAGAAATTATGATAATGAGTTAAGAAGTTCTTTACTCGGATTTCAAATTGGAGATAAATCTCATACCTCTTTCATAGATAAAAATAGACTGGTTCCATTAGGTGAAAAAATACCTAGATTTCCAAATAGTTTTTCAAGAGGATTATCTGCAGTGGGAGGAATCCAACCAGGCTATGATTCAAGATTTTTCGATCCTAAATTTACACCCCCATTAGCGGTAGCAATCTGTTACGAAATTAGTGATGGAGCGAAAATAAGAAAGTCTATTAATAGCGGCGCTCAACTAATAATAACTGCAGCAAATTTAGATCCCTATCCAATTAAGCTTTATAACCAATTCCTATCTTTGGCTAGGTTAAGAAGTATTGAAAATAAGAAAAATAATTTACTAGTATCTAATACCGGCCCTTCGGGATTAGTTCAAGATGATGGAAAAATAATTCAAATTTTAGATTATAACGTTGAGCAAAATGAAATAGTTTTCCCTAATTTTTCCTCCGAAAAGACTTTCTATACAAAATTTGGAGATAAACCTATTTTGTTTTTGTTTATATTTTTTATGGGATTAAATATATTGTGGAAAATTAATTAATTAATCCACCACCTAATAAAATTTCTCCTTTGTAAAAAACTGCAGCTTGTCCTGGCGTTACCGAACTTTGACTTTCTTCAAAAATTAATTTAAATGTTGTATTATCCAAATTTTTCAAAGGTATTAATTTTCCTTTTACTGGATGACTTCTATATCTGATTTGTGCTTCTACTTCTATCTCTTGCTTAGGTTCTTCTATGGAAACCCAGTTAACCTTTCTAATTGTTGCTTCTCTATTAAATAGATCACTTTTATCTGCTACATAAACTATGTTTTTTTCCCTGTCTAAACTTTTTACATATAATGGTTCCGGCCAAGCAATGCCCAACCCTTTTCTCTGACCTATAGTAAAGTGCTGAATTCCATTGTGAGTTCCAAGGACTTTCCCATTTACATGCACAATTTCTCCTTCTTTGGGTTCAATGTGTTTGTCGATAAATATCTGCATTGATCCATAATGCTCAACTAAACATAAATCTTGACTTTCTGGTTTTTGAGCAGTTCTAAGGCCTAATCTGAGGGCTTCCCTTCTTGTTTCTTCTTTTTTCATTTCACCAAGAGGAAACTCTAATCTGCTTAGTACTTCTTGAGAAAGAGAATAAAGAAAATAACTTTGGTCTTTGTTTTCGTCAGCACCTCTAAGAAGAAGGAAGTCCTTAAATACAAAGCTCTTGCAATCAAGGTTTTCAACATAAGATGATTTTTTTATCCTGGCGTAATGTCCGGTCGCAATATAAGTAAAGTCTTTTTTGCTTATTGCGTAATTAAGCATCTCTTCGAACTTCACATTCTTGTTGCACATCGAACATGGAAGTGGAGTGAATCCTTTCTCATAGCTTTCAGTAGTTTTTTTAATTACCTCTCTTTCGAAAATTTCTCTTGAATCTATTATTTTATGATTTATACCCAAATCTTCACAAAGGCCAGCAGCATCTACTAATCCTTCAGAACAACAGGAGCCTTGTCCTTTCATTAGCCAAAGAGTTAGTCCCTCAACATTCCAGCCTCTTTCTACAAGAAGAGCAGCTGAAAGGGAACTATCTACACCACCAGAAAGACCTACAATAATATTTTTTCCCTTTTGAGACTTATTATTAGAAAAATTGTTCTCTAATTTTTTATCCTTTTGTGTCTTTAACATGGAAGTTTGAATTTTGAACAGTACTTCAATTGCTTTGTACTAATTATGAACGAAATTGTATGGCCAACAATTGACTCTAAACATTTAATTGTTGATTCAAAGCAAATGTTGATATTAGAGAAAGAAATGTTTTCTGATGGAATGCCTCAAGAAGCATTGATGGAAAAAGCTGGTATTCAAATTAGTAGATGGCTCTTCAAAAAGAAACCTCTTCTCAAGCATGGAATAACTGTTTTTATAGGTCCTGGGCATAATGGAGGGGATGGTGCAGTAATAGCTAGAGAGCTTTTTTTGAAAGGTTTTTATGTTCAGGTATGGTGTCCATTCCCGATAAAAAAAACATTAACAAATAACCACCTCAATTATCTTACATCTATTGGGGTTACGAAATTAGAAGAGCCTCCTGATGCAAATGGGAAAGAGCTTTGGATTGATGCAGTTTTTGGTAATAATCAAACAAGAAAAGTTGATGATAAATTAATAAAACTGTTTAATCAAAAATTTCATAAAAAATATGGAAAGGTAATAAGTATTGATATTCCAACAGGATTATGTCCTGATAAGGGAGAGCCTTTTTTAGATAACGCAGTAAAGGCAGACTATACCTTGGCCATTGGACTTTATAAGATTGGGTTGACCCAAGATTCTGCTTTACCTTTTATTGGAGAATTACACCACATTGATGTTGGGATGCCTACTAGTAAACTGTCCAAAGTTGATAAAAAGATTTTTAAGGTTACTTACAAAGATATAAAAAATATTGATTTACCTTCTTTACCAAAAAATTCTAACAAATATCAAAGAGGTAGAACATTACTAATAGCGGGAAGTGAAAAATATCCTGGCGCTGCATACTTAGCATTAAAAGGGGCCCTATCAAGTGGAGCAGGCTATGTCTCGGCTGTCCTGCCTGAGTTAGTTGCTAAATCTATTTGGCAAGTTGCTCCAGAAATAGTTTTAAAAGAAACTATGGAATCTAATCAAGATGGAAATGCATCTTTATTTAGTGCATTAAAAAATATTGATTTAAGTGCATTTGATTCAGTAGCTGTCGGACCAGGAATAGGAATTGATAATGATGATTGGCAAAAATCAAAAGACTATCTTATGAGTTATGAAGGATTATTGATATTGGATGCAGATGCACTTAATAGAATTTCGGAATCTAAGTTGGGATCAGATTTTTTTTTAGAGAGAAAATTTAAGACATGGATTACACCACATAGCAAAGAATTTCGAAGATTATTTCCTAACATCAAATCTAAAACTAATCTTGGGCTCGCTCTTGATGCTGCAAAAGAATTCAATATTAGTATTTTATTAAAGGGAGCTAACAGTATTGTTGCTGATTATAAAAAAGTATGGCAACTTTTTGGAACTGACTCTCAGACAGCTCGAGCAGGCTTGGGTGATCTTTTATCTGGATTTTTAGCTGGCAGTTCTGCAATTGATTTAAGCTATTGTGGAAATATTACAACAGATTTCTTTGCCAAATATGTTCTTTTGCATTCATTTGCTGCATCGAATTGCAAAAGTGGATCAACTGCTTCTGCTATTGGTGACGAATTGACAAAATTGATGAGAAATATAAAAACGAGACAAATATCTTGAAAGAAACAATTTAAGAGAGTTATTTATAGTTTTAAACACAAAAGTGTACAAATATTACTTGAAATCTGAAGCGCGCATTAAATATTTGGCTATTTCATTAAAAGTGTAAGAGAGTTTTAATACCTTAATAGGTCAAAAAATGGTTTCATCAGTACCGACACAATCAGAGCCTCCTAAAAGGAGGAGTAACGATCCAATAAGTTGGTATTTGCAAAATATTGGTAGAGTCCCTTTATTAACTCCTGCCGAAGAGATTGAATTGGGTAATCAAGTCCAAAAAATGATGATTCTTACAGAGGATGGGCAATTGAATGAAAATATTAATGAATTTACAACTCAGCAAAAAAGAACAATAAAAATTGGTCGCAGAGCTAAAGAAAGAATGATGAAAGCTAATTTAAGATTAGTTGTCAGTGTTGCAAAAAAATATCAAGGTAAAGGGCTAGAACTTCTTGATTTAGTCCAAGAAGGTTCTCTTGGGTTGGAGAGAGCTGTTGAAAAATTTGATCCGACAAGAGGATATAAATTTTCTACTTATGCTTTTTGGTGGATTAGACAGAGTATGACAAGAGCAATTGCATGTCAATCAAGAACAATCCGATTACCTGTTCATTTAAGTGAAAGGTTAGCTTCCATAAGAAAAGTTAGTAGAGATCTGGCTCACAAACTTGGTGCTATGCCAAGCAGGATAGAAATTGCAGAGGCGATGGAAATTGATGTAGAAGAATTGGATTCTGTTTTGAGACAAGCCTTATCTACAAGTAGTTTAGATGCTCCAGTAAATGGTGATGATGGCAGGAGTTTTTTAGGTGATTTGATAGCAGACAGTAATAATGAGGAACCTTTAGATCAAGTTGAACAAAAAATGCATCAAGAGCAACTTGGGAAGTGGTTAAGTCATTTAAGCGAGCAAGAACAACATGTTCTCAAATTAAGGTTTGGACTTGAAGCAAATGAGAGACACACGCTTGCTGAAATTGGAAGGTTATTAGAAGTTTCCAGAGAAAGAGTAAGACAAGTTGAACTTAAGGCACTAAGAAAATTAAGAAATTTAACTAGAAAATTACCTAGTGGTATTTAAATTAATCTTCTGCCCAAATATATTTAGTTAATTCTTCTGAAGGAGGTTCGGGTGCATCAATTGCATTTTTAACAGATTCCGATATCTCTGTATCAATTTTCTTTTCAATACTTTTTAATTCTTCTTCCGTTGCGAAATTACCATCAATAATTTCTTTAGCTAATTTCTTAATAGGATCTCTTTTTGACCAAAACGCCTTTTCTTTTTCAGACCTTAATTCATCTGGATCAGCAAGAGAATGACCTCTGTATCTATAAGTCAAGCATTCTAAAAGTGTAGGACCTTCTCCTGCTCTAGCTCGCTCAATTGCTCTTTGTGCTGCCCCTCTAACTGCTAATACATCCATTCCATCAACTTCCTCGCCGTGCATGCCAAAAGCAGACGCTTTTCTCCAGATTTCAGGATTGCTAGTTGCTCTGTCGTGAGCCATACCAATAGCCCATTTATTATTTTCAACAACAAAAATGATGGGTAATTTCCATAACTGGGCCATATTTAAACATTCAAAAAACTGCCCATTATTGCAAGTCCCATCCCCAAAGAATGCTGCAGTTACTGCATCACTACTATGATTACCAGCAACTTCCTTTTTATATTTACTTGAAAATGCTGCCCCTAAAGCTACAGGAATTCCCTCTCCAATAAATGCATATCCTCCGAGTAAGTGATGCTCTTTTGAAAATAAATGCATAGACCCACCCCTGCCTTTACTACAACCTGTAGCTTTACCAAAAAGCTCACTCATAACTTCAAAGGAGGGAACTCCTGCACTTAATGCATGAACATGATCACGATAGGTACTACAAAACCAATCATGTTTCTTTTTCATGGCACCTATTACTCCAGTGCTTATAGCTTCTTGACCGTTGTATAGATGAACAAATCCAAACATTTTGCCCCTGTAGTACATTTCTGCACACTTATCTTCGAATCTTCGACCAAGAGTCATATCTTCATAAAGAAATAAACCGGTTTCTCGATCTAATTCGGCTTTTTTTATGTCTTGAAGATTTGAGATTCTTTCTACGTGAGTTTCCAAGAAAATACCTTATTGAAGTTTTGATTTGTTAACATTCTAAGCTGTGAAGGTCTATTTTCATGATTTTTTTTTAATAACTCTGCAAGACCTTATGAAAAAATTTTTTAACTTGATAAGATTTGTCTAAGAATTTCTCAATAGGATATTTGTTTGGAACTTCCTTTAGACCATTTTCGTTTAATTGGCGTAAGCCCCTCTGCAACATCTGAGGAAATATTAAGGGCTTTTCAATTACGATTGGATAAAACCCCTGATGAAGGTTTTACTTATGAAGTTTTAACCCAAAGATCAGAGTTGCTTCGTCTCACTGCGGATTTACTAACAGATCCAGATAGAAGGAGAGAGTACGAAAATGTGTTGATAAATGGTTCATCTGGATTAGAGTTTTCATCCAATAGAGAAGTAGCAGGATTAATACTTCTTTGGGAATCCGGCGCTACAAAAGAAGCTTTCAAATTAAGTAGAAAAGCTTTGAACCCACCACAAACTCCAGCATTAGGAAGTAGCAGGGAAGCTGATCTAACTTTATTGGCTGCTTTAACAGCAAGAGACTCCGCAATTCAAGAAGAACAGCTTAGATCTTATTCAAACGCTGCAGACTTTTTACAAGAAGGTATACAACTTCTTCAAAGAATGGGAAAACTTGGCGAAAGAAGAAAGGAACTTGAAGAAGACTTGATTGCTCTGCTCCCTTACAGAATCCTAGATCTACTTAGTAGGGATCTAAATGATCAAGAGTCTCATAAAAAAGGCTTAAGTATGTTGGAAAATTTAATAATCAAAAGAGGTGGTTTGGAAGGTAATAATAAATCAGAATATAAAGATTATTTAAATCAGCAGGAGTTTGAAGCTTTTTTTCAACAAATTAAGCCATTTTTGACAGTTCAAGAACAGATTGATTTGTTTCTTGAATTACAAAAAAGAGGATCATTAGAAGCAGGATTTTTAGCTTTTCTATCATTAACAGCTATTGGTTTCTCTAGAAGAAAGCCGGAAAAATTATTTGAAGCGAGGAGAATTTTAAAGAAACTTAATTTAACCGGTCTTGATTCAATGCCTTTAGTTGGTTGTTTAGACTTGCTTCTAGCTGATATTGACCAGGCTTGTGCAAGGTTTTCAAGTAGTTATGATGAAAATTTACGAGATTGGCTTAATAATTATCCTGGAAACAAGTTAGAAGCTATATGTATTTTCTGTAAAAATTGGTTAGAGAATGATGTTTTAGTTGGGTATAGAGATATTGACTCAAAAGAGGTTGATTTAGATTCTTGGTTTGAAGATAGAGAAATTCAAGAATTTATTGAAAAATTAGAAAAGAAATCAAATAAAATTGCAATTAGATCAAATCTTCAGAACCAACGAATTGAGTATGAATCTTCCGCAAAAACGACTGAAGATTTTGATAATACATTAGGTAATATTGATGATAGGAAATTACCTTGGCCTGGTGGTATAAAACAAGAAGAAAAGGTTGAGATCAAAGAAAACGAATTCAACGAGGAATACTTTAAGAAAAAACCAATAGAGTTTTATAATTTTCTAATTGAAAAAATTGCAGAATTAAAGTTTAGTTTTGGGGAATTCTTGAAGGATAAAGAGATTATTAATCGGTCACCTTATTTAATTTATATTTATGCGTTTTTGATTTTATTTGCATTTGGTATTGGGATTGGATTTTTAAGAAATAATTCAAAAAAATCAATTCAGGACGAAGCTATCACTGAAAAACCTTTAATTGCCATAGATAAAAATCAAAAGTTTATTGAGAAAGATATTATTCAAGAAATAAAAAAAAATCCTTCAAGCAAGTTGAATTCTATTCCTGAGAAATCCACTTCAATTATTTCTTATGAATTAAAAGAACTTAATACATCTTCACCTTCTTTGGAAGATATAAGGAATTTAATTAATGGATGGCTTTTTAGTAAAAGTAATTACTTAGCCGGAAAGAGTGAAATTAATCTTTCTAAGATTGTTAGTAAAGGTCTGATTGGTCGTACAATCGAAGAAAGACAGAAGGATATAAAGAAGGGAATTTATAAAGAAATCAACTCCCAAATACTTAAGATTGATTTGGAATCGCAAACTTCATCTCGGATAGTTGCTTTAGTTGAATTAAATTATCTAGAGAGAATAGTAAAAAATTCTGGAGAATTTGTTAATGAAACATTATTGAATCCCCTTAAAGTTAAATATATTTTGGGTTTTTCAAATAAATCATGGAAATTAGTTGATTTCGTAAGTGGCTTGTAATTACGCACTTCAATATCATCTATAATAATTAAAATTACTTTTTGATAATGTTTGATGAACTCTCGTCACGCTTTGAAGACGCAGTAAAGGGTTTAAGAGGCGAAGCAAAAATTAGTGAAAATAATATTAACGATGCCTTGAAAGAGGTTAAAAGAGCACTCCTTGATGCAGATGTTAGTTTGTCTGTAGTAAAAGATTTTATATCAGATGTCAAAGATAAAGCCATTGGAGAAGAAGTAGTAAGGGGTGTAAATCCTGGTCAAAAATTCATAGAAGTTGTAAATAAAGAATTGATTAACATAATGGGGAATGAAAATTCTCCATTAAACGAAAATGAAAATAGTCCTACAGTCATTTTGATGGCTGGACTTCAGGGAGCGGGTAAAACAACTGCAACAGGAAAATTAGGATTGTATTTGAAGGAAAAAGATAAAAAAGTTCTTTTGGTTGCTGCAGATATTTATCGACCAGCAGCTGTAGAGCAGCTTAAAACATTGGGAAGTCAATATGATTTGGAGGTTTTTTCAGATAAACAAAAAAATAGCAAACCAGAAGAGATTGCAAAGGAAGCATTGAATTTTGCTAGTGAGAATGATTTTAATTCGATAATTATTGATACCGCAGGAAGACTGCAAATTGATGATTCCATGATGAGTGAAATGGTTCGAATAAAAGAAGTTTCTAATCCTGATGAAGTGTTGCTTGTTGTTGATTCAATGATTGGGCAAGAAGCTGCGGACTTAACAAAGTCATTTCATGAAAAAGTAGGAATTACAGGGGCGATATTAACTAAGTTGGATGGAGACTCAAGAGGAGGTGCTGCTTTATCAATAAGAAAAATAAGTGGTAAACCAATCAAATTTATAGGTGTAGGTGAAAAAATAGAGGCACTGCAACCATTCCATCCAGAGAGAATGGCCAGCAGAATTTTAGGTATGGGTGATGTATTGACACTTGTTGAAAAAGCCCAAAAAGAAGTTGAACTTGCTGATGCAGAAGCGATGCAAAAGAAACTTCAAGAAGCAACTTTTGATTTTAATGATTTTGTTAAGCAAATGAGATTAATAAAAAGAATGGGATCACTTGGTGGATTGATTAAATTGATTCCTGGAATGAATAAAATCGATGATGGGATGATAAAAGATGGAGAGGATCAACTTAAAAAAATAGAATCTATGATCTCATCTATGACTCTTGAGGAAAAACAAAAACCTGAGGTTCTTGCTGCTCAACCTTCAAGAAGACAAAGAATCGCTCAGGGTAGCGGTTATCAAGCGAAAGATGTAGATAAAGTATTAGCTGATTTTCAAAGAATGAGAGGCTTTATGAAACAAATGTCGAATGGCGGAATGCCAGGAATGGGCGGAATGCCAGGAATGGGCGGAATGCCAGGAATGGGCGGAATGCCAGGAATGGGCGGAATGCCAGGAATGGGCGGAATGCCAGGAATGGGCGGAATGCCAGGAATGGGCGGAATGCCAGGAATGGGTGGAATGCCCGGAATGAGTGGTAATAAACCAATGAAAAAACAAAAAAATAATAAGAAGAAAAAAGGGTTTGCTGATTTATAGTTTCTAGATTTTAACCTTTCAATGATATTATTATTTAAAACGCATTAATTTAAAATGATTAAACTGCGCCTTAAGCGCTTTGGAAAGAAAAAAGAGGCAAGTTTCAGAATTGTTGCATGCAATAGTACTTCCAGAAGAGATGGTAGACCTCTACAAGAACTAGGTTTTTATAACCCAAGAACTAAGGAAACCAGGCTTGATACAGAAGCTTTGAGAACAAGACTTACTCAGGGTGCTCAGCCAACTGATGTTGTGAGATCTTTATTAGAAAAGGGAGGGTTATTAGAAAAAACAAAGAGGCCCTCTATCTCAATAGGTAAAGCAAAGTTAGAGAAGGAAAAATTAGCTAAGGCTAAAACTAAAGACGAAGAAAATGATAGTAGTAAAGCTGAAAGCGAGAGTAATGAAGCTGAAAGCTAGTGGTTTGATAAATTTTTATTCAATAACTAGATGAAGGAAGTTTCCAAAACTGGTCACTTCACAATAGACTTGCCAAGCTCTGATGCTGCTACAGCATTATCAGGCCCAGGTAATTCTTTTTTAAAAAAGTTTGAGTCCTTAACAGGAGTTTCTTTAACAATAAGAGGCTTACAACTTGAGATGAACGGAGTTATATCTAAAATTGAAATAGCTTCAGCATTAGTAGAACTAACAAGGCCAATTTGGGAACAAGGGTTAGAAGTTCCGGAGGTAGATCTTAAAGCGGCTTTAAGTTCTCTAAATATGGGAGAGTCATCCTCACATGCTGAACTTGGAAAAAAAGTTCTTGCGCGTTCCAAAGAAGGAAGATATTTAAGACCAAGAACTATAAGGCAAAAAGAATATGTTGAATCAATTGAGAACTTTGATCTCACATTCGCGATTGGTCCAGCTGGAACTGGTAAGACATTTCTAGCAACTGTTTGCGCGGCACGACTATTGAACGAGAAAAAAATTGAAAAAATTGTTTTAACCAGACCAGCTGTAGAAGCTGGTGAAAATTTGGGATTTCTACCTGGTGATTTGCAACAAAAAGTAGATCCATATTTAAGACCCCTATTTGATTCTTTACATAGTATTTTTGGGTTAGATAGAACAAATTCGTTAATCGATAAGGGAATTATTGAAGTTGCACCTTTAGCATTTATGAGAGGCAGAACCTTAGATAACTCCATGGTTATCTTAGATGAAGCACAAAATACTACTTGCTCCCAAATGAGAATGTTTTTAACCAGATTGGGTGATAAATCTAAAATGGTTGTAAACGGAGATATTACACAAATTGATTTAAAAAAAGATCAGGAAAGCGGCCTCATAGAAGCATCGAGAATTTTCTCTGAAACTCAAGGTATAAAATTTTGTTATTTAAATGTTGAAGATGTAGTTCGTCATCCTTTAGTTCAGAAAATTATTGAGGCTTATCAATAATTCCATAGCTCTGGAGATCCGTACCCTGAAATTTTAAAAATCAAGTAGAATAAGCACATATTTAAAAAAAAAAATGCCAGCAAGTAGTAATTTCAATCAAGCTATTCGTGAAGCACAAACTAGTTCAATTGTTGGACCTAACGTTGTTCAAAAAGCTTTACCTTACGTAGGTGGAGGTATGGTTCTAACTTCTTTAGGCGTTTTAGCAGGTATCTCACTCATAGCAACAAATCCTGGGCTTTTCCAGCCTCTTTCAATAGTTGCATTAATTGCAGAATTGATTTTGTTTTTTATAGCCACAAGTGCTGCAAATAATGCAAATAATGCGAAAGCTTTGCCTTTACTAACAGGCTTTAGCTTGTTAACTGGATTTACCTTAAGTGGAATAGTTGCTTTAGCAATAGGAACAATCGGTATTGGTTCTGTTGGAACTGCTGCCTTGGCTACAGGTATAACTTTCGTTATTGCTTCTTATACTGGCCAAAGAATGAGTGATAGTGTTGGTCAAGCACTTAGTGGGGTAGTTGGTCTTGGGTTGATAGGACTGCTCATAGCAATGTTTGTCCAATTAATTGGAGGATTCTTTGCTCCTGGCGTTTTCGGAGGTTCAGGACTTGAATTGATAATTGCAGGATTTGGAACTGTCTTATTCGTTGCAATGTCATTTGTCGATTTCTACACAATGCCAAGAAGATACAATGATGATCAATACCTTGCAGGGGCTTTAGGTATGTATTTAACTTACATAAATCTTTTTGTTTTTATATTGAGATTAATGATTGCACTTCAAGGCGGAGGAAGAAGAGAATAAAAATTATTACCTAAAAAACTTAATCCAAAAGCGTAGATTTGTTTCTACGCTTTTTTATTGGGCGATATCAAAAATTTGTTTTTTAATAAATTCCTTTTGCTCTGAGTCATACTTGACTGAATTATCAAAACTATTGCCCATATCATCTAAGTCTCTAAGGACTTGAATCACAGATTTTGTAACTGACTTAGTTTCTAACAGTTTTAAAATAGCCTTACATCTATCTGAAATATTTTGCGATGTTATTTCATATTCATGATTATTATCTCTTCGATGAATAATAATTTGAGCAGAACTCATTATTAAATTTTTTACAACTATCTCTGTTACAGAATCACCACCTTCGTTCAGTTTGTAAATTAGCGAAAAAGGAAGTTTATCTAACAATAAGCAATCTTTATCTGACAAGGCGTATGCAAAAAATCCTCTAAGTCCATTTTTTGTTTTAATTAGTTCTGCAATCCTATCTGCTAAAACTTCCTCGCTAAGTAAGTCTTCTTCCCATTCTTTACACCATTGTGCTGATACATTAATTGCCTGAGTAAAAGAAGCTTCTTTTAAATTTATGGTTTTTTTTTTCATTTTTGATCAGAATTTTATTATTGATGCATTAAAAGTCTTTGACCAATTATAGATCTGGGTTTGTAACTTTACTAGGAAGGCCAAATGTGGGTAAATCTACTTTAATAAATAAGTTGATTGGAGAAAAAATAACCATTACTTCTCCAATAGCGCAAACTACTAGAAATAAATTAAAAGGAATACTTACAACAAACAATGGACAAATAATTTTTGTCGATACACCTGGTGTTCATAAACCTCATCATCGCCTTGGAGAGATATTAGTAAAAAACGCAAAATCTGCAATTAATGGAGTTGATATGGTTATTTTTGTAATTGATTCGAGTGTAGAACCTGGAAGAGGTGATGAATATATATTGAACTTTTTAGTGGCAAATAAAACTGAGTTTATTGTTGCGCTAAATAAGTGGGATTTGGTTAATGAAGAATTTAGGAATTCACGATTAGATCAATATAGAAGATTTTTTGGAATTAATATTGATTTTCAAATTGTAAGTGCTTCTCAAGGAGAAGGATGTTCTGAACTTGTCGATCTGACACTTAATTTTCTTCCAGAGGGACCAAAACTTTATGGCGAAGAGATGATATGCGACCAACCATTAGATACTTTGTTATCTGATTTAGTAAGAGAGCAGGTATTAATAAATACAAGAGAAGAAGTACCCCATAGTGTTGCAGTAAAGATAGAGAAAATTGAGGAAATGAAAAGAAAAAATGGCAAAAGTTTTACAGCTATTTTGGCCACCATTATTGTTGAAAGATCAACTCAAAAAGGCATTCTTATTGGAAAGAAAGGTTCGATGTTAAAAATGATTGGTCAGTCAGCAAGATCAAATATGTCAAAATTAATTGATGGTCCAGTTCACCTTGAATTGTTTGTGAAAGTTGTTCAAAATTGGAGAAAAAAAGACTCAAGGTTAATTGAGTTTGGTTATGAGGAAGAGTATTAGATGAGTAGTCTTAATTTTGATGTAATTACATTGTTCCCTAAAGCTTTTGAATTAGTAGAGAATTTAGGTGTTATTACGAGAGCCCTAGAAAAAAGTCTTATTAAAGTGAATTTACACAATCTCAGAGAATTTGGAGAAGGTCCTTATCGGCAAGTTGATGATAAACCCTATGGAGGTGGGGTGGGTATGGTTTTAAAACCTGAACCTATTTATAAGGCTTATGAATCAATTAGAAAATCACCCAAAAGTAAAACTTTGTTGATGACTCCTCAGGGTAAAGTTTTAAAGCAAAAGGATCTTGTTAGATGGTCAACTCTGGATCAAATAATAATTATTTGTGGTCAATATGAAGGTTTTGATGAAAGGATTAGATCTTTAGCTGATGAAGAGATATCAATAGGCGATTATGTTCTTTCTGGAGGTGAAATACCTGCTATATCAATAATTAACGGTTTGACTAGACTATTACCAGGCACCCTTGGTGATCCAGAATCCCTAATTGACGAGAGTCATAATTCTTCTCTATTAGAATATCCTCACTATACTAGACCTCAAATTTTTAGAGGCATGAAAGTTCCGGATGTTTTAGTAAGTGGAAATCACGAGAATATTAAATTGTGGAGAAGGCAAAAAAGTATAGAAAGAACATTGGAGAGAAGAAATGATTTGTTTACTGAAAAAAAAGAAATATTTCAAAAAAAGGACACAGAATAAGCAAACTCATAAAATCCAACAAAGGTCATGAATGCGGTAATAAACCTAAATGGGATCTATTCGTTGTCTTTAGACAAAAATACTACTTAATAAATTGCCAATGGAATTTAATTACAATCGAGAAAATACTTAATAAATTTTTCATGAGTAGTTCCATTGGGAGTATACCTATACCCTGCGGAATTAAATAGATTGATACTTGGAATATTGTCAGTTTTTACTTCTGCATATATACGATTGCATTTTTTAACTTCGCAATTAAATGATTTGGTACCATATTTAAGCAACGAATGACCAAGTCCCTTTCCCCTCATAAAAGGTGAAATATTAATACTTACTTCATAATAATTTTTTTTGGTGTTTATTAATTCAAAGCTAATAATTCCAATAGGTATTTTATTTGGTTCTATAGAAATACCTACATATAAAAACTTTTTGGGATCTTTAAGCGACTTTTTAAACCATTCTTTATGTTCGTTCCACTTTACTTCTTCTTTGTTTCTAGAAAAAGATCTTGTAACTGGGTCATTTCGCCACTCCCAAATATATTTTGAGTGAGATTTATCTGCATTAACGATTGTTATATTCATATTTAGCTCGTCAAAAAAACTAGTAATTATTATGAACTCGGGAAGAAAAATTTCGAGTTGGGAATAAATTAATTAAAAATATTTACGCTTAAATTATTTTATGAAAACTTTTTTTTTTTTCAATGGGATATTTGTTTTGAATTTTGTTGGTAAAATATTATTCAAGGAGGTTAAAAAGTATCATTAAATATTAATAATAATTTCCATCTGGAATTACAGAATAGTTACGGGTGGTTTAATGATGATCCAAATCTATTTGTATGACAAGAAAATATCCCCAGTTCCGTATCGGTAATGGATACGATATTCATAGATTAGTAATAGGAAGAAAACTCATAATCGGTGGTGTTTATTTACAACACCCCGATAATTTGGGATTAGATGGACATAGTGACGCTGATGTCTTAACTCACGCAATTATGGATGCTTTGTTAGGCGCTCTTTCCCTAGGTGATATTGGAAAATATTTTCCTCCTTCAGATGAGGAGTGGAAAAATGCTGATAGTTTATTTTTATTATCTAAAATTATTGAATTAATTAGAAAACAAGGTTGGGAAGTAAATAATATTGATAGTGTTATTGTGGCTGAAAGACCAAAAATAAAACCATATGTGGAAATGATGAAAAAAAATATTGCTCATACTCTTCAAATTTCCGAGAGCTCTATAGGAATAAAGGCAACTACAAATGAAAGATTGGGTCCGGAAGGAAGAGAGGAGGGTATAAGTTGCCATTCTGTCGTGTTACTTGAGAAAAAATGAAATTTAATTTAAAAAGAAAATTACAACGATTTTGTTTAATATTAATCTGCTTACTAGTTTTAATTTTTCAATCTGAAATTCCTAATTTAAAAGCTCTTCCTATGGATAATTATCAAGGTGAAATGGTTATGGAAGAATTAAGACTAAAAGTCCCTGCCGATGCAAAAGCAGTATGGTTGAATGCTGAAAAAGAGATATGGGATCCCTGGTTATCTGCTCAAGATGGATTCTTGGGGAGACAATTATATTGGGATAAAGAAAAAGAAGAAGCTTTAATATTGGTAAATTGGAAAAGTAAGAAATTGTGGAAAAGCATTCCAATTTCAGAAGTAAGTGTGGTCCAAGAAAAATTTGAGGATAATGTTAAAACTGCTTTAAACGTTAATAAAAATCCTTTTGAATTGATTTATGAAGGGGAGTTAATTAAGCAAGGATGAATTTAGATATAAGATTCGATTTTCAAAGAAGAGAGAGGCTTGGACTCATAGAAGCAATTTGGGGACAAGATAAAAATATCGATCAATTAAAGAGAGTAACAGAAAATGTATTAAGTAAAAATGAAGTTGTTTTCATTACTAGGATTAATAGTGAAAAGGCTAATTATCTTTTGGATTTGTATGATGATGCACTCTTCTATGAAGAAGCAAATTGCCTAACAATTGGAAAAAATCTGAATAAAATAAATACGAATAAAAAAGTTGCTATAATTTCAGGCGGCTCAAGCGATTTAGCTGTAACAATTGAAGCACAATTAGCACTTGAAATTTATGGGGTGAATTGTCAATCTTTTATAGATGTTGGAGTGGCTGGACTCCATCGATTGATGAGTCAGTTAGAAGAAATTAATAAATATGATGTATTAATAGTTTGTGCTGGAATGGAGGGAGCTTTGGCAACAGTTGTAGGTGGATTATTGGCACAACCGATAATTGCTGTTCCTGTCTCAGTCGGCTATGGCGTTAGCAAGGATGGAGAAACTGCTTTAAATAGTATGTTGTCTAGCTGTTCTCCAGGTATTGCAGTGATGAATATAGATAATGGTTATGGAGCAGCGATGGCGGCTCTCAGAATTATTAAAAGTATTTCCTAAATAATTACTTTTTTTCTATTTCTAATAGGTTTTCTATCCACAAATTAAGTTGTTTTGATAGCATTCCTTCTTCTCTCATTTTGATTGCTTTTATCACGACTTCTGTATTTACCCACTCTGGAAATCTTTTCGGCATTTATTTTTATATTCAGTAATTTTAATTTGGTACAAATTTTTATAAAAACAAGATCTAAGTAACAAATTTAATCTTTTATGTTTGATTTTGTACCTAATCTAGACAGCTCAGATGAGGTATGTTCACTTTCTACATTTTTTAATCTTTCAATTAGTTCAGAAAGATCTTTATGCGCTAACTCGCCATTTTGCTCCCATTTTAAGGAACTTGAGTTGCTAGAAATTTTTTCTTCCATTGTTGTGTTTTGGTATTAAAAATATAAAACGAAAACAGGAGAATTTTGGTAAATGTTTCAAGCCTAAACTTAAAAAATTATGAAGATTTTTAATATATAAAGAATTTATATCTTAACCACCACCAACTATTGAAACGATTTCTAAGTTATCACCATCTTTAAGCTTCACTTTTTCCCATTTCATTGAATTTATAATTAAATTATTTAACTCCACTACAATTGTGTTTGGTTTATAACCCAAATAGTTAAGAGCTGTAGATAGCAGAGCATTTTCTTGATCAAGTTCTATTTTTTTTTCTTCTCCATTTACCCTAATTTTCATAAGACAACTCTTTTAGAATCATAATAGCGTCTTCTTTAGGATCTTCAGAATTCATTAATTGCGAAACTAAGGCAACTTTTTTAAACCCATTTCTTTTTAAGTATGAAATATTATTTGACTTGATTCCTCCAATGGCAAACCAAGGAATATTTAAATCCTTTGTTAATATTTTGATCTTTTCAATACCTAAAGGTTTTTTATTCTTTTTTGTTGTAGTTTCAAATACTGGCCCTATTCCTATGTAATCGCAACCATCCTTAAGAGCATTTGAAATATCAGTTGTATTATTTGCACTTATACCTACAATTTTTGAATATCCTAATAGTTTTCTTGCGGTTTTCAGGTCTAAATCGTTTTGTCCAAGATGAATTCCATCTGCGTTGGAGGCTTGAGCTATATCAAGTCTATCGTTAACGATAAACAAAGAATTATATCTTTTACATAGATTTTTAATCTGAATTGCTTCTTGAAGATTATCTTGATCAGTTCCTGTTTTAAATCTATGTTGAATAATTCTTACTCCCGCAATTAAAATCTCTTCTATTATTTCTAATAGATTGTCCTTTTGATCTGTGATTACGTATAAGTCATTTTCTTTTAATATTTCCTCCGATTTCTTATACTTGGTATAGTTTAATAAGTCAATTTCAATATTATAAATTTCATATCTAATTTCCGAAGCGATTTTTGAAAGTTCATGATTCTGTAGCCTTGAAAATTCTTCTATGACTCGTAATGCTTCTTGAACTCGGGCTGAATTAGAACTTATAATTTGCTCAGAAGTTTTTCTGTTGATTTGCTCTTTATGAGTCAATCCTTTACATTTGTCCTCAATTTGATTTCTAGATTGTTTATAAACTTCTAAATGGTTTTTTCCTAAAATTTGTCTAAAATTTTTAATCTTTTCAACATATTTTTCTTTGCCTAGAACAAATCTTGCCCAATCCTCTAATACTCTTAGTCCTTCTCTAGCTCTATCTAGATTAGCGTCAATAATTTGATAAATTCTTGAATCTTCAGCGTCTTTAGTATTGGAATTTAGCATTTGTAATCTATTTTTTGTAGTTTTTAAAAATTTTTAGAGCATTATCTCTATCTTTTTTAATTTGATTTGAAAGTTGATCTACATTTTTGAACTTTATTTGAGATCTAAGTTTTTCCACTGGTTCTACAGATAGATTTAAACCATATAGATCGATATCTTTATTTATTAAATGAACTTCAACTGCAGATGGAAATAAAGGATTTATTGTTGGTTGAGATCCAAGATTCATAACAGATTCAATTTTTTGTTTGGAATTTTCTATGGTTGTCCAAGATGCGTAAACACCTTCTCCAGGTAAAAATTTTCTGCCATCTATTTCAAGATTTGCGGTAGGCCATCCTATACTTTTCCCAATTCCTTTACCTTTGACAACCTTTCCATTAAAACAATAAGGCCTTTTAAGAATTTTGAAAGCATTTTTCAGATCACTTTTATCTAATAAATCTCTTATCCTGCTGCTGCTGATTCTACCTTCCTTGTCTTCTAAAATTGGAGTAATTTTTAGTTTAATATCTGTATCCTTAATCATATTTTTTATTGTATTTATGTCTCCACTTCTTCTGAAACCAAATTTAAAATTAGCACCTACGGAAATGTTTTTTGCTTTTAATTGATTTATTAAAATATCTTTTACGAATCTTTCTGCACTTAATTTGGATAGTTCCATATCAAAAGGAATCAGAACTAATTGTTCAATCCCCAGATCTTCAAGAATAGAAAGTTTTTCACAAGGGAGATCAAGTCTAAGACGTGTCTCTTTGTAAAGAACTTCTCGGGGATGAGGCCAGAAGCTTGCAATTGTTGGGGTATATTGATTTTCTTCAACTACACTTTTTATTAATTTTCTGTGGCCAGCATGAAGTCCATCAAAACTTCCAATAGCAATTGAGGTAGGATTCTTAACTTCAGATGGCGATATTAAAGAGATCAAAAGATTACGTGCAATTTTATGATTTTAGTGGCAAATTTGAATTGATTACAGTTTATTCAATCAAATGAATGTCTGACAAAATTGATTTTCAGTCCCTTTCATTTGGAATGAGGCGTATTGGATGGATACGCTTTTGGGTTCAGTCCATTTTAGGTGTTGTTGTTGCAGCTGTTTTGCTTTTTTCAAATGTTGTAAATAACAGCGAAGGACAGCTTGGCTTAGCGCCTGGTCTATCACTTACAACAATATCCTTGATTTTACTACTTTTTAGTCTTTGGCAAGGTTGGTTAATAGTTAGAACAGGAAGAGCAATCGCAAGCAATGCAAGACCCTCAAGGGGACAAACCGGTAAATTGATAAAACGAGGGATAATAGTTGATTTATTTGGAATTTTGTTTGGATTAATTGGATATCAAGCTCTTATGGGAGCCTTATTTATACAAGCATCCTCTCAAACAACTGGACAATTGATAACAGCGACATCGGATATCCCAATTACTGGCCTTGAAATATTATCAGTTCTCAGTAACACGCAAGTTATTGCTGCTCATTTTTTTGGACTTTGCTTTTCTTTATGGCTTTTAAGAAGGATTTACAAATGAATTATTAATTTTAGGTAATTTGTCTAAATTACCTCTCCAAAATAAATCTGGTTCTACGGGAGTAAGAGAAATTTTATTTTCTTGTATTTGAGATACGTCACTGGGCCAGTTTTTTGGACCATAACCTTTTGATTTGAGATCTAAAACAACCTCTCCTGCTAACCAATAATAATCGTCACCCCTTGGGTCTTCCCTTTTGGAAAATTGATTTTTATATTTCCTTACTGATAATCTTGTCCAGGATAATTCTTTTATTTTGCTTTTATCACAAGGAGGGATATTCAAATTTAATAGAAGAGAAGCTGGCCAACTATCCTTAATGGCTTGTTCAGCAATATTCATTGCAATTTCTCCAGCAAATTCAAAATTCTTCCACTTAAAACTGGCCACACTAATTGCCATGGAGGGAACATTTTCTAATGTGCCTTCCATGGCTGCAGCGACTGTGCCTGAACAAAAAATATCTGTACCTAAATTGGGACCGTGATTTATTCCAGAAAGAACTAGATCAGGTTTATGATCCAAGAGTTCAGATAGTGCTAATTTGACGCAATCAGCAGGGGTGCCGGAACATCCCCAAGCTTCAATTCCTTGCTCAAATAATTCATCAGCTTTTCCCACTCTTAGTGGGGATTGTAAAGTAAGACCATGACCAGTAGCTGATCTTTCTTGGTCTGGGCATACTACTTTTACCTTATGTCCTCTTTTTTGGGCTGATTTTGCTAAAGCTCTTATCCCCGCGGCAAAAACACCATCATCATTGCTAATTAATATATTTAACGGTTTCATTAGTCAATAAATTTTATTTATGGACGATATTTAAGTAAGATAAAGCAATACTTATTTTTACTATATCAGTGAGTCAGATTGAATCATTAAGTCAAATTGAGGAAAAATTAAATAATCTTTCTCTATCAGCAAAAAATAATATAGATAATGCTAAAACTCATGAAGAATTGGATCAATTGAGAGTTTCATTGCTTGGAAAAAAAGGTGATTTGTCAACTATTTTGAAAGCAATGGGTCGATTATCTGCTACTGATAGACCAATTGTTGGCAATAAGGCAAATTCAATTAAGGTAAAATTGCAAGAATTAATAACTGAAAGAAAAAATCAACTTAATAGTGAAGCCTTAGATAAAAAGATTAAAACGGAAAAAATTGATGTAACTATCCCTCCAATTGGAACACCCCCCGGAAATAAACATCCTTTAATTTCAACTCAGGATGAAATAATAGATATTTTTTGTGGTCTAGGATACTCAGTTGAAAGTGGCCCTGAAATAGAAACTGATTTTTATAATTTTGAGTCTCTAAATATACCCAAAAATCATCCCGCAAGAGATATGCAGGATACTTTCTACTTAGATGAAAATCGACTTTTAAGAACCCATACTTCTCCTGTTCAGATAAGGTACTTAGAGAAAAATCCTCCTCCAGTAAGAATTATTGCCCCGGGGCGAGTGTACAGGAGAGATGCTGTTGATGCTACTCATTCCCCTGTATTTAATCAGGTTGAGGTTTTATGTATCGATCAAGATATAAATTTTAGTCATTTAAGAGGAACTGTTCTTACATTTTTAAAGACCTTTTTTGGAGATATTCCTGTAAGATTTAGAGCAAGTTATTTCCCATTTACTGAGCCTTCAGCCGAGGTAGATGTCCAATGGAAAGGAAAGTGGTTAGAAGTAATGGGCTGTGGGATGGTAGATCCAAAGGTCCTTGAAAAATTAGGAATAGATTCTGAGAGATGGACTGGATTTGCAGCTGGATTAGGAGTTGAGAGATTTTGTATGGTGAGACATCAGATCGACGACATTAGAAAATTTTATACAAATGATATTAGATTCTTAGAACAGTTCTAATAGTATTTAATTTTAAATTAGGATTGTCCAACAAATTAGTTTAAGATAGTCCTAGTTTTAATTTTTTGATTGGTACGTAAAGCAGGACTAATCGTTAATGATGGAAAGGAACTAGCTGTTCAAACTGCAACTTCTGTTCAAAAAAAATTGGAAAAATCTAATTTTGAAGTTGTAAGAGTTAGTAGCTCTGGAGGGATGGTTGGTTTCGCAAATCCTGATCAACATGTTCGTCCTTTGGGATATACGAATTGTGTCCCTGAAGGTTTTGATTCATCAATGGAATTTGCAATTGTTCTTGGCGGAGATGGAACTGTACTTTCTGCTGCGAGACAAACGGCTCCAGCTAAAATTCCCATTCTTACCATTAATACTGGACATCTAGGTTTTCTTGCAGAAGCTTATTTATCTAACTTAGATTCAGCTATTGAAAAACTCATTATTGGAAATTGGGATATTGAAGAAAGAACTTGCTTCATTATTAGTGTAATGAGGAATGATCAGAGGAGATGGGAGTCTCTCTGCCTAAATGAAATGGCCCTTCATAGAGAACCCTTAACAAGTATGTGTCACTTTGAGATTTCTATAGGGCGACATGCTCCTGTGGATATTTCAGCTGATGGAGTAATTTTATCTACTCCAACTGGTTCTACTGCATATTCTCTAAGTGCTGGAGGACCAGTTATTACACCTGACTGCCCAGTGGTGCAATTAACTCCTATTGCTCCACATTCATTGGCATCTAGGGCCTTGGTTTTTAATGATTCAGAACCAGTAACTGTCTTCCCTGCAACTCCCGAAAGGTTGGTAATGGTTGTTGATGGAAATGCTGGTTGTTATGTTTGGCCTGAAGATAGAGTTTTAATAAGAAAAAGTAAACATTCAGTAAAGTTTATTCGGCTTGAAGATCATGAATTTTTCCAAGTTTTAAGAAATAAACTAGGTTGGGGTTTGCCCCATGTGGCTAAACCTAACAAATAACAATTATTTGAATTTATTTTTTCCCTTTTAATAGAAAAACAGGATTATTTGGTTCTAATCTCATTCCCTCGGCAATACTTAAGCTTTTATAGGTCTGAATTAAATTTAAATTTGTTTTGAAATTTTTATCTTCTAATTCCTCTTTCAATTCTTTAATAGTTTGCAAGTCAATTATTGGGATAACGATAATATCTCCAGTACTCATCAACTGATCCAAGGAATTAATAATTTGAAGTTTAGTCTTTTTATTACAGCCTCCAATTACTAATCTATTAGGTTTTTCAAAAGGACTTAAATTTTTTGTATTCAAGATATTAATTATGTCTTCTTCACAAATAAATTTTGGCTTAACGCCAAGCCTTTCTGAGTTTTCTAGTATTAATTCTTTTGAGCCTAACCTTTTATCGATACAAAACAAATCTAAGTTCGGCCTTAATTTTAATGCCTCTAAACCAATTGACCCACAACCTGCTCCTATATCCCATATTACGCCATTTTTTGGGAGCTCTAGATCAGCTAAGATTTGAACACGAACTTCCCTTTTAGTTAATAAGTTTGGTCTATCATCAAAAGTCTTAAAAATATGGTCACTGATCCCGAAAAGAGGGAGATTATTATTTGGGTAATTTCTCTTTGTTTTTGTAAGAACAACAATGTTCAAACTTGATATATCAGAGGGCAATAACTCTTTAAGATTTAATTTTCTTATGGTTTCATTTTCGAAGCCTATCTCTTCACAGAGCCAAAAATCATAGAAGTCGATCAGATTTAATTCTGATAAGTTTTTTTTGATTATTTCTAAACTTATGGCATTTGAATCTGTAATAATAGACAAACTGTAAGGCCTTGCTTTAAGAGCCTCAACTAACCTAGAGGAATCTCTTCCGTGAATACTTATATTTATAGTATCTTGCCAAGGAATCTTTAACTTACTAAATGCTAATTGAATGCAGGTATTTGAAGGATAGAAATTTAATTCATCTTTAGAAAAATTTTCTAGTAATATTCTCCCAATTCCAAACCAAAGTGGATCTCCTCTAGAAATTAAAATAACATCAGTTTTTTGAGATCTAAGCCACTGAATAAGTTCTTCATTACTTTTACTTGAAAAAAATGATTTCTTTTTCTCTGAACCTTTTTGGCTCCATGATTTAATTTCATCAAAAAATGAATTTGGAACTGCAATATTTTCTGTTTCTAAAAATAGATTTTTTAATTTGAAAGATAGATCCTCAAATTTATAAGAATTTATCCCAATTACATGAATTTTTCTATTAACTTCAGTCATCAATATTTAATAAAATGGAACTAAATTGTTTGAAGGTTTTATAAAATTATTTTATTATTATTCGAGTTACCATAGTAAATTAATTGTCTGAAAGGAGAAAGAGATTACATGATTTATTATTAACTCTAATTAATAAAGATAGTGAATTTGAGTATCTTGAAGAAGATTCTAGCGATTTGACATCTAGCTATTCTGAAAAAGATACTTTAAATTTATCTCGAGTTATAGAAAAAAATCGTAAAATAATCAAAAGATATCAAGCTATTGTAAGAACAGCTGTAACTCTTGATGCTCTGATGGATTCTGAAAATGAAGAAAATTACAAAATTAAATAAAAATATTTTTTTAAAAGTAATATTACCCTTATTATTACTACTATCCTTTATTTTTAACCCATTAAAAGTATCTGCAAAAGTTGCAGAAACAGAAATTAATGGAGAATTAATAAATGCTAGTAGTGAGTTTTTAAGAGACTTGGACTTTGAGACTTGGCAATTAGTAGCTTATAAATCGCCTCTTTTTGAAGATAAATTAATCTTAAGAGTAATAGGATATCCAGGAAATCTCAGGATTGATCATCCCACTGACTTGAGGGTTGAATCAGGCAGAAAACAGTGGTTTTTAAATGATAAAACATTACTTAATGTGGAA
Source organism: Prochlorococcus marinus (assembly GCF_001180265.1). Taxonomy (GTDB): domain Bacteria; phylum Cyanobacteriota; class Cyanobacteriia; order PCC-6307; family Cyanobiaceae; genus Prochlorococcus_A; species Prochlorococcus_A marinus_H. Next base: position 60,359 of record NZ_CVSW01000010.1, on the reverse strand, counting down.
TTAGCAAATGATGGAAGGCAAGCAGCAGCAGAGTTCGATCTTGATGAATTGATTAAAAATTTAGATAAAAATAGACCACTAAGATTATCTTTGTCAGGAGTTTTTTCCGAGTTACCTGTTCCTCCCTTCGTTGTTAAAGAGTGGAGATCAATTAATTGAATTTGATGTTTGGAGATGCCTGAAAAAAATGTAAGCCATACAAAATGGATGAAAAGAGCAATTTTTTTGGCTTCTTTAGGCAAAAATACAACGAGTCCTAACCCTAGGGTGGGAGCGGTGATACTTGATAAGAATGGAAACCTTATTTCAGAAGGATTTCATTTCAAGGTTGGGATGCCTCATGCAGAGGCAATGGCTTTTAATAATTTAAAAAAGGATGCGAAAGGTGGAACAATGTATGTGAATCTTGAACCCTGTTGCCATCAAGGTAAAACACCTCCATGTGTAAATAAGGTGATATCCTCTGGTTTAAAAAAGGTTTATATATCTATTGAAGACCCTGATAAAAGAGTCTCTGGTAAAGGTATTAAGCTCTTAAAAGAAGCTGGAATACAAGTTCACTTAGGATTATGTGAAAAAGAATCCTTAGAACTAAATAAGGCTTTCATTTATAGGAATAATACTAAAAAGTCATTTGGTGTTCTCAAATGGGCTATGAGTATTGATGGAAGAATAGCTCTAAAAAATGGAAAAAGTAAGTGGATCACTAATGATGAATCAAGGTCATTAGTTCATACTTTTAGAGCAGAATTTGATGCAATAATAATTGGGGGAAGCACATTAAGAAGAGACAATCCACTTTTGACTACTAGAGGTTCAAAAAAACCTGAGCCATTGAGAGTTGTTTTCACAAAAAGTTTAGATCTTCCTTCAAAATCTAATCTTTGGGATTGTGATGAGGCAAAAACTATAGTAATTTATGATTCTTCTACAGCAGATGAAAGCTACCTCACAAGGATTCCTAAATGTGTGGAAGTTGAAAAGGTGTCATCAGATAATCCAGAGTTAATTTCAAAAATACTTGCTAAAAGAGGGTGTAATAAAGTTCTGTGGGAATGTGGTCCTAGATTGGCTACCGCCGCTATCCAATCTAATTGTATTCAGGAAATTATTACTTTTATTGCTCCAAAAATTTTAGGTGGAGAAAATAGTATGAATCCCCTTGGAGATTTTGAATTTGAAGAAATGAATGAAATTATTAAATTAAGTGATTCTCAGGTCAGTTTGATAGGCAGCGATATATGCGTTAAGAATTCATTTAAAAATTAATTTTTAAAACAGAATTTATAGTGGTTAAAAGTACCGTACGGTTCTTACCCAAAAAAAACAATACAGGTACGGAAACTCATCGTTTAGTTTATAATAAGTTCAAATTTGACAAAAATTATGCCAATAAGACAAGACGATAATCAACCTAATAGACGTTTTGGAATTGTAAATATCATTTTGATTGGTGTTGGAGCATTACTTTTATTTAGTAGCCTTTTCCCTAATCAAAATATGCAAATTCCTAGGGTTCCATATTCACTATTTATAGATCAGGTTAACGACGGGGAAGTTAAGCGTGCATACATTACTCAAGAACAAATTAGATATGAATTAAATGGAGCAGAAGAAGGAGCACCCTCTGTCTTAGCAACTACCCCAATTTTTGATATGGACCTTCCACAAAGGTTAGAAAGTAAAGGGGTAGAATTCGCAGCTGCTCCCCCCAAAAAACCTAATTTCTTCTCAACTATTTTGAGTTGGGTTGTTCCTCCCTTAATTTTTATCCTCGTTTTACAATTCTTTGCCAGAAGAAGTATGGGAGGTGGGGGTGCCCAAGGAGCTCTTAGTTTTACAAAAAGTAAAGCTAAAGTTTACGTGCCAGATGATGAATCAAAAGTAACATTTGCTGATGTGGCTGGAGTTGATGAAGCAAAAGACGAATTAACTGAAATAGTTGATTTTTTAAAAAGGCCTGAGAGATATACAGATATTGGTGCGCGTATACCTAAAGGAGTACTCCTTGTCGGCCCCCCGGGAACTGGAAAAACTCTTCTCTCAAAAGCTGTTGCAGGTGAAGCAGAAGTTCCTTTCTTTATTATTTCAGGTTCCGAATTTGTTGAGCTTTTTGTGGGTGCAGGTGCAGCAAGAGTAAGGGATTTATTTGAGCAAGCTAAGAAAAAAGCTCCTTGCATAATATTTATTGACGAATTAGATGCTATTGGTAAGAGTCGTTCAGGATCAATGGGAGTAGTTGGTGGAAATGATGAGAGAGAACAAACATTAAATCAGCTGCTTACCGAAATGGATGGATTTGCCTCAACAGATAAGCCAGTTATAGTCCTTGCTGCAACTAACCAACCAGAAGTCTTAGATGCAGCTTTATTAAGACCTGGTAGGTTTGATAGACAAGTTTTAGTGGATAGACCAGATTTGTCTGGTAGAAAAACTATATTGGACATATATACCAAGAAGGTTAAACTTGCAGATTCAATTGACTTGGATTCTATTGCTCAAGCTACTAGCGGGTTCGCAGGAGCCGATTTAGCTAACATGGTTAATGAAGCCGCTTTACTTGCTGCTAGAGCTAAAAGGAAAAGTGTAGAACAACAAGATTTGAGCGAAGCTATAGAAAGAGTTGTGGCTGGATTGGAAAAGAAGAGTCGCGTTTTACAAGATGATGAAAAGAAAGTTGTTGCTTATCACGAAGTCGGTCATGCAATAGTTGGCCATCTTATGCCAGGAGGTTCAAAAGTTGCCAAAATTTCAATTGTACCTAGAGGTATGAGTGCACTTGGTTATACTCTTCAATTGCCAACAGAAGAAAGATTTTTGAATTCTAAAGAGGAATTAAAAGGACAAATAGCGACACTTCTTGGAGGAAGATCAGCAGAAGAGGTAGTTTTTGGAAAGATTACTACAGGAGCCTCAAATGACTTACAAAGAGCGACAGATATAGCAGAACAAATGGTCGGTACATTTGGAATGAGTGATATTCTTGGCCCCCTCGCTTATGACAAACAGGGTGGAGGTCAGTTTTTAGGAAATGGAAATAATCCAAGAAGATCTGTTAGTGATGCTACTGCTCAAGCAATAGACAAAGAGGTTAGAGATTTAGTTGATGATGCACACGAGACAGCACTTAATATTTTGAGGAATAATTTACCTCTTCTTGAATCGATTTCTCAAAAAATTCTCAAGGAAGAAGTTATAGAGGGCGAGGATCTTAAAACACTCTTGGCAGAGAGTAAGATGCCTGCATAGTAGAATTTAGGTTTTCGTGTAAAGTTAGATGTTAAATCCGATCAAGCTTGAAAGTAAAAATTTTTTATCAAGCTTGGATACCTCATGTGAGGAATTTCTTCATATTTTAGAGATAGCAAAAAATTTCAAAAATAAAGATTTAAATATAAAACTCAAAGACAAAGTTTTAGGGTTAATTTTTGATAAGTCATCAACTCGAACCAGAGTAAGTTTTCAGGTGGCGATGTCAAGACTTGGTGGTACTACAGTTGACCTAAATCCTAGTACTTCTCAAATTGAGAGGGGAGAGCCAATTAGAGATACAGCAAGAGTGCTAAGTAGATACTGCGATGTTCTTGCTATAAGAACATTTAAACAAACTGATTTGGAAGAGTATGCAAAATGGTCCTCTAAGCCAGTTATTAATGCTCTTACTGATTTAGAACATCCATGTCAGGCTCTAGCTGATTTTATGACAATTAAAGAGGAATTACTTGATTTTAAAGATGTAGTTTTGACATTTATTGGAGACGGTAATAACGTCGCAAATTCTCTTATTTTATGTGGCGCGTTATTAGGAGTAGAAGTTAGGATTGCATGTCCTAAAGGTTATGAACCTAACTCGTTATTGATCGATAAAGCATACGAAATATATGAAAATAAGAATTTGTTGAAAATCACTAACGATCCCAATACCGCTGTTTTAGGAGCAAATGTTCTTTATACAGATGTTTGGTCATCTATGGGTGAAGAAAATCAAAAAGATGAGAAAGAAAAAGTTTTTAATGGTTTCACTATTGATAGTAATTTAGTTAGTAAGGCTGAAAAAGATGCAATTATTCTTCATTGCCTTCCTGCGTATAGATCCAAAGAGATAACTGATGAAATATTTGAAAGTCACAATAGTAGAATTTTTGATCAAGCGGAAAATAGATTACATGCACAACAAGCCCTTTTATCTTGTATTCTTCAATAGGAATACTTGCGAACTAATTAATAAAAGGGTACAAATGTATTAGAGTACATATGTTTTATGGAAAATTCATCAGGGGGCGATCTTACCCAAGCTCAGAATGAGCTCTATGGATGGATAAAAGGATATATGAAAAACTTTCAACATAGCCCATCCATCAGACAAATGATGCAAGCTATGGGATTAAAATCTCCTGCTCCAATTCAAAGTCGCTTAAAACATTTGCAAGAAAAGGGCTACATTTCTTGGCAAGAAGGGAAAGCAAGAACAATGCAAATAGTTGATGAAATTGTAGAAGGTGTACCAATTATGGGTTCAGTCGCGGCTGGAGGTTTAATTGAAGCTTATTCTGATGTTCAAGAGAATCTAGATATTGCTGATGTTTTAAAAAAGAAGAATGTTTTTGCTCTTACAGTTAATGGAGATTCTATGATTGACGCATGTATTGCAGATGGAGATATGGTTTTGATGGAGCCAATTACAGATTCATACTCTCTTAAAAATGGAACTATTGTTAGTGCATTGGTTCCAGGTTTAGGAACAACTTTAAAGTATTTTGTTAAAAGAGGAGGAAAAATATTTCTTGAGGCAGCAAATCCAGCGTATGAACCAATCGAGTTAAATTTAGATGAAGTTGTTTTTCAAGGAAAACTATTAGCTGTATGGAGAAGTGTTTAAAGTAACTATTTTTAGAATTTCCTATTAAAGGAGCTTCAATAATCTTGACAGCACAGATATGAAACCATACTTATATAAAGATTTGCAATTTTTTAATTCTTTTGGATTTTGAAATCTTGGGAAAAAATTCAAACCTCCAAAATGTTTAAGGTAAATTGGTGTCTCTGTAGCCATGTAATGGGTTACATATGATAATCTTGTCTTATTTTTTTTTGAAGGACTTCCTCCATGCCATAATCTGGGATGCCATATAAAGCAGTCACCAGCATTCGCATTGAATTTTATAAGTTTAAAATTTAATTCATTAATTGTATGTGCAATATCCTTTTCATATTCGTTATAGAAATTTTTACTTTTACTTTTATTTAGATGAGAATATTTATTTGGGAATTCGTATTTTGAAAATGATGGTAAGAGATGAGACTTTGGAATATAACATAGTGGCCCCTGATCATCACTTATATTTTCTAGGGCTATCCAACATGCCAACATTAAATCTCTTGGATAAGTTGAGAAGTGAACAGTATCTTGATGAACAGGTTGATTAGAGGGGTATTTGAAAGTTAGGGACTGAATTGGAGCAGAGCACTGATTGAAGAATTTTTTAGATATTGATAACACTTTCGGATTATAGGATAATGCTAAAAGATCATTATTTTTTTTGCTTGATGTCAGTCTTGTTTTTTTTTCGAAATCATATGAAGAAACAAAATTTGCTGCATTATCAATTAGGTACTTTGGGAAGATATTTTTTAATATTAAATAACCCTCTTTATTTAATTTATTAACAAGTTTATTATCATCTAAATCTTTCATTTGAAATGCTTATTTCATAATTATTCTACATTTATTTAAGATACTTTCTTAATTTTACTATTGCTCTCAATATTATTAGTTGGGATATTTATGGGTGTTTTAAGAACTTTTTAATAAGATTAAATACTTTGGAGGTTTAACAAAAACATTTATATAAATAACTATCATATTAAGGTATAATTTATATTGATTATTTATAATTTTTTTATTTTAAGAGATTTTGAAAAAAATTTTTTGCATATATTTTAATGTTTGTTTATTTTTAATAGGTAATTTTTCACCTTTAGGTGCTTCGACTGAAGGTGAAAGAAAAAGTAATATAAATAGTATTGGATTAGAATATCTTAATTATAATCCAGTAAATGATTATATTTTGGGTCCTGGCGACGAATTATTAGTAAGCATATCAAGAGATTTACCAGAGCTAGTATCCAGAGTTATTATTGACGGCGAAGGCACAATTTACCTGCCCAGATTAAAGAGGATTTATGTAAGCGGGCTTAGTGTTAATGAATTAAATAATACTTTAAATGAAGCATTTAAAAAATATGTTAAGTTCCCATCAGTTGAGACATTAGTAGTTGGCTATAGATCTATTTCTGTTACTGTAGAAGGAGAAGTTGGTAGCCCTGGGATGATTTTTCTTTTAGGGGCAATTGCTGGTGGATATGATAACAAAAAGGATGAAACTAGTAGAGAAAATAAATTTTTCTTTCCTACAGTATTCGATGCTATTAGAGAAGCAGGAGGTATTACTGAATTCTCAGATATAACTGATATCAAGGTTATAAGAAAAAATAATTTGTCCAATGGAGGAGGAAAAATAATAGCATCTCTAAATTTTGATGAAGTATTAAATACGAACGATAAATCAAATAATATTAGAATTTATGATTCGGACGTCATTAGAATAAATAGACTTGATAAACCAAATAATTCTTTATTAAAGAAAGGATCATTGTCGCAAATCAATAAAAAGACTATTGATGTTTTTGTGGTAGGAAGAGTTAAAGTTCCTGGAAGTACAACAGTTTCAAGTGCTAGCGTTCTCACTGATTCAATCGCTATGGCTGGGGGCACTAAGGTTTTAAAGGGACCATTGACCTTTATAAGAATCAATAGTGATGGAACAATTGATAAAAGAAAATTTGGTTACAGAAGTAGAGCTAAAAGAGGATCATATAAAAACCCTTATTTGAAGGAGGGGGATCTTATTGTCATAGGTGACTCTCTCTTTAGTTCTTCCTCAGAAGTTATTAGTGAGATAACTTCTCCATTTACTGGAATATTTTCAACTTATGCTCTTTTTAAGGCTTTTAATGAATAATAAAAATGAAAAATAAAATGACTTCTCAATCTGAAAGTGAACAATTTAAAAATAATGATGAAATAGATTTTGGAATTATTTTTAAATTTCTCATTAGAAACAAAAAATTTATATCTATTTTTTCAGCTGCATTTTTAATTTTATCATCTATTTATTCCCTGACATTAAGAAAAGTTTGGCGAGGGGACTTTCAGATTGTTCTTGAGACAGAAAATAATATGAATCAAATTAATACAGATTTTCCTTATAGAAATTTTTTTGAAAGCTCAAAAGATAATGATCTTGAAACACAAGTAGGAATTCTCGAGAGTCCCTCTGTACTTAGGCCTATATATGATTTTTATGTTTCAAATAATGGAGGTATTTCAGATAAACTTGATTACTCAGAGTGGAAGAAAAAAAAATTGAATATTGAATTGAAAAATCGAACCTCAATTTTGAATATTTCTTATACAGATAAAAATAAAGGAGATATAGTACCTATCTTAGAAAAAATTAGTAAGGCGTATCAAGAATATTCTGGAAAAAATAGAAAAAGAAGCCAGATACTTGAAAAGAATTTTTTAGAAAAACAGATATCTCTTTATAAAGAGAAAAGTTCTAATTCTTTAAAAAAAGCTCAATCTTTTGCTATTGATCAAAACTTTTTTTATTTTGATAGTAGTTCAAGTGTTAGTAGTTCAGATGACGATACTTCTGAAAGAGATGAGGGAGAATCTTTCTTGAGAAATGTAGGAGTTGAATATGTAAGGGTTCAGGCAGCAAATGAGATTGCAAGAATAAAATTGCAACTTCAAAAAATAGAAGAAATCGGCTTGGATAGTGAAAAACTTCAATATTTTGGATCAATAATTCCAGCTCTTTCTGAAGATGGACTCATAGAAGACTTATCTGAATTAGATCGACAGATAGCAATAACACAAACTAAATTTCAAGAGACTGACATAGCAGTTTCACGTCTAATTGCTAGAAGAAAATTAATTATTAATCTTATTAGGGATAGGGCAATCGGCTATTTAAATGCTGCACTTGTCGAGGCCGAAGCTCGAATGGAATCAGCTATGCGGCCCAAAGGTGTTCTTTTAAGATATAAAGAACTTATCAGGGAAGCAGGTAGAGACGAAGCTACTTTGGTTGCACTTGAGAATCAATATAGATTATCTGAACTGGAAGCGGCAAAAGAAAAAGATCCTTGGGCATTAATTTCAAATCCTACTTTACAAAATAACCCCGTTGCCCCGCGTAAAAGAATAATTGCAATTAATGGATTTATAATAGGAATATTAATCAGTTCCCTTATTAGTCTTTATAAAGAAAAAAAATCGGATAAGGTTTTTTCTATAAATAATTTAAAAAAGATTTTATTTCCTGATTTTATAGAAACCATTACAAATAAGGATCTTGAAGAAGAAAGTGATCGAATCTACTTGTTAAGCCAGCTTATTTCAAATCAATCTAATAATAATCTTATGCTACTTTCTTTAGGAGAATCTACTGATGAAAAAATAAAAAAATTAAAAATTTCTTTAGAGAATACACTCAGAAAAAAAATGGTTAATTTTAATTTAATAGATTCTACAAGCCAATTGATAAAAAATTATAACGACAACTTACTTTTATTATTTATTGATATTAAATCAGCAAAAATTTCTGAAATAAATCTTTTAAAAGAAGCTATTAAGATATTGGGTATAAATGAATATGGGATAGTTATTCTTTCAAATAAATAGATTTAATCTCAAAAATAAAAATCTTCGTATTTCACTGTCTGCCAAATTAATGAAAATTTATAAATGATAGAATAATTAAAAATACAAAGATATGGAATCATTTCATCTTCATATAGGCGATTATAAGATTAAAGAAGTTTCAAAATTAATAAAAAATAAAAAAGTAATAGTTCTTTCTAAATCTACTCTTAATAAAGAAAATATAGATAAAAATATAAAATTTATTTCAATGTATGATTTCATCTCTCCAAAGACAATTAAAGAAAAAGCAAAGTATTTTCATCAAGAGATAAATGACTTAACAAAATTAGTTATAAATAGATTTAATCTCATAGAAATCTTATTAAGTGAATATAGATATAGAGGAATTCCTTTTAGTAAAAAAGAAGCAGAGAAAAAAATAATAAGTGCAATATACCCTTCTCTTTGTTCGGTTTATCATATTGTGACTATAAAACAAATAATATTGAAAAGAGTTTCTCAAACTTATAAAGTTGATTCTTTTTCAAAATTTATAGTTGATAAATCAAATTCTTTTTTTACTTATGATGATGCTGATTTACATAAAAGGATGCAATTCTCAGATATGTGGCATGATTTAATTTTTTCAGATCTGGCATCTATTTATTTTCCAGATGCTAAAGAAATTATTTTTAAGTTTGAAAAAAATAGTGTAATTTCTAAGAAATATTTTTTTAGTAGAAAAATTCAAATTCTAAAAATGAGAATTTTCTTCAAAATTAAATCAATTTTCTTTTTGTTTTATAAAAACATAAATCAATCTGAATATTTATTTATTAATACATGTTTTAGTAAAAATTACCTTGAAAAATGTTGTAAAGATTTGGGAAATAAAATGATCAAAGTTCCAGGTATTTTATTAACTGAATTTAAAGTAAATAAATATTTACTGGACTTACAAAGTATCAAAAATGATATAGAAATCAAAGATTTAAAATGTGTTGAAAGAATTATTATTAAGAATTTACCTCTATCTGCTACTTCATTTTTTAAATCTTATTTGAGAATTTCCAGAGTATATAAGAATCTTAATTACAATAAAGTTGTTTCAAGTGGAGGACTAGGACTTCTTACCTCACTTAGATATCATCTTGTACTTTTCCTATCTAAAAAAAATAATTTATTTATTGTTCAGCATGGAGCTGGATTAGGTATTATTTATCCATTGTTTTATCACATCGAAAAAGTATACGGAGATTATTATCTTAATTGGGGATTCAATGAAAAAAATTCTATTGCAAAAAAGGAATTTTCTATAGAATGTACTAGACCTTTAAAAATATCAAAAAGAAATAATTTAGATGGCAAAGTATATATTTTCCTATCGGCTTATCCATCTCAACCAACTCGATTAAATTCTGAATTAAACTATAATTCTGTCTCCTTAAAAGAAATACCTCTTTTTTTAAAAGCTCTTTTAGATCAAAATATAAATTCAGATAATGTGGTTTTGAGACCTTATCCTGCAAAAAGTCATTATACATCTAATGAATTTTGCAATGCATTGAATTACTTAAGTAATTATCTAAAATTAAAATTCCCTTTTATAGCTCAAGAAATTGATAGGTCAGGCGAGTCTATTCAAGAGAGTGCTTCACTAGTTATATATACATATTTTGGAGGTGCATCCTTCTTCCAAAGGCTTAATGCGAATCTTCCTTTGCTAATTTTCGATATATTTAAAGGAGAATGGATATCAAATGAATTTGAAAGTATTTATTTATTAATGAAATCTGCAGAAATTATATTTGATGATCCAGTCCTTTTAGCTAGAAAAGTTGCATCTATCAAGGATGATATTGATGGGTTTTGGAAGTCCAAGGATGTAAGAATCGCTTTAAATGAATTTAATAAAAAATATAGTTCTCAAAATAACATTAATAACGTCCTAAAAAGGATATAAATTAAACTTAATATCTATTTTTAAATTCTTCTAATAATTTATATTATTTAAAAATTTTTTATAATAATTAGTTGACTTTAATAATAGCTAGTGCAAGATTACACATCTTAAGATCCCCATTCTTAATAAATAAATCCTCTATATCTTTGTAAACTTCCAGAAGCTTTTTATTTTTTTCATCGGTGTATATTTTTTGATATTCATTTATGAATTTAATATAATTTGAGCTGCTTAGTAAGGGTCTGAATAATTCATTGCAAACGAAAAAATTATAAGGAATAATTTTTTGCAAAGTGCAGTTATTATTTTTGCAAAATTTAGATAAATTAGATTCTGAAATATTCGCTGTATATTCTGTATAAGCTACTGGATATGGGTTTAACAAAGTTAAATCTTGCGTTAATTTTATATGTTCTTGAGGGACATAATTAAATATAATCTTTCCTTCAGAAGATGTGACTCTTACCATCTCATGAAGAAAATCCTCCCAATTTGGAAAATGTAGTATAAAATCCATAGCTAATGTAATGTCGGCAGAATTATTTTTGATAGGAAGATTTGTTGCTTCTGCGACAATCTTTTCTAGATTCGGTTTGGGGGGTAAATAATCAAGCATATTTTTGCTTATATCTATCGCTTTTATTAATGGTGTTTTTTCAAGATCATTAAACATTTCTATAATTTTTGATGTAAGTCTGCCTGTACCTGCGCCAACATCAATTATGTATTCTGAATTACGATTTATATTTTTTGAGATTAAAGGCCAGGTAATCTTATTGAAAAAAAATCTTTCTACCTTCTTATCGTAAACATATGAACTTTTTTTAGATTTCCAAGCATTAGATTTGTATGAAATTGTTTCATGTCTACTTTTAAATTTCCTTCTAAATTTAATATTAAGAATTGATAGAATTTTAGATTTAATTTTTTTAAAAAAAGCAAATTCCATTAGTTTTTTATTTTTTAAATAATTTATAGTTTTAAATTTTAAAATTGGAATATAGTCTTTTCAATTCATTAATATAGTCTATATTAATTTTAAATATCATATCATTCTTTCTTCTATTTCAAAAAATATTTTATTATTTATTAGATTAATAATTTTTAATTTATTTACTTTTTTATAAACTTGAAAAAGTTACTTGTATTTTTCGTAATCCAATTTCCTCAAGAGCATCTTGAAGAATAATATTATTGGGATTTGAATTTATGCAAAATGATTCTCTTCTTACTGAGTCTATTTTAGGGTTCGGCTTATATTCTCTGAATATTTTTGCGATTATATTTTTATAGATCGATTTTTCCTCATTAATTAAAGAAACTCCGATATAATTATCATATGTAATATAAAAACAGCCTAAAGTGGAATCTTTATTTTTGACAATGCACCAGTTTTGGTATGGATTATTTTTCACAAATAAAATGTGATCTTCATAATTTACTTTTCTGTCATGACTTATATTATATTTTCTTGAATTTAATATTCTAAACAAAACATCATGATGTGATTTATCAAACTTATCAACATCTATAAAATCAATAGAATCTTTAATCAAAATTAATCTATACTTTATTCATTTAAAATAATATTAACAACAAATAAAATAATAAAGACAAAATATGATAGATACAAAAAATAACTACTTAATATTTTCCCGTTAAACCATGTTATTTATTTAAAGTCTTTCGTTAAATTTTTTTTAAAAAATTAAAAGTTATACATAATTAATAATCCTAAAAAATTTTTTTAATATAGTTAAAAGTTATATATATTTTTAACAATGTTATTGATCTAATTTAAGAAAGTTAAAATTTTTAAATCTTTTTCTTATTGGATGTTAACCTATTTAAATCTAATTAAAATTACAAATTTTTACGTAGGATTTTTAAAAGTTATATGTTGATTCCTATTAGTTATATTCTTTTGAAAAATAAAATAAAGGGTATAATTCATATTGGTGCCCACGAATTAGAAGAATATTCTTCTTATTTAAAAAAAAATATAGATAATGTAATTTGGATTGAAGCAAACCCTGAGAAGTATACATATATAGAGAAAAAAATAAGAAAAAATAAAAATATGATTTTAGGTAAATTTGCGGCGGGAAGTGAAATTGATAAATTATTTTTAAATATTTCTAACAATGGACAATCTTCATCTATTTTGCCTTTGGGAACACATAAACTATCCTATCCAAATATTTTTTATACTTCTAGAGTAGAAGTAAATGTTCTCCCATTTGATTATTGGGCTATAGATCATAAAATTGATAATGAATTATACAATTTCATAAATATTGATATTCAAGGCTATGAATTAGAAGCTCTGAAGGGAATGAAAGAACAATTATTTTTTGCAGATTATCTTTATTTAGAAGTTAATTTCCGTGAGGTATACAAGAATTGCTCAAAAATTAAAGATTTAGACAAATTTTTATGTAATTATAACTTTACAAGAGTTGGAACATATAAAACTAATAAAGGATGGGGGGACGCTATTTATGTTAAAAAAAATATTTTCATAAATAAAATATATTATTTCTTCCTTGTGCCTTTTTTAAAAATGATATTTTTACCCTTTAAAATATTTAAAAGAATAATCTTATTGAATAAAATTCTTATCAATAAATTTAAATAATGTTTATGTCTTTTAAAACTTTAAATTTAAAATTATCTAAAGGGATTTTTAAATGATAGGTAAAGAAATTCATAATTTTGCTTTAGATCTTTGGAAGATTAATAGAAGTATTACTGGAGAAGGTGTAAGAGAAACTTTAAGTCTTATAAAGGAACATCTTCCAAATTTAAAGGTTCATTCAGTTAAATCGGGAACAAAAGTTTTTGACTGGGAGTTGCCTCAAGAATGGAAGGTTAACAAAGCATATATTATTACCCCGGATGGCAAAAAAATTTGTGATTACTCAGAAAATAATTTGCACCTTATTGGATATAGTACCCCCTTTAATGGGTATGTAAGTTTTGAGGAACTTAAGAATCATCTTCATACACTTCCAAAGCAACCTAAAGCGATTCCATATATAACTAGTTATTACAAGCCAAGATGGGGTTTTTCTATATCAACAGAAGAATATCTGAAATTAGGAGATGGCATGTATGAGGTGATTATTGATACTGAGTTATTTGACGGTTATTTAAATTATGGAGAATTAATAATCCCAGGGAATAGCAAAAAAGAAGTATTTCTTAGTTCTTATATATGTCATCCCTCAATGGCTAATAATGAGTTATCAGGCCCAACAGTTTTAACATTCTTATCAAAATGGTTAGAGAATTTAAGTTTCAGAAATTACACCTACAGAATAGTATTTATTCCTGAAACCATAGGATCAATTTCTTATTTATCTTCTAATTACAGAGAAATGAAGAAAAATGTTTTTTCTGGTTTTAATATTACTTGCGTTGGTGATAATAGAGCTTATTCTTTTCTTCCCTCAAGAAAAGGAAATACGATTAGTGATTTTGTAGCAAAGCATGTTTTAAGATGGATAGATCCTAATTATAAAATATATACTTGGCTTGATAGAGGAAGTGACGAAAGACAGTATTGTGCTCCTGGTGTAGATTTACCAATAGCTTCTATAATGCGGACAAAGTATGGAGAATATCCTGAATATCATACATCACTCGATGATCTTAAAAAAGTAGTTACTCCATTTGGGTTAAATGGAGGGTATTGGGCTTTGAGGAGAGCTATAGAAGTAATTGAAAAGAATAAAAAATTCAAAGTAAATATTTTGTGTGAACCTCAAATGGGGAAAAGGGGATTATATCCAACACTTTCGACAAAAGATATCAATGAAAAAGTAAATTTAATGATGGATTTTATAAGTTTATGCGATGGAGAAGAGGATTTATTAAGTATTGCTGAGATTCTAAATGTACCAATTTGGAATCTATATGAATTATCGGAAAAGCTTATTAAAGAGAATATTATTTCCGAATTTTAAAAAAGAATTTTTGTTTCTTATAAAACAATTCTGACAATTTTAAATCCTTCGGCATATTTGCATCCATTTTGACTACCTCTGAATAATGCCAATGCTTTACAGGCATCCAGTGATCTAGAGTAATTTCCTTTAACTTGAGAATTATATAATGATAAAGCATCAAGTTTGACTTCTATAAAATCTGATATATCAATATAAAATTCTGGGTTAAACACCGATTCAATGCCTGGAACATTCCAATGGGTTTCTGAAAGAGTCTCATAACATAAAACTTTCTTAGGAAATTTATCTCCAATAGGTCTAGAGGCAACAACAGATGCATCAAAAATTACTCTATGGTCAATATGTCTATCGGGGAAAGGAATGAATACTGTATCAGGCTCACATTTTTTCAAAAATGTATTAATTATGTTATTTATTTCTGCTATGGGTTTTTGGTTTATAAATGTGGCAGGTATTTTGGCGAATTCGTAATTTGATACTCCCATTAATTTAAAAGCGGCCTCTGCTTCCTTTTTCGTGACTTCAAATGATTCTTTAGGATAAAGAGGAGGTAGATGTCCTGAGACAACCAATATAGAGACTTTACATCCCTCAGATATTAGTCTCGAGATAGTTCCTCCCATCGCTATAGTTTCATCATCGGGATGAGGAGCTATTACTGCTATATTTGAAAACTCTATATTCAAAAAGATACCTCCTTATATTCTGGAAGAGGGATAATAAACCTACATTTCCAACTTACGATCCTTGATAACTTTTCAATAATATCATCAGCAAAATTCCAGGCAAAAATTACAATAAAGTCAGGTTTTTGAACATTTATTTCGCTTACTGGCAATATTGGAATACCAGTACTTGGTAAAAACCTTCCGATTTTATTATTATTATCTTCGACTATAAAAGGAATAAAATGCTGTGATAATTTTCCTAGCTCTAATATTAATGTTGCTTTTGTAGGAACACCATATCCAGCTCCTTTTAGACCCGAATTTACTAATTTTTTTACTTTTTGTTCAAATGATTTCATTGAATCTTTAATATTTGAATTCCATGAGTTAAGAAATTCTGTGTTTGTAATTATTGATCTAGATTCTTTTTCTAGAAAACGCATTGCTGAAATTGATAAATTTGGATTTTGACTTTTTTTAACTATTGTTCTAAGTGATCCACCTTGAACTTTATTTTCAATGAAATCAACAACCTCAAAACCAATTGAAGTTAAGAAAGATGCTAAGGGTTTGGCGTGATGATAATCAAGATGTTCATGATATGTTGTATCAAAACATCCTGTTTTCAATACACTTGGGAAGTAACCTATTTCAAAAACAAAATAAGAATTAATTTTTAATAACTTATAAATATTTTTAAATACTAAATCTATATCTTCTATATGTGCCAAGACATTGTGGCTGGTAATAAAATCTACTTGACCATATTCTATTAATATTTTATCTACTAGGCTGGAAGAGAAAAATTCATTAATGGTTGGAATTTTATTTTTATTTGCTATATCCGATGGTATTTTTGCAGGATCGATACCTAGGACTCTGCAACCAAGATTTTTAAAAAATTTTAAACAAGTACCATCATTTGATCCAATATCTAAAACTAAGTTTTCACTAGATAATTGGAATTCCTTAAAAGCCCAATTAGCATAATTTTCTAGATGTTTTACAAAACTATTACCAATTCCAGAAAGATAAGTGTAGTTGGTTGCATAAAGTTTTTGAGGATTAACAGATACTCCTAATTGAAAATGATCGCAAAAATTACATTTATTTATGACCAAGGGGTATTTTTCACTTTCTAATGCTTTTTTCTTATTCTCTTGCAGGTCATTACCTAAAGAAACTTTCCCAAAATCAATAAAAGGTGTTAATTTTTCTGATTTGCATAATCTACAGTTTTTTATTCTAACGAAATTATTTTCTTGCATATTTTTTAAGCATTTCGTCAATATTTGATTCGTTAACTAACTCAATTCGCTCTGTATCTTCTTCATATGTTTTTTGATCTCTTGGAAATCCGCTGCTAACAACCATAGATGTAAAAACAGGGAAATAACATGAATGTATTTCTTGAGCTGGAGTAAAGATAGTTTCTTGCGATTTGACTTTAAAATAATTTATATCATCTGTAGAAAGCGATTTATAAAAATAATCAATCTCTCCTTCTAGCAAATACATGAAGTGAAAATCGACGTGATGATAATGATTAGATCTAAAAGTACCAGCTTTACTCTCAATAATAGAGACATTTTTTACGGGATAGTCTACTATCGACAATATTTGCCCTCTTTTATCCTTATCTCTTTGAATATTTTTAAATAAAGTAGATTTCAAGGGGAGTTTTATTTGCATAATTATTGAAGAACTTTATTAAAGTTATCAAATTACTGAAAATTAAACATTTGATAAATAAATTGTGTTTCCCAATTGAAATATTAATAATCAGACTCTTTCATAATCGATAGAAAATTTTTCAAATAGATCTATAACCTTTGACATCTTATTAAAACGAAACTCTTGATTTTTTAGCCAGTTTTCTCTAGATCTATCAAATAATTTTTGGAAGCAATTACTTTCCTCTTTTTTCTTTAAGTTAAATAAAGTCTTATTTATAGTTATTTCATTTCTTAAACCTTCAAGGCCGTAAAAGAAAGGAGATATTTCTAGAGAATTATGATTACAAAAATCTACTCTTAAGCAATTTTCATAAATACCGCAGCAGCCAATATTAATAAATATTTCTGGCATTTTATTATTTTTAATTTCATACATGCTAAATTTTGGATTATTGATATTTACCTTATTTATAGAAATTGAATTCATTGGTAAATCCAAGTATGCAAGAAAATTTAACGGGTAACAGCCAATATCAGCTATCACAGAATTTGCAAAAAATTTTTGATTACGAAATGTATTTTTGGGATTTGAAGGTATCGTAAAAGTAAGATTTATTAATTTAACACTTTTAATATTCTTTTTTATTCTATAAATACTGTTTTTTACAATATCGTTCTCCAAATACATCATCATCTCAGCTAATACTAGTTTTTTTTTGTAAGCAATTTTTCTTAAAATATCAAATTCATTTGATTTTAAAAAAGATGGTTTCTCTATTAATATGTCCTTGCCTTTGGATAATAATTTTTTAGATAAATAATAGTGTGAAGATGGTGGAGTAGCTATTACATAAAGAGTATTTTCTTTCAATTTCTCTATTGCTTCATCTAGACTGGTGAATTTACAATGAATAGATTTAATATCACTATTTTTACTCGATACAACTGAAATATTTTTTTTGTATCTTATTCTTAGTTTTGGCAGTAGTTTATTTATTGCATGTTCACCTAATCCTATTAGACAAACTGAATTCCAATCACTACTAGGTCCCGTCTCCAAAGAAATATTCTGGCTCGACATAAATTGATCTTATTAAAAGATATACAACTGGTGTGATTATAAAACAAATACTAAATATTGATAAGAAATAATTGCCACTCAGTTTAATTAAAGCTTTAAAAGCAATTGATGTTGAAATAAAATTAATTATTAAAGGTATTAAATAATAAAAATAACCATATCTTATTTGAAGCCTTTGATAAAATAATAAAAATTTTATTTTATATATTTATCAAAGAATTTTCTTACTTCTTTTTCTCTTATATAACTTTCTTGAATTATTTCTCTATTAAATGAAGATAATTTTTTATGTGCTTTTTCTTCAATTATTTTATTTATACAACTAACCAGCATATTTACTTCCTGAGGTTTAATAAGAAAAACACTATCAAAATTACTTAATTTATTAATCGCTTCACCATAACCTCCATAAACAATGCATTTTCCTGAAGCTAAATATTCATATAGCTTTGATGGAATTGCACTAAAATATTCTTCTGTTAATTGCGCGTAAAGAATATCTGTATATTCATATATTTCAAGAACTTTATCCCAATTCTTTCTGCCATGAACAATTACATTTTTTAACCCATATCTTTTTATTTTATTTTTAATATTATTTAAATCTCTACCACTTCCAACAATATTAAATTGTATATGGTTAAGTTTTCTTGCTGCCAATAAAAATGTTTCTAAATGTTGTGCAACGCCAATGTTTCCTATGTAAGAAATATTTATTTTATCTTTATTCTTTTTCAAATATTTTAATTTTGATATTGAATTATATTTTTCTTGATCAATTCCATTAGTTAATAAATATAAATTATTTTCTGAGATATTTAATTTATTAATGAAATATTTTGACTCGGAATAATTTGTGGTGATTATAGTATCAAAAAATCTAAATTTTCTTTTTGCTATTTTTTGGAATAAATTCTTTATCAATTTTTCAACAATGTTACCTTTTAGATACTCCCAAACAATGTCCCTGACATCAATAAATTGCTTATTTCTAATAGGCTTTACAAATATTAAATTAAAGATACTCGGGATACCTATAAAAACATAATCATGTTTTTCACTATAAACCTTTTTCATCATTGAATAGCTACTACTTATTTCATTAAAGGCTCTACTATAAAATCCTTTCTTAGAATCAATTTCCCTATTAAGTGTTATTTCTTTTAGATTTTTATTATCGATATTGATTTTGTTTTTAGTTGGGGATATTAAAACTACTTTGAATTCTCTTCTTAATGCTTCCATTATGAATGGGATTAATCTATTTTTAATTGCAGGTAAGTCAACAGAATAACCGCTAACAATTGCTATGGATTTAGTTATTTTATTTGGATTTTTTTTATTCATAATTAAGTAGATAAGTATTTTTTAGTAAATTGTTTTTAATAGTTTTTTAATTTCTAACTTATCAAAAGAAAAAAATGTTTTTTTGATAACTGATTCATTTGAGCCTTTTAGAGTTAATACATTATTAATTATTGAAATACCAAATCCCTTATTCCAATGAGAATTATATATTTTAGAAATCAAATCTTTTTCATATTTTATAAAAGCAATTGGAAAATCTGCGTTTTTTTCTTTTATTAGAATAGTATTAAAAGGAAGAATTTCTAAATACCATTTTGGATGAAAAATAAAATTAATTTCAATCATATGTTTTTTAGAACTATATATATGGTCATAAACATATAATTTATTATTTTCAATTCTCCACATTCTTGAGTGAATAGGCGATCCTTTTAAATATTCATAACCAGAATGTGATGCATAAGCAATTTCATTATTATCTAAAGAAAAGTAATTAGAATTTCTAACTTTAGCCCTTCTCCCGACTCTAAATCCAGACCAAATATCAGATGAATTTTGTTTATCAATGCATAAGGTTGAATGAAAAGATGTTGATCTTTGCTTTATTCTTAAATTACTTCTCCCATAAACGGATATTCCTGAGTTAACAATTATTCTACGTTTCTTAAAAGACATTTCAAAACTAAGAGTTTCTGCATGTGAATGTCCTGGATTATATTTTGGATTTATTGAACCAACATCACAGATGCAAACCATATCATTTCTCTCTAGGCGAACAAAGCCACTTTCTTTGAATAAAAAAGAATGAGTTGAAAAGCTAATATTTGATTCGTGATTAGTTATTTTTTTATAGTAATTTAAAAGGGTTTTGAAATTTGCTCCAATTCCAAAAGTTGTATCATTAAAAAATGCTATTTCATTATCTGGATGACTCATTGAATATAGCCATTGCAACATTTTTCTGGCTTTGTTAAGTAATTTTTCTTGTAGATTAGCAGGCAATATATCTGGAATTATTTGAGATAAATTTATTAAATCTAATATATCTTCTAAAAATAAAGCATGATACATAGGGGTTCTTTCAAAATGTCCACCATCAGAAAGACACTGTTCATCAAGTTGAGAATCTATAATTTTCAACCCTAGATTAAGCCATTTTTTTGATTCAAAGCCATCAAAGTAAAATCCTGCGAAAACTAATGCTTTTCCATTGGACCAATAATGATTACCTAAAAATTGTATTTCTAAATTTTTTATTAACCACCTTATTTGTATAACTAATGATTTTGTTTCCTTTCCAGTAAAGATATTTCCTTTTAAAGACCATTTTATCCAGTTTACTATTCTTAAAGATGTACAATAAGGATTCCAAGCCACTTTTTTGCATGGTGGGTTCTCATTAATCCATAAATCAATCCAACCCCTATCTATAACTGTTCTTTTTTCAGAACCTTTAGAATTAATTCCATCAAAATAATGTAAATTAAATAACCATATCAATTTAGATTCAGGATTTGACCAATCTTTTTTATTTTTTATCTTTCTCTCAACATTTAGAAACTTTACTTTCCTATCTTTGAATAGGGACTGTTTTTTCCATTCGATACAATTCCATTTTTTATTTATACTTCTTTTTTGTGGAATATTATTTCCTAATGGAATTCTTTTGGGTAAATATACTTTAATTCTTCCTATCCATTGAATAAATCGTAAATACCTTAAGGTATGAAAATATCTACTTAAAAGTTTCATATATTCAAATTTATTATTTTGATTGTTTAGAATTTGGAAGTATTTTTTATATTTAAAATTCTAATGTAACCATAACTATTTTTTATTGATTGCCCTAAAATTTTTCAAATTTTTAAATCAATAAACCTTAATATATAAATCATTTTTTTGCTAAATTTTGAAATTTTTTCAATTTAAATACTTTATCTTTAGAAAATTAATTAAATAAGTTTTTCTTTAGTAGTTGTTAATCATTTTTAAAAAGCTATTCTTTGATTTTATACTTTCGAAAGTACTTATAAGAGGTTATAGCTATCATTAATCGCGCTAATAACGGAACAGTTACAGCACCTGCCAATCCAAAACTTGGAATTAGTAATAAAGATATTAGGAAGAAAATTAAGGAATAAGTAAAAGAAATGTTTTTAAATATTTTTTCTTTACCAATCAAATTCAAATAATTGTCACCATATGTATTTATAATAGAAACAAAAAAAATAGAAAATGAAAGCAATCTTATATAAAAGGATGCATTTAGTGATGGATCAATAACTAAATAATCTGAAATTATATCTGCGCTAATTAAGAGAATAATGTTTAGACAAAAACCAAATATAAGCATTACTTTTTGGTAATTAATATGTTTGGCAATATTTCTAGATAAAGAAGGCAGAAATGCTTGAGATAATAAATAATTAAAAGCAATCCCAATCCCTACTACTTTTGAAGCTAATATATATAGACCAACTAAAGTAGAATTAAAAAACAAACCAAGAATAAAAATATTGGTAGGATTGTTATATAAATTTTGACTTATTTGCTTAATAAAAATATGTCTTGATTGAACTAAATTATTTTTTAAAACTTCAAAGCTAGGTAACTTAAAAATTATTCTAAATCGATATTTGACAATTAATACTGAAAAAATAAAAGCCAATAAGGCACTTATAAAGTTGAAAAAAGGTAAAAAATAATAATCATTTTGATTATTAATAAAAGAAAAAACGCAAACTAAATAACCTATATTCATCAAAACTACAATTAAAGTATTATAGTAAATCTTTTCTATACCTTGAAAGAACCATGTTGGTAAAAGGAATTTGAATATTGTAAATAATATGGTTGATATATAAAGAAAAAGGAATTGATTGAACTTTGGAATTAATATTATTAATAAGGAATAAAATAAAAAAACAACTACTCCTAAAAATAATGACGTAAAAAAATATTTAGAGAATACTTCTGATAATTTCTCAGGATATTCTCTGATTCTTGAGATATCTCTTGTAGCAGTGAATAAAAAACCATATTCCACTACAGAACCAAAGTAAATTGTAGAAGATAATGCAAAACCTATTAATCCATAATTTTTAATTCCAATAGTTTTTAATATGTAAGGTAAAGCAATTAAAGGTATGATTTCTTGAGAAAATCTTAGAAACCCTAAAGAGAGAAAATTATTAAGAATTATTTTTTGACTGTCTTTTTGTTTTAAAAAATTAATTTTTGAAGCTCCAAATATATAAAAAAATTTTAAAAAAATCAAAGCCTTTTTAAAATTTTCTTTATTATTTTAAGATTACTCCGTAATAATATTTTTACAAGTAAGTTTTTTATAACCTTATAAACCTCTCTCATGAAGTTTTAAATTTGATAAGAAGTTTAATAGCTAAATTTTGTATTTAATGAGAGACCTAATTCATGATTATTGGAATTATTTTCTCTTATAAATAAAACAGGAATAAGTTTTAATTTATCTGTTTTTTTGAACTCACTCCAAACTTCATAACCAATTTTTTCTGCGGCGTTATGTGTGCCAATCGCTAACCCAACTTTTTGGTTCTTTAGATTTTTTTGTATGCCAAAAATCCAATTCTTTATTAATTTTATAGAATCATCATCTTTGTATTCTATAGATGCACTAATAGAGGGTAAGTTGTTAGGTTTATAAAAAGCCGCAAAACCATAAGAATTAAATTCATCGTTTAAATTTGTAGTAATAGTTCCACCAAAATATTTCTTTGTTAAACCAATCTGACTTATATAGTGTAATGATTCATTTTTCATTTGCGAGCTATTGGAGGCAATTTTTAAAGACGAATTAAATCCATTTTTATTTTTTTTAGAAATTGCAACACCAGGACCAACTCCAGAAGCAGTTGTGTAATTACTTCCATCTAATATTGCAATCCTTTCATTATATGCTGTGGATTTACCAGCTAATCCATGATATCCAAACATTTTTGGTCCAATTGTTGCTTCAAATTGATCATCTAATTTAAATCGATAATAAATTGTGGATAATTTGAGTTCATCACCTTTCTTACTTTGTAAATCAAGATTTAATGGACTATTTTTCGCATTTCCAGATTCAATTATTGTTAATAAATTGTCATTACCAGTAAAACTGGTATTTATTCTAAGTTTATTCTCATATGTTAGGTGTAATGATTCGGTTGAGGTTGATTCTGAAACTCCTCCAAGAGTAAAAAATAAGCTGCCTTTAATAGATGTAGTTGGAGAATATTTTTTTACTAATTTACTTTTTAAATCCCTTACTTCATTCGTTTTTACTTCTTCTCCATAGGAATTAATGTTTAATAATCCTAAAAGATAAAATAAAAAAAAATAAAATCTTTTCTGAGATATCTTAGTCATTATATTGATAAAAAACTAAAGTTGGTTGATTCTATATACTAATACTTTTAAAATTGAAATTAAATTAATATCAGAAAATTTTTAGGAATTAAATTTCTATAGTTTTTATTATAAATAATATTAGCTTGATAAATAATAAATATTTTAGAAAAATATCTACCGACCATTTTTTGAAAAAAGAAATTATTTATTAATAAAATTTAGAGCTTTTTAAAATTCATAAAAAAATGATATAAATGGTTTTAATCATATTTATAGATTAAATTAACAATGACTTTTCCTTGAATAATAATAATTTTATGATTTTTTATTTAGATTTATTACTCCTAAAGATGCGGTGTCTTCTAAAAATAAATATAAATTATGATCTTTGTATATTAAGTCTCTAATTCGTTCACCGATCTCAACTCTTTTTAAATTAGTTATTTCTCTTTTTTTATTCAATTTAAAAAAATAAATAGATTTATCTTTCAAAGAGCTTACAACATAAGTATTATTTTTTGTTTTTACGATTTCCGATATGCCAATAGAGGGAACAAATGATTTTAATGGTTCAATAAAACCATAATCAGAATGAGATTTATGGAGAGGATATTTTTTATATTTTTTTTTGTTTTTTTTCACTTTTCCTCCATAGTGCTCGCCATATGAAGCTATTGGCCACCCATAATTTTGAATTTTATTTTTATTTTCATTATCTAATTCGATCAAATTTATCTCATCGCCACCAGCTGGTCCATGTTCCGTTTCTAAGATGAAATTATTTTTTTTGTCAAAATATAAGCCTTGAGGATTTCTATGCCCCATAGAAAGAATTTTGTAATTTTTATTTAAAAGATTAATATTAATTATTTTTCCATTGAAGCTTTTTGTATTTTGCGCAAGTGTTCTAGTTCTGAATTCACCTTTGGTTAATAAAATATTATTTTCGTCTATTGCAATTATCCTTCCGCCGGATTGATGTGCATTAAATTCACCATCTACATTATTTTGTGAATGTATACAATCTTTTGGAGAATATAATTTTTTAAATTGAATTTTTTTATAATTTAAATCTCCAACAATAATACTAGTGTTCCAACAATTATCTTTAATTTCTTCAGTATAAGAAACAAATATTTTATCTTTATAAATCAATAAATCCTTAATAGAAAACCATCTATATTTTTTAAATTGTTCATTATTAATAAACTCATTGATATTATTTTGGATTTGTTTAAAATTTTCTTTATCATTATTGATTTCATTTCTAAAAGCTATTAGCCCTCTTGAAGATAAAACTACAATATTGTTCTTATGAAAATCAATAAAACCGGTCCCAGGGAAAAAATTATTAATTCCAGCATAAAAGCCTGAAATTAATTTGTACTTTTTAATGATTTTATTGTCAGGTAGTTTTTGTATACTTTCTTTTATTTTTATATCAGTGCCACTCTCTTTTTTTTCTTTTTCTAATTTTAATAATTGAAAATTATCCTCCTCTAAATAAGAAATTGTGTTTTCCTGAGCAGATATAGTTTGATAGGGTAATAAATATTTTCTTAATACTTTTCTTCTATTAAAGCTTATAAGATTTTTAATGTATGAGGAACTTTGATTATTAAAATTTAAACCTATTAAAAAAAAACTGACTAGAGTAACTATACCCCCTAAAAATATTGATAGTCTAAATTTGATCATAGGTTATTGTTTATCGAGTTATTTTAATATAAAGAACTTTGATTTGTTTGAAAAAATACTGAAATGGAGAATTCTAGATAAAAAAATCACGATTCTTTTATCAAAAATGATTAATTACAGTGACAACTAAACTGAAAAAGTATAAATAAAATCATACTGTAATATTTTTATAGCTTTCAATTAATATAAATGTAATATACAAGAATATTATATAAGACTTTGATCAACGAGATTTCCCAAAAGATTATATCCCTTTTAGCGGAGAAAGATCTAATTATAGTTGGAATAGACGGACCAACAGCAAGTGGTAAAACAATTCTTGCAAATAATTTAGGAAGTTTTTTGAAAGAGGTTGATTCTGAAATTGACGTACAATATTTTCGTTTAGACTGGTTATTAAAGAATAGACAATATAGACTTAACGATCTAGAAAGGATTAATTCTGATTCAATTAAATTCAAGCTTGAAGGCGAAGAGCATATGAATCTTGATATCTTCAAAGAATTTCTAGTTAAGTTCAAGGTTAATCATTTTAACAAAGAATCCTCGAAAGAAATTAATAATTACCTTAAAATAAATAACCTTTATTCACGTGAGGATAATGGCAAATGTAGCTTAAGTATTGATTTTAACTATAAACCTAAATCTGTTATTATCTGCGAAGGTCATTATACATCAAGACCAGAGTTAGCTATAAACATTGACATCAACATATGTCTTCTTGGAAATAAGAATGTTTTACTAGAAAGAAAGATAGAGAGAGTAAAAGGTTATAGATCACCTCAACAAGCAATTGATTACTTTTGGGCTGTAGATGTTCCTTCTTTCACTTATCACTTCTCGCGATTTTCAAAAAGTATTGACTTAATTATTGACAATTCTGACTATAATTTTCCTCTTAAAGCGGATAAAAAATTAATATTTGAATGGAGGGATGATAAGACAAATTCATATCATTCAAGTCTGAGGACAAATTCAATTCAAGAAATATACACTAAAATTTTCAATAATGCTTCAACAATTTCGACTTTATCACTTTTAGAGTTTGAATCTATATTATCTTTTTGGAAAGACCTTAATCATCTTCTTCAAGATCGCTTAGGTTTTTCTATACAGGATTGCACAACTGATCTCGGTGAGGAAATTGCTAATGCCATTATAAAGTTCAATGATTGTTATCAAAGCACTAATCTAAAGTTGATTTCAGACTCTTCGGTCTATGACGAATATTACCGAATACTTCCGCATTTGCTTTCAGTAGTGCTAGAGAAAGGGAATTTTAAACTTAATCTTATTTATAAATCTGCAGAAACTAATTCTTCAATTCTTTTGTCATGGAAAGGAGGGACGTATATTATTTCTTCCGGACAAGTTAAAACATCTATAGATAATAAGGACGATTCTCTAAATTATGAGATAACTGAGGTACGAAATCTTATAAGAAACGAGACTGTTGAAACAAAAACATTAAATCTTATTACGCCAACTGATTTTATGATCCCAGCATTTATAAGAGGATCTGATTTTAATATCAATAAAATTTATACAGGTCTAGAGCAAAAGATTGTTTTGTTTTTAGATATATTTGAACGTTTTTACTCAATAGGCGAATCTTTTTTAATACATAGAGCAGCAAAATTTCAAGAAGTTTTATTTTATCACTCAATATTATGTTCTAGTGGTTATCAGTCAGCTTATTCTTTTAATTATTTATTTGCCATAAATACAAATTCGTCGGGACTTAAAAAAGATTTTCAGAAATGGGCTGACAAGAATTGCTTACGTTCAACAGGTTGCTCTAAGTCATTTGAGGACTATGATGGAACTCTTCAGAAAGAGCTAAACGATGCTCACCATATTGTAAAGGGAAGTACGAACTTCAAATATGTTGGATCTTTTATTTACAAAAAAACACTAGTCAATAATTCAAATTACCGTTCAGAATTAAGATCCTTCTTATTGTCACCTAATAGACATTTAAGAAAGCGTACTTTTGAATATCTTTGCCGTACATACCCGGATTTGCAAGTTGATTCTTCTAAATTAATTAAATGTTTTGATTTAAGCTGGGATGATAATCAATCTGGAGGAAAGATAGCTTTCAACAAACTACATAGATTACTTCCATCAATTTTTGCAGAAATCTATTTATGGATGGAATTAAGAGGCGATAAATCTGCAATTTTAGGTGCCAATGTATATGATATCGATTCTTCAAGATCATATGATATTAGTGGTCTAATAAAGTCAGCTTTTAGTGAATCGAAGCCAATAGTTATACAGAGTTCTATGAATGCGTTAGGTCCAGTTAAGGGTAATTATGGAAAACTGAAAAAAGGTTACTTAAATCTTGAAAAAGGAAGTAATCAGCTTGTGAATAGTACTATTGCTTGTGTGATAAAAAATCAACTGGAATACCCTGATAGATTTCCACTTTATGGATTAGGACTTGACCATATCGACGCTAAAAATGATTTTCCCAAAGGAAGGGCCTCTTCATTTTTGGCTGATTCATTAAAAACAAGAAACATTACACATATTGTTTTGGATGGTTCATTCCTGTTCTCAAGTAAATCAGAAAATCCTGAAGACCTCCGCAAAGCTTACAATATTGTTAGTAGCTATGAAGCGAAACTACTATTAGAAAACCCTTCATCTTTTTTGGTCGACACAGAATATGTAATAGGTGAATTGAATTATATAGATAATAGTGAATTTGCTCAGATCCCAAAGCCTTTTGAAATGATCCTCTTTGCAGAGACTCTGTCATCAAATTTAGAATTATTAGATATTCCTCTTTTCAAAGCAAGACCAAGTTTATTTGTTGCAAATCTAGGCACAACTCATCATTCCAAAGATTTTGGTAATGTGGATACTTCTATTTCTCGAGATTGGGTAAATGCTCTTAACAAAACTAGTTTTGTATCTGCGGTTCTTCATGGGACTACAGGATCAAAGGCAAAAATCTTGATTGATTCGCTTGCAGGTTGTCACAAAGTAAATATTGCAGGTGACTTTCTTAAGGTTTATTGTAATTCGTATCCAGAGCGTCTTGATAAAGATTTCGTTAACTTTAATGCCAATTCAAAACTACAAATGAGTAGATTGAACAAAATAAAGCATTTACTAGAAAAAGAGCAAAGTGACAAAATCATTCAAAACATTTTTATTAAGTCTAAAGAACTTCTTTCTACTCTTAATTCACCCAAACTCACTGCAAATGATATGAAATACTTTCATAGAAGTTCTTATTATTTTGGAGAAGAAGCCGTTGATTATTTCCTTGATATATTTACATCAAGTGATAGCAATAACTCAAATGATTTAAATTTATATTCAGCTAACCCATCTTTTTCTGCCTCAATGATTGAGGTTCCATTCGATAATAATTTTAAAATTTATATCGATGGTTTAGTTTCTGGAGGTATGAAAAATTTTCATATTGACGTTGGTGATGGGAAATTCATTTCTAGGAGTTTTTCAGGCTTGGAAAAACTTAAAGCCATTAAACATTATTATGATCAGATTAGATGTCATGTACACTTGATGGTTTCTGATCCACTGGCAATTAGTAGCAAAATAAACTACATAGAAGAATATTCTAAGGCGGGAGCCGATGGTATTGCTATCCATCCAAGAAGTCATCCAAGAAGTTCGACGCTAACTCATCTTTTTAGTTCAATAAGAGATTTTGGTTGTGAACCCGGAATTATTTTTGAATTAGATGACGATAAAAACAAAGTTTGGCAGATGATTCAAGATCATGAGATTAAGTGGATTGTAATTATGGGCGTACCCATTGGATATGGTGGCCAGTTCTTTAATCCCAAATGTTTTAAGACATTTAAATATTTTCGTGAGCAATCATTAAAAAATGATTATTCGCTACTTATCGAAGCGGATGGGGGACTTACTTTTGACAATATAAAAGAATGTGTCAATAAAGGTGCATCACTCCTTTCAGGTTGGAGTATTATTCGTGGAAAAAACATTGAAGAAACTTGCAATAATTATGCAGCACTAAAGGATTACTTATCCGAATGAATTATCAATATAATGTAGTAATTCCTTTGGCTGGCCGGGGTAAAAGATTTATGGATGCTGGATTTTCTGAGCATAAATCGATTCTAGATATTAGTGGATTTTCAATGCTAGAGAGGATAATAGAAAAGTTCCCGTATAAGCCCAAATTTTATTTCTTAACAAGTCCTGATATATATAATTTAATTTCCACTCATGTAAAAAAAATTGCCCAAAAATATTTAATTAAAATTTGTCTGATTGATGATCATAAAGAAGGTCCAGCCTTCACTCTATTTAAGGCATTAGATCAATTACCTCAAAACTCAGTAACCTTTTTATCCTATACAGACATTACTTGGTCTTGGACTCTTGATCAGTTTCATGAAATGTACTATTCAAATGCATCAATAGCTTGTCATAAGGGATTCCACCCTCACCTTGTGAATAATAATTTTTCAGCCTTTTGTAAGGAAATTATTCCTGAGACTTCGGATATTTCAGGAATTAACTATTTAGATAAAATAAAAGAAAAATCTTCCTTTACTAATGATTGGATGAATGAATTACTATCAATTGGTCTTTTCCAATTCAAGTCTTTATCTTTTATAAAAGACTATCTTTCAGCACTCATAGAAAATGAAGATCGAGTAACAGGTGAATTCTTTCCTTCTATCCTTTTTAACTATATTAAAGCAAATTATGAAGTAAAACTTGTAAATATCAATTCATTTGTGCATTATGGTGATCCCTGTTCCTATAAAGATTTCACTGTTCATGCAAAAAATCTTTATGAACTTTCTAATGCCAAATTTTTAAAAAACAAATATCTCTCAAAGTTTAAAAGTGTCATATATGCATCAGGTAAAGGCTCCAGGATGAAGCGCATATCATCTATTGATAAAGCAGATTTAGCTATTGGGAATATGACGTTGCTCGACACTGTTTTTCATAATTTACCGATTGATCCATCTAATTCAACAATAGTATGCAACGAATCACAAAATTTAATGAGTTCTTCTTTTCAATTGGCTTCAAAGTACTCAATAATTCCTACCTCTAGCCAGTTAGATTCTTTACTTTTGTCAGAAAAGGTTTATTGTCAACTGTCAAATTTTTTTATATGTTCTTGTGATTGTTTTGCCCACTTTGATATAAAAAAACTTACAGATCTTTATGCCACTAATAGTGCAGATATAATCCTTTTTGGGTTTGAACCTTCATTACTTCAGTCAAAATTATCTAAGGATTCAATGAGTTCATTTAACTATAATAATGAGACTGTAACAAGCATTAATGTAAAAAAATTTAGTATCGGTTTACCAACTCTTGGCTTATGTGGTTTTTTCTTTATTAAGTCAGGAATTAAATTACATGATTGGATAAAAAACACCAAAAATGAACGGTTAAATAAAAGTAGGGAACTAATTATTGACGATGTTTTTGCTTCTTTAGATTTTAGTAATATTAAAATTAAATATATTAAGGTAAACGACTATATTCATCTTGGAACTCCAGAAGAATATCAAGAATACAAATATTGGTCTTCTGCTTATCCTTTGTTAACTGCAGGGTTTTGACTTATGAGCAATTTCACGTATGAGGGATCTGAATTAATGTATTGGTACTTGATTTGCAGCAAAAAAAATTTGGTCAAAAAATATTATTAAATACTAAATGTTATGAATAGCTAAAATCCCGATTGAGCCAAGCGGACTCAAACCGCTGACACCCTGCATGCCATACAGATCACCAATCAAGCAATAACTAGGTTTTGCAACTGTTTTTGCTGATTAGCTCGCAGAGTAGTTTTAGTCTTAAATATATTAAGTAGATTAAAAAATACTAAACCATTTACTCTAATATATTAAGTAAGATTTTGGCCTATATAAAATGCTTATTTTTTCTATATTTATAATTTCATTTTTGATTTGCATAATCTTTACTTTTATTTATAAAGATTTTGCAAAAAAATATGGCCCGTTATCTATTCCTAATAATAGAACCCTTCATAACTCACCAATACCTGTTGGTGGTGGGCTAGCGATAATAATTTCTTGTTTTACAGGAATAATAATGACTTTCGAGATGGGATACCTCTCAAAAGAACAATTTTATAT
Organism: Prochlorococcus marinus; assembly: GCF_001180265.1. GTDB lineage: Bacteria > Cyanobacteriota > Cyanobacteriia > PCC-6307 > Cyanobiaceae > Prochlorococcus_A > Prochlorococcus_A marinus_H. Next base: position 28,770 of record NZ_CVSW01000010.1, on the reverse strand, counting down.
ATTTGGCATTGGTTCTTTACTAACAGGTTTAGTTGGAGTTTTGGATGAAAGAATAAATATAAGACCTTGTTATCAATTAGGGACGCAATTTTTAAGTGCATTTTATACATTTGTTGCCTTAGGTTTTTACACCAAAATTAATGAGCAAGTATCTATAAATTTTTTAGCTTTATTAACTATTTTTATAATTTTATTTCTAATTATATGGATTTACAATGCATTTAATTTTGTTGATGGTTGTGATGGAATGGCTTCATCATGCATTATTTTTATTACATTCCCGATGATTATAATTTTCGAATCTCTAGGTTATGAAGATTTGGTCTTATTACTTACTGTTCTTTTAGCCTCAAATATTGGATTCTTATTTTTTAACAAACCTAGTGCCCAAATTTTCATGGGGGATTCAGGAACTAAATATATTTCTTTCTTTCTTGTAGCTGTTATTTTAGAATCCTTACAACGGGAACCAAAACTAGTTTTTGTTTGGATTACAATAGCTAGTTTTTATTTAGTAGATACAACTCTAACTACTTTTACAAGATTTTTAACTGTCCCAAGGTTCTGGGAAGGTCATAGAACCCATGCATATCAAAATTTAGTGCAGATATGGAATAGTCATAAAAAAGTATTAAAACTTACATTATTAGTAAACTTACTTTGGTGCATGCCTCTCGGACTGTTATCTTATTCAAATATCAATTATGCACAATATATATGTATTATTGCTTTAATCCCACTAGCTATTTATAGCTATAAATTTGGACCAAGATTTCATGTCCAAAATAATAAATAGGTTATTTAATTAAAAAATAGTAGAGATTAGATCACTAATCTATAAATTCAGGTAAATTAAATCCATGAAAAGCATTTCCAAAAAAGATAATAAATCATTAAAAATTGGATTTGCAGGTTCGCACATATTAAGTTGGTTCTGTTTAAAAACGATATCAGAGTTATGTAAAGAATATAATGACAGCATAAAGATAGTTTTTAATGTAGAACCAAAAAAGGGAGAAAACTATTCTGCTTATCAAGAATTCAATGATCTAGAATTAGAGTATAATTTTGAACATTTAAAAACAAATAACTTAGACTCACCTGAGAACCTAAGAAAATTAAAAGACTATAATTTAGATATATTATTTATTATAGGATGGCATAAAATTGTTACTAAAGAAATAATAGAAAGCGCTTCATATTGCATAGGAATGCATACTTCTTTATTGCCTAAAGACAGAGGAAGTGCTCCAGTCAACTGGCAAATAATAAGAAAAGAAAATAAAGGAGGTATAACATTATTTCATCTTGATACTGGAGTAGACACTGGAGATATAATTGCCCAAAAAAAATTTAAAATCCTAAGAAGCGATACCTGCAAAGATGTTCATGAAAGATCAATATTAGGAGCAATACAAATTTTACGAGAAGAATGGGAGAATTTCAAAAAAGAAGAAATAAAAAGAATTCCTCAGATAAATTCTGAGGCATCATTTAATAAAAGGCGTAATTCAAAAGACGGTAAAATAGATTGGAGAAAATCAAGTCTTGATATTGATTCTCTTATAAAAGCTACTACTTCACCTTATCCTGGAGCTTTTAGTTTTTTAAATAATAAAAAAATTATTATATGGGGCAGTAAAATATCTAATAAGAATTCTTTAGAAAATCCAGGAACTATTATTCAATCTGGGAAGAATTTAATCGTTAAAACTGGAGAAGGTTGCATAAAACTAACAAAATTAAATTTTGAGGGTGAACCTGAATGTAATGCTGAACTTTTTTCACTCTTATATAATCTAAAGCCTGGCATGATAATTTCATAATATATTTTTATAAAGAAGATTGATTTTGATTTTCTATGCAGATAATTTAAGATAATTAAAAATAAATTTTTTAACGTAATTCATAAGATAGAAAATAATTTCTTATTGCAAAAAATAATAATATCATTTACAACAAGGCTTCAAAGATTATTTGGTATTAAAACCAAAATATTTATATTTATAAAATTATTTTATATAAAAAAAATTTTTTTCCTTACCTAACTTAGGTTAATACTTGAAAGTAATGGAGCCAAGCGGATTCGAACCGCTGACCCCCTGCATGCCATGCAGGTACTCTACCAACTGAGCTATGGCCCCAATGATTAAAACAACAACCATATAAATTTATCTCATGATTTAATTAGTGATTGCCATTATGCATATAGTACTTTGTTGGGATTCATTAATCAATCTCCAAATTTTGAATATAGTAAGATATTAGAAATTTATAAATTTCTGAAAAAAAATTTTTCGAGCGCGTTTAAATAAATAAACTGTTTGAATAACATGTAAATTTTAATATTCTTTGTGCATTAAAAAATTCAACTATTAAAAAAAATTTTACAAAAATTTCTAATTTAGATTATTATTGATCTAAGGTATTTTAAAAATGAAAAGAAATAATATAGTAAAAATTTTAATTTTATTAGCAGGTTTTTTTTCCACTACTATTTATTTTTCATATAGTTTAAAGCCTAGGTATGGAATATTTAAAAATTTAATATCATTAAATGAAAACCAAAAAAAAATTATAAAGAAATATTTTTTACCTTTTAGAACTATTTCTCAACAAGAAAAGATAATACAAGACCAAGAGTCCAATTTGCAAAAGATAGTACCCTATTTACAAGATTTAGAATTATACAAGAAAGAAAGTGGCAGTGATATTAAAGCGAAGGTTTCAATTACAAAACTCTCTGAAAATAAAGTATTAAGAAAATTAAACTTAACTTCAGGTTTTTATTCTGGAATTTATTTTGCAACCAGTGGAAGCGGGAGTGCTTTTATTGATTTCGATAATGAAAATTTGTTTATATTATCCTCTAGAGGACTTTTGGCATTTAATGAAAATTTTAATGATAAAGTAACCAATTTTAAACAAATTACCAATAATATAAATCAATTTATAAGTCTTGAACAATTTAAAAAAAGACCATCATTTTCTGTAAAAGATCTCTTAATATTTAAAAATTATATTTTTGTTTCTTTTACTGAAGAGATCAAAGAGAATTGTTGGAATACCAGTTTAATTAAAGGAGATATCAATTATAAGAAAATAAATTTTGTCAAACTTTTTTCATCTCAAGAATGTATCCACTCAGAAAATAATATTGATAAAGAATTTCAACCCTTACAATCAGGTGGCAGGATAATTTCATATGATAAAAATAATATCTTGTTATCTATTGGTGATTATAGAAGTAGACACTTAGCTCAAAATATAAACAGCATAAATGGAAAAATTGTAAAAATAAATATCAAAAATGGTTCTTTTAAAATAATTTCTTTAGGACACAGAAATCCTCAAGGTTTACTTTTTGATAAGGAAAAAAATATTATATTAGAGACTGAGCATGGGCCAATGGGTGGTGACGAAATAAATTTGATCAAAGTAAATGATATAGAAGAAAATAATTTACCTAATTATGGTTGGCCAATCTCATCAGCTGGAGAACATTACTCTTATATAAAGGGTGATAAAAGAAAAGAAATATATAAAAAATATCCTCTCCATAAATCCCATTCTGATTATGGTTTCGTTGAACCATTGAAGTCATTTGTACCTTCAATAGCAATTTCAGAAATAGTTAAAATAGGAAATAATTCTTATGTATTAAGTTCCTTAAAAGATAAATCTTTGTATTTCTTTAAATTAAATAAAGAAAATGAAATAATTAAATTAAAAAGAGTATTCGTTGGTGAAAGGATTAGAGATCTAAAATTTAAGAATAAACAACTGTATTTGTTTCTAGAAGACACTGCATCCATTGGAATTATAGATCTAAGTTAAATAATAAAATGATCAATACTTTCTAGGTAATTCTTATTCTTTCTTTGAATAGATTTAAAAAAAAATTTTTTCAATTTAAAGTTAGAATATATTTTAAAGCTTGAAAAAAATTCCTAAACTTCTGAAAAACGACCTTTAAAATGTACTTTTTCGCGCATTCAATAAATAGTATTGAACTACTTGATGAACTTGATCCAAATATAGGCGTCGAAATAGATGTTAGAGACTATAATGGAGAGTTAGTTTTAGGTCACGATCCTTTACTTATTAAGTATCAATTTTTAGAGAGTTATTTAAAAGTTTTAAATGGAAGATCTGTTATCGCAAATATTAAAAGTGAAAGAGTTGAGAAACCTTTTCTTTCTCTTCTAAGAAAATATTCTCCAGATTCTGAATATTTTTTCCTAGATAGTAGTTTTAGTATGATCGTAAATAATGGAAGATATTTGAACTTTGCATCTAGATTATCTGAGTATGAATCAATTCAAACGTCAATTAATCTTATAGAAAATTCTCTTATTAACTGGATATGGGTAGATACCTTTACTAAATTTCCAATTAAAAAAAATGAGGTAGAAATTTTTAATGATTTAAATGTAAAAAAGTGTTTGACTTCTCCAGATTTATTAGGAAGAAATTATGATATCGAAAATTACGCTAAAAAAATCAAAACATATGGTGTTATTTTTGAAGCCATATGTTGTAAAAAAGAAAATATTACTAAATGGAAGAATTTGCTGATCTAATTTTTTTCTTGAAAACAAAATATTTTACAAATAAAAAATTCAATATTGCAGCAATAATTACGCATATAAACCAACTATAAATATAGTTAAAATTTAAAGACTCTAAATATTCGATAGATTTTCCTACTATGAAAATATTAGTCAAATAATATGATAAGTATACAATCTTAAATTTTAGATTCAATTTCTTCATAAATACAAATCTGCTATTTACAAAATAATTAGTAATTAAACCTAATAATTGTCCAGAAATAGAACTTGAAAATATAGAAAGATTTAAAAAATTATAAGAGATAAAATAAGTTGAGAAACTTACTAAATTTGCTAAACATCCAGCCACAAGAAATCCAATTACTTGCTTTAATAAATTATTGTATTTATATTGCTTGAGTTTCATGTTAATTTATTTTATATCTCATTATAAGAATGTCTTTATTAAGTATAGTACTTCCTTGTTATGAGGAGGCCCTTTCCCTCCCAGAGCTATATAAAAAGGCAATCTTTATTACTGATAATTACGATATAGAAATTATCTTCCTAGATAATGGTTCAAAAGATCAATCTTGGGAAATAATGCAATCTCTAAAGGAGAAGGAAAGAATTAGGTTTATAAAGCTGCAAACAAATAAAGGTTATGGTTTTGGCATAAAATATGCATTGAATTTTTGCAATGGGAAATATATTGGATGGACTCATGCTGATTTGCAAACAGATTTATTTGACGTGATTAAAGCATTTGAATTGTTATCACAAAAAATAAATTGTAAATCAAATAATATTAAATATGCATTAAAAGGTAAAAGGCTTGGGAGAAAAGCATCTGATATGTTTTTGAGTACTGTAATGGGTTTCATAACAAAATTAATATTTTTTTCAAATAATTTATATGAAATCAATGCTCAACCCTCAATATTTGATAGATCAATTCTTAATTCTTTAAAGAAAACACCTGATGACTACAATTTTGATCTAGGTGTTTTTTTAATAGCGAATTCAAAAAAATATACGTTTTTGAGACTTCCTGTTCTTTTCCCTGAAAGATTATATGGAAAAAGTCATTGGAATATTAATTTAATTTCAAAAGTTAAATTTATAATAAATACTTTTGGGGGGTTGATAAAAATGAGAATTAAGATTTAGTTAATGGTTTATTTAAATATTTTAGTAAAGAAAAAAAAACTTTTTATCTAAATAAAAGGCTTCTAAAGGAATTACTAAGAAATATTTAATAATTATTTTAATTATCTATTTATCTATGCAATTAAATCAATATTAATTAAAAATCGCTTATATAATTTTATTTATTTAAGTTAATATATTCTTTATTGCATATTAAATATATTATTGAAGTTATATTTGCAGTTTTAGCTTTTTCACTACTGCAAGTTTTAATCAGGATTCGCTCAATCTTATCTGATGTTAATGGTTTGTATAGAGTTTTTAATAAAAAATTTTTTAGAAAAAAAGGAAAAAAAATAATTTGAAAGAAAGACAAAAACATAAATATAAAAAATATATTTTGATGATTTTTTATTTTTATTATTTTTTTATTCATAATTATAAATTAAAATCATTCATTAATTAAAACCCATTGCTTTATTATTGAGTAATTTGAGTTTAAAGAAGCATTAGTCCTTTTCCCTTCTAATGCAGCTTTAATTTCAGGAATATTATTTTTCTTATTTGCGCACCCTTTATTATCAAGATGATTTCCAAAATATTTTTTTAATTTCTTATTATTTGTACATCCAGAGGTGGTAAATTGATTTGATTCAAAATTTGTAATTGATAAGATTGGTCGATTCTTAGTATTTTCCAAATTTATAAATGGCTCAATCCTATTTGACAACACTGAGTGATCATAAAAATTTACTAAAAAAAGAAGAAATAATAAACTCACGTAAAAGATATTAGTAAAAGAATTAATATTAATCTTTTTATACTTTTCTCTATAAAGAATTATTAATGCAGTGATCGTAAAAAGTGGTGCAATAACGCTTGAATGAAATGTATGACTTCCATTAAAACCTATTGATTCTCTAATAAAAACAATACCAAATGATGTGGCCAAAGCATAACTTGTTAAATATTTTCCATAAAGCTGATTGATTTTAAAATTAGACTGATTCTGTAATATTATTCCAGAAATAAAACATGGTAATAAACAAATAATCCAAATAAAATAGAACTCTTTTATTAATAATCCTAATGATGATAAATTTAAGAAATTTATTTTTAAACTTGGCACATACCAACCAGTAAAGGGGTTTTCAAAAAAATTATAAGTACATTTCAAAATTTCTATAGGATCTGAACTATTTATTAAACACAGAGGAGAAGAAGCTTGAAGACTTCCATGATTACTTTCTGGCAAAATCCAACTTAAAAAATTAATTAAAACAAAAATAAATAATAAAAAAATATATTTTTTAGGAATTTCTTTAAAAAATATTTTAAATCTTTTTGAATAATTTGTAATAATAAAAATAATATATGAAAGTAGTAATATTGGAAAGGTTGTTGCTTTAGTAATTAAAAGACAATATGCAAAAAAAATTGTTATCAAATTATCTTCTTTTTCATTCCAAATATAGTTTTCATGATTTTTTTTGTATAGGAAAGAGCTAAAAGTTAGAATAACCAAAATCAGAGGAAAATTAGATATTGCCATTGAATAATCTAACTCAGAACTATAAAACAGAAATAAACTTATAAATACAAAAATAGGAAATATCCTATTAAGGAATATTAAGGGTTTAAATTCTTTAAAAAATGAATTTAGATAAACAAAGATAAAATTGAATATACTTGAGAAGCATAAAAGGTACTTTATTGAATAGGTATTAAACATATTTACATTTTTATTTAGTATTAAAAATGGGCTTAATAAGCTACCTGATATAAGATGATTTGCCGAAAATATATTTGGATAAGCAGTTGGTATTCTTACTGGGCCATAATAGTCCAATATAAAAATTTCATTTAACCATGAATAATAAAGTAAATCATGGGCTTCAAATCTCCAAATATTTGGAAAAGTTTTATAAGTAAGAGCTAAAGTGAAAACAAATGATAATGAAATAATTATCCATTTATGAAGAATCCTTTTTAAAAAAATTTTTTTTGTTTTTTTTAAATCAATTGATAATTGAAATCCTTTTTTTCTAAAATTGATTATTAATCTATATAGTTTTAACAATATAACAAAAATAAATATTCCATATAAATATGGTTTTATTAAAATCGCTTGAGTATACGCTAAAAAAGGAACTGGACTTGCTATGCAAAATAAAGTTATTAATAAATTCTCATAATTTGTTTTTTTAAATAAAAAATCAGAAACTAAATAAATTAATAAAAATCCAATAATGATTGATATTGCCATTTAATTTATGAATTTATTTCAATTAAAGCATCATTTAATGATCAATAATATGAATCTTCTAAAATTTCAATAACTAATTTTTTATTTACTGGCAAAATAAAATTATCACTTCTCGCAGGATTAATCATTTCATTTGCCAGTGCAAAAAGACTATTTTTATCTTTAAGTTGTTTTTTATTGGTTTCTTTGACTTTTAATGAATTAATTAGGTTTTCTAGCTCATCAATTAACTCTTTAGCAGAATTAATATTATTAAATTCAACAACTTCTGATAAAGAATTAGGTTTAAGATTCAAGACCATTTTTGCTACTGATTTCATAGTAAATGCACAAGCAAAACCATGCTGGATTTTATAGTGGGCAGTTAGCGGATATGAAATTGAATGACATATTGCGGTAAATGTCTGACTTATAGCCATTCCCGCTAGAAGACTAGCCTCCGACATCATTATTCTTGCTTCTTTATTGTTTAAATCTTCATTAAGTAGATTTAATGACTTAATTGATAGTCCTATTGATTTTGATGCCAAGTAAGATGAAAAAGGAGTTTTATTTTTATTCCAAATTGATTCGAATGCTTGGTTTAAGGCATCCAAACCAGTAGAGATCGTTGTTTCATATGGCACATTAAATGTTAGTTCAGGATCAATAATTGCAATTGAAGGAAATAAATTATAATTAAGAGATAATTTTTGTTTATTTATATGATCCCATACTGTTGCAAATTGAGTAACTTCTGAACCGGTGCCTGCAGTTGTTGGTATTGCATAAAAAGGAATAGATGTTTTTACTAAATATTCTTTTTTGGGAGATTTAATTATTGAGGCTAAATCAATATTTAAATTTTTTAATCTTAAAAATAAATTTATAGCTTTGGCAAAATCTATCGCTGAACCTCCCCCGAATCCTACTATTGCATCAAATTCTTCATCCCCTAACTTATTAATTTCATTTTGGATCGATATTATCTCTGGATTAGAAGTTACGGAGTCAATTATGAAATTATTATTTATCATTTTTTGTAAGATCTTATCATCAGAAATTTGTTTTTTCCCTCTTAATGATGTCACAACTAATAATTTCTTATTTGAAATATCATTTATAAGTGATGCTCTACATCCTTGTCCGAAAATTATTTCTACGGGATTATAGTGTTTCCAAGAAATCATGAGATTTAAATTTTATTTCTTTGCGATACTTTGATTTTTACTAAGTTGATTCATAAATTTAAATTTATTTTGTAAAGGTGTTTCTCTTGGCCTGCCTAAATTGGATCGAGCACCTTTTTTTACATTTATTTCAAGAAATCTTTTGCCATTTATAAGACTTAATTCTTTTATGGCCTTAATAATTTCATCTTTATTTGTTATTGGGCCAAGTACTTCATCATATAAACATGCTTTTGCAATTGATGTTAAAGAAATTTTTTGTGCAACGGTGGGTTGCCCTCCTACGCTGTCGTGAGCCCCATTATTTATCACAATATGAAAGAAATCAATATCTTTTCTTGTACCTATATTACTAATACCTCCTAGATGCATCAGTAGAGAACCATCACCATCTAAGCAAATAATTTTTCTATACGGATTTGAACTCGCTATTCCTAATGCTATTTGCGAGGCATGACCCATCGATCCAACAGTTAGAAAATCGTTTGATTTATTTTGATTATGGATATCCCTTTGTTCATAAAGTTCTCTTGATATCATTCCAGTGGTTGATACAAAAGTTGTTTGAATTAAAGAATGTTTGATTATCAAAGATATAACTTCTTCCCTTGAAATTGAAAAATTATCCTTAATTCTTTTCTTCAATTCATATTTTTCAAAAGATCCTTTTTTAACCAATAAAGCTACTGGCGAACTTGATTTTTTTGCAAAATTTACTGCCCATTTTGTATTTTCTATGGACTTTTTCTCAAAACTACTGATCACTTTAAAAGGGATTTCAAGAGCCTCTAATAATCTTTTTGTTACTCTTCCTTGTTTTATATGCTGTGGCTCATCTTTTATCCCTGGTTCGCCTCTCCAACCAATTAATAAAATAAGGGGTATAGAATAAACCTCTTTATCAGTTAATGAAAGTAAGGGATTTACTGTATTTCCTAAGCCAGAATTTTGTAAATAAACTAAAGGAATTTTTCCTGTTTCTAAATGGTAACCTGTAGCAATCCCTATCGAACAGCCTTCATTAGCAGCTATTATATGGTTTTCATCAGAAGATTTTTCTTCTACATACTGACAAAATCCTTTAAGAAGCGAATCTGGTACTCCTGTAAAAAATTCAATTCCCTCTTTTTTAAGAACTTCGAAAAATATTTTTGGTGAAATCAATTATCTGGTACCAGGAATTAAATTTAATATATCACTTATGGAAATTAGAAACTCCTCACTCTCGCGAGCTCTACTATGTTGAAGAATAGATTTAGCAGTGTTTATCATTGCTGGATATGCAGCTCTAAGTAATTGATTGGCATAAATAACAATATTAACCCCATTATCTTCCAGTTCTTTTTCATATGTTTGGCTATAGCTTGAGGGGACTGCAACTAATGGCTTTCGATTTGGAAAACTGTTATATTTCTTGCAAAATTCAAAAATTTCTTTAGGTGTTTCTTGCCTAGAATGAATCATTATCCCATCAGCGCCAGCATCAATAAAAGCATTTGCTCTTTCAATAGCATGATCAATACCCTTACCCAAAATTAAACTCTCTAATCTAGCAATTATCATAAATTCCTCGCTTTGCTGAGCTGACTTACCAACTTTTATTTTATGACAGAATTCTTCAATAGATTCTTGTGTCTGTTTAACTTCATTACCGAATAATGAGTTTTTTTTCAATCCTTTTTTATCCTCAATAATTATCGCTGAAACACCTAATCTTTCTAGCGTTTTGACTGTGAATTGAAAGTGCTCTGGTTTTCCTCCGGTATCTCCATCATAGATAATTGGCTTTGTAGTTACTTCAATAATTTCATTTAAAGTGTTTATTCTTGCTGATGTATCGACTGCCTCAGTATCGGGCTTCCCCTTAGAAGTAGAATCTGTAAGAGAACTTGCCCACATTCCGTCAAATTCTTTAAGCTCATTTTCTAATTGAATTTTTGTATTTTCTATAATAAGCCCACTTAATGCATTATGAAGATCAAGAAATCTAATTAAAGGTTTAGCATTTAATAATTTCCTAAGACGTCTAAGTCTTGTATCAGGGGATGTTCCTATCTCTAAAAGGGAGTTATGTAATTGTGTTGAAGAAATATTCTCTGTGTATGGAATCTCAACAAGTTTTCCGTTCCATTCTTTGACAGTATCTATTACAGAGGATCTAATTTTACTTTGGACCCCATTTCGCCAATCATCACCATGAACAACATAATCAGGTTTGTATCTTTTTAAATTTGGAACATAGTCTAAAGTATCTTGAGGGACTACTTTACTTACTAATTCCAAAGATCCTATAACTTCTGCTCTTTGGTCCCAAGACATGAAAGGAACTCTTTTATAGCTAGCGATTGCTTTGTCAGTTAAAAGTCCAATATATACCTCTCCAAGTTTTGAGGCCTCTTTTATAATATTAATATGTCCTGGATGAACAAGATCTGCGCTCATCCCAACATATGCTATCTTCTTCATTCAAAAAAACACTTCTAAGCTAGAATTTATATTATCATTATTATTTGTAGTTATTTTATTAAAAATTTATGATTATATAATAAATGTAAAAATTTTCTTCAAAAATGGCTGGGAATATTTGTAGTGCTGAAAAATTAAATTTCACTCTTTTAAAAATAGTTCATTGCTTTAAAAATAATAATTTTAAGATGTGGTTCATAGCATATGGAACTTTATTAGGAATAGTAAGAAATAATTCTTGTATTAATGGTGACGATGATATTGATATAATTTGTGATAGTAATGATTTCCATTTACTAAAAAAGATTCTTATTCAAGAGAATTTTGAACTGGAATATGGATATGGAATAGGAGAATCAACTTTAATAATAAAGACCAAAGAAACTGAAAAATATGCTTCTATAGACTTTTACATGACCGAGGTTAATTTAGATGGCGATTTTTATGATGGCTGGGAAAAAGTAATTTGGGAAAAATGTTTTGTTAATAAAAAAAGAGAATTTATAAATTTAGAATGGCAAGGAATTAATTTAAATTTACCAAAAGATTATATAAAAAAATTAAGAGGAAGATATGGAGCTAACTGGACAATACCCTCTAAATTTAAAGGAATTCAAGGAAATAAGATTCAGACTTTAATTTTAAGTATATTTTTCAGATTCCCATTTAAAATTCGTCAAAAAATTAAAAGTATTATTTTTAAAAATAATAATTTTGGGAAATATATAAAAACTCTTTTTTTAGGTAGATTGTAGAAATTTAACTTCCTTAGAAATTGATAAATTTATTCTAAAAACAAGATAAAATAAACGTTTATGTATTATTATTTTCTAATTAATTAATGAAATTTTAAGGCAACACATTTTGGAGATAGAAAACTCGAAGATCTTAATAACAGGCGGGACGGGAAGCTTTGGAAGAAGTTTTGTAAATCACATTGTACATAATTTCCCTTCGGTTAAGAGGTTAGTAGTTTTTAGTAGAGATGAGTTAAAACAATTTGAAATGCAGCAGCTATATCCTGAAGAAAAGTTTCCTCAATTGAGATTCTTTTTAGGTGATATCAGAGATCAAAATAGATTGAAAACGGCTTTAAATGATATTGATATAGTTATACATGCGGCAGCTTTAAAGCATGTTCCAATAGGAGAATATAATCCAATAGAATTTATCAAAACAAATGTTATTGGATCTGAAAATTTAGCAATAGCTTGTATGAATTCAAATGTAAAGAAAGTAATTGCGTTAAGTACAGATAAAGCGTGTTCCCCAGTAAATCTTTATGGAGCTTCAAAGTTGTGCGCTGATAAATTATTTGTAGCTTCAAATAATACTAAGGGTTTTAAAAATATTAAATTTTCTGTGGTTCGATATGGAAATGTGATGGGATCAAGAGGCTCAGTTATCCCATTTTTTATCAATAAAGCAAAAACAGGAATATTACCCATTACAGATAAATCTATGACACGTTTTAATATAATTCTTGATGAGGCAGTAGAGATGGTTGTTTGGGCTTTAAAAAATTGTCTTGGTGGGGAAATATTTGTTCCTAAAATTCCAAGTTATCGAATACTAGATTTAGCAGAGGCTATAGGACCTTCTTGTAGACATGAATATATAGGGTTGCGACCTGGAGAGAAGATTCACGAAGAAATGATTTCTAAATCAGATGGTCCTAGCACTATAGATTTAGGTAAATATTATGCAATATTGCCTTCTGATCAAAAATTATTGAAGTTGTATGAAGAAAAAAATATTAACTTTTCTAAAGTCGAGTCTAATTTTTATCTCGATTCCAAAAATAATGATTTAATTTCTCCTCAAGATTTGAGAAAAATTATTAAATTAAAAATTGATAAAAATTTTAAACCAATTTAAATAAGTTTTTTTAGTAATTTGTTTATTTTGAAAACAATTATTCTTGCTATTTCAAGAACTAATATTTTTGAATTAAATTAAACAAAGTTTTATTATTTAATTAACTATGATAAGACTATCTAAAAAGGTAAATTTGAAAAAAAATCAATTTATTCCATATGGAAGGCAAGATATTAATTTGCGAGATATTTTCAATGTTTTGAAAATCCTTAAAAGTGATTTTATAACAAATGGTCCAGCAATTGAAAAGTTTGAAAATGAAATTTCAAAATACTGTAAATCTAGATATGCCTTAGCAGTAAATAGCGCAACAAGTGCTCTTCATTTGTCTTGTTTAGCTCTTAATTTGAAAAAGGGTGATTGGCTTTGGACCTCTCCAATCTCGTTTGTTGCATCTGCTAATTGTGGAATTTACTGTGGAGCAAAGATTGATTTTGTAGACATTAATATTGAAAATGGACTTATGGATATCAAGGCGCTTGAGTCTAAATTGCAAATTGCTGCAAAAAATGGCACCTTACCTAAGGTAATTATTCCAGTTCATCTTGCTGGCACAAGTTGTGATATGGAATCTATTTTCAAATTATCTAAACAATATGGTTTTTCTATTATTGAAGATGCAAGTCATGCAATTGGAGGTAAATATAAAGGTCTGCCAGTTGGATCATGTAAATATAGTGACATAACTGTTTTTAGTTTTCACCCAGTTAAATTAATCACTACTGGGGAAGGTGGCGCGGCATTAACAAACAATGAAAAAATTGCAGAAAAGATAAGTGATTTAAGGAGTCACGGAATTATAAAAGATCAGAAAAGGTTTATTGATCAGGATCCTTCTCCATGGCTATATGAACAGCAATATTTAGGATTTAATTATAGGATTACTGATATACAGGCTTCTCTTGGTTTAAGTCAACTTAATAGATTGGATAAATTCGTCTCAAAAAGAAATGCTAAATTAGATTTATATAAGTCTAGATTAAAGAGTGAACCAATAAATTTTCTTGAAATACCTAAAGATGTAAAAAGTTCCTTACATTTATCCATTATTCAATTAAATAAAGAATTAATTCCTTTTCATAGGCAAATATTTATTGAATTAAGAAAATTGTTAATAGGAGTTCAATTACATTATTTACCAATTCATCTGCACCCCTTTTATCAAAAATTTGGTTTTAAAAGAGGACAATTTCCCAAAAGCGAGTTGTTTGCAAATTCTTCAATAAGTATCCCTTTATATCCATCATTATCTTATTTTAAACAATTAAAAGTTATAAAAAATCTAAAATTTGTTTTGAAAAATTATAAATGAAATATAGTAGTAAGATATCCATTGGAACTGCGCAGTTTGGTTTAGATTATGGAATTACTAACAATAAAGGAAGAATTTTATTACCTGAAGTTCTTAAGATTCTAAAAATAGCTCAAGATAATAATATTTCAAAGATTGATACAGCAAGATCTTATGGAGTTGCTGAAGAAACTCTTGGTAAAGCAATTCAGGATCATGAAAATTTTAAAATTACGACTAAGTTTTTTATTGATAAAAATTATCTTTGTCAAACGGAAATAGTAAAAGAATGGGAAAAAAATTTTTCAAAAAGTTTGGAAAATTTAAATACAAAAAAAATCGATACTTTATTAATCCATAACCCAAATAATATTATGAAAAATCAGTATGAAATTTTATTTGATTGGTTATTTTATTTAAAAGAAAAAAATCTCATTAATAATATAGGTGTTTCCATATATAAAAAAGAGGATTTAGAAAACTTTAATTTGAAAAATATTGATGTAGTTCAATTGCCTTTTTCTATTTATGATCAAAGACTTTTTTTAGATGGAACAATTAAAAGTCTTTATGAGAATGAAATTTTAATTCAAGCAAGAAGTATTTTTTTACAGGGACTTTTATTACAACCAATAAATAAATGGCCTGATTTTTTATCAAAAAGTTTTAAAATTCACCACCAAAATTGTCAAATTTCACTCAAAGAATTAAATATAAATCCAATTGAAGCAGCTTTGTCATTCCTATTGAAATGTAAATATTTGGACTCTTTAATTATTGGATTATCTTCACTTGGAGATTTTAAACAAATACTTGATCAAATTTCTAAAATTCAAAATAACGAATATAATGATGTAACAACAAATTTTTCTTGGAGAAATGAAGAAGATTTGGACCCAAGAAATTGGAAGTTATGAAGAATAATACCTCCCAAAAAGAATCATTTTTAAATGGAGAAGGAGATTCATGGTTTAACAGAAATTCTCTTTTGAGTGAAATTGATTATAGATATTGGATTGAGAATGATCCACTTTTACCGCTTGTATTGGAACTTCCTTGTGAGAATAATTCAAATACTAAAGTTTTTGAAGTAGGAATGGGACAAGGTATGAGATTGACTGAACTTAAAAACAAAAGAAATTGGGATGTCTCAGGAATAGATCCTAGTAAAAAAGCGGTAGATCATGTCAGATCAAATCAAATCAAATCTGAAATTGGCACTGCTGAAAAATTGCCTATCAAAGATAATTCAATTGATATTTTGATTTATGGATTCTGTCTATACTTATGTGATGTTAATGATCTATTTCTAATCAGTAATGAAGCTAACAGAGTATTGAAAAAATATAGTTGGATTGCAATTATAGATTTTTGGTCATCTTATCCATTCTCAAATGTATATTTTCATGAACCTACTTTGAAAAGCTATAAAATGGATAGAACAACAATGTTTACTTGGCATCCAAATTATAAAATATATAATCACAAATTAATTTCACATAACGAAAATAAATACACCGATAATATGCAAGATTGGGTTTCAGTATCGATAATTAGAAAGAATGGATAAAAAAATAAATCTTAATTGTAGTTCTAGGGTGGCTGTAATAGTTCAAGCAAGATTGGGTTCAACCCGTTTTCCAAATAAAGTTATTAAAAAAGTTAAAGGATGGTCTTTGTTAGAGATTCTTTTTGAGAGGCTTAGAAAGTCTAAATTAATTGATGAGTTCTTTTTGGCAACAACTCGTAAAGAAGAGGATCTTAAGTTAATTCATATAGCCAAAAAATTTGGATTCAAATTTGTACAGGGAGAAACCGATGATGTTTTAAGTAGATTTTATTTTGCATCTCAAAAAACAAATTGTAAAACTCTCATAAGAATAACAGGAGATTGTCCTCTGGTAGATTTTAATCTTTTAGACAATGCAATAAAAAAATTCAAGGAAAATCAATTTGATTATTTATCTAATATAGATCCGCCAACTTTCCCTGATGGTTTAGATATTGAAATTTTTACTAAAGAAGTCCTTGATTTGGCTTATAAGAATTGTCAAGATATTTATGAAAGAGAGCATGTAACCCTTTGGATGAGGGAAAATCCAAACCTGAAAAAATTCAATATAAAAAATCCAATTGATTTATCAAAAATTAGATTAACGGTTGATCTTCCAGAAGATTATAGGGTAATGGCTAATATTTTTAATGCATTTGATATGAGGATTGATATGAAATGGCAAGAAATATATTCTCTTTACAAGGAGAGGCCTGAATTATTTAACATTAATGATAAATTTTATAGAAACGAGGGTCTGAAAATGAATAAATCTCAAAAAATGTGGCAAAGAGCTAAGTATATAATTCCCGGAGGCAATATGCTTCTATCTAAAAGGCCAGAAATGTTTGCACCAGAAAAATGGCCAGCCTATTACAAAAAAGCTAAAGGGATCAATATTTGGGATATTGATTCAAAAAAATATAAAGACCTATCAATAATGGGAATTGGTACTAACTTGTTGGGATACGCAAATAAGGAAATAGATGCGGCTGTTTCAAATGCTTTGAGAAAAAGTAATATGAGCACTCTAAATTGTCCAGAAGAAGTACTTCTTGCTGAAAAATTAGTTGAGATGCACCCCTGGTCTGAAATGGTCAGATTTGCTCGAACTGGTGGAGAAGCTAATGCAATCGCTATAAGAATTGCTCGAGCCGCAACCGGTAGAGATGTAGTTGCTATTTGTGGTTATCATGGCTGGCATGATTGGTATTTAGCTAATAATCTCGCTAGTAACTCTAGTCTTGATAAACATCTGCTGCCAGGACTAGACCCTTTAGGAGTCCCAAAAAGTCTAGAGGGGTCTGTAAAATCTTTCTCTTATAACAAATTTGATCAGTTAGAGAAAATAGTGGAAGAAAATAACTTGGCAGCGGTCAAGATGGAAGTACAAAGAAATAAACCTCCATTAAATGGCTTTTTAAATAAAGTTAGAAAAATTTGTGATGATAATGGAATTGTTCTTATTTTTGATGAATGTACCTCAGGTTTTAGAGAGACATTTGGAGGTCTGCATTTAAAATATAAAGTAAATCCAGATATTTCAATCTTTGGGAAAGCATTAGGTAATGGTTATGCAATAACCTCAGTTATTGGGAAAAGTTCTGTAATGCAAGCTGCTCAAAGTACCTTTATAAGTAGTACATTTTGGACAGAAAGAATAGGACCTACTGCCGCATTAAAGGCTATTGAAATTATGGAAAGAGAAAAAAGTTGGGATAAAGTAACAGAATTAGGAGGATACTTAAAGAAAGGTTGGGAAAAAATAGCTAATTTAAATAATTTAGAAATCGATACTATGGGATTAGATTCACTTGCAGCATTTGCTTTTAAATCAAAAAATCATTTGAAATATAAAACTTTTATTGCACAAGAAATGTTGACTCATGGATATCTAGGATCAACTATTTTTTATGCTTCTACAAAACATAAAATAAAGGTTCTTGATAATTATTTAGAATTACTTAATAACGTCTTTGAGAAAATATCACTTTGTGAGAAAGGACTTGAATCTATTGATAATTTATTAGAATGTAATGTTTGTCATGATGGTTTTAAAAGATTAAATTAGATGCTGATTTTTCTTAAAAATATTTTTTTTTCTTACAGATTTATTTTTAGCCAAATTTCTCTTAAGTTAAAAATCTTTTTTCTAATAACTTTTATTCTTATTAACATTGCGGCACTTCTTGATCTGTTAATGATTTTTTCTGTGGGAATCTTATTTTCAAATAATAACGAATCAATAAACTTATTTAGTAATTTATATTTAGATAAAATAAATTTTGTTTATTTGATAATTTCTTCAACTATACTAGCTTCATTAACTAGATTAATTTGTTCAAGATCAATTTTATTTTTGGGAGATAAAATTTATGTTTCTATTTCTTTAAAATTTTATCAACTAGTTTTTCAAAGAGATATTGAATTTGTAGACAAGGTAAATGTTGAAAGATTAACATCTCTTATTTTTAATAATGCATCAAGAATTCCAGAGAGTTTATTTTTTTTACTAAACATATTATCTGCCCTCTTAATTATATTTTTTATACTTTTATTCTCTATCTTTAATTCTTACTCTTTTCTTTTATATTATTTTTTTGGCGGCTCCCTTCTCGTATATTTTTCTTCTGGATTTATTGCATCTTTAAAAACTAAAGACTTAGGATTAAGTACTAGCCAATCTTTTGAGGATCTCTCTAAGTTATTTAGAAGTATGATCTTTTCTTCAAGATATATTAAAACTACAACTAGGAATATTTCGTTTTTTAAAGATGCATTAACTTTTCAATTAAGGAGAAAAAGAAGATCTCAATCTAAAGAGTTATTTTATTCAGGTTTACCAAGAATAACAGCCGAACCAACTGTGTATTGTTCTATTGCTATTTTATACTTGATTTTTAGAGATAAAGACTTTGATGTCGCAACTATTTCTGTAGCGATTTTTGCTTCTCTAAGAATTTTGCCTCAATTACAAATTATCTCTTCATCATTTCCAACATTAAGTGCTTGCTCTTATCAGATTATAGATTTATTTAAAGTATGGAAATTGCTTAATAATAAACAAAATAAGAAAGAAATTAAAAACTTTGAAAAAAATATTGCTGATAATATTATAAAAAAAATAATAATTTCTGATGTTTTTTATAAATTCCCAAAATTTCCTAATTTTAATGATGATTTATTAGATAAAGATAGAGTATCTGATTTTAATATTAGAGTAAGTTCTATTTCTTTGTATAAGGGCAAATCATATATTTTAACTTCAGAAAGTGGAGCAGGAAAAAGTGTTTTTTTAGATTTGATTGCTGGACTTAGGAAACCTGATAAAGGAGATATAAAATTCTTTTCCGATAAAGGAAATTTTTTAAGTAAACCTAAAATTAGATATCTTTATCAAAATGAACAAATCTTATGGAGTAATATTTTATCCTATTTACTTGGAAGGCAGATTTTCGATTTTAAACAAGTATTGCCTCGTGAGAAAGATTTAATTGAGGAATTTAGGTTATGTCTTGGAATTGATTTCTTCCCAAATATAAAACAAAATCATGACCAATATCTTCAAAAAACTTTTGCAAGTCAATTACCTTATAGTGGTGGTCAAAAACAAAGAATAATAATATGGTCTGCTTTGATGGAAAACCCAGATTTATTAATTCTTGATGAGTCTCTTAGTGCCTTGGATGATCGATCTGCAAAAGATATTTTACTATTTATTCTAAAAAGGTTTAAAGATAAGATTTTTATTTTTGTATCTCATGATGAAACAATAATTAAAGATAAGCTTTTTTCTAAAAAAATTTCTGTTCAAAATGGAATAGTTAGTATAAATGAATAATGAAAAAAAAATTTTTATTTAGTATCTTATTACCTACATATAATTCAAGTAATTTTCTAGATCAATTATTAGAGTCCATATCTAATCAATCTATGAGAAATTTCATAATTATTACCTATGATGATTTATCTGATGATAATACTTTGGAGAAATTTTCAGATATATGTAGTTTTTATAAACTTGATTACAAAAGAATAAATAGTTTTAAAAAAAGGATAGGACCAAAACTTGCATACGAAAAATTAATTTGTGAAACTGAAACTCCTTATTTGGTTTTTTGTGATCATGATGATTATTGGTTACCTAATAAATTATTTTTGCATTACGAGCATTTTAATAAATCAATAAATAAACCCACATTGTCAATCCTTAATGCATCTGTAGTAAGAAATGATCTTAAAGAAACAAATTATTCGGTTTTTGATCATTTTAAAATATCAGATAAATATTTTAAGAGTAAGTTTTCAATGGCATTAGAAAATAAAATACCTGGAATCTGTATGAGTTTTAATAAGGAGCTTAAGAAATATATTATTCCTTTTGATAAAAATGTAGTAATGCATGATTGGTGGGTATTATTAAAATCCAAATCAATGAATGTAAATATTGTTTTTTCTAAAGAAAAATGCTTGCTTTACAGGCAGCATGAAAAAAATACTATTGGTTTGAAAAATAGATCAAAAGATATTAGCCCAAAAAGAATTAAATCTTTTTTCATAGGTTATAAAAAACAAGCTAAGATGGTTTACTCAGCAAAAATTTTTAACTTTTTGGAATACGTTTGCTTTTTGTTTTTAAGATTATTTTTAGGAATTAAAAATTCTATATTATGAAAATAAATAATTATTCAGTTTCAGTATGTATGGCTACATACAATGGTGAAAAATTTGTTGGAGATCAAATTAAAAGTATTATTAACCAATTTTCTAATAATAATGATGAGTTGATCATAGTAGATGATAATTCTAAAGATAATACAGTTAAAATAATTGAGGATTTTGACTGTCCTCAAATAGTTTTACTAAGAAATAAATCTAATATTGGAGTTATTAAAACATTTGAGAAATCTATAAAACGAGCTAAAAATCCATTAATATTCTTATCTGATCAGGATGATATTTGGATGCCTCATAAAATTTCAGTTTATAAAACTGCATTTTCGAGAAATGAAAATATTGATTTACTTTATTCTGATCATTTTCTTGTGGATCATAATGCAAAACTTATAGGTAAAACTTTTTTGGATAAACAGATGCCTTTAAAGATTCCGATACCTATTTTTAATACCAGATGTCATGGCCCTGGCCTTGCTTTTAGTCAAAGGGCAAAAAATATTATTTTACCTTTTCCAAAGAAAATATCTTCACATGATAAGTGGATAGCTATTACTTTATCGTTATTGGGTAGAGTTAAATTTATAACGGTGGCTTGTCAGTTTTACAGAATACATTCTAAACAGGTTTGTTCTATTGGCATTAAAGGCAGAAGACCATTAGATATTATTATTAAAAGTAGACTTAACATGTTAATTAATCTTTTTAAAAGATCTTTAGAGTATTATCTATTTAAATAAAAAATAAGATTTTTTTAAGGAAAATGAACATAAATGGCGATTTAATATCAGTGAAACAAAAGCCATATGTAATTGCTGAATTGTCAGCTAATCATAATGGTTCTTTAGATAGAGCAAAAAAAACTATAAAAGCCGCATTTGATTCTGGCGCTAGTGCAATAAAGATTCAGTCTTATACTCCTGATACTATGACTCTTAATTCTAACAAAGGGGATTTTCTGATAAAAACTGGACCATGGGCAGGATATAAATTATATGATCTTTATAAAGAAGCTCATACTCCCTTTGAATGGCATGCTGAATTGTTCTTATACGCTAAAGAACTTGGCATTACAATTTTCTCATCACCATTTGATGAATCTGCAGTCGATTTGCTAGAGGATTTAGATACACCAGCATACAAAATAGCATCTTTTGAAATATGTGATTTGCATTTAATTAAATATATTGCAGCAACTCAAAAACCAATATTAATGTCTACCGGGATGGCTAGTTTGGAAGAGATAGATGAAGCAGTGGAGGTTGCTAAGAATAATGGTTGCAAAGATATCTTGCTTTTTCATTGTATTAGCAGCTACCCAGCACCTATAAAAGATTCTAATCTTAAAAACATAAAGTTTTTATTAGATAGATATTCTTTTGAGATTGGTTTGTCTGATCACTCTATTGGTAATCTCGCATCTATTTCTGCCGTAACTTTAGGAGCTTGTGCTATTGAAAAGCACTTTACTATTTCAAGGAATGAAAAAGGACCTGATAGTGCATTCTCTGCAGAACCTAATGAGTTTAAGAAATTAGTTGAATCAGTTAATCAGACTTTTGAAGCTTTAGGTAATAATCAGTTTGAAAGGGCTAACGTTGAGGAAGCAAATGCTTTATTCAGACGTTCACTTTACTTCGCAAAAGATTTAAAAAAGGGGCAAAAAATTAAATTATCTGATATTAGAAGAATTAGACCAGGCTACGGTTTAAAGCCAAAATATTTAGATATTATCATTGGTAAAACGTTAGCAACAGATATTGAAATAGGAGATAGAGTAAGTTGGGAAAAATTCATAAATTAATTTTCTTTTAATTTATTAATAGATTTATTGATATTAAATTAAAAATTATTATTACCTATAGATGAAATAACTAGCCTAATCTTTCCCGCCTTAGATCTTTTTAATTTTTTTGAAAATTGTATTTTGATATTTATTCTGTTGCCAATCCGATTTTCTATTTCTTGGTTTAATTTTAATAATGAAGCATCATTAAAATTATTATTTACAACTATTTTTAAAGTTGCTGATCCAATTTCTTCTTGAACAAATTGTGCTTCATTAATTTCAATTATATCCTTAAAAAGATGATCTAATCTTCCAATTTTGCATCCGTCATTCATAACTAAATAATCTTCATCCCTTCCATATATTGAGTCAACATACCTCCAATTATTATGGTTATAATTATTTGCAAATTTGTAAATTTTTGCTAAATCTCCAGTATCGTATCTTATTAAAGGGAATGCAAAATTAGTAAGATTTGTTCCTATTATTTTATAGCTTTCACTTATATTTGAAGGTACAAATTCTACTATAGAAAAATCTTCATCAACTAAGTATTTTGAACCATCTATTTGTGAAAAATTAGCTACACCTTCTGCTTGTCCATAATGATCTTTCACTTTGCATTTAAATGCGTTTTCTATCTTATATCTTTGAAATTCAAAAAGGTTCTCTGCTCCTGTAGTTATTATTTCAATATCAACTAATTCTTCAATATTATTTGTAATTATGTAATCAGCAATGAGGTTCAAAGCAGATGGATATCCATGAAGCCATTTAATATTTCTTTTTTTTATTTCATATAAATAATGTTCAATATTTTGATTAGAAATATGAAAAGTACTGAATAATATTTGTCTCCCTGGATAGTTTATTCTCCAGTATGGAGGGAAATTTTGACTTGGAGGAACTATTGATCTACCTCCAAAAACTCCACACCACATTTTCGAATTTATGCCATTGAAATATCTATAACGCCACCATGTTGCCCATTTTTCAGTTTCACTTTCTGAAGTCTCATTGAAAACTAAACCACTTCCAGTTGTCCCACTTGTATGCGCAACTTTTAATGGTAAAAAAGTGAATTCTTTTAGATATTTTTCATTAAGAGAAATTCTTTCAATATTTTTTTTTATTTCTTCTTTATTGGTAATAGGAATTTTTTTTAATTCTTCTATTAAGTCTTTAGCAAAAATATCTACATCATGTTCATCAAATTTTTCTTTCCAAAAATCAGTATAATAAGCTGCTTTAAAAATATTTCTTAACTTATAGTTTCTTCTTTTTTCTATATGATTAATTTCTAAATTAAAATCATTTTTTTTTTCTATAAAAATTTTCTTAAAATACTCGTGATATCTTTGATTTTTTATTTTTAAACCATATAAGCTGCATGCGATATTTTGAAATATTATTGGAAGAGCATAATAAATTTTCTGAAAACTTATTTTGTTTAAATAAAAAATGAGATTATTTTTTAATTTCTTAGATAAAAGAAGATTTTTCACTATTTGGAAGTGAACTTTTCAAGTTTAATAATAACAATATTTTATACTTAAATTTTATTTAAAGTAGATAGTGAAATAATTAAATACCTTTCCAAATTTGTATTTAAATAATCTATTAAAAATTTCAACAAATATTTAATTAATTTAATTTTTTTTAGTTAGTTGCTTCTGATCATTTAAGTTCCATAAAATTAAAATCAATAAAAAAAACAGTACATATAAAGAAGTGATTGTACTTTTAAACAAGGAATAAACTAATAAAAAAAATAGAGTACTTTTCGCGCTGTTATTAATTATGGTATTTTTATTAATATTTTTCTTGAGCCAATTATTAAAAAAATAAAAGTAAATAACTGAATTTAATAAACCTAATTTTAACACTAGTGTTAACAAACCTAGTTCCGTTTGGTTTCTTCTTAAGAATGTTTTTTTTCTATAATTTTCACTATTAAGAATCCCCTCTTGTGAACATTCTATTGGAGTTCCGATCCCAGTACCAATAAGAAAATCATCAATAGAACTTTTTGAAAAGCAAATCAAAGTATCATATCTTTTGGCAAAAGTTTCTCTTTTAGTATAATCTGATAAATTATCAAATTTAATTTGTTTACCAGTTATAACGATAATATATATAGCTAAAGATATAATCAAAAATGGTAAAATCTTTATTCTTTTAGAAAATAAGAATTTTACAATTATATAAAATATTAAAGCAGCGATCATAATAAAATATGATCTTGAAGTGTTGAAAATTCCAATAAATAAAGTAGCTCCTATTAGATAGATGCTTAATCCATTAGAATTATATTTTTTATTTATTAAAGTGTATAATAAGCCAATTCCATGGCAAAAATATATAGAAGCTAATTTTAAAGCTCCAGGTCTAAATAATGTTGATACTACAGAACTTAAATTGCCAACTACCAAAATGTAAAAAAATATTTTTGCTATTGTTGTAAAAAGGAAAATATAGTAACAATTTTTGAATAAATTTTTATTGATATACTCCTGATAGTTTAAAAAAATAATAATTTGTAAAGGGAGAAATAAAAATGTAGAACCTTCAATTATTAAGTCAAAAATATTTGCTCCTTTTATTAGACCTAAAATGCATGAAAATATTAAACTAATTACTATTATGATTAGATCTTTTGAATATATGAAGTTTTTTTTATAAAGAATATCTATCACTACGGCTAAATTAATTAATAATAATATGCCAAGAACAGTATCCTGAATGAATTCTAAATTAATTGGAGCTATAAACAAATTTTTTAATTGAAAAATCCAATCACCACTTGGATCTATGGCTATTAAAAAACTTATACTTAAAAAACTCAAATTATATAAATTGGGAATTGAGAAAAAATTATTATTTCTATCAATAGAATGCATTTGAATTAAAATAATTATTCTTTAATATTTAAAATCTTATATCTTTTTTGGAAATCTAAATTGATCTTTTAATTCTTTTTTAAAAATTTTTTATTTTTTTATAAAGACGGTCTATTTGATTATTTAAAAATAGGATTAGATTAATAATTAGTTTGGATTGTTGATCAATTTTGTGATTTATATAATAAAGGTTTAATATCTTATTAAGTTTTACTTTAATTTATTATCTTTATTTAATGAATTTTGGAGAATTTTTTTAGGATTTTTTATGAAGCAAATAGCTCAATCATTATCGGATGGTAAACAATATGCTCTTGATTTGCCTATTCCAAGTTTTAAAAATAAAGAGGTTTTGATAAGAACAACCTTTTCTTTGATTTCTTCTGGAACTGAAAAGATGTTGATTGATTTTGGGAAGTCAAATTTATTAGAAAAAGCTTTTAAAGAGCCGGATAGATTAAAAGAGGTGATTTCAAAAGTAAAAAATGATGGTTTGTTTCCTACATTTAATGCTGTGGATCATAAATTAAATGAGTTAATTCCTCTTGGATATTGCAATATAGGTCATGTCGTAGAGGTTGGAGCAGATGTTAATGGTTTAAAGGTTGGTGATAGAGTAGTCTCAAATGGATTTCATGCGGAATATGTTTCGGTGCCGGAGAGCTTATGTATAAAAATTCCTGATAAAGTTTTAGATAAAGATGCAATTTTTACTGTACCCGCTTCAATAGCTTTACAAGGAGTGAGGTTGTCTCAACCTACTTTTGGAGAAACATTTTTAGTAATTGGATTAGGCCTTATTGGATTACTAGCTGTCAAATTATTAAAAGCAAATGGATGTAAAGTTATTGGAATTGACCCTGATAAGTATAAGTGTCTTAAGGCTAAAGAGTTGGGGATTGAAACTGTTAATAGTCAAGATATAGCAAGTCAAATTTCTGAGATTAAAAATATGAATAATCATAAGGGTATAGACGGTGTTTTGATTACTGCTTCAACTAAAAGTAATGAACCACTAGATTGTTCTGCTGAGGTTTGTCGTAAAAGGGGAAGAATAATAATGATTGGTGTAACTGGAATGAATATTAGAAGAGATCTTTTTTATAAGAAAGAATTGACATTTCAGGTCAGTTGTTCTTACGGTCCAGGGAGATATGATAAAAATTATGAAGAAAATGGAAATGATTATCCAATTGGATATGTAAGGTGGACTCAAAAAAGGAATTTTGAAGCGATTCTATCTTCTATTGAAAGTGGGTTATTAATTTTTAAAGATTTAGTAACCCATAACTATCATTTTAATCAAGCTTTAAAGGCTTATAAAATTCTATCAAGTGATGAAAAATATATAGGAATAGTTTTAAATTATGATAAAAAAAATAAGGCTGAAAAAAAACTTTTTATAAATGCTGATAATGCAACTAATGTTAATAATTCATTGGAAACTAATTCAATTTCTTTTATTGGTTCAGGAAACTATGCAAATAGGATATTAATACCTGCATTCAAAGTAAATGGAGTAAAGTTGGATTGTTTAATTTCTAATGATGGATTAAAACCTTGTATCTATGGTAGGAAATTTAAATTTAAATCTATAAGTACCTCAAAAGAAGAGTTCTTTAAAAATAGCAAATGTCAAAATGTAGTTATTACAACAAGACATAATAGTCATGCTGAATTAGTAAAAAAATGTTTATTAAGTGGTAAAAATGTATTTGTAGAAAAACCTCTTTGCTTAAACTTAAAAGAATTGGAAGAAATAGAAAATATTTATAAAAAAATAGTATCTAATAAAGATAAAGTCCCTATCTTTACTGTTGGCTTTAATAGGCGATTCGCTCCATTGATTTTAAAGTTAAAAGAATTACTGTCTATAAATAGTGGAGAAGTTTCCTTTAACTATTCAATTAATGCGGGATATATTCCCCCTGAAAATTGGGTTCACGATCCAAAAACTGGGGGAGGACGTTTAATAGGAGAAGCTTGTCATTTTTTAGATTTATTATTGTTTCTTTCAGGTAGCTCTATTGAAAAAATTTCTTCTCTATCAATGAAAGATATTAAAATTAAGCCAGACACATTTGTTATTCAGGTGAAATTTAAGAATGGATCTATTGGGACAATTAATTATTTTTCCAATGGTTCAAGATATATACCTAAAGAAAGATTAGAGGTCTTTAAAAATAAAAGTATTTTTGTACTAGATAATTTTAGAAGTTTAAAAGCATATGGATGTAAGGGTTTTAATTTTAAAAAAACCTTTATTCAAGATAAAGGTGTTAAGAATTTAGTAAAAACTTTTATTAGCTCTATTGAAACTTCTAAGAATCCTATTCCGATCGAAGAAATTTTCTCTGTCCATAGAAATTTACTCGAAATTGAACAATGAATAAAAAGAGTATTAGTATAATTGGATTAGGATATATAGGCTTGCCTACTGCGTTGGTTCTATCAGAGAGAGGATATTTGGTTAATGGTTTTGATATAAATAAAATTATTATTGAAAAATTGAATAGTGGCATATTACCTTTTTCAGAAAATGGTTTAGTTGAACTTTTTGAAAAAGCAAAAGTTAAAAGAAATTTTAAGGCTTCATCTTGTTTAGAATTAGCCGATGTCTATTTAATTGCAGTACCAACGCCAATTTTCTTTGAGAATGAAATACCTAAAGCAAATTTAGAATTTGTTGAGAAAGCAGCTTTATCAATTTCTAAAAAAGTAAAGAAAAATGATTTAATTATTATTGAATCCACAGTCTCCGTTGGAACGACAAGAAGAATCTCTGAAATAATTTTTGAAAAAACTGGTTTTTCTACAGAAAATATTAATTATGCTTATTGTCCTGAAAGGGTACTACCTGGGAACATAATATACGAGCTGAAAAATAATAATAGAGTAATCGGGGGATTAACAAAAAAAGCAAGTCAAAAAGCTTATGATTTTTATTCAACATTCTGTGAAGGCGAATTGATCGAGACTAATAGTGAGTGTGCTGAACTAGTAAAACTATCAGAAAATGCATTTAGAGATATTAATATTGCTTTTGCAAATGAATTATCAATTATTTGTAATAAATTAGGAAT
>NZ_CVSW01000009.1 GCF_001180265.1 Prochlorococcus marinus | reverse complement strand
CTGTTCATTTTTTAAATTTTTTTCTTCAATATTTCTTACTACTCTATAATTAACAGATATTGTTGGCTGAGTATCTCTAATATCCCTTAGTGGAGGCATCTCAACATTAGATTTTATATCTTTTTCATTATTAAGAGTTTCATAACTCTTTTCTATATCTTCTATATTTTCTAAATTATTCTTTTTATAGTTTGTAATTGTTGTATTTAATAGTGCACTTATAAATAAACCAGAAAAAAATGATATGTTGATTAACTTACCTATACTTACATCTTGTACAACCCATTTAAAGTATCTAAAAGAAGTCTTTTGATTATTATTTGTATAAATTAAGGTTTGAAAAATTATTATTAGAAAAAGAGTTAATAATAGAAATTTTTTTTTAAAAATCATTCTAATTAATTCTCTTATGTATTTTGTTGGATATTTCCATAATATATTTTGAAAATCTGTTTATGCTAACTCTAAATCAATTTGGTATTTAAGAATATCGACTTTTGTGATTTTAACTCTTATTTCATCCCCAATTTTGTATGAATTTTTTGATTTTCTTCCAATCAATAAATTTTGTCTTGATCTATATTCATACCAATCATTATTTAGAGTGCTGACGTGGACAAGACCTTCTACATTAAGTTCTGATATCTCAACAAAAAAACCGTAACTTTGCACCGACAAAATGAACCCAGTATAAATATTACCTATTAACTTTTCTGCCTTTCTTACTTTTTTTATACTTATTTATCTGAGAAAATAGGTTATTG
>NZ_CVSW01000008.1 GCF_001180265.1 Prochlorococcus marinus | reverse complement strand
TCAGAGAAAAGTGGCCTGTTTTACTAAAGAATTGGCATGATAAACCTCAAGAAGTAATAATGCCCGAAGGGGAATCTATAAAAGATGTATCAGAGAGGTCTGTAGAAGCTTTTGATAAAATTTGTTTATCTCAAAAAGATCATGATATAAGCCTTGTTGTTGCCCATGATGCAGTCAATAAAACTTTAATTTGTAATATAATTGGGATTAATTATTCAAATATTTGGATGATAAAACAAGGTAATG
>NZ_CVSW01000007.1 GCF_001180265.1 Prochlorococcus marinus | reverse complement strand
ATAGTTTTTTTGAATTTCATTTTTAAATTTTTAACTTTTTTTTGGTATTAAATTAAATTTTTATTCATATGGTCTAATTGGAAGATTTTTTTTGAGAAGGAAAGCTTTTATTTCTTGTAGAGTAAGTTTCTTATCATGAAGTAATGATGCTAAAAGTGCAGCAGATGCCCTGCCTTCATTGAAAACATCATAGATATCTTCTAAACAACCTGCCCCTCCGGAAGCAATTACTGGGATATCAACAATATTTGCAACAGATTCTGTCAAATTTAAATCATATCCATTCTGTGTTCCATCACCATCCATTGAAGTAAGCAATATTTCCCCTGCGCCTAACTCCTCAACTTTCTTTGCCCAACTTAATACATCTATACCAGTATTTTCTCTCCCTCCTTTCACATATACCTCCCACTCTCCAAACTTATCAACTTTTCTTCGAGCATCAATTGCTATAACGATGCATTGATTACCAAATTCCCTTGAACTTTCAGAAATTAAATAGGGATTTCTTACAGCTGAGGAATTCAAACTCACTTTATCTGCTCCTGCTCTT
>NZ_CVSW01000006.1 GCF_001180265.1 Prochlorococcus marinus | reverse complement strand
ACAGGGGTTCGAATCCCCTTGGGGCTATTATTTAAAATCTAAACTAATTTTATTGATGATTTTGCTTGCTTATCTACAGCAAGCAAATTTTCCGAAAGATCTTTTTTTAATCTTTTCTCTATCATTCCTATTGGCATCCATTGACATCCTTGGACAGTGAGATCATAGATCAAGGAATTTTTTGAAGTATTTCTAATATTTTGAATTTTCCAGCTTCCTTCAAATTTCCTAAAATCCCCTTTAATTAATTTGAATTTTAAAAGTCCAAGCTCTTTATTTTCAAATAAATCGATTGTTACTTCTGCCGAAAATTTCATACCAAGAAAATCTTGAGCCCCAACTTGCTTAAGATGTACATTGTTTTTATTTTGATATATTTTTTTGCTCAATAAAAGATTTGGTATGTAGAGATTTAGGCGATCATAATCTGTTAAAACATTCCACAAAGAGTCAAAACTCGCAGAAGTAGTAAGTTGAGCTGCAAGTCTTCTTGTTCCGCAAGAAAGCTTTTCCATCGTTTGCTCAATTGTCTGGTAATCATTGTTTTTAGAATGATCTTCTGATTCTTGAGAATTATTCATAAATGAATTTTTTAACCAAATAAAAAATTATTTCTGTGTAACTATACTGATAAAAACAACAAATACTGAAAAATAAAAATAATTTCTTTTATTTATTCCGATCTCAAAACGTAACCATTTTTATGAAATCACTACAAATTAAACTACAAATTGATAATCTTTTATAAAAGAAATCTTAAAAATGTATTCACAAGCAAAAGTAATCGCAGGCGGATTAGCTCATATACCAGTAGTAATAGCTGTTTTTTATTTTATCCTCACAACTTTTAATAAAAGAGCTTTAAAATTTGTTGAAGAAACTAAAACAAAAAAACCTGAGGCAAAAGCTGTGGAACCAAAAAAAGCGACTGCTTCAAAAACAGAAGCTCCAAAAACAGAAGCTCCAAAAACAGAAGCTCCAAAAGTAGTTAAGAAAAAACATGCAGATGTACCCGTAAATATTTATAGGCCTAAAACACCATATGAAGGAACAGTGATTGAAAACTACAGTCTTCTTAAAGAAGGAGCAATTGGAAGAGTTAATCACATAACGTTCGACCTTAAAGATAGCGATCCATTTTTAAATTATGTTGAAGGTCAAAGTATTGGTATCATGCCTGCAGGTGAAGATGCTAATGGAAAACCTCACAAATTAAGACTTTACTCAATTGCTAGCACCAGGCATGGCGATAACTTTAATGGAAACACGGTTTCTCTTTGTGTACGACAGCTTCAGTATGAAAAAGATGGTGAAACCATCAACGGTGTCTGCTCCACCTATTTATGCGATATTAAACCTGGAGATAAAGTAAAGATTACAGGTCCTGTAGGTAAAGAAATGCTTCTACCAGATGAGGAAGACGCAAACATCGTTATGTTGGCTACTGGAACTGGAATAGCTCCAATGAGGGCTTATTTAAGAAGAATGTTCGAACCAACTGAAAAAGAAAAAAATAACTGGAATTTTAAGGGTAAAGCTTGGTTATTTATGGGGGCTCCAAAATCAGCTAATTTGTTATACGAAGAAGATCTCCAAAGATACCTTACTAATAATCCAGATAATTTTAAATATACAAAAGCTATTAGTCGTGAGCAGCAAAATACAAAAGGTGGAAGAATGTATATTCAAGATAGGGTTTTAGAATCAGCCAATGAACTTTTCAATATGATTGAAGATGAAAAGACACATATATATCTTTGCGGGTTAAAGGGTATGGAGCCAGGAATAGATGAAGCAATGACTAAGGCGGCAGAAGAAAAAGGTTTAAACTGGTCAGAGTTAAGACCGCAACTAAAAAAAGCAGGAAGATGGCACGTAGAAACCTACTAAATATTTGATACTTAGATTTCAGTTTCACATACTAAATACTTTTTGGTTTAGACACAATATGTAGCTAATCTTAGAAAAAAAGAGGATTTTAAAAAAAGAATACAAAAAATATGCCTTCAACTTTAAGTAATCCTCTAAGATTAGGTTTACGACAGGAAAGAGTCATATCTCCACAGTGCTTAGTAATATTTGGTGCTAGTGGGGACCTTACTCATAGAAAATTAATACCTGCCTTATTTGAGCTCTATATCCAAAGAAGAATTCCTAGTGAATTTGGAATAGTTGGCTGTGCGAGAAGACCTTGGACTGATAATGAGTTTAGGGAAAAGATGAAAGTAAGGCTATCCAATCAAATATCGGGTAAAGAAAGTGAGTGGGAACAATTTTCTAATTATCTTTTTTATGAACCAGTTGATTTACAACAAAGTGATCATGTTATAAGGCTTTCTAAAAGACTAAATGAAATTGATAAGACACAAGCTACTCATGGTAATAGAACATTTTATTTATCAGTATCCCCTAATTTCTATGCAAGTGGATGTAAAGCGCTTAAAGCAGCTGGACTTTTAGATGACCCTAAGAAAAGTCGTTTAGTGATTGAAAAACCTTTTGGGAGAGACTATTCAAGTGCAAAAAAATTGAATAAAATTGTTCAGAGTTGTGCAGAAGAAAGTCAGATTTACAGGATTGATCATTATTTAGGTAAAGAGACAGTTCAAAACATTCTTGTTTTGAGGTTTGCTAACACTATTTTTGAACCAATCTGGAATAGAAACTATATATCTAGTGTTCAAATTACTTCATCTGAAATAGTAGGTGTTGAAGATAGAGCAGGTTATTACGAAGGCTCTGGTGCTTTAAGAGATATGCTTCAAAATCATATGACTCAAATGTTAGCTGTTACCGCTATGGAACCTCCTGGGAAATTTGAACCAGAAGCAATACGAAATGAAAAAGCTAAGGTTCTTCAAGCTTCAAAACTTGCTGACGAAAATGAACCTTGGAATTGTTGTGTTAGAGGTCAATATGGAGAAGGAGGAAATATCACAAATCGACTTAAAGGATATAGGCATGAAGATGGTGTTAATTTTAATAGCACAACAGAAACTTATATTGCGACAAAAGTTTTCGTGGATAACTGGCGTTGGCAAGGGGTTCCTTTTTATTTGAGAACTGGTAAAAGACTACCTAAAAGACTTGGAGAAATAGTCTTGACTTTTAAAGACGTTCCTGTTCATTTATTTGAATCAACAATAATAAATCCTGCACCAAATCAACTTATCCTTAGAATTCAGCCAAATGAAGGCGCTACCTTCAAATTTGAGGTTAAATCTCCAGGTTCTGGAATGAAATCAAGACCTGTTGAGATGGAATTTTCTTATGATGAATCATTTGGAGAACCCTCAGATGAAGGCTATGTAAGATTATTAGCTGATGCAATGCTTTCTGACCCAACTTTATTTACTCGAAGTGATGAAGTAGAGGCAGCTTGGAAACTTTATACGCCATTAATAGAATTGATGGATAATTCTCCTTGGAAGTTACCTATTTATAATTATGAATCTATGACGTGGGGACCTCCTGAGTCTGATCAATTACTTTCAAAAGATAATATTTTCTGGCGCAGACCTTAAAAATGAAACCTCAACTAACACTCCAGACCCCATTAGAGTTGCCTTTTCAAGAAATCTCTAATTACCTTAAAAAATTATGGATTTCAGAAGATAAAGATAATAGTGGAGCTAATACTTTTACATTAATGGTCTGGCAGCCTTCTTGGCTAGAACAATGTTTGGTTCAAAAAGGATTAGTAAATGGACCAATTACTGGAAATTTAACTCCAGAGATAATTGAAGTTGCTAAAAAATTTATATTAGATCAAGGACTTCCTCTCACCACTTCCCTTAATAGTGAAGAATTGTTGAATATGTTGAAGGAAAATTTATCTTATAAAGACTTTGAAGACTTTAGAGGACAATTTTTTGAATCATCGATAAGTACATTAAACCCAAGAAGATTAATAACTCTAGCGCCAACGTTAAATAAAAATTCAGATATCAAAACTTTTGTATCCGCTTACTGTCCATTAAGTGATGCTCCTGCTACGCAACCAATATGTGGGGATTTAGTTGTTATTAGGGGGGACTCAACCTCAATATCTAATAAAGGATTAAAAATAATTGATGAATTATGTATTGATGAATTACCTTCTTGGTTATGGTGGAATGGAAGCTTAGATGAATCGCCTGAAATTTTCGAATATTTTACTAAATATGGTCTAAGGTTAATAATTGACTCTGCTCTTGGATCTCCTGACAGATGTTTAAAAGTTTTAGATCAACTAAATAATTCAAGTAAAGCTATTAATGATTTGAATTGGGTTAGGTTGAAAAATTGGAGGGAATCATTGGCAATGATTTTTGATCCGCCTTCGAGAAGGCCAATTTTAGATCACATTACTGATATTGATATTGATATTGCAGGAGATCATATGATTCAAGCTTTGTTTTTGATCTCATGGATTAGCGATAAACTTGGTTGGTCTTTTCTAAGAGTTGAAAAGGATAAAGAATCAATAAAAATAGAGTTTGAAAGAATTAATGGCGAAATAATTTCTGCAATAATTAATCCCTTTTCTTTGGGAAATCCAAGTATTCATTTAGGACAAGTTATTGGATTGAGGTTGATTTCAAAAATTAGTGAGGTTCAAGAGAATAACACATGTGTAATACTTGGCTGTGAATCAGTTGAATGTATGAGACTCGAAGCAGGAGGAATGGCTAACATGGAATTAATAGAACAAGTTGTTCCAAATTCGTTTTCTACATCAGAGTATGATGTTAGTAAATTATTAGGAAGTAGTAGAGGTAATACAAGTCCTCTATTTAAAAATGCTATTGAAATAGCTCTTCAAATTTTTAATGGTTTTCATGACTAATAAATGTCTTGTGTAATATCTTCTCCTTCAACTGATAGTGGAAAAACTACATTAGCACTTTTGATATCTTGTTGGGCATTCTCAAAAGGTATAAAGATACAAACTTTCAAGGTTGGCCCAGATTATCTCGATCAACAACAACTAAGTTCAATTGGCCAACCTTTTTGTAGAAATTTAGATATTTTTTTAAGTGGTGAGGAATGGGTTCAAGAAAGTTTTTTTAAACATTCTTTGAAATATGAATTCTCATTAATTGAAGGAGCAATGGGTCTATTTGATGGATTAGGTTCAACAACCTATTCAAGCACCGCAAATATCTCTAAAATTCTAAATGCTCCAGTAATTTTTATTGTTAATGCTAGAGGTCAAGTAGCCTCTCTTTTGGCAAATTTTCGAGGTTTTAGATATTTTGATAAGGAGTTGTCAATTGCGGGAATTATATTTAACAATGTTAATTCAGATAGACATAAAAAATTAATCGAAGAAGTTTTTAAAAATGAAGATATCAAAATTTTTGGTTTTTTACCATCTGATTCAAAAATAACTTTAAACAAAGCTAATTTAGGCTTGATATCTCCATTGGATAAGGGTAAAGAAATTGATGTT
The DNA here is from genome assembly GCF_001180265.1 of Prochlorococcus marinus. GTDB lineage: Bacteria > Cyanobacteriota > Cyanobacteriia > PCC-6307 > Cyanobiaceae > Prochlorococcus_A > Prochlorococcus_A marinus_H. The sequence continues at coordinate 108,523 of NZ_CVSW01000006.1, read as the reverse complement.
GAATATTTTGCAAATTTCGCCGAAAGGAATCTTGATGTATTTTCTCTTATTAAATTTCTGAAATCTCCTCAAAAGAAAATATTTAATTCTCTTAGTTTTGAAGATTTAAAAATAGATAAAAGTAAACCTATCGCAATTGCAGAAGATAAAATCTTTCATTTTCAATATCCTGAAACTAAAGAGTTTTTGGGTGAAATAGGAATACCATTGATTTCATGGAGTATTTATGATGATGAAGAAATACCAAATGAGGCTTCTTCTCTAATTATTCCTGGAGGGTTCCCTGAAAAATATGCTGATCATATAAGTAACTCTATAAAAAGCTTAAATTCGTTAAGAGAATTCCGTAAAAATAGATTTATATATGCAGAGTGCGGAGGGATGATGATTTTAGGAGACTTTATAAAAGATGAAAATGGTAATAATCATAAGATGAGTGGCATTCTGCCTTTTAGATCAAAAAAAAGTAAACTTACAGTTGGTTATAGATACATTAAGGGTTTGAAAGATACTCCGATCATTAAACAAAATCAATTAGTTAGAGGACATGAATTTCATTATTGGGAAATTGAAAATAATTTTTCTGAACTTGATTTCAGAAAAGCTGAGCATCAGAAGAAACTTTCTTCCCCATGGAAAATTAAATCTTGGGAAACTGAATACAAAAATGAAGGCTATTTTGATGAAAAGTTACATGCAAGTTGGATTCACTTACATTTTCCAAGTTCTCCAGAAGTAGCAAGAAACTTTATAAATGCTACCCAAATTAGTTTTTCAAAGGAAACTTAATTTATTATCAAATCAAATATTTTGAGAGGAGAACCTAAAAAAAACATTCCAGGCAAAGTAATTAATGGTCCTAAAAAACTTCCTACCATGACCTCAATTTTTGTATGGCCCAGAGTTTCTTTTAAAAACAATTCAGATTTAGGGTCTAGTTTTTTTGATAGTTTATTGATTTCTGCAGCTTGAATTCCAGCCGATCTTCGAACACCACTAGCGTCATACATAACTATAAGTGCTACAGCGACTGATAATGCGAATATTGAGCTATCAAATCCCAATTCATAACCTACACCAGATGCAGCCCCAGTTATTAAGGCCGAATGACTTGAAGGCATACCACCCGTCTCGAACATAATTCCAAATCTGATCTCTCCAGTTGAAAAGAAATTGAATACAACTTTAAAAAATTGAGCTAATAAACATGATAATAAGCTCCAGAAAAAAACTGAATTATTAAAAAAGACAAAAAACTCAGACATAAATCAAAACTATTTATCTGTCTCTATTGGTAATAAAGTCGGCTAATGATATTAAATATTTTGCATCAGAACCCCATGGTTCAATTGCTTTTTTTGCTTTTTCAACTAACTCAAATGCCCTTTTCTTTGACTCCTCCATTCCAAGAAGTTTAGGGTAAGTAGTCTTGTCAGCTAAAAGATCTTTGCCGGCAGTTTTACCAAGCATTTCACTGCTGGAAGTTAAATCAAGAATATCATCTATTATTTGAAAGGCTAAACCAATTCCCTCTGCATATGTTGTTAGAGCTTGTAATAGTTTTTCGTTAGCACCTGCGATCATCGCGCCTGTTCTTACGCAAGCTTTTAATAAAGCCCCAGTCTTATGAAGATGAATATATTCGAGAGTTTCGAGGTCGACTTCTTTGCCTTCGCACTCTAAATCAACAACTTGTCCCCCGACTAGTCCTGGGGCACCTGCAACCAGTGATAATTCTCCAATTACATTTAATAATCTAGTTGGATCAACTCCTGGGCTTCTTAAAGAGACCATTTCGAAGGCCCTTGTTAATAAAGCATCGCCTGCAAGAATAGCTATTGCATCTCCATATACTTTATGGTTAGTTGGCCTACCTCTCCTTAAGTCATCATTATCCATAGCGGGCAGATCATCATGAATCAAGGACATTGTATGGATCATTTCTATAGCAACTGCAGTAGGAACAGCAAGAGAGGGGTCCCCTCCAGCCAGTGAGCAGGATGCTAAACATAAAATAGGACGTATTCTTTTGCCTCCAGCTAAAAGGGAATATCTCATTGATTCTCTTAATATTTCTGGACTCTCAGGGCCCAAGGAAAAGTCAAGTGCTTCCTCTACAACCTTTTTTGTGTTTTTAAGATATTTTTCAAAATCAGAAATACTATTTATAACTTCAGTCATTTTATACCTTTAGTAAAAAATTTTTTCATCGTTGAGTTTATGGCAAAAGGTCATTAAGATCTGATGATAAGCCAAATTGTTTTTGCCAACTAAAAATAGTATTTACTAGTAACATTGTTACTGTCATTGGTCCAACACCTCCTGGTACAGGAGTGTAAGCAAATACTTTAGAAATGACATCTTCTAATAATACATCGCCACATAATCTGGTTTGATTTTTATCCAAACTTTTTAATCTATGGATTCCAACATCAATAATTACTGCACCTTCTTTCACAAAACTCGAATCTACTAGATTGGGTTTTCCTGCAGCCGCAATTAATATGTCCGCCTCTCTACAGACTTTATTCAAATTTAAAGTTTTTGAATGAGTCATTGTTACCGTACCATTTAGATTCAACAACATAAGCGATAGGGGTTTCCCAACAAGCAAACTTCTTCCAATAACAACAATTTTCTTACCTTCAACTGTAATATTTTGGGATCTCAACAAATTAATAATTCCTGCTGGTGTACAAGATCTCATTGCAGGCTCATTTTTTACTAATTTCCCGATGTTTATCTCATTTAATCCATCTACATCTTTGCTTGGATTAATATTGCTGATCAGTTTTTGCTCGTCAAACTTTTTTGGGATGGGCAGTTGTAGCAACATTCCATCAATATCCTTATCAGAATTAAGTTTGATTATTAATTGTTCGACTTCTTTTTGCTCTACACTATCTTTAAGATGAAAGATAAAGCTCTTTATTCCAATCCTTGAACATGCTTTTTCCTTATTATTAACGTAAACACCACTTGCAGGATCTTCACCGATTCTTATTACAGCTAAACCAGGAGCTCTTTTCGCAATTTTTTTATTACTAGATATATACTCATTTAATCTACCTTCAATTTCAAGAGATAATTTTTTACCATCTAATTTTAATGACATTTAGAAAAACATCTCCTTTTTACATCTAGCATGCCTATAATTTTAAATTATTCAAATAGATTTATTTATATTCTGTGCAAAACATCACAACTACTTTAAAAAAATTGTTTTATCTATGGAGGAGAAGTCAAGTCCCGGTAAAACAACCAATCAAAATTTCAAGAATAGATAATCTCATAATTCTTTTAGTATGCATTTTAATTTCAATAATTTCATCTTATAAACTACTTCTTATTTCGCCTTTAAGTATTACAGATATTTTTTCTTGGCTTTTGACCTTTATTGAAATACTTATTAGTTCTGGAATTTTGATATTAGTCTCAAAAAAAGAGAATCCTACTATTTCTTCAAGACAGATAATCTTGATTATTTTTCTTCTTTTGGCAGTACAAGCCTCGAAATTAGCCTTAGCTTCAACAATAAGTCCATTATCGATGATAATACCACCTGCGTTAATAATATCTCAAGGAATGGGAAGCATAACAGCTTTAGCTTGGGTATCAATAGCAAGCTTTAGTTGGCCAGACCCTGCAGTTTCCATAAATAATAATTTATTTTTTATTTTATTAGTTTGCGCTTCAGTAGTATCTCTTCTTGGGGGAAGAATAAGAAGTAGAGCTCAGTTACTTCAACTATCAATTTTTGTCCCGATAGGATCGTTCTTGAGTCAATGGGTATTGATAGGTAAAGATAGTAAACCTCTTTTTGACAATCGAGAATTTGTTTTGGCTAACGGGGATATATTTTCTGATTCCTTGCTGTTGGCAATAGTAATGCTTTTTACTATTTTGTTTATTCCTTTTTTTGAATCGACATTTGGATTATTAACAAAAGCGAGATTACTCGAATTGGCTGATAAAGAGAAACCTCTAATTAGAAGATTGTCTCTTGAAGCTCCAGGTACTTTTGAACATACTTTACTTATATGTGGTTTAGCAGAGGAGGCAACAAGAATGATTGGTGGTGATATTGATCTAATTAAAACTGGCGCGTTATATCATGATGTCGGTAAGTTACATGCACCTAATTGGTTTATCGAAAATCAGGATGGTTCAAAAAATCCACATGACGAAATAGATGATCCTTTTAAAAGTGCAGAGGTATTACAGGCGCATGTTGATGAAGGTTTAAAATATGCAAGAAAAAATAGACTTCCTAAGCTAATAGCCAATTTTATCCCAGAACATCAGGGTACTCTAAAAATGGGTTATTTTTATCATAAAGCTAAAGAAAAAAATCTAGAAATTAATGAAAATGACTTTAGGTATAAAGGTCCTGTACCTCAGTCAAAAGAAACAGCTATTTTAATGCTTGCAGATGGCTGTGAAGCTGCACTAAGAGCTATGCATATTAATGCATCTGATAACGAAGCTCTGGAAACAATATCAAAAATAATTTATTCACGTCAAAAAGATGGCCAATTAGATGATAGTGATTTATCGAAGGGAGAAATTTTTTTAATAAAAAGGGCTTTCCTGAATGTATGGAAAAGAATTAGACATAGAAGAATTCAGTATCCAACAAGTAAGAATAATACTTTTTCTTGATTTTCAATTTATAGTCTTATACTTCTTCGATGTTTTGGATTACACCAATATAAAAGAGCTAAAGTGCTCAATAATGTTGTTAAAAGAGTAAACCCTCCAATACCAAAAATGTCTTTAAGAGTTATTAGCCTTACCACAGAATAAGGACCCATACCAGAAATTATCATTGATAACGATACTAAAGTTAAAGTTACTCCCCATTTTCTCTCTGCTAAAAGGGCTGCTGAAGAAACTATTCCAACAATCGCGGCAGGCCATCCAAGACTTATTGCAAGTGTTACATTCGCAACTTTTAGTGGAGGTCCATAACTTATTATTAATGCGATTATTGGAAGTGCAATAATGTTGCCTATTAAGCCAACCCACGAAAGTGCCCAATATCCTAATAACCTTTCTCTCATTATTTACTGCTTTAACTATCAAATCAATCTACAGTATTAAGAGACTATTTTTAAAGCTACTTAATAATCCTAAGAAATAATTTAATTTGCAGAGTTAGATATAAATGTGTTATCAGAATTTTCTAAGTTATCAAATTGTGGATGAATTGAATTTTTTTTCTCAGAAAATACAAGCCTATTTAAGGCATTAACGTAAGCATTCGCTGCAGCAACTACAACATCCGTATCAGCAGAATGACCAGAATATATTTTATTATCCCTTCTTATTCTTATTGTTACTTCGCCCAAAGCATCAATTCCTTCTGTTACGGACTTAACAGAAAATTCAATTAATTCATTGGGAACTTTAGCTAACTTATTTAAAGCCTCGCATACAGCATCAACGGGTCCAGTCCCTATCGATACTGCAGTATCCTCTGTATTATCTTCTGTGTTTAAAAGCGTAATGGTGGCGGTAGGTTTAGATTCATTACCGCAACTTACTTGTACAAGACTTAATTGAAATTTAGCTTCTGGAAGCTGAACTTGTTCACTAACAATTGCTTCTAAGTCTCTATCAGTAATTTCTCTTTTTCTGTCAGCTAAATCCTTAAAACGGGCAAAAGCATCATTTAAATCTTCTCGACTCAAATCATATCCCATCTCTTCTAATCTTGCTCTAACTGCACTTCTTCCACTAAGTTTCCCCAAAGATATTTTGTTGTCACTCAAACCAACAGTTTTTGCATCGATAATTTCGTAGGTTAGTCTATTTTTTAAAACCCCATCCTGATGTATGCCTGATTCATGTGCAAATGCGTTAGCTCCTACAATTGCTTTATTAGGTTGTACCGTCATTCCAGTTAGGTTGGAAACAAGTCTAGAGGTTTTCGTTATTTCTTCTGTTCTTATAGCCGTAAGAGGAGTGGGTGAATCTGGATTTCTTTTGAAAAAACTATTAAAAAAACTTTTCCTAACATGCAGAGCCATGACTAATTCTTCTAGCGAGGCATTCCCGGCTCTTTCTCCAATTCCATTGATAGTACATTCTAGTTGCCTTGCTCCATTTTTTACTGCTTCAAGAAAATTGGCTACTGCTAAACCCAAATCATTATGACCATGAACCGAGATTACTGCCTCATCAATATTTGGAACATTTTTGTTTATATCGGCAATTAGTTTGCCAAATTCACTAGGAGTTGTAAATCCAACAGTATCGGGGATGTTTATTGTTGTCGCTCCTGCAGAAATTGCTAGTTGAATCACTTCGTATAAAAAATCAGGATCACTCCTTGAGGCATCTTCACATGAAAACTCAATATCATCTACAAAAGATTTTGCATAATTAACCATTTCTGGGACTATTTGAAGAACATCTTTTCTAGATTTTTTAAGTTTATGTTTAAGATGAATATCACTTGTCGCAATAAAAGTATGTATTCTTTTCTTGGGAGCTGGACTTACTGCTTCGTGACATGCTTTTATATCTCCTTTAGACGCTCTAGCTAAACCGCATATTGTAGGCCCATGTTCTTTTCCTACGGCATTGGCAATTTTATTAACAGCTTTAAAATCTCCCGGACTTGCGAAAGGGAAACCAGCCTCAATAACATCTACCCCTAATCTTGCTAATTGATGAGCAATAGCAAGTTTTTCTTCAAGATTTAAACTTGCACCAGGAGATTGCTCTCCATCTCGAAGAGTTGTATCAAATATCAAAATTCTTCCCGGATCTTTTGACATAAGATGGAATAATCTAATCTTATATTAAGCTAATTAAAAAAAATTGACTAGATTGATTTCAAAAAAACTTTGCTGCAAATTCATAACTTAAACAATATTGGTTAAAATTCTGAAGAAAAAAATGAAATACTTTAATTATTAAAGTATTCTTTTAGGATCAAAGCTTACTTTTATATAAAGGGTTAAGTTTGATTTTTTTATAGAATTTCTGGCATAAATTATAAAAAGTATGGATGGGCAATACCCCCAAAAAAATGTTTTAGGTCAGTTAGCGATAGTTTTACATGCTCATCTACCTTATGTCAGAAAAAATGAAAAAAACTCCTTAGAAGAGGATTGGTTATTTCAGGCGATTCTGGAATGTTATATACCACTACTTCAATCAATAGAGTCTTCCAAAAATGAAAATCCTGAAAATACAAAACTTACTATTAGTCTGTCTCCAACATTATTATCACTTCTAAATAATAAACAAATTCAAGAAACTTTCCCAAGCTGGCTTCAAACAAGGAATGATTTCCTAAACGAACTGCCACTAGAAGAAAAAAATGCCTCTGCATTTTTAATGAAAAATCTTAATGATAAATACCTATATTGGCAAAATTGTTCTGGAAATTTAATTGAGAAGTTTAGGGTATTAAATAACTCTGGAAATTTGGATATTCTCACTTGTGCTGCCACTCATGGATATTTACCAATTCTAAGGGAGAATCCTGAAACTATTAAAGGACAAATTAATACAGCCATTAGGAGCCATGAAAATATTTTTAAAACAAAACCTCTAGGCATTTGGTTACCTGAATGCGCTTATTATGAGGGTTTAGATGAAATACTATTTAATTCTGGAATTAGATATACAATCTTAGACGGACACGGGATTCTAAACTCAACACCAAGGCCTCGTTATGGTGTATATGCTCCAATATGCTCAAAAAAAGGAGTGGCATTTTTCGGGAGAGATAGTGAGTCAACCTTGCCTGTTTGGTCTGCTAAAGATGGATTCCCGGGTGACAAAGTCTATAGGGAATTTCATAAAGATTTGGGGTGGGAATTACCTCTCTCAAAGCTCCAAAAGAAAGGTATTTCAACAAAAAGACCTTTGGGGTTGAAATTTCATAAGATTACAGATGAAAACATTTCTTTAGGGAAAAAAGAGTTTTACCTTGAAAATGAAGCGAAAAATAAGGCGGCAGAACATTCTGATGCCTATCTTCTAGCGAGATCTAAACAACTAGAAAAATTAACTTTATCCTCTTCCTTTAAGCCTTTATTGGTTGCCCCATTTGATGCAGAGTTATTTGGTCATTGGTGGTATGAGGGACCTCTTTTTATTGAAAATATACTGAAGAACTCTAGTAAATATTCAATTAAGCTTACAAATTTAAAAGAATTCTTAATGCAAAAACCAAATCTTCAGATTTGTGATCCATCGCCATCAAGCTGGGGGCAAGGTGGTTACCATAATTACTGGATTAATGATGCAAATGCATGGATAGTTCCAGAAATCACAAAGGCAGGTTCAACATTTGTAAATTTGTGCTTGGAAAATTTTAATAATGATTTATCCCCACGGCTTTTCAAGCAAGCGGCAAGAGAACTACTTCTTTCTGAGTCTTCTGATTGGAGTTTTATTCTTAGAGCTGGAACTACAACTGAGCTCGCAAAAGAGAGAATAGAAAGACACTTATTCAGGTTCTGGAAATTGGTTGAAATGATTAAAAATCAATCTCATATTAATTTAAGATTTCTTGAAGATATTGAGGAAGAGGATAAAGTCTTCCCAAATATAAATATTGATGATTGGCGAAAATAAAAATACTAATTTAACTTGAGCATTCCTAGTTTTACTTTTAGAGGCGAATTTATAAACATCTTGCTCATCACGTAAATTAGTTTTGGAAGTGGAAGTGTATTAGTAAGAAAACCTACCCATTCATTGGTTGATAGTCTAAAGAAATTTGAGAAAAAGCTTCTTAATCTACTTTCATCAAAACTCATTAATCTTCTCAGACCGTATTGGTAAAGTTTATGCCTTTGTGTTAATTCGTAAGGCCATAGGATTTGCCAACCTTTTGAAGCTAACTCTAGTGAACTTAGATCAGGTTCTTTTAAAAAGATTGCTAATTTTTGTGCAAGGAGTGGAGCCCTTCTTAATAAAGATCCAACCATGTATCCTGATGCAGGATGAACCATACTTGCAGCCCCTCCGAAACCAAGTACAAATTGTTTTTTAAATGGGAGGGGTAAATTCATGGGGAAAAGGCAATTCTCTTCATGAAAAATTTCACTTACCTCAATACCCTTACTATTAAGTCTTTTATAAAGTCTTTTTTTAAGATTTTCTTGGGATAATGCAGGATAACTAGCTAATGAAGTTTCTTCAACAAAAAAAATGTCGTTACCAAGATCCATTGCATAAAGAAAGGAAGGAGATGATAACTTTTCTTCATTGTTTAAATGATTTGGACGAAAATCCATTAGAACAAATTGTTCTTTATTAACAGGTGGTGATGAAAATTTAGCTACAATTCCGTAAGCAGCTTGTTGAGCGATTTCATTTTGAACTGGTCTTTTTACAAAATTACTTTTATGACCACTTGCATCAATAACTAATCTCGCCTTTATTTTGAGACCTGAAGAACAAATTACCTCAGATAGTTTATTTTTTTCTTTAATTTCTTTTGCTGTTTCATTAACCCATTCAATCCCTTTACATTTTTTTAAAAGCTCATTTTGAAAGGCTTCTTGATTTATTAAACCATAATCGTAGTTGTGTTTTGTCGGAGTATCCCCTTTTTTATTTTCCCCATCTCCAAAAAAACTAACTGTTTTACACCATCGGTGAGATAACAAGGACTCTAACCCTAATTCTTCTAACTCAGATGCCCAAATACCATATGTATTCTCCCATTTTTCATTTGGAGATTTTTTTGATATTCCCTTAATATTTAGATCTTGCTTTGCTAATTCTGAAGCTAAACATAATGCCGCAGGACCTGAACCTAAAATTAAAATATCAAGTATTTCCATATTATTTAGCTAACCATAAGGCTTTTAAGTTTGTTCAACTGAGCTCGGTTGATCTTTTTCCTCTATTTGTTCACGAGGTACCAGTACCACTTCAGATAAATGATCACCGTCATCTAATCTTTGTAATTTTACTCCTGTAGCTGCCCTGGATTGCTGAGAGATTTTATCTGCGTTTGTTCTTACTATTACGCCTTTTTCGGTCACAAGTAGTAATTCTTCTCCCTCGCCAAGGACCTTCAAACAAACTAGTTGATCGTCTTTAATTCTAAATTTTATTGCTCGCAAACCCATGCCTGCTCTTTTTTGTAATCTAAACTGTGCTACAGGTACTCTCTTTCCTAGTCCAAATGCACTGGCTATTAGAACCCATGGACCATCTGAAGAGTTTTCCTCAACATTATCATCATGATCTTCTGTGAGATCTTCAATTTTAGCCAATTGATCAACCAAATTAGATGTTAAAACATCCATAGAAACTAAATTGTCGCCTTCTCTCAAGTTCATTGATTTAACCCCTCTTGCTGTTCTGCCAAGTGGTCTTAATTCATTAATATCTAGTCTGAAATGAATCGCCATTCCTGTTTTAGATCCAATCAAAACACTATCACCTTCTTTTGATAATCTGACCCAGGTTAGGGCATCTCCATCCTCAAGATTAATCGCTATTAGTCCATTTGAGCGAATTTTTGAGAAAGCTGAAAGTGAAGTTCTTTTTATAAAGCCAGCTTTTGTTAGCATTAATAAATAACGATCGTCAACAAAAGAATCAACAGCAACTAGTGAAGTTAATTTTTCTTCTCTTGGAATTGGGAGAAGTTGAACTGATGGAGTCCCTTTTGCTGTTCTGCTACTCATAGGAACTCTATATGCTGGGAGAGCATAAGCTACTCCTCTATCACTGAAAAGCAAAAGAGTATCATGATCGTTACAGCTTATAAATAATTTCACGTCATCATCTTCTTTGGTTTTTGTGCCAGCTTTACCCCTTGAACCACGACTGGTAGATTCAAAATCATTAACAGGCATTCTTTTTAAGTAACCTGCTTCAGTTAATAGAACTACGGATCTGTCATTAGCTATGAGATCAATATCATCTAGTCCACCGCCTAAATCTAGTATTTCTGTTTTCCTAGGAGAAGGGAATCTTTCATCGATTTTATTAATTTCTTCAAGAATAATTTCAAAAATTCTTTCTTTACTATTTAATATTTGCTGATATAGATTGATTTTTCGGGTTAACTCATTATGTTCTCCTTTGATTTTATCTGCTTCAAGTGCTGTTAATCTTCTTAATTGCATTTGTAGAATTGCATCTGCCTGTATGGAAGATAATTGATGGTCGTTTTGCAATTTTTCTCGAGCTGATATTGAATCTTTCGCTGATCTTATTAGATTTATAATTTCATCCATGGCATCTAGGGCCAATAAAAGACCCTTTACAATATGATCTCTTTCTTCTGCCTTTTTTAATAAAAATGCCGTTCTTCGCCTTATTGTCTCAACCCTAAAATCTAGAAAAACGTCTAACATTTTCCTGAGTGAAAGTGTTGTGGGCTCTCCTTTTACTAAAGCAAGGATATTTGCACTAAAGTTATTTTGTAGAGGTGTTAACTTAAATAAATTATTTAAAACTACTTGTGGGTAGGCATCTCTTTTTAGTTCAATAACAATCCTCATCCCATCTCGATCACTTTCATCTCTAATATCAGAAATACCTTCTAATTTTTTTTCATTAACAAGGTCAGCAATTCTTTCTATCAATGCGGCTTTATTGGTTTGAAATGGAAGCTCTGTAATTATTACTGCATCTTTCTCTGCTCTACCAATGGATTTAATTTGCTCAATATTTGCTACCCCTCTCATGGTTATTGACCCCCTTCCTGTTTTGAAAGTTTCTCTAATACCCTCTCTGCCTAAGATTTGACCACCTGTGGGAAAATCAGGACCCTTAATTATTTCAAAAAGTTCACTATCTTCAATTGAAGGGTTTTTGATTATTAATTTAAGACCATTAATTAATTCCCCTAAGTTATGAGGTGGAATATTAGTTGCCATTCCTACTGCTATTCCAGATGAACCATTTAAAAGTAGTTGAGGGATCCTAGCAGGTAAAACTGTTGGCTCTTGCTGAGAACCATCAAAATTATCGGCGAAATCTACAGTTTCAGATTCAATATCTTCTAATAAACTTTCATCTGTAAGAGACTTTAAACGAGATTCTGTATATCTCATTGCTGCAGGAGGGTCGTTATCAACAGAACCAAAGTTTCCATGGCCATCTATGAGTGGCATCCTCATAGAGAAATCCTGTGCCATCCTAACCAAAGCATCATAAACAGCAGTATCGCCATGAGGGTGGTATTTACCAAGTACTTCTCCTACAACTCTTGCACATTTTCTGTATGGTCTACCGCTAGTCAAACCAAGTTCATACATTGCATAAAGAATTCTTCTGTGAACGGGTTTTAATCCATCTCTTGCATCTGGAAGAGCACGACCAACTATAACGCTCATAGCATACTCAAGATATGAACGAGACATCTCATTTCTTAGGTCAGTCTGAATAATTCGGTCGTTATCTTCGCTTAATCCTGAGTTATCGGAATCTAAAATATCAGACATACAAAAATCCTTTCTTTAATAATAATCGCTGATTGTCATAATGAATAAAAAAAAAGATTTATTTAATTCCCAAATACTCACATTTACACACAAATCAAAATAAAACCTGTTGTTTTTGAATAAACCTTGGCTTATTGCCCCTTTAGTTGTTAATTTAATCAGAATAAAAGAAAACTATCGTGAATATTGAACTTGGTTTAAATAAGAAAGTCAGACGGGCTTATGGCATCGATGAAATAGCTTTAGTCCCTGGTAATAGAACGCTTGATTACGATTTGACTGATCCTTCTTGGTCAATAGGTAATTTTAAAAGAGAGGTACCGATCGTAGCTAGTGCCATGGATAGTGTTGTAGATGTCAATACGGCTGTAGAGCTTACAAAATTAGGTTCCCTTGGAGTAATTAATATGGAGGGCATACAAACACGATATGAAAACCCTGATGAAATATTTAACCAAATAGCATCAGTCGGGAAGAATGATTTTGTTCCATTAATGCAGAAGATATACAGTGAACCGGTCAAGGAGGGATTGATTGTACAAAGAATAAATGAAGTGAAAGAAAGAGGAGGCATAGCAGCTTTTAGTGGGACTCCTCAAGCTGCCATTAAGTTTAAAGAGACACTTAATAATTCCAAAATAGATTTGTTTTTTCTTCAAGGAACAGTTGTTTCCACTGAACATCTTGGTATGGAAGGTAAAGAAACCTTAAATATTGAAGATCTCTGTCAATCTATGAGTGTCCCAGTTGTAGCAGGGAATTGTGTTACTTACGAAGTTGCAAAACTTCTCATGGATGCTGGAGTCGCAGGATTGATGGTTGGGATAGGACCTGGAGCGGCATGTACATCAAGGGGAGTATTGGGAATTGGAATCCCTCAGGCAACTGCAATTGCTGATTGTAGCGCAGCAAGAAATGATTACTTTAAAGAAAGTGGTCGTTATATTCCTATTATTGGTGATGGAGGAATTGTTACTGGTGGAGATATCTGTAAATGTTTGGCATGTGGAGCAGATGCTGTAATGATTGGATCCCCAATAGCTAAATCCTCAAACGCTCCAGGTAAAGGATTTCACTGGGGTATGGCTACTCCAAGTCCAGTATTGCCAAGGGGGACAAGAATTGAAGTTGGTTCTACAGGATCCTTAGAAAGAATTATTAGAGGCCCTGCTTTACTTGATGATGGAACCCATAACTTATTAGGAGCAATTAGAACCTCAATGAGTACTCTTGGGGCAAAAAATATTAAAGAAATGCAAGAAGTTGAAATAGTTATCGCACCATCGCTTCTTACAGAAGGAAAGGTTTATCAAAAAGCTCAGCAGCTTGGTATGGGTAAGTAGTTCACTTAGAGCAAAATTATAAATACTTAGCGAATTAAGTATTAATTTGAAAAATTTTCTAATTAGGAGTTATTATGAAACGATGGGGGAAACCCCATACTCCTCACACACTAAATCGCCCGATTAATCGGGCTTTTTTAGATATTTTGTTACTTATATTATTTAATCTGTAATGAAATCATCACTTAAAAGAATTGCCTGCTAAATTTTCTAAAAGGAATACTTAAATTATGTCATCAGCTCCAGCCGTAACTGATTCTTCATTTGACAAGGATGTACTGCAAAGTGATCTACCAGTATTGGTTGATTTTTGGGCACCATGGTGTGGTCCTTGTAGGATGGTCGCTCCAGTTGTAGAAGAAATTTCAAAAGACTTTGAAGGGAAAATTAAAGTTTTTAAATTAAACACAGATGAGAATCCAAATGTAGCCAGTCAATATGGAATCAGAAGTATTCCTACTTTAATGATCTTTAAAGGAGGTCAAAAGGTTGATACCGTTGTTGGTGCTGTGCCAAAAGCAACTCTCTCGAGCACTTTAACTAAGCATTTATAAATTTAAAAGCTTTGCATAAAATTGGACTAATAGACTATGGAATGGGTAATATTCATTCTGTAACAAAATCTCTAGAAAGTCTTGGAGAAGAAATTATATTAATTAAAGACTTTAATGATTCTAAGCTTTGTAAGGCGATAATACTTCCTGGGGTTGGAGCCTTTGATCCAGCGATGAATAATCTCATAAATACAGATTTGATAACTGATTTGAAAAATTGGATTAAAAGTGGGAAATCCTTTTTTGGGATATGTTTAGGTCTTCAACTCCTTTTCGAATCTAGTGATGAAGGAAAAGTTCAAGGGCTGGGAATTTTAAAAGGAAAAATACAAAAAATACCCAATATTGTTAACCAAAGAATCCCACACATGGGTTGGTGCCAACTTTTACCTACAAAAAAAAATACTTTATTTGGGATTGAAGAATTAAATAATTGGGTCTATTTTGTGCATTCCTATCATGCAATCCCAGATGACTTAAATATTATTGCAGCTAAGGTTGATTATGGCTCTGAAAAATTAACTGCAATGATAGAGAATGATAATTTATTGGCCTGTCAATTTCATCCGGAGAAATCTGGAAAAACCGGGGAAAAACTTTTGAGAAGATGGCTGAGTAATATTCAATAACAGATTCTTAGGGATGAAGAATAACTTAAGATTAATAGGTGGAAAAAAACTGCTAAGTCCAAATAATTCTTATACCAGACCTACAACTTTGAGAGTGAGAGAGGCCATATTTAATATATTGAACAAAAGAGTTGAAAATAGTAACTGGTTAGATTTATTTAGTGGAACAGGGGCTATATCTTGTGAAGCCTATAATCACGGGGCAAGCAAAATAATTGCAATTGAAAAAAACAAAATCAACTCAAAAATTTGCTTAGAAAATTTACTCTCGTTGGAGAATATAGAGAATAGGAGAAATGATATCGAAGTTATTTGTAAAGACGTTTTGAAATGGACAAAACCTAATTATGAGAGAAACTTATCATCTAGAAATATGGATTTAAACAGATTAAAATTTGATTTTATTTATTTAGATCCTCCATACAATGTGGATTTCTATGAATTAGTTTTAAATCAATTATTTAATTGTAATTTTTTAAAAAAAGATTCAATAGTTATTTGTGAACATTCTCCAAACCTTTTTATTAAAAAAAGTACTTTGTGGGAAACTATAGATGTAAGAAATTATGGTCAGTCAAGATTAACATTTTTAATCAATGTCCAGCATCCCTGAACCTCTTCTATATTGATTCCATGCACTTACGAATAATCCAAGAAGAGTTATTGGAACTAAACCTAAAACAATTCCACATAGAAGAGGCTCGATCATTTTTTTGCCTTTTTTGAATTTCTTACCCACAATTGTTACATAGAGACTATTTTTTGTGTCAACATCTTCATCAACTGCAGCAGAAAGAGATTTTAAGAGAGATTCCTTAAAAATTGTTTTTGTGGTGTTTGGATTTTTATTGATTTGTTTTTCAATATTTTTCGTAAATCATCATGAAAATAACAAATATATTATTGAAACTCTTGGGCTTAATGGGTCTGTTGAGGAAGGAGATGCTCTTTTTAAGATAAATTGTGTTGGATGTCATGGAATTACAGCAAGAGGATTAGTGGGGCCAGACTTACACTCAATAACTCAACGTTTGAATGATAAAGAGATAATAAAACAAGTTACTGGGGGCCTGACTCCTCCTATGCCAAGTTTTGAAATTGATCCTGTAAATATGTCCAATTTATTAAAATATCTTCATAGCCTTGAATGATTTTGGGAAAAAATTTTTCTAATTTAAAGATAATTTTAGTTGAACCAAATGGCCCTTTAAATGTGGGAAGCGTTGCTAGATTATGTAGTAATTTTGAAGTTGATGAATTAAGAATTGTTTCTCCTAAATGCGACATATTTTCTTTAGAAGCAAAAAAAATGGCTCTTAAAGGTCAAAAATTTCTTAAACATTGTAAGGTTTTTGATGATCTTCAAAAAGCAATTAATGATTGTGATTTGGTTCTAGCATCTTGTGGAAGGATTGATGTAAATAAAGATTCATTTTTTATATCTTCTGAAGATATATTTAATTGGACTTTATCCTTTAAAAAAATAAATAATTTAGCAATTATATTTGGAAGAGAAGATAGAGGTTTAACTAACAGTGAATTGCTTCTGGCAAATAAAACTTTTAATATTCCAACTTCTCAGAATAATCCTTCATTAAATCTTTCTCACGCTGTTTCAATAGTTTTGTATGAATTAAATAAGTCTTCTAAAAAGAATGTAAATAATGAATTAAAAATTTTTAATTTGGCATCATCGAAAGAAGTACATGATGCATTTGTGGATATAGAGGAAATGCTTTTGCGAGTTGGATATCTCTTAAAACATACCTCCAAGGCAAAAATAAGTAAATTTAAGAATTTTATTTTTAGGGCAAATACATCAATGCACGAAGTAAATGTTTTAAGAGGAATTGTCCATCAAATAAACTGGTTTTTAAATAATTCAAAAAATAAATAAGTAAGTATAAATTTTATTAGTTATTTTTGTTATCTTGTTTTAATTTGAAAGAGATATTTACTAAAAACATTTTCTGAAGTAACATCTATTGATTATTTGAATATTTAAGACAACTAAAACTGTGCTTACAACAAAGAAAAGAAGAGTTTTTCCTTTTACAGCAGTAATTGGTCAAGAAGAAATGAAATTAGCTCTTTTGTTAAATGTTATTGATCCAAGAATTGGAGGAGTGATGATAATGGGTGATAGAGGAACTGGAAAGTCTACTACAATCAGAGCCTTAGCTGATTTGTTGCCTGCAATCGATGTTGTGAAAGACGATCCATATAATAGTTCACTAGTCGATCCTGATTTGCAAAGTAAAGAAGTTTTGGAAAAAATTACTCAAGGAGAAAATCTAGAGAGTATCCAAAAACAAGTACCTATGGTTGACTTGCCTTTAGGGGCTACTGAAGACAGGCTTTGTGGAACCATTGATATAGAGAAGGCTTTGAGCGAAGGTGTTAAAGCCTTCGAACCAGGTCTATTAGCAAAAGCTAATAGGGGTTTACTATACGTTGATGAAGTGAATTTACTAGATGATCATTTAGTTGATGTACTTTTAGATTCGGCAGCTTCCGGATGGAATACAGTTGAAAGGGAGGGAGTCTCAGTTCGACATCCTGCGAGATTTGTCCTTATTGGTTCGGGAAATCCAGAAGAAGGTGAATTAAGGCCTCAATTATTGGATAGATTTGGAATGAGTGTTGAAGTTAAGACAGTTAGGGATGCTGAATTAAGAGTTCAAGTAGTCGATCAAAGAACTTCTTTTGATGATAATCCTGATGAGTTTTCATTGAGTGTTGAGAAACAACAGGATGAACTTCAACAAAAAGTTATTAAAGCACAAGAAATATTAAATTCTGTTCAAATGGATGATGACTTAAGATTGAATATTTCTGCAATCTGCGGAGAACTAGATGTGGATGGTTTACGTGGAGATATTGTTACAAATAGGTCTGCAAGGGCAATTGCAGCATTTGAGGGCAGAACTGAAGTGCAAGAAGATGACATAGCAAGGGTTATTTCTTGTTCTTTAAGACATAGACTTAGAAAAGATCCCTTAGAACAAGTTGATTCAGGTGAAAGAGTTATTCAAGCATTTTGTAAAGTATTTGATTTAGATGAAAAAGAAAATCTTTCAAAATTTCAATTGTCTGCTGAAGCTTAATAACAGTGAGAATAATTGGGATTGACCCTGGATTAGCTAGAGTTGGTTATGGAATAATTGATATAGAAAATGAAAGAAAGGTATTATTAGATTGCGGCGTTATTGAGACAGGTAAATATAAAAAAGAAGAGGATAGACTTTATGAGATATTCCAAGATCTTAATGAATTAATAAATCATTGGAACCCGACTGCGGCGGCAGTAGAAAAATTTTTCTTTTACAGGTCAAGTACTACAATTAGTGTAGTGCAAGCCAGAGGCGTGATTATGATGGTATTGGCCTCTAAAAAAATTCATGTTAGTGAGTACTCACCTGCTCAGATAAAATTAACAATTGCAGGGTCTGGAAAGGCCTCTAAGAAAGATATTCTTGATGCTGTTATGTATAATTTAGATCTTAACAAACCTCCAAAACCTGATGATTCAGCAGATGCATTGGCAATAGCACTCACAAAACTAAATGAGGATGGTTTTAACTGAAAATTTAATATGACGATCATTGAAAATAAGAAATTGGAGAGGGATACGTTTAGAAAACTAAGAGATGGGATTTCTCTTAAACAAAGAGAAAATGTAGAAAACAATGTAAAATTATATATTGATTTATTTGTTGAGGGATGCAAAAATATTGGTTATATAGCCATATATTGGCCTCTAAAAAATGAAGTTGATATTAGAAGTCTCAAGAAAAAATTCACTCTAGCTTTGCCTAAATGTAAAGATAAAAAAGAGTTGTTATTTTATCCATGGGACGAAAAACCTCTTACCAAAGATTTTGAGGGGATACTAAGTCCAAATAACTCTTCCCCATTAAGTCATTTGCAGATAAGCATGATATTTGTACCATGTCTTTCCGTTGATAAAAATTTAACAAGATTAGGTTATGGAGGAGGTTATTTTGATAAATTAAGGAGAGATAATAATTGGAGAAATGTTCCATGCATTGGAGTATTAACTTCTAATTGTGTTAGTACGATTCCATTAACCAGAGCTGATTGGGATATTCCTTTATCGGGCTTTATCACAGAAAAAGAAATATTTGTATAATAGAAAATTCATTAACTGATTAATTTATAGTTTTAAAAAATGGAAAATCAGGAAAAATACAATAATTTATCAAAATTAGTAGAAAAGTTGAAGAAATCAGAAGATCCAAAAAGAAAATATGAATACATTTTGTGGTTAGGCAAAAAACTTAAAGAACCAGATAGTGAAATCCTTGTTGAAGAAAATAAAGTTAAGGGATGCGTTTCAGAAGTTTTTGTTAAGGCAACTATTAAAGCCGGTAAATTATTTTGGGAAGGATATTCTGATGCTCTCATAACAAAGGGTTTGTTGGCCTTTCTAATAAGTGGATTAAATGACTTAACACCAAATGAAGTTGTTGAAATAGATAAGAAATTCATAGAAGATACTGGTTTGAAAGCAAGCTTAACCCCTTCAAGATCAAATGGATTTTTGAACATCTTATTGAAAATGCAGTCTCAAGCAAATCAATTTTTGTAGGCCTAATAATATAAAATTAAACTAAAAGTTAAAAGAAATAAAAAATGAGAAAATGCAAAATTGGGATTGTAGGTTTTGGAACTGTAGGTTCAGGGATTTATAAAATATTAAGTTCTGAGGTTGATTCACATCCAATTCTAAAAGAAATAGAAATTGCAAAAATAGCAGTTAAAGATCTTAATAAAAAAAGGGATATTGAGCTAGATAATAATTTATTAACTGATGATCCATTTAAATTAATTAATGACCCCTCTATAGATGTAATTGTTGAAGTAATGGGCGGGGTTGATTTAGCGAAAGATATTATTCTGAAATCATTAAAATTAGGTAAATCTGTTGTTACAGCAAATAAAGCAGTTATTGCAAGATATGGAGAAGAAATATATAAAACTTCATCAAAAGAAGGAGTTTATATATTGTCAGAGGCAGCAGTTTGCGGCGGAATTCCTATAATTGAACCCTTAAAAAGATCATTAAAAAGTAACAGCATAAAAAAAATGGTTGGGATAATAAATGGCACAACAAATTTTATTCTTTCAAAGATGACAAATGAAAAAGCTGATTACAAGGAGACTTTAAAATTGGCCCAAAGCCTTGGGTATGCAGAATTTGATCCAACCGCTGATGTTGAGGGCCATGATGCTGCTGATAAGATTTCAATTCTTAGTGAACTTGCATTTGGAGGGAAAATTAAAAGAGATGAAATTCATTCTGAGGGCATAAGTAAAATTAATCTGAAGGATATCGAATATGCCAATAAATTAGGGTTTGAAATAAAACTTTTAGCGCTTGCCGAAAGGGGACAAATTAATAGTAATGATTCACTCGCTTTGAATATTTGGGTAGGACCTTCTTTGATTCCAAAATCTCATCCTTTGGCAACAGTTAAAGGGGTTAACAATGCCTTATTGATAGAGGCTGATCCTCTTGGAGAGATAATGTTATATGGTCCAGGTGCAGGGAGCGGCCCAACTGCTGCATCAGTAGTATCAGATATATTAAATCTGCATGCCGCCTCAGTAAAAAATGATAATTCAATCGATCCACTATTATCTTTTAATTTCTGGAGAAACTGTCATATTATCGAATCTTCACAAATAAATAAAAAAAATTACCTTAGAATAATTTGTCTTGATAGTCCAGGTGTTATAGGAAAAATTGGAGATATTTTTGGAAAGAATAATGTATCAATCGAATCAATTGTTCAACTTGATGCAAGTGAGGACAAAGCTGAAATTGTTGTTATTACTCATGAGGTTAATAATGGAAATTTTGAGAGATCGAAAGATGAAATAAATTCGCTCAATGAAGTCAAAATTATTGCAAGTCAATTAAGTTGTATTTGAAAAAATAGTTTGCAAATTTCTTTATATCTTGGTAAACCAAAGAAAGTAAGTGTCTGGTTTTAGTGCCTTAATGATTCATTCAAAACTATTAGATAATAGTAATGAAAATAATAATTTGATTTTTTCTGAAAACCTTTATAAAGGAGCTTGTGTAAAAATTAAAAATAGCAATAAGACTTTTCAAGTAATTGGTTTAAATATAGGTAAAGAAATTTGTTGGGTGAGAGAGTGGCCTTTTGCCTGTAGTTCTAAAAAAACATTTGCTTTAGAAATAAGTCAAATAACCGTACAAATTTTTTGCTCAAATAATTCTTCAGAAAAATTAAGTAATTATGAAATATGAAAAAAAAAGTCTTTTTATCAATTTTTTTTATTTTAATTTCTTTTTTTCAGAATTCTTGCAGCTCAAAAAGAATATCTAAAAAAATCATAGTAGCAAGTTCTGGAAAAATTGAATCTTTAGATCCAGCTAGAGCAAATACTCTTAAAGCAATTCAATTAATCAGTTCTCTAGGAGACACTTTATATGAATTAAATTCTAATGGAGAATTAATCCCTGAATTGGCCTCGGGGATGCCAATTATCTCAAAGGATAGACTTCAAATTACTATCAATTTAAGAAAGAATGTTTTTTTTCACGACGGAACTGTATTTAACTCAAATGCTATAAAGTTTACCTTTGATAGATTCAAAAGAATTGGAACTATGAATTATATTTTAGGAAATAAGATTAAATCAATTGAAACGCCAAGTGAATATTCAGTCATAATAAATTTGAATAAACCATCAAGTTCTTTAAATGGTTTACTTACATCGGTGAATTTAACTCCAATATCTCCTACCTTTTACAAACAATATTCTGACAAGTTTCTAAATGAAAAATTCGTTGGTACTGGCAAGTATGTGCTGACAAGTTTTTCTAATGAAGTTCAATCAATAGATCCATATTTGAATTATTGGGGTGAAAAGCCCTTAAATAATGGTGTTAATTTTGTGGGATATTCAAATTCATCTTCTCTTTTTGGGGCTTTAAAAAGTAAACAAATTGACGTGCTATTATCAAATTCAATCGATGATAGTCAGAGAAAAAGTTTAAATAATTTTAGTAAAAATAAACAGTTTAATGAAGGTAATAGCCCTTTCACTGAATTAAGTTTTATAAGCCTTAAAACTAGTTCTTATCCCTTAAGTAATCTTAATTTGAGACTGGCTTTGGCAAAAAGTCTTAATAGAAAATTGATTAGTGAGAAAGTAAGTTATGGATTAAGGAAGCCATCTAGATCAATTATTCCTCCGATATTAAAAAAAGGTAATCAAGAACTGTGGCCTAAATATGATTATTTAGAAGCGAGAAGGTTATTACAAAAAGAAAATTATTGTAATGGAAATATTCTAAAAATACCCCTTACTTATAGATCGAATGTACCAGCTGACAAGCTTATTGCTTTGACATGGCAGGAAGAAATTAAAAATTCTTTGAAAGATTGTATTGAAATCGAACTTAATGGGGTTGAATCTACAACAGTTTATAAGAATTTAAGTTTAGGAATTTATACAGCAGTTATTCTCGATTGGACTGGAGCTTATTCAGATCCAGAAGCATATCTAACCCCTCTATTAAGTTGTAATGAAATAGTTGATGGCATATGTAAAAAAGGTGAATCAGTTTATAGTGGTAGTTTTTGGGGATCCTACAAAGTGGAAAGTTTATTTCTTGAGAGTGAAAAAATAAGTGGAATTAAAAGATTAGAAAAACTTGTTGAAATTGAAAAAATAGCAGCAAATTCAATTCCTTATATTCCTATTTGGATATCCTCTCAAAAAGCATGGTCACAAAATAAAATATCAAAACCTATTTTTAATGGTGCAGGAATAATTTCATTGAGTGATCTAGAGTTAAGTGATGAGTAGAAATTTAAATAAACTACTAAATTATTCCTTATTAAAAATTTCATTAATACCGATAATGCTATGTATAATTTCTTCGTTGGTATTTATTTTATTAAGAGTCGCCCCCGGCGATCCTGTCGATGCCATACTTGGATCTGGTGCAGATGAGGTTTCAAGGGAATTTCTAAGAAATAAATTGGGGCTAAATGAACCTTTAATAAGTCAATATTTTTCATATCTTAAAAATATATTGCACTTAGATTTTGGTCAATCTCTTAGCACTCAGGAGCCAGTACTAAATATAATTATTAAGTCATTGCCTGCAAGTCTTGAGCTTGGATTCTTTTCAATATTAAGTGCCATACTAATAGGATTTCCATTGGGATTAATTGGTTTAATAAATAGAGGTAAAAAGACTGATTATATTACGAGAATCTTAGGAATTGCTACATATGCGATCCCTCCTTTTTGGGGTGCAATGTTAGCGCAATTATTATTTTCTGTATTCTTTAATATTTCCCCAATTGGAGGTAGATTTCCAATATTTCAGCAACAACCTCAAATTACAGGTTTTCTTGTTTTAGATAGTATTCTTTCAAATAATATTATTGCTTTTAAAGATAGTCTTTATCATCTCGCACTTCCTTCGATTACCCTTGGCTTTTTATTAAGTGGCATATTCAGCCGCTCATTAAGAGTAAATTTGGATAAGACATTAAAAAGTGATTATGTAAATGCTGCTATATGTAGAGGAATATCAAGAAAAAAAATATTTTTAAACCATGCATTGCCAAATGCTCTATTGCCAATTGTAACTATTTCTGGCTTGACAATGGCCTCATTAGCAGGAGGCGCTTTATTGTTCGAGGTAACTTTTTCATGGCCAGGTATAGCTTTAAGATTACATGAAGCTATCTCTCAAAGAGACTATACCTTGGTTCAAGGAATTGTAATTTTTACCTCTATGCTCATAGTTTCTTTGAATCTCTTCGTGGATATTTTAATCGCCTATTTAGATCCACGAATAGAATACTAATTTTCGGAAATTTCTTTTATTGTTTCAAGATCTAAAACATGGAAATCAAGTCCCAATTCTCTTTGATTTTTAACTACTTTAGGGATCTTTTGGTCTTTAATATTTTTTAAAAATTCAACTATAAATTTTGTAGATAAATCTTGTACTAATATTGGATCTGAGCCAATAAAAGTTTCACTTATATTGAAGACGTCATTATTTTCTTCATAGCTTTTATTAATTCTTATTGGAGAGAAATGACTTGCCCCTTCAATAATTAGGAATCTATTTGATGGATTATTTAAAGCAGAAAAAACTCTGAATTGTTCATTCATTAATGGTGTAATAAGGTCAAACGTACCACCTATTAGAAGAGTTGGTGTTTTAATGCCTGTACTATTTTCTTTTGGCCATACTAAACTGCCAAATGAATTAAAACCTATAATGGCACTGGCCTTATTAGAGTTGTTTTTCTCAGGGAATGGTATTTCGCTCAACTGACATTGAAGTAACTTAGATAAATTTGTTACCGCAAAGTCTTTTAATGCCGAATCACATTTGCTCTCTAGTTGATCAGTAGGTTTATTTCCTTCATATAAAAATGCTATTAAAGCACCAAGTGAATGCCCCATTAAAATATAAGAATCATTAGGTAAACCAAATTCTCCATTTTCATGAGCTTTTAATACAGCATCTAAGTCCTTAATTCTATATAAGAAAAAGTCTGCACTGCCTGGGATTGCTTCTTTACCTTCGAGTACTTCTATAAATGACTCCAAATTACTTCCTCTATGATCTATGAATAATATTGGCCAACCTCTTTTAGCCAATTCGTTGCCTATCCATTTGAAATTATTAATTTCACCTCCAAGTCCTGGCATAAAAATTATCAGTTCTTTATCTTCATTTGTTTTATTGCTTTTCCATATTTCAATTTCAAAATGTTTAACTCGGTGAGGAGCATAAATTTTTTTATCAATTTTTATAAGATCTTGAGTTGATTTTTTTTCAGTATTATTGAAGGCATTTTGGTTCGTTTTTTCAAGTTTATTTAATTTGGATATAAGTTCTTGTTGCATTGATAATTCATTTTTCCAAGATGAAATTATAAAAATTAAATTATCAATATCAAGTGAAATTTCCTCTGATGGTAATGCCTTTATTATTTCTAAAGTTGAAACTTCTTTTTTTTGATCTAATAAATTTTCTATAGTGTTATAAATTTCTGTTCCATTATTGTCATTTGGAACTTTAATGCTTTTGCTTAATTCTGTAAGAATTTTACGCCCTATCCAACTTCTTAATATTTCTCTATTTAATCCCTTTTCCTTGAAAACTGGAAATTCTAAAAATTTTGATAATTCAAAAATTTTTATTAAACCATTTTTTTTTAACCAATCTATTAATTCTGTTGAATCATCTTTGTATTTTTCTAATTTTGATAATTGTTCTATAGTAAGAGGGATTTCCATCTCTTCAAATTTAATATTTATCTTTTCAGCAGCCTTTAAACAATTATTAAAAAATAAACCATAAAAACTAAAAAAAATTATAAAAATGTATTTCACTTGTGATTAGTCCAAATAGTTTACAAATTAGCAAAAATTGGTGGATTCAATTTCCATATCATTTGAGGTTAATAACCAAGATAAGATTTTACGCTGCATTTGGAGCAGGAGGTGTTATTTATTTAACATCACTTATTTTTAATAACATAGGATTATCGGCAACAGATATTGGATTGGGTTTTACCATCTCAGCAATAATTGGAACCGTAACAAGACTCTTTACAGGAAATTATCTTAATAAAACAGGGAAAATACAATTCCCAATAGTTACTTCTTCAATACTAAGTATCGCCGCTAGCTTATGCCTTATTTTTTCAAAAGATACCTTTTTGTACATAATTGGACAATCATTTATTGGGGCTGCAGCAGGAATATATTGGCCTGCTGCAGAGTTTGGAGTGCCATATTTTTGCCATCCTATCGAAACTCGTAAAGCTTATGCTCTTGTTAGAAGTTCGGAGGCTTTAGGCATATTTCTAGGGGTATTCATAGGTGGTTATATGACAAATTTTTTGTATCCTAAATCAATTTTTATTAATGATATATTTTGTATGTTAATTATCACATATTTAATATTTAAAAATAGTTACTCTATTAAGAAAAATTTAGAAAATTTCCAAAAAAAATTAGTAGATCCAATTAATCAGGGACAATTGAAATGGAATAAGAATTCAACAATAATAATTTTATCTATTTTATTGATAACTACCTCTTTAGCTTTGATTCAAGTAACTTTGCCTCTGGATCTTGTTAAAGGTGGAGTATATCGAGATGCATTAAGCAAAGAAAATATTAGTCTTATAATTTCTATTCAGTTAATTTTATTGTTGTTTTTACAATGGCCTGTCGGTTTTTGGATATCTAAGAAAAAAAGATTATTTGGTTTGAAATTTAGTTTAATAAATTTCTCTTTCGCTTCATTTTTATTATTTATTTCTAGTTATTTAAATATCCCAGCTTTTTATTTAATTTATTTTTCATTAATTTTAATAAGTTTAGGGACTGCTTCATTTCTTCCAACATCAACAGATATTGTTTTCAGAATAGCCCCTTCAAATAAAAAAGGTTTTGCACTTGCTCTACTATCACAATGTTTCGCTATGGGTTATTTTTTTGGACCATTTATTTCAGGACGCATATTAGATCTATATGGTTATGCTTCAATAATCTGGCTTTCAATTTCATGTTGTTGCTTTATTGTATTTGCAATTCTATTTAAGAGATTATTTTAATCAATCTTTTCTAATTCAATAATTCTTCTCTCTCTTAGAAATAAGAAAAAAGGTGCAGAGAATGCGAAGGCTATAAGAAAAGTTCCAACGTATATAACCCACATATTCTTTATTTTTAGTTTTTTTGATTCATTTACTATCCATATAAAAATAGCGCTTGCACCTACTAATAAGTCTCTAGAAATTGACTGCGCTGCAGGGTTTGCATTCGCTAAAGAAATAAAGTTATTTATATCAAAGCTGTTTCCATATTCTCTAGCAAATTCGAAATTTGCCATCATTGGCAGAACAGCACCTAAAATTGATAGAAAAAGGTAAAGATAAGATAGTAATTGTTTATTATCTTTTAAAATGTTAAATGAATTCACTTTTCAAAAATATTTCTTTTAATAATAGTATTTAAAAGCTTATGGTTGTTGAAAAGAATAAAAAAGTTGAAGACTATAAATTTGAAAAAGGAAATTTAAATTTTGCTGTTGTTGGTCATGTTGAGTGGATAAATTTCTTAAAGGTCGATAAATTACCAAAACCCGGAGTCATTTCTCATTCTGAAAAGTCCCTTGAGTATCCAGCTGGTGGTGGCTCAATTATTTCGAAAATACTTTCTGATTTAACTTTTAACCAAATTCATTTTTTTACGTCATTAGGTAATGATGATTATGGAGATAAGTGTTTCAAGATTCTTTCAAATATGGGAATTAAGTTGCATGTAGCATGGCGTGATAAGCCAACTAGAAGAGGATTTAGTTTAATTGATTCTCAAGGTGAAAGAGCAATTACAGTTATTGGAGAAAGGTTGGCTCCAACTCATAAAGATAATTTAGAATGGAACATTTTAAAAAAAATGGACGGAATTTTTATTACTGCATCTGATTCAGAGATTTTTAAAATGGCTAGATCAGCCTCAATACTTTGTACAACACCAAGGGTAGGATTAAATACAATTAATAAATCAAATGTTCTTTTAGATGCATTAATAGGCAGTAATCTTGATCCCGGAGAAGTTTTTTCTATTTCAGAATTATCGTTAAAACCCAAATATACTATTAAAACTGAGGGAGAGAAGGGTGGCATACTATTCCCAGGAGGAAGATATAATGCTCTTAAAAATAAAAAATTAAAGGTTGATTCTTATGGGTGTGGGGATTCCTTTGCAGCTGGCATTCTTTATGGAATGGCATCTAAATGGGATATAGATAAAAGTTTAAATCTTGCTAAAGTAATAGGAAGAGATGCCAGTGAATTTTTCGGCCCATATGCAAATAGTGATGAATAATAATTGATTTAAGACTTATATGATCAATTTAGATAATAAAAATAAAAATATTCTTGTAGAAAACATTATTGTTTTCTTTTTATTTACTGTTTTTTTAGTTTTTGAATCTTTGAAAACTTTATCTAGAATTTTTTCTTATGGAATCTTAAAAAAAGAAGTATTAACAACTAAAAGTAATTTAGGGGTGGATATACAAATAAAAATTAAATAGGTAATGAAAATAGTTGTAGTTTTTCTAATTTTAGGAGTTATTTTTTTGGTCTACAAAAAAATTAAATCTAAAAACCCAAAGAACTTAAAATTAGATAAATTTAAAAATAAACTGCAGAGCACGCAAACAAATATTGAAAGAATTTTTTTAAGAGAGGAAGAAAAAACCTTTTCAAACCCTAATATAAATATTTATATTGGAAGTTATGATAACGAAGAAAATATTAATAGGAAATCTAATATTCACAGAGCAAGGCTGTCAAAATTTAAGAAATCCAAGTTAAATGGTGAAATGATATTTCAAGATGATGAACAAAGGATTTATAAATTTAATAATGGTAAGAAAGTTTATTTATAAAAAGTTTACTTATAGTTTTTGTTCTAACCACACTCAAGACTTTCTCTGGTTGAAACGCCTGTTGTTGGGTTGATCCCATCAGCAATTTCACAAAGATTTCTTTGATCTTCGCTGTCAAGAATAGCGTAAGAAAAATCTGCTCCTTCTATTTGAGCTCCTGCAAAACTGCTACCTGATGCGATCATATTTATTAAAACAGCATTTCTAAGATCTGTTTTTTGGAAATTAACTCGATCAGAAAGAGTATCGGTCAGGTCGATTCCATTTAAATTAGAACCTTTTAAATCAGATAGGGTTAAGGTTGTCCCATGTAAATCAACGTCACTAAAATCTGCATCTCTTGCCACTGCTCCAGCTATAGATGACAAATGAAGATCCTCTCCATGGAAATCAAATCCTGTAATATTAGATCTTACATAACTTGGAACTTCATCTCCCTCGCCCTTAACAGCTACATTTGCCCCAGCAAAAACTGGAGAGGATAAAACTAAGAAAGAAAAAGTTATGCATAAAAGAAATTTTAAAAATCTGAAAAATTTCATACTATAGAATTCTAATATTATTATTTTATAACAATTAGATAATTTTTTAAATCGATGAATAAATTTAGAATCCCTTTTTAAGATTATTTAACACTATAAATTTTAAATCTAGGTTCTAGATTAGTTATACAATCTAGAAGTTTTTTATTATCTTTGCTATTGGTAACTTTGAATTCAGATTCAACTGTACCGCCTTTATCTCTAATGGCTTGATTTAAAACTATGGAACCGTTTTCGTCAGATACCGATCTATGAAAAGTTCCTCTAGGTATCCTTAAAATATATCCGCAAGATTCTAATCTAACTTTATAAAAAGGATAATCCCAGCCAAAATTGACAAGAAAAAATGTTCTACCCCCGGAGATAGCCAGAAGATTATCTTCTTGATTGTGATGTATGTAAAATTGCCAATTCTTAAATTCTTCATCATTTGGAGGACTAACTGCAGGCCCACTGTGAATAACTAGATCTCTATAGTTTGATTCGTTAACACTAATATCAAAAAATCTTACATCTTTTGTATCGCGAAATTTTTCATAACTTATCAATTCAAACATTTTCGATTTGTTTGATTTGATAACTGGAATTTCTAAACTTGAGTTCAATTTTCTTTAAAGATTAAACAAATGAAAACAGATATATATATCCAAGAACGTATCAATTAACACTAAAAAAGAAACATATTATTATTTATATTTTTTTGTTATTTTATAAGATAAAAAATTTAGTCTTTATTTAATTTCAAGAGGTTTGATTTCCCAGGATAAAGTATTTTCTAAATTATTTTTTCCTATAAAGTTTCCTGAAATTACAGAGGTTAAATTAGATTTTGAAGAGGATACCAATGTTAAATATCTATCATCAATTAATCCTTTTCCGCTTGGATCAAAACCTCTCCAACCAGTACCTGGAATATATAATTCAGCCCAAGCGTGTAAATCCAACTCATAGGGTAAGGGATCTTCAAAATGATAACCACTTACAAACCTACTAGGGATACCTACAGACCTGCAAGCTTCAACCATTAGCATTGCTAAATCTCTGCATGAACCTATACGTTCTCTAAGCGTTCTGCTAGCCGGCCATGCTGGACCAGTATGTCTTTTGGTATATTTAACCCGATCTTGAATAATTTCTATTAGTTGGTATGTAAATGATAATGCGTTATTAATGCTTCCTGCTAAGGCTTCTTGGGCAAGTTCTACTGCAGACGGATCGTGTTGTCCATTTGGCATCCATCCCTCTAATGCTCCCTGTAAATCTCTGTTAATAATGCTTCTACAAAAAGGTAATGTTAAATCTCTATTTTTAACTCCATCAATAATGTTTGGATGTTTAATAGTTTCAACTTCGCTTATTGATTCAATAGTTAAATTATCTGTTAATCCATTGAATCTGATTCTATTAATCTCTTCTCCGCTGGCAGCAAGTAATGGATAAATAATTTCTGGTTCTGGAGTTATTTTTAATTCAAAATTCTTTAGCATTTGGAATCCATTTGACCTGGGCTTTATACATAATCTGTGCTCGCCTAATTGAACAGGGTCTTCATATTTATATTCAAGTTTGTGAATGTATTTAATTCTCATTAATAAACTTATTAATTAATAAAATATTTTTCTTGAATGAGATCATTTAATTTATTTAAATCCATTTGCAATGAATCGATTGCTTCATGTAAACCATCATTGATTATATCTTCAATTCTGATATAACTCCACTTTGCTTTAAGCAGACCTCTCATACATTCTAATTCTGAAGGATTTTCATTAGATGGTGAGGTATCTATCGTTTTAAGTGTATTGCTTATCCCATCAAGACAGTATCTTACTGATCTAGGGAAAATTGGATCAAGTAAAAGAAATCTCGCAACTGAATTAGGCTTTATAGAATTTTGCACTGCTTTCCTAAACATTTGATAAGCTCCAGCTGATCGTAAAAGTGCTATCCATTGCAGCTCATCAAGAACTCCTCCAAGTTCATCTAAGCTGGGTAGGAGTAAATAATATTTAACATCTAAAATTCTTGATGTTTTGTCAGCTCTTTCGATTAATCTTCCAAGAATGCTAAATCTCCAGGCAAGATCTTTGCTTAGAGTCGCATCTGTAATTCCATAAAAAAGCTGACATTCCCTCCTTATTTCACTTAATTGTTCTTGTCTTGGTTTATTCCATATTGCCTCTCCTTCTTGCATATTCCAATATAAAATATTAATCTGTTCCCACATTTCTGTGGTCATGACATCTCTGATTTGTCTTGCATTTTCTCTTGCCATTTGAATGCAAGAAATTATACTATTTGGGTTTAAACGATCTCTTATTAAAAAATTAATAACGTCATCAGGTTTTTTCTCTGGGAATCTCTTATCAAAAGATTCTCTGTCACTAGAAGCATCAATTAAAGGGAGCCAAGGTTCTGCACTTCCTGGTGGACAATCTAATGACATTGCTTCACTTACTTCCACGAAACGAGATATGTTTTCCGCACGTTCTAAATAACGATTGATCCAATAAAGCGATTCTGCTACACGACTTAAAAGCATATTATTTACCTACAACCCATGTATCCTTGCATCCTCCGCCTTGAGAAGAATTAACGACTAATGATCCTTTTTTTAATGCTACTCTCGTAAGCCCGCCTGGGCTAACCCATGAATCTTTTCCTCTTAAGATATATGGTCTTAAATCAACATGACATGGATATAGTTCTCCATCACATAACGATGGCACAGTAGATAATTCTAATGTAGGTTGTGCTATGAAATTTCTAGGATTATTTTTAATTTTATTAGCGAATTCTTCTATCTCACTCGTTGTTGAGTGAGGGCCAATTAACATTCCATAACCCCCAGCTTCTGCTACAGCCTTAACAACAAGTTTTGATAAATTTTCTAGAACATATTCTCGATCCTTTTGATAATGACAAATATAAGTTTCTACATTTTTAATAATAATTTCTTCATCAAGATAATATTTAATCATTTTTGGAACAAATGAATAAATCATTTTGTCATCTGCTATTCCAGTCCCAGGGGCATTTGCTAAAGCAACATGACCTGCCTTGAAAACATCAAGTAATCCGCTAACACCAAGGCAGGAATCTTTTCTGAAATTAAGAGGATCTAAGAAATCATCATCAATTCGTCTGTAAATGACATCTACTCTTTTTAATCCAGAGGTGGTTTTTAAATATACATAGTCATCATTACAAACTAAGTCATGACCCTGGACTAGTTGGATGCCCATTTCTTGCGCTAAGTAACTATGTTCAAAATATGCACTATTGAAAATTCCAGGAGTTAGTAGAACTATCTTGGGAGTATCTGTCCAAACTGCTAGTTCTTGAAGAGTTTTTAAAAGATATGATGGATATTCATCGATAGGTTTTACTATTCTGCCTGAGAAAAGATTAGGGAAAATATTCTTCATGACTAATCTATTTTCTAAAAAATAAGCAACACCAGAAGGGCACCTTAAATTATCTTCTAAAACATGCCAATCTCCTTTTCTATCTCTTATTAGATCAAGTCCTGAAATTTGACACCATTTATTTAGTGGAGGTTTGAAACCTATCATCTGAGGTCTCCAACCTTCTGAACTCTCTATTAATTCTCTTGGAATTATTCCATCATTAATTATTTTTTGAGAATTATAAATATCATCTAGGAATAAATCAATTGCCTCAAGCCTTTGTTTTAGTCCTTTTTCTAAAGTTATCCAATCATCTTTACTTATTATTCTAGGAAGTGGATCAAAAGGTAATATTCTCTCAGTACCTTTTAAACCAGTATCATTTAATCTAAAAGTTGCACCATGTCTTAGTAATAATTTTTTTGCGGCAGAATGATTCCTGTTTAACTCCTCAAGTCCCATATTATCTAAGGATGAAAGAAGTGGAATCAATATTTCTCTAGCAGAGTTAACATTATCCTTAAAGTATTCATCAAAACTATTTTTAGGCTGATAACTTGAAAACATATATTTCATCGTTTAATAACTTTTACTTTAGCTTTATATCTTTATTCGTATTTATGGCTACCAAAAATAATATCTCTTGAATCGATCTATATCATTATTTTGATCATTGAAGTATATTTTTTAAAAATCTAAAGAGCATGAATTCTAGTAATTGGCAATTTGTTTTTTTTAGATATTTTGCAAGCTTTCTTTTTATCCTCTCTCACAGTTTGCTGGTTCTTGATCATCTGCCAGTGGGGGCAGCACTTCATGGACTTGGAGAAGTTTTTATTGCGCCTTGGGCTTTTAGGGAAAGAGCATGGGATCTTGTTGTAATTGCAGTTTTATTTTTCTTCTTCGATATCTGGGGACTGATAAACACACCTTGGAATTAACTGATATTATTTATTTAATAATTTTGGGAAAATCATAATAAAAATGAACTCTTATTTTTACCAAATTTATAAAATAATCTTTCTTTTATTACTTTCGAGTATTTCAAATTTATATGCACATAACTTATTTAATGGTGGTTGCAAAGAACATTGTGGGCAAAAAGTTAAAGTAACAAGTAATAAAAATAAATTAAAAAATATTGATGATCAAATAAATATTGAGAGCAAAAATTCTTGTTTAAATAAATCACTATGTAGAGGTTGACCTCTCGAGATTTTTTAAATTGTTTTATGAAAGTGTTTCTTTGGTAATTATGATTAAAGTACTATTTGCTTGATAATTTTTATTAGGAGGATTTATTTGATTTTTAATTAAAAAAATAAAAGTATATATCAACGGTAGAAGTAATGATGACGCTGCAATTAAAGCAATTATCTGGTTCAACCTAATAAATGGTTTTTTTACAAGATCCTCTCCGCACAAGCCACAAATCAAATTACCTTTTGAGGATTGTTTTTGAAATTGATATTTAGGATTGCAATATGGGCAATAATATCTAACCATTTTAAAATTTTATTGCTTTAATCATTATCTATAAAACTAGAATAAAGTCATCTTATAAAAAAAGAGGGCTTATTTAAGCCCTCTTTTATCTCTTACTTATATTTTTTACTGAAGTTAATAACGTACCTAAATCATGGATCCTTGTTGCTAACTTCTATTAAGCTAATGCTCACCAAAATTAACTAATTGTCTTTAACTGGGGCAAAAACTCTAGAATTAAGCTTGTTTCTTAAAGGGCACCTAAACGATGCAGAAGAAGGAAGCTTAGACATTAATAAAAAATAATTGGAGCAGTTAATTAAATTAGTTCGGTTTATTCCGAAATTTCAGGCAGGCTATCGATCATTTTGAAAGACCTCCTAGAACTCAACAATATAAAATTAGGAAAATATTTCTCTAAAGACAATCCGTTTTTATACGCATTGATTTTTAATTAAAAATGTCCGAGAGTAGTAATCAATCGTTCTAATTTTTTTGAGATATTTTTAGTAAGTTTTGCTTATTTCCTTTGATATTTAATTCGTCTATCTTAATTTTAAATAATTGAGGAAATCTTTTATGAATCATTCGAAAGAAGTTAGTAAAACTGATAAATCTAATCCCATAGACGAATATTTTCAATGTCTTTCATATTGCGATATTCACCCAAAAGGGATAGATAATGACTGTGAGGTTATATGTATGGAAAGACATTTAAAAGCTAACTATTGGTAATTAATAAATTTTTACTTTTTACTTAAATCCTTTTGAAAAAAGGTTAGTACGAACTTTAAATTTCCATACATTTACAACACCTTTTGCATTGACTGCTGCAAGTGCACAATCATCAGGTCTCCAAGATATTGCCCCTACTAAATCTCCTGCGAATGCAGCCCCAACGGGATCACCATTACCGTCATTTTTGAGAAAACTTGCGACAACAGAACCATCCCTAGATCCTGAGGCTACAAGCATACCTTTATTTGAAAAGGCTAGGCTCGAAATGGGTTCTGTATGGTGACATAGCTCTCCTGGCATAGTCCCTTCTGGACCATTTCCTATAAAGCTCCAAACTGTAATTCTTTCACTGCCACTAGTTGCTAATAATTTTCCGCTGTCATCAAAAGAAAGATGACTTGGTTTACCAGGGTATCCAGTCATTTCAGCATCCATTCCTGTTGATCTTCTCCAAAAATGAACTGAATTGTCTTGACTCCCACAGGCGACTATATCTCCATCAGGGCTTAATTCCATAGATACCAATGATCCTTGCCATTCGAGTTTTTGATTCGTTTTATTATTAACTATGTCAAAGAATGTCACTCTTCCATAGCAAGCAGTTGCTAGCTCATTTTTATTTGACCACGTTATTGCACTTACTGTGCTTGGATGGTCTTCTGAGATCCATTTCTCTTCACCAATTTCATTAAAAACATATACTTTTTTTGAGGAAGCTATCGCTAGAAATAAACCGTCATTAGACCACTTGAGGTGTTCTACCCAACCTTTGCCAAGATCAAGTGTTTTAATAACTTTACCTTCATGGCAATTACAAATTTGAACATTTCCATCCTGACCTGATGTTGCAAAAATTTCACCCTCTGGATGAATTGCCATTGCTAGTAGACCACCAGAGTGAGTATTTTCTTTTTTCCAAATAATTTTTCCAGTATCTCCTTCGAACGAAAAAAGACCTCCTGCTACGTCGCCAACAATAAATTGTTTTCCTTTAAGAGCCCAGCCACATGCTATGGCGTAATCGTTAACTTCAGCAGTCCATCCTTCATGGAACATGCCTCTTGGGCTAAATGGTTCTATATCAGGCATTTATCAAAGCCTTCTTGCATCTCTTTCTCATTTAAATTTCTACCGATAAAAACAAGTTGATTTCTACGAGGTTCGTTACCCCATTCTTTATCAGGTTGTGCAGTAAATAACATGTGAACTCCCTGGAAAACTATTCTCCTTGGGTTACCTGAGTAACTTATGAAACCTTTAGTTCTGAATATATCCACTCCTTTTTCTGATAGAAGTCTTCCCATCCAAGTATTTAGTTTTTCTGGGTCAACATCTCCAAAACGCTCTATAGCAATTGAGCCTACTTCATCATCATGTTCGTGCTCTGCTTGCCAGAATCTTTCAGTATTAAATGGAATCTCTTTATTTTCGTCACTTTTAATGACTTTCATATTGAATTCTTCAGCAGTGTGCTGTGTAAACAAACCTATTTTTGTTGGTTTTTCTATGTTCAGGATGAATGATTTATTTCCTTTATCCTCCAATTTGAGATTTATATGTTCTCCATATGGGATGGTATTTCCAGGATCTAAACTATTAGCTTTTTCTGCATAAAGTCTCACGGAGGATTCAGCACCATCTTTAAGTTCCTCTTCACTCTCTCCTTGGTTAGCGAGGGCTACTAAGGACATTTCTGGATCGGGTCCTTCTTCTAGCATTAATTCATATTTACCTGCATCAAGATCGTAAACACCTGTCCATTCAAAAGGATATTCTGGTTCAAGGAATGTTGGCCTGCGTTTAAGGATCTGATCAAGATCAAATGCACTTAGATTTAAGACTGTTTCAATTGGTACTTTGGCATTCTCGGCTCTAATAATTCGGGTCATTCGGTTCATATCTCTCAATCTCGATTCAAGAGTATTTAGTGCATCATCAGAGACTAAATCAGTTTTATTAAGGACAAGAACATCTGCAAATGCCACTTGTTCTGAACTTTCATCACTCCTGCCTAACTGTTGATCAATGTGGGCAGCATCAACTAAAGTCACAATTCCATCAAGAGTGAATTCAGAACTAATCTCTTCATCCATGAAAAATGTCTGAGCAACTGGACCTGGATCTGCTAATCCTGTCGTTTCTACTAAAACATAGTCAAACTTATCTCTTCTTTTCATAAGGTTGCCAAGGACTCTTATTAAATCGCCGCGAACAGTACAACAAATGCACCCGTTTGACATCTCAAACACTTCTTCATCGGCATTAATTACGAGCCCTTGATCTATACCCACTTCACCGTATTCATTTTCAATTACTGCTATTCTTTTCCCGTGCTCTTCACTCAATATTCTATTAAGCAAAGTAGTCTTCCCTGATCCTAAGAATCCAGTAAGTATGGTTACAGGAACCTTTTCCTTAATACTCATTTCGCTCTGTTTTTAAAATGTAATGCTAACCATCAATATAATAATCAAAAAATCGAAATGAAAACCATTTTTATCTACAAAATTTTATTGATTAAGTGATCCCCAGTTACTTGCTAAATCAAAACCTGTTGTCTCATCACATGAGCCACCAAGCTCATTGACGATAGTGCACGTGTTATGAACTGCCACAGTGATAGTGTTTCCTTCCATCATTAGTCCATCGACAAAAATTTGATTAGATGAGAGTGGGATAGAACTTTGCTTGCTTAAATTATTGACTAATTTTGAAGCAGGCACTTGCTCCTTAAATATGACTTTGACATTTTCTTCCTTTAACTCATTTAAAACTTTTGATATGTTCTGAGGCCTCAGGCTAGATGAATGACCTAAGAAATCTAATAAACTTATCGTTTCAAAACCAAATGCATCGCCATAGTAATCCATAGCTTTGTGTTTTGAGACAATTACACGATTTGAAGAAGGGATAGTAGATACTTGTTTAACAATCCATTTATCAAGATCTTCTAGTGTTTTGTCAAAAGTTTTGAATCTATTAGAGATAGCTTTGCGTAGTTTTCTTTCAGGCACATCTTTTTTAAGACTTTTTGATACGACTTCACCCATCTTGATGATGTTATGAGGATCATGCCAGACATGTGGATCCACGCCTCCGTGATCATGATCGTCGTGGTCATCATGGTCATCATGTTTCTTTGCTGAGTGTCCATGATCGTCGTGGTCATCATGGTCATCATGTTTCTTTGCTGAGTGTCCATGATCGTCGTGGTCATCATGGTCATCATGTTTCTTTGCTGAGTGTCCATGATCGTCGTGGTCATCATGGTCATCATGTTTCTTTGCTGAGTGTCCATGATCGTCGTGGTCATCATGGTCACTATGATCGTCAATATCAATTGCGCTTACGCCTAAAACAACAGTGCTATTTCTCTTTACCCAATTCCTCATTGCGGGTGTCATTTCTGTCCCTAAAGTAAAAACTTTATCTGCCTTTTTTAATAATCTTGCCTGTTTTGGAGAAATTTTTAAATCATGAACATCTTGTTTTCTATCTACTAGACATATAACTTCATCTGAAGGGAGTGCTATAGATTTAACGATATCGCAGGTAAGAGGCTCAACTGCTACATAGTTTTTACTTTCAGCAAAGACACCGTTTGTATTTATTGAGAATAATGCCGCACTAGCGATAAGTGAATTTCGGATAGATACTTTTTTATGAGATATATAGCTTGAAAAAATTCTCTTAAAAATTGACATAAAAAAATGATAGATATTTTAAAATGATAATCATTTTCATTTTTATATGCAAGTTTAGGTATAAAATGTTCTTAAAGTAAATTATTTTCCATAATTAAAATATTATGGGGTTGTAAGTTCAATCATTAATGTCACTACTAGTAGCTGAAAATTTATCTTATTCGTATGCAAAAAATGTAAGCCCGGCTATAAGTAAAGTTTCCATAACAGTTGAACCAGGTACATTAACTGCTCTAGTAGGACCAAACGGAGCTGGCAAATCTACTCTTTTAAGAATATTGCAGGGACAATGTATCCCTGATAATGGCCAGATAACAATTGACGGGGAGAAGTTAATTAGACAAAGATCTCAGGTGGCACTCATGCCACAAAGAAGCTCTATGAATTGGAAATTTCCAATAACTGTAGAAAAACTAGTTTCATTAGGACAAATAAAATACTCAAAATCAAAAAGTAGTAGTCCTTTTCAAATAAAAGCTCTTCTTGCTAACCCTAATGCATGGATTAATAAATGCTGTGAATTGGAGGCCACAATGCAAAGAGTCGGCATTGCAAATATTGCTAAAAGAAGGCTTGATTCTTTATCTGGTGGACAACAACAAAGAGCTCTATTAGCCAAAACATTAATGTCTCCAGCAAAAATTTTCCTTCTTGATGAACCTTGTGCAGCTTTAGATCCACCTGCAAAGGAGGATTTTCTAAAAATTGTTCGTCAACTTGCTGATGCTGGTCTTTCTTTAATGGTGAGCAGTCATGATTGGGGTACCTCGTTAAATAGTTATGATCAAGTTATTGTTTTGGATAAAGCTGTATTGGCCTGTGGAAGCCCTGATTCCATAAAAGATAAATTAGAGGATATAAATATCAGCTCTATTGAGGATAATAATTGTTGTGATTAAAAAAATATTTAGTTTTAACTTTGTGCTTGATAACAGTTCTGGCAAAGTCCGAAATACTCCAGGGTATGGAACAACAATTGGAATTTCTTTGGATTTGTTTTGGGTGTATGAATATCTTTTACAGGGCACCCTTCCATTTTTGAAGTCTCACCACATTGAACACATGTCAAATGATGAATGTCTCTATCTACGGGAGTGTAAAGAACCTCTCCTGTTGGGAGATGTCTAGAACGTATTAAACCATGCTTTATAAGAACTTGAAGATTCCTGTATACAGTTGTCAGTCCCATAGCTTTTCCGCTTTCAATTAATTGTCTATGCAACTCTTGACCGCTCAGTTCATCTTCACATTTATTAAGTTCTTCAAGAAGTTGTTCTTGTCTTTTGGTAATGTCAGGCTTAGTTACCATTGTTTCCGAAATATTTTTTTGTCCCGTATTTTTGATCATACCGAATCAATAGATTAATGTCTTTTATTAATAGCAGTTGGTGGCTTGTTCCTTTAATAATAACTATTTTTTCAGGAATTCTATGTCCAGCTATGGGAACTGTATTAATAACACATAGGAGATTACTTCAAGTAAATTTAATCTCTCACTGCGTTTTGCCAGGACTTGCTTTAGCCTTAGCGCTTGGAATTCATCCTTCAATTGGTGGGGTTATCAGTGGTCTTTTAGGTTCTGTAATTGCGGAAAGTTTAACTAATAAAAAGAGTGAAAACTATGAAGCAATAATGAACACAATATTAGCCGGAATGCTTGGGTTTGGAGTCCTTATAATCCCTTTACTTGGAATAAGGATCGATTTGGAGGCAGTATTATTTGGCGATTTATTGACAGCAAATTTTGGAGATTTACTTAGAACAATAATTGCTTTTTTAGTATTTATGCTTTTAATGACTTTTGGATATGAAAAGGTTGTTTATGTGGGAATGGATCCAGAAGGAGCATCCGCGAGTGGTATAAACGTTTCTTTATTAAATCTTGCTTTGAGTTTTACAACGGCATTAGTAATTGTTAGTTCAATGTCAGCAGTGGGAGTAATTCTTGTTATTGCTCTTCTTTCTACCCCAACTCTGTTAGGGCTAAATAAGGCTGATAGTTTAAGAATTGCAATGATGAGGTCTTCATTTTTTGGGTTATGCATCTCACTACTGGGCTTTATTCTATCTATAGTCTTTAATTTGTCGCCAGGACCTGCAATTAGTGTTATTTGTGTCGCATCTCTTTTGATTCCAAAACTTCGCAAATAATTAAATCTTAAATGTCCAATCAGAGTTTAATGCTTGAGCTTCTGGATTGTTTTTTAAAGCTACTTCCATAGCCTCTTTTTTATTATTAGCTATAACAACCTCATCAAATTCCTTTCCATTTTTTTTGAGACTTACTTTGAAACGCATAAAAATTTTTTAATTAATCAAAAGTTAACCACTAAGCAACTATATTTAAATACTTTTAAAAGTTTATTGATGAAATAGAAACTTTAGTTATTTTGAAGTTTTTCTACTACAGATTCTTTCTCAATTTTAGCTACATCCTGTAATCCATTAGCATCAAACCAAGGAGCGTTTTCCCAATTAAATCCTTCTCCAAAAGTATTATCAGGAGCAGCTACGTACCAGTGACATGATGAATCGGGAACATCTACAGCACATTTTGACCAGTCAGCTTCCCACTGTGGAACTTGTACCCACATCACAGATGCTAATAAAAAAGAAAAAATAAAATTCATAATTATCAGTTAGCAAAATTTCGAAAGATTTTTTTCACATTCTTTCTTTCTTTTCTTCCAGTAATTCTCAAGTATTTGATATTTATGCTTATTTTTGAATTGACTTAAATGAATATTATTTTGATTAAGAACTGAAGTATTTTTGATTTTCATGACTCAAGCTGTCTATGTAGAACATATTTAAGACACTTTATAGATTTTTTGAAGTGAATTTATACTTAATTTTTGTCATACTTTTGTGTAGGTAAATATTTTTCGGGATTATTTTCAATATAAGTAAGCGAATATTTGACAACTCCCACTATTACTGAAAAAAGAACAATTGCCGAAATAATAAAAATAATTTTTTTGTAAATGCTTTTCATGAATTTTTTATGGTTTGATTATTTTTTTTCATCAACGCACAATTTTTCAGAAAGATTTAAATAATTAGTAATTTATACTGTAGCCTTTTAAATTACCTACGGAGTAGATTATATGTATCAGAAACTCCTCACACACTTTTTTCTGATAATTTTAAAAGTACTCGACCTCGATGTTTGAGTACTTTTTGTATTATTTGCCATGTGACAGTTAAGATAGAGGTCTATTAACCATTACATATTTTGAATTTAGGTGTGATATTAGATCTGTGTGTAGGAGGAATTGATTTACTTCAGTGGAAACAAGGAAACACTTGATATAAATCAATTTTAAAAAGATCTCTCTTAGAGAGATCTTTTTTTTTGGGATTATTAGAAATACATATTAAATTCTGAAGATAAAAACATATATGCTTTCTTCCAAAATAATTAGGTCTTCATTACAAATTAGTAATTTAATTCGTTAGATTATGAATCGTTAAATTCTTCTGTTAATGCAAATACTTTTTTTAGCAATTTTAATTTGTTCAAGCTTTTTATTCCCTTCTTCATCATTTGCCTCACATATAGAACTAAAACCTTGTGTAGAGATTGCTCATTGTGTACGAGAAGAATGGGAAGTAAAGAATATTGAGAAACCTTTTGAAGAGATTAAAACATTTATCGAAAACACTCCAAGAACTGAGATTGTAGAAATTAATGGCGATTATCTTCATGCTGAGGCTACCAGTAAATGGATGAAGTATGTAGACGACTTAGAAGTATCCTTTCTACCTGAATCAAACATCTTATCAATAAGATCAGAATCAAGAGTTGGAGAAAGTGATTTGGGAGTGAATCAAAAAAGAGTTGATTTACTAAAATCGAAAATGTTTTAAAATAAAAAATTAAATAAATAATTTGTTTTTATTGTTTTTTGTATAATTTTTCTATTTTAAAAAAAAATTAGCAGATAAAACACTGATAATTGTCATCATGCCTTGATAATGGCAAATTTATTATTTTTTTTCTGAAAAGATGATTATAAATTTTATTTATTTATTGTTATCTAGTTTTGTTTTTGTCTGGTTTTATATAAACATTAAAAAAAATGGACTTAAATGGATAATCAAAGGTCTTTTTCAAATTGGAATATTGGTATTATTCATTGGAGGGTTTTTCAAAATATTTTTCACCTTACCCCCTAATTTATTTATAAAAATATTTTTTCTTATTATTTATACATGGTGTACTGTTGGAATAAATGTAAATTTCATGATCCCTTTGATTAGTTTGATTGACCAAAAAATAGTGAAAAAATAAAACTAAAATATGACTTAATTATCAGTATAAAAAATAATCTATTTTCTTAATCTGCAATATAAAAATTTGTAAGATTTATTTTTTTTCTTTTGAAAGTCTTTTTCTTGTATACCTAGTCTTTAATGCCAAGTCTGACATTATATATATTCCAAATAAAAGAATTACTATTCCAATAAAGTATTTCATTATTTTTTATGTAATCACTATGTTTGAGATTTATTCATTATGCCAACTAATTTTAATATCTATTTCTTGAGATAAATTTCTAGTAACTGGACATTCTTTGGAAGCTTTTTTCAAAAAATTAATAGTTTCATTAGAAGTACTTTCTGGTATAAAAATATTTATTATTAGTTCTTTTATCTTCCTCTCGCTATTTTGTGTCATTACTTTTTCAATATTTAAATAAATACCTTTCAAATCAAATCCTTTCGATTTAGCCTTGATTGCCATAATGGTTAGTAGGCAAGTACCTAGAGATGTTGCTAATAAATCAGTTGGGGAAAAACTTTCACCTTTACCGCAGTGATCTAAAGGTGCATCAGTTCTAATAAAACTTCCAGATTGTAGATGAATAGCCTCACAGTTTAGATTTCCTAAATAAGAGCATTTTATTTTAGTCATTTTAAAAAATTAAATTAGGAAAATATTATTAATAAAAATTATGGAACATAACAAGATTATTGATAAGAAATTTTTTATTTGCATATTAATGGAGTATTAAGGAAATTCATCATTCTAGTTTGGAAATCAGTTTTTATATCCATATTCCTCTAAGCAATACTCAATTAATTCAATTGATTTATTAAGATTTCTTTTGTTTTTATTTTCTAGATCGAAGCATTCATTTAAAACACGTATAGATTCATTTAATAATGATTCTTCTTTATTTTTTAAATTTTTAACTTGATTTATGTAAATTAATTTTTTAATCCCAATAAGGGAAAATATGATTATTGATATTGTAAAAATTGCTATTTTGACTTTATTCATATGATTAGTTATTAAAAATACTTTAATTTATGGAATATCTAAAAACTTTACATAGCACATAGAACTAAGTAATTACGTATGTAGCTGCTGTTATTGCAATAGCAGTAATTGAAATGAAGATGTATGGAACAACCTTTAAAGGTATATATAGATTATTTTTAGACATAACTAGAACCTTTATACAAATTTTTACATTCTCTTAAAACTTTATAAGTCTTCAAATATACAAATTAATTTTCTTTGCAAAAATTAAATTATTTTAAAAGATTAAAAAATTTATATTCATTGGATTTTCATTAAATAAAGTATCTCTAAATCCTGTCTTGAGTCCGATATTTTTCTTTTTAAGTAGATTAATTCTTCTTGGCTCATTTTTGATTCTTTTATCATCAGTTCTGCTTGTTCAATAGCATGTTCTATATTTCTAATTTTAATTTCTCTTATTGAGGGATCATCTTTACATGCTTTTTTAGTATTAGCATCTAACATATGCACTAAAAGTTACCTTGAATGTAATTTAAATTAAAACTTCATTATGCTATAACAGCAAATTTAATTTAAATAATTTATTATTTATGTAAGAACTTTAACCTTAGCTAACCCTCTCTTCAATTGATCGAGTGGGTTTTTTTTATGGTGTAATATACTCCTAGCATTTACTACTAATTTGGAAGATTCAAAACTTAATCCTGAGGAAAATAATTCAATCGAAGCGTCCCCCAATTTGAATGAAGATAATAAAGATCTTAAGGAGGGGAATAAAAAAGAAGAAAATGTTAAAGCATTTACAGAATTTCTAGAGAAAGCAAGTAGTCAAGATTCTTCAAAAGAAAAAGCAAAACTTGATTCTGAGCAACAAAAACTAAAAATTGACAAATCACTTTTTAAAAGATTTCTTAATAATGGATTTGATGGCATTTCAACTAATCCAAACTATAAAATGTTGGCATTATTAATAATCCTTTTAATTAATTTGTCTCTATTTTTTGTAATTGGCAATATGGGTAAAGCGTTTTTAAGAAATGCAGGAATTATGGGTTAGATATTATTTATTTCTTTTT
This sequence comes from Prochlorococcus marinus, assembly GCF_001180265.1. Classification (GTDB taxonomy): domain Bacteria; phylum Cyanobacteriota; class Cyanobacteriia; order PCC-6307; family Cyanobiaceae; genus Prochlorococcus_A; species Prochlorococcus_A marinus_H. Next base: position 63,826 of record NZ_CVSW01000006.1, on the reverse strand, counting down.
GGATAATCATCTTTACAATTTTGATTCTTCAAATGAAACTGTGATATTTTCTTCTCAAATTAATATTTAAATAAAATTTGGATAATAAAGAACCAGAAAATCCAGTCGTTTATCTTTCTAATTTAGTCAAGAAATTAGATGTAAAAAATAGAAATGGTTTAGTAGCCTTAGCAATAGTAAACCTTTTAGTGATTCTTTTATTTAAATTTTATTTGAAAGGATCTGGATTATTATCTTGAATTTGGCTGCTTGTAGTATTATTCAGCATTCTCAAATTGCTTTGCTAATCTAAATGCCTTCTTAATTATTAGAAAGCCACCATACGCCCCTGCAAGTAAAGGCAAAACTATTAATGGGTTAGGGGAATAATCTGAATAATTTTTCACACCCTCAACATATTCATACCCTGAACATTTAAGAAAGATAAAGCTAAAAAATGTGATACTCCAACCAATGATTGACAAAAAACCACCTTTTTTATCTCCTTCGTAGAATCTGTCTAGACCTAAGCCCCATCCTCCTATTAGGAATATTCCTCTAACAACTGAATTTTTTTCTTGATTTCTAAGCATAATAAAAAATGTTCACTACGAACTTAACCTATTTGTATTTAAGATGCGAGAAGTTTTTATTAATTAATCTTGAAATTAAATTTTTAATGGATTTATTCCATAAATTACTAAAAATATTAGTCAGTCTTTTAATTAATCATTAGAGATTGTATTTGAATTCAACAAGGAAATTGAAGGCCTTATATAAATAAAAATAGACCCATACATATCCTGCATAATTCTCATTTCTTCGTCTAAATATACAATTGAAACCTGGCTATTAGGCGATTCTTTATTCCAAGGTAACTTATTCCATACCTCTTTAACTGGATACCATCTATCCATAAGTAATTCACTAAATAATGGGATCTTATTAAGTCCATCAACTTTGGAGACTTTTGTCTTTTGTAATTTCATATCAAGTAAATTATTTCTTAAAACTAAATCACTTGCTAGGGTTATTACTCTTCCACCAAAAGTAGGCAATAGTTTGAACCATCCTAAGATGGGAATTGTTGTCAGCCCAAATATTGTAGTGTCAAAAGTAGATATAAATTCTTTTTTGTCAAAATCAATCTTTTGAGCAATTCTCCCAATAGTTGATATACCAAAGGATCCTACTTGTAATTGATGTAATTTAAAAAAAAGATTACTTTTAAATTCATCATTTAATGCCTTTTCAATAGCAAGGAAGAAAGGAGAACTACGAAATAATTCAACACTAGAAAAAATCAATTCCCACTCTCCAGACAATGATTTTTCAGATATTTCAAAACTAAAGTCTTTTAGAACTTCAATCAATTCATTCATTTCATTAGCTTTTTCCTCATACATAGGAGAAATTAATTTATTTAATCTTTGCCCTCTATCTGTAACAGCAGCTATTTTATATATATTTGACTTTATCTCACTAATTTCTTTCATAACTCCAATATAAAAAATACTAATTAATCTTAGGAATTTAATTTGAAGTTGATGGCAATTTTAATAATGCTGGTAATAAAATCAATTAATATTCGCCCCACCTTTTACCAATATCAAAACCCCATTCAGTGGTTAATTTAATTACTTCATCATGATTTTTACATTTTGAAAGGTACATTTTTTTACTAGGATTATTTTTTATTAGCTCAGCAATTTGATTAAGTTGCTCTATTTTTTTTAGAAAATTAATTAGATCTTTATCTGACATTTATCTAGGAACTAAATTTTTGATCATAAGTAAATATGTAGTAAAGAACCCAGGCAACACCAATAATCAGAATGGCAATCATTATATTTACAGACCAAACTACTTCTATCATGTAATTTTTTTATATATTTTTAATATATCCAAAATTTACGATAAATTAACCGTTAATAATTTAAATCTAGAACAATACATTACTTTTGATAAGTGTATAAAATAGTCTTAAATAAATTAAAAAATTATGGGAGAAGCTAAGAGAAGGGAAGAGCTAGGCTTACCACCTAGAGAAAAGAAGAAGGAAAAACAAACATCGAAAAATCAACTAAACAAAATTTTAAATAAATATCCTTATTTACCCTTCATTTTAGGTCTTTCATTACTAGCAATATTAATTATCGACTTAGTTAATTACTACAAATAGATATATAAAAAGGGATATTTTTTGCAGAAGAAAAGATTATCTTCGCAATTGCGAAATTATTTTTCCATAATAAATATAAAACTTATGAAACCGATTAACACAACATTCGCCTTCATTTTAGGAGTAATAACATTGTTTTCAATATCTAATGTAAAGGCAGGTGGCTGCAGTTCTCATACTGAGAAGAAGGCAGAAATTGAATGCTTGTCTGATGATAAAAAATGTATAAAAGCGAAAGAAAAAGAATCACTATACAAAGTTGAGGCCTAAATGTTTGATAATCTTGGAACTGCTCTAGTACAGGCATTAGGCTTCTTTGCTGTTTTTGGTTTTTTTGTATATCAAACTTTATTTGCAGATAGCAAACCCAAAAATTCAGAATCAAATCCTAAAAAAACAAAGATTTCCGACAAAAAAGAATCAATTAAAAAAGAACCTAAAAAAGGCTTGTTTAACAGAAAATCTAAACCTGTTGAACAGAATTTAACAGTCCAAAAAAAGGGATTATTTGGGAGAAAAAAAGAAGTTATTAAAGAAGAGATTAAACCAAAGAAAAAAGGTTGGTTTAAATAGCTAAAGGTACTTAAACTCTTTTTTGATATCTTTTATACAAAAATTTTTTTTAGTAACTTTATAATTTATAGAAATAATATTCAAAATGAATCACAGAGAAATCACAAAAAAATATAGCGAGTTACTTAACAAGGCTGAGTTTGCTACTGGCCGTAAGGAAGTTGTAGGTCTTTTAAAAAAAGCTGCCAAGTTGAAATCTCAGATTGAAGTCAATTATTAGATCTTAAAATTAGTTTAATTCTAATTGTAAAAAATTTTTTTAAATATGTTTTTACATGAGATAATCTCCATAGATTATTTTTCTCATGAATAAAAAAGGTTATACAACCGAAAGCGGTGGTAGACAAAATGGTTTTGCAATTGAACCAGAAATTAACCCCATATCAGAAGGCGAATCAAAGAAATCCTTATTTTTATTTATTGGAATATTATTACCTTTTCTAATAGGCGGTTTTTATTATTTAAGGACTCTGAATATATTCTGATATTTTATAAGCCATTTTTAGCAATATATTCTTCTGAGCTAACTATATCTTGCATTAAACTCTCTGATGAAGGATTAAATCCATTTTGCTCTAAAAAAGATTTAACCTTTTCAAATTTTTGCTGAATTTTCTTTGTATATGGAGTTGTCATCAAATAATCATCTTTTTCTGTTGAATAGTTCATTTGATTAACGGATTACTTTTACATTTAAATTTTGCAAAATATGCTATTCCTAGTGAAGTTATAAATATTACATAAATAATTTAATAGTAATAAATACTTATAAGTTGTTTGTGTGAGGTCGATATTTGTTGATTTTTTTAAAGAGTACTTATAGTAACTAGTTCCATTAAATCTCTGGACTGCAGATATTTTTGAAATACTTCAGAATAAAATGCTTTTTTAGCAGCAAATTTTGATTCGAATTCAATTACTAATCCAAGCTGCCCTCCATCCCATTCGTTTGAGGTTGATTCTTGTATTAAATCTCTTTTTATTATTACTCCTCCCACAGATTTAATCCAAGGCAATACTGTTCTTATATATTCCAGAAATAAATCAGCATTTGGAATTGAAATTTTTTTAAGCCAATAGCTCTTTGTCATCAAATCAACATATTCTGGGTAGAATATAGCACATGGAGGTAAGTATTTATCCTCAGCTATATACTCCAGCGTTTATTAAATGGAAACCGAAAATGATTTATTAAATTTACTTCTTAAATCTCCAAATTCAGAGAGTATACGTTATTTTGCCGAACAACTTGAAATTGATCATAATTTTTCCTTCAGCAAAGATAGAAATGCTTTGCAGGGTGTTTGGGAGCTTAGGTGGAGTAGTTCTAATAGTCCTTTTTTAAAATATTCTCCTTTTATTGATAACCTTCAAATTCTTGATCCCTTAAATTTAGATGGTCTTAATTTACTTAAACCTAGAGGAATAAAATCAATTATTGGTACTGGCATTTTAATAAGACTTAATTACATAAATGAAAAAAAAATTGGGGTCAAATTTACACATGCTGGTGTTATTGGTCCTAAATTTGGAAAAAAAAATATAAAAGCTATAAAAGAAATAAATAATGAACAATTAGGGTGGTTAGAGATAACTTATTTAAGCAATAAGCTTAGAATATGTAGAGGTGATAAAGGAACTTTATTTGTTTTAAGAAAAATAAATTCACCGACTTTATTTAAGAATTTCAAGGAATTTATTAAAATGTTTTAAAAATAGAAATTAATTCTTTATCCAAATAGACTTTAATACGAAATAAATTGGTAAATATTTAAATGATTCTTTAGGTATTTCATAACTTAAGAATTTTAGTGCTTCTTCTAACCAGTAACCAATATCAAATCCTAAAAGAATTTTTTCTAAAACAAACCAAAATTCTTTATCAAATATAATTCTGAAGTTTAAGTAAACATATTCCCAATGAAAGGTATTCCAATATTGGGTTAAAAATGAGGATAAAATAAGCCATAGTGATATAAATAGAAAACTTTTAAGAAATTTATAAAATTTTTTCATATACCAGCAACTGTCTTATTTAATTTCAAATATCCCTTATTATTATTTGGATCAAATTTTATTTCCATTAAATATATTCAAAAAGATATAAAAATATTGAGAAAATAGTAAATTTTCGTGGCATTAATAATCTATTCTTCTTTTTTTAGATTCTGTGCCTTTAGATTTTTATTCTTAAGAAAAAATCCTAAAAACAGAAAAGCAGTATATATTAGTAAACTTATGCCAAAAATTAAAACTATCTTTGAAATATCCATAAGTGATTTTTTTTTTAAATTACAGCATTTTTTGCAAAGTTTTATCTATGGTAATGATTTTTCATTTATCACGATAATGAGCTTCAATTATTAAGCTAATAATATTATTTAAATCATATGCAAGTAGCTTTTGCCTGGAGCCTTTGTCTATCAGTTGGTGTTGTTTTATTATCAATTATTCCATTAACTATAGGGAGAGTTAAAGCGGGATATTCTGTTGAAAATATGTCTGCTCCAAGGGCTTTATTCGATGAATTACCTTCTTTTGGAAAAAGAGCAGTTTGGTGTCATCAAAATTGTTGGGAAAGTATTTCCCTACATGCACCCGCATGTCTTCTTTGTTTGATTAGTTTAACTGACTCTAATATTGCAATAATTGCAGCATTGATTCATCCTATTTTTCGTTTTTTATATATTGGTGCATATATTTTTAATATCCCCACAGCTAGAGGTTTAATGTGGGCCTCAGGAATTTTTACAACACTTTTGCTTTACAAAGAGGGCTTAACTCAATTGATATAAACTTTTTAAACAATAAACTTTTCTAAATCTTTTAATTGATATTCATTGATTAGTTCCACTTTATTTGATTTTGCTAGTTGATGAGCAGACTTTGTAAAGCCAGATTTTGAGACTATTATTGCATGTGTACCTTTCCAAAATAATTTACCAGCTGAAATTTCCTGAACTGCTTTATTTCCAATGGCTTTTTCATGATCTTTGCATTGTATACATATTCTTAAATCATTTATTGACGCAATTAAGTCAACCCCTTGATCTCCTGTAATAGGGGTTTCTTTTACTTCCCAGCCATTTTGTTTGAGAATTTCCATACAATGATTTTCAAATCTAATACCTTTTTTGTAGTTTCCCTTTTTTTTACTTGAGTAGTTTTTTTCTATTAGGTTTAAGCATGATTTCTCAATTTGACTTGCTATGAAAACAAACCAATCTTCAATTTCGAGCTTTCTAATAGATCCAATTATCTCATCATCAATAGTAGGATTTTCTTTACAATAGGATCTCCACTTTTCGAAAAATAATTCCGTACTTCCAAATTCTTTTAAAATTACTTTTTCATAGAAGTATGGTATACCCTCTTTAAATCCCTTAGATCCATTAAATATATTTTTCTCAATGGCTTTTTCATCAAGAGGTGGATTGCCAATCCATTTTTTATAATCCTCGTTACCGTAAGCATCTATTTCCCTTAATCTATTCCTCTCCTCTAACAAGTTGTATTTGTTCTCGTCAATTAATTTATTAATTGTTTGAATAAAGAAATTGGAATTTAAGGCATTGTTTAATTTTAACTTTTTCTTCTTAATTTGATAATCTCTTACAATTATAAAAATTAAAAAAATGATAAAAATAATTAAAATAAAAAAATTTTTCATTAAAGATTTTTATTTTTTATCTAAAAAGTTTTTGTTTTTCTAATAACAAAATTATTTTTTGTTATTACTGAAGATTCATTTACTTCAAACCCATTAATTGCTGATATTTCTCCTTTTATGCCTTCTAATGTTAATTGCTCGATAATGCCTTTTATTACTTCATCCTCGACCAATTTTCTATCAATTCTTTCAGGTGTCATATCTGTAAGCCATTTTGAGGTCTTTTTTTTTACAACCTCTGTAGGGTTAGTTATTTTTAAGTAGATAGCCATTTTTTAGGTCATTCAGTTGAATTATAAACATTAAATCTTCTTAACTTTTATTATTGTCATTACTTTCCCACTCAAGAAATTGAAAAACAAAAATTGCAAAGATAGAGAAAAATACTATAAACAATCCTAACCATCCTATAAATTTGTGCTCCGTAAAAAGATTTGTGAGCATTGATTTTTCTTGATATCTTGATTCCATTTCATATTGATAAGAATCAATAACTTGAAATATATTCATAATTAATAAATCGTTGAATTGGCGGATAATAATTTCAACCATTTAATTTACTAAAGGCCTCCGATAAGAAATCTGGTCTTTTTCTTATTATAGAAAAATTCAGTTTATTTATTAAGACTAAATTGACTTCAGCAATAGTTAAGATTTCATTTTTCTTGTTATGAAACTTTGAAATTACATTAATCCTAGGACTTTTATCAATATTGAATTCGCTCTCGATTGTTATTTTTTCACCAAGAAATAAAGGAGATTTATATTTTATAGAAGTATTTATTAAAGGTAAATCTAAGCCATTTTTAGTTAGTTCGAAATAACTTATACCTACTTCTGAAAGTGCATTTATTCGGCTTTCTTCAAGCCAATTAAAATATTTACCGTGCCACATTACCCCTGCATGATCTGCATGTTGAGGTAAAACAATTTTTTCTATTTTCCAAACTGGTTTTGAGTTCATCTTTTATTTAGAAAATTTTAATTCAATGAAAAAACATATTTTGATATTGTAGATTAATTTTATTTATTAACATAAGAATCATCAAAACTATATTTATAAAGTTATGTTTAATCGTAAAAATAAAAGTAGAAAAATGAAGAAGATTTTTCAATGGGAAGAATACTTAAATTGGAAAAATATGTCAAAGGAACAGAAATTAAATTTCAAGAGGGCGTGCTTATTCCCCTTTCTCGTCTATATGGTTTATGTTTTTCTTAATCAGAACTCCTTGGCAATTCTTTTGTTAATAGGTCTTTATTTTTTAATTAGATTTAAAAATAGAAATAAGTTGGGAAGATGAATATTTTTTTATTTTGATTTATTTAGATTTGTTTTAAAATTATTTATTTTTTCTAAATAACTTTATTGGCGTATAACAATAGTATTAGATAAATTTTATTTATGAAAAGAATTATTTTGTTTTTATGTGTATTAGTTTTTTCAATATTTTCTAATACAAACAATTTATTAGCAAAAGAAATTGAAAATAACATTAAAGATAATATTTCTAATGAAATTGAAGAAATTAAGCCTGATAATAAAAAAACTAATATTTCTAATTCTTCGGTAGAAGATATATTTGGTGATGAACAAACTTTTCCATTCGTTGCAGGTTTAGGGAAAAATGCAGCCCATTGATTTCAAGGTTCTTGATAATGTAGAAAAGATTTTTTAATACTAATGAAAGGTCTTAGGGTCTTAGAACTTTCTGAAGCACTTAATGTTGATAGCGCAGATTTATTAGCTGTTTGTGCAATTCTAAAAATAAAAGCCACATCTAGATTAAGCATGCTTTCATTTGAAGAATGTAAAAAGATAACTGATTACTATGAAAATAAAAATTAGAATTATTTTATAAATTAATTTATTTTTTAATGTCTTTAATCATTGATACTAAAGTTGAATGAATTTCTTCTTCAGATATTTCATTTTTAAAATTGATAATTGCTGATTGGCCATCGTAATTGATTTTTATATAACTATTATTAATTTCTTCCATATAAGCATTCTCAAAGCTTGATATCTTCCCATAATGAATAAGATATTTGTGCACTGAATCTATGTGATCATTGTTCATATGATCACAAACTCTTTTACTTGTTTCTTTACTAATAATTTTCATTTAAAAAATAAATTTGTTTTAAGCTAAACTATTTTTTTTCATTATTCAAAGTTTTAATCATTTTAATTATTAAATTTTTAACTTCATTTTTATCAACAGCTCTAACCAAGTTATTTCTCAAATTTGATGCTCCTTTAAAGTCTTTGCATGTCCATGAGATATGTTTCCTTGCAATTAGCAATCCGTGATCTCCTTTTTCTTTTATTAATTCATCAAGATGCTCAATAATTAAATATAGTTTTTCTTCTGTTTTTGGTTCTTTAAAATTCTTATTTTCTCTAAGGGCATAATCTATTTCTCCTATTTTCCATGGGGATCCTAAAATTCCTCGTCCAATCATTACACCATCAGCATTTGTTTTTTTTAAACAATTAAGAGCATCATCTGGATTTTTGATATCTCCATTAGCAATTACTGGAATTTCCAACAACTTTTTAAGTCTCCCGATCATTTCCCAATCTGACTTGCCTGAAAAACCCTGTTTTCTAGTTCTTCCATGAAGTGTGATCATCGTTGCTCCCGCATCTTGAAGTTTAAATAAGAAATCCTCTATATTTTCTTCTTTACTATCCCATCCGAGTCGTGTTTTTACTGTTACTGGAACCCTAACAGCTTTTACAACATTTTTGACTAATTCTATAGCAAGTTTTCGGTCTTTAATTAAAGCACTGCCTCCACCTTTCTTTGCAATTTTTTTTACTGGACATCCCATATTTATATCAATTAAGAAAGCTCCAGAGTCCTCAGCTTGTTTCGCAGCTTCAGAAACTGCATATGGCCTATTATCAAATATTTGTACTCCAATTGGACCTTCTTCTAAATCTATTTGATTGATTTTTTGTGTGCCATATCCTTTTTTAAGACTTGTGGCATTTATCATTTCTGTAAAAAGTAAAGAGTTTGGAGCCCATTTACGTACCAGTCGTCTAAAAATGTTATCTGTAACTCCTGCTAATGGCGATAGCATTACCTTACTCGTAATTATCCTGTTAACTCCCCTTCCTTTAAGCCTTATATTTGAAGACATATAATTTAAATTTATTTAATCTTTGTTTATTATAAATTGAGATATGGAGCTGATTTTATGTTTTTTATTTATTTCTTAATTTATAATAAGTGCTTTTACTTAAATAGGCCTAATTGATTACTTTTTTTGCTAGTTTATGTTGAGTTGAAATTTAAAAAGGAAATTTTTTCTTGTTTATATTAATATCTATTTTTCTTCCAATAATTATTTTTATTGCACCAATAAATGTAAATGCTTTGCAAGGTAATTTAGATTTATCAAGTGCTCAAACTTCTGTAGGTAAAAGATTTGCTAAAGTTTTTTGTGATGCTAAGAGGGAAGGTTTAGATTCTGATTTTGCTAGTGAATATGCTTTGAATAATACATATTTGAAATTTGTAGCATTTCCAGATGATGACGAATATTTGGCTGATTTATGGAACTTCACCCATAATAATATATTAGATAATTGTGGTGAATTTGTAGATAAAAAAGATCTAAAAGACCTAGAGATTTTTTTTAAAGAAGAAGGTTTAATTGCATCAAATAGGGAACTCTATCTACCAACTTTTGAGAATAATTAGATTAAATTTTTAGCATGTACTAAAATATAACTAGAATATAAAATTTTATGAAACTATTAGGTTTAAATTCACCTGAATTATTCATAATTTTAGTAATTTTGCTTTCAATTTTAGGTCCAAAAAGAGTTGAAAAAGGTTTCTTATTATTCAAAAAACTATTAAAGTTCCTCTTAAGTAAAGATGAAGATCAAAGCTCAGCAAATTCAAAAGTAAAACCAGAGGAACCAGAAGAAAGTGAAGTTAAAGAAGAAACAATAGAGCTAGAAGTAAAACCAGAGGAACTAGAAGAAAGTGAAGTTAAAGAAGAAACAATAGAGCTAGAAGTAAAACCAGAGGAACTAGAAGAAAGTGAAGTTAAAGAAGAAACAATAGAGTCAGAGATAAAACCAATTAAACCTAAAAAAAGAACTGTTAAAGATGAAATAATAGACGTAGAAGTTGATTCTGATAATAAATAAAATTTAAAATAAATAAAAAATCCTAGACAACCTTAAATCCCAAAAAAAAAATTAAGGTAATTTGCTTATTTTTTAATTAAATATAAAAAGTCTTTATTTTTAAAATTTTTATTTGAACTACAAGAAGTTTTTTATGAATCTAAAGCTACTTCTATAGCTGCGATTAGGTTTTCATCAAACGGTTTAACACCTGGCTTGAATCTTGCAATTACTTTACTATCTTTCCCTATCAGAAACTTCTCGAAATTCCATTCAACATCTCCTTCAGGTTCAACTTTGTTAAGGGTTGTGTATGGTTCTGTGGTGTTGCCTTTGGCATGAACTTTTTCATAGATTTCGAACTTAACTCCATATTTTGTTGTACAAAAATCTTTTATTTCTGAAAGAGAGTCGGGTTCTTGTTTTCCAAAATCATTACAAGGGAATGCAAGTATTCTTAGCCCTTTGCTTGAATATAAATCATGTAGCTTTTGAAGATCCTCATACTGAGCAGTATTTCCGCAATAACTAGCTACATTAACAACTAAAATTACTTCCCCTGAATATTCACCTAGTTTTATGGATGATCCGTCTGCGGAAAGAACAGTAGTATTTTGTACGTCAACTTGCATGTCTAAAAAAAATCACCCTTTGAAGATAGCATTGTATAGACTTTATTGTGTTTAATTTATATAGAGGTTTTGTTTATTTCTTTTTTAAGTTTTAATTTTTCATCTATTAAACCATTTATAATTAATATTATTAATCAGTTTAAATTTGGACCCTTTAGACCCACTTACTGAAATTATATATTCCGGTCAAGGTTTTTCACCTGCAATTGCTTTAGAAAGAATTATTTGGGTAATGATTGGAATCTTTTTTTTAGGAGCAATTTCAAGATCAATAACTAATAGCATGCGAAGTCAAAATTGGTTTGGTAGAAATTTTTTATTTAGTTATTCGAAAGATAAAAAAATAGATGATACATCTTCACAACCTTCTGTTGATGAGGAATAAGTATTATATATATGAAAGAAACAATTTTTTCTAAAAAGAGAATTTTATTACTTGGTAGTGGCGAGCTTGGAAAAGAATTAGTAATAGAATCTAAAAGATTAGGATTAGAAGTTATTGCAATTGATCGATATGAGAAAGCTCCTGCAATGCAAGTTGCTGATTATTCAAGAGTAATTGATATGGGAGATAAAAATATTTTAAAAAATGTTATAAAAGAATTTAAGCCTGATTATGTTGTCCCAGAAATAGAGGCACTTTCAATTGAAGCCCTAAAAGAACTCGAGGATGAAGGATTCAATATTGTTCCCAACGCTAGAACTGTAGAAATTACAATGAATAGAGATAAAATTAGAGACTTAGCTTCTAAAGATTTAAAAATTAAAACTGCAAAGTTTGATTATATTTTTGAATTTGATGATTTAGAAAAAAAAGCAGATGAAATTGGATTCCCACTTTTACTTAAGCCTTTAATGAGCTCTTCAGGAAAAGGACAGAGTTTGGTTGAAACAAAAAATGATTTACAAAATGCATGGAAACAGGCACAAGCAAATTCAAGAGGAAAGGTTAAAGGTGTAATTATTGAAGAATTTATTAATTTTGATCTTGAGTTCACTCTTTTAACTGTAAGAAAAGAAAGTGGTGAAAATATTTTTTGTTTACCAATTGGACATCTTCAATCTAATGGAGACTATCAATGTAGTTGGCAACCTTTAGAGATCAAGGAGTCCTTAATTATTGAAGCAAAGAGAATGACAAGTAGAATATTAAATAACCTTAATGGAGCTGGATTATACGGAGTAGAATTTTTTATAAAAGGAAGTGAGGTTATATTTTCAGAATTAGCTCCAAGACCACACGACACTGGTATGGTTACATTAGTTAGTCAAAATATTAATGAATTTGAATTACATTTAAGGGCTTTTTTAAATTTACCAATACCGCGTATAGATCTAATAGAGCCGTCTGCAACCAGAGTTATACTCTCTAACCAAGAGTATCCTAATCCTATTTATGAGGGTCTTAATAAAGCATTAGAATTTGAAAAGACCAAAGTGCTCATATTTGGCAAACCAGTTTCCAGAAAAGGCAGAAGAATGGGTGTTGTTCTCTCATCAAATTCTGACATTAAATTGGCTAGAAAAAATGCAGATGAAGCTGCTCTTAAAATAAAAGTCAGTACTACATAAATATTAAGTAAAAATAACGAAAAAAATACTTATTTCCTTTGTTTTTGTTAAGTGTCTCTCTGAGTATTATTTGAGTATGTTCTATTTTTCTAAATGATAGAAAATTATAAAGGTTGGGATATAACTTTAAATTGGGATAATAAAGATTATCTCGAGAGGGATACTACTAAAAATTATTTTTTTAATCAAAAGGAAAAATGGATGGGGGTTCACTTAAATGGCGAAAAAATCTATGGCTCTTCTCTTAAAGAAATCAGGCATATTATTGATTATCCCAGTTTGCATGAAAAGTAGGTTAAAAGATTTTTTTAATTATCTTGATTATTTTCATTATCTTCAATTAGTTCATTAGCAAGTTTTCTTAAATCTCCCTTGATCGAGACCCATGTGAAGGCAATTATAAAAATTGAAGCAGATATTGCAACAGTGATTTTTTCGACAGGGGACATTCCAAGTGCAATAGCAAACATTTCAAACCAAATACTAATTTTTTATTATATTGAATTTTTTTAAATAGTTAGAAACAAATTTTTTTTTGCAATGATATTTAATTAATAAAATATAATAAATAAAATTTAAATTACTTATTTTATTTATTGTTTCTGATTTCAATTTTATTCAGTAAGATTAAATTATGGAAAAAAAAAAGTGCCCCCAATGTAAAAATTTAATTTTAAAAACTTCTCCAACATGTTTATATTGTGGTAGACCTAATAAATTTATAACTAAGGAATACGTGGATAAAAAGTGGAACAAAGATAATAATAAAAATGTATTTGATTATATTTTTATTAATAAGTATATTGTATTTATTTTATTATTAATATTTACAATCGTTATTATTAAATTTAGTTAAATATCATCAAGAAATCACTCTATAATTGCATCTAAAACTTCTTGAGTATTTTTTGATAGTTTATTTTTTTTAATCTGTTTTATTGTTTCTATCATATTACTTTTGTAAGGTTCTGAATAATAATTATATCTACTAAATACTTTTATAAAACGGGAAATTACTATTGGATTTAATTTATCAAATTCAATTATCTTTTTTGCAATATATTTATAACCAGAACCATTAATCGCATGAAAAGTACTATTTCTTGTTACGAATGTATTTAATATAGCTCTTAAAGTGTTTGGTGATTTTGAATCAAAAAACTTATTTTCAAATAATTTTTCAATACTGCTCGTTTTTTCATCAATTTCTATAGATGCATTAAATGAGAACCAACTATCCAAAACTACACTATTATTTTTCCATTTATTGAAGAATATATTTGAAATAATTTTTCTTTCAGGACAATTAATTCTGCTGAAAGAATTCATTGCAGCTTTTGCTAGCGTCATTGAATTACTATCGACATAATTAATTATTTTCCCTTTAATTTCCCTATCATCACTGCTTAAGAGTAGTTTCCAAATAGTTTCGATTAGTTTTCTTTCATTTTTACCTTCTGGCCAAACATTATCTAGATTTTTCTCTATTTCTTGGAGCTTAAAATATAATTCTTCTTTTAATTTGGTACCGAATAAATGATTTAATTCGTCAATAGTTTTATATATCTTTAAAGGGTCTATATTTTCTATCTCCGATTCAATTTCAGCAAATGTCGGAATACTTAGTAATTCTGCTAAAAGGGATAAATGAATATTTTTATTTTTTATAAATGATATTAAAGTGCTTATTAATTTATTTTCAATTTTATGATCTGGTTTTTCATCTAATCTGCATAAAATAATTTTTTTATAAAATACTTTTATAGTATTAGAGAGTGTAAAAAAATCTTTTTCATAATTTAAGATTAAAAATTTTTCATCCAAGGTAGTGTCTGATTCCCAGTCAACAGGTGAAGAGAATTCGCGAAAATAAGTTACTAAAGGAATTTGGATGTTAGATCTTACATTCCTAAAAATGAATTCTTGTTTTTTTGTTTTTAAAACAACTGTTTTTTCTACCATTTTATTATCACCGCAAAATATAGCCATATTTATAGGAATTATTAATGGTAAATCATTATATGGGTTCTTCTTTATTGGATTACTTTGTGAGGCTTCAATTGTAAGTTTTTCGCCTTTTTGATCCCAGATTCTCTTGAATTTAATTTTTGGGGTCCCATTTTGCTTGTACCAGATTTTAAACTTTTCAGGATCGATTTCCTTATTGTGCTCTAAAATTTTATCGACAAATTGGTCTATTGTTGCTGCCTTTCCATCATATGTTGAGATGTAATTACTAAATCCTCTATAGAAATTTTCATCTTTTACAAGCTTATTAAGCATTCTAATTATTTCTGCTCCTTTCTCGTAAATCGTTGTCGTATAGAAATTGTCTATTTCTTGGTATCTATCTGGCATTACAGGATGTGATGTTGGACCAGAATCCTCTCTAAATTGATTTCTCCTAAGAAATTTCGCATCATCAAGTCTCTTGATTTCACGATTATGAACGTCTGCAGTGAATTGTTGATCTCTGAATACTGTTAAGCCCTCTTTTAGAGATAGTTGAAACCAATCCCTACAAGTCACTCTATTCCCCGTCCAATTATGGAAGTATTCATGGGCGATCACGCCCTCTATTCTTTCTAATTCTTCATCAGTTGACGTTTCAGAATTAGCGAGTATTAGTTTTGAGTTGAAAATATTGAGACTTTTATTTTCCATTGCTCCCATATTAAAGTGCCTGACTGCAACAATATTGAACAATGACAAATCGTATTCAAGGTTATATTTATCCTCGTCCCACTTCATAGATTTCTGTAATGAACTTATTGCATGTTGAACATATTTTTCATCGCCATACTCAACATAAATATTTATTTTTATTTTTTTATTCGATTTTGTTATGAAATTGTCTTTAACACAATTGAGTTTTCCTGCTACCAATGCAAATAGATATGAGGGTTTCGGATATGGGTCTTCCCAAATTATTTCATGTCGATTATTTGCAAGATTATTTTCTTCTACGACGTTACCATTTGAAAGTAAGACAGGGTAATCATTCTTGTCTGCCTCAATTCTCACGGTGTATTTGCTTAGAATATCAGGCCTATCAGAGTGAAAACTTATCCTTCTAAATCCCTCCGCCTCACATTGCGTAGTTATAATTCCATTGCTCTCATACATTCCTAAAAGGGATGTATTTTCCTTCGGTTTAATTATTCCTTCTATTTTTAATAAAAAATTATCTTTGTTTATATTTTCAATTTTTAAGTTATTTTTTTGCTGTTTATAGTGTTCCTTTCCCAGTAGTGAGTCATCTATAAATATTTTTTTTATAAATATATCTGTACCATCAAGAATAAGATTTCTGGTATTCTTATTTTTTTTAACCAATTTTAGTTTGGTCGTAACATTTACAGCATTTTTCTTAATTACGAAGTTCAAAAAGATTTCTGGAATTTCATAATCAAAAACTTTGTAATCTTCAAGTTTTATATATCTTGAAATATTATTTTGGCTTTTTGGATTGTTCATCTTTACAAAGAAGTTCAGAAGTTAAAAATCTAGAATACTTATTATCAAATTATAAGTTTGGCTTATTATCTTCTGTTTCACAGAAATGTGTTTTAATTTTCCCAGAAGGTATTAGTTCGTATAAAGAAGGATTATTAATATCAGGCGATCCGTCTTTATTAAGTTGATACCTCCAGTCCCATTTTTTATCTGTAAAGGAAATATAATCATTTCTAAGAGAATATGGAAGCATAAGCTTTTTTTTATTCCAATTAATATTTATAAATGCTCCTGGCTTTAACTCAGATATCTTTTTTACTATGGAAAAGTCACCATTAATATTATTTCTCATAACAAGATCAAGCTTTGAATTTTCGCATATATAGCTACTATTTAAAGCAAATAAAAGTATTGCGGTAATAAAAAATGAATGAATTTTTTGAGCTCCTTTTAAAAAGATTTACTTTCAAGCTAAATGACTTAATTAAAGATCTTTTAGGGTCGATTTAAATCATAATAGATTGCATACTCTTTAGATCTACAAGATTACAATCTAATTCCTCTTCATAATCCTGAACTGAAATAAAATTATTTAAAAAACCTGAATATTTTGCATCTCCGCCTATGGTGCTTGAAAGTATATATTTTGGATTGAATTTGTTAATCAATTTAGGGACTACATCAGCACCTTTAACAAAGGAACCAACTAAGGGTAATTCTAAATTTTTTGTAGGAGTAATAACTGCATCAAGACTTTGCTTGTTTAAATTTTCATCAAGATATCCATGGGGTTCTATATAAAACCCATTATCTAGATCGTCTTTAACAATATATCCGTTTTCTATTTGTGGCACTGGAGCCCCAGCAGTTGCTTCAAAACTTAAATTAAGAAGATTTGTCTTTTCAGTTGGCTTAAGCACTTTAATTGAACTAAAACCAATTTTTTTTAATTTTTCAACAGCACTTTTAGGGCAAATTATAGGAATATCTATTCTGAACATCTCTAATGTTGGAACATGACAGTGGTCAGGTAATCCTTGGGTTAACAAAATAATATCTATATTTTTATCTATAGAAATTTCTTCTTCTAATGATCCTTTAAAAAACCACTCACCTGGAGGAAATATTAAATCTCCTTTGAGCCAAGGATCAATAATTAAATTTGTTTTTTTAAATTTTATAAGCCAACCATTTGAACCAAGGTAGGTCGCTTCAAAAGTCATCATCAAATAATTGTTTATTAGACTATAAGGTACTTTTGGCTTTATCGAGAAATTACTAATTTAGATTAGTTTGCTTCATTTAAGATTTGAAATGACTTTCTTTTTAGATTAAATATTAAAACTTGATTATCTTTATAATTGATCTCAAAGTTTTCTTTTTCTAGCATTTGTATTGGTATTAGAGCTAATCCTCCTGTTCCTGAAAATATGATTGGCATAGTGCTATTTTTTGTCCCATTCATTTTTTGTAAGTCAATAGCTTGAGAAACTATTTTTCTGGCTTTATCAAATCCGTAGTCTTCTATTAATTCAGGCCATAAAAAGTTAACTAATTCATATTTCGAAAACTCAATTTGTACTGTTTTCATTAAAAAATAATAGATATATAGCGATTAAAAGATAAAAATATAAACTTAATTACTATTTTTAAACCTATCCATTACTAGTTGCAACATATCCACTACATCACCATCAGTTAAATTTAAATCCTTCTTTAAATCATTGCAGGTTAAATTCATTTCAAGTGCCGCTTCAGCCATATGATTAACTTTTTGGTTATCACCGCCCAATGAAATAAAGGGATTGAAGTTTTCTATCATTTAATACTTGTTGTTACCACCTAGTTCTAGCTAAGAAAAAATCAATTATCATTTATTGATACAGAAGCTTATAAATATGTTATTTAATATTTAGAAAGTTTTTATTTTTAAACTAGAGATATTGATATACCTTTTGAAATCAATGCAAATCTTCTGGCTCTGATTAGTAAGGGAAATATCAAATTTGTTCGTTTAGTTGATTTAAATACTCTAGATAGTATCAAAAGTAAACTACTTGAGGGATTATTTATTTGTTTGCAAATAGTATTAATTGCATCTGACCCATGAAAGATCTCTTCATCTTTAAGGAGAATAGCTCCTTTATCTAGGTCATAACCTTTATCTAGGAGGGATTTAATTAGAGTTAAATTTTTACGACCATCAAGTATTTTAATATTATTTAACTTGCTTTTGATCTCAAGGAGCTCAGCAAAATGATTGCAGAATGGGCATTCTCCATCATAAATAAAGGTATAGTTAGAAGTCATTAGTAAAAAAAGTTTTTATGGTCTTAAAGTGCCCTAACAAAAAATAGTATTGCATAGATCATAAAATAAATAATAAAAATTTTGTGGATTTTTTATAAAGGGATAGTTATGCGATTCAAATAATTACGAAGAAATGTCTCAATATAGGTATATTTTTCATAAAAATCTGTATGCTAACTCGGAGATATTATGTTTTAAAATCATGAATTTATTAGCTTCTTTTGCTTTAGGTGGTTTCAATCCATGGGCAGCAGGCTTTGGAATTGGTTCTTTAGTCCTTTTTGGTCTTGTTGGTCTTGTGGCGGGTCCAAACCTAAAGAATTTTGACCCTGATGCATAAATCATCATATTTAATATAGATTTAAAAGACTCATTTGAGTCTTTTTTTTATGCGGTTTTTTAAATTTATTTTTAGAATCTACCTAGTTTATATATTCCGCCAAAGAAATGTTGTTAAACCCTTTTTATCCATTTAATTTTTTGAAAATCTCTTCTCTAAAAGCTACTATTGTTTTTCTATCAATACTTTTAATTAAATCTAATTTGCTTAGGTTAAAAGGGGGACTAATAGGAGGTCTTTTTGCCTTGATACTCATATCAGGAATTTTTGCCTCTAGTACTATAGCTTTAGGATCTTTAGTTTATGCCTACCGATTAAAGAAGAAATCTAAACTTGATGATAATCAAATGCAGGATTTAGAAACTGTTAATGTTTAAGATATTTTGAGAATTAGAGTCATTTGGAGATCTTAAAATGGAGTTCCAGGGACAAAATGCAACACTAAAAATCCAAAACCGGCAGCAAAAACTATAGATACTGCAATGATGAGAAGGCCTGATGCCATCCCCCCTTCATTAAACGCCATTTAGTCAGTTATTTTTAAATTAATAATAGAACATATTTGTTCCCAAGTAATAGTTCTAATTACTCATATATCATCCAAATTTATTATTAATGGTGAATAAAAGTAAAAAGATGGAAGTTAATGAGATGATAAAACCAAATATTATTAATGGAGTAGATTTGACGTCTTCTTTCTTAAGCTTTTTTTTTGAAGGTGGAAAATTTTTATCTTTTTTTTTATAAATAAGATTGGAAAAAGGTTTAATCACGATAATTTTTAGATTTAAGCTAATTATCCTAAAGTTTTGAACAAATCTTTATGGTAATCAACAACATTTTGACAACTTATTACAGGTGTAAATTCCATATGAATTCCAAATTTGGCTCTCCATGGAGCAAAATGCTCGAAAATTTCTTTATCACTCTCTGCTTTACATAAACAAACTACTCTACCCTCTCCAGGAGCATGAACTCTAAATAACATTTCAAATTTATCTGTTTTATCTGATTTTGCAATTTCACCGTTTTCCCAAGCTTCTACGAATAATTGATAAGCTTTTACTTGATTCTCAATATCAGGGAATTGGCAGTCAGCAAGAAATAATTGCATTGGAGTATTTTTAAGGTTTTACTCATTATCCCTCAAATACTTATTTATTAATGGGACTGTTTGAATTTGAAGATCAGAAAAAAATATTTTCCTAAATAAAGTGCGAAGAGAGAGTCTCAAGGAATTTTCCAATATCTTTTTTATATAAACTATCTGTGATTTTTAAAGAGAATAATTCATAATCATTTATATCTTTTTTTTTTTCCAAAATTAATATTTCCCTTTAATGAAATATTTTTCATGATTTTATTTATCACTATCTAAAATTTAAACAAATATAAGTAAAAGACAAATTTCTTTACATTATGTATTTTATGAGAGGAAATTCCAAGGCTATTAAATAATAATTAATTTATTTAAAAGTTAACTAATTTTCCTAAGATATATAAGAAAGAATTAGTTAAAGAAAAAATTATTGTTAATAGGGATGCAATAACGGGTAATAAATTGAACCATAATTGCGAAGTTGTCATTTTTGAATCAATAGGCAGAAAATTGGTTCTTTTTTTAATTCTTATTTGTAACCAAAATATAGATAATGGATAAATAATCCTTGAAAACGTAATTAAAAAAGAAGGTAAAATACCCTGATTTGAATAAAGTATAAATCCTGAAAAAAAGTATAATGCCCAAATTAGAACCCTTTGAATCAGAATTAATCCCTTGCTTTTGCCAGACATTATTAATTAATTAATTTTATAATTTTAGTCATTTTATATCTTTCAAAAAAAATGTTATTTATAATAACTTTTTCTTTACGTATAATTTTCCATTTATTTTTAAGAAATAATTCGTAACTTATTAAGCTCGCTTCAGTATAAAGAGAATCTAAACCTTCTTTCTTTGCTTCATCTTCTAATTTATGAAGTAACTTAGAGCCGTAACCTTTTCTTTGGGATTTACCTTTACAGTAAAATAGCGCAATTCTATCGTTGGGATATCTTGTGGCAAAAGCAATAATAATTCCTTGTTTACTTAAAAGCCATCCTTTTCCTTTAATTATTGACTTATCAAAATTTGGGTTATCCCAAGCTTGGCTTGACCATGCTCTTTTTTGTTCTTCACTATAAATTTTTTCATCTAATGATTGAATTGAATCAAAATAAACCTTTTTTAATTCCAGTTGATCTTTAATGGTAATTTGTCTTAAATTCATATACAAATCTTTTAATTAATATGCCTAGTAAAAATATAGTTGCAATTGGGGGAGGAGGGTTTGGACGTTCATTAGGCTCTCTTGAAATTGAAAAATATATTGTTTCTTTAAGTAATAAAAAAAGACCTAAAATTTGCTTTATTCCAACAGCATCTGGCGATAGTAGTTTGTACAAACTAAATTTTTATAGAGCATTTTCTAAGCTTGATTGTATAACAAGCCATATTGATTTCTTCTCTAGAACAGAAAACTTAGAAAAGAAAGTTTTAACTCAAGACATCATTTATGTTGGCGGAGGAAATACAAAAAGTATGTTAGCTGTTTGGAAAGAATGGAATTTACATAAAATTTTGCGAAATGCTTATGAAAAAGGAATTGTAATTAGTGGTGTTAGTGCTGGAGCTATTTGTTGGTTTGATAAAGGTATAACTGATTCTTATGCTAAAGAATTAGCAATAATTGATTGCTTAGGTATAGTTGAAGGTATTGCCTGCCCGCATTTCGATGAAGAGAAAGAGAGGGAACCTTACGTTAATGATGTTATTCAGAGAGAAATTATTGAATCTTGTATATGTATTGAGGGAAATTGTGCCTTGCATATCAAAAATGATTTTGAATATTACTCAATAGATTTTGGTAATGGTAAAAAGTGTTTTAGAGTCACTAAGGAAAATAATAATTTAAAGAAAGAAATCCTTTGAAAAGAAAATATTTCAAAATATACCTTATATTTCTTCATTTTTTGAGATAGAAGTAAATTCAATACCCTTATACTTTACAAATGATGTTGTCCATACTTCTTTAGAAAGATTTCCAAGATATTTTAAGAATTGTTTTGTATCTCCGTCTCTTATCCATTCAGACTTAATAAATGGAAGCTCTTTCTGCATCCTTTTAGGATGCATATGTACCAGAAGTAATCCATTATCTTCAGAGGCTCTTTTCAATGCGCCTTCATCACTTCTTTGAAAAACTCTAAGTAGAAGATTTAAAATAACTTCTTCTCCAAGTTTCTTAAAATTATCTGGATCTTCTAAATTATCTTTGATTTCTTTTCCTCCAAGAGGCAATGCCCTAACATGGTTTTGTTCTATTAAAGCTATTGCAATTAGATAATCTTGGCTAGCCATATTCAAAATAATACTTTTTGGTATTCTAACCTCTCGAGTTCATGAAAATCTTTTATGGATTAAATATTTGCCAAAAGAAGAAAGGAAAAATTTGTTAATTATTTTTTTATAAAGTTGAATCTCCCCTTTTTATTTATTTTAATTAGCAAAATGAAAAATTTTATTTGTTATGAAGTTTTTTTTGTTTCTATCCTTCGGGATTTTTTTAGGCCTTTATTTATCATGGCCAGGTTTATTAATACCAGAAAATTGGAAATGTTTTAATCAAATTATTGCAAAATCTGCAGAAGATAAAATTTCTTTAAAAGCTGCATTAGAAATTTCTCCTAATTATTTTCTAAAGGCTAAGAATAAAAAGACGACTTCCAAAATAAGAATCGTAGCAGATGCGTGTTTTCGTTAATATGTTACAGGATGAAATTTGCATATTAAATGATGAACAACTATATAAGGTTTGAATTGTCTTTTAAAAATATTTCTCAGTTAGAAAGTAAACTTAATTTCTGCAAATTAAATAATATCAATAATATCAATATTCCATGTAAAGGACTTATTAAGAAGGAGTTATTTAATTCAACTATTAAATACATATCAAAAAACTTCAATGAAT
The DNA here is from genome assembly GCF_001180265.1 of Prochlorococcus marinus. GTDB lineage: Bacteria > Cyanobacteriota > Cyanobacteriia > PCC-6307 > Cyanobiaceae > Prochlorococcus_A > Prochlorococcus_A marinus_H. Next base: position 40,949 of record NZ_CVSW01000006.1, on the reverse strand, counting down.
TTAATGTGACCTATCACTATAGTCTTTATCATCAATATTCAAAAAATAAAGCCGAATCATATCAGGATTTTTTAGATTTTGTTAGAAATTCTCACATTAATAGAAATTATGAAATTTTGCTTGTGTCGGGATCAAATAAGAAAAAAAACTTTGACTCAGTTGATGTATTAGCTTATTTAAAAAAAGAAAAAAATTTAAAAGTTAAATTAGGTATAGCTTACAATCCATACTTGCAAAAATATTATAATATTTCTTCAGAAAGAGAAAGGTTTGAAAGAAAAATTTCGACTGGATTAATAAATTCAATTTGGTTTCAATATGGCACAGATATTAAAGTTCTTCAGAATGAGTTGAGTTATCTCAAGAAAATAGTAAAAGATGAAAAATTAAATCTTTTTGGAAGTTTATTTATTCCTTCTAAACAATTTATAGCGCGGTTTAAATTTCGTCCTTGGAAAGAGGTATACATATCAGAAAAGTATTTATTTGATTTAGATAATTTTTTTGATTTTACAAGAGATTTAGTTAGTTTTTATGAAAATAATAATATTACTCCTGTAATTGAATCTGATTTTTCATCATTAGAGAAACTTGATTCTGTTTATAGCTTCTTACAAAATGAAAGATAATTTCTGTCAATATTAAACCTATGAAAAGTGATGTTAAATATGACTTATTAATAATAGGTGGAGGTATATCTGCGTGTGTTTTCGCTTCGAGGTATCTTAAAAATAATATTACAAAAAAAATTGGATTAATTGAAATTGGTCGTGGACTTGGAGGGAGATCAAGTACAAGAATAAGCAAAAAATATAAAGGATGGAAACTAAACCATGGTTCTCCAAATTTTAATATATTAAATAGTAAAAATAATCTTCTATTAAAAAGATATATTGATGAATTATTGGAAGATAAATATATAAAAATTGATGACTCAGAAATATTATTTCTAACTGAAGATTCTAATTTAAAAACCATAAAAAAATCTGAATTTTCTTGCGGAGTAAATTATCTATCTTTAGATTCCATGAGTGAATTATCGAAAAAGATAATTGAGTCAAATAATTTAAAAGAGAAAATTGATTTTTTCTTTGAAACTTTAATAGTTGATATGAAGTTTAATGATAAGGAATGGTTACTAACATCAAAAAATGGCGAAACATTCAAGTCTAAATATCTAATTTGTTCAACTAATTTGTTGTTACATAAGAGATCTTTAAAAATATTAAACGTAAATCAAATACCATTAAGAAAAGCTATTCCTATTAATAATGATAAAAAAATAGATTTACTATTAAATTTCTTAGAAGAACAAACATTTATTCCCAGGTTAACTTTTTTAATTTATACAAATGAAAATTATAGTTATAAAGATTTTTATTCTAAAAAACAAAGGTATTTTTATTTAAAAAATAATTTAGAAAAAATATATAGATTCGAAAGAATTATTTTTCAGCTGCAAGATAATAATAAATTAGGAATTGTAGTACATTCAAAAAATGCAGAGTTAATTAATTCTTATCTAAGTGCAAAAGATGAAGAATTTTTTAAACAAAAAATAATTACAAATTTCAATAAACTGTTTGAAGAGAATTCTGTAGTACATAAATTAACTTTTGATGAAAAAATATCTATTATGAAATGGAGAGCTTCACAGCCTTCTGGCCTTGCAGTACCATTATCTTTACAATTTAGTAGAAAATATAGGATTGGATTTTGCGGAGACTGGTTTGAAGGAGAAGGATTTGGCAGAATTGAAGGCTCAATTTTAAGTGCTTTAATATTAGAGAAAAAATTAAAGACTTAATTAAATAATTTTTTCAGAATGTGATCTATATCAGTGTTTTTTTTAATAATGAATTTATTTGTATTATTTTTTAAGCTATTAGGTTTGAATTTTTCGTAATAAATGCTCCATGATTTTAAGAAATCATTCTCAGCTTGTTTTTTATCCTTCCCCCTTTCTTTTATATCTCTTTGGACAACTCTTTTCATGCACTCATTTTTTTTAGTTTTTAATTCTAAAAAAATATAATCCTTATTCTTTAAAGTGTTTGAGAATTCTTTAGCAAATATACCCTCAACAATTAAAAAACTAATATTATCTGTTTCGTTTAAGAAATTTTGAATTGTTTTCTTTTCGAAATTATAATAACGATCACAGATTGAAATTCCATTCTTATAAATAAAATCAAAATCTTTTTTGAATAGTTTGTTATTAAAACTAATACTTCTATCAAAAAAACCTTCTACAAATTTTGGTAATAATTTACTTATTAAGCCTGTCTTATAGTAATTGTCGGTACTTAACACAATACCATTTTTATTTTTTTTTATTATTTGATTTGATAAAGTTGTTTTCCCGCTTCCAGAAGGTCCACTTATAAAAATAAGCTTCATTTTAATAATCTTTTCTTTAATTAGATTTTAACTTTATTATTAATAGATACCTTTAAATTTTGAAAATATATTTTATCTTTTTTTAGTTTTAAATTAATGTATAATACCTTGATATGGCTCCTAAGCTTGCATAAATATTAAATGTGTGTCTTTATATAATTGTAAATAAATTATTTCTATTCAATTAGTTATTTTATAGTTATTAATTCCTCTGGAATTTGATAATATTAAATTGAAGAGCTAATTTTATTACTTATGTATTTCAATGATTTCTAAATTTCTCAGCAAAATAAAATCAATTCTATTTAAAAGTGCAGTAACTCCTGAAACTCCTTTAAAGAAAGAAAAAAAAGCAGCAAAGTCTGCAAAAACAAAAACAAAAACAAAAACAAAAACCAAAACAGTCAATTCTAAGAAAAATATTGAAACTTTGACAACACTCCCAGGAGTTGGAGCAAAAAGCGCAAAAGCTTTGTATGAGGCTGGATTTAAAACAACTAAGGCAGTTATAGCCGCCGATGAAAAAGATCTACTTGCTGTGTCAGGAGTTGGAATAAATCTTGTTAAGAAGCTTAAAAAGCTTAAATAGTCAAATTTTCTTAACCTCTATAAATTTATTAACATTAAAAATTAACAAAACCTTTATAAGTTATAGAAGATTATCTTCTTCTTGCTTTTCTTCTCTGTTGTAATTTTCTCTTGTATTTTTCAATAGGAGTTTCGTGATGCCTAAGTCTTTTTAAATCTGCAAAGATTCCAGATTTAGATACTTGTCTTTTAAATCTTCTAAGGGCTGATTCAATTCCCTCGTTCTCTCCAACTGTTACCTGTGTCAAAATTTTCTAAATAAATAATATTCTAGCACCTCAACAGATAAATTTAAATTCAAACTTCTAATCAAGAATTGATGGTTTATGTATCTTAATTTTTTGCCCACTTAACAAATCTTTTTTTATTACTTTTTATATCTTGTAATGATTCAAAATAATATTTTTCCCAATCATCTTTAGGCAGTCCGAGAAATAACATTAGATTTAATGGGTATTGATCGCTATCGGAACAATTTCTAAAATCATCTCTGAATAAAAAGATTTCCTTATTTAGAGCAATTGCGATACCTAATTCAATCATTACACCTTCATCTGGTGGATTTCCATTAACAATCGCAAAAATACAATCGCATTCTTTTAAATCATGGAAATTACTTCTTGCAACGTCATATGCCCATTCACTTTCTTCTTGTGTTAGTGGTTTTGCTCTCTCAAAAGGTTCAAATACTTCTACATTTAAATCATTGAAGATTTCAATAAATTCTCGTAAGAGAGTTTTAGTTTGTTTTGAAAATCCATATGGATTTGCCAAATATAATTTCTTTCTCAACTTAAACCTCTTTTTTTGATGTACTCTTCGCGGTCATTTTTTGAATTAAAAGTATTTTCCCATGGGAAAACTATCCATTGGCTTTTTTTTGATATAAATACAGTATTCCACCATGTGGGTTCAATCTTGCTAAATAATACAAAAAACACTGCTCCTTCAATATCCTTGAAGGTCGTTAATGTAAGACCAGTTTCATAAACATCATCTACTATTAGTGAATTATTTATTGGTTTTGAAATTAATTCAATTTTTAATTTGTGGCTTAGTGCTACAGCAAGACATAATCCACCCCGAGGAACTCCATATATTCCAGAAAACTTCTTAAACCTGCATTTATCAGCTATTACTTCTACGCTCTTATCAAATTCGCTCCAAGTAAAGTAACTTATCATTTTAATTTTCGTTGTTTTCTGTTGTGGTAGCGTAATTTGAAGCAATTACACTTAAAAGTGCTACTATTTGCTCATTTGGACAATTAGTATTTTTTTTCAAATTTTCACATTCATTTATAATATTGGCGTATGTATCCTCAACTACCCCGTTCATTTGATCGATACTAAAAGAATATGGTTTATTCATTTTTAAATTATTAGTTATTTTATTTTTACTTAAATATCCAACTAAGTAAATATTTTAAGTATTTAAAGATAAAATTATTCCCACATGGGATCATTTAATTTTTCATTTTTAGTTGAAGGGGGATTATAAGTATGTAAAGTTTCAATTTTGATAGCCCATTTTTTAGAGTTTCCTTTTAAACTTTCGCTTTCAATTAGGTTTGTTAGGGGAATCCTCTTTCTAACCTTAAGAAGTCCTATACAAGCTACCCAGGCTTCATGATTTTTATAAATATCTAACCAAAAATCAAAAATATTTTCCAAGATTTCTAAAGGGATATCAAATGGAATCCCCATGGAAGGTCTTGCAATTAAATAATTTTTGTTTCTTAGTTCATTTAATAAATTATTTACGTTTAAATTAATAGCTAAAACAATATCTTTTGCTGATTCATTACCTATTAATTCTTTTCTATGGCAATCTAAAAGATTTTCATCATCAAGGATATTTTCATCGCAATTTTTTATTCCCACAATCCAAAACCCTTCTCCATTATTCACTCCACTAGCAAGAAATAGATATTGAGATGAATTCTCCAAGATTTCAAATTATTTTTTCCATTTTTAACATTTTTTGCTTGATATGAAAATAATTTTGCGGTGCTATTAACAATATGAAGTCCTCGTAAAGAAAATTTTGTTGTTATAGTTAAATTTTTAAGGAGATGTTTGATTTAAGAGAATTAAAATTAATGTTTTTAGATCCTACTGATTTAATAATTAATAATATAAATAAATATCTTTATAGTAATAAAGCAATTAAATTTATTTTTTCTTAGGAAATAATTTCCCTATTCTCTCCTTTTGCAAGTACTCCTTTTTATTTCTTATTTTTTTGTCTTCTAGGGATTCTTTATTAGTACTTACAGCATAAATAATATAGAAAATCATGCCAGTAAATATTAATCCTACCAAAATTATGAATATTCCTAAAGGCTGACTAGGACTGAATATTTTAAGATCTAAAGATGTATTTAGGGAAATTATCATCAATAAACTAATTCCTTAAAAAAGGTTTATGGAAATCTAATTGATTTCCTCGTATCCAAAAAATGTTGCATTGTCTGAATTTTTATACCCATTAGCAGCTTCCTGTGGGTTTTGACTGTCAATTTTTCTTGCTTTAGCATGAATCATGTTGAATGGGAAAATCACAGCTCCTACAAAAAAATGAAGAATTAAGAAATCTGAAGGTAATCCATTTGTCCAATCAGGAAAAAATAGCAATGTCATCAATGATTCGTACATATTTGTAGTCAAATAAACCTCTGACTATTATTACTGAACTTATCGCAATACTCTTAATTATTAATAAATTGAAATTTAATTTGCTTTTAATAATTAACAGATTTAATTGAAAAGATAATTTTTAAATACTATTATATTACTTATAAACTCTTGATTAATAGCTGTTGTTAAAATTATTTTTTGTATTACTTTTATTTATAATTTTTCAATTAAAACCTGCAATTGGTTTAGCTTTTGATACTTCCGATCCTAGTGTTAGCTTGTTACAAAATAGGATCTCTAATAATTTCTCTAAAAAATATTGTAATGCTATCCAAAATGGTTTTTCTAAAGATGAAGCAATGAAATCAGCTATTGTAAAAACTGAAAACATTATATCTTTCTCTTATAATCCTCAGAAAAAATGGATTGAGAAAAGTGACTTGGCAAATCAAATTTCATTGCAAGTAGTAAATGATTGTGGATGGTCGTTTGGATTAATTGGAAAGGAGGGAGTTGATTATTTTAAATCATATTTTCTAGAAATTTACGAAAAAACTACTCCTGACAAAAAATTTTCAAGATAGATTAGGTTAATGAATAATATTTCAGACAAATTAGTATTAACTATAATTTTGATTACTGTTCTTTTTGTATTTGGATTGATTTTTTCAGTAAAGTCACCAGAAAGAAAGGTTATAGATTCACCAATAATTTGGAAAGAGGATTATTCTAATATCTCTATTTTCAAAAGCAATAATATAAATTCAGAAAAAATAAGAATAATTTAATAAAAATAGTGCTTACTCAAATAAAGGATCCAATTCAAGGATATACAAAAATATTTTTTCGAATCTCAATCAATTTATTATTCATTGTTTAATTTAAGTAGTTCAAAAGAACTGACGCTAGTTTTAAATCATCATTAAACCATGCTCGTATCGCCATAGCTCTTCTAGGATCATAAAAATTTTGTTTTCTGTACCAACTAAGAACTTCTGAATCTGATTTCTTCCCATTACATGACAAACAACATGGTACGCAATTACTTGAGCTGCTAATCCCCCCTTTTGACATAGGATGAAGGTGGTCGAGTGATTCTGAGGGTTTACCGCAATAAATACATGTAAAATTTGTAAGTTTATTAAGTGACTCTCTCCAATTTTTATTACTTATCTTGGGACAAAACTGATCAAGGTAAATTGCATCTTTTCTATGCATGAAATTCTTGATAATTTTTATGATAATAACAGTTTTTTTTAAAGTATGAATGCAAAAGATAAGATAAGACTTCTTAAAGCAAATGTTTCTTATGAAAAGAAAAATTTTCACTTATTAATAAAAAGGGCAATTTATAGTTAATGTTTTATTTATTAACAGTATTATTAGGAAATTTTGATCATTCTTTATTTAAAAGTATTTATATCTTTTGGATATCGTTTTTTTCTAATACTTTCTCTGCGATTTCTGGAGGAGGAGCAGGATTATTACAATTGCCTGCATTGATTTTATCTGGAGTACCTTATTATCAGGCTCTGGCTAGTCATAAATTAGCAACAGTAGCACTAGGAATAGGGGGTTCCTTAAGAAATTACAAATCTTTAGGTAATGATATAAGTGTTGCTTGGCAAATTTTAATTTTTGGATTACCAGGAGTAATTTTGGGAGCATCTGTGGTTGAATATGTATCGGAAAAGTATTTGTACTTAATTTTAGGAATAATATCTATATTATTAGCTTTTTACTCATTCATTAAACCAAATTTAGGGTTTTCGTCTGGTAATAAAGAGCTTAATTTTGTTCATAAATTTAGATTTTTAATTTTTATTTTTCTTATAGGTATATTAAATGGTTCTATTTCTTCCGGAACTGGATTGCTTGTAACAATACTATTAATAAAAACTTTTGAAATGGATTTTCTTCGAGCCATAAGTATGACATTTTTTACTGTTGGGATTTTTTGGAATTTTGTCGGTGCTGTATTTTTAGCAAGAATAGGATCGGTTCCAATAAATTTTTTGATAGTTTTAATAATTGGTTCCTTTACTGGAGGATTTTTCGGAGCTCATCTGTCAAAATTAATTGGGAATATACTTATTAAGAAAACTTTTACAACAGTCTGTATTTTGGTTGGTATTAGCTTATTAATTAAATCCATAAAAAGCCTTTTATAAAATTATTGGAGGATAGTAGTATATTTTGGTAAAAATTCTAAAGCAGGATTATAAATTAAAAAATAAATTATTTATTATCTTTATTTGTTATCAAAGGGGTTAATGAATTACTTGTTTTATTTAATAATACTTTTGGACTTTGTTTAAAAACCATAAAAAAAGGCCTCACATATGTGGGGCCGGGTGATGGGGAATCTTATTTTTAAACCAATTTCTTTAAAAATGCAACCCCCTATCCATAGCGCAATTAGCAGTCACTTTATACACTACAGATAGTGCTTTAATGATTTTCTAATATGTGAATTTATCAATTCTGAAATAATTTTGTAATTTTCAAGCTTATGTGTAAAATCTTATTTTTTGATTTCAAGTGTTTTTTGTAATTTTACTTGTTAAAAATGTCTTGCACAGTATCATTCGTAAGGACTTATCTAGTAGATAGCCTTTAATGATTGAATTAACTTTACTTACGCTTTTGAACTATGTTGGAGATAATTTCTGTGAATATAGAAATCTAGGTCATGATAACTATAAATCTTTACTTCTTTCCTACAGTGATGCAAGTAATAAATTTGGACCATTAGAGGTTAAAAAGGTTATTGAGAAGTCAGAAAATTTCAAAGTTACTGCCGTCGCAATTGCTGCAATTAAGTGCCCTCAGCATATAGTTAAGTAATGAAGTTTGAATTAAAAACTGAAAATGAAAATTATTCAAAATCATTTTCAAAATTTTTCGTTATAGTTTTTTTTCTTACTTTAATAATTATCCTTTGTGATGTTGCACTCAAATTAGGAATAATATCTAGAAATCATCAAATTGAACACAATTGTAGGCTTTTATCTATTGAAAAATCTAAACCTCAGTTTAAGAAATTATCTAGGCTTTCAAATCTGAAAAGTAAACAACAAATTTGGGAATTTTGCAGGGAGGTTATTAAATAAATGTTAGCTAGATGCTGATGAATAGAATTTTAATGCAAACAACCAGAACTTTCTTGAAGTTATAAGAAATACACTAGCAACAACAACTTCAAGCAATATTTTCCACAATTGAGAAAGTCCTAGAAAAACTTCAGAGGGAATTGTAGTTATAAAAGCAATAGGAATGAAAACACTAAAAAAAATTCTTAAGGAAAATGAAAATGAATTCAAAGGAAATCTTCCAATGTAAAGGAATGATCTAAGTACTTCTGTTGCATTCCATGTCTTAACAAACCAAATAGTAGTTGTAGAAATAAAGAACCATAAGCTATATAAAATAGAAATTGAGCAAGTTATCGTCATTAAAGTTAGAGTCAGAAAACTCATATTTAAATTTATTTCATTTATTCTGATGCAGAATAACAATAAGAAAAATCCAAGAATGATTTCTAAAAAGCCAGATGGGTTTATTTTTTTTAGTGAGATAAAAAATTGACTATCAATAGGTTTTAAAAGTACGAAATCTAAGGTTCCCTCTCTAATGTGTTTAACTATTTCCGTAAGGTTTGGATTGAACCATGTATTAGTTATCCCATTCAAAATTGTATAAATACCTTGAATTATTAGAGCCTCTTCAAATTCCCAGCCTCCAATACTTCTATTGTTTTGAAAGAATATTGATAATAAAAAAATGCTCCCTATTAAACTTAATATTGCAGTAATTAAATCAACCAATATATTTGTTTTATATTCCAATTCACAAGCCAAAGAAGTATGTAAGAATTTTTTATAAACTTTTAGATATTTTCTTAAATTCATGATCCCATAGCTGTGTACTTTTTCGTTCCCTCTGACCAGATTTTTTTAAACAATGGGAAAAGTAAAAATATCCATAGAATTTGCATACTTAAGCCTCCACTAATATTTGTTTCATTACCTGATAATAAGTTCGCAGGGAAATCAATTAGATATGGAAAAGGAGTTAAATAAATCCAAGATTTAATATATGCAGGAAATGAAACTACTGGAGCCAAAAGGCCTGAGAGAAATAAAGTTGGAATAAATAACAATCTTTCTATCGATGATGCTCTCTCTGTCCAGAAACACAGACATGCCACTATTGACTGAATTAAAAATTGAATTAGGAAAGATAAGAAAGTAGAAACTAATGCTAAGAATAAAATTCCTAAATTTGGAATCCATATACTTTCTGGATTAAAAATAAAAAAGAAAAATGCAATTATTAGTGCGAAAGGAAACCTTGTTATTTGTTCAGCAAGATGTTGTGCAAAATATCTAAAAAAGGGATTTAAAGGTTGGATCAGATACGGAGATACTTTTCCCATAAGAGAGTCTTCTTCAAAACTAAATACAACCCAAACTACAGAAAACTGTCTTACAAAAAAAGCACATAAGAAATACCTAGAAAGCATAACATCACTAATGTTTATGGATTCATTTAGATTGTTATTTGTCCAAATGTTTAACATGAAAAAAGGAATAATCCCTGAAATGGCCCATAATGCAATTTCTACCCTGTATTCCAACATGTTTGAATATTGGACTTTTAATAAGGTGAATATTTTACGGTTAAACAAATTAGATATCATAATCTTTTTTAATTAATACTCTTCCGATAATTTCATCTACTGGGGGTTCATTTATAAAAAGGTCTTCAATATCAAAATTATTTAGGATAGTTTTTAGTGATGAGGTAATAGAATTGTTTTCAATCTTTAAAGTTATTTCATTTTTTATTTTATTTTTAACAGCAAAACCGGAATTTTCTAATTTTTTTGCATCATCTTCTGATCGACAAACTATTAATATTTCTTTAACAGGAGATAGTTTTTTTAATAATATGTCAAGTTCTCCATCATATGATATTGACCCTTCTTGAACACATATAACTCTCTTGCATAGCGATGTAATATCTTTCATGTAATGACTAGTTAAGCATATCGTTGCATTAGTTTCCTTATTATATTTTTGAAGGAATTTTCTTAAATTTCTCTGTGCATTAATATCTAAGCCAAGTGTTGGCTCGTCTAAAAAAAGAATATTTGGTTCATGAATCAATGCAGCTAATAATTCTGACTTCATACGCTGACCTAGTGAAAGTTTTCTGACAGGTATGAAAAGCTCATCATCAATTTCAAGCATTTCTGATAGTTTTTTAATTCTTCTTTTTGCTTCGAACTTATCTACGTCATATATTGATGCATTCAAATAAAATGATTCAATTGGTGGAAGATCCCAAATAAGTTGCTGTTTTTGGCCCATTATTAAGGTAATTTGCTTAAGGAATTTTTCTTTTCTTCTGAAGGGCGAGTGGTCTGAAACTATTATTGAACCTTCACTTGGATAAATTAAGCCACAAAGCATTTTTAAAATTGTAGTTTTCCCAGCTCCATTAGCACCAAGAAAACCTACTATTTCTCCCTCTTTAATTTCAAAACTTATATCCTTTATAACTTTTAAACTTTTTGTTTGTCTTCTAAAAAAATGTTTAATTGTTCCATTTAAGCCTGGTTCTTTGGAAGAGATATCAAATGACTTAGATAAATTCCTTACGTTGATTATATTTTGTACCATTTCAATTTTTAATCTTTATTTTAATTATTTATAAATCTTTTCTATCTTAATTAATTATTTCATTTTTTAAAAAATATCTTTAAAGGATACAACCAGCCAGATAAAAAAGTTTATCGGATTAAGTAACTCGCTTACCTTGTTTTTATTTTCATAATTTAATTCTCTTAAAAAATCAAATATAAAATTACTATTCTCTTTTTTATCATTATTTTTTTTAATTAAATTACCATTTTCATCTAGGAGGTCAATTTCTTCTTCAAAAAACCATTGTTCTTTTCCATTAGATAATTTCAATATAACTCCTATACCTTTCCCGTCAGTTATTCTGAAATCACTTATCTTAGCCACCGAAGAAACATTTATAGCATCAACAATTTCTTTAGTAAGCCTATCCTTTGATAGTTCTAAGTTTATTTGAACAAAATTACCTATTTTTGTCTTGTCTAAAATTGACATTTTTAGGTTATTATACTTAGTGATATACGATTTTTGCGATTAATACAGAATTTTTGATTAATTTAAATACTTATTTATGATTTTTTGAAAATAACTTCAAGGATTCTTTTTATTGAAATTGTTAATACTCTCAAGAAGACAAAAAACAATCCTAACCACCCTAAGATAACAGCTATTGATAACAAGGTTGAACCTAAGTCACGCTGTAGCAAATTCTGCATATAATCACTTCCAAATTATATAAAGGTAATTCTACTTTATTAAATTACTTACTTAAGATAAAAATGGCCAACATTCAGATTTTTTTAAATTCTTTGTAATTAGATTATTTAAGATAATTGATTTATGAGCTATTATTTATTGAGAATATTAATTAAATTTTGGAGCTATCTTTAAATTCTTACATTGGAATATTGTTTATCATTATTGGTCTAGTAGTGAGATTTGATTTTAAATTCTCCATGCAAAAGGATCTCTAGTAGGTGCTAATAAGATCCTATTTGTACGAAATAAATTCCTTCTGTTTATAAATTTCTTTATTGATTGCTAAAACTAATTGCAAACACTAAAAAAGCAGCTTTACAGCTGCTTATAAATGGTGGCGGGGGGGAGATTTGAACTTCCGACCTTCGGGTTATGAGCCCGACGAGCTACCAGACTGCTCTACCCCGCGTCATATATATAGCATACATCTGAAAGGGTAATTTTTTGTATTTATTTAGCATTCTTGGAATTTTAATTGACCTTTAACTTCTATTCTCACCCCTTCAGAAAAATTAAACACCTTATCTTCAATGTCTTGAATTCTTAAGTCAGATATCCACTCTAACTGTTTTAGTAAGTGAAGACTTACAGCATGCTTAGCTCTTTTTGAACCATCTTCTACTTTTAAGGCAAGTCCAATCCCTTCATTTACCTTACATAGGCACTGTATACCTTCGGCACCACCTTTGCCTATAACTTGTCCATGAGAGGCTTTAATTATTTCAGTATCAAAATTATTGTTGTCACTAATCATAATTGGGTTAGTTGTCATAGCTCTACTGATTTGTTCTAATTCAGCATTTTCAGAACTGCTAAGAAGAGAATACAACTTGGACATTTCCAGAAGTTTCAAATAAAGAGTTGGGGCTCCACAATCATCACGTTCAGCGTTTATTTCAGATATTGGGATTTCAAGTAATTCAGAAATAATTCTGAATATTTCAATTTGAAGTGGATGATCTCCCTTTAAATAACTATCTAATGGCCAATTCATTTTTTTGCACGCAGCTAGAAAAGCAGCATGTTTACCTGAGCAATTATGTTCTAGGGGACTTGTTCTTATTTTTGGACATTTAAGGTTATTAATGTCGATGTCATATTCCCATAAAATTTTAAATGCTTCCCTTGAATGAACTTTTGATCCACTATGTGAACCACATGCTATTGCAATTGATTTCGAATCATTATTGATTTTTGATGAAGCTCCGCTGCTAACAAATGGTATTGCTTGAAAAGGTTTTAATGCTGACCTTATGAAACTTTTATATTCTGGATTACCTGCACACATTAAAACTCTTCCTTTTTTGTCGGTAATAACAGCATGAATTTTATGGAAGGACTCAATATTCGAACCTCTCATTAAGGTTGCTTGTAAAGGAGGATTATTAGATGTATAAAGATTTTTGAAGTTTGAACTCATTTAGAAATTGTTATATTGAAAAAGTAAAATTCCTGATAAAACTAATATTGAAACAATAGAGAATATTTGGATTAAGTTTTTCAAAATAGGCTTAATCTCAATTGAAGCAATAAGTGATTCTTTTTCTTTTAAAACTAATGGCTTTATCCATACTTGACCGTCATACCAACCGGATTCTTCATACTCGACTCTTTCAGAAGTTAATCTCTTAAATACATGATTCCATCCAAGGTATAACTTAATAGTAATTAATAGAGGTATCGATAAACTACTAAAAAAACTTAGAAGGATATATTTTAATGTGGATGTTTTAAAATATATACTCCCAGAGCAAATAAAAAGAAATAAAAGAAAAGTTCCAACCCAGAATTTTATTAACACTAGAATTAGTGATTTCTTTGATTTTGGCCAAGAAAAAAATTTAGATTTTGAGAGTTCAATGAATTCATTTGTAGGTTGTTGATCTCTAGGGACAGGACATTTATATTCGTTCATAAAAATTTATTATGGAAATGAAAGATTATCTCCATTACTCCAAAATGATTCAAGATCATAATATTTTCTTATCTCTGGTTGGAAAATATTCACAATCAAATCTCCATAATCAAGTAAAGCCCATTTAGCTTCGTTAACACCTTCTTTTCGTATCGGTTCAATATTAGCCTTATCTCTAAGTTCTCCCTCTACAGAGTTAGTTATAGATCTGACTTGTACATCAGATAACCCTTCCGCAATTAAAATCCATTCACTTATAAAAGATACTTTGTCAATTTTGATAAGTTTAATATCTTTTGCCTTTTTTTCATCACATGCTTTAGCTGCCATTAAAACCAAACTTTTATTGTCCATAAACATTTTCACTTGAAACTGATTTTTCTGAACCTTCTTGCTGAGATAATTCTGATCTTGCTTTTTCTGCACTCTTTCTTAAAGCATCTAATCTATCTTCAAAGAAACTTCTTTTTTTCTTTTTTCGTGTCATTTCTATTAACTCTTTTAATGCTCCTCCAAGACTTTTATAAGCATTTGGAATGCTGTATCCAAATCTACAAGCAAGATCTATAGCTCTTTCATCAGCATAAATAGCATCTTGAAGCTTTTTTTCAGAATTATTTTTTAAATATAATCTATATCCTGCAAAACTTGATAAACCAAGAGCAAGTAATAGAAGTAACCCATCTTGTACCCATAACTCTCCTATCGCCCCTCCAAGTCCTATGGCAAGAGCTGCCATTTCCCATCCATCTCTGGGAATGGTATCATTTTGGATTTTCCCAACCTCGTGCCAAAATAATAAATTTCTATGGTCAATAGCAAAGTTATCCCATGCATCTAAATCTATTTGAATTTCTACTTCGTCACGACCGATTTCCTCAAGTGTTATTAAAGGTGGATCTATAGCCGCAGTAGCTTCAATAAATACCCAACTTTCATTCTCTGGAGGCAACAAACTTTTAAGTCGCTGAAGTTCGCTCATAAAAAATTAATTTCTTTCAATACTATAGAAACAAATGTTGCTTTTCAAGTAACTTGATTAACATCTGATGATTTATAAGTAGCATGAGATAAATCAACTTTTAAATTATGCCTCAAAGAGGTGATCTTAAAAAAATTCTTATTCTAGGTTCGGGACCGATTGTTATAGGGCAAGCATGCGAATTTGATTACTCTGGTACTCAAGCTTGCAAAGCATTAAGAAATGCTGGTTATGAAATTGTTTTAGTAAATTCAAATCCAGCATCAATAATGACTGATCCTGATATCGCAAGCAAAACATATATTGAACCATTGACTCCTGAAATAGTTTCTCAGATCATTCTAAGAGAAAAACCTGATGCGATTCTTCCAACTATGGGAGGTCAAACCGCTTTGAATCTTGCGGTTAAATTATCTGAGTCAGATTTTTTAAAACAAAATAATATTGAATTAATTGGAGCTAATTTAAGAGCTATTAATAAAGCTGAAGATAGGAAATTATTTAAAGAATCAATGGAGAAAATAAATGTAAATGTTTGTCCATCTGGTATTGCATCTAACCTAGATGAAGCTTTAGAGGTATCAAAAAAAATTAGTTCCTATCCACTTATAATAAGGCCTGCTTTTACTTTAGGTGGAGTAGGGGGCGGAATTGCTTTTAACCTTGAAGAATTTATCGATATGTGTAAATCAGGTTTAGAGGAAAGTCCAAGTAATCAAATATTAATTGAAAAATCACTCATTGGATGGAAGGAGTTTGAACTAGAGGTAATGAGAGATACTGCTGACAATGTGGTAATAGTTTGCAGTATTGAAAATTTAGACCCAATGGGTGTACATACTGGAGATTCAATTACTGTAGCTCCTGCACAGACCTTAACAGATAAAGAGTATCAGAGGTTGCGGGATTTGTCGTTGAAGATTATTAGAGAGGTGGGAGTTGAAACAGGAGGGAGTAATATTCAATTTGCAATAAATCCATCTAATGGAGAAGTAATTGTTATAGAAATGAATCCTCGTGTAAGTAGATCCTCTGCTTTGGCAAGTAAAGCAACTGGATTCCCCATAGCTAAAATCGCAGCTTTATTATCTGTTGGTTATACACTTGATGAGATTATTAATGACATTACAAAAAAAACACCTGCATGTTTTGAGCCATCAATTGATTATGTTGTTACTAAGATCCCAAGATTTGCTTTTGAAAAGTTTAAAGGTTCATCCAATACTTTAAGCACTGCTATGAAATCTGTTGGTGAGTCAATGGCAATAGGTCGTTCTTTTGAAGAATCATTTCAGAAAGCTTTAAGATCATTAGAAGTAGGTGTTTTTGGATGGGAATGTGATTTACAAGATGAATTTAAAGATGAGAGTCAAATTAAAAATAGTTTAAGAAACCCCACATCTGAAAGAATTCTCCTAATTAAAAAGGCTATGGAGCTTGGGAAAACTAATAAATATATTCAAGAAGTTACAAATATAGATTTATGGTTTATCGAAAAATTACGTAATATCTTTAATTTTGAAAATGATTTTTTGAAAGATAAAGAACTTTATACTCTTGATAGGGATTTGATGTTACATTCTAAACAATTAGGCTTTTCAGATCAACAAATAGCAAAGTTAACTAATTCTGAGTTTTTTGAAGTAAGAAAATATCGAAAAAAACTTAATATAATTCCAATTTATAAAACTGTTGATACTTGTTCAGCAGAATTCTCATCATCAACTCCCTATCATTATTCAACTTACGAAGAATCTTTCATTAATTTTAATTCTCAAATTTTTGATAGCGAGATTTCAGAAAATAGTAAATCAAAAAAAATTATGATTTTAGGAGGAGGTCCAAACAGAATTGGTCAGGGAATAGAATTTGATTACTGTTGTTGTCATGCATCATATCAAGCCTCTACAAATGGCTATAAAACAATAATGGTTAATAGTAATCCTGAAACTGTATCAACAGATTATGATACTAGTGATATTTTATATTTTGAACCTGTAACTTTGGAGGATGTGCTTAACATAATAGAAGCTGAAAATCCTTTTGGTTTGATTGTTCAATTTGGAGGTCAAACTCCACTAAAATTATCATTACCTTTATTTGAATGGCTTAAATCTAATGATGGGATTAGAACTGGAACAAAAATTCTTGGGACATCTCCAATATCTATCGACTTAGCAGAAGATAGAGAGGAATTTACAAAAATTCTTGAAGAATTAAATATTAGACAACCTTTAAATGGAATTGCACGTAATCAAAATGAAGCAGAAATAGTAGCACAAAATATAGGATTCCCCTTGGTTGTAAGACCTTCTTATGTTTTAGGTGGAAGGGCAATGGAAATTGTTAAAGATGAGAATGAATTATCGAGATACATTTCTGAAGCAGTAAAAGTATCACCTGATCATCCAATCCTTCTTGATCAATATTTGAATAATGCAATTGAGATAGATGTTGATGCTTTATGCGATTCAGAGGGTTCAGTTGTAATTGCAGGCCTAATGGAACATGTGGAACCTGCAGGAATTCATTCAGGAGATTCAGCTTGTTGCTTACCATCCATTTCTCTTTCAACATCCACAATAGAAAATGTAAAGAACTGGACTAAATTAATCGCACAAAGATTAAATGTTGTTGGTCTAATTAATTTGCAATTTGCAGTAATAAATACAAATAACAAAGAAAATGAACTATTTATTCTCGAAGCAAATCCAAGAGCATCCAGGACAGTTCCATTTGTTTCAAAAGCCATAGGTAAACCAGTTGCAAAATTAGCTACTCAGTTAATGCAAGGCTTTACATTAGAAGATCTTAATTTTACAGAAGAATTTACTCCAAAATATCAGGCAGTAAAAGAGGCCGTTTTACCTTTTAAAAGATTTCCTGGATCTGATACATTACTCGGTCCTGAAATGAGATCTACTGGAGAAGTAATGGGATTAGCTAAAGATTTTGGAATTGCTTATGCTAAGTCGGAATTGGCAGCAGGTAATGGTGTTCCTTTAGAAGGAGTTGCTTTTTTATCTACAAATGATTTAGATAAAAAAAATCTTGAGGAAGTTGCTAGAGAACTTTTGAATTTAGGATTTAAGTTAATCGCAACAAAAGGTACAGCTTCATATTTGGTGAATTTCGGAATTCAAGTTGAAGAAGTGCTAAAAGTTCATGAAGGAAGACCAAATATTGAGGACCTAATTCGTTCAGGACTTGTTCAATTAATAATTAATACTCCAATTGGCTCGCAGGCTCTTCACGATGATGCTTATTTAAGACGTGCCGCTTTAGAATATAATATTCCAACTTTTACAACTATTCCTGGAGCAAAGGCAGCAATTAAGGCGATCAAATCTTTGCAATGCAATAAAATTAATACTTACTCTCTACAAGAAATCCATAATTATTAAAATTTTATTCTAAGTTTTTTAGTTTTTCTCTTAATTGATTAACTAATGAGTTTCTACTAATTGAAAGTAATTTGAGAGTATCTTGATGCATCTTAAGTTGTGTCTCTGCTATTTGTAGTACTTTTATAGATTCTTTTATTTCATTAGAAAGTTCATTTATAAAGTATCTTTTGCCTTCAAAGGTTAAAACTGGATTTGCAGAATCATTTGTGTTTTCACTCATGGATTTTCCTTTTTAATAAATAAAATAGAACTATAATTTTTTAATCAATTGTTTTTCACATAATTCTTTATAAATTCCAGGTTTATTTATTAAATCTATGTGTTTCCCAACTTCAATAATTTCACCTTTATCGAAAACAACTATTTTATTGGCCTCTTGAGTAGTGGCTAATCTATGAGCAATTACAATAACTGTTCTATCTTTCATCGCTCTATTAAGTCCTTTTTGCACTTCAGATTCTGATTCTGCATCTAATGCACTTGTGGCCTCATCTAAAAGAAGAATTGAGGGGTTCCCAAGTATTGCTCTTGCAATTGCTATCCTCTGGATCTGACCACCTGAGAAATTTGATCCTCTTTCAGTTATCTCAGTTTCATATTTCTCAGGAAGTTTTTGAATGAAGTTGTGAGCGTTTGCTTTTCTTGCTGATTCTATAACTTCTTCTTTGGTGAAATTTCTGCCCATTCTTATTACATCAATGATTGTCCCTGAAAACAAAAAAGGCTGTTGTTGTACTAATGCAATGTTTTTTCTAATATCTTTTGTATTTGATATTTTGAGATTTTTATCATCTACAAAAATGTCTCCACTACTTGGAGTTATAAACTTTAATATTAAAGCCAACATTGTACTTTTACCAGCTCCAGAAGCTCCAACAAATGCTGTAACTTCCCCTTTTTTAATTTCTAAATTGATATTTTTAAGTACCTGATTATCTTTTTTGTAAGCGAAATTTACTTTCTTGAAACTTATCTTGCCTTCGAAATTGGATATCCTTTGTAAATTTTCTTTATGATCTTCAACAGGTTCTTGGTTTATGTTTTTCAATCTTTTTATTGAGGCTTCTGTCTGTTTATAGTCATTAAAATTTGTACTTACATGGCTTATTGGATCAATAAGCATTAATATTGCTGCAAAAAAACTACTAAATTCTTCGCTTGTTAGAAGGCCTAGATTGATTCTTGCGGCTCCTAAACCTAATATTGCTAATATTCCAAATGCTTCAACAAATCCTACAACTGGATGTTGAAATGCAAGTAATTTTAATGTTTTATATTTTGCTTTTTTATTTGTACTTAATCTTTTATAAAATCTTTTCTCAATCCAATTTTCTGCAGCAAAAGCTCTTATCGTGGACATTCCATTTATAGATTCACCTATTAACCCTGCTAAATTACTTGTTGATTCTTGACTTTTTTCGGATGCTATTAAAACTCTTCTTCCAAAACTGTTGACTGAAAGAATAATCAATGGTGCTAAAACGAGTGTTGATACTGTTAATGACCAGTCTAAGTAAAACATATAGATTATTACCGCTAACAACTGTAAAGTGCATGGAATAGTGTCTTGAGCTGTTTTATAAATAACTTCGCTTACCCTGTCTGCATCTTCTGTAAGCCTATATGTGATGTCCCCAGCTGAAATATTTTCAACAGAATTCATTTTTATTTTTTGAATTCTGCTAAATAAATTTTTTCTCATCACTTCACTAATTTCTAAAGATGGTTTTGCTATGAATACATCCTGTCCAAATTGTGCTGTTTTCTGAACTAAAAATACAAATAAAGACTTAATTATTATGCTAGAAACTTTCGAGAGATCACCTGATCCAATTGCTGGGATTAAGTTTCCAGCTAAATAAGCTAATAAAGGCCAACAAGTTACGTATATAAGCATGCATATAAAACCCTTGATAAACCTATTTGAATATGGTCTGAATGGCGGTATTAGTCTCAAGATATTATATATTTAATTATTTATCCTACTTTATCAATATCTTTGGGTATAAAAACAATGAAATTGGATCAATTCTTAAAATGGAAAAATTTGGTATCTTCAGGTGGCGAAGCAAAAATTTTTATTAAATCAGGTTCTGTTAAGGTTAATGGTGTAATTGAGACTAGAAGAGGAAGGAAGTTAAACAAGGGAGATAAAGTAATATTTCTAAAAAATGAATTAATTTTTGAATAGTTAGCTTATTCAACTCACTTTGTATTATTATATTTTTCTTGGAGATAGTATTTTGAGAAAATCTGTAATTGCTGGTAATTGGAAAATGCACATGACTTGTGCTGAAGCTAAATCCTATTTAGAAGAGTTTATTCCTTTAATAAAAAACATAAAACACGATCGTAAAGTTGTTATTGCTCCACCTTTTACAGCTATTTCAACCTTTTCTGATCATTCTGATTTTGATTATTTAGATATTTCTAGTCAAAATATTCACTGGGAAGATCAAGGAGCATTTACTGCAGAAATATCTCCAAAAATGCTTCTTGAACATGGTGTCTCATATGCAATCGTTGGACATAGTGAACCAAGGAAATATTTTAGTGAAAGTGATGAACAAATTAATAAAAGAGCAGTTTTTGCTCAATCTAGTGGACTTACTCCAATAGTTTGTGTAGGAGAAACATTAGAACAAAGAGAGAGAGGAGAAGCTGATAGAGTTATTACTAGACAGGTTGAACAAGGATTAGAAAATACAGATCCATCTAATTTAATTGTTGCCTATGAACCAATATGGGCTATTGGCACTGGTAAAACATGTGAGGCCGTAGACGCCAATAAGATATGTTCTTTGATTCGGAAATTAATAGGTTTTGATGATGTAATTATTCAATATGGAGGATCTGTTAAACCTAGTAATATTGACGAAATCATGTCAATGAGTGATATAGATGGGGTATTAGTTGGAGGGGCTTCATTAGATCCGAATAGTTTTGCGAGAATTGCAAATTATCAATAAGAAAAATCCATGGCCAAAATGCTGGGGCCAAAAAACTTCAATTATGGGAGTTGTTAATTTAACTCCTGATTCATTTAGTGATGGTGGGGAATTAAACTCTTCAAAAAAAGTTTTAGATCAAGTAAATCATTTCTTGAGCAATGGAGTTGATGTTATTGATCTTGGTGCTCAAAGTACGAGACCTGGGGCTGAAGAAGTTGGATCTAGTATAGAAATTAAAAGATTGATCCCATATCTAAAATTAATAAAATCTGAATTTCCAGATGTTTTAATTTCTATTGATACTTTTAATTCTGAAGTGGCTTACGAAGCTCTTTTAAATGGTGCTAATTGGATAAATGATGTAACGGGAGGAAGAAGAGATATAAAAATTTTGGATGTTGTATCAAAATTCAACTGTCCTTTCGTCATAACTCATAGTCGTGGTAATAGTCAAAATATGAATCAACTCTCCAATTACCAGAATGTATTGAGCGATATTACGTACTCGCTTGATAATTTAATAAAGAATGCTTTAGAAAAAAATATATCTGAAAGAAATATAATAGTGGATCCTGGAATTGGTTTTTCAAAGGATATCATTCATAATTTGGAAATCTTGAGAAACTTAGATGTATTTAAAAAATGGAATTTGCCAATTTTGATAGGTGCATCTAGGAAGAGATTTATAGGAGAAATTTTGAATGAGAAAAATCCAAAAGAAAGAGATATAGGAACACTTGCAATAAGTTGTCTTTGTTCTCAATTTAATATTGACATTGTGAGAGTTCACAACGTAAAACTAAATTATCAAATCCTAAAAGTAGCTGATAGGATTTACAGAAAATAAATTTATTATTCTTTAACCCCTTCGATTTTATCCTCTACCTCTTGGTATAGTTCTTTTAACTGTTCTATATTCTCATCAGAAGTTTCCCAATACCCCCTACCATTGACTTCTAGCAATGTTCCAACAATTCTTCTGAAACTATTAGGATTAAGATCCATTAATCTTTTCCTCATCTCTTCGTCATTTATAAATGTTTCATTCGTTTCTTCATATACAAAATTATCTACCTGACCACTTGTCGCACTCCAACCAAGAGTGTAATTAAGTCTGTTAGAAAGTTCTCTAACTCCTTCGTAGCCAGATTTGAGCATACCTTCATACCACTTAGGATTTAAAAGTTTTGTTCTTGAGTCTAATCTGATAGTTTCTCCAAGTGTTCTAACTTGAGCATTAGAAGTGGTAGTGTCCGCTATATAGCTACTTGGTTCTTTCCCGTCATCTCTTAATGTCTTTATCAATTTTGTTGGATCCGAATCAAAATAATGACTTACATCTGTTAATGAAATCTCTGAAGAATCAAGGTTTTGAAATGTAACATCAGCTGTTTTCATTACTGACTCAAATACCTCTCGTTTTTGATTCATCTCACCTGGATTATCGGCATTAAAAGCATATGTTTTGCGTGATAAATACATTTCTTGTAATTCATTTTCTTCCTCCCATGTTGAATTTTCTACAGCTAAATTAACATTTGAACTATAACTTCCACTTGCATTAGAGAATACTCTCGCTGAAGCTTCTCTGATAGAAGTGCCCTCTTTTTCTGCCTGTTCTAGTGAATGTTTCCTTACAAAATTAGATTCCAATGGTTCATCAGCTTCAGCTGCTAATTTGACTGCCTGATCTATTAATGCCATTTGATTGATAAATAGATCTCTAAATACTCCTGAACAGTTAACTACTACGTCTATTCTTGGCCTACCTAATTCTTTTAGAGGGATTAATTCAAGTTTGTTAATTCTTCCAACAGAATCTGGTTTTGGTTTTACCCCAACAAACCATAAGATTTGTGCCAGTGATTCTCCATAAGTTTTGATGTTATCTGTACCCCATAAAACACAAGCTATTGTTTCAGGCCAAGTTCCTTGCTCTTCCTTTTGCCTTTCAATTAATTTGTCAACGACAGACTTAGCTGCTGCTACTGCTGCTGTAGTTGGGATTGATTGAGGATCAAGTGCATGGATATTTTTACCACTGGGCAAAACACCTGGATTTCTTATGGGATCTCCACCTGGTCCTGGTAAAACATAATTTCCATCTAGTGCTTTAATGAGGCTATCCATTTCTTTGTCAGCACAAACCTGTTCCAGACAGAAAAGTAAGTAATCAAATAATTTATTTAATTCCTTTTGATTAACTTCATTAAATCCATTTAATCTGCAAACTCTTAGCCAAGGGGTAGGTAGATTTAAACCAAAAACTTTTAGTAAATCGAAAAGTTTGGATAGAAGTGATTTTTCTAAATAAACTCTGCCATCAACAATTTTTAAAGAGTTAACCATCGCAAAAATCGAATTTCTTGCTGTCTTAATGATTTTTTCATTTAACTCTACAAATTTAAGTTCACCTTTGTTATTACCATCATAAATTTGTTCAATAGTTAGACCGATGGATTCTGCGAGTAATCCAGGAAGTGATCTTAATCCTTCTTGTTCTCTCTCTAAAGATGCAATATTTACAAGTGTTGCAACAGCTTCTTCTGCTGTTGGAGCTTCTCCAATGGTATGAAGACCGCAAGGTAACAACCTACTTTCAATTTCCATCAACTGTTTATAGACATTACCAACAAATAAATCTCTTTCATCTATTGAAAGTTCTTCTACGTCTTTTGAAGGAAGCTCTACATCTTTGTCAAGGTTACATTGTTTAGAAGTCTCAACTATTGCATTAACAATTTGAATACCCCTACTATTTTCTCTTAATTGTTGATAAGAACCAACTAGTTCACTTAGTTCTTTAAGTCCTTTATAAAGTCCTGCATTTTCTGCTGGAGGAGTTAAATAGCTTATGGTTGAAGCATACCCTCTTCTCTTCGCAATTGTTGCTTCAGATGGATTATTTGCAGCATAGTAATACAAATTAGGCAAAGATCCAATGAGAGAATCCGGATAGCAAGTTTCACTCATACCCATCTGTTTCCCAGGCATAAATTCTAGTGAGCCGTGAGTACCAAAATGAAGAACTGCATCAGCCCCCCAGATTTTTTCTAAATAGGTGTAATAGGCCGCAAAACCATGGTGAGGACTAGCACTTCTTGAATAAAGTAATCTCATGGGATCACCTTCATAACCAAATGTAGGTTGAACACCTATAAAAACATTTCCAAAGTGTTTTCCATAGATAAGGAGATTTTGTCCGTCACTATTTAGGTTCCCTGGAGGTTTGCCCCAATTTTCTTCCAGTCTTTGTGAATATGGTGTGAACTCTTCGTATTCTTTTACAGACATCTTATGAGCAATATTTAACTCTGGAGAGCCCTCCATTGCTTCAGGGTTGTTAATTACTTTTTCCATTAATTCTTTTGAATTACTTGGAAGATCATCTATTTGATAACCTTTTGATTTCATTTCAAGAAGTACTCTGTATATTGAACCAAAAACGTTCAAGTAAGCAGCTGTTCCAACATTTCCTTTGTCTGGAGGAAAACTAAATACTGTAATAGCTAATTTTTTGTCTTTTCTTTGCTTTACCCTTAGAGTTGACCATTTTATTGCTCTTTCTGCGATTACATCAACTCTATCCTGTAATGTATGCGCCTTGCCTGTAGCATCATCACGACCTGAGAGAATGATAGGTTCAATTGCTCCATCAAGCTCTGGGATCGCAATCTGAAGTGCTACCTGAACAGGGTGTAATCCTAAATCACTATCTTCCCATTCTTGTGTAGTCTGAAAGACTAGGGGAAGTGCGACCATATAAGGTCTGTTTAGTCTTTTTAGGGCTTCAATAGCTTTAGGGTGATCTTGTCTTGCTGGACCTCCAACGAGTGCAAATCCAGTTAGAGATACAACTCCATCAACTATAGGTTGATCTTTATTTATGGAATCATAATAGAATTCATTAACTGGTTTAGAAAAATCCAGACCCCCGCAGAAAATTGGAAGAACTCTTGCACCTCTGTATTCCAATTCTTGAATAACTGCAACATAATGAGCATCATCTCCTGTAACTATATGACTTCTTTGAAGCACTAATCCTATTATTGGAGTTTTTTCATCTTTAGGATTTATATCTTTCCTGTTATTTTCCCAATTTTGATATTCTTTAAGACTTTCAAACATGCAAGGCGCAAGAGGGTGCCAAATTCCTAAATCTGGAAATGTTTCAGGGTCTTGAATTTTAAATTCTTCTATTTGATCTTTTATGTTCTCTGAAACTGCATACTTTTCAGAAATCATTAACAAGAAATTTTTTAAATTCTCAGTAGTGCCACCTAACCAATACTGAAAACTCAGAATGAAAGTTCTAGCATCTTGAGCTTTTTCAACAGGTAGATATTTAAGTATTGAAGGTAAAGTATTTAATAATTTCAACATTGAATCTTGAAAACTTGCTCCATCAGATTCTTTTTTCTTTTTTATTAAATCTCCAATAATACTTTTAGATTGACCAAGTTGGGCCATACTAAATGAACCTAACTTATTTAATCTCATTACCTCTGGCATAGAGGGAAAAATAATTGAAGCTTTAAGCTTATCTTTGTATGGAGAAACTGCATCAACTACTTTTTGAGCGAGATCTTCAATGAAAATTAGGGAAGCAACAAATATATCAGCATTAGCTATATCTTCTTTAAAATCCTCAAAATTACTTTCATTCCTAAGTTCTTCGATAAGATAGCCACTAAGGTCTATACCTATTGGCCCATTCATCTGATTTATTGACTTTGCGGCTTCCGTTAAGGAATTTTGATATTGTGGCTCAAGGACAACATAAACTGCTTTAATTACAACTTTGTGTTTGTTATCCTCAACAGGAGATACTCTGCGATTTGCTGAGCGGACCTGCGTAAACATTGATTTTCTTTAAGTATTTCTACCAGCCTACGAATGAAAAGACGTTATTGTGTGCAATATAAATAGCGTGTAACAACCTTTAAAAAAAATTTTTTACAAAAAATGATTGAAAATTCTCAAAAACCTATACCAGTACTAGTATCCGGAGCTTTAGGCAGAATGGGTAGCGAAGTTGTGAATACTGTATTAAATTCTACAGATTGTGAACTTGTTGCAGCAATTGACATAAATGAAAAGAACAATGGCTCTAATATTTCTGATTTATTGAAGGTAAAAAAATGTCATGTTTTTGTCTCAAATGATTTTGAGGGAACTTTATGTTCTGTTAGTCAAAATTATAGAAATGAAAAAATCAAACCAGTCTTAGTTGATTTTACTCATCCTGACTCTGTATATGAAAATACTAGATCAGCAATAGCATATGGTATTTCACCGGTAGTAGGAACTACAGGTCTAAGCCCTTCGCAAATTCAAGATTTGTCGGTTTTTGCTCAGAAGGCATCCGTGGGTTGTGCAATAATTCCTAATTTTTCAGTTGGTATGGTTCTTCTTCAGCAGGCAGCGTCTGTCGCCGCAAGGTTTTATGACAACATAGAATTAATAGAAATGCATCATAATCAGAAAGCTGATTCTCCAAGTGGTACATGTATAAAAACTGCAGAAATGATTGAAGAATATCCAAAGAAATTTAATCAGAATTTAGTAAAAGAATCTGAGTCATTGAAAGGTGTACGGGGAGGGGTCAGAGATTCAGGAATTAATATACATTCCGTACGATTACCTGGATTATTAGCCCATCAGTTAGTAATTATGGGATCTCCAGGTGAAACTTACACAATCAAGCATGACACTATTGATAGAAAAGCATATATGCCAGGTGTTTTACAAGCTATTAAAAAAATAGGTAATTATGAAACTTTAGTTTACGGACTTGAAAAATTGATTTTTTAAAATGCTAATTCCAATCAATTCAAATCAAATTTCAAAACTTATTCCTGCTGTGGGTACAGGAAGTCAATTCAAATACACTTTGGGTAATCCTAGAAAAATTCTCCAAAGAGTTATAGTTTCTTCAATTGGTGGATTTATCTCATTAATAATTAGTTCGACTGGAGATCAAACAAATAATTTTTGGTTATTGCTATGTGTAGCTTTCTTTTTATACATCATATGGGGTCCAATTCTTGAATCAAGTAGAAAAAATTTGCAAATTAGGAAATATAAATTTTTTTCTATATTTGATGGTTATGTATCAAATATATATAAAACAGAAAAGATTGAAAGTTCAAGAGAACAATCCAATAGAAAAGGTCGATTAGAAGTTATCGAAAACAAAAGGACATGGTTAGTACTTGAATTAGAAGATGAAGATGGTTATTTGGAAAATTTAAGTTTCCCCATGGAAAATAAGCACAGTCAAATTAGAGTAGGTTCTCCCATTAGATGTTTATTAACATCTGATAACCGAAATTTTGATAGAGATTTTTATTTGACCGATGCATGGCTGCCAGAAATCAATCTATGGGTTGGTGAGTACCCTTATTTATTAAGACCGGCATTTGAGGAAATTTGCTATATTTATTTGAATAGACAGTAGTTACTTATATTATCGAATGAAAAATAGTTTAAATTTTAAAATTGTTGGTTCTGGTCCAACTGGTTTATTACTTTCAATTGTACTTTCAAAATTTGATTGCAATATTTTTTTAACTGATTTATTAGCAAGAGAAAGTTTAATTAATAAGGATAAGACTTATGCAATTACTCATTCAACAAGAAAAATCTTAACTAAATTCAGACTTTGGGAAAAATTAAAACCATACTTATTTGGCTTTGATACCCTTTCAATTACAGATAGCGTAACATCTTCGTTTACTAATTTAACTATTTCTGATTTAGATGATGATATCAGTCCTAGCGAAAATATTGGTTGGGTGGTTAAACATTTAGATCTTATGAATGTTTTTTTTCAGGAGATTGATAATTACGAAAATATTTTTTTTATGACACCATACAAATTGTCAAATAAAAAAATATTGTTCGATTATCAATTCTTTGCTTGCGGCGCCAATTCTCTTGATAAAAAACTTCTAGATTTTATAGATTTAAAAAAATCATATAATCAGTCTTGTTTAACCTTTAAAGTTTCTCTTAGAGGTAATTGTAAAAAACGTGCTTACGAAATTTTTAGAAAAGAAGGCCCATTAGCTTTATTGCCTTTAGAAAAAAACTTATATCAAGTAATTTGGACTTCAAGTACATTAAAGTCTATTGAAAGGTTAAATTCTGATAAGAATTTTTTGATGGATAATTTATTAACTATCCTTCCAGAAAAATTTAAACTTGATCAAATAATTGGCGAACTTAATATTTTTCCTGTTTCATTATCCTTGAATTTACCAGTTTTAAATTTTAAAAACTTAGTTTTTGTAGGCGATTCGTTTCACACATTTCATCCTGTGGGTGGTCAAGGACTAAATAGTTGTTGGAGAGATGTTAATACTATTTTTGATCTTTTTAATAAAAAATATGCAACAACTAAAATTCATTTGAAGTTATTTAAATTTAAGTATTTTTCAAGTAGAATTTTAGATATCATTTTTACTATTTTTATAACTGACTCTTTGATTTCAATTTTTGCGAATAGAAACCTTTTTTTATTTCCAATGAGAAAATTTTCATTTTTATTATTAAATAATTCTCTTTTTATAAGAAAATTAATTCTTAATCTAATGACTAAATCTCTAATCTACTCAAGAATTAAATAACACTAATGAAAAATTATGTTTCCAAAGATATGATAATTTTTTTAATAAATGAAATAGGTTTAGATGAGTCCTCTATTGGACTTGGTCTGAAATTATCTATAAAAAATAACACTCCATTACCAATATTATTATGGAGTTATGGAATGCTAACTATTGAAGAACTGGATAAGTTATATTCATTTTTATTTCAAAAAATGGAATAATAATACTGTTATAATTAAATCATATTTAATCAAGAACAATTACTGTTTTAACTAAAGGAAATCAGGTATCAAGACAATCTATAGAGAAGCTTGATTTTTTATTATTAATACTTGAGACCATAGATTTAAATGGTATTGAATCTTTTTATGCTTTATCAAATAAACTTAATTTAAATGATGTTTTGCCAAATAAAATTACTATTTGGAAAATTAGGAACAATAATCCATTAAGAAAATCTTTCACTAAAAACAATATAAAATTAGAGGAATTTGATGCACTGGTAAAAATTACTGTTGAAATGTCTAAATATTTATATCCTTATATCAGAGAGATCCTTAAATCTAAAGAAGATCCTAAAAACTATTCAGCCATTTGGAACGATTTTCATAAGAGATTTTTAGAGCTAATTAATGAGAGATTCAATATAAATAGTATTAGAGTGAAAAAGCTTTTAAATCAAACTGAAAATGATGAAATTATCATTAAATCTTTGCTAACCTTGTCTCTTTGTTTATCTAATGAGGCTAATAAAAAGTTAAAGAGTTTTTTATATAGTTTTTAATATGTTGCAGAATAGTTTTTTATTCAATCAATCTTCAGTTAGTTTGGAAATTATAGGATTACCAGATTATTCAAATAATGAAGATAAAGATCAAATATCAATAATTTCACAATGGAAATTAAACATTATTGATAAACCACTTATCGAAGGCAAAATGGAACATTTAGTACCAATTATGGATGCATTTTATATTTATTCAAATCTTCTAATAACTAGTGATATTCCATTATATGAATCCAATTTGATCGATATAAAAGCTGATAATCTCCACATTCATAATATTGTCCTTAAGAGCTCTAAGCCAGATGTTGAACCATTAATCATAAAGATTGGTAATTCATTGTTGTCGGACATCATAAACTGTTTTGACCAGTTAAATGAATCATCAAAAGTCAGAATAAAAAAATCTGTCTTTACTTATAAAATCCCTAAGAAAGTGAGATTTACATTAAATAATAGAGTTAAATTTTATAATTTCATTCTACCTCCGCTTATTTCAATTTGTTCCTTAGTTCTTTTTTCTTCTATTCTTTTTTATTTTTATTATCCCCTTGAAAATGAAGAGAAAAATGAACTTATTAATCCAAAATAAATACTTTGTAGCATCTTAAGTATAAAAACGATACTATAGGATAATTTCTTTTAAGAATAATTATTAATTGTTTTAGCTTTGATATATGGCAGATTTAAACATTCCCAGTTTGAATATGAATTCTGATAAATATATTTTTAAAAAAAAATTAAGTTTAAGAAGAAAAACTAAAAGAAGATTATTTACAGAATCTGCTTTGATGTTTATTCTCAGTCTTTTATTAGTTTATGTAAATTATTTAATACCTAATAAAAATTTACTTCTACAAAATGTACCTGCCACTTTTAATAAATCTTTTGAATTAATGATTGAACTATTTTCAAATGTATTTGAGATATTTTTGATTATTTTTATTTTTATTAGTTCTATTGCAGCTTTAATTCTATTGATTGGATCTTTTTATCGAATTTTCAGGATTGCCAATAGAAAAACTAGACAAATTAGTTATAAGTAATTTAAATAGGTTGCATTAAGCCGCCACTACCCGAATCGGAATCATCATCATCGTTTTCTGTCTCAATACCTAGTAGAGCGTATATTCCAATGACAATAGATGAAATTATTATTGATAAAGGTAGGATTGAAGTTTGAATCCCAACGTCAATATATTCGCCCATTTTTAGGATAGATTTAAAACAACCTAACCGAAATTAATATCTTTCGCGAATATTAGATAATTATTTAATAATTTATTCTTTTTTAATTAAAAGATCCTTTTCAAAATTATTTATTTCGTTTACAAATAACATAAACCAGTACATTAATTGATCTATTTGATTTTGAACCTCTGTAACTCCTAAACCTCTTATTGTTATAAAAGACCATTGTTCCCCTTCATCAAAATTAAATTTATTTTGATCACTACTTGATAATGAATTTCTAAATATTTTAAAAGTAGATTTTTTTAATTTTGTCTCTATAACGATGTTTGGTTTTTTAAGTTTTATTTTGCTAAAACCACATTTTTTAGCAAGAAGTTTTAATTTCATCAACATTATTAATGACTCTACAGCCTTGGGCATAGTTCCATATCTATTAACCCAATCTGTAGCTAATTCAGTTAATTCATTATCATTAGAACATTCAGTAACAGATTTGTAAGCGTCAAGTTTTTCTTCCCTATTTAAAATCCAATTTGCTGGTATAAATGCATTTATGGGAAGATCTATTTGCGTGTCACTAACTTCTGGTATTTCTTGTCCAGTTATTTCTGAAATGGCCTCGTGGAGCATTTCGATGTACAAATCATATCCAATAGCATTAACTTTCCCACTTTGTTCTTCTCCTAGTAAACTTCCAACTCCTCTTATTTCCATATCTTTCATAGCAAGTTGGTATCCACTTCCAAGTTCTGTAAAGTCTCTTATAGCCTTTAATCTTTGTTTTGCTGCTTCATTTATTTTATTAATGTTAGGATAAAATAACCAGGCATAGGCTTGTACTCCACTTCTACCCACTCTTCCTCTGAGTTGATAAAGTTGTGAAAGTCCAAATTTATGAGAATCTTCAATAATAATAGTATTTACTTTAGGTATGTCTAATCCACTTTCAATAATTGTTGTACATATCATAAGGTCGACCTCTCCGTTATTGAAAGCGATCATTGCATTTTCAAGCTCTGATTCATTCATTTGTCCATGCGCAACAATGAATTTTAACTCAGGAAACATATTTTTTAATTTGTTTACAGCTTGATCAATATCGGAAATTCTTGGAAGGACATAAAATATTTGACCTCCCCTATCTAGTTCTTGATTAATTGCAGTTCTTATAACATCCATATCTATTTCTGATAAATATGTTTTTATTGATCTTCTTGAGGGAGGAGGAGTATTTAGTAAACTCATTTGTCTCAGTCCAGATAAGCTCATATAAAGAGTTCTTGGAATTGGAGTTGCCGAGAGAGTTAAAACATCGATGTTAGTTTTTATTTTTTTTATTTTCTCCTTTTGCTTTACTCCAAATCTTTGTTCTTCATCAATAACAAGTAGTCCTAAGTTTTTTATTTCAATTTCTTTCCCTAAAATTTGGTGCGTTGCTACTACTAAATCAATTTTGTTGTTTTTTAATCCTGTATAGATTTCCTTTCTCTCATTAAGGGTTTTGAATCTATTAAGTAATGAAACTTTTATTGGGTAAGGAGAAAATCTATTATTTATTGTTCTCCAATGTTGCTGAGCTAGGATTGTTGTAGGTGCTAGTAATATTACCTGCTTGCCTGATGTAATGGCCTTAAAAATAGCCCGAACAGCAACTTCTGTTTTACCAAATCCTACATCTCCACAAACCAACCTGTCCATAGGCTTATCGCTTTCCATGTCAGATTTTATTTCTTTAACAGCAGTAATTTGATCTGGTGTTGGTTGATAAGGGAATGATTCCTCTAATTCATCTTGCCAAGGACCATCTTCTGGGTAAATGTACCCCTTTAATTTTTCTCTCTTTGCATAAAGTTTTAAAATATCGACGGCAACTTTTTTGATTTGTTTCTTATTTTTATCTTTTATTCTTTCCCATTCCGTCCCTCCTAATTTATTTATTTTTGGCTTTATTTTTCCACTTGATCTATATCTGTTAATACTACCAAGTTGATCAGCGGCAACACTTATCTTCCCATCCTGATACTGAATGACTAAATAATCTCTTGAATCTCCAGTTATATTTATTTTTTCTATTTTTAAAAATTTTCCTATTCCATGATTTTTATGAACTATAAAATCACCGGGACTAATCTTATTTACATTTATATTTGAATTTACACTTCTTTTTTTTCTTCTTATGAATACATTATTAAAAAGAGATTGTTGTGAAAATAATTCTTTATCTGTTATTAGGACAACTTTCCATATCGGAAGATAAAAACCTTCGATTTCGTAATTGTTCTTATTTTTTAAAATTAAAGGAGTTGAATTATTAATTGACTTAAATGCTTCATCAATATCATTAGGATTGTTTAAGAAGTTTGTATTACATTCGTGCTCAAAAAGTAAAGTCCTAGTTCTTAATGGCTGTGCTGATAAAATCCATACTTTTTCATTATTTTTTATATTTTTATTTATATCATTGGATAATTTTCCTATATTTTTAGAGTATGAATTTATTCTTTTATCATTTAACAAAAACCTATTATCAATATTGACTTTAGATTCAAATTCATAAAATTTTATCAAATTAAAATTTCCTATTGAATTTAATATTTCGTCAAACTTTTGATGTAAATTAGGTTTGGCCTCCAAATTAATATTATTATTTTTAAGATTCTTATTTAATTCATACTCACAATTATCAAAATTACTTTCTGAATCTAGATACCAATTATTTGCAAATTTCGTACAATCTTCTAATTCATCAATTACGAGAATTGTTTCCCTATCAATAAAATCTATTATATTTGAGGGTTGTTTTTCAATTATTCCTAAATAACGATCAAGATTATTTTTATTTATATCTTCTGAATTAAAAATACCGTTCTTAGAAAAATTATTTAACTTATCTTTTATTAGTAAATCAAATCCAGCCTGTATTATTTCAATATTA
The DNA here is from genome assembly GCF_001180265.1 of Prochlorococcus marinus. Classification (GTDB taxonomy): domain Bacteria; phylum Cyanobacteriota; class Cyanobacteriia; order PCC-6307; family Cyanobiaceae; genus Prochlorococcus_A; species Prochlorococcus_A marinus_H. The sequence goes on along the minus strand of NZ_CVSW01000006.1, from coordinate 7,134 downwards.
TTAATACTTTCTAATGTTTTCTGTGTATGTGGATCATATTCTCTTATCTTCTCAATTACATTATCAAAAAATTCTAATCTTATAGGAAACTCATTATTGACAGGATAAATATCTATTATTTCCCCTCTCCTACTCCAGAATCCCTCAGTTGAAGTTACATTATCCTTCGTATAACCAAGCAAAGTTAGTTTATTTGCTAATTCTTGAATTTCGATTTGAACCCCTTTTTGCAAATCTAACTTGTTTTCAATTAATAAGTTTTTATTTATTAGATGAGGTTGTAGTGATCTCTCTGTTGATATAACAATATTAGGTTCATTTTTCTCTTTTTTTATTAATTTGGATAAAACAGTTAGCTGACTAAATTCAATCTCTTTGGATTTATTAATTGATGAGTATGGTAGATGTTCTGTTGGAGGATAATATAAAACTGCTTTATCATTTATACTTTCAAAATAACCAATCCATTTGTAGGCAATTTCTACATTAGGACAAATTAATAATATATTTTTACCCTCTTTTTTTGCGATGCTATCTAAAATTATTGATTTTGCATATCTACTTGAACCTACGATATTTAATTCATTATTTTTTGAAATTCTTTTTATTAATTCAGAAGTAATTTGTGAGTTCGAAATATAATCAACTAAAGTATTTAAACTCATTTATAGGTATCAATCTTGATTGCAAATATTCGGTATATTATATTAAATTTTAACTGGTTGTGAATAATATTTGATGGATTCAGCTGCAATAAATTCTTTTATACCCACACTAGATCAGGTAGATAGTTGGTACGAAATTTTTACACTTTTACCAATATTAATTGCTCTAGAATTATTATTATCGGCAGATAATGCTGTCGCACTAGCTTCTCTTACTAAATCCCTCGACAGTTCAGAATTAAGGTCAAGAGCCTTAAATATTGGCATAACAATATCTTTATTATTTAGGATAATTCTGATCATATTATCTAATGTTCTTCTAAAGTTTATTCTTATTAGAGTTTTTGCTGGTTTTTATTTAATATACTTATTCTTCTCAAATGTTTTTTTAAATTCAGATATAGAAAACACTGAAAATGGGACAGATATTAATAAAAATAATTTTAGATTCTTAAGGGTTGTAGCGCTTCTTTCAATTACTGATTTTGCTTTTTCCATAGATAGTATCACTACTGCAGTAGCTATCAGTGACCAATATATATTAATTATATTTGGAGCAGTGATTGGAGTATTAGCCTTAAGATTTACATCGGGGATTTTTCTAAAACTTCTGGATATATTTTCTAGATTAGAAACAGCGGGTTACGTAGCAATTTTAATAGTGGGGATTAAACTTTTACTGAATACGTTAATTAAAGAATCTATTCTTCCAGACTATTATTTTTATTTTCTGATTCTTTTTGCCTTCATTTGGGGATTTTCTAAAAAAGAATCTAAAACTTAATCTTAGAGATATTCACCTACTGATGGCTTTAACTGTTGTATCAATTGCTTTTTGCTAGAAATGTTTTTGCCTTCAAGTTTTGCTTCTAACAAAATAATCGGATCAGTTTTAGTTGAAATTATTATCCCTTCATTTTCTATTACAGCAAGAATAATTCCTGGTCTTGAATAATTGCTAATTAAAAGGTATTTTTGATTTTTAATTTCATCACTACTCAAAACTTTGATTTTTAGTATTTTTAGATTCTTACCTCTAAAAGTTGTATATGCTCTTGGGTATAATCCTTTTATTTTTTGAGAAATTTCAATTGCCTCATTACACCAATCAACGCTAAAGTCTGATTTTTCAATCATTCTTGCGTAAGTAATTTCTCTTCCAAGGGAATTTTGTTTTGTTAATTGAGAATTAGTATTTTTATAAATATTTTCTTCGATTAGTGATGTGGCATTTAAAAATAATTTTGCAGATAAAATACTAAGTTTTTCCGATAGTGTATTTAAATTATCGTCATTACAAATTTTAATTTTTTCTTCCAACAATAAGTCGCCAGTATCTAGTCCCTCATTCATTTTCATAATTCCTACACCAGTAAATTTATCGCCTTTTAATAGTGACCATTGGATTGGGGCTGCACCACGCCATCTTGGAAGTAATGAAGCATGTGCGTTCCAACATCCAAATTTTGGGATTTCCAATATCTCTTTGGGTAATATTTTCCCGTAAGCTATAACAATAAATAGATCACAAGATAGTGATTTAAGTTCATTTATAAAATGTATATTTTCCCTGATTTTTGCTGGAGTATAAATTTTTATGGATTCTTGCTCGGCAAAGCTTTTAACAGGTGAGGATATTAATTTATTTCCCCTAGATCTTTTCTTATCGGGTTGGCTAACTACTCCAATTACCTCATGCTTAGATTTTATAAAAATATCAAGGCTCGCAATTGAATATTCAGGTGTTCCCCAGAATACAATTCTCACGCGTCACCAGTTATTGATAATTCATCTACCCATATATGTGGAGAAATTCCACTTGTTGTTACTTCTTGGTTTGATTCAATATTTACTATATTCTTCAAAAGATATTTGATATCCCCCGCTACAGTTGCTGATTCTATTGAGATTTTTTTACCGTTTTTATAGAGCCATCCATCAAATGGAAGAGAGAATGAACCTTGACTTGCTCTGACACCTGCATGGATTGCATTTAATTCCTCAATATAAACAAATTCTCCATCATAAGAAGAGTGATCTAATGATATTTTTAGATCTGCGTTTTCCTCTGATTTCTCAACTACTATCCAATCAGGAGATACTGAGACTTTTGATCCTAGTCCAGCGTGGCCTGTGGGCATTGTTTTAAATATTCTTGCAGTTGATTCAGAATGTATAAAATTTTCAAGTCTCCCTTTGTTAATTAAACATAATCTTTTGGTAGGAGTTCCCTCTCCATCAAATGGTGATGAAGAAATATTCTTTTCGTGAAGACCATCATCATAAATATTAAGTGCTTCTGTAGATAGTTTCTCTCCAATAGAATTTTTATTAGATAAGCTAATTCCATCTAAAATGCTTCTAGCATTAAACATTGAACTAAAGGCATTAATGATCGTTAAAAAAGACTCAGGCGAAAAACATATTAAATATTTATGAGTTTTAATAGATGAATAATTTAAATGAGAAATTGTTTTATTAGAAGCGTCTTTAATACACGACTCTATATCTATATCTTCAACTCCATATCCAAGTTTTACGGAACCTGAGCTACGAGGTTTCTTATTTTTCTCTTCTGCTCTTGCATATAAATAAAGTGCAGCTTGACTTTTGGTATAACTCCTAAAGGCACCATCACTATTTGCATAAACTCTCTCATAAAAACTCTCAGATAGACCATTATAAGGAACAGATTTTATCGATTCATGGCTTTCTAATAGTTTTACTTCCGCTTCTCTTAAAAGAGTAAGTAATTTTTTTATACCAACAGGATTTCTTTTTTTTGAGTCCTTAACTTCAATAGGATCCTTGGCTAGTGGTGAGAATTCTGTCCTTTCATTCTTGTTGCCAAAATCAGATGCAATATTTGCTTGATTTAGAGCTTTTTTAATACCAGATTCACTTATATCACTAGTTGTTGTAATTCCAACTAAATTAGATTCGTTCCAAACTCTTATAGTTAAAATTTGCTTTTGTGATGCCTTAAGTTGTTTAGCCTCACCTTTATCTACTTGCACAGAGTAATCATTAGAAAAGCTTGCACCATAATCCCATTTTTTAAGATTTAGAGAATCTGCAGCTTCCGAGATTTGAGTTGTTATTTCCTTTGAATTCATATCCTATCTCCCACCAACAGTGATTGAATCAACCTTAATATGAGGTTGGCCTACTGTTACGTTAACACTTCCACTGATGGATCCACAGAATCCAGGAGCTAATTCGAGGTCATTTCCGCACATTGATATTTTTGGCATAACTTCCTTAGCCTCACCAATCAAAGTTGCTCCCTTTACTGGATTAGTTAATTTTCCATTTTTAATAAGATATCCTTCTTCTACTGCAAAATTAAATTGTCCTGTAGCACCTACACTGCCACCGCCCATTGATTTGCAGTAAAGACCATCACTAATACTATTGATTAAATCCTCTTTCGAGTGCTCACCTTTAGCTATATAAGTATTTCTCATTCGTGAAGCTGCAGCAAAAGAATAATTTTGTCTTCTTCCACTTCCTGTTCTTTTATGACCAGTTCTTAATTCACCTGCCCTGTCGGATATGAATTTTTTTAAAATTCCATCTTTTATAAGAACTGATTTTTCGGGTTCCATACCTTCATCATCTACTGATAATGAACCAAACGATCCCTCTGAAATTCCTTCATCTATTGCTGTTACAGATTCATGTGCAATTTTTTCATTCAATTTATTCACAAATGGTGTTGTTCCTCTTTCTATTTGAGTAGTTTCAAGTAAATGCCCACAGGCTTCGTGGAATATAACACCACCAAATTTATTAGCTAATACAACAGGCATTTGTCCCGCATCAACATAATCTGCATACAGCATGTTCATTGAGCTTTCGAATACATCATTAGCTGCTTTTTCGTGATCCCATAGTCTGAATTCATTAGGCATTCCTGATGATCCAAATCTTCTACTCCCATTAGATCTATATTGGGCATCACTAGCAATTACGTTAAGTCCAACGGTTTGGTGCAACCTAATATCGGAGACATAAGTTCCATCGCTGGAAGCTATAATAACCTCCTGCAGATTTCTTGAGTAACTTCCTTTTCTAGTTATTATTTTATTATTCTTTTTAAGAGACTTAGTACTGACTAATAGTTTTTCACTTATCTCATGAATTGATGGAACTTCATCAACCCATGTTTTCTTGGATAAACTATAGTCCTTGTGTTTTTTTAAACCGTTAAAATCATCTGTATTATTTTTTTCAGTTATATCTAACATCTCAATAGCTTGAGATACTGATCTCATTAATCCATGTTTTGATAAATCATTAGTACTTACAAATCCGTCTCTTTTGTCTTTGAAAATTCTTATCCCAGCACCCCTTCCAAATGATGGACTTACACTTGTAATGAAATCCTCTTCAGCAAGTACACTTGCATTATCGGTATTTTCTATAAATATTTCTACGAATTCAGCTCCAAGTCTCATCCCATAGAAAATAATTTCTTCTAATAAATCTTTATTGCAATTACCAAAAACGATTTCATTTGATTTGATTTGTGACGAAAGCATATGACTTTATAAATCTTCTCTGTATAAAAGATTATCTAATAGAAGGTTGAAAATCTTTGCTAACAAGAGGTTTTAATAAGTATAGTCTTAATAACTGGTAACCGTTTGATAAATATTTAGGTAATTTTTTAAAAGTTTTAGATACTTTATTTCCATCACTGCTTGCGATATCGGAAAGAACCTTATTATTCTCTACTATTTTATCTAATCTTCCATAAAAAGATTTATCATAAACGTCCATTACTACAGGGAAAACTCTAGCAGCCGTTTCATTTGTTTTATTAATAACAAACTGGTCGTACTCTTTTGCATCTAAACCTAGTGAACTGTAGAAATCTTTTTTAATTCCCAAATCCCTTGCATACATAGTTGCAAATACAGCTAATAGAAAAAACCTAGACCATAATTTGGATGTTAATGGAAGATTGTTCAAAAAATATCTAAATCTATGGAAGTAGTCAAATAGTGGGTGTGTAAAAGTAGAGCCGCCAATGGTAATTTTTTGACTTAAAGATTTAACAGTACGTGGCTGTGCTTTCATCAGAGCATCAAAGAAATCCCCATGTCTATTCTCATCCTGACACCAATTTTCAAAATAATTAAATAGTGGGAAGATCTTACTGTCTGGATTCTTTTCAAGATGCCTATAAATTGCGATGTATCTCCAATAACCTATTTTCTCAGATAAATAAGTAGCGTAAAAAATACTTCTTGGTGGAAAATAAGTGTAATCTTTATTAGCTGTCAAAAAACCTAAATCTAACTGCAATCCAAAGTCACTCATTGATTTATTCAAGAAACCTGCGTGTCTAGCCTCATCTCTAGCCATATGAGCAAAACATTCAGCAAGAAGAGGGTTTTTTTCTTTAATTCTTCTACTAAGTTCCTTGTAAAGTAAAAAACCTGAAAATTCTGAAGTGCAACTTCCTTCAAGAAAATCAACAAATAGTTCTCTTGTCTCAGGATCCAATTTTTCTGCAGCTCCTTCAAATTCGCTATTTCTTACAAAATGATGTCTATTGTAGTCTTTCCTAAATTCTTCACATATAGCTTCTAGTTCTTCTTCATTTATTGATAAATCCATATTTTCCATTGCCTCAAAGTCTGTTGTGTAGAACCTTGGAGACAAAATTGTTTCTTTAGCTGGTACCTTTCCATTATTTACATCTTTTTTATTTTTAGATTCAATAGTTGATTGAGACATCTTAACTTAGATTTATTAATACTATTATTTACTATGAATTGTATTTTCGAGGGAAAAGTTAACTAGGTGTCATTCTTTTTTAATTAATTAACTCCTATTAGCTTTTGTCCGTTTAATCTTTGCAGTACTCTTGAAATGATTAATTTTAGAGTTATTCTTTTTTCGTCAATCAAGAATGATTCAATGATGCTAGGTTTTTGATTAGGTTTGGATAAGGAAATACTTTTAAGTGACCCTATGTCCTCTTTCTCAAAAGATAACCAGAAGCTGCAAGTATTTTTAATTTCACAATTTATTACCCAACATTTATCTTCAGCAATAGGTCTTTCGGTGTAATTCAGATTTATATTGTTTATTTCAAATCCTCTTTGACTAATTTCTTCTATAAATGTAGGTATTAAGTGATTATTAACAAATTCTTTGAATGGCTTTTTCTCTATAGGGAGTTCTTTCTTTGGTTTAGGAATTGATTTAGTGGGTATATCACTTTCTTTTTGAGTATCAATTTTAGGAGGGTTATGCGAACTAGCATTATTTCTGCTCATATTAATAATTTTTTCTGATTTAGGTTCATTTATTTCATCAGAGTTTGAATTGTTTGTTTTGCCAGATATCTCATTATTAATTTCACCACTTGGTTCTAAATTTTCTTCCATAAAAAAATAAATATATTAACTATTATAAATTAAAAAAAAGCATTTTTTAGGATTTTAATTATACA
>NZ_CVSW01000005.1 GCF_001180265.1 Prochlorococcus marinus | reverse complement strand
CTAGGTTTACCTGATTCTCCAGGGGTTCCACGAACAACAACCGCCAATACACTTACTGCACCCTACAATGATCTTGAAGCAGTAAAAAAATTATTTTCTGAAAATCCTGATGCTATTTCAGGGGTAATTCTTGAGCCTATTGTTGGTAACGCTGGATTTATTACTCCAGAACCAGGATTCTTGGAAGGGTTAAGAGAATTAACCACTGAGAACGGATCCTTATTAGTTTTTGATGAAGTAATGACTGGATTCAGAATAAGTT
>NZ_CVSW01000004.1 GCF_001180265.1 Prochlorococcus marinus | reverse complement strand
TCAATTTAAATCTAATGATTTTACCAACATCCTTACTTTTAGGAGCCCTTGGATATCTTTTCTACATCTCAAAAAAAGAGCTTTCGCTAGATAACATTGAATCTATAGAAAACCAAAAAGAGAAGGATGATTTGTACAAAGATTTGGAAGATCTATTTATTTAAAATCACCTCAAAGGTTTTTAAGAACTTTGTTTCTTGACTAAAGATA
>NZ_CVSW01000003.1 GCF_001180265.1 Prochlorococcus marinus | reverse complement strand
TATTAGTCTGATGGCTAATATTTTTAAAAACATTTTGTTTGAAAATGATTTTGTTATTAAAGAACTATCGTCAAAATCAAATTCCTTGCTTAAAAGGTGGTATAAAAATCTATCACTTTTAAATAAATCAAACTTATCAGAATTTGGTTTATAAGAATTATTGTTAGACTTTTTTTCTATCTCATCAATCAGTAATTTAAAGTTTTTATTTTCAAGATCTTTGGATCTATTTTTATAGATTATCGGATCATTAGATTCTGAAGAAATTATGCGAATTAATTTATTTCTTTCTGATAGTTCATCAAATGAGACCTCAGAGAGCGATTTATTTATTTGATCAACAGGATCATTTATGACAAAGAATTTTTTAAGATTTGAAGGTATTGATTGGGTAGCTAATTCAATAATTTCTTGCTCTTTTTGACTTATATCAAATGAAACAGATGGTCTATTTAAACTATCTCTTAAGCCTTGTTGCCATACAAAAAAAGTTATGACTATAGAAATGAAAGCTAAAGAGAGTTTTGCCCTAGAAATATTTTTAAAGATCATAATTCATTATAAAATTGAAAACTACAATTAGGTATGATTGAAATTTCTAAATATTTATATATCTATTTTAATCACGCCATGAGATGATTAAATAACCATAATTTTCAAATTTATATAATGACCATAAGATTAGTTTTAGTTAGGCATGGACTAAGCAGTTTTAATGCAAAGGGATTAATTCAAGGAAGAACAGATGATTCATTATTAACTGATGCAGGATACGAACAAGCCCAAAGAGCAGGAAAAGCATTATCAAAAATAAACTTCGATAAAATCTACTCATCCCCACTTTTGAGAGCGGCAG
>NZ_CVSW01000002.1 GCF_001180265.1 Prochlorococcus marinus | reverse complement strand
AGTAGGTAATTCTGAAATAAGAAATACTAGCTTAGGTAAAGCAGGAAGGAGAAGATGGCTTGGAAGAAGGCCTCAAGTAAGAGGTAGTGTAATGAACCCATGTGATCATCCACATGGAGGAGGAGAGGGAAAAGCACCAATTGGTAGAGCAGGCCCAGTTACTCCATGGGGTAAGCCAGCTCTTGGACTAAAGACACGTAAGAAGAACAAACCAAGTAATAAATTAGTTGTTCGAAGACGCCGTCGCGTTTCTAAGAGGAGTAGAGGAGGAAGAGACTCTTGATTACTTCATTTATTATTTCAATTTCTATTACATAATCATGGGACGTTCACTAAAAAAAGGACCTTTTATAGCAGATAGCCTGCTCAAGAAGGTAGAAAAACAAAATACAGATAATGACAAGTCTGTTATCAAAACTTGGTCAAGATCCTCTACGATTTTACCTTTAATGATCGGTCACACAATCGCTGTACATAATGGCAAGACTCACATTCCAGTATTTATTACTGAACAAATGATTGGTCATAAACTCGGTGAATTTGCTCCTACACGCACTTACCGAGGTCATATAAGAGATAAGAAAGGAGCAAAATCATGACAAAAACACCTGAAACAACAAAAACAGCAATCGCTCATGGGAATTATGTTCGCGGATCAGCCTCTAAAGTGAGAAGAGTTTTGGATCAGATAAGGGGTAGATCTTATAGAGATGCATTGATTATGTTGGAATTTATGCCTTACAGATCTACAGACCCCATTACTAAAGTTCTAAGATCTGCTGTTGCTAATGCAGAACATAACCTTGGAATGGATCCATCTACCCTAGTTATTTCCTCTGCATGGGCTAATAGTGGTCCAGTAATGAAAAGGTATAGACCCAGAGCTCAAGGTCGAGCTTTTTCAATTAAAAAACAGACTTGCCACATCAGTATTTCTGTTGAGTCTGCTCCTACTCAAACTAATGCGGAGGTACAAAACTAATGGGACATAAAATACATCCTTCTGGACTAAGATTAGGAATTACACAAGAGCATCGCTCTAAGTGGTTTGCTACTTCTAAAACATATCCAATACTTCTCCAAGAAGATTTTAAAATTCGAACCTTCATACAAAAAAAAATATGGAGCAGCAGGAATTAGCGATGTCTTAATAGCAAGAAAAGCTGACCAACTGGAACTTGAATTAAAAACAGCAAGACCAGGAGTTATAGTTGGAAGACAAGGAAGTGGTATTGAAGAATTAAGATCTGGCATTCAAAAAACTATAGGTGATAGAACAAGGCAAGTCAGAATAAACGTTGTTGAAGTTGAACGCGTAGATGCTGATGCTTTTTTACTAGCTGAATATATTGCTCAACAACTAGAAAAAAGAGTCGCCTTTAGAAGAACTATTAGGATGGCTTTACAAAGGGCTCAAAGGGCTGGAGTTCTAGGTCTTAAAATTCAAGTAGGGGGAAGGTTGAATGGTGCTGAAATAGCTAGAACTGAATGGACTAGAGAAGGTAGAGTACCTTTACATACTTTGAGAGCTGAAATTGACTATGCAAAACGTGAAGCTAATACAACTTACGGTGTTCTAGGCATTAAAGTTTGGGTTTTCAAAGGTGAAGTTCTCCCTAAAGAAGAACAAACTATCCCTGTGGGTGCGAGCCCTAAGAGGAAAGCTAGTAGAAGACCTCAGCAATTTGAGGATCGTTCAAATGAGAATTCATAGGAGGTATAAAAATGCTTAGTCCAAAACGTACTAAATTCCGTAAACAACATCGAGGCAGAATGAGGGGTGTAGCCTCAAAAGGTAATACTATTGCATTCGGTCAATTTGCTCTCCAAGCTCAAGACTGTGGCTGGGTAACTGCACGCCAGATTGAAGCAAGTAGAAGAGCTATGACTAGATATATCAAACGGGGTGGTCAAATCTGGATAAGAATATTTCCTGATAAACCCGTAACCATGAGACCTGCCGAAACCAGAATGGGTTCTGGTAAAGGTAATCCAGAGTTTTGGGTCGCAGTTGTAAAACCTGGAAGAATACTTTTTGAAATGGGTGGTGAAGATATCACTGAAGAAACTGCAAAGGAAGCTATGCGTCTGGCTCAATACAAACTTCCTGTAAAAACAAAATTTATCTCCATTGATAAAAATCCAGAAAATTCCTCCCAAGAAAATACAAAAAATATTAAAAAATCTCAAGAGGAGGTTAAACAATGAAAAACTCAGAGTCACTTAAGGAATTTAAAAAATTAAATTCTGAACAAATTACTGAAAAGATTGACCAATTACGAAAAGATCTTTTTGACTTGAGATTCAAGAAAGCTACAAGACAGCTTAATGAAACTCATAAATTTAAAATCATCAAGAAACAAGTTGCGCAATTACTCACTCTCAGTAAGAGTCAATCTGCTTCTAAACCAACTTCTTATTAATTATTAGTTATGGCACTTAAAGAGAGAATTGGTACTGTTGTCAGCGACAAAATGGATAAAACAGTTGTTGTTGCTGTTATTAACAGATATCCACATCCCACTTATAAAAAAATTGTAAGTAGAACTACACGATATAAGGCACATGATCCAGAAAATACATGTGTTT
>NZ_CVSW01000001.1 GCF_001180265.1 Prochlorococcus marinus | reverse complement strand
AACTATTTGATGTGGTTGGATTATTGTCAAATTCTCAAGATTTCCATTATAAGGAGTTGGAATATCCTGACTAGATAATCTAATTGGTCGGGCATCAAGATCATCAAAACACTCTTCTGTTATCAAGGCAATTAATTCTGCACCAATACCTCCAGTCTTCATACATTCTTCAACAATAATTACTTTATTTGTTTTTCTTATTGAT